>CAVWBU010000021.1:0-293838 GCA_963753345.1 uncultured Fibrobacterota bacterium
GGAGCGGTACGCGCCGAAACTCCTCGATCTCGCCCCGCGCGACATGATCGCCCGCGCCATCGTTACCGAACTCCGGAACGGGAACGGGATTTTAGGCACCGGCGGGCCGGAGGATTTTGTCAATCTTGACGCAACGCGCCTCGGGAAATCGGTGGTCGACGCAAAACTGCCGGACATTGCGGATTTCTGCCGGACCTACCTGGGCGTGGACCCGGCGGTTTCGCCCATTCCGGTCCAGCCCACGGCGCATTATGCCATGGGAGGAATCCCCACCGACGTCGACGGCCGCGTTTTGGCCAGTGCCGACAATACCGTGTACGAGGGCCTGTATGCCGCGGGCGAATGCGCGTGCGTGTCCGTGCACGGCGCCAACCGGCTCGGTACCAACAGTCTCGTTGACCTTGTAGTATTTGGCCGCCGTGCCGGGAAGCACATGGCGGACTTTGTCAAACACAGCGATATGCCGGTTCTGCGCGCCGATGCGGCAGACAGCGCCCGTGCACACCTATCGAAACTGTATACCGGAGGTTCCGGAAAGGAAAGCGCTGCAGCCGTGCGGGACCGGATGCGCAGCACCATGATGGACAAGGTCGGCATCTATCGCACGGGCACGCTCATGGATGAAGCGGTGGCCGAGCTCATTGCGCTCCGCGGGCTCTTTTCGGAGATCCGCGTTTCGGACGCAAGCTCGAAGTTCAATACCGAGCCGCTTGAGGCCCTGGAGCTTGAAAATCTTCTCGACCTGTCGCTGGTCACCGCGGTTTGCGCGCTCAATCGCGCCGAGAGCAGGGGCGGACACGCACGTGAGGATTATCCGGACCGCGATGACGTGCGGTTTTTGGAGCATACGCTCGCATGGCTCGACGGCACAACGGTAACGCTCGGCTCCAAGGCGGTTGACAGGTCGCATTTTGCACCCAAGGCGCGGACATATTAGGACGGATATATAATGAAGATCATCCTTCGCATACAACGTTATAATCCCGAAACCGATTCCACGCCCCACTTCCAGGAATATCCGGTGGACGTCGAACCGACCGGCCGGCTCCTCGACGCGATCCTGTATGTCAAGCAGCATGTCGATGCCACTCTTGCGGTCCGAAAAAGCTGCGCCCATGGGATCTGCGGGTCGGACGCCATGCGCGTCAACGGCACGGAACGCCTCGCGTGCAAGACGATTGTAAAGGACATTGCAGGCGATGGCGATGTCGTCGTGCTCCAACCGCTGCGGTCAATGCCGGTCCAGCGCGACCTGATGGTCGATCAAAATGCGTTTTTCGAAAAGTACCGTTCCGTCAAACCGTTCCTTATTCCCGCCGCGCCGCAGCGGCCCAAGGAACAACTCCAGATGCCGCAGCAGCGGATGCGTTATGATGATCCGACCAAGTGTATCTTGTGCGGCGCCTGTTATTCGTCGTGCCCGGTTGTCGCGGGCAAGAACCCGCAGTTTATCGGGCCTGCCGCTGTGCTGCAGGCGGCACGGTTTGTATTTGACAGCCGCGACATTGGGATCCGCGGGAGGGTCGCCGAGCTCGACATGCCGAACGGGGTCTGGGCGTGTGAAAACCATTTTGACTGCACCAAGGCATGTCCCCGCACTATCAAGGTGACCAAGAGCATTAACGAGATAAAGCGGTCCATTACGGTCCACAAGGAGAACAAACATCAAACTGTATGAATTCCAGGCGCGTGACCTGCTCGCGCGCTATGGCTGCACGATTCCCAGGGGAATCGTCGCATTCTCCGAAAATGAGGCCGTTGGCGCGGCACGGGAAATAGGCGGGTCCGTGTTCGTCAAGGCGCAGGTGCTTTCGGGCGGCCGAGGCAAGGCAGGCGGGATAACGTTCGCTGCTTCTCCCGAGGATGCCGGCAAAGCGGCGCGTGCCGTATTGTCAATGCGCATGGGCGGGGCCGCGGTGAAAAAAGTGCTCGTCGTTGAGGCGCTGCAGGTCAAACAGGAATACTACATCGGCCTTACGATTGACAGAGGGGCCCGGTGCGTTCGGTGCATCCTGAGTGCGGAAGGCGGCATGGATATCGAGCTCGCCGCACGGAGGATGCCGGAAAAAATCGTGAGCTTTCCGCTTCCGCTCTATTCACAAACACAAAGATTCCAGGTGACGGAGGCGCTGGTAAACGTTTTTGGTGATGCTGTTGTCGCCGATCAGGCGGGGGAGGCAGTCGTCTCGATGAATCGCCTGTTCAACGAAAAAGACTGTTCTCTTGTCGAGATCAACCCTTATGTATTGACAAAAGATAACAGGCTGATCGCCGCCGACGCCAAGATGGTTCTCGACGACAACGCTCTGTACAAACACCCGGAAATGGCGGCTCTCCGCAATGATGAAGAGTACGGCCGCGACGAGCTGGCTGCCGCGGCCGCGGGTCTGAGCTTTGTGGAACTTGACGGCGACATCGGCTGCATGGTGAACGGCGCAGGGCTTGCCATGGCGACCATGGACCTGATAACGATATTCGGGGGAAGGCCCGCAAACTTCCTCGATGTAGGCGGCAGCTCGAACCCCCAAAAGGTCGTTAACGCGTTCAAGATTCTTCTGTCGAACAAGAACATCAAAGTTGTTCTTGTCAATATTTTCGGCGGCATCACCCGTTGCGACGACATCGCCCGCGGCATCATCCTTGCGCGGCAGGAACTTGGCGTAACCAAGCCCATGGTGGTCCGTCTTACCGGCACCAGCGAAGAGCAAGGGCGGGCGATGCTTGCCGAGGCGGGAATAACCGCCCAATCCGAAATGGCGGACGCGGTACAAAGCGCCGTCGCGCTTGCGAGGGCGGCGTCATGAGCATTCTTATCGGCAAAGACACACGGGTGATTGTCCAGGGCATTACCGGACGCGACGGATCGTTCCATGCCACTGCGATGCTGCGCGACGGTACCGCGGTCGTCGGCGGCGTCACTCCGGGCAAAGGCGGCACGAAGGTCGAATCGTTGCCCGTGTATAATACAGTGGAAGAAGCCAAAAAAGCGACAAACGCGAATTGTTCGATTGTCTTTGTGCCTGCGCGAAACGCATCGTCCGCGATCCGGGAAGCGGCCGACAGCCGCATTCCTCTTATCGTATGCATCACCGAAGGGATCCCGGCGCTGGAGATGGTCGAAATTTATCATTACGTCAACGCAAAGGGTATCCTCTTGATCGGCCCCAATTGTCCGGGCCTGATTTCGCCGGGAAAAAGCAAAGTCGGGATCATGCCCGGCTCTATCCATCGTAAAGGCGCGATTGGGGTGATTTCACGCTCCGGCACGCTCACCTACGAAATTGTTTGGCTGTTGACAAGAGCCGGATTGGGACAGTCGACGTGTGTCGGAATCGGCGGCGACCCGGTAAAAGGCACGGGGTTCGTTGAACTGCTGGAGCTGTTCGAGGCGGACAGCCAGACCCAGGCGATCGTGCTGGTCGGCGAAATCGGCGGCGACGACGAGGAAAAAGCAGCGGAATATATCCGGGACCGCATGAAGAAGCCCGTTGTCGCGTTTGTCGCGGGCCAAACGGCGCCGCCGGACAAACGCATGGGACACGCCGGAGCAATCGTGTCCGGAGGCATGGGCGGGGCCGCAGGAAAGATTGAAGCACTCAAGAATGCCGGGGTCGTTGTCGTTGACAGGCCGGACCTTGTCCCGGAAGCGCTGGGAAACATTACGGAAGGCAGGAAACGTTGGACAACATCGACTATGTAGAGGAACTCTACGCCCGGTGGCAAAAAGACCCTCAAAGCGTCGACGAGGCATGGCGTGCATATTTCGACGAGACAACCGTCGGGCCGAAACCGATTGTCGAAATGCCGTCCGGAGCAGCCGTATCCGGCGACAAACCCCAGCCGTTTCAGCTTCTCGAACAAAGTCGCGTCGACCGGCTGCTCTGGGCGTACCGCGACGTGGGATATTTGTATGCCCGCCTCAATCCTCTCGGCGATTATTCGCCCGACCACAGCTACCTTCCCTACGAAGACCATCAGGAATACGAACGCTTGACATTAGAGGAATTCGGCATCCCGGCCGACGATCTCGACCTGGTGTTTTTCGCCGGAAGGTCCATGCAGCCGTCGACCGCGCCGCTACGGACCCTCATCGAGGCGTTTCGCACCACCTACTGTTCGTCAATCGGCGCCGAGTTTCTCCATATTCAGAACAAGAACATCCGGCGCTGGCTCATCAACGCCATGGAGTCGACCCATAACCATCCCACTATCACGCCCGAACAGCGGCGCACGATCTTGGACGATCTGATTCGGACCGAGGAACTCGAACACTTCCTCGATACGTTTTTCCTGGGCCAGAGGCGCTTTTCGCTCGAAGGATCGGAGGCGCTCGTTCCCGCACTCCATTTTCTGGTCGACTCTGCGGCGCGCCAGGGGATCGAGGACATTGTTCTCGGCGCGACGCACCGCGGCAGGCTTTCCATTCTCACCACCATCCTCAATATGTCCGCCGAGGAACTCTTCTCCCGCTTCGACGAGAATTTCCATCCCGGCATGTACGGCGGCGCGGGCGACGTGAAATACCACATCGGCTACGATACCGTCCATGTCAACGACGACGGCAGTTCGGTGCATATTTCGCTTGCTTCGAATCCGAGCCACCTTGAATCGGTTGACCCCGTGGTTCAGGGAATCGCCAGGGCCAGGCAGGACAAGAAGGGCGACTCGGACCGCAAACGCGTCATCCCCGTGCTCATTCACGGCGACGCGGCAATTTCCGGACAGGGGGTCGTTGCCGAAACGTTCAACCTGTCGCATTTGTCAGGCTATTCCACCGGAGGAACGATCCACATCGTCATCAACAACCAGATCGGTTTCACCACGCCGTCGCGCAGCGCACGGTCGACGTTCTTTCCCACCGATGTCGCCAAAATGCTGCCTATTCCTATCTTCCATGTCAACGGCGACAATCCCGAGTCAATCGTTTATGTCGTCGACCTCGCGCTTCGGTTCAGGCAAACCTTCGGGCGGGATTGCGTCATCGACATTTTTTGCTACCGCCGCCACGGCCACAACGAGGGCGACGAGCCCGCCTTCACGCATCCACGCATGTACCAACTCATCGCTGCCCATGCAAGCATCGCGACGCTCTACGGCGACAGCTGCGACCAGCAGGGAATCATGAGCAAGCAGGACCAGCAGCAGGTGCGGCAGGAGCATCACGCGCGGCTGAAAGCCTCACTTGACAAAGCGCGACTCGAAAACGGCAACGGGACCCCGATGGGGCCGGCGGCGGGGAATCCGGTCCCACGGGAAGAAGCAGCCGTGCAAACCGGCGTTGCCGAAGCAACATTGCGCGCCATAGCCGCAGGAATAACGACCGTGCCCGCGGGTTTCCGTATTAATCCAAAGCTCCTGCAGATCGTCTCCAGCAAGGCGCAGATGCTTGCCGAAAAAAATCTGGTGGATTGGTCGCTGGCGGAATCGCTGGCATTCGGGTCGCTCCTTGTCGCGGGCATTCCCGTGCGGCTGAGCGGCCAGGACAGCGAACGGGGAACGTTTGCACAGCGTCACTTGACATGGTGGGACATCGAAAGCCCGACGCCCGTCCCCTATACGCCGCTTAACGCCCTCCGCGGGGGACAGGCGCCCCTCCGGGTGTTCGACAGCCCGCTGTCCGAATTTTCCGTACTGGGTTTCGAATACGGATATTCCCTTGTGGATGAGGCGACGCTCACGATCTGGGAAGCGCAATTCGGCGATTTCGCCAACGGAGCCCAGGTCGTTATCGACAATTACCTCTGTTGCGCGGAAAGAAAGTGGCAGCAAAACAGCGGGCTGGTGCTGCTTCTGCCGCACGGGAGCGAAGGCCAGGGCCCCGATCATTCGAACGGCCATCTGGAGCGGTTTCTGCAACTGTGCGCCCAGGACAACATGACGGTGTGCAACGCAACCACGCCCGCGCAATATTTCCATTTGCTGCGCAGGCAGGTCCTGGGCGGTCTACGAAAACCGCTCGTGATTATGTCGCCTAAGAGCCTTCTGCGCCATCCGCTGGTGGTTTCCTATTTGTCGGATTTGGCAAAAGGGAACTTTGAAGAGGTGCTCGACGATCCCTGGAAAACCGAGACGGTCGACCGGGTGCTCCTGTGTTCGGGGAAGATCTATTACGACCTGATTGCCCATCGGGAAAAACGTGCACAAAACGATACGGCAATACTCAGGCTGGAACAGCTCTACCCGTTCCCTTCAAAAAAGATGAAGGCCGTTCTTGACAGGAATCGCATGAAGAAGGAGATAGTGTGGGTGCAGGAAGAACATAAAAACTACGGCGCATGGCGCTATATCTGCGATTGTTTTGCAACGCATTTTCCCGAAGTCAATCTTCTGTATCGGGGAAGGCCCGAATCGGCCAGCGCGGCAACCGGAAGGCTCAAGAACCATCGCGAAGAGCAGCAGCGCGTCGTGGAAAGCGCTTTTCTCAAGGAGTAGCGGATGAAAAAAAACATAGTTGTCCCTGAAATGGGGGAGTCGGTGAGCAAGGGCATTATCGTCGAATGGCTCAAGAAGACCGGGGACACGGTCGAAGAGGGAGAGCCGCTGTTCGAATTGGAAACGGACAAGGCAACCGTGGTGGTTCCATCCACGTCCGCAGGCACCCTGGAAATCCTCGTCCAAAAAGAAACCGAAGTGACGATCGGCCAGACCGTGGCAACCGTTGACAGCAAGGAATCCGGTCCCTCGTCCGCCGGGCCGGCACAGCCCCCTGCGGCTGTCGAGCCTGTTGCGGCCCAACCCGTGTTGCTTTCCCCTGCGGTGCGGAGAATTGCCGCGGAGAATAATTTGGAACCGGGCTCAATGAAGGCCAGCGGCAAGGGCGGGCGGATTACCAAGGCCGACGCACTCGCCGCGGCCGAACAACAGTTGGCGCCGGTCGCGCAGCCGATGACGAGCGCCGCCGAGAGCGCTGCTGAAATTCCCACTCAGCCGGCCCAGCCCGGTTCTTCCGCAGGAGCACCTCAAACCCGCGTCAAGATGACACTGCTTCGCAAGCGGACGGCCGAACGTCTCGTCCAGGCGCGGCAGCAGTCGGTGCATGTCACCACCTACAACGAGATCGATATGAGCAAGGTCGTGGAGATACGGGCGCATTACAATGAGTCGTTCGAGAAGGAGCACGGCATCAAGATCGGATACATGTCCTTTTTTGTCAAGGCCTGCTGCAAGGCGCTCGCGTCCCACCGCGAGCTCAATGCACAGGTGGAAGGCGATGAAATCGTCTACAATAATTTCTACAATATAGGCGTCGCCATCTCGCTTGACCGGGGGCTGGTGGTGCCCATTGTCCGCAATGCGGATGCGCTCACCTTCGCCGACATCGAAAGCGCGATCGCCGATCTTGCGAAACGCGCGCGCGACAAGCTTCTGACCCCCGACGAACTGCTCGGCGGGACGTTCACCATCACCAACGGCGGAGTGTTCGGGTCGCTGATGTCAACACCGGTCCCGGCATATCCGCAGTCCGCGATCCTTGGCATGCACGCCATCAAGAAACGGCCCGTGGTCGTCAATGATGCCGTGGTCATCAGACCGATGATGTATGTCGCGCTCACCTACGATCACCGGATCGTTGACGGAAGGGACGCGATAGGATTCCTGGTGAAGGTGAGAGAGTTCATCGAAGAACCGGACACATTGCTCCTGGAAATGTAGGACGAAACGATGAGCGACCGAACGCTGTATGACGTTGTCATCATAGGCGCAGGGCCTGCCGGATACTGCGCCGCCATAAGGCTGGCACAGCTCGGTTTTTCCGTCGTAGTGGTTGATAAACGCACAGCCATGGGTGGAACCTGCCTCAACGTCGGGTGCATTCCGTCAAAGGCGCTTCTCGATTCGAGCGAGCATTTTGTTGTGGTGAAAAACGGGCTTGCGCAGCACGGCATCAAGGTCGAAAACGTCTCACTGGACCTTGGCATCATGATGCAACGGAAGGACCGGGTCGTTGCCACGTTTACAAGTGGCATTGAAACATTGCTTCGCCAGAACCACATTGATATACGGCAGGGAACGGCGCGCTTTGCCGCAAATCCCGGTGAAATCGAAATTGATTTCTCGGGGACCAAAAGCAAAGTGCGGGCGAACCGTGCCGTTATTGTCGCCACAGGCAGCGAGCCAAGCGTGCTCTCCTCCATTCCCATAAACAACGCACGTAAAATTGGATGCTGTGATGAGTGAATGGTCGCAGTACAACATCGGGACGGGCCCGACCGGCTATTGCGCCGCCGCACAGTATTGAAGAACCCCGCCCCAAGTGGCGGGGATTCTTCCATAGCTAAGGAAATAGAATAACAAATATTCGCCCGCTAACCCCGCGCCAAGTCGCGGGGAATGCGCGGGCTGTGCTATTCAACAAATGAATGAACCTCATTGATAAAGGAAGGTAGTATGGCCGCGATCACCTATTCCAAGGGTCTGGAAGGCGTTGTTGCTGGGGAAACCACGATCTGCCAGGTTGACGGACAGAACGGGAAGCTTATGTACCGGGGATATTCCATCGAGGACCTCGTCGAGTACTCGTCCTATGAAGAAACGGTCTATTTACTGTTGTTCGAACAATTGCCCTCGGCGGTCGAGCTTGACGAATTCACCCGAAACTTCAGGTCCGGCAGGCACATCGCCACGCCGATCCAGGACATGATCCGAAATTTCCCCCAGTCGGGCGACCCCATGGAGCTGCTGCAGTCGGTGATGTCGTATCTGAGCGGCTATGTTGTGCACAAAATCAGGCATTCAGCGACCTGCAACTGCCGCCAGACGCTCCACCAAGTTGCCCAGTTGGCAACGGTGATTGCCGCGTATCAACGGTTCAAGGAGGGCAAATCGTACGTTATGCCCCGCGACGACCTTTCCCACGGCGCGAATTTTCTCTACATGCTCCGTGGTGAGGAGCCGTTGTCCTATGAAGCGGACATCATGGACAAATGCCTTATACTTCACGCTGAACACGGGTTCAACACCTCGACCTTTACCGCACGCGTAGTCGCGTCGAGCCTTTCCACCTGCTATTCAGCATTTCGGCTGCCATCGGCGCTCTGCGCGGTCCCCTGCACGGCGGGGCCAACGAGCAGGTGATGGACATGCTGGCCGAAATCGGCAACGTTTACAACGTAGACACCTGGCTGGACAAGGCGCTTTCCGAAAAGAAGAAGATCATGGGTATGGGCCACCGGGAATACAAGGTAAAAGACCCCCGGTCGTTCGTCATGGAGAAATTTTTACGGGAACTAAGCGAAAAGAAGGGTGATTCGAGGAACCTTTCGATTCTGACGAAGCTCGAGAAGAGCTTCCGGGCCCGCATGGACCAGAAGGGCAAACCTCTGTACCCCAACGTGGATTTTTTCTCGGGGTCGGTCTATTCGCTGCTCGGGATCCCCCAGCAGCTGTTCTCGCCGATTTTCGCCATGGCGAGGTCGGCCGGATGGCTTGCCCACATTCTCGAACAGCGTAAAGACAACCGCCTGTTCCGTCCGGAATGCCTGTACACGGGCCCGCAACTGCGGGAGTTTATGTCGGTTGATAAACGATAACTCACCCCTCCCTTCGGCGTAGGGTGAGTTGTCTTTGGCCGATCATATCAAAATGACCCGTTTCAAAGGACAATCAATCATGCCAAACGAATCGCTCTCTCTGGAAGAAATCCGCGAAGCCGCAAAGGTCAAGCTCAAGGGCATCTGCGGCGTGTACCGGATATGCGACGGCCAGGACGTCCGGTTGTGCCAGGGACACAGCTACGGTTCGGCCATCGGCATCGGGGGAATAGGCAGCGGCGCCTCGTTTGCCAACAATATTAAAGCTCTCGACGCTATTCGTCTCAAAGCAAGACTTATCGGCCCGGATTTTCAACCGGACACGCGGTTCGAATTTTTCGGCCGAAAACTTTCCATGCCCATCATGGCGGCCAGCGTAAGCGGCAACAACAGTTTCGGCGGGGATACGGTGATTCCCGAGCCTGAACTTTGCCGGTCCTTCGTGACCGGCTGCAAAAATGCCGGCACCATGGGATGGCGCGGTGACTCATTCAATTACTCCCTCGAAAACCCCTACGGCATCAATGCCATTGCCGAGGCGGGCGGGTGGGGGGTCCAGATTGTCAAGCCGCGCGAGCAGGCGACGATAATCTCCTTTTTCAAGAAAGCCGAACGGGCTGGGTGCGCGGCGGTCGGGATCGATATCGACGGCTGCGGTTCGGTTGCGATGGCGCGGCATAAACAGCCGGTGTTCCGAAAAAGCGTGCATGAACTTAAAGAACTTGTTTCCTCAACCGTATTGCCGGTGATTATCAAAGGAGTCATGTCGGTGGAAGACGCCGAGGCGGCCGTTGACGCCGGCGCAGCCGCCATCGTCGTTTCCAACCATGGAGGTCGGGTACTCGATCACACGCCCGGGACCGTGGAAGTTTTGCCTTCGGTAGCAAAGGCCGTCGGCAGCAAGACCCTGGTCATGGCGGACGGAGGAATTCGCACAGGGTACGATGTGCTCAAGATGCTTGCCTCGGGAGCGAAGGCCGTGCTCGTGGGCCGCGACGTTGTGCGCGCTGCCATAGGAGCGGGTGCGGGGGGCGTAGGCACCCAGATGAAGTATCTTGGGGATGATCTTGCAAAAGCAATGAAAATGACCGGCTGTGCTAACCTGGATGGGATTTCACCTGTAGTTTTGTGTTGACGAATCAAAATGACGCAGCACTCGCGATTAGGCTGGCCGTCGGCATTGCAAACAACATAGGGGGGAGGGAAGCCGAAATTCTTATAAAGATGAAGGGGGGCGTATATGAAAGCCTTGCACTGTAGCGACATTGGAACGCGGACGTGCAATTTCATCGCGGAAGCAAGGAGCATCGAAGAAGCGGAGAGAGTGCTTCTGGATCATGTGCAAATCCGGCATCCGGGCTTCTTGGAGGCCATGACTTTTGAAGAGAGAGAAAGATTGCTGGAGCACGTGGAGGCAATGGCAGAAGCGAGGTAGTTTGGAGTTCAGAAAGCCGCTTCTAAAGATTAAGAAAAAGTGATGGGGATGATCCCAAGAGGAATGGAGATCATTTGTCAAAGTGGAGTGATGTAATTGGCGGCGGTGCCTGTAATTTCCCGAATGCAATGCCCTTGCTTGATAACTGAAAAGTCCGAAGTTTGCTGTTTATGGTTCAGCAGACGGTGCAAAGTCAGAGTCGCCACGAACGGTGCACGTGCATGATATTCAGCGCGTTTCCGCTCGCCCTCGTGTAACCGAACGCTTTGGTTCATCAACAATTGCAAATCTTCACAAAGGAGGAGACGATGGAAAAGGTATGCGCAACGTCGGACATGGCCCCCGGGACGATGAAAGGAATTACCGCAAATCAGAAGCAAATATTGATTGCCAACGTCGACGGCCGTTTTTACGCGGTTGATGCGATCTGCACGCATCACTTCGGCTACCTTCCCAAGGGCAAGCTTGATAAAAACATCATCATATGTCCCGTCCATGGCGCCCAGTATGATGTAACAACAGGAAAAGTTTCCAAGGATTTGTCGGGAATGATGAAGATGCTGATGAGCGGCGGCGCGAAAGACCTGAATTCATATAAAGTCGAAATTAAAGACGGATTCATATTCGTTGACGCCTGAAGGTTTTAAATTCCCATGATCATGACTCATTGCGGTTGAAAGGAATCGCGCTTTCACCGATGGTTGCCGTTCGCACAGAGAAACTGACAAAACGCTTCAAGAAGCTGACGGCTGTTGACGGCGTGTCCTTTGACGTGCCCGAGGGAGAGCATGCCGGCCGATAAGCGGCGCGCGCGGATTGCCGAGGTGCTTTCGCTGGTGGAGCTCGAAGACAAGGGCGGCGGCCTTCGCCCGGAACTTGTCGAATGGTTGGGACGGTTTCTCGCCCCTTTGATGAACGCGATCCGGATGTCCCTGTAGGTTTGTGAATATTTATGGAAGTTAGCCCATGCAGCCTTGTTGTCCTTGATGGCTCTCAGAATATCCGGCGGTATCGTCACATTACCGACCCCGATATTCCCCAGGGTTTTCAACACATCCTTATGAACACGTTTTTCTCTTATGAGTTTTGCCAGTCTGACTTTGTTGCTTTGCGAGTACTCCGCTTTTGGGTTACGCGGGGAAAACCGTTGGGCATAGCGGTCATTATCCAGTGATTTTACCGTACTGTCTATCCAGCCGAAGCAGAGCGCCTCTTCAACGGCATCGTTGTAGGAAATACGGGGCCGGCGGGATTCCTTTTTGTAATATACCAGCCAAATGTCCTTGTCGGTCTTAAAGTGGGATTTGAGCCATTTGCGCCAGGCGGAACGGGTGGGGGCGGAGAGGAGGTGGGTGAGATTCATGCTGGATTTAGAAGATTGCCCCTGTCACGAGAAAGGCAAGGCCCGCAATGGCCGTAAGTATTCGGACTACATGGAACCTCACCCGTTGATAGCGAAGCTGTTGCCAATCAGCCGGCAGCTTTGTAACAGTCCATGCCGTGATCCGGTTGACAATAGGGACCTCAACAAGGATGGTCACGAGTAGAGCAACGATAAATAAGCCGAATCCCGCCAAAGTACAATAGAATGTTTCCGGCCGCCCCTGGTACGAGATGAACAAAACCGGCAGTATCGACAACCCAAAAGCTCGCGGCGAAGTCCGGACAAGATCATTGGTTGCTGCTTGGCTTCAACCTGCTTATCGCCAACCTTCCTTGACCTTCTTCCTCCAGCCACCCAAACCAATCGGGTTTCTTGATCTGCTCAAGAAGAGCTTCGTCGAGAATCCAATACCTCGCAGTGGCATCCCACACACTTGCAAGTTTTTCAGGCCACTTGGCCTTTATGCGGGACAAAAGCTCCGTGTCAAGTTTTGCCTTGTAAAATGATTTGACTTCATCGAGGTCCGCTCCCCGAAGATCGGCTCGCCAAAGGTTGGCTTCCCGAAGGTTGGTTTTCCAAAGGTTGGCTCCCCGAAGATTGGCTCCGCCAAGATTCGCTCCTCCGAGGTTGGTTCCGCAAAGGTTGACTCCCTCAAGGTTGACCATGCGAAGGTCGGCTGCGCGCAGGTCTGCTCCCCCAAGGTCGGCTTCCCCAAGGTTGGCTCCCTGAAGGAAAGCTCCCCGAAAATTGGCTCCGCCAAGATTAGCTCTTCTAAGGTTGGCTCCCGCAAGGTTAACTTCCTTAAGGTTGACTTCCCGAAGGTGAGCATTTTCGAGATCGGCCTGATAAGCTTTGTTCTCTTCTCTCCATTTATTCCATTTCTGGGCGCCGGCTTTAAGTATGGCAATGTGTTCTTGAGAAGCCATTATTGAGCTCCTTTTAATTGCGTTTTTCTAGGAATAACAACAGTGTGAGATATCCACACTTCTGCCCGATAGATATTCCTTACCTCATAGGGGAAAGGGACCAACCGCTATCCTTAAGAGTTCATCAAAAAGTATGCCATAGTTTATTGACGGCATTTCTCCTTTTATCGACAAAAGGTTATCATGTTTTTCTTTTTGCAGTAACTCCGAAAATGGAATACGGAAGTCCTTGACGTTCAACCCATATCTGACTGAGCGCCGGCACAAGGCGCTTGCAGGTTTTATGTATTCCTGCATCAGAATGCAAGCTTTTTGATGATCGTTTTCCAATATTAAGAAACGATAACGCTGACCTGATTGAAACACGGCAAAAGGCGCCACGAACATCTCACACGCGCCCATAGCATAACACCGGAAAAGGGGAAACACCTTTCCCAAAATGGGAAAATCTTTTTGAAAAAAGGAAGTATGGGTACCTTCAAGGAACGTGATACTTTTTGAGACCACTATTTGGGGTCCCGCAAAGAAAGAGCAAGGCACAATAATTGCATTCCTATTTCTAAAATGATAATTACCGAGTTTAATTAATCTTTTCGAAAATGAAATGCTGTCGATGTGCAGAGAGAGATAAGGTAGGCACAGATACACTGATAGAATAAACATTATTTGGGGGGAGTGCTATGAATCCGAAAAAATTGGTCCTCGTCCTTGTTCTTGCAGGCACCGTTGTCCATGGCCAGCAAATTCTTTACTCGCAGCAGGGCGCTCCATGGTATCAGGACATTTCTTCGGCCGCGCTCGATACGCAATCGTCTGCGGTTATAACCTGGCTCCAGGGTATGGGCGGATGGGGCACCGGGAACATGCAGATTGATTTTTCCATCAACGTTCTCATGGCTGATCAGACAACACCCTTCCTGACTTTCACGCCCACCAGCGATTTCTACACTCCGGATTGCGATCTGGCGCAGATGCCGGTGCCTGCGGTCGGCGCGCTGGAAGGCGAAACCGGATACCAGTGTGTCGGTGACGGCGACTGCCATCTTATTGTATGGTATGCCCCGACAAGGACGCTTTACGAAATGTGGCGGGCGAACATTGTCAACCAGACATTCGACGGCGGGTGTCTTGCGATATGGGACATGAACCAGCCTTATAATCCCTCAGGCAGGGGTGAGCAGTGCACCAGCGCCGATGCGGCCGGGTTGCCTATCGCACCCTTGCTTTTTTCGGCCGACGAGGTAAGCGCAGGCCAGATAAATCACGCGATCCGTTTTATTCTCCCGAACGCCAGGATCCGCAATAATACCTACGTGCACCCCGCCACGCACGCTACCGGCGCCGCCAGCGGCGGTGCCACCGCGCCGCCCTACGGCACCCGCCTGCGGTTGCGCGCGGATTTTCCCATGGACTCGCTTCCGAACAATGGTGCGCGTACGGTTGCCTACGCCATGCAGCACTACGGCATGTTTCTCGCAGACGGCGGGAACATTGCGCTTACTGCACAGAATGACAGTTTCACCGTTGCCAAGTGGAGCGGCCTGCTTTCGTCACATGACCTTTTCAAGCTTAAAGTGACCGACTTCCAGATGGTGGACGGCGGCACGCGGTACAATTTCACCGGCGATTGCGTGCGCACAACGAAGGTGACCAACGATGCGCCTGCTGTGCGTCATTCCGACCCATCGGTTTTGTGCACCCTAAAGAGCGGAACGCTGTTTATTACCGCAAGCGGCGAAGGTTTATCGACAAAGGCAGCAAGGATGGAGATTTTTGACGGGCGGGGAAAAATCGCAGACAGGCGGCAAGTCGCGATACCGGGCCGCGTACCCTTCAACGCGCGTAACGGGTGCTATTTCATCAGGATTCAGACAGACGGCCGGAGTTTTGATCAAAAAATATTCGTTCTGTCAAGGCAGTTTATGTCCGAATAATTGGGTGGTAAAAGGTGTGGAGCAGTTTTGATCCTGATGCTAAGCGGTCTACCGCCGATCGAATGTGGAAAAGAATAAATACATCAAGACTGTTAGGTATCTTGTCGTTCTCGCCGCTGGATGAAATAGGCGAGAATGGCGACGACGGCGCTGATAATCGCGGAGAGACCGAAGATCTGTATGGAATTTGAAATCACCGATTTTCAACGCGACGTTCTGGACAAAAGCCGTACAATTCCGGTGCTTGTGGATTTCTGGGCGGAATGGTGCAGCCCATGCCGCGTGCTCGGACCAATTCTGGAAAAACTTGCCGCCAGCAATGCCGGAAAATGGGTATTGGCAAAAGTCAACACCGAAACACATCAGGACATTGCCACCCGATACAGCATAGCGAGCATTCCGGCCGTAAAACTCTTTATTGACGGTGCAGTTGCAAATGGATTTATCGGTTCGTTGGCCGAAACCGCCGTACTGCAGTGGCTCAAGGAAGCTCTTCCGGGAGAATTTGACAACCAAATCGATGAGGCCTTCGAACTGCTCAAACGTGGCCGGGCGCAGGATGCCGCGATCACGTTGGAACATGTCCTGGAGGCTGAGCCGGAAAACACAACAGCAAGGATCGCGCTGGCACGGGCGATCGTTTTTACGGATCCCGATCGCGCGGAATTCTTATGTGGGGGCGTAGCAGCGGGGTCGGAGTTGTACGAAACAGCGGAAATGGTGCTTCAATGCGCCGGGCTTTTAAAGAAAAGAAAGAATCCCGCGATGCTCCCAGAGGCTCCGGTCAAAACGCTTTACCTTGATGCAATTGATTCTCTTGCAAAACAGGATTACGATTCCGCACTTGACAAAATGATCCTGGTTCTGTCTGAAGACCGGGCTTTCGATAACGATGGCGCCCGGAAATCCTGCATTGCAATTTTCCACTGCCTTGGCGAGGACCACGAAATCACAAAGAAACACCGACGGGCGTTTGGAAGCGCGCTCAACGCATAAGAATCATAGTTTTGCCGATCATATCTACCATGATGGAAACGGCCTTCCGGAGGGGATAAACCAACGATACTGTTCACCATCCCTCTCCGGTCTTTGCAGGCAAGGCTTCCCGCATTGACAAGTGGCTCCTGGAAAATCAGGGCAAGCATGCCTGCCAGTGCGGCTGTGGCCGTGTAATCCCAAATCGTCGTATATACCACAGTATAGGTATTCCCAACTTCATCTGGAAGCACCGTACCGCCAAACAAGCGCACTACGTTCACCAATACAATCAGCAGGGCCTCATCACCGTGGGAGAACTTTGCAGGCGTCTCCAGATCGGGCAGACGACGTACTATCGGTATAAGGGTAGGATTTATCGGGCTTCGAAGCGAAAAGGCAAAATACGGTTTTTTTCCGAAGACGATCTTCAGCGGATCCGTAGGATCCTGATCCGGGTTCCAAGACCGAAAGTGACTGGAACATAATATCTTCGCCAAGGAAGGAGGACAACGTGAAATCTTGAAGATACCTGTCCGTTCTGGTTTAAACCATCTTTAATTCAGGAAGGCGGCATAACGGATTGTATTTTTCCATAGGTCGTCTTAAAACATTGGAACATTAGGGCTGAGCATAATCTTGGAAGAACATTAACGCGCGTACGGACATTTTCTCTGTCAAATCGTCTTGAGGTCGAGCAACCGGTCATCACATTAACCGACCACTGGTGATGTTGCTATCAGGAATAGAAACCTCTCGATGAGTTCAGGCATCCTCCAACTTGTTTCATCAAGTCGGCATCACGTGCCGATCGAAACGGAAAGGAATCTTTCATGGCTCACCAGTACTACGAAAGTGCGGATTTGGCCGATTTCCCCAACATCGGGGAATGTGCGCGCGACCAGGGAAAGGCCTTCTTCGACTACTATGGCTGCTCCACCACAGCGGGAAAGCTAACAGAGCGTGAAAAGTCTCTAATCGCTCTTGCCGTTGCCCATACCGAGCATTGCCCATATTGTATTGACGCCTATACCACAAAGTGCCTTTCTCTCGGGCTCACGAGTGACGAAATGATGGAGGCGGTGCATGTGGGCGCATCAATGGTTGCCGGTGCAGTATTGGCCCATGCCACCCAAATGAGAAAAATCATCCGGAAGGATGAGATGTAGCGCGGCCTGCGATGGAACTACAAACTACCCCTTTTGAAAAGAAATTGCGGGCAGCATCGCTGGTCCCGCTTTTAAGCCAGGACATTGTCACCTTGCAGATAAATGTGGGGAGGCGTTGCAATCTCCAGTGCAAACATTGCCACGTTGATGCTGGCCCGGCCCGGCCCGAGGTGATGGGGCGCGCGACGCTGGAAAAATGCCTGGCCGTTGCGGCTGCGCCATCCATAACCACTATCGATATTACCGGCGGCGCGCCGGAAATGAACCCACACGTTGGGTGGTTCATTGATGCCGCGGCCAAACTCGGGAAGCGGCTGATTGTGCGCTCCAACCTGATTATCCTTCTCGAAAAGGAATACGAATGTTTTGTGGATGTTTACGTACGCAACAGGGTGGAACTGGCCGCGTCGCTGCCGCACTGGAAGGCGGAGAAATGCGACCGCCAGCGCGGAACGGGCGTGTTCGACAAAGTTGTCAGCGTCATTCGGATGCTCAACGGCCGTGGGTACGGTCGTGAGGGCAGCGGGCTGGTTTTGGACCTGGTGCACAATCCGATGGGATCGTTTCTGCCCGGACCGCAGTCCGCACTCGAACAGGAATACAAAGCCGAGCTGGCGACGGTTCACAGGATCACCTTTAATAAACTCTTTTGTCTTACCAATAGCCCGGTGGGCAGGTTCAAGGAGTATCTTTCCGCCAAGAGCGGCTATGAGGAATACATGGCGACGCTTGAGCGGGCATTCAATCTGTGCGCCGCGGAGAATGTGATGTGCCGCACCATGCTGTCTATCGGGTGGGACGGTGCAATTTACGATTGCGACTTCAACCAGATGCTCGGCCTCAAGGTGGACCATGCCGCGCCGAATCACATCGAGAAATTCGACCTGCGCGCCTTGCGGCAACGGCGGATCACGCTGGACGATCATTGCTATGCGTGCACTGCGGGGCAAGGGTCCTCGTGCCAAGGTGCCAGGGGAAACCCGGCATCGGTGAGCGCCTGACAGACCCTCATGAATCCCACACTTTTTATCGCATTCTACGGGCTGGCATTTGTCGGCATGATCGGCGTGTGGCGTTTGTGGCCAAAACGCGGACCATTGTGGGCCGTCTTTCTCCTCGCCGTTGCTTTTCGCGCCGCGCTCCTGCCGCTTCCGGCCAATAGCGATGTGAACCGATATATATGGGAAGGGGAAGTCCAAAACGCCGGATATAATCCCTATGCGCTTGCGCCGGACTCGCCACGTCTGACGGCACTTCGCGATGTTGCGTGGAAAGGCGTCAACCACAAGTCCGTGCCCGCCGGGTATGGTCCCGTTGCCGAAATCCTGTTCCGGTTGTGCACTGCAAGAACATCCTCGCCGCTCTTCTTCAAGACCATCTTTACCTTGTTCGATCTCGGCGTCATGCTTTTTCTGGCGCTGCTCATGCGCACTTGGTCAATGGAGCCAAGGCATCTTTTCCTCTATGCGCTTAATCCGCTCGTGTTGTACACAATAGCGGGAGAGGGGCATCTTGAAAGCGTCATGCTCTTCTGGATAGCAGGCTCTTTTTATTTCTTTCGCAAACAAAGGCATATCCTTACATTTCTTTTTTTCGGTTTGGCGTGCGCTACAAAGCTTACGCCGGTCTTATTGTTTCCGTTTTTGGTCAAGCGAAACAATGCGGCTTGGTCGATTCTAACGTTCGTGCCTCTTGGACTTTACGGATTGTATCTGGCCCCCGGCGTGTCGTTTCTTTCAGTACCGTTTCAATTTGCCACCATGTTTCATTTTAACGGGTTTGCCGCAACAATTCTCTCGTGGTTCATTCCCTTTTCACGGGTTCCTGTGGGTTGCCTCGCGCTGTTGATTGTTGTGATGCTGTATCTGTTCTTCTTCACGTCGGATCGTTTACGCGCGTCATTTTACGCGGCCGGTGCATTTTTTCTGGTCTCGACAACCGCGCATCCTTGGTACCTGTTGCTTGCCACGATACTATTGCCGTTCTATCGGTCCCGGCCCTGGATTTTGCTGCATCTTACCGTTGGGTTTGTTGCCCTTGTCAACATCAGATACTTGGAAACCGGCGTATGGAATGAATCACCACTATTGTGGGCTGCGGAATATATTCCCTTTGTCGCGCTGGCGCTGTGGGGCTTTGTCCGTGGCTCATCGTTTGCGCCGGCACAGTATCCGCCGCCCTCGTTTCTCTCAATAGTCATTCCGACGCTTAACGAACGAGAGAACATCGGCGATTGCATCGACGCCATTATGCCGTGCGCGGAACTCGGCCACGAAGTGATCGTGGCGGACGGCGGATCGACCGACGGAACCCGTGACGTGCTCGGGGGCCGTCCGGCCGTGCGGGTCGTGACATCTGCGCAGGGGCGCGGCATTCAAATCCGGCAGGGTATTGCTGCGGCACAAGGAGACGTTATTCTCGTTTTGCATGCAGACTGCAGGCCGGACAAAACCCTGATTTCCCTGCTCGCCGCCGTTCTTAGAAAAAGCCCGAATGTTTCCGGCGGCGCGTTTCGTGCGCGGTACCAAAGCGCGCGAAACCGGTATGCACTTACGTCGCTGCTTAACAGAAGCCGGACGATGCTCACCGGCATTTCTTTTGGCGACCAAGCGCAATTTTTTCGCACGGCGGCGATTGGAGGCCGTTTCCCAGCGTATAAAATAATGGAGGATTTAGAGCTTTCTTTTCTCATGAAAGAAAGCGGAGCGGTGGCATTCCTTCCGTGCAGCATAAGCAATTCGGTGCGAAAGTGGGAGCGGGACGGATATGTGCGAAATTGTTTTACTGTGTTGCGGCTCACCGCAAGGTATGTGCTTCAGCGAAGGTTTGGGCTTGTTTCAACGGATTGCGAGGACTACTATGCTCGCTATTATCAAGGAAAGCAAGGCCTGAAATGGAAAACGCAGGCGTCGTACGCCGCACGGTCATAGTATTTGCCAAGGAGCCCAGAAAGGGTTGCGTTAAAACGCGGATCGCCGCGACGCACGGCGACGATTGTGCGCTGGCAATTTACATTGCCATGCTGCAACGCACCGCACAGACACTCGTGCGGTTTCGCCATCATGTGGCATACACGGGCACGAAGGCCCCCAGCGATCTTGCCCGGTATTTTCCCAGGGCAACATCCTTTTTCCAGCAGCAGGGGAGAACGTTGGGGGAGCGCCAGAAGAGCGCGTTTCTGTACTGCGCAGAGCTTGGATACCAAAGGTTCTGTCTCATCGGATGTGATTGCCCCGGCCGCACCGGCGGGGACATCGCGGCTGCGTTCGCCGCACTTGACAATGGATACGACGCTGCAATCGGGCCGGCCGCCGACGGCGGCTACCATCTTATCGCCGGATCGGCCGCATGCACCGGACTTTTCGACGTGCAGGGCTGGAGCACGCCCCGTCTCCTTTCCGAAACGCTTGAAGCGGCAAAGCGGCTTGGGATTTGTTGTAGGTTGCTGGAACCAAGAAACGACATCGATACCTACGACGATTTCCTCGCATGGAAAGGCCGGGCGCGATGAAATTTCCGTTTCTCTATTTTGGCTGGCTCCAGAAGGACAACCCCTGCGGCACGGTGGAACGGCTGCCCGAACTTACCGACCGGTTCGAAACGTCGGTGCCGGGCCTTTATTGCATCGGCGACCTCACCGGTGTCCCTCTTATCAAACTTGCCGCGGAATCGGGCAACAGGTTCATGGAGCAATTGTCTGCCGACGAGAAGTTCGCCGCGGAGCGGAACCGGAAAGCCGGCGATGTCTACGACCTGATCATCATCGGCGCCGGGCCTTCGGGCGTGTCGGCGGGAATCCGAGCCATGGAATTCGGTTATAAACATCTGATTGTCGAGTCGTCGCGTGCGTTCAACACCATCAACAACTTTCCGGCAGCTAAACCTATCTACGTGACGCCGGCAGGCCCGGTAAAATCGCCGCTTGCGTTTACCGATGGCACCAAGGAAACCCTTATAGAGCAGTTGTACTCGGGTATGGCCGTACATAACATCACGCTTCACGAAGGTGAAATGGTCAAAGGCATCACCGGGAGCTTGGGCCGTTTCTCCGTGGAAACCTCGGCAGCGACATACAAGGCGCTGAGGGTGGTGATTGCAATTGGTAAGACCGGCGCAACCCGGTCGCTAGGCGTTCCCGGTGAAAGTTTTCCAAAAGTTCTCTCACGACTTATCGACCCGGGCCTGCACCACGGGCAGGATATTCTCGTTGTAGGTGGCGGTGACAGTGCAGTCGAGGCCGCAGTCGCGCTTGCAAAGAGCGGCAACCGTGTCACCCTGTCATATCGCAAAGCCGCCCTAGGCAGGCCCAAAGAGCAAATCCTGAAGAGCTTCAACGATCTGGTGCAAGCAGGCGCTATAACGCCCCTGTTTGAATCCCAGGTCAAGCAGATACGCGAAACCGACGTGTTGCTTTCAACAAGGCGCGGCGATACTGCTATTCCCAACAATGTCGTTTTTGTCTTGATCGGCTCAGCGCCGCCCGTCGGGTTCCTCAAGAAATCTGGAGTGCGGCTGCAGGGCAAATACGATTTGTCATACAAGGTCGCGCTGGCCGTGTTCTTATTCTTCGCGATAATGCTTTACTTTGGAAAAAAAGCTCCGGCCACTGCCGTCTCCAGCCTCATGGATTTTTGGCGATTGCCTCTGGCGCTGGCTGGCTTTGCGTGGCCGCAGCAAGTAGACGTCCTGGCAGCCTGGCTCGGATTTGTTTGCTTTACGATAGCGGGGCTTCTGTTCGGGGTGTACTTCTTATGGAAGAACGCACGAAGAGCAACGGGGGCTTGGAACGGTTTCAAGCTCGGTTACTATTTTGCGATGTCGGTTCTTGTTTGTTACCTTTACATAGCGTATAAGCTTCTTGCGCGGCATCCGCTGTTTGGTGACATGGGCGACTGGTATACCGCGTTGTACTCCCTTACCATTGTGATCTTCGGGGTCCGGCGCATCTACAGGAGGGGTACCGGATATATTACCAGGCAAACGCTCGTACTCATGGCATTCCAGGTACTGCCGCTGTTCGTCCTCCCGTTATTTGTGCTTCCGTACATGGGGTCGCATCACCTGCTGCCGGCCTGGATCATGGAAACGGTTTTTCCAGGACAATCCTACTGGCGCGCATTCGGATTTGTCTTGGCGTGGCCGCTTTTCATTTACAACGCGGCAACGGGTACGCCCACCATGTTTTGGCTGGTCTTAGGAATTCTTCAGACCTTTGTTATTGTTCCGTTCATAGTTTACAAATGGGGCAAAGGCGCATACTGCGGCTGGGTATGCCCATGTGGGGCAATGGCGGAATCCCTTGGGGACGAGCATCGGACTCGTGCGCTGCACGGCCCGACCGCCAAAAAAGCAGAGAATTCCGGGCAAGCTGTGCTGTGGTTTGCCGCAGTGGTCACCCTGGCGAGCCTTGCCGCAGGGTCCGGTGGACGCGGTTCAAACAACGCGCTCGAAGCGTATGGCATCATCGTCGATATCATCCTCGCGGGCGTGATCGGCCTGGGTGCATATTTCCATTTCTCGGGCCGTGTCTGGTGCAGGTTTTTTTGTCCGCTTGCGGCGCTCATGCATATTTACGCCCGTTTCTCACCCTACCGCATCATGGCGAACAAAAAGCGCTGTATCTCGTGCAATATCTGCACCAAAGTTTGTCATATGGGAATCGATGTGATGAACTTCGCAAATAAGGGCATTCCCATGAACGATGTGCAATGCGTTCGCTGCAGCGCGTGTATCGTGAATTGCCCCTTGCAAGTGCTCACGTTCGGCACTGTGGGATCCGCTGATCTTGAAAATAAGAAGTATAGGAAAACCTGGTTCCCGCTGTCGCGGGGCTGGCAAAGCGGGCATTTGCAAAAGGACATCGACATGCTGCTTACGGAAGAGGAAACCCAATCGCAATCAGCGATTTTCAGCCCACCGTAATTTCATCCGCGGCACTCACTTCGCCAAATCGAATTTTGCCCGAATCGTCTCCATGCGTTTGCGGTTGACTCCCATGTCGCCGTAACCGAGCCGTGAGGCCGACCTGAATTGAATGGTTTTTGCGCTGTCGTCGAACACGAACTCCACATCGTCGACAAATCGCCACAGAAACGAAGTGAATTCAACATCGAGATAGGTGCCTGTGTCCGAAATAATTCTGGTGCGGGGGAAAGAATCGATCACGCGGATGAGCTTTTGCTTCGCATTGATGCTGGTCCCCGAGTAGGACAATGGTTTGATGGCGTGAGTCTTGTCGGATGCAAACGTCGATACGCAGTTGGGTGATTCGGGGCATGGCGCGAGTGTCCCGTCGTGCACGCCGAGGTTGGAGGGGCGCGTTCCGGAGCACATACACACGGCCGCAAGAAGGCCGCAGCCAAGGACTTTTGTAAACGTCCGATTCATTTCCTGCTCCTTTGAAAAAGCAAACTTCACGGGCACCTATCCACTTTGTTGAGCGACCAGTCGTATTTGTTAAAATGAACGTCTGGTCCCACCGGACGTGCCAGAGTAGCCGCAATAAACGATGAAAAGGACCCGAAACGTTTCTTGAAGTCGTCGCCATACCATTCAAAAATCTTCGAAACCCGCATGGAATGATTCGTGAAGGTGTTCCGGGTGGTGTCCGCGAGAAAGATGGAGGCGGCGCGCTTGAATTGCGCGTCGAGGCTGTCTCCGGTATATGGCGTGCCCTGCAAAACCGGACAGCTTTTTGATGCGCACACAAGCGCGAAATGAATGCGCGGGTCTTCGAACTGCTTTCGAAGAATATCGGTTTCGAGGTTGTCAAGCGACACCGTGTCGCCGAACAGCGGTATGAACTTGACTCCCCACGGATTTGGAATGTCCCTGATGCCCGTTTTGAGGGGGAGGTGGCGCACGACAAGGTCGATGGTGTACAAGTTGTAAAGGTTGATGTAGTAGGCGATTTGACCGTTGCCGGAAAGTGCGGAGACGCCGGCACGGCTCACTGAACTCAATTCGGTCCTGGCCTTTTCCAGGATCCGGGGATTTTTCGCAAGCACATCGTAAGCGACACCTCCCCGGCACACATATCCAGAGAGCAAGGCGCCATAGTCGCGGTACAAAGGACCGGAACCGAACACCAAGCCGGAAATGGAAATGATTGATAAAGAAGATAACGTGAAAAGAGCCGTGAGCTTCATCACCGCCACCTTAATTGAACATTTGCGGTTTCTGGCTATGCAGATGATCGTTTACTGCGGCAATAGCCAGTCGGTGGAACCTTTCAACTGCACCGCGACATCGGTGAACCAAACTCGGAACGTGCTGTCTGCGCCGGGCCGGTTAAGCGACAGAAACAATGGTCCCACCCGTCGATTTTCCTCCCACAGGTTCGTGCGGGTAGGAACGGCAGCGTTTCCTCGTCGATAGATCCATTGCATCACGTGATTGCCCTTGTCAACAAAAAGGTCGAAAGCATCACCCGGCGTGTAGCCGTCGGCGGGCGGATAGGTTATGGTAACCATGGTTGCAGCTCCCGTGCCGATGGGTACTGGCCTTTCTAGGGCAACGGTAATTGCCGCTGAGCCGTCCCACACAAGATGCAAGGGGAAGAGTAGCCAGTATTGGTCGTTGATAAACTGTGCGTCAGCCTTGCGGACATTTTCCTTACTCGTGTCTGGCAATCCGCTACGCGTATAGGAAACCGGCGCCGCGCCCGGCTCTTGCATCGTTACGCGGCCGCCGCTCACATCCCACAGCCACGACCGGGAAATCGTTTTTCCGTTGAACTTAACGTTAAAAGTATACTTCATTTTACCGACAAGAGAGAACGAATCGAGGCCATATGCCTTGGCCACCTGCAAAGGAAGACTGTTCTTTTGAGTTTGGGGCCTCGCGCAGGCAATGCCAAGAACCAAGATAAAAAGAATCAACTTTGTCAAAGTAGGCGATGAAACCATGAAAGCCTCCCTTGTGTGTGGGCAAAAAAGACCATGCGTCTTGCCGACAGTGCTTTGGCGCGAACAGTGTTCCAGCCGACGCGTCATTTCCATCCGGAACTTCTTTGAGCCAAAGCCCTATTGAGCGCGCGCGAGCTTTACCAGAGCGATGACGTAGCCGTCCGGATCGCGAACGAACGCCTCGGTTCCCCAATCGTAGTTGCGCGGCTCCTGAACAATTGCATAACCGGCCTTCCGGAACCGCTCCACCATAGCTGCCACATCTTCGACCTCAAAATGCTGATACAGGCCAATTCCCCTGCTCTTTTGGGAAGCGGGTGCATCTTCCCAGCCCCAGTGGTTCTGCCATAAGTAAATCCCTGCATTGGCCGATTCCAGCGTAGCAAAGCCGTTTGATTGCGAGGTGAGCGAGAGTCCAAGGCAGCCATGGTAGAACTTCAGGGATTTTGCGATATCGTCGACCTCGATCAGTATGTGATGGAGAACTGGCCTCGCCGCCACCCGGCCCAAAACAGAGTCCGCCTGGGCCGAGCATAATTGACCGGGCAATGCAACGAGAATCAGCAATACAGCAGCAAATCCAATTGTCACAAACTCATTCTTGCGCAGAACCATGCGACCCCCGTGCCTTGACCTGTTTGGAAACTCTGTATTTAGCTTCCTAGGCATGCCTGCAACCTTCGCGCCCCTTAAGTTCGGGTTTTGTTGGAAGGATATTCGAGAAGAGCGTATTTGAATAATAGCGTGTTTCAACTACCAAAAATACCTGATATCGAAATTGGCAATATCAAAGGTTCGAGACTCTGTCCCGACCTTTACTTTCGGCCGAGTTTACGGCCTTGCCTTTTTTGCGGCATTCATTAAATCGTCGGGATTGACACGGACCTTAATGTCAGGATTAAAATAGACGAAATGAATGACGCCCTTTTGGTCCACCACATAGGCGGCCGGTACCGGCAGCATGTGAAGGTTGTTACCGGTACTTGAATCCAGCGATATGCCGCGGTTTTGCATTTTTGTTAGGGTTTCTTGGCTTACTCGGTAGGCCAATCCGAATTTCCGGGTAATTTCCATTGAGCGATCCGAGAGCAGAGTATAGTTGATGTGATGCTTGCCCAAACTTTCCTTAAGGTTCTGCGGTTTGTCTGGACTTATAGCCAATATCTGATAACCCATTTCTGTCAATTTTGGTTCAATCTTTACCAATTGGTCCATCTGCAGATTGCAGAAAGGGCACCAGCCTCCTCGGTAAAAAATCAGGACACTTGGTTTTTGAGCAATGAGCTTCCTCAACTCCACATCCTTGCCTTTAATGGTTGAGAGAATTCCATCCGGCACTGAATCTCCGACAGCCAGGGGATGAACTTCTTGGGCTGTAAGCGGTACGGGATTTTCTTGGGAAGCAGCCATGACGATTCCTCCAGATACAACCACCAAAAACAAAATCCCAATGGAACAGGTTAAAAACATTTTGCGCATTTGTCACTCCATGGATCTTGAGACGTATTCTGTTTGAGGCTACTTTTTAAACATGGCGGTGAATTCTCCATAGCCCTCCTTCTCCAAATCTTTTGCAGGCAGGAACCGCAGGGCCGCGGAATCGATGCAATATCGCAAATGTGCTGGCGGAGGACCATCGTTGAATAGATCTCCCAAATGCGAATTGCCGATGCGGCTATGAACCTCGGACCCGGTCGTCGCCACCGCGGCATGATTGGTTTCCACGACATTTTCCTTGACCAATGGTTTGGTGAAACTCGGCCAGCCGGTGCCGGACTCAAACTTGTCTTTTGAGCTGAAGAGCGGTTCGCCGGTAACGATGTCCACATAAATGCCGTCTTCGTGGTTATTCCAATATGCATTCTTGAACGGCGGTTCGGTTTCTTTTTCTCGCTGGGTGACTTGATACTCAAGGGGAGACAACAGCTTCTTGAGAACCGAATCAGGGGGTTTTGAGAAAGCAGTCACGGTAACGGTATCGGCTTTCCAGCCTTTATCTTTCCACGTTTTCTCCAGGAACTGGTCCCGTCCGGAGCCGTTTCGGTATCGGTGGTAATCGCCCGGATTTTTCAAATAGTAGTCCTGGTGATAGCCCTCTGCTTCGTAAAAAGTGGTAGCGGGGATGATCCTGGTAGCAACCGCTTTATTTCCAAATACCCCTGCATGTTCTAGGCTCATCTTCGTCGCCTCGGCTAGCGTTCTCTGTTGAAGGGTGTGGTAAAAAATTACCGATTGATATTGGGGGCCACGGTCAACAAACTGGCCGCCTCCATCTGTTGGATCATTGGATCTCCAGAAGGCATTCAGAAGTTGCAAATAGCTAATTTTTCTAGGATCATAGGTTAATTGGATCGACTCCATGTGGCCGGTTCCTCCGGCGCCAACCTCATGATAAGTCGGATTCGCCTTTGTTCCGCCGGTATAACCAGCCAACACCTTGATGACCCCGCTGAGCTTTTCAAAGGGTGGTTCCATGCACCAGAAACATCCGCCGGCAAATGTCGCGGTTGCTGCATCTTTTGAAAAAACCGGAACAGTGGCTTTTGTGCCCTCTTCTGACGATGAGTTGCCGGAACAGGAGAGAGCCATGGCGCAGAGAACAACTTCAGGTGTGAATCTCATTGATAAGACCTCTTTATGTGCACCGCAATGCACTATAATACGGTGCTTGACTGGGCGCGCAAACACGGTATTCATTACCGCCTGCTTATAGGTAATTATTCCGCAATTCACATGCCAAGCCCCAGGTTTTGTATTTCTACAATCAAATTGGCGAATGTGGCATTCAAATTGGCTACGAGGGCGTGCTTTACCGGGCTGCAAAGCGGAAAGGCAAGGTACGAATTTTTTCCGAAGAGGATCTTCAGCGGATACGCAAGGCCCTGATCCGGGTTCCAAGACTCAAAATAGCAGATACGGAATCTTTTCGCCAAATAAAGAAAAAAGGATTTTGCTTATCCTAAACCCCGCCGCTTGGAACGGCGAACCATCTTGAAGATGCCTGTCCTTGTGGTTTACGCCATCATTATTTCAGAAAGGCGGCATAACGGATGGTATTTTTCCAAAGGACGCGGCCTCAAATCCCGCGAACAGAGCGACAACCCGGGCCACAACCCTTACGCCTCCTGAAACATGAAAATTCTTCACAGCAACAGAACTCCCTTCACTTTGTGAAAGCTACCTGATGATGGTAACGCATTTTGCCACAGGACCGCCCTGTGATGTCAACCGCATGAGGCAGGCCCCCGGTTTGAGATTTATCGCATCGAGCGGAACGGAATTGACGCCTGTGGCAGCGCTGTTTCCGGCCATCTCGGCGATTTTATCACCCCGTATGGAATAGACCGTCAAAAGGAATTTGCCCGGGCTTGAAAGCGTGAAAAACACTTTTCCTTTACACGTGCTTGATCCAATAGCAACCATAGCCGTTGGCGGTTGAGCCGCATATATTATTATATAACCATATTAACAAAGTGAATAAATTGTGTGCCCGGATGCTAGCTCTATTTCTTATGTTTATGAGCGAGCCGGTCGGCGATCTAGTCTGTCATGGTCGATCATCGTGATTGATTGCACGGCATTGACCTTGGTACAGCGCCCCGCAAACGAATAGAAGAGGATTTCCATGAGAACGCGATGCAGTATATCCCTTGGAGAAGCGTTATTGCTGTGTGCAATAGTCTGCCTATTGATATGCAGAGTCGAATCGGTTGTAGCTGCGAGCGGGCCCGGTGATGTGGTTGGAAAAGTTACCGTGGGGTACCAGGGCTGGTTTGCCTGCATAGGCGATGGCGCTCCAATAAACGGCTGGTGGCATTGGGCCAACAATTGGGGACAGCCGCCGTCTCCGACCAATCAGGGCATTAAGAGCTGGCCCGACATGAGTGAATATGCCAAGAGCTATCAAACCGCCTATGCTAATCTCGGCAACGGACAGCTTGCGAAATTGTTTTCTTCCTTCGATCAATCAACGGTAACCCCCCATTTTTTCTGGATGCAGAAATACGGTATCGACTGCGCAGCCTTGCAGCGCTTCAACCCGGATGGCGGGGAAGGTCCTACCCGCGATTCCATGGCAGTAAAGGTAAGGGCAGCGGCGGAAACCTACGGTGTAAAGTTCTATATCATGTACGATGCCACCGGCTGGACCAACATGCAAACCGAAATGAAGACCGATTGGACAAGCAAAATGTCGGCGCTGACCTCTTCACCGATGTATGCGAAACAAAACGGCAAGCCCGTCGTTTGCATCTGGGGTTTCGGCTTTAACGATTCCAATCATCCGTGGGACTCCGCAACATGCCTGGATGTCGTTACCTGGTTCAAAGGCCAGGGCTGCTACGTTATCGGCGGCGTGCCGCGGGAATGGCGCACCGGAACCGGCGGATCCAGGTCCGGCTGCCTTAGCGTGTATCACGCCTTCAACATGCTTTCGCCTTGGTTGATCGGTGCGTTTGGCGACTCGAACGGAGCGAACGGCATTCATTCCAATTTCATCGTGCCGGATCAGGCGGATTGCAACGCCAACGGCATCGATTATCAGCCGTGTGTTTTGCCCGGGGACAATTCCTTACGTCAACGGGTCCATGGCAACCTCATGTGGCTCGAGTTCTATAACGCGATTCGTGCGGGATGCCAGGGGATCTACATTTCAATGTTTGATGAATTCAATGAAGGCAATCAGATTGCCAAGACCGCCCAAGATGCCTCAACCATACCCGCCGGCGCCACGTTTATCGGTCTGAGCGATGAGGACGGCACTGCGTGTTCGTCCGATTATTACCTGCGACTCACTGGCGACGGCGGCAGGATGCTCAAGGGCCAAATTGCGTTGACGGCCGTTCGCCCCACTCAACCGATGGCTGCGGCCGGCGTTTCCTCTCGCGAGAAACTATCCGTTTTTTCGGACGCCTGCAGTTTCAGAGTTTTGACATCGCGCAATGGCGCCCGAATCGAGTATTCGGCGCCGTTTGACAATAGCGGCGTCGAGGTGAACATCATGACATGTGCAGGCCGCGTCGTCTGGCGTTTCCATGGTGCGTGCATCGGAGACGGATTGCATTCGGTAGACTGGAATGCTGGCCCACATTCACCCGGAGCGTATGTTGTCAAAATGACGTTTACGGGAAGAAACGTCGACGATTATGCCTCACGAAGCGAGAAATGCATTCTGTTCTCACGGTAACCTACCGCTCCACTGCCTGCGTTCACTTGGGGCCGCAAAACGGGGCTCAACGTTTGCGAATAAGAAAAAGGAACCCCTTCCACATAGTGGCGGAGAGGCAGGGATTGGCTTCGCCCAAGCCTCATTTACATTCGGCTTTCGAAAAGTTCTTGCATTGTCAAGCCCCTCGGCCAAAATAATATGCCCCAATCACGAAACAAGAGTGTGATCGGGGCATATTATGGCGGAGAGGATGGGATTCCTCGCCATGATCCGTAAGCTGTTGATTCTACCTATAGTCTCTGTCTGACTGCATCAAAACTGCACCAAACGCAACCGCAAATAACACGAAACTTTGAGAAGTAACGAGGAGAAAAATAGATGGTTTCACAAGCAATATAAACATCTTCTCTAGAGTGTGGTTATCGACCCCAGAAGATAGGAACCATCTTGAAGAGGTGTGTCCTTTCCGGTTTACACCATCATTGTTTCAGGAAGACGGCATAACGGATGGCATTTTTCCGTAGGTCGCAGCAGTAGAAAAACTGGACAATAAAATTCCCTTGGCTTCAACTTAGAAAAACCCTTGAAGGCCGCGCACTTATCTGTGAATCGGCACATTCATGGGGTTTCTATTTCAGCTTGCGCCTTAAAGATGGCAGCGGCCGCGCAAGAGTTTCCTACCTGATCGCCACGGTCCTCACAATCATGGTGGATCCGCAAATGATCCGAGCGATGTAGGCCCCGTGCGTAAGCTTTGCCGACAGCGGCAGCGCATGGGTTTGAGCCGCGGAAACATTCCATTGACCGACAATCCTGCCAAGGTAGTCGAACAGCGCGACTGACATCTGCTTGGCGTTGGCCGCGTTGAGTTTCGCAGTATTGACAATGAGGAACCCGTTTCTGACTGTTACCACGTCCATACTGCTTGGTGATGCATGGCGCAATTCGGTCTTCACACTCAGTGCGTCGCTGTAGTCGGGATATGAACCCGAACTGGTGGTATACACGTTATCTGCGACCGGAAAGAGGCGCACCGGCTGGTCTCCTGCGATATTGGCCTGGAAAACAGGCCCGGCCATCATGTCGTCAACAGCGAGAGTAACGAATCTTACGCCGGGGGTCATTAGGGTATATGATGCTCCTCCCACGCAGCTGCTCAGCGACTGGGGCGGATGATCGGAGAGCCATGTGGCCACAGGCTCCGGGTGCTCGGTCGCAGATGCGAAAATATCTGCCTGCGCAAGCACTGGCACGCCCTGGTTCTCGTAGAGCGCCGCGATGGACGAGGGAAGCGAGTCCTGCTCAAGAGCCACAAGCGAATATTTTTTGTCGACAAAGCCCACGCTGGAGGCAATCGAGGTGGGCATCTGCGCCGTGAGCGGGACCAGATATGCCGACGAGCCGATCAGCCGGGCGTACTGCATGCCGTTTGCGATTTTCACCAGCCGGGGCGATTCGGTGAACTGGGCGACCGCGTTCGTTCCCTGGAGCACGGTCCACTTTATTTTCTTGACGAGCGGCTGGTCGCTGTACAGGTGCATGTCGGTTGTCTGCTGCGCGGAACAATAGGTATACCCTGACGAAGAGGACGACAGGACCTGGATGCTGGCTGTGTCGGTTCCGTTGCCCACGACCGCATACACATTCAGCCGCGGGTGGTTTCTCTGCATAAACCCGTTGATGTCTGCTCCCGGCCAGTAGGCCTGTGAAAGGGGCATGGTGATTGTTGAATCGATTTCCCTTTCACCCAATAAGGAGGACAGCATGTTCACGTCGATTGTCGAATCCCAGGCTATAATCTGAGCCGCCGCATAAATCGACACCAGCTGCGGGCCCGCGGTGAGGATCAGCAGGTGCCGGAGCGATGCAACGTCATTTTCAAAGAGGTCCAAGGCCGCTTGAACCGCTGCGTTGAATTCCTGCAACTCGGCTGCGGTGTCGATCGGGAGGTTCAATTGCTTGTAGCTGGAAGACAGCGGGGGATCAACCACTGCCTGGCTTTTAAGCGAATCGAGATATGCAAGCATACGGTTGAATTCGGGTCCGCCCTGTTTGTCAAAGTGAAATATGATCGGGCTCTGCCCCTCTTTCGAAATGATGAGCGCAGCCCGTTTGTTCGTGGAATTGAGGGTAGAAAGGAATCTCGTGAGCACCGTGGACTGTTCCACGATCTGGCGGGCGTACCGAGCAAGGATTTTCGGGTGGTTCCACCGCCACAGGACGACGTAATCCTCCTTGACAGACGACTGGGCCAGCGCCTCCTCGGCGGTCATGGTGGTGATATGGCACATCTCACCACCGAAGGACGGGGCGGAGAATGAACCGCTGTATATGGTCGACCCGTTGGACGCATTGGAAGGTATGGGAATTATATACGATATTTGTTGGCCGGCCGATGTGCCATACGCCTCAAAGGAATACACCGTATTGTCAAGTGTGACGGGCGTGGTATTGTCATATTGCTTTTTCGACCGGGACGCCTCGACCAGGTATCCCGAAACCCCCTGCCCCTTCTTGATGTTAACAACCGGATTGGCCGTGAACGAGTAGGGATAGGCGATTTTATTGACCCCGTCGATGTCAAAGGCGGGAATCAAATATCTAATGCGGACGGTGCGGGTCGAGTCGAATGTCGCCGGGAAAATGGAGATGTAGTAGTTGTCGTCGCCCCATCCGTATTCAAAAAGAACCGGGTCACAGGGAGGCGGTGGACACGCTGCGCTGCGGTCGACCACGCTATCGTACTGCTGCTTCGCGATTGAATCCGTCTTCAGTTTTGCCTTGAGGATTTTGCCCTTGTACCAAGTGATCAGGCTGACCACGGTGGAATGCGCATCGAGGTTGAGGTTTCCCACGATTTCCAGCGCGTTTCTGAAGGAATCGGGCGGGGTGCCGCCTACCTTGAAGACCCATTCAAGGTCGACATCGAGATAATCCGGATGCACCGTAATGTCGAATTTCTCCTGGATGATCGTCGCCGTTCCTTGCCACGCAGTCCCCTGAGTAGATTGGCTTCTGAAGACTCCGTGCTGCAGACCAATGGCATGAGACCCGGCAACGAAGAGCAAAACTCCTGATACCATACAATACAGCTTTTTCATGGTAACCACCTTTGGGTAAAAGGACGAAAGCCTTGGATCGTGGCTTTGATTGCGTCATGAAGAAAACGCGGCAAAATTGATGCTCTGCAACAATTGTCGGTGAAACATTGCTCTTGGTTCAAACAAAGTTTGAGCTTTGCATTAGGCAATCTTGAGAACAAGCACATATGGACGTGGGGTTTTTCCTACCCTTTACACAGTCCACAACCCCGTGACGCCCAATTGACTTGTGCCATATCTATGGGATGACCTATTGGGTCTCGCCAAACAAGCGCACTACGTTCACCAGTACAATCAACAGGGTTTCATCACGGTAGGCGAGCTATGCAAACGTCTCGGGATCGGGCAGACGACTTATTATCGTTATGAGGGTGTGCTTTATGGGGCTGCAAAACGAAAGGGCAAGATACGGGTTTTTCCGATGAGGATTTCCAGAGAATACGCGAGGCCTTGATCCGGGTTCCAAGACTCAAAGTAGCCGGTGCTACCTAGGCAGGAGAAAAAGCAGCACCCTGCGACTCCGGGTCCGGGGTTTCCCACCATTATTCGGCTGACCATCAGCCCACCGCAGCCAACCCGAAGCTGAACCAAGTAGATATTCCGTATCCGTTCTGTAAACGCATCAACACTGAGAGTGCACCGGAATCTTCCATTCGCGACTACATCCGAAAAAGTTCGCCCATTTTCTTTCCGAGGATCTTCCCCGCGATGAGCATGCTTGCGGCTAGAAGGATCATGATGAAAACGCCGAGAGTGGAGGCGAGCGGAAAACCGTCCCGGATCCGGTTGACAAGAGCATAAATTGCCTTAGTGATCGGGTAATAGTTCTCCTTCATGGCGAGAATCAGGCTGTCGCTCACTTCGAGCATGGCGAATGAGAAGACCAGGATTGCTCCCGCGATTACGCTCGAAGCAATGAGTGGAAGGGTAATCTTCGTAAGAGTTGCGGTGTGCCCTGCGCCCAAGTTCAGGGAGGCCTCCTCCATGGACGGATGCACCTGTGAGAGCCCTGCGTCAACCGCCCGCACCATAAAGGGCAGACGTTGGATTGCGTAGGCCGCAATGAGGAGCGGGAATGGATTGACTCGTGGATCCAGGTGTGTTCCAGCGAACGTGCCTACATAGCCGAACGACAAGATCAGACCGGGTAGCGCGAGCGGCAGCATCACCGAAAAGTCGAACAGACCGCGGCCTACGAACTTGAAGCGGCTAATCAAGTACGCCGCCGCTATGCCGATTAGGATATCCACCACCGTCGTGATGCCGCTTAGAAAAAGGCTGTTCCTTACGCTGAGAACCGTGAGCGGATGTTTGAACCCATCAACAAAATAGTGGAATGTAAATCGTTCGGGCAGAACCGTCATGAACCACTTTTCGGAGCAGGCGGAGAGCACGACCATTAGGTGGGGCACGATAGACACCAAGCCAATTGTGAGAAAAAGTAGCGTCGCGCATACTGCCATTGCGGGCGAAGGTGACGGTTTGACAGCTAGGCGCACGGCCTTGTTTGTCATGGCAACAGGGCCCGAGGCAAAAAACTTCTTTGCGGCATAATAAATGAGCCCAATCCACACCAGTACGAAAACGACAAGAGCGTAGCCCATGGGGTTTTCGTAGATGTCATTCACCATGCCGTAAATCTGGTACGCCGCGACACCCCTGAAATCAAGAATCAACGGCGTGCCGAGATCGGTCATGGACCATATGAACACTATAGCGGCGCCCGCGAAAATGCCCGGCGCAGCGAGCGGAGCCAGGATTTTCCGGACAAAGGACCATGTCGTGCTGCCGAGGTTCCAGGCCGCCTCTTCCATGGCCGGATCGATGTTGGCGAGTGTAGCGGTCAGGTTGAGGTACACGATTGGAAAGAGATGCAGAATCTCGAGAATGACAACTCCCCAGAAGCCGGAACCAAGCCAGTCGATCGGCTGATGAATAATGCCCGCGTCCATGAGCACCACATTAAGCGTACCGAAGCGAGCGAGAAACTGCTTCATTCCGATGGCACCCACAAAGGGCGGCAGGATCATCGGGAGCATTAAGAGACTGTTGAAAAACCACTGGCCTTTCAGAAGATATCGGGTGGCAAACCAGGCAAGAGGCAGGGAGACCAGAAGGCAACCTAGAGTAACTACAGTGCCTAGTGCAAAACTGGCTACCACGGCGTCTACCATTACTTTATTCCGGAACAGGATACTGAAAAAAGCGAGCGAGAACCCCTTAACAGGGAAGAATGCTTTTTCGAGAATGAACAAAACAGGGTAGTAGAGGAATACCCCGAGCAACCCAGTAATGATGACCGCGGTGACTATCCAGTATGCAGGTATTTTTTTCATGGTTTCAAGCAGGAGCTACCGGGTTAGAACTATGATATCGGTCGTATCCAGGCCGAAGGACATCTTGGTACCGGTTGAAATGGTTGTGGACGGTTCGACTGAGGCCCTGAACTCGAGCCCGTTGCACTCAAGGTACACATTTTCATGGCCGCCATTGAACATGCTCGCGACAACGCGGCCGGTGATCGCGTTTGCTGCCGCCGAGGATGGTTTCATGGACTCCGGACGGAAGAAACAGAAAATCTTCTGGCCGAGTCCCGGTGGAGTTCCCGTTGCTAACGATGCTCGCAGTTCGCCTGCGAGCGTGTCCACCTGCGCTTCGTTTCCTTCGATTTCCTTTATGGTGCCTTCCACGATGTTCGCTGTTCCAAGGAACCGCGCCGCCGAAACGGATACCGGCTTGCCGTAGAGGTCGCGCGGCGTGCCGACCTGGACAATTTCGCTTTTATCAAGAAAAGCGATCCGGTCGGCCAGGGAAAGGGCCTCCTCCTGATCGTGAGTTACGTAGATGGCGGTCACGCCCGTTTGCTGATGCAGCCGTTTGAGCTCCAGCCGCATTTCGGCGCGGAGACGCGCATCGAGATTGGAGAGCGGCTCGTCGAGTAGGAGGAGATCCGGACCCACCACGAGCGCCCGCGCGAGGGCGACTCGCTGTTGTTGCCCGCCCGACAATTGATTGGGCAGACGATTGTCGTACCCTTCCAGTTGCACGAGTTTGAGAACCTCGGCGATCTTTTCGCGGACTCCGGTGCCGGTATGCTTGCGGTTTTCGAGACCGAAGGCGACATTCTGAGAAACGGTGAGGTGTGGCCAGAGGGCATAGCTCTGGAACACCATCGATGCGTTCCGTTTCTGCGGCGCAAGAGCGGTGACATCGCGGTCGTTGAAGAAAACAGAACCCCTGTCCGGTTGCTCAAACCCGGCAAGAATGCGGAGGAGCGTTGTTTTGCCGCATCCCGACGGCCCAAGGAGAAAAAAAAGCTCTCCTTCTGCGATCTCGAGGGAGATGTTCTTGAGGACTTCGGTCCTGTCGAACGACTTGCTAAGCGATTTGATGGATATCTTGTACATGGTTCCTCATCTTAATTATGGTCTCTTCCCGGTTTCCAATTCACGATGTTCGAGTGCCAGAGCCTCATACTTCGTCTTAAAGAACTTCTGCCACCGGAGCATCTCGCGGTTCTTCTTCACCGGATCCTGCCAATCGTGCACGGCCAACCGCATGCACTCGTCCTCCGTAATCGGCATCAACGCCCATGCCGAGTCTCCGGCTGTCGCGTTGGGCTTCCACGCCGTTCGAAGTTCCTGGCCATGGTCGATGAGCGCTGCTCCGAGTAGATCGTTGAAAACAACCCAGCGCCGGGAGGCGAGCGCGTTGTCAAAGTGAAATCCGCTCGCCGTGGCAAAGGGGTTGCCGTGCACTGCGGTTTGGCCTGCGAATTTATCATAAAGGCCGGCCAGAATGGGCATGCGATCGAGCTCCTGGTGTACCGGACCACCCGGTGTTCCCTTGCGCAGGAACCAGAGTTTTTGTCCTTGCTCCGACAGTACGAACTCGATGAACCGCTTTGCCGCCGCCGGATGGGGCGCCCCGGTAAGCATGGCGATCGCGTCGGCGCTTGCAATAGTCAAGTTCGCCGGCAGCACAAATCCAACTTTGTCTTCGCCTGCCTCGGCGACGGCTGCCCAGCCGTACATGTCGATAGCCAATCCGAAGGCAAGGTCGCCCTTGGCAACCATTGGTGGAATTTCGCTTGCGTTATTGGAGAACGTTTTGGCATTCCCGGCGATGCCGGTAAGAATGCGCCAGCCATAGTTCCAACCATAGGCTTGCACGATGATCTCGAACATCAGGTGCATGGTTCCGCTGTTTCTCGGATCGGCGGCACCGACCCAGGAGAAGAGCGTAGGATCGGCAAGGTCCTTCCAGGCTGTCGGAACGGCAAACCCCAGTTTCCGGGCCACCCATTTGTTGTACGAAATACCGAAGCTAGACAGCACCGCGCCATACCAGCGATGATCGGGGTCGAACAGATCTATGCCCCCGATTGACTGGGGAATGGGCCCTGTTATGGAGGAATCAAGGGTGAGTGTGGCCAGCATGCCGCCGTTCTTCATCAGGAGGAAGGGGTCGGTGCCGCCTCCGAAAAAGACGTCGATGCCGATTCCGGCCGGGCTTCGCTTGAATTCCGATAAAACGTACCGGACACAATCGCTCGTGCCGCCCGGATCAAGCCAATCAAGCGCGATAGTCCGGCCGGTTTCCCTCTTGTATAGTGAGGCGAACGCATCGCCGAATTCATTGCGGATGCCATCCCAATGAGGACTGATGATGACGAGCTTTTCATCAGCCTTGCCAGCAAAGGTCGTCTTTCCAGGAAGCGGGATGTTTAGGCTGATCACCGAAACCAGCACTAGGGCGACGAGCAACAGGAAAAGTCTGAGGGTGCCGTTCATGTCATGTCTGTTGGTTCTCGGATCAAACGCCGGCTTTCGCGATCTTGATTCCCATCCTAAAATAGTTCCTGAGTTGCGATTGCTCGACCGTAAAAGGGAATGCGCAACAATTCATTGGGCCGTACCCTATAGTCATTGAGCGCCCGCGAATGCACTTGGAGCCTATCCAAAAACCTCAATTAACCACCGTCGCGCCAGTTGTAAAAAGGTTGATCCGTCAACCGCATGACGTATTTTGGATTCCATAGCGAGCGCATTCCTCGAAGCTTGCTTCGGGGTTAGCGGGCGACTACAAGTATGTTTTTTCTTCTATAGGAATGGAAGATTCTCCGCAGCTGGCTGCGGGGGTCTTCAATCCCTCGGCATGGATGAACTCAAGCGTTATCAAAATCTGACAATATCAAGGCTCAGGCGGCTGGTGAGGCGCGTGACCGAACTCATCAACCGGCTCAGGGTTCTACGCGCATCCCCCCTTGCGTACGAGCAGTTTCCATTGCTCAAAATCGCCATTCATCATGAAGGTTCCGCGATGCAGGAAATCGCCCGCCTGACAAACCAGGATAAGGCAGGCATCCTGCGCGGCCTTCGTTCTCTCGAAAGACGTGGCCTTATCAGGTTCAGGAAGGATCCCCACGATATGCGGAAGCGGCTCGTGTTCCCGACGAAGAAAGCCCGGGAGTTATCCGGAAGAATCGTGGAGGATGTAGAAGCATTTGAAAAGGAACTTCTTCGTGGAATTTCTCCGGGAGAGAGGCGTATTTTCTTAGATGTTGTGCGGCAATTAACCGACAGGTGCCTCGAATTAGACGAGATGAAAATCCAACGATACTGTCTCAAAGGAACCAAGCGCTAACAGGCTTTTTATTTTGCAAAAGAAGTTGATGGGTCACCTTAAATTGTTGAGTGCGGCAGGACGCCTGTGCGTGGCTTTATGGATTTCATGTTGCCCGTCTCTCATCTGCGGCAAGGATCCAGGGCCAATGGCTATTACTTTTGGAAGGCCGTCGTATGCATGACCGTTTTGCCAAGTCCATTCCTTCCCTGCATCACGAGCACGAATCATACAAGTGGTGGGTGCTGGCAAACGTCATGATCGGCACGTTTGTAATCGTGCTCAACAATACGATCGTTAACACGGCACTGCCTAAGATGATGGCGTCTTTGGGCATCACGGTGGACCAGGCAGAGTGGATCATCACGGTGTTCATGCTTGCGTTTGCGATTATGCTCCCCACGTCTGGATGGCTCGCGGACCGCTTCGGGTACAAGCGCACCTATGCGGCCGGGATGGCCGTCTTCACATTGTTTTCCTTCTTGTGCGCCCTGTCCAGGGACGAAAAGAGCCTCATTCTCATGCGCATTGGGCAAGGCCTTGGCGGTGGCCTCATTCAACCGCTCGGCATGGCTATTGTCATGCGCGAATTTCCTCCGCAGCAGCGCGGAATGGCAATGGGCTTCTGGACTATCTCCTCGGCCGCTTCGGTGTCTCTGGGACCGCTTCTCGGCGGGTATCTGTCTGACAACTTCGACTGGCATCTGATCTTCACGATCAATGTTCCGGTCGGAATCCTCTGTTTCTTCGCAACCTGGATCATTCAGCGCGAGTACAGGAAGCAGCAGGAGCACTCTTTCGACATAGTCGGCTTCGTGTCCATGGCGGCGTTCTTGGGGTTTCTCCTTGTAGCCCTCAGCAGCGGCAACGCCGGTTGGAACGCTGGCGGCTGGACCTCGGATTTCATGATGGTTTGCTACCTGTTCTCGGCCGTCGGCTTCGTGGTGTTCCTTATCACCGAGCTAAACGTGAAATATCCGTTTGTGAAGATACAGCTTCTAGGCACCTACAACTTTGGACTCTCGAATGTCGTAATGTTCATATTCGGCATTGGCATGTTCGGAAGCACGTTTCTCCTGCCGCTGTACCTGCAGAATGCGCTTGGCTATACTGCGTTTCAGTCCGGCATGGTGTTGCTGCCGGTGGGGATCATGCAGGCCTTCTTCGGAGCGTTTGCGGGATACATTTCCGACAGGATAAATCCGAAGATCCCCATCATTCTCGGAATTGCACTTTTTTCACTCAGCTTTTTCCTCAATTCGAACCTTTCCCTTTTCTCGGAGAATTTCCAGATCATGATGCCCATGTACCTGCGTGGAGTCGCCATGGGCATCCTATTCTCTCCCCTGAGCACACTGATCATAGCACACATTCCTCACAAGGACATGGCGCAGGCTTCCGGGCTCATGAATGCGGTGAGGCAGGTGGGAGGAAGTTTTGGTGTGGCGATCATGCAGACGCTGCTTACGCAGCGTATCACCTTTCACACGGCAATTTCGGGCACCAGGATCGATCCCTCGTCTCCGGTGTTCCAGAACACTATCAGGATGTTGCGGACCCACGCCATTTACGATGCCGGATCGTGCTCGCATGATGCTGCTGCCCAGAGCACCGCGATATTCGCATCCCATTTCTTTCAGCAGATGTTCGTGTGGGGAATCAACGACGCGTTCCTGTTTTCTAGTATTTGTACGGCGCTTTGCATAATCCCAGTTCTCGTTTTGAAAGGAAAAAGGAATATTCGGGAACCCCGCCCTGGAAGGTGAATGGCGCTGTTGACGGACAGCACCATTGCAAAGATCCGAGCCGCCTGAAGAAGGTGTCGGACATTTACAACACGAGGAATGATTTTGTAAAAGCCTGATGGTCTTGCTGCTACAGCGGCCCTAGGAGAGGACCCGGAAAATGCCGGAGTTGAGAATTTATTCTGGAACACCCTAGAAAAGGAGAATAGATTATGCAGATTGCTGAGAACATCGACATGTTGGAGATCAGGGTGAACATGATGGGGAGGCCTTCCGAAATTTACCCGGTGCTGGTCAGGGACAAAGACTCAACTGTTCTCATCGACACAGGGTTTCCTGGCACACTGCCACTGCTCCGTTGCGAGACGGAGAGGATTGCCGAGTTCCAACGTATAAACACCATTATCCTCACCCATCAAGATATAGACCATATCGGAAACCTTTCAGCAATTATCAAGGAAGCCCCGGGGAAAGTGCAGGTACTATGTCATGAGGTTGAAAAACCCTATATCCAAGGGGACAAAGAGCCGCACAAACTGGGGATATTCAAAACGCGGATGGAAACTATGCCGCCGGAGCAGAAAGAGATTTATGGCAAAATGATCGCGGCTTTCAAAACCAGTGTCGCTAAGGTCGACCGGACGTTGACCGATGGCGAGACACTGCCGTTTTGCGGGGGCATGAAGGTCATTTATACTCCCGGTCACACCATCGGCCATATCTGTCTTTACTTCTTGCAAAGCAGGGTCCTTATTGCGGGCGACGCCCTGCATGCCGACAATGGCAGATTAGTCAAGCCCCCTTCGTCAAGCCAATATGATCAGTGCTTGTTTGAGAAATCCATTGGAAAGCTCGCTGAACTGGACATCGGAAAAATTGTTTGTTTTCATGGAGGTCTCGTCCTGAACAACGTCAACCAGAGGATTGGGGACTTGTCCTGTGGGAAAAGATAACGATTCTGAAAGGAAGACAATGCTCCATGCCTGACTTCGACATGAATCCCGTCAGGCGGGTATTAATTTTGACCGTTGGCAGATTCCAAACCCGAGTTCGGAGAAATCCGGCACAAACAAGTGAGGCCTCATTATGCTTTATAAAAAGCTTGGCAAAACAGGCGTTGATCTCTCTATTCTGGGGTTCGGGTGCATGCGGCTCCCAACCATTGGCAATAAGGCAGAGCACGTAGACTTTCCTCAGGCGACCCAACTGCTTCATTATGCGATCGACCATGACGTTAGTTTTGTGGACATTGACGGATTGTTGTAACACTTGAGTTGAAACAAATGTCGAATAATTGAATAATGGGTGCACCAAAGGTAATAACTAACCAATCTTAAAATGTGGTAAGTCGTGTCAAAAAGATTAGTTTACTATTGATAATAGTGAGGGTTATTTTATGCATATCTTCATTTCTGTATTTGCAGCGGCTTGTTTGGTGTTTTTCGGTTATTTTGCGATCTGGAGTTCCACTCACTTCTTTCGGAAGGATTTTGTCCATAATTTTATTTGTATTAGCTGGGCTGGCTCTGATTTCTCCGGTTGCCGTCAGACATTTTCATAGAGGTCCCAGAATGAATGAAATGCAATTCCACAGACATCCCGGTTTCATGGGACGTCCACAGGGACCTTGGATGAATAGAATACAAATGCCCGGAGACAAGAACCGGCCGGAAACTGTACCTGAAGAAAAACCCGATATTCCAGCTTCCAAATAAAGGAAGGCTTTTTTCCTCTCGAAAACCTTCGAATACAACATCCCGTTCCATGGCGAGATGTTGATAATGAAACGTTACGAAAGTTTTGAAACAGCGCTCCAAGGAGAGGAACGCTGTTCTTTTTCCCTTATTTTGTTAAAGACTGTATCAGTATAGAATTCCTAGAATATTTCATGCTCTGGGCCGCCTTGAGCGACAGGCAATGTATGAAGAAAAACACCTTTCTGGAAAGAGGTTTGCTATGAGATCACACAGGTACATTTGTTTCGCCTTGCTGCTAAGCTGCGCAATAATCCTGATGGCGGGCTGCTCGACTTCAGGGCTTGTCAAACAATGGAGCGACCCTTCCTATCATGGCCCGGCGCTGACCAAAATCCTGATCGTTGCCATCCGGAAAGACCCGACGAAGCGCCGCGTTTGGGAAGATGCCTTTTCTTCAGGACTTGCCAAGCTAGGCGTAAACGCCACACAGTCGTACCGGTTGTTTCCTGACGCAACACCGGACTCCAGCCATCTGGCCGAAGCAATGGCGGACAAGAATTTTGATGGAATCATCATCACCCGCTGGCTTCCCAAGGAAAGAATTGCCGAGTATGTGGCGCCCTCTGTCACCACGGAGCCTGAAACGAGATATAGTGCGCGTAAGCAGGAATTTGTAACATTCTATCGTGAAATTGAGAATCCGGGGTATGTTGACACGCAAGAAATAGCCAACCGCTCGATTGACGTGTGGATCGCCGGCAGCGACAGCCGGTTGATCTGGAGCGCAGTGAGTGAGACACCCGAGCCGGCCACGTCGGAAGCTGTGCACCGCGACATTGTAGGCCTCGTAACTTCTGATTTGACAAAAAGGGGCATTGTCGCGAAGGGCAAATAGGCAAGGTCAATTGATCTAACTTGCGTTTGAAAATTCTGCTTTGAAATTATCACATGATTTTTAATCTTAAACCAGTAAAAAAAGGATGAGGGAAGCGCCTCTATTACCGTATGGGGAGATATAACTTATATCACTTTTATCAATTCATCATTTCAAAGGAGGGTTTGTATGGTAATCAAGCAAAAGACGACCGGAAAACTAGGCTCAACCACCGGGCTCAACCAGTTCAAAGCTGAAATTGAGGCGCGGGCAAAGGAAATTTATCTCAAGCGTCAGGTTACCAAGACGCCTGGAGATGCACTGTCTGATTGGCTGATGGCGGAAAAAGAGATAAAGGCGAAATATAATATCGCCTGAAAGCTCCGACAAGACCGGTCTTACACAGGTCGATATCGGGGTAGTCGCGGAGAGTCTTCTGGAAGCGATTTCCTCAACCTTGAAACAAGTCAAGAATATCCAAATCCGGGGGTTCGGCCGGTTCAAGCTTAGGGAAAGGAAAGCCCGTGAAGCAAGGGATCCCAAAAAAGGTGCGGCGATTCATATTGAAGGTGGAATAAAACCGATCTTCAAGTCATCGAGGAAATTGTATGCTCGCATTAAATATGGCACACGCAACGGTGGAATTTATGGCTCAGCTTGGTCGCCAAATAGAGCCATGAATCAATTCGGTTTCTGTCAATCTCCGTACAATGCTTTGAGTGCAGCTACTGTCGGATGCCCAGTGTAGAATTCTCCCTGAGGTCCTATGTATCCATTCTTGTGTTTCACCAGCCTTACCGGTGTAAATCCTCCCTTTGAAGTAGGAACATTGATTGTTGCCGTGTCACTTGATGCCGATTTCGGTAGTGCTGCAACTGGTTGTTCAACTGAAGGAGCCCCTGCTGGTGCTTCCTGGTCCTCAGATGGTGTAGCTGTTGGTGGCGGTACAACCATATAGCCATCCGAATAGGGCTGGAAATAAGATCCATCGCAATAATAATAGGGGCTTCCGTCGACATAAACTGTAGTGTAGTAGTCGGGAATGTAGTTAAAATAGGCACCCACAGACCAATAAGGCCCCCAACCGTAGTATCCGCGATAATGCCTGTGGTTGTAACCTGAATGATAATAATTACTGCTTCCCCGATGCCCACTCCAACCAGAGGTGTTTCCCGTGGCTGCAGACTTGGCAAGACCTCCCCCATATCTGACACTGGGGGAACTTCCCCGAAACCCGCTCCTAGAAGAACCTCCCCAAGTTGTAGCCCTAGCGACACTACGAGATCCTGATGAGGAACTCCGAACAGATGCACTACTGGCACTAGATGAGCCTCTGGCAGATACATTAAATGCGGATAGTATGACCAGCAGGCTGAGGCCTAGGATTATCAGGGATGCTTTCTTCTTCATACCAGTCTCCCTTCTTTACCTATATATTAGACAAATAGGAAATGGAAAAAGTTACAAGAAGAAAAGTGGCGCATCTTGAAGCAGGAGCCAGGCTTACAGCCTCGGCACAATACACATCTCCGCAAATATACTCTTCCAAATTCTTGAAGGGACATATTTTACCCGATTGTACAAATATGGCGAGAACCAAAATATCAATCCGCAAATATCTTTTGGCGAGGCTGTTTAAACACCATGCGCTGTTCATCACTCTGACATTTTTATCCACCACCCTCTTTGCCGGTCCACCGTACCAGACCGACGATCCTGAACCACCAGAACCAGGGCATTGGGAACTATTCTTTGCGGCGTACGCCTCTGCCGAGGCAGCTTTGGGGCGACGATTTCTTCGGTAGGGTTTTCGGAGCAGTAATTTTGCTTGATCGCCCACTTGAAGAACTTGCGAAGCTGTCGCCGTTCCTCACGCCTGGTCTTGGCGGTCATGCCCTGCGCGACCCTCTTATCCATGAATTCCTGTGCCATCTCTTTGTCGAACGCTCTGAATTGTTCGAGATGCCTTTCCCGGGCAAAGGCGATGAAGTTGTTCACCGTTGCCTGTTCCCTGCGGATCGAGCTCTGTTGCTTGTCGATACCGATGGTGCTGCGCGGTACGACCGTGTCCAGAAACCTGATCAAGGCCTGTTCCAGGTTGCTGTTGACAATCAGGACCGGTGCCTTATGCGTCCTGTTCAATTCCTTCGCCGAATATTCCCTTGCCAGATAATCAGCGTCGGTCTTGTTTGCGTCCTTGCAACAGGATTTTGTTTTCCATTTACCGCTTTCATCCTTATATCGAATGTACCAGATGTTGTTGCGTTTGAAGGCATGAGCCATTGTGTCCCCCCGTTTGTTTGTTCTTTACAGGATAAGATAGGTCGACTGCGACAAAACTGCGACAAGACTGCCGCAAAAAAGGGGGGGGACCGCGGGGAAAAGCGGGAAGAAGCGCGAACCGAAGGTTCGCCCGGAAGTTTATGATTTTACGGGCAAATACGAACAGAAAGGGGTTCCTTGCTTGTCAGGCAAGAAACCCCATCCGCATAGTGGCGGAGAGGCAGGGATTCGAACCCTGGGCACCCACTGAAGGGCGCAACGGTTTTCGAGACCGCCCCTTTCAACCGCTCAGGCACCTCTCCGCGGATATCCTAAGCCGAGAATAATCAACCTGATTTATTGTGGCGCTCTCGAAAACTTTTTTTGAGTCGAGACCGCCCCGTTGTCACTTCGTTCCCTTGGGAGAGGCATGCGAGCCTGCGGCTCGTTGATACTTGAAGCCGTTTGCCCAATCAACCGCTCAGGCACCTCTCCGAGGAAGGGAAAAAATATATCCTGAAAAAGTTTGAGCCAATGTAATAAGAAATAATGGCTGGGAAGATCATAGTAACCTGTTGATTGGTTTTACGGCCGGAGGCTTTTTCCGGAAGGGGCGCTCCATAGGCATGGCGTCTATTTCGAGTATCCGCGGCGAGGGTGGATTGATGGCGCATTGTTTCCCCTTCATCAAGCAGGCTCGAGTCCGCCCGACCTAAGGTTCTTTACGGAAGCAGAGAGCCTCCGCCAGAGGATAGCTTTGAGGAAAAACACCGTGACTGGTTTTTCCTTTCTTGACGACAACAACTGGAAATACCTATATTTTTTCGGTATTGGACAAAAGCTTTCAACAGAAAAACGGCCGATGGTAAAAATCAAGGAGTCCTTATGAAGAAGAAAGCCGGAATGATGGCGGCCATGCTGACGTTGATGGTGTTCTCCTATGTGATGTCTGCGCCGGGATTGAAGGTGACTATGACGGCCGTCGATCCTCCGGGAGGTTCATGGGAACCCAACTATGAGCTGGTCATGTGGATCAGAAATGCGGCCGGTTCCTTTGTTAAAACATTCGGGTCATGGGGCCAGGACCGTAGCAGCAACGACTTTCCTATCTGGTACGCAAACAGCGGCGGCGCGACTACTGTTGACGGGACAACCGGAGCGACGCTGACCGCCGACACCACGCTGAATTCGACCTGGAACCTGACCGGCGCCAACAATGCAGCCGTGCCGAACGGCTCCTACTCCTACCGGATCGAGCTGAGCAACCATCACACCCTGACTGCCTATGCCGCCTATTTTGTCGCAGGGACCATACAGATCGACAGCACCTCCAAAGTGAAGAACGGGGTAGACTCGAGCGTGAATAACGGATCGACCTACATAACGAATGTTATCGCGGAATACACCGCTCCCGCCAACGGCACAATCAACGCTGTTCCGGAAAATAGAACGGTAAATCCTCTCGCCTTCGTGACGCCGGCACATTTCGGCCGCGGCACGGTAACCATACGGCTATTCGCTTCCAACGGAAAAGTGGTGTGGCAGGAAACATACGCCACGTCGGCGGGAAACAGCATCGTGGTATCACACAACGATATTAAACAATCAATCCGGTTTTCGGGCGTTGGCATGCTGGTGGCAGACTACGGGACAGAGAAAATTATAAGGCGTTTCCTGCAAGTGAATTAGCGTTTCTCTTTCCGCCCCTTGGAACGACTGGTGATGGGGAGGTGATCCGGCGCTGTCGGGGTGCCGCAAAATCACCCGCTGGGATGCAGGCAGTTCTTACTCGCTTATCTTCATCTTCAGCACATCCGGGTTAAACGCCTTTACCGATACGCTCACCCGATCTCCCGGCGCAAGTCCTGCGGCTTCTTCGTGGGAGAGCGCGATACGTGATATTTTCTCTCCTACCGCTATTGTTACCACATTGACCGCACCCTGTGTCCGGTTATCGAGCACCTGCCCCGACACTCTCAGACGGTCGCCGTGGCCGCCGAAAATTTCCTGCGGCGTTCCGGAAGCGGCCACCGATCCGTCGGCGATACGCATAACCCTCGTTGCCAGCCTGAAGATCTCGCCGCAATCGTGGCTCACCAGAAACGTCAACACCGGCATGGCGCGCCTGGCCGACGCAAGCGCTTCCTGGAGCGAGTTCCTCATCGCAGGGTCGAGCGCCGACAGCGGCTCGTCAAGGAGCAATACCGATGGGCTTGCCGCGAGCGTGCGTGCAAGCGCGACGCGTTGCTGCTGGCCGCCGGACAACATTGCAGGCAGGCTGCGGCGGAGCCCGGACAGCCCAAATGTTTCCAGAAGGGAATCGACAACACTCCCGTCGGTTCCCCGCGCGAGTCCGTATCGCACGTTCTGTTCGACGGTCATTTTGGAAAAAAGCGCGTACTCCTGAAACACGAGTCCCACGCGCCGATGCTGCGGAGGGACGTTGGTACGCGCCGCCGAGTCGAACAAAACCCGTTCTCCGAAAGTGATGCGCCCCTCATCAGGTTCCGTAAGGCCGGCGATCATGCGCAGCAGGGTGGTTTTTCCCGCCCCCGAAGGTCCGAACAGGGCGATGCATTCCGCACCGTCCGCATCAATGCGAAAATCAAGATTGAAGGTCGTGCCCCGGGCACAAAGCTTCTTGCACACCGTCATGGAAAACGCGGCCATGTCACCAGGTCCTTGCGAATCGCTTGTTGACAAGGATGAGCAGGAACAGCACGGCGAACGAGACGACCACCAGTACCGCCGAATACAGGTGCGCCGCGGCGAAATGGAGCGATTCGACTTCGTCGTAGACGGCAATTGACGCAACGCGCGTCACGCCGGGGATTTTGCCGCCGATCATGAGCACCATGCCGAACTCGCCAATGGTGTGCGCGAACGTGAGGATAAGCCCCGTCAGTATGCTCGGCCGGATCGAGGGCAGCAGCACCCGCCAGAACGTTGTCCAGCGGCCCTTCCCCAGAACAAAACTCGCTTCGCACAGCGACCGCGGCAGCGACTCCAGCCCCGACAGCACCGGATTGACCATGAACGGCACGTTGAACAGCACAGACCCGACTACGAGCCCCTCAAAGGTGAACACGAGGCGCAGGTGGAAAACGTGCTGCAAAAAGTGGCCAAGCGGCGCCGAGGGATTGAACAGGAGGAGGAGGTAAAACCCGACGACCACCGGCGGGAGCACGAGCGGCAGGTTGACGAGCACCCGCGCCACGTATCCTGCGGGAGAGCGCGTGAAATACAGCCAGAGCACGAGCGGCAGGGACAGCACGAACAGTATGACCGCCGCCACCGCGGCGAGCTTCAGGGAAAGGATCAGCGGCACGGGATCGAAGCTCACCCGGCCTCCGGAGCGATCATCACTTCGGTGGATTTGACAAGCGCGAACACCTGCGTCCCGGCAGAAAGCCCCAGGTCCCGTGCGCTTTCGGACGTGATGAGCGCGGCAAGCGGTGTTCCGGAAAAGTCAAGATTCACGCGGCCGAGAACGCCGTCGTCCTCAACCGACTTCACGGTGCAGGGCAGCCTATTGCGTATGCTCAATTTTCCCTCGAACGTGCCAAGGGCAAGCGCTGTTTCGGACTCCTTGAAACAGACGGTCACCTGCGCGCCCTGCTCCGGGAGAAACGAAGGCTCCTCGAGCAGGACCGCAGTGACCGTTGCAGGACCGAGATTCACCGTGATCTTTGCGATCGCGCCGCTGGATTCTCGCGAGACAAGCGTTCCGGCGAGGCGGTTCACGGCAGCGAATACCCGAACTGTTTCATGATGTTCCGCGCCTCGTCGCCAAGCAGAAAAGCCACGAATTTCTCCGCAACTTCGGGGTTGTTGTCGGCACCGTACCTGCACACCACAACGCCCTGGGCAATAACGCTGTAAAGAGTGCTGTCAACATCTGCCCACGTCCCTTTATCCTTGTTCTGCGGAGACAGAACGATCGATTTTGCGGTAAACCCGATGTTTGCCGCACCGGTGACAATATACTGCGCGGCCTGAGCGATATTGTCGCCATAAACGATGCGGGATGAAACACCGTCATAGATGCCGGCATTTTTCATGGCGCGCACCGATTCCCTGCCATAGGGCGCGAGCCTTGGGTCTGCAATGGCGATTTTCTGGATGCCGGCGTCGGCAAGTCCAGCCACCCCCTTTTCGGCAAGACCGGGTTTGAGCGACCAGAGCACGAGCTTTCCGTAGGCATAGACTTTCGGTTTGTCAACGGCATATTTCCAGACGAAAAGGCTTTCGGGATAGTCCATGTCCGCGGATACGAACACGTCGAACGGTGCGCCGTTTTTTATCTGCGAAACGAATTTTCCCGAGGCGCCGTAGACTGGTCTGATCTGGCTGCCGGTTTTCTCATACGCGGTTTTGATTTCGTCCATGGCATACTGCATGTTCGCGGCGCAGGCGACCGTGGCCTGGGAAAAAACGCTTTTACAGACAAAGAGCGCTACAAGCACTCCAATATATGCAAATGATTTTCTCATGGGGTTCCTCTACTTTTAAAATAGTAAACGGCTTGTTGGGTCCCGAACATTCCCTTCAAAATTGGACCTGGAAATTGATCGCAACCATATCGCCGCGCATGGTCACATTTCCGTTTGCGTCAGGCGGTGCACTCTCATAGAGGGATTTCGGCCTTCCGCCTTGCTTGATATAATGTGCTGCGATTTTAAATCTGTTTTTATTCAGATACCAGTTGAGCCCGGCATCTAAGATGTGGTCGACACCGTTGGGATCAACCACGCTTGCCGCATCGCCGTCAAATTCGGTGTACATGAGCGCCGGTTCGAGAAACTGGCCCTTGGGAAGCGGAATGTCGTACCCGCCCCTGATATGGTACACCCGGTCCTCAAAGTTTGCGGCCGGCGCTTTCACGAGACCGCCGTGGTAGGAAATGCCGTTGACGCTGCGGGACATGACATCGTATTCACCATCGACATTGAGCCCCATGAAATTCCCCACAAAGTCTCCGCCGAAGCTTCCATTTTTCTGAAAACCGCCGACGTACTTTACAGCGCCGGAATACGTCTTTGTGGCGGCAGCATACTTTACTGCGCTCGTGTCCCACGTTTCGTCCGTTGCACCCTGATAGCTGTAATGACCGCCGAACGTTATTCCCCTGCGCTGCCCGAAAAAATTGATATCGGGAGAAAGACGGTACGAAGGCATGTCCGCATCAAAAAGGCTCACCGCGAGCCGGCCGACCGCCAGCGGATGCCATTTCCGGGGCCCGCCATCCGTTCCGGCAATCAATCCCTGCGTCGGATCAAATCCTCCAATATTATACGCCACCCCGACAAATTTTGAACCGTAAAATCCGCCGACATTCACGCCGGTTTCACGTCCGCTTGTCCTGCCTGTTAAAAAGGACCGCAGGTACGTGCTCGTTAACCCTTTGTCAAGAGAATTGACTCCTGCGTCGGGAGCAATGTTCTCATGCCCGCTTTGGGGCCGGAAATACCCGAAGGTGATGTTCGCAAACCTTGGTTCAACCGCGTAGGTCATGTACAGGTCGTAGAGCTGGAAGGTGGCGTTCGTGGTGGCCTGGCCGGTGCCCAGCGAACCCGTGAACTGGTCTTTGCCGAGGTTGTCAAAGGCAAAGATTGTGGAATAGGTCAGGTTCGGGATCGCCTGGCCCTGCACGCCGACCCTGCCTTGTTTTAGAAAAAGGTCGGCGCAGTTAGAGGTGGCAGGCACATCATTCACATTCCACGTGTATGCCCCCCACACTTGGTACGTTTGTATCAGTTCCAGGTCGGATTTTCCGTCGTTGAAGGTAAGTTTTGGCCCTGCAAAGATGGAAGGGGCGGATACGGTAGCCATGATCAGAAAAACAGCTGCAGTACAGACGATACAAGGTTTCATGGTGAGTCCTTTCAGGAAGTTTATGGTGTTATTTTTTCACTTTTTGCGGTGAGTTTTGTTTGACCGCCAGCGGTATGAATGACTGCCGGTGAAATTTCTCTATGCCGAACTCGGCGATGTATTTCTGGACATCCGGTGAGGTCAGAAAGCCGATGAATTGCATTGCCGCAACGTAATTCACCTTCGGGAACTTAGCCGGATTTATCGCCATGACATCGTAGTTGGTGAAAAGCTTGGCCGTGTCTTCCACCAACGGCACCAAATCAACGGTCTCCTGCATCTGTGTAAACGACGCCCACTGGGAAATGAAGTACGCTCGTTTCTTTGCGGCCATGGTCAATGTTTCCGACGTTCCTAACTTTGTTACAATGTACCAGTCGCCCTCCGGTTTTATTTTTATCATTTTCCAGAGCCGCAACTCCAACATATGCGTGCCGGATGAATCCCCTCTTGAAAAGAAGGTCGCCTTTGCTTTGGCGATCGTTTTCAAGGCCTCAAGTGCGTCCTTCATGCCCTTGATCTTTGCCGGATCCTCTTTTGGGCCCACGAGCACGAAATCCGAATAGCACACCTGCCGGAAATTCACCGCATACCCGTCCTTGATGAGCTGCTCCTCTTGCTCCTGGTCATGCCCCATCATAACGTCAATGTCATCAACGTCACTCGTGCCTTGATTGGCCCTGATGAACTTTACGGCGTCCCCGGTGCAAAGCGAGAGCACCTTGACGGGTATCTTATACTCCGCTTCAAATTTCTTGGCAAGCCCATTTGCCAAGCCCGGCGAAACGCAGGTAACGGGGAAGATGACTTTCAATTCCCTTGCAGGATTTTCCGCCGCCTTTAATCCAGGCGACAATGTGAGAAAAAGACTTAAAACTGGCAGGAGAAGAATTCTTGTGGTCATTAAAACCCCCCTTGTATGAATTGTATGAAAACACGTCGCGACATACGATAGTATCGTAATATAATAAATTATATAACTGAGCCATAAAGAAAAATTTGGCCTGAGAAATGCGCTCGGCTCGGTTTTTGACTGCCAGAATGGATTTAAAACGGAATGCTTGGTTCCTTATTCATCTGCAGCATGGTGCTTACAATAACAATGCATACCAAACAACCACGCTATGATTTCTTGTATGAGTCAGCGATCCAGCAAGGCTGGTCCGGATGGGGTTGGGATGACCGGCTGGCGAAAGGCCCTGAACAAGTCGCACGCCTACTTGCTCAGCCGGATGTTCCTCCCAAAGGGAAAGTCCTTGAACTGGGCTGCGGTGAAGGACAACTTTGCAGGCTCCTTGCTCAACATGGGTATGATGTCACCGGCGTAGATATTTCGTCCGTGGCGATTTGCTGGGCGAAGGAAAAGAACGTTTTTCATCATACTGCTATTCGGTATTTCCATGGGGATCTCAGTCGTGCCGACTTTCCGGTGCTGGAACAGTTTGATTTGATCGTTGATGGAAATTGTTTCCATTGCATTTTTGGTGATAGTCGTCCTGCCTTTCTGAAAAATGTGTATGCGAACCTATCAGATAGCGGGATCTTTTTTGTCAGTAGCTTATGCAGCCAAGATGCAGATAATCATATAATTCTACGAGATGGCGAACCATATCGGCATGTTCCAACTTCCGACACTCTGAGAGATGAAGTCCAGCATGCGGGATTTGACGTATTAAATCTGCATATTTACAAGCACAGCGAAAGGGATTATAACCATATAAATCTCTTTTGTAAAAAGCGGAACAAAGAGTAATGAAGCGGCCGGGCGAGCGCGACCCTCTGTTTTTGGCTGCGGTGCAAAAGCCAAGCAAATAACATATCTATTTTTGAAAAACGATCCACGTTCCTGTTTCCCCGCCATCCACGCTCCCTTTTATCCCGAGCTCGTTTAGAACCGCCTGGTAATATTCCGGGGAGAATTTCTGCACGCGTTCTTTTCTTCGCTTTTTCCATTCTTCGTTATCGGCGTTGAATTCTTCTACTTCACGCAACAATTCGGCGGAACCGAAACCACCACCGATGTAGGCCCAGCCTTTGGGTTTTAAGACCCGCATCACCTCGGAAAGCCCCTTTTTATGGTCTTCCCAGAAGAAGATCGATCCGCGGGATGCTACGAGGTCGATGGAGTTGTCGGCAAAAGGCAATTCCTCGGCCCTGCCCTGGCGGGCGCTCATTCTTTTCGCAAGTGATCGAGCCGCGATATTCTCCCTGGCCACATCAATGCACTCCTGCAGAAGGTCGCATACGGTAACCTGCAAATCCGACTGTTCGGTCAGCGCGATTCCGAGCATGCCGGGGCCGCCGCCCAAATCGATGCATATGCCTTGTGTAACGCCTGTGCGCTCGATAATCTGCTTCGCTACTAAAGGATAGACCTTTGTCATGGGACCGCGCAAAGCAGAATCATTATACCTGCGCGCATCCATGTGAAAACTATTCACAGCGGCGGAAGATGTTGGAGGATTCTATCCGCGTCCTGATCCGTGATATTCTTCCTATATAATTCGGCATAAAATGTTTTCATTTCCTTTATCATGTCCCATTCCTTGAATACCTGAGGATGAAATAATTTCGCCAAATATATCATGAGCAGCACGCCTTCGCTGCTCGCATGGTCCCAGGCATACACTCCCATCGGAAGGCGATACACTTTGCCGTCCTTGACGGCCTTCAAGGACGCCCATTGTGGATTTTTCTTCAGGAAATCCATGGAATCACATAATCCGCTCATAAGAATGATATCCGGATTCCATGATACTATTTGAGCAATGGTGGCTTTCGCATGATTGTCGGTAAGCGCCTGAGGCAGATACTTGCCGCCGGCAACTTCGGCATTCCAATGCATGACGCTCCCCATTCCTTGGCTGCCGAGCGGATCGTTATGCAAGCCTCCGTAATACACCGCCGGTCTGTCTTTTTTGTCAAATTTAGATGTAACGGCAAGAATTTGCTTGACCTTTTTTTCGAAATATTTATTGTATTTATCCGCCCGTGCTTTCGCGTCCGGACCCAGTAGATCACCGAATAAGGTAACCTGCCTTTCAAAATTGTTCATGTAGTCATCAAGGTTCATGGGCCTTTTTTCCGCCGAGAAGGCGCAAACGGTCTTTACGCCAACGGAATCATACTGCTCATGCTTGGTCATCCCCGGTGTATAGAGCACAAAATCGACCTTCATGTCGGCTACCTGCTTCGGTTTCATGTCCTTATTCGAGCGGGCGTTTCTAATTTCCGGGAAAAGCTTAAAAGCCCATGGGGACTGCTCCGGCATGAGACAAATGCTGCTTCCCTTGCCGAGTGTCATGATTTTTTCCGCGGAAACGCAATGCATGCAGGCGATCCGTTGAGGATTGGCCGGAACTTCGACTTTGTTGTCGCACATGTCGGTTATTGTTTTATATTCTCCTGCGTAAAGTGAAGGACTATGCACACCTATCACGCAGAATACGGCAGATAGAATAACAAGAATATTTCTCTTGTCCATCGTAAGACCCTCCTTGTATTGTTTTATTTTTTGCAAATCTGAAAAGAAGCCCCCCGCTTCAAACGCAGGGGCTGTATTCAGACCTGCAAAATCCATAAATCATTTACAAAGGTATTTGAGTATCAATTTCAATCAATATTGAAATTCGTATGGAGGTTGACAAAGAACGTGCGTCCTTCCTCCGGATATCCTGCTTCTAGACAGTAGTTCTTGTCAAAGGCATTCCTTAGCCCCCCCTCAAGTGATGCGTTTGCACCCAGAGGAACATTTAATGATGCATTCCAGAGAATGAACTCGGGCACTGTGGATCCCTGGCTTGTCGTATAGCGCCATGTATCGTATTCTACGCTTACGAGGGCATAGCATCCGGTGATCGGCGTATACTTGACATATCCGAGACCTTTTCCCCGAGGTATATCGGTAAATTTGATCGCTGGGTGAGAGAGGTTGTGTTTGTTGAGATAGCTGCCGTTTGCGCCAATCTCTAACGCTTTCGCCCACTCGAGATCGTGAAGAACCGTAGCATCAAGACTCAGCTCAAATCCCGGCATTTCAGCTTCACCGGTATTCTGCATCTGTGACCGTGCATTTGCATCAAGTACACCCGCTTTAATCACGCTGTCAACCGACTGTATCGCATCATATAAATGCGTGTAGAAAAGGCTGACATGGCCGGCTAATGACCATGTTCCCATATTCAATCCTGCATCATAGGCCGCCTCACAATTAACGGCATCTTCAGGCTGAAGAGTGGGATTGGGAATCGCGGTGCCCAACTTGTAGGAATATCGGTCTTTGAGCGTCGGGAACCTTGTCTTACGCGCTATCGATATGCTCGCATTTTGTGAACTACCGATATCAACTGCCGCCTTGCCCTCCGCATTAAACGCTTGGGCGTTGTTGCTGGGGAAAGGAACTATCGAGTCAAAAACATTCTGAAATATTTTGCCGTTGTAGTGAGAATAGAAATTGTCCGCTTCAACGCTTGACCGGTAGTCGTAAGAAATGCCTCCTGTCAAGTTAAGAATCTTCAGAATAGTGCCTCCGTCCTCCAAACCAATGGAAAACGTGTTGTCCTTGAAATGCCTCAAAGGCTCCGCCTGATACGGTTCGCTGTTGGCTACCTTGGCGGTGTCATAGACATTATGTTCTTGATGATAGTCTCGTTTGCCATGAAGAGCGAGACTCATCTCGTTTCCCGGGATAATAGTAGTACCGAGTTCAACGGCGCCGCCCGCCGTCCAGTCATCATAAGAGCTCATAAAAGAAGACCTTTTCTTGAATGTCGAATAGGTCGAATCGTCACAAGCGAAAAGGCTGTTGCTCAGTTCGTTATAATAGACCGGAACCTTGAGAGAAAAATCATTTGAAAGCATGGTTTTTGAAGACAGATAGACACTCTGTTTGTCCCAATAGGGCCAATACCAGTAGCGCACCATACCCGTGGGATCATCGGTCGGCGGGACACCCTTTTCTCCATGTTGATTATCATAGGAGAGTACATATTCATCACCTGGCGCGGGATCCCACCCGATTTTTGCACTCGCTTTTGCATCACGGCGATATGAATTTGTGCGTAACCCGCTGCTCTGAAGCGCAGTTGGAGTAAATGCTTTCGACAATTCATAATTGCCTTTGTCAAGATCAGAAATCGAGCCCATCAGAAAGAAATTACCCAATCGAGACCCTACGCCTATGTTAATGAGACTGCCGTTAAAATGGGGCATAAGCGTTGAGTCGCGCTTCGTATCGACATACCCCACAGTGCCCAAATCAGCTTGCAGCTCGAACTTGTGCACCGGTTTCCGGGTAACCAGATTGATCGCGCCGCCGATAGCATTTGGGCCGTAGAGCACCGAAGAATATCCTTTTTCAACCTTTATTTCCGAATAATCGAATGTCGTGAACCGGCCCAGATCGACATACCCGTCGTACGGCACATAAATCGGAACGCCGTCTATGTAGAGCGGAACCGACCGCAGATCAAATCCTCGGACATACACCTGCGACTCGTTTCTTGGACCGATATCGGAGACGTTTACTCCGGGAAGAAGCGAAAGTGCGCGGGCAACATCCGTGCGGTCAAATTCCTTCATTTGTGCACTGGTGACAACATCCTTATTCTGTTGTTTTTTTTCGCTGCCTGTGACGACAACGGTTCCAAGCGAAAAGACCGATGATGTATCCGGCTTGAGTGCGCTGTCCTGCGGACTTGTACTGGTGCCGTCAGCAGCGCTCGATAGAAATGCATTTACTATAAGGAATAGAGAAAACGGGACTAAAGAGTGATTGATTTTTTGGTGTACACGCAACATAGGAATCCTTTCAGAAAAGAGTGGTTGAAAATCCCCAGGGTAGTTGCCTGACAAATAGCGTAATATGTTTTTTTATATTACGGTGGGTGACATATCCCTCCTTTGGATAGGTGTGACGAGGATAATTATTCAGAAACTTACAGGTTCACTTTCCGCAGTACGTGTCGTGAGTCCACGTATGGTTTGCGGCATCGCGCAACCTTTAAGACGTCTGCCGAGAATCGGCGCTTCCCGGACCCGCCCCGAGCATTTCAATACTGATTTTCTGCAACGCGCCTTGCGGAGCATGCATGATGCTGCCTCCACCCATCCCGAAATAGCGAAGGGTTTTTTGCACATCAATAATTCGTGAAGTGCCCAGCCGGTGCAGACCCAATTTGAACAAGACGGGTGTGAGCGGCACCGTTGGCCCCATGATGACACGGGTTGTTGCGTTAGGGGTCCTGCGAATTACCTCCCCGAACGTTCCGTTCACGAGCGTGAGCCCGGTCATGAACACCAGTTTCGCACGGGAAAGCACGGCATGCGAATCGTCCCAATGAATGTCCCCCGGTCTGGGCAGAAGTTCCACAATGGATACCGGCCGCCCTTCATCGCGCCATATCTCGGCATCATGAAAATGGCCGATAAAACAGGAAGGGTGACTCTTGGTCTGCTCCGAAAACGGGTCTGTTGCCGAGCTTACGCTGAATTCGGTAACCAATGGGATCACGCATTTCAGGCAGGCCATGCCCACCGCAATCCGAAGAGCATCCGTCGAAGCAAGATGTTCTTCCGCGATTTCCGCTGCCTTCCGTCCTATCAGATCACCCAGCCAGGTGTCACGGGGGTTTTCGGTGAGTCCGGGAGTGGCTGAGAAGCAGGTTGACATTTCATAGCGCCCGGCTTTGATCACCACCCAGTGATGGAATAGATGGATGTCTTCTATCAGAGCCGCATGATCCGTTATGGCGGGAATGAGCGTTTCACGTACAAGCGTTTCCATGGAATTTCTTTTCCTACATGTCAAACAATGATGCAACTCTATTCATCGGACATCGGCCGGATGCAGCTTCACCATGCGCGCGCCCTGTTTGAAAATGGACCTGTCCCCTCCCTGAGCCACATGTTGCCAGATTTTATCGGCATCGATAACCGTGGTGCCGGCCAGGGACGCGATTCCTTTGCCGAACCACATAGGGGTCAGCGGAACGCTCGGACCGACCAGGACCATGCGGGTATTGTGGCCCAGTTCCATGAGCCGTGGCAATGTCTTGTTGGTGAGCGTGACACCGGTCATGAACAGAAAATCCTGATCTTCCAGGATGTATTCACAAGCAGGATCCGGGAAATCGCCATCTTGGGGATTCCGTTCCAGGATCGAAAGCCGGCACACGGCCGCTAATTCGTCAAGGTCCGGAAAGTGGCCCACCACCGTTGCCTTCTTGCCGGTAAGCTCGGGTTTCATGACGACAAAGACACTCTCGTTGACCTGCGACTCCAGTTGCGCCTTCCATATCTTTGTCATTGTAGAAGGCGCATTGACATAGGCGTTGATCGCAGCAACACCAAGGGCCGCCTCGTATGGGTGCCATGACTTGACAAAAGCCGCCAGATCACGCAGCCTGCGGCCCTTGAACGCTCCGGCGCCCGAAATGGAGTGGGAACCATGCGGTGGCGTCATGGCGACGCCAACCCCTGCCGAACGCACAAGCGTCCAGTGAATGCCGACAAGCACGTCGTCGACCATCAGGTCGCCGGGGATCAGCGAAATCAGTTGGTCGTACAACTCCCACTTCGACGAAGCAATCCCTTCGCCTGACGGGGTGGTGCCAGACGAATGGCGGTCACCAGGGTTTTTCATTTCTTCTCCGATTTATCAGGTGTGATGGTTCCCTCCTCGTGCCACGGAAACCTGAAATGTTCTGGCGTACCTTTGTTGATGAGGAGAATTATCTGAGCCAATATTGCCAAGGCGATCTGCTCTGGAAGATTGTTGGCGATCTTCAAACCTACCGGCGAGTAAAGCCTGTTGTCAACGCGGACGTTGCGGGAACGGATATTGTTGACGATGACGCCGATTTTCTTCTGGCTGCCGATCATACCGATATAGGGGACATCCTTGTTCCGAAGGAGTTGTTCCAGGCAGACTTCGTCGTGAACGTGGCCGTGAGTGAGAATAACACAATAGCTGGCTTGACTGAGCCGGATGGATTCCGAAAGTGTTTCGTATGGTTTGCACACGCGCTCAATGGCCGTGGGAAAACGTTCGGGAGAAGCGAATTCCGGTCGATTGTCAAAAACGCGGTATGGCATATACAGGACTTCGCAAAGCTTGCCAAGCCTTTCGCCGATATGGCCGCCCCCGAATATGACCACCTCGTTCGGCGGGAGTATCGGCTCAATGAATACCGTGACCTTTCCTCCGCATATCGACTGAATCGTCTTCTCCGGTGTAACCTGCCATTTGTCGCCCGCCAGGGAAAAATCCAGCGTCTTGCATTTGTCTTCCTTGATGGCTGCGAGTGCCTCCTCGCGGCTGATATGTTCCACCGGACCGCCGCCCACCGAACCGGCAATCTCGTTCGCCACGCTTACCACCATCTTGGAGCCCACACCCCGCGGCGCGGAACCTTCGGCTTTTATAATAGTTACAATCGCGCAGGCGATTCCCTTGTTCTTCCATTCATTCAAACTCTTGAGCCACATGGTCGCTCCTTTCAAATCTGTGAGGATAGGACCGGCGTACGAGATACAGAGGCCCTTATTCCAGCCGATACTCCATCGGAAACTTCACCATGACCCGCACAGGTGGACGTGGAAACGGGGCCGCCCGCCTGATCGTGGACACGGCATCCTTGTCGAGTATCGAAGCCCCCGATCCCTTGAGTATGTCAATATTCTCAACTCCGCCGTCTTCGCGCACACAGAACGAGAGATAGACCGTGCCGGAGATTTTCATTTCGAGCGCTATGGGCGGATAAACTGCTTTACGGTAGATGATGTCACGGATGTATTCGAACTGCTCCTTAAAGTACCGTTGCCGCTCCTTCTCCCGGACTTGACCCGTGTCCTGTGGCATTCCTATGGGGCCGATCGAGGCAACCTGGACCGGCTGATCGTCCACTCCGCTTGACTCGGCATCCGCAAACTGCGCCGTTTCGGCAATGGTATCTTGGGCAGTCGTGTCGGGAAATGCCTCTTCTTCCTTTACCGGCGGAGGGGCGGGCCTTCTGGTGTGCCGGAGAGCCGGTTCCGGCAGGGAGACCGTCGATGCCGCCGTCGGTATCACCGGCGATTTCTCGATGCTGAAATCGATCGTGAGCGTGCGCGCCGCCGGAACAGAAAACGCCGCAAGGCCGGTCACGGCGGTGATGAAAACCCCGTGGATCGCCAGGGACACAAGCGTTGCACGTTTCTCATACGTCATCGCTTGGACTCCGTTTGCAGACTGACCCGGGTGAATCCATCGGTCTTAATAACATCGAGCACGTTCACGAACGTCTGAAGGGCAATGTTCCTGTCCGCGCGGATAAGGATCGGTGTGGACCGATCTATGTTCCTGAGCGCCTCAAACAGCGCCCGCTGACACACGGGAACGGCATTGTAGTAGATCGTGCCCGTGCGGTCGATTTCGACCGTCTGTATCCGCAGCAGGTCCTCCCGGTTCCTGGATGCCTGCGGCAACTGCAACGGGATGGATCCTGCCGCAACCAGCGTTGATGTGGTAAGTACGATGGTCAACAGCACCAGCATCACGTCAACGAACGGTATCACGTTTATATAGTCGAATTCTTTCTCATCCATGATGAATGTCCCATTCAAGGAGCAGTCTCTTGACTTTTCGCAATAGGAAATTATACAGTACCACGGACGGAATTGCGACAAGCAGGCCGACCGCGGTCGCCTTGAGCGCCAGGGCAAGGCCCACCATGATTCTGCCCGTATCCATGAATCCCTGGTTGCCCAGAGTGTAGAATGTCAACATGATGCCCAGCACCGTGCCCAGCAGGCCCACATACGGCGCGCTGCTGCCGATGGTGGCGATTATGTGAACCCGGGACGTCAGCATGAGTTCCAATTCCTTCCTGTTGGTGAAGTCGCCGGGCCGGATGCGGCGGTACGTGAGCCACCGTTCGATCGCCACGCTCACCGAGACCACGCTGAGCAATACCAGAAGTCCGACGATTCCGTAGTCGATCGCGAATTTCAGCCATTCCATAGTTTTCATTCCTTCGCCCGCATAGGGCGTTCAATGCGCAAGCGCCCGGTCCAGCAGTTCCGCGCATTCCGTGTCGCTGAGCTTTTTGAAATAGAACAGCTCGTAGAACCGCTTGGTTTCGGCGCGCATGTCAAGTTTCATCCGGTCCGGATAGAGCAGGTTGGTCAGCCACCGCAGACCGATGATGCGATTGACGGACGGCGGCCTGTCGAACCAGCCGAAGGGCAGCGACGGTATCTCGTACACCTTCTTGTTCTTTACGGCATCAAGAATCTGCCACGCGGGGTCGGACATGATTTTGGCGAAGTTTTCCGTGCCGTGAGCGAACCCATGATCAACCTGCACGATGATCGTCTCCGGTTTCCATAGCAGCAACTGCTCGAAGGAGACGGCGGCGCGGCCGTACCCGCGCACCATGGGTACATCGGCCACATTATCTCCGCCCACCATGTCAAGCACCTCGGCATGCATTGACCCCTTCGGGTCCGTTTCCAACCCGTTGAGTCCTTCGGCGTAGTAAACCCGTATACGCTTCTGCGCCGGTACCGATGCGGCAACGGCGACGACCGTATCGAGGGTCTGCCGGCAATATCGGGCAAGGGTATCGGCGCGACGTTGTTCACCGATGAGGGCGCCAACAAAGCGGTACGATGTGTCAAGCGATGTCAGCCGGCCATCGACCATGATCACCGGCGTTCCAAGTTGCTTCTCCATGCGCTCCGCCGCGGAAATGTCGGTTTTGTCAAGATACCCCATCGACAGAACGATGTCGGGTTTCGCCTTGATGATCACTTCGGGGTTACCGGTGGTGCTTTTGCCGAACCACCCTCCGAGCAGCGGTTTTTTATTGTACTCCTCAACAAGGAATCGTCGTTCGTCCGCGTCCGGGTTCCAGGTTGTGCCGGTAATTTTCGCCGGCGCCAGCGTGTACATCATCACCTCGCCCATCGGCGACGTCGAGTAGACGGACCGGATGGTAGCGGGGACAGTGACATGGCGGCCTGCCATGTCCACGATGGTTCGTCCTGAAGGAGACGCGGCCCAGCAGATGCCCGCCGAAAGCGCCGTGAAGACCAGCAGCGGAGTCATCATTCGCAAATTCCTGTTCGTCACATCGCACCTCCTAGGGCCGGAACGCACAAAAAGCGGCCTTGTGCCACCGAAACAATGTCAACGTCAATCCCGTACATTCTTTTGAGCAGCGCGCAGGTCAGCACCTCCTTGGGCGGGCCGTCGGCCGCTACGCGGCCGTCCAACAGCGCGATCACCCGCGTGGCGCATGCGAATGCGTGGTCGGGGATGTGGGTTGTGATCATTACTCCCATGTTGCCGGTTGCGAGTTGCCGGATAAGGTTCAACGCCCGGATCTGATTGCCGAAATCAAGATGCAACGTGGGTTCGTCCATGATGAGAAATTGCGGCGACTGCGCCAGCGCGCGTGCAATCAGCACCAGTTGGCGTTCGCCCCCGCTTATCTGCGCGTAGTTGCGTTCGGCCAGATGGCCGATATGCAACAGGTCCATTACGCGCGCCGCTTCGAGCCTGTCGTGGTGCGAGGGAATGGAGAAGGCGCCGATAAAGGGCGTCCTTCCCATGAGAACAACATCAATGGCGCTGAAGGGAAAAGGCGGGATGTGGATCTGGGGGACATAGGCCAGAGTCCGTGCTCGTTCCCTCGTCGTAAATGTTCGCGCCGGCCGCTCATCGAAGTGGATATCGCCGGACGAGGGAATGAGCCCGAGAATCGCCTTGAAAAGCGTGGTTTTGCCCGAGCCGTTGGGTCCCAGCAGGCAGACGACCTCGCCCGAACACAACGATGCGTTGATTTCCGAAACAACCGTGCGCGAACCGTATCCCGCCGATATGTTGTGCATCGCCAATTTCATACCCACCCCCTGCGCCCCCGGGCGAGCAGAAATACGAAAAACGGCGCGCCGATGATCGCGGTCAGGATGCCGATGGGTATTTCGATGGGGAACGCGACGCGCGCTACGGTGTCGACGAGGAGCAGGAACGCACCTCCCAAAAGCAGCGATGCTGGGAGCAGCACCGGGAAAGAGGGGCCCACAAGCATGCGGGCCAGGTGCGGCACCACCAACCCGATCCAGCCGATCATGCCGCTGATGGACACCGCCGCGGCGGTCATCAATGTTGAAGACACGATCGCGATAGCCCGAATCCGTCCCGCGTCCACTCCCATGGCCTTGGCTTCCTCGTCGCCGAAGGAGAGCACATTGATGCGCCACCGCACGAGCAGCAAAGGGATGGCGCCCGCCAGGGTCGCGATTGCGGCGATGCGGGCGTCGGATATGTTGACAGATGCCAGGCTTCCCATAAGCCAATAGGTGATCGCTGGTAGCTTTGAGTAAGGATCGGCGACGTACTTGATAAGCGACAGAAGGGCGGAAAACAGGGTACCGGTCACGATGCCGCACAGTACGAGCGTCAATGTCTTTTCGCCGCGCTTTCCGACAAACGCGGACAGCGTGACCGTGGCAAACACCGAAACAAGGCCGAAGGCGAAAGAAAAAAGCTGGATCCCGATCACCCCGACCGAAAGCAGTATCGCCAAGGCTGCGCCGAAAGCCGATCCCGCGGTGACGCCCAGCAGAGAAGGATCCACCATGGGGTTGCGGAATATACCTTGGTAGCACGCACCAGAACCCGACAGGGCCATGCCAACAAGAACGGCCGCACACATTCGTGGCAGACGGACATTGAACAAAACGGTGTGGCTTGCACCAAACGCCATGGTGTCATGGTGCCGCAGGGCGTTCCACACTAGGCGCAGCAGTTCGCCGATACTGACGGGGTAACGTCCGACTGTCAGGGCGACCACGGAAATCACGCATAGTGCGATGGCCAGCCCCGCCAGGATCAGGGGTCCCTTCGCTCCCGGGGAATTGACCGACTGATTTGTCTTGTCGCCGCCGGTTGCTTCATGCATCTCTGCAGCTCGGGAAGTTGCCGATTGTGAATTCGCTGGGCCTGAGTCGTGCCGAGGATCAGTCTTGACAGCCGGATCATGTGTCAAATTCTGGGTCATTTATTTTCGCCGTTTCAATTTACCGTGTAGTAGCTGCCCAACGAGCACGCCATGCATACCGGCCCTTTTTTTCCGATTGTGTCCTTGCCGTCGAACACCCTTTCTCCGCACACAACGCAGGTGACAACCCGCTTGGGCTTGCCGGGCATCTCTTCGGGCCGCAGGTTGACCCTCACTTCCCGCCATGCGAGCATCTCCTCATCCGGGATGTAAAGCGCCTGCCGGACCGCGCTTTCGTCTTCATTGTTGATCGTGCGCTCCATGGCGATGTTCAGACGCCAGGAATGGTTCGTGGTCACATTCATGAATGTCGCGGCCATCCTCCCATAGTCCTTGAGTTTGAAGCTCCGCCGTCCCAGGCGAGTACCGGTGACCGTCTGGATTGCGTCGGCGATGCAGCGGTCGTTCTCCACCACGACGATCAGGTCTTTGTAGGTGGCCGGCGCCGCCAGCGACAAACCCTTGACGGCAAGGCGCACGCCCAGCACCTGCCCCATGCACAGGTGACCATGATAAGCTATGCATTTGTCAAGCAGCTCTTCGAGTTTGGGGTCTTTCATGCCATCTCCTTTTTCATCTGTTAAAGGCTTAAATATTGATATGTGATGAAAATCAATATAAGAAAAACAGGCCAAGGATTTTCGCTATATAAACTAATATACAACGAAAGGAAAACAAAGGCAAACTCCTCCATTCCGGAGATAGCGGTCTAAGAGTCAGTAAGCCGATAAAGGACAAAGACCCTTTACCAGTGTATCGATCGGCGTCTCTTATCTTTGGCTGCTGCCTTTTTATTTTTTATCCCTTTTTCATTTCCTTTGCGTAAATTATTTATTACTTTTCCCGAAAGGACTCCGCAGCGTGGATGTTACTATCCTCTGGTTGACACTCCTGTTTTTGATCGTCGCATTTCTGTTCAGTTCCGTCGGTCAGGGGGGTGCCTCGGGCTATCTCGCGGTCATGGCGCTTTTCAGCGTTCCCGTGATCGAGATGAGGCCGATTGCGCTCGTATTGAACATCATCGTGGCATCCATAGCCACCTACAAATACGTGAAAGCGAAACGGTTTTCGTTAAGAACGTTTCTCATTTTTGTGCTGCTTTCCATTCCTTTCTCGTTTGTCGGCGGGGCCATACGATTGCCCGGCAGACAGATAAAAATCGTCATCGGCATTGTCCTTATCCTGTCTTCCTTCCTCATGTTGATGCGGGTATATCTCAGAAGTGAGTATGAGGTAAAAAAGGTCCCTGTCCCGGTGGGGTTCATCTGCGGCAGCATCATCGGATTTTTTTCCGGATTGACCTCAATCGGCGGCGGCATTTTCCTCAGCCCACTGCTGGTGTTCTTCAAATGGTCGAGTGTCTGGAACGCATCGGGGATCGCGGCAGCGTTCATACTTGTCAATTCAATTTCAGGACTGCTGGGACAGTTGAGCCAGGGGGTAATCGTTAATGCGAGAATCTGGCCGTTTGCGGCGGCGGTCGTGGTGGGCGGCTATTTGGGATCGGATATCGGCAGCAGGAAATTGAACAATCGTGCCATAATACTGATACTGTTTGTCGTTCTAATTATCGCCGCAATAAAGATAATTATAACATAAGCTCATCTTGATTTTTATTGCAAAACCAAAAAGAGCTGGGCGTTCCCCTGCTTCGCAGGGGCGGCCCTCCTTCCGGTCTCGGCCGCCGGCCTCGGGCTGCCACCGCCCTATGCCTGACGGCGGGGTCGGGGCAGCATCCCGCTATAGCGGGACCATTTTTCCAGTCCGGCCTAACGCTTGGCATAAGTCAATTTCCATTCTTATTTTCTTCCGACACCATCGGTGCCACTATGCGCAACACAGGTTCCAATAGCGCTTGGCAGTATTAGCCGGGGTGCAAGTGGAGAGCCCCACTAGACCCTCGCGGATCCGACTATTCAGCGATCAGATATTTTCATCATTTGTTGAAAAAGTGGAGTTTTTCCTTTAGTCAATGACCTATGCTTCAGCCACTCTTGCGGCGCTTTTCAATCTTGAACCCGAAATCCGCTGGCGGGCCGAAATAGACGCTTGAGGTCGCGATGACCTGCGCGCCGGAGCGTGCGTACGACTCGATATTGTCAAGGGTGATGCCGCCGGTTGCGATGATAAACGTACCCCGCGAATCCGCCGCGGCTTTTTTAACAATTTTTTTGATTTCACCGGGAGCCATTTTATCACATTGGACGCCGTCAACGCCGGCTTCAACCGCGCGCTCGGCGTCCCCCATATTGTCAACTTCAACGACAAGCTTTTTCTCCGGACATTCGGCACGCAGCCGGGGAATAGCAGCAAGCAGCCGGGAAAATCCTCCGGACAAATCGTAATGTTCCCGGAAAAACAAAACGGTCTCCGCCAGGCCGAGCCGGTGGGGCATGGCGCCTCCCGCGTACACCGCCTTGACGGACAGGTCCCGCGTTCCGGGAATTGTTTTTCTGGTTGTGGTCAGCGAGATTGACGGATTGATGCGCCGCGCGGCATCGAGCAGCATCCTTGTTCTGGTCGCAATGCCGCTGCAAAAGCCGAGAATACTCACCGATGTTTTCCATGCCGCATGCAGTATGCCTGCAGTACCTTCTGCCGTTAGGACGACGTGCCCTTTTTTCGCCTTTGTTCCATCCGTGAGACAGCCGTGAACCGACCCGCCCAGTTTGTGAATGATTCGTGATACTTCATCGGCCCCGCAGACAATGCAATCCTGGCGGGAGATGAAAGAGGCATGGGCGGGTGCATCCTTTATATCCAGCAGCGCGGTGGTGAGGTCCCCGAAGCGAATGTCCTCGTCGAGAAAATTGTCAATGATTGAATCGCGGATGAAATACATACTGCCTTCTTAACAAATGGTGACGGTTTTTACTCGGTTACCGCAAGAATAACCTGTGAGGCGTTGAACAACGCGCACACATCACTGCCTTTAGATAGTTTCATGTCTTCCGCGCTTTGTTTTGTTATGGTGGCGACGACGGTCTTGCCGCCGCTCAGCTTTATTTTTATCTCATCGTTCACCGCGCCCGTGACGATGCCGGATACTTTACCGCTCAGGCGGTTCATGGCGCTCGTTTTGGTTTTTTCATCATCAACCATGAGGATCACTGCCGGTGCCTTGATAAGCGCCATCGCTTTCCCGCCCTTCAGGAGATTAAGCTCCCTGGCGCTTTCATTGGTGATCACCGCGGTTATGGTGTCCTTCTCGCTGATGCGTAAAACGACTTCGGCCGACACCGGACCGTGAATGACTTTTTCAATGATGCCGGAGAACTGATTGCGCGCGCTGGTCTTCAAGATAAGGCTCCTAGTAAAATCGGTGAAAAAAGCAAAATCATTTTCTTTCCCGGACAAGGTTTTTGTGAAAACTTCGAATTGCCCCTTGTGGTGATCATACTCATCGAGGATCCTTTTGCCATAGTCGGACAGCCTGCATCCGCCGCCGTGCCTGCCACCGGTGCTGGCGACAACGAGCGGTTTCGACGAAAGGTTGTTGAGCCTGTCGATAAGGTCCCAGGCGGTCTTGTAGCTGATGCCGGTTTCCTTGGCCGCCGACGTTATTGATCCGAGTTTGTCAATGCTCTTAATGAGTTCGAGCGCGTTTTTTTCGAGCAGGTGGCGCCCGCCGAACAGGAGCCAGAGGGGGCCGGAATAGGGGGAATGGTCTGCCATGCTTTTAAACCTTTTGAAGAATCCAAATGTCCTTTTCAAAGAAAATAGTCTTGTCCACGTTTCGAAACAATATCCGCAATGACAAACCGGGAAAGTTTCATAACGAAGACATGCAAAAAATGACAGACAGGTCAGCGGGAAATGATTTTCGAGCAGCTCTCCCTTACCGGATAGTTCAATTCCGTCAGGCTGTATCCCGCTTTGCTAAAAAAAACGTGAACATAATAGGGGTCATTTTGTGAAACTTCCTTGATTTTCCCCAGTAAATCTATTTCTCCGCCTTTCACCAGCGTTCCCGCTAATTTTGCCGCCTTGATCCTGATCACATAGCCGTTTTTCAAATCCCCGTACCCCATGCATTCGATGATGAATTCCTTCATCTCCTTTTTCATTTTTTCACCGGGCCTATTATTTGTCAGCAGATAATTTTCGTACATGTCCAGCATGCCGTACCTGGAATCCTTCTCAAGCATGTCGACGACGGATTCTCTCCCCGGATACAGGCAGCAGAACTTGCTTTCTATGTCCTTGAGCCGTCTTAAAGAAAAAGAAGCTAGTTCCTCGTTCATTGGTATCATTTTAAGCATGTCCGGGTAACCGCGAAGGTAGAGGAAGGACCTTGCCATTGTCCGCCTCGCCATCTTGCTGTCCGTTTTCCCAAGTATGTGGAAAAGGGGAATGTAAATCCTTATATCGTCCTCGTTCTCTTCCGACCCTTCCGGGTTGTACCATCCCAGCAATCTCGAATCAATTATGTCGGCCGCGCTTCCGACCACTTTTTGGTCACCGGATAATTTGTCAAATATGAATTGCGATTTTCCGTCGTCCTTCTTCAGCCCTTCAAGCGTTTTCAACAGTATGATGCATCCGGCATCCTGCACCAAAGGATCTTCCGAAAGCAGGTCCTTTTTGACGGTTTCGATAATCGTATTGGCGTCAGCATGTTTGTAGGTTTCCAGAAGCCATATCTCGTCCTGCATTTGTTGTTGGCCGCTTAATACGTTTTGCAGGAACATAACAATAAAGAATAAAATTGAGCGCATAATATTTTTTGACATGCAATAGCCTCTTTGATAAGTTTTATCCTAAACTTCGAGGTTCATAGTATATTAAAGCATGAGATGGATTAATCAATTTGGGGCAAAGAAAAATTCGCGAAATAAGAATAGGTGGATTTGTGAAAACAGGAAGATTTCCCCTTATTTTTTGTTGCGCACTTTCTACGGATTTTTTGTTTTCAATCTGGATTCCGGCATTTGCTGAAAGTAATTCCCGATCGAAGAATCTGTATATAATAATCCTAAACAGCACACCAAGGAGAAGCTGGCTTCTGAATTAAGGAATATACATGATAGGTTTCAAACAGCTTTTGTTCACCTATCGCATAATTTTGAAGAGGTGGCACAGGTGGCGGACAGGGTCGCCCTTATGAAAACAGGTTCTGTTGAACAAATAGGCACCGTGAATGAAATACTCAAGCATCCTGTCAGCAGGTATGCGGCTGAATTTACAAGGACAAAAAATATTTTTGAAGGGACATCTGATTTACTTGAAAATGGTCGAACAGCCATTTGCCTTGGGAACGGCATTTCATTGAATCCCACGCGAGCGCATTCCTCGAAGCTTGCTTCGGGGTTAGCGAGCGACTACAAAAATGTCTTATTCCATAGGGATGGAAAGATTCCCCGCAGCTTGCTGCGGGCTCTTTCAATTCTTGCGTTGAATATACAGGCAAGGTTTTGGTCACCATTAGGCCCGAAGCAATATGCGTAAGCGACAAGCCCTATACGATGTCCGAAAACATGTTCAGGGGAAGAGTTTTGAAAACATGGAACATGGGAATCTTCACAAGGATAGATATTGACATCGGCATTGTGGTTTCCGCGTATATGCCAAATCATCCATGTAACGGAAATTTTGGAAAGAATGATGATATTGTTTATATACACATACCACCCGAATCGATAAATATGATTAAATGCAGTCAGGGATGATTATTTTGTTTTTTGCGAATGCTTGAAAATAACTCTGCCGGAAATTATGTTTGGTCGCTATGCAAAGAAATTCCGCCTGCCGTTTTCAATCATGCTGACCGAGCACGACGATCTTTCGCGACGATGCCCGATGCTGGGTCATGAAGTGCCTTTTTCATACTGCCGGCAGCCCGGTCAGGAAAATCCGTGCAGTAGGATGTTCGACTGCTGGTGGGAAGCGATTGACATCCGGACCTTCGTCGCGGATAACTACAGTGGAGATGTTCAGAACGCCATGATTCAGCCGCCCAAACCGAAAACGCTTTCAATTCTCGAACTCATCGAACAGGCGCGCAGAAGAAATTCGGAGCGCTAAGCGGTTTCGCGCGCATAGGCAACAAAATGTCGATGCCTTGTCGTGATCGCTTAATGGTACCCGTTGTGCTGGCATGCCTTGCTTGCATCAAGGACGGTAACGTTCTTTGCTTCATATTGTTTGATCGCATGTCCCCCGCATCACTGAAGAATACTGCCGACCAAGCCTACGGAGGCAAGCCGGAATTTGCCAACAAGGTGATTACAATTATTGGAATTCATACAGCCGGAACATAATTTGATATTAGCATATGCCAGAAACTCAGGGAGCCCCATGCCACGACCGTGCAAGGCAAGAAGAGTAATCTGCAACCCGCAGGCCAGCAGCTTTGGCCCGAGTGGGATTGCCAAACGGGAACTTGAATCGGTAACACTATCTCTGGACGAGTTTGAAGCAATACGCCTTGCAGATCATGAGAGGCTGTACCAGGTGCAGGCGGCAAAGAAGATGAACGTTTCCCGCCAGACCTTCGGGAACATCGTTGCATCGGCGCACAGGAAAGTGGCGGACTTCCTCATCAATTCCAAGCGATTGTCCGTGGAGGGCGGGATTGTTGAAGTCGGAACATGCCGGTTCATCTGCGCAGCGTGCGGCCACGCGTGGTCGGTTGCGCGCGGCACGGGGAGACCGGACCGATGTCCGCAGTGTAAGGGAAAGGAGTTCTGTTGTGAGAAGAAAATCGGTAAAGGGAAAAATATTCAAACCTGCTGGAGGAGCCAATGAAAATCTGCATGCCGGTACTTGAGGACAAAGGGATGGAATCTGTCGTTTACGGTCATTTCGGCAGCGCGCCCTGCTTCGCACTGTACAATTCGGAAACGGGAAGCGTGATGTTTTCCACAAACAAGGAAAGCGAGCACGAGCATGGGAGCTGCATGCCTGTGAGCGCACTGAAAATCCTGGGTGCCGAAGCCGTGGTGTGCAGGGGCATGGGATTTAGGGCCGCGAACCATCTTGTGGCAGCCGGAATAAAGCCGTTTCTTGTAGAGGCGGAGACTGTTGCTCAAGCGATCGCCAAGTACGACAGCGGGGACGTCAGGGTGCTTGACGAGAGCACCGCGTGCCATGTACATGACTGCCATTGACATAGACTGACAATCATTGAAAAAACGTACATTTGTGCCTCTCAGGTAAAACGACAGGGGAGGGGGAATGCGGTATTTACAAGATAAAACAGGGCCGCGGCTGAGGGAAAAAAACCGCACGAGCGGAGCGAAAAACCGATATTATGAACGGGCTATTTCTTGAAAGTTCTATCAACCTAAACGAGGGGGCGATCATGTACGTTTGCAGTTATTTCGGGAAGGTGGCGATTGCCGTAGGTGTTGCTGTCTGTGGAATGGGTTTTTGGGGAGCCGCGAGCGCGCAGGATACGGTGCAGGTCAACATCAAGTCCTTACTCAATGCCCGCTCCGTAACAACCTTTTCGAACGGTAAATTGTATACATGGACTCGAGGTATAGATAACAATGGGTATGGCGACGGATACGGGACACACTCCGCAGCCATGCATCTTACACCGCAGTATACCGGGCACACCCTGCCGGACAGTGCGCGGTATCCGGCCAATTTCAATCATCCATTGATGATATTGAATTTTTCCAATTCGGACAGCACAGGTTTCCAAACGCATTTCCTTTCCGGTTCGGATTCAGTCACAATTCCGGTATCTCAGGGAAATTACTCGGCGCTCTACTTTGCCTTAATGAGTTCGGAAGGTTCGACAGCAATCAAGGTTGTACTCAACTATTCGGATGGTCCGGTGACTTCCACCTTCACGCTGAATGATTATGATCAACCTCTCGCTGCAGGTGTTTTTCATGTGGACTCCAACATGCAAAAGTGGAGCACTACGAATGTTCCGGTTGACAACTACGGTCATAATCTCGATGGTTTTTGCGTCCCGACGAATTCATTAAAGACTCTTGACAGCGTCAAGCTTGTAAAAACTACAGCGGGAAGCTACGTCACCCTCTGGGGCGTCACCGGCGTGGGCAGCAATATAACCACATCCGTATCGCAACCGGCCGTAAGAGCCTCATCTGACGAGGTTCACTTCCTTGGCGGCCGCGACGGCAGGATTCAATTCTCAAATGTTAAGGCGGGTGCGGAACTGTCGGTGTACTCGCTGAGCGGCACAAGGGTCGCGCGTGCTGTGTGCTCCGGCCGAGGAACGTTCACTCTCGGCGACCATGGCTCCGACGCCAGGGTGTGTCCCGGCGTGTATATCTGCGAATTGCGGCAGGGGCAACACATGCAATGGATGCAGGTCGTGGTGCCTCGCTAGGCGTCTGATATCTTGAAATCTACCTTTTGTTAATTGGAGCCCGGATGACTCATTCGGGCTCTGTTATTTTCCTTCAATAGCAGCTATTTGCCAATAGATTTAAAAACTGCTTCACGATGATTGAGCAGAATCTCCGCCCGCCGGTCTTCGCAACTGATCTCTTGGCAAGTTGTACGGGGTTAGCATAATTCCGGCAGTAGGTGCTTATACCATATATACTGCTTTCAAGGTGGTCAAATAGCGGATAAGGCAAAAGGGCGTTAGAACCCCAGAGCCGGGTTCATGATGCGGCCGATTTCATCACAGCGGCAATCTGGATAGCAGGCGGCGCGGCCAGGTGCTTTTTGACTGGGCAGGATTCGGCCGCCCTCACAACCGCCGCACGGTATTTTTCGGGAAAATCCAGCGGCAGGCCGATGTCGATCGTAATTTTGTCAACCATATGGGTCGTATCGTTCCTGTAAATCGTTTCCGTGATTTTTATTGAATCGGTAGGGATAGAACGTGATGCGCAGAACTCGCTGACATAGAACCCGGCGCACGTGCCGATCGATGCGAGGAAAAGATCGAACGGGGAAGGAGCGCTGTTTTCCCCGCCAGCGGAAACGGGTTGATCGGTGCAAATCGTAAAGCCCTTTACCTTTGCATCCACTTTCTTGCGGGAACCAAGCACAATTTCAAATTTCTTTTCCACAACAGCCTCGCTGTCAAATGCTGGTTTGTCCGCGGTCCTTGTCAGAACCCAAAGCCCAACATTCCCTTAAAGAAGATAAACCCTCCGAGCGCCACGAGGATCACCCCGCTCACGATATTCACAACAACCGGGAATTTCCCGATCTTCCTGAACCGCGTTCTGAAGAAATGCGATGCATAGCCTGCAACGAGCATGGGAAGGGCGAACCCGAGAGAATACACAAACAGCAGAAAGATGCCCGTTGCGACTTTGCCCTGGACGGCCACCATGGCGAGAACGCTTGACAAGATAGGACCAACGCATGGGATCCAGACCACGCCGAGGACAAGGCCGAGAAGAAACCCGCCGAACCTGCCCCCGTTCTTTCCGGCCAGGTTCGACACAAAGCTCAGGTGCTCGAAAAGGTTGACATTGAACATGAGCAACAGCCCCATCAATGCGATAATGATTGCCGCGGTTTTTTCCACAACCACCGTTTTTCCTGCGAACACCGAGCCGAAGAGCGACGACACCACCCCCATGGCCATGAATGTTATGGCCAGCCCCGACACCACGAACACCGGCCGCATCCTGTGGTCGTCCGCCGATCCCGCCACGACGATCGGCACCACGGGCAGCACGCACGGCGACAGGACGCTGGCCACGCCGGCGCCGAAAACGAGCGCGATGTTGAGGTTCCCGCTCATTTCGTCTTTCCGCTTAATGCCGCGAGAATGTTGTCAGCGCTCTGGATTCCCGGCGTGAACCGTTTCAACTCTTTTCCGTCTTTGTCAACAATAATCAGGGAAGGCAGGCCGCGTATGCCGTACGTTTCAAAAGCGTCCTGGTCCTTTGGCTCGGTCGTTTTGATATAGGTTATCGTGGCAAGGGTTGCGAGTGAGTCCTTGATTTCTCCAAGAATCGCGTTCTGCATCTGGCAAGGATGGCCGTTTGGGTTCATAAAGAAAAGAATTTTTTTTGCAGGGAGTTGTTTTCCCGTTTTCGCCAGGGTGGTGGCATCCTTTTTGGTTTGATCATGATCCGTGCTTTTGTTTGCCGCTATAGCGCCCTGTTCGGCAAATACAAATAGACCTGCTGCCAGTATTGTAGCCAATGCGATTCTGAAATGTTTATTCATGAAAATCCTCCCGAATAGTATTTGTATTACAGTTCACTCGCCCCGGATCGCACCCATCGGGCATGTTTCTATGCATTTTCCGCACTCAATGCATTTGTCTTTGTCAACTACCGGTGCTTTGAAACCCTCCTGAACGAGCGCGCCCGTGGGACATACCCGAGCCGCCGGGCAGGGATGGTTTTGCGGGCATTGGCGCGAGACGACTGTTACGGACATGCTTTGCCTCCCTGCAACTAAGTGCCGAAACCGGAAAGCAATGCACCAATTATCGCGCCGTACAGCGTGCTTACAAAGCGGTTGCCCGTTATCGGGCACGTGCCTGAAGCGCACCCTATGAATCTATAATATGCGAAACCGAACGCCGCTCCAACAACTATTCCAATGACAAGTTTGATCATTTTCCTTCTCCGTAATGACAACCTTTTGAAAACCGATAGCGGATTCATGATTGTTGGTTCTCTCTTTGGTGACTTTTCCTTTGCGCCGACCGGCGCTGCCATTATGCCGCTCATGTGAACCCCGGCTTTCCGCATGAGGAACCCGAACTCGCGCATGCGGAGATCTTGCGTTCCACGTCGTGCGATCCGCACCAGGGACACGCAGGAGCCTCCTGCGCGGAAAGGGGCACCAGTTCCTCGTACTCCTTACCGCACGTTCTGCATCTGTACTCGTACATCGGCATGATCAATTCTTCCCTATAGGTTATGATATTTAGGTTCGGATTCCTGCACTACCGGCGGGGCGCGGCCTATGCCGCGCCTGCGGTATTATGGCAGTCAGTTTTTCGCCTGTCCTTTGTTGGTGGCAAGTCCGAACAGCGCATACAGCGCGCAAAAACCCACTGCGCCCGTAAGGAACACAATCCCCGCAACAGCTCCCACCGCGATTGCGGCTGCTCCGGTAACGATTTTGAGCGGTATCAACGCCGCGATTAGAAGCCCGAGAACGACCCTGATGATCCTGTCTGCTGCCGATTCGTTGGTTCTCATTGTACCCTCCCTTGGTTGGTAATTGGTTAGGTTCTTCTTCTTTTCACTATTGTTCAATTCACTTCAAGTCACTTCAAGCGCACTAAGGTATACCGGTTCCTGCTGAACGCCCACGAGCATCTTGTCAACCGCGCCGCCCTTGAAAACAACCACCGTCGGTATGCCGGTTATTCCGTACAATCCCGCGGTCTGGGGATTCTCGTCCACGTTCAGCTTGTACACCTTTGCTTTTCCAATGGCCTTGATGCTCACCTGATCGATAATCGGACCGGCAATCTTGCAGGGGCCGCACCATGGTGCCCAGAAGTCGACAAGAACAGGGACCGTGGAATCCAGAACATCCTGTTTGAAGTTCTGATCGGTTGTTTCAAGGGCCATTTGATCCTCCTTTATGTTCCTGCTTTAATTGGTTCCTGTCGAGAAGAATTGCAACGTGCGTGCCAGTTTTGGAAAGGCATTATCAAAGTAAGTTTAATGATTCACAACATACTGATTATTAGTCAATTATGGGTTTCAATCAAGTAGCTCGCAAGATGTCCTTGACATTAATTATTGCCCGAAGCTACTTTCTTTTGTTGCAAACGTTTCAAGCCGACGTTGCGTGCAACGCTTGCAAGGCTTTCTGCAACAAAAGAAGGGAATTACCATGGTCTGTTTTGACCCTGAAAAAGGTTTGGCCAAGGAATGTTTTGAAACCATTCTTCAAACCATCGCCGAAGGAATCTTTATAATTGACACTTCGGGAGTCATCAAGTTTTGCAATCGGGGCCTCGAAAGCATGACGGGGCTGCCAGCCGAGACAATCACCGGCAAACGATGCCGCGACATCATGGTATGTGCCTGCGGGTCGATGAATGAGTGCAGTCTGCTCTCCGGCGCTTCTGCCAGCAATCTCGAATGTCAATTGATGCGCGCCGACGGGACAAGGGTGCCGGTGCTCAAGAACGGCAGGCCTATGAAATCGGCCCATGGCGATATCATCGGCGCTGTGGAGACCCTCACCGACATTTCGGCACTCAGGCAGGCCGAGCGAAAAAGCGCGGCGCTCGAGGAGACTATCGAACGAGAAGGAGGGAAGTTCCATCTGCTCGTGGGAAAGAGCAGGCCCATGCAGGACGTGTTCGAGCTTATCGAGCTTGCCGCCGCGTCAAGCGCGACCGTGCTTATCACCGGCGAAACCGGCACGGGCAAGGAGCTTGCCGCGCGCACCATCCACGAGCGCAGCGGCCGGAAAAACGGCCCACTGGTGAAGGTCAACTGCTCGGCCCTCACTGAATCGCTCCTCGAAAGCGAGCTGTTTGGCCACGCAAAAGGTGCCTTTACCGGTGCAATCCACGATAAGATCGGCCGCTTCGAGCTCGCTGATGGAGGCTCCCTGTTCCTTGACGAGATCGGCGACGTGTCGCCGTACATCCAGGTCAAGCTCCTTCGGTTCCTGCAGGAGCGCGAATTCGAGCGGGTCGGGGAGAGTGAGGTGCGCAAGGCTGACGTGCGCATCATTGCCGCGACAAACAGGGATCTGCGCGACCTGGCGAGAAACGGAGATTTTCGCGAAGACCTGTACTACCGGCTCAAGGTTTTTCCTGTGCACATGCCGCCGCTGCGCGACCGCAAGGAGGACATCGGGCTCCTTATTGACCATTTTATTGACAAATTCAACAAACAAACCGGTAAAAAGATTGACGGCCTCTCCTCGGATGCCGCACTCACCATGATGGACTACTGTTGGCCGGGAAATATCCGGGAGCTTGAAAACGCCATTGAGCACGCCTTTGTCACCTGCCGCGAAAAGGAAATCGGCATTTTCGATCTGCCTTTGGAGATCCGTCACGTGGAACTAAGGTCGACAATATGCCTTCCAAGGGAAATGCACGCTTCTCCAGAGGAATCGACGAAAGGCAAAAAAAGGGAAATCACAAAGGGTTTATTGGTTGAGGTATTAGAAGAAAATAAAGGCAACCGGCTGGCAGTTTCCAGGGCGCTTGGCATTGACCGCACTACATTGTGGAGGTATATGAAACGCTGGGGAGTTAAAGGCTGATACCCAAAAAAAGAAGCGGCAATCCACCATTTTGCTATATTATACTCATGATGAGAAACAAGATTACATCGGACCATATTGGTATCGCCGCGGTTGGAAAACCCGACGGCGGGTGTTGTAGAAGACGTGCACTCTGTTACCGCATCCTGTGCAGCCGGGGAAATAGCTGCAAATTGCATACGAAAAGAAGATTGATAAAGTGGAATTCATATTCATCGCACCTCAAAGAACGTGAGGGTCACATGAAAAAGTTCTTGGCATGGCTTGCGGTAGGCGGTGGTTTGCTGGTGTTATGTTCGCATACGGTAAGCGCTCAATGGGTGCAGACAAATGGACCGCAGGGTGGGAATATTCGCGCTCTTGCCGTGAGCGGCAGCAACATCTTTGCCGGGACTGATGGCGGCGTTTTTCTCTCCACCAATAACGGGACAAGCTGGACTGCGGTCAATGCCGGCCTGCCTCTGAATCCCCAGATCCAATCTCTTGCCGTGAGCGGCGGCAGCATCTTTGCCGGGACTAGCGGCGGTGTTTATCTCTCCACCAATAGCGGGACAAGCTGGACTGCGATCGACTCCGGCCTCACGGTCACTCGTGTCTTAGCTTTTGCCGTGAGCGGCAGCAGCATCTTTGCCGGGACTGGTGGTGGTGTTTTTCTCTCCACCAATAGCGGGACAAGCTGGACTGCGGTCGACTCGGGCCTCACGGATATGCAAGTCCAGGCACTTGCCGTGAGCGGCAACAATATCTTTGCCGGGACTTCAACCGGTATTTTTCTCTCCACCAATAGCGGGACAACCTGGACTGCGGTCGACTCCGGCCTGCCTCAGAATTCTTTTGTCTATTCTCTTGCCGTGAGCGGCAGCAACATTTTCGCCGGGACCAATAATGGCGTCTTTCTGTCCATAAATAAAGGAGCAAGCTGGACTGCGGTCAGCTCCGGCCTGTCTGATTCTACTCTCCATTCTTTTGCCGTGAGCGGCAGCAACATCTTTGCCGGGACTCCAACCGGCATTTTTCTCTCCACCAATAACGGGACAAGCTGGACTGCGGTCAACTCCGGCCTCACGAGTACTGATGTCTTGTCTCTTGCCGTGAGCGGCAGCAGCATCTTTGCCGGCACTAATGGCAGGGGGGTTTTCCTCTCCGCCAATAGCGGGACAAGCTGGACCGCGGTCAACTCCGGCCTCACGAGTACTGATGTCTTTTCTCTTGCCGTGAGCGGCAGCAGCATCTTTGCCGGGACTGATGAAGGGGGTGTTTTCCTCTCCGCCAACAGCGGGACAAGCTGGACTGCGGTCAACTCCGGCCTCACGAGTACCATGGTCATGGCTCTTTTCGTGAGCGGCGGCAGCATCTTTGCCGGGACTGATGGTGGTGTTTTTCTCTCCACAAACGGCGGGACAAGCTGGACTGCGGTCAACTCCGGCCTGCCTGCGAATACGGGGTTCAGTTGTCTTGCGGTGAACGGCAGCAACATATTTGCCGGGACTAATTATTATGGTGTTTTTCTTTCCACCAACAGCGGGACAAGCTGGACTGCGGTCAACTCCGGCCTGCCTGAGAATACTAATGTCATGTCTCTTGCCGTGAGCGGCAGCAACATCTTTGCCGGAACTCCCTATGGTATTTTTCTCTCCGCCAATAACGGGACAAGCTGGACTGAGGTCGACTCCACGATTACCGATGTCATGTCTCTTGTTGTGAGCGGCAGCAGCATCTTTGCAGGGACCGGCGTTGGTGTTTTTCTCTCAACCAATAACGGAACAACCTGGACTGAGGTCGACTCCGGCCTCACGGATCACTATACCCAGTGTCTTGCCGTAAGCGGCAGTAACATATTTAGCGGGAGTGATTATGGTGTTTTTCTCTCCACCAACAGCGGGACAACCTGGACTGAGGTCGACTCCGGCCTCATGATTACTGATGTCGCGTCTCTTGTCGTGAGCGGCGGCAACATCTTTGCCGGGACTTGGGGTGGCGGGGTTTGGAGCAGTCCTCTTTCAGAATTGATAGGAGCAATCAAGCCTTTTTTGCAGGGAGTGAAGGTATATCCAGTTAATTTTGACATCCGCTCCCCGAGCCGCACCAACCCTAACGCAACCATTGAATTCTCTCTTTCTCATTCAGATCAGGTGTCGGTGAAGGTTTATACTCTGTCCGGCCGTGAAATAGCTACGCTTGTCAATAGGAAACTTGGGGCCGGTTCGTACAGTTTGCCCTGGGATACCCGGAACATGGCCACAGGTTGTTATTTAGTGAGAATGCAAGCAGGATCGAATGCTTATATGAAGAGCATTCCGATTTTCCGATAAATCGCTGTTCGCAGGATCCCCGGTAAAGAGCGGATGGAAAGACTTGGAAAATTGGGAACGGTTACACTTTTCGGCAGCTGTAAACGTATTTTAAATTTGATTGACGAGCACAGGCTGATCGAGCAGATATTGTGCCTTGGTCTCGACCCACAAGGATCTATGCTTCTCCAGGGACGGTGCCCGGCAAAAGTGATTCCGCGGATGCAACACAAGGACAGAAACAACTCTAAAAAGTAAAGGATTCGCTCCATGCCTAGCGCAAAATCGGAAATTTCGAAACTTTTTTCGTGCTGGCTGTCGCTCGTTGCGGCGGCGGTCTTCTTCACCCTCCAGCCTACTCCGGCCATTGCCAAGCTTCCCCAGCACGTTCTCCTCGTGGAGAACCACAGCGAAGTTCTTGTGCCCTGGATCCAAACCGGAGTCAAAGGCGCGGTCGTGGTGAACGTGGACGCCCATCCCGACTGTACTCCGATCACACCGGAGCAGATCGGCAGGCTCAAGCGCCTCTTCGCAGCCGGCGATCTGTCTGCGATCAGGCGGGCGGATGGCGTCGCAGACTCGGGTCTGTACAACATAGCCGATTTCATCACTGCTGCCTATGCCCTCGGCATCGCCCGTGAGGCAGTGTGGGCCGCGCCCCTGCCTGACGATCTGAGCAGAGTATTTACACACCTTCCGTTCCGGACGTGGCCCATAGACTCTCTCTCCGCGCTCAGGCTCCAGGGACCTGTAATCCTCACTGTGGACGCGGACGTCGTGAACCATTTCGCCAACTACCGGTGCATAAACCTGGTCGAGGCCGTGCGCCGGATCGCGGCAACCCTCCGGGCCCTGCCCTGGGACGTGGTGCATTTGAGCGTGACCTTCTCCTGCGACGGGGGATATCTCCCCATAAATATCCGCTGGGTAGGGAATGCCATGGTGGAGGCGCTTGAGGGGAAGGACCTGTCCCGGCCGCAGGCGCCCTGGCTCACACTTGTCAAAGTGGAGGATTGGCGCCGCAGTCTCCTGCCAAGCGAAGTCGTCAAGCGGGTTCGGCCGCTGGTGCTCCGGCAACCGGCCAATCCATGGCTCCATGTCTACCTCAGCGAGGCCCTTTTCAGGGCCGGTGACGCACCCGGCGCCCTGGCTGAAGGCAAGAAGGCGGCGCGCCTCGACCTTGGCTGCTGCCGCATCCTGCCGGAGCTTGGCAGCCAACTGGCCAGCGCGGGCCGCCTTGACGAGGCGGAGCGTTTCCTCGCGGCGGCCCCCGCCGTGGTGAACTCCAGTGCCGAGTTCACTCTGGCCCAGTGCTTGGACCGGGCCGGAAACACGGCCAAGGCAATCGAGCACTACTCTCGGATCAGGAAGGAGGCGGCCAACTACAGCGCCGATCTGTTGATCGGATACGGGTACGAGCGTCTCGGCGATACTGCCCGGGCGCGACAACATTACTTGAGCGCGGTCGTACTGCTCGCCAGACCCGTGAGCGAGATGGCCGGCTTCGCGGACCTTACCGAGCCTGTTGCAGCCGCCGAGCGTTTCTTTCGAACCACCGGGGACCTTGCGTCTGCGCAGGCTCTTCGCCGGGATTCCCGGCTCGTCAACTATTTCGACAAAGACGCAGGGGGAGCCTCCGGTCGCTAGGCAGGGGTATCATTGGGCCGGAATCCGGGTGCGGCGAGGAAAAAAATCCGCGGGGAAGGCCTGCAAGGGCCGGCCCCAAAGCTTGAAAGTCCTACCGGAAATATTCGTACACCAGCAGTCCTGCCAGAACCAGAAACCAGACGCTTACGGCAAGTGCTCCCCATCGTGCTATTGAGCGAAAAAGCTTCCGCTCGCCGAGCAATCCGAATGCAGCTATCGGCATCAGAAAGAGCGATGTGCCGACAAAGAATGCCGCAAAAAGCGTTGCGCCTGCAGCCGGTCCGGACCCTTGAAAGGCTTTTGTCAATGCCAGGAGAAAGGGAGGGCAAATATTGATGCCCGTAAGAATTCCCAGAACCAGCGGCCGGTCTATGATTCCCGCCCAACGGCCGACATGGCAATGCTGGTCGCGCCGGTACGTTCGAAAGGCAGTGACCAGCAGAAAAACGGAGAACAGGCAGTAGCCTGCTGCGGTGATGAGTCCTTTTCCTTCAAAGTGAACCTGCCTTCCCAGAAGCCCGGCGGCCGCGCCCACAGCAAGGTAAGAAAAAAACCTGCCGGCCGAAAGTTCAAGAATTGCGAGCAGACTTTTTAGCAAGGTCCGGTCGTATTGCATCAGGTAGGGCGCATAAACCGGTCCGCACGTGGCCAGGCAGGTAGTTCCGGTCGCAAGGCCGAGAAGAAAACCTTGAAGCAAGGTTGCGGTCATGGCAGAAAAGCGCAGTTAGTTTCTATTTTTCACCAACCTGACCGGATACCCGCATGTCTTGAGCCAGTTGCGTTCGTACTTTATGAGATAATCAACGCAGAAGCCCAGTCCATAAACGGCTGCGATTGATTCTGTGACCTCGGTGGCGCTCCACCACGCAGCCCTGTGGCCAAGGGCCCAAAACATAGAAATAGAATGCCAGGTAATGGAATCCCGCGAGTCATAGCGGAAACCGGCGGCAAAGCCTGAAAAACCGCTTCTATTGTTGTCTTTCATATTATTTCCGGGCATGCCTTCGATGCCGAACGGTTTCCAACCGCTCCGGGCTGCCAGGGATTTTGCTATTCTGTTATCCCTTCTCTCGTTGTCCCAATTGTATCCATGTTTGATCAGGTAATTCTGCAATGTATCCCAATCATCATCCGTGGGGACATGCCATCCCGGCGGAGTAAATTTTTTCGAATCAACGCAGTACCAATTGTAAAGGGCCCCGAGTCTTTTGATAGTGTCGGCATTGTTCGTATTCCCATAGTAACAATAACCGGGCGTAGTAAGAGAATGCCACGCGACGCTATCGGGCACATGCGGAATGGGGGAGCCGTCGCTCCACTTTGTGGTCCGGAAATTCTCAACAGTCCAGATTTGTTTCCCGATTTTGACCGTATGGTATGTGTTTCCGTCTGCGTCGGTTACCGTATTCCGCGTACAAAACGAAAACAAGAGTAACAACATGCTGCCTGTCAACAGTAATGGTTTCATAAAATCCTTCAATCAGTTTAGAAATATTTTAGTCTGTGAGTGATTTGAAAATACAACCTGCCTTATGCTTCCTTAATCCAAAATCCAAATACCATGCAGTTGTTTTGATGGGATCCCTTCCGATGCCTCAAATCGCGGACTCATCTTTGATATGTTTCTTATTAATATTGTAATCCGACAACCTGAAGAAACCCCTATCATGGCAGTGTTTTCACTGCCTATCAGAGCCATAGGTGATTTGTCCGGTATCAAGACTTGCTCAAGATCGTAACTGGCTGTTTTATCATACGTTATATAATTCTTTATATAACGTAAATATTAAAATAACTAGCATTTTTTTCCTATTAGTTATATATTGTATTGGAATCAAAATACCGAAGGACGGGTTTCGGCTATTATCTTAGTTTATTTTTTATTTAAACCATTAAATAATTGAAGGAGGGGGTCCAATGAAAAAGTCCCGTATTTTTAAGTGGACCGGCTATGGTGTGCTCGCGGTACTGTTGCTGGGCGTTGCGATGTTTCTTTTTCTTAACAGAACCTCTTCATCAAAAATAGTTCTGGCTGATGAGGTTAAAGAGCATAGTATTATGCTCCACAATGCGAACGGCGATCATGCGTGCGACTGTTTCCAGCCATGGATCTCGAAGGTTACGATTTCGAACATAACCTGTAATTCTATTGATGTCTCGTGGGCAAGCGGCACCTATGAAAACACGGCGGGTCCTGCAACCTATCAGGTGACATATGGTACAACTTCGGCCAAGGCCAGTATCTACCCGACTACACTGCCCACTACTGCGTATACCCAGTATACTGTTACCGTGCCAAACCTGACTGCCGGCACCCTCTATCACCTCGGAGTAAAAGGCTGTTGTTTGAGCAACTGTGACAGAGGCGGCGGTCCTACCTACTGCAAAACAAGGGAGCAGAGTTCCGGCACGACTGATTGGACAGCCACCACCTTGGCGTCGTGCTCGGGCCATACCATATCAGGCATTGTCGGCACAACCGCATCCGGAAAACGCTTGGCAAAAACGGCCACGGGAATTACCGGGGTCCTCGTTACGTTGTCGGGCGGCGCTTCAAAAACGATGACCACGGCGGCCGACGGGTCATACTCGTTTGCTGGTCTGGCACTGGGTACCTATACCGTTACCCCGACTAAAACCGGCATGATATTCACTCCTCCGAGCAAAACCTTTACCGCTTTGAATGCGGACTCGACCGGCAAGAACTTTATGGGAGTGGCGACAGCCGTACTGAACCCGGTATCGGAAACTGCCGTCATGTCGGAAGTTGAAGCGGCGAAAATCACGGCATCAGACGTGACCGTCACCTGGAAGACGAACATACCCGCAGCCTCTTTGGTCGAATACGGTTTGACCAAGGACTATGGAATGAAAAGCGGAGTGAACGCAGAGCTGGTCTATAATCATTACATTCAATTGTTCGAACTCCAGAAAGGTGCCACGTATCATGCCCGGGCTGTTTCCTATGCGGAAGGCAATCCAACGGCAGTCTCGTACTCGTCGGATTTTACCTTCACCGTACCGTCAACCGAAAACAGAATATCGGATAGAACGCGCATTTTGACTGAGCCCAATCCGGCTGCCCGCTGGACCATGTTCACGTACTATCTCTACCAGCCGGTCAAGAGCGTGAACATAGAAGTCCTTACGCTTTCGGGGAAACTTGTGGCGACCCTGGAAAGCCCTTCGAGCTCTCTGGCTGGAGGCTGGAACAAAGTAAGGTGGGACAACATCAATCTTTCAAATGGTCTGTATGTGTACAGGATGGTATTTAAAACCCCCACCAATCTTCAAGAGCAATACAGCTTCTCCAACTTGAGGATAGAAAAATAACCCGTGTAGGTTGCACAACAATACGCGTGCAGTTCCCCCTCGACTTCCTGTCGAGGGGGATTTTTTTTACCGAAGTCGAAGCATGAAACGTCTGCTTTGACAGGGGCGAATATCAAGCGGGGGAATTGATGCGCTGGCGGATAAAATCGCTGATGAGGTCCTCGGCGCTGTTGTCGATAGTGACAAACGAGAGGCCGAACGTGACCGTGGTCGCCTTTGACGATGTCGCGCCGCGCAGGAAATAGGCGATGGTGGCGGTCGCGGCGATGGCCTTTGGGGTACCGGGAAGCTGGCACGAGAATTCGATGAGTATGTACTGGTCCACCAGCGTCTCAACCTGCGCCTCCGGCATCGGCGCGGTGACCTTCACGCCGCCCATGCTTAGATCGGCTGTGGAGCCGTTAATCCAGTCTGTTAGCGGTTTCGAAGTCTTTTCCTCGATCAATCGGAACCGGGCCGGTGCAACAACCTCTATCCTGAAGAACTTCCTGCGCTCTGCATTCGTCATCGCCATAGGTGGTGCCCTTCTAAAATTGAAAAGCTACTGTTTCTTTGATTATATGAAAATGGGCTCGTGAAGTCAAGCCGATACCATTTACCACTTCTTTACCGCGCTATTGAAGAACCCCGCCCCAAGTGGCGGGGATTCTTCCATAGCTAAGGAAATAGAATAACAAATATTCGCCCGCTAACCGCGCGCCAAGTCGCGGGGAATGCGCGGGCTGTGCTATTCAAACAGTTCCTTCATTACATCGCCTTTTGCATACGGGGTAGGAATGTTGAAGAGAGTTCCCACGGTTCGACAGATATCGATAAGGGTTCTTTCTTTATTGGAAACGAAATTCTTCTTGATCCCAGGCCCGATTGCCAGGAGAAAAAGTTCCGTGCACCCCCGGCACTTGTCCCCATAGCCGTGGTAATCGTCGGTGTGCCTTCCGTGGACGCTCATTACCAGAAAAACCGTCTTGTCCTTATAGACGTCCACTTTCTGAATCCGGTCCCAGAGATCCCAGGTAATCTGATCCATAAGGATTATCGACTCGTAGTAGGCATTCAGGCCAGCGGCACCGCCGCATGCATCCTTCTGACCCTTCAATGGGCATTCGGCAGCAAGTTCCTTCTCCGGTGTGAGCGTGCCGCCCCCGCCATTAAGGCTGAGATACACGAAAGCAGGGTGTTTTTCCATGATATGGGGCAGCGCCTTCTCATAGATCGCGTTTTCGTTTTCATCCTCCTTCTTGCTGGACTCAAATACCGGCGCATACTTTGCCCCGAACTCGGCGTGATCACTGCAGGTTAGAATTTCGAATGTAGACTTGCATGAGGCGAAATAACAGGGATTGCCGGGTTCCTTCTTGGCGCTGTTCCAGTATTCAAACAGGGTCGGGAAGGCGGGACGAATGGTTTCGCTGAACGGATTTTTAAAAACATGCCACACGCCGGTAAGAAGGCTCATCTGCGCCGGAATGGGCAGGGTGAGTTCGCGATTCTCGAACTTGGTGCAGATTGTCCCCAGAGGCCGGAGTTTGTTCCAGATATTGTCGATGTACAGGTGGTTCTTGTCGCCGAACGCATCGGAGTAGCGCGCGCCGTTCATCACGATGATGAACAGATTTTTGGCCTGGGATTTCGCCGGAATGGACTGGTCGCCGGCGTTCGACGGCATGGCCGTTACAAGGAACGTCGCAATGAAAGGGAATAGTATTTTGGAGGGGATCATATTTATTTGTTCTTGGTGAATATGGCCACTTCGGTTATTCTGTTTCTTCCGTCCTTTACTTTCAAGAGAATATCCTTGGTGAGAATGGGCTTTTCCAGGTCGAAGGTGATATGGTCGTCATGCCCGCTGTTTTCCACCTTGCCGGCCCATTGCAGCCTGTCGAACTGGTCGGTATACCCTAGTTCGCAATTGAACATAACGTTCTTCTTTTTCAAGCTGTCCGCCACGGTATACACTGTTACCCTGTAGATATCCTGCAGTTTCGGCAAGGTAATTTCAGCCATGAGCAGGGCGACCGGTTTCGTCGTCACATCTCGCTCAAATATCTCGCCGAAATAGGTGGTGTTGTCAGCGGTGTCGGCTTCTGTTTTCCCGTCAATAATCTGTTTTATGCGCAGCTTGTCTGTCCTGTTGGTGGTATTGACCGTAATACAGTCTGCACTTCTCATATTGTCACAGCAGAGGCAATGTCCTCCGACCACGTATTCACCCCACCCGGTGGCGCGGATTTTTTTGTCCGTCAAAACGATATTCGTCAACCCCTTCATATCAACGCCGGGGTTCGTTGGAGGTGATTCTTTTTGAACGACGGTTTTGTTTTTTGAGAGCGAATCCCCTTGAGCCGGCATGCCTTCCTTTGCAGTCGAATCGCTCGCGGCCATGAGTTTTATTTTCGAAAGCGAATCCTCCTGGGCCGCGACCCCTGCACAGAAAAACCAAAGGAACACGGCAAACGAGGCCGCCGCGAGCAATGAGACGGGTGCCGCGGGCTTAAGCGTGCAACCAACCTCCGGCGATTGAATCCCACAGCGAGCGCATTCCCCGAAGGTTGCTTCGGGGTTAGCGAGCGAATACAAATATTTCTTCTTCCATAGGGATGGAAGGATTCCCCGCAGCTTGCTGAGGGGACCTTCAATAAGTGAAAATGTTTTCACTATTACAGTTCCTTTTTTTGAGATCCCCAGTCCTCCCAGGTCGCCCCATTATCCCTGCTTGTTTTTAAGAATATCCTTGACCATTCGGTTTTGTCTTTCGGTACATCAAACCAGAATACATGCAATAATCCGGAAGCGGTCCTCGTTATGATGGGATTATTATGGCTTCCGACATCCGAGGTAAGTTCCTTTTTTTCCTTGAGGACATTTCCTGCGGGATCGATCTCGCCGTAGGAGACAATCGACTCGCCTCCCAAAAAGCTTGCCCACGTAAAATGGAGATTGCCGTCTTTGTCAAACACCACCGACGGGCGTTTCGGGGACCTCTTCTCCAGAGGATAGAGGTTCCTCCCGGTGATGGGACATTTGTCCGTTGCGGGATCGAACCGGGCGTAAAAAATCTCGCCGAGCTGTATATTGCGCCTGTCAAGCCAGAAAAGGTAGGACAGGGAACCGTCCGAAAGCATTATGGGATTGTCAATTTCCTCTTTGGTTTCCTTGGCGACCTTGGTCTTCGATACAATCTGCTCGTCACCCCAGCTGCGGCCGTTGTCATTGCTCTTCCGAAGCACAACGGAAGAAACCATATCCTCATTGCCCTTCCAGAGCCCGACCCCGTTCCACCCCAAACTCAGTCCCTTTTTATCCTCCTTGAAATCGGTCCACACCACGACCAGTTCATTGCCGGTGCATGCAATGGCCGGCGGATAGCAATAGCATGAATGCTTGCCCACTTTTCCCAGAAGCATCTCTTTTTCCCAGGTTAAACCCCGGTCGCGGCTGGCCTTGAAATAAACCTTGTTTTCTACGTCCTGCCATATCAGATACACATTGTCTTCCTTGCAGGCAAGCAACGGATAACGCGCGCTGTTGGCATCGGTGATGAGGATGCGGTTCTTTTCCCATGTTGCTCCTCTGTCAAGACTTCGGGAGTAGTAGAGCTCCCCGTCCACCCTTTCGCCGTAATCCACCCATGCCACGTGTACAATACCCGAATTCACTGCCATTGCAGGAGGATAACAATCCGCCTTTTCATTGCTTAACTTCCGGGCGCTTGTCCATTCTTTTCCCTCGTCGGCGCTCCGCCGGTAATAGATGCTTGCCGTCACTCCCTCCGTAACAACCCATGTCATGTGGATGTTATTTCCCTCCGAGACGACGGCGGGGTATCTGCAGTCTCCGGCCATGGAAATAAAGGCCGAGGCTGAGTCGGTTTTTTTCGCAGGTAGGGAGGCGGAGGCCGAATCGGCTCTTTTCATGGATGCCAAGGCTGAAGCGGAGTCTGCCGCCAGGCAGATGACGGCCAAGACCATGATCAGGAAACAGGTTTCAATCCCACAGCGAGCGGATTCCCCGAAGCTTGCTTCGGGGTTAGCGAGCGAATACAATTTATTCTTCTTCCCTAGGGATGGAAGGATTCCCCGCAGCTTGCTGCGGGGTCCTTCAATACAGGTCCGAAATCTCATTATTAACCTCAGGCAATTTGCCGTTCTTATTAAGAAATCTTTCCAGCAACTCGTTCTCTCTCATGGTATACATACCATGCTCTTCGAATCGGAAGAAACGGGCCTTTTCCACGGATTTATATTTTTCGTGCAGGTCCTTGCGTATATTGTCGGCGCCTCGAATATAAATTATCTCCTGCTTTTCGTCGAACAGCTGGTAGACGCCACTCACTTCGGGAACTTTTTTAATATTCTCTTCGGTTAATGCAAGGTCATCCTCCGGCGGCAGTATGACAGGCGCGAGCTTCAGTTCCGCTTTCTTTTTCCATGCCAGCCCTTTGTCCATCAGAGCGCCTGTAGGGCAAACTACAACGCAGGCGCCGCAGAACACGCACCCTGATTCCTTATGGGAAGGACCCAAAGTCCCCATAGCAAACTCGCCGTTATGAAAGGTGAAGCCAATGACCCGTTTTCCCTGCATCTTCTCGCACGCACGAACACAACGGGCGCATCCTATGCAGAGATTGCCGTTGTTGGAAAAAAAAGGTGTGTCCACGACAGGAACTTTCTTGAACACGTATTGCGAAACATCTTCTTTGATGGTAACATATTCACACACGCTCTGGAATTCACAATCATCGAATTTGGAACAGCATCGGCCTTGCATTTCTACGCCCATGGAGCACTCTTCCCGCTCACAGCCTTCCCTTTCTGCGCAAAGAAGACATGCATGAGGATGAAGAGAGAGTATTCGCTCCAGGTTATCTCTTCTTATTTCTTTTACCGCAGCGGTGTTTGAATAAATTACCATGCCATCTTCAACGAGCGTGGCGCAGGATGGAGAAGGACCTCTCCCCTTGATCTCGACGATGCAGATATTGCATCCATCATATGTTTGGTGATTTTCATTCCTGTCCGCGATGATTCCACCGTTCCGAAATACCCTGGCGTCGGCCTTTGTTCCCGGCCCTGGCGGTAAATCCGGATGATAACAAAGTCGGGGAATGTAGATCCCCGCTACATCTGCCGCCTCGATAATCGAAGCCCCCTCTTGGGTATGGACTTCATGATTATCAATTGATATGGTTATTTCTTTTCCCACGTGGCGACAATAGCCCCTTTTTTACAGGATTGCGCACAATGGATTTCTTTCTTCTGGTGACAGGAGGCGCAGGTATATTGGATTTTCTTCCGATGCTCCTCATGGACCACGGCCACCTGCTTATCCTCTATATCAATCATCACCGTATCGATTTTCAGCGCATTTTGAGGACATTTCTCAATACAGATTTTACACGCATCGCATTTTTCGGCGTCGATGCTTACATAATACTTGCCCGAACCGTCTTGATATCCGTAATGAATAATCATACGAACTACGCTTCCCTTTTGTTATGCTTTCTGTTCTTTTTCGTACAGCGCCTTGGAAAAGAGGGCAGCCCCGATGGCGCCTGCCGACTGAGGATCCAATTCACGGCTCTTATTCGGCAGCGGGAGGCAATTGAAACCATTGAGCTTTTCTATCCTCTTTACAATCCCCACATTCTTGGATTGACCGCCGGTGATGACAAAATCCGGTTCGATACCTACCTTGTTCAGCAATTCATGCATTCTTTGAGACATGGCATTACAATACGATGCCAGTACCATTTCCTTGGTCCATCCCTTTCGCAAAAGCGATACCGCCTCGGACTTGGCAAAGACGACGCAGGTCGAACTCACCGGAGGCGGATCTTTCTCGACCATCAAAGAGTGCGCACCAACTTCCTGGATAGGCACGGATAAAAGGTCTGCAATTACTTCCATTCCTCTTCCCGTACCTGCCGCGCATTTATCATTCATAAGAAACGAGGTTATCTTGCCCTTTTCGTCAATACGGATGGCTTTGATATCCTGGCCGCCCACATCCAATACGGTCTTCACCGAAGGTCCCCAGATATATGACGCACCCCTTCCATGGCAGGCGATTTCCGTGATCGCCTTTTTTGCCATGGGGACATTTACTCTTCCATACCCTGTTCCCACGATATAGTGGATATCTTTTTCCGTAAGTCCGGTGCCCTCCAAAGCCCAGTTCAATACGTTCCTTGCACTGTCGGGGCTGTTTGAACCTGTCCGCATTACGCTCCAGGTATAGAGCTCTCCATCGAGCATGACCGCGGCCTTGGAACCCACCGAACCAACATCAATCCCTGCGGTGATCACCTTGGCCTTTTTGGGATCCATTCCCTCTACGGTTTTTCTGTATTCCGGCCATCTCCAATATTCTTTTTTTACCCCTTTTCCATTGTCACCATCACCAAGCTCTACCTTGGGCAACGAAATAACACGGTCTTCAATATGCTCCAAGGACGAGGAAAGCGCTGCCCCCAATGCCGAAGCAAACTCCGGTTCTTCCGGAATGAACAGGTCTACCCCTAATTTTTTCTTAAGAGAACTGACCAGGCCAACGTCTTTGGCTACTCCTCCCATGAGTACAACATCAGGATTTATGCCTAACCTTCTGACCATGGAAGAGATTCTATCGGACATGGCGTCGTAGACAGCCCTCGCAATATCTTCTTTTGCAGTTTTTTGATGAATCAAGGTTACAACCTCAGATTCACCGAAGATAACACACTGGGCATTCATGGGGATCGCCTTGTCCGACTTGAGCGAGAGTGCACCCATTTCTTCCAGCTTAAGCTCAAGCGCCCTGGTCATGGCCTCGATGAATGCACCTGCGCCCGCCGCGCAGCGGTCATTTGCCACGAAATCCGCTATATTCCCTTTCTCATCGCACTTGACCGCTCTCGCATCCTCTGCGCCCACATCGATCACAGTTCTCGCCTTTGGGAATAAATAGGTGCCTGCCTTGGCCATGGCGCGCACCATGCTCACCTTTCCCGTGGCATGCGAGGTCATTTCGGCGTTGACGCCGGTGGCAATGATTTGTTTTATATCGGATTCCGCCAGGCCGCCCTGCGCTATGGCCTTGCGTATCGCATCACTGGCGGAGACCGACGGATCGAACCCGGTGGGTACCACGCTCTTGGCAACGATTTTTCCATCATTGACAATCACTACCTTTACGTTTCTTGCACCTACATCGATTCCCGTGCTGATCATTGTAATCAATGCTCCTTTGGATTAATAGAGGTCATCGGTTGAAGTTTTTGTCGCCAGCATCTCAAGAAAGGCCTCGATTCGGGTCTTCATCTGACCGCTGTCTTCGCGGCTGTATTCCGTATCGAGGTAGTATATCGGAATGTGCTCTTTTTCGAACAGACGCTTGAGGCGCAGATATTCCATGGCATACAGATGACAACCGCGTATGACATGATAGATCACGCCGCTGATCTTGTAGTCCTTTACCAGGGTTTGCAGCTTGTCGATCCTGTCCTGGTTCCCGTCTTCCGAGGTGAAACAGGGGCAGGTGCACGGCAGAATATATCGTTCCGCAATTGCCTTCAGCATATCACCGGCTGACCCTTCATCAACCCCTACGGGATCGTAGAATATCCGGTCGCCGGAGCAGAATTCATCCGCAACAATCAAACCCTGCGGTTTTGATTCTTCAATCAGATTGGGAATTTTCCAGCAATCCGGCCAAATCATCGGAGAACCGGTGAGGAGAATCCTTGGTGTGTCCAGCGGAGCAACGTATGCCTTTTCGGCAGCTTTCTTTTCGAGTTCGTCACAAAGCTGGTTGGTCTTTTCCGTCCATCTCGCAAGATCGTCAAAATAGCTCATCTGGTCCACCAGCATCGCATCCCTTCCGGAAATGAGAGGAGCGCCTTTCCGTAAATCCAGTAATCGGCGAGATGCCGCTGTTGCCGCCAGGGTCGTTTTTATTGCAGTACGCATTGCTTTTCTGGTTATCGATTTGCCCGTGAGCTTTTCTATCTTTTCCTTTACCTCTTTTACCTGGTCCAGCCAATAGCGTTTCGCCTGCGGAGTATCCTTTACTCTGGGCACATTCATCTCCCATACGGGAAACGCATCGGTCAAAATCTCGCACACCTTTGTCTTTCCGTCGCACGTATTCGGGGAGATGATGACGTCACACATTTCAAGATAGGGATACAGATCCGCCATTGCCAGACCGATCATGGATCTGACGACGGGGCAGACCTCCACCGGAACGATTCTATCGCCTATCTTGCTCGGCGTGTAGAATCCCGAATCAATGCGAACAGGAATGGCGCCTGCGGCCAGGATAAGTTCAACGGGCGCCAACATGCAGGCAAAGCCGATCACCTTGCCTCCCTGCGCTTTAAAATCACGGATTTCTTTTTCCCTTTGGCCGAAAAAATCCGCCGCCTGGTCGAAATATTCCATGGCTTTGGGCCGGTTCGGGACAAGTCTCATCTTCTCAATATTTTCAGCGACGGTCTTCTGAACACCGGCCTTGAATGCCTTTTGCAGCTCGTCCTTCTCTTCTGGGGCAAGCGTAGGAAGATATTTTGGATCGTTGTTGGTTTTCACCGAGACTTCTCCTTTTGCAATTTAGGTACTTTCACCGCACTTGACTGTAAAAATCTCTTGTATTTTGACCGAGCGATCGGAAACTTAAAGAGACCGACTTTCAATGCGTCTTTCTCCGGGCACATTTCAACACAGCGGAAACATAAGGTACAATCAGAGGAGGCTATCTTCTCTTTCTCTTTTTCTTCGTACACCTCCGTGACCTGTACGGGGCAGCTCCTTTGGCAAACACCGCACTTGGTACAGCGTTTCCCTTCCTTGCGCAGTGAAAGAAAAGAAAACCTGTTGAATAATCCGAGGACAGCCCCCATGGGACAAAGCCTGCACCACATCCTTCGTATAAAAGAGGTGGTGAGCAGATAAAAAATAAAAACGCCAATTGCCAGGTAGGACATCACGGTGGACAAGGAACTGATGGTATCCACCGTCAACATTTCCTTGAATCTTCCTTCAACAAAAGGGGAAGATTTGCTTGCTCGGGCAGATTTGACAAAAAGGGGTAATGAGGTCGGCTTGATAGGCCTTTAAGAAAAAATGCGGAATACCAATGCCCACAGCGATACAAACGAGGGCAATTACAAAGAACCATTTAACAAATACTGATGACAGTTTCAAATTATCCGATAAGTTGTAATAGCCTATTCTCAGATATTTTCGAATGCGGATGAACAAATCCTGTACGAATCCCAACGGGCAGACCCAGGAGCACCATGCGCGCCCAAAGATCAAGCCGAGAATTATCAAGAGTAGTAAAGGGGCGAGCAAATCGATATAATGGGTCTTCCACCCTGCGGCAAACCCCTCCTGCAGGGAACGTAAAAAGCATTGGGCTATCCGGTGATTTGTATAGTAACAGCTCAACGTGGGAATTACCAGGGTGATGCTTTTCCACGCGATCTCTCTTACCCCCAAATAGCCAAGGTAAACAATAAGGAAGAAAAAGATTACCTGAGCAGCAAATTTCAACCTTGTTATTTTAAGCATATCAGTTACCGCCATTCAGGAAGAAATCATCTATCATTGTTGCATCCTTATCCACCCGCGGGGTGGGGAAGCCGAGAATCTTGCCCACCGTCGGGCAGACATTAATCTGTCGCCATTTGTTTTCCGTCGAATAATTTTTCTTGATATCGGGACCTAACGCCACTATAACCAGATACCTTTTACATTCGTCATCACAATCCTGCTGCAAAAGAATATCGCCATGGTCATTGAGAAAGAAAAAATCCGTTTTATCCTTGTAGACCGGATCCGCCTGGACCGCCATCCAGATTCTGTATATGTGATCATCCATCTCCTTGAGCTGCCTCCGATAGCGGACCATATCTTCCGGCACCTGCTTCTTGTTAAAGCTGTGTGCGCCGCCCAGAATGACAAAGACAAGCTGGGGATGGTTCGCTTTCATATATGCGGTGAGTTTGGTATAGAGTTCTTCATCATTGTTTTTTTCTTTTGTGAATTCGGCGGTGGCGCCAAAATTTTCACCATACTCTTCACTGTTGCTGTACGTCAGGAAATTAAGCTCTTGCTTGCTGGTGATGAAATAGCATGATTTCTTGTCCTTCCCCAGGCCTTTACGAAAGTACTCAAATATAGTAGGTTGATCCGGAATGTCATCCTGGTTTGAACGCCGGAGATCTTTCCAGGAACCGGTGATTATGGCCAGATGAACCAGGGCCATGTAGGAAGGATTCCCATAGAAGGTGACACAGCGACTGGCGTTCGGAACCATGTCGTTCCAGAGATGAGGCACATATTGGTGGGTCTTGTCGCCAAAGGATTCATCATGCCGGAATTGGTCGCCGACTACAATAAAAACATTCTTCGCTTTAAACTCGCCATATGCATAATTTCCATTTATAAGAAGAAAAGGCAATAGTAAAAGTAAAAAGCGTTTGATCGTCACCCTCATTTCTTTCCCTTCTGCTGTTGATTGGTTTTTACTGCCAGCGGGATGAATGCCGGTCTATGATATTTTTCTATGCCGAACTCGCCGATGTATTTCTGAACGTCGGGAGAAGTCAAAAAGCCGATGAACTGCATCGCCGTCACATAATTCGCTTTTGGGAATCTCTCAGGATTTATCGCCATGACGTCGTAATTCGTGAACAGTTTCGTGGTATCCTCCACCATGACCGCCAGATCGATCGTCTCCAGCATCTCTTTGTAAGAAGCCCATTGGGAAATAGTGTAGGCCTTTTTCCTCGCAGCAATGTTCAATGTCTCCGAGGTCCCTACCTTGGTCTTGATATACCAGTCACCCTCGGGGTTTATTTTGGCCATCTTCCACATCCTCATTTCCAAACCGTGGGTGCCGGATGAATCCGCCCGTGAACAAAAGTTTGATTTTGTTGCAGCGATCCGTTGTAGAGCTTTCAGTATATCCTTCATGCCTTTAATCTTTGCCGGATCATCCGCCGGTCCTACAAGGACAAAGTCGGAATAACAAACCGGGCGGAGATTTACCGCAAATCCATCTTTTATAAATTGTGCTTCCTCGTCAGGCTCATGCCCCATCATGACATCAATATCCTCGATACCTTCATGGTCTTTTATAAAATGAATGGCATCCCCTGTGCACAGGGAGATTACCTTGACGGGTATCTTGTATTGCGTTTCAAACAGCTTGGCCAATCCATTGGCCAAACCGGGAGAAACGCAGGTCACGGGGAAAATGGCCTTAAGCTCCCGTGGAGCATTCTCCTGTGCCTGTACGCTCTGCGGCCATACGAGGAATAAACAAAAAAGAATCGAGAACATTATTTTCACAGCCGAACTTTCCTTCTTTAACTCTTAGAATCCGCAATGGACCTGGAGGAATAAATAGTATGAATTGATATTGTCTGTTATCTCGAATCCCCCGTACGGATTACTGTATGGATCAGGAGCCATCGGATCATTGTATGGATGATGAACCGTTCCCGAGGAATTGTAAAAAACGTAATTATATAAGGAGACGCCCGTCGTCAATATCACATTTAGGCCGGCATACCTGTCCTTAATCATTAATTGAAAGGTTCCATTATTATGATAATAGTTCTGTAGAGGATCAAAGAAGTCATTGAACAGTTCGAATTGATAGCCAATGGAAATCGAAGTTTTGGGGGTGAACTTCCAGTCGTATACCAAATAGGCGTTATTTGCCATGGTATTATGATGATATTTATAGTCCATAAGTGAGTCCGATCTGGGGCCGTAATCGTCCCATTCATAGATGTTTTTATATTTGGGGGTTAAAAACATGTCTTTTAAAAATGGGAGAGCCCAGATATATTCGCATTTGTTTACGAGGACCAACGAAGAAATGTTTTCTTCGGTGTAGTTGAACTCGAGGTGAGGAAGATGTTTGGTAAATTCCCATTTACCTCTCGTGGTGAAATTGAAGCCGCGGTTCCTGTAAATGTCATACTGCGCAACCAACATTTCGACCAGCGCATCGCGGTAATCCAACGGATCCACGTGGGTAGTGTAATTCACAGCATCCGTATGCAGGTTGAGATTATAGCCCACGGTGGAGGTCAGCCAATGGTTGGGGATGTTGTCCTGCACGTAGCGGAGATAATTTTTAAGGGTGAGCTTTTTGTCATCCGCGAAATTATGCTGGTACCCAATCAAGGAGTACAGGTCGATGTCCTTTTCGGGGGCATATATATAACCGACCGGTTGCCCATTCTGATACGTCATTTGAAAGGAATTCATCTCACTTCTCTCGGCTATCCCGCCCAGGGCAAGATTAAGTTTTGGAAGGAAATCATATTCGCCATACAGATGTAAACCATCGAGCCCCTTGCTCACCTGACGTTCCATGTTAAAACTGATATCGGCAGAATCCTGCACAACATCATCAATCCATTTGCCGGACCTGTCATCCTGCCGCAGGTATCGTTCGCCGGAAAGATAGTAACCGGGCACGTGAGGATAATCCGGATACGCGTCGTCTTCTACTTCATCCGGAACTCCATTGTTGTTTCGGTCGAAATACACGTCCGACTTGGGAGGATCACAATCGTAGCTCAAAAAATCTTCTTCCCAATCATATATGCCATTTTTGTTCTTATCATATTTTATTGGGATCACCCCGTCCCAATCACCTCCCCCGTACGGAAGGAAATTTACCTTGCCTTCTTGGCCGTTTTCCGGAAATTGGTCCTTATCGTCGTTGTCTTCAACAAGTTGATACAGGTATTTTTGGCTTGACAGGTCTCCTTGGGGAAAAGCGGGGTCGTAAAACGTCGTCTTATAATTGTGATTGACAATATACCCTTCGCCGCCCAATTTCAATTTGTCGAAAATGTTGCCCACGGCACTAAGGTCAACTATATTTCCCGGCTTCGGTCTGAAATTACCGTCAATCACCTCCTGGCTTTGGGCCCATTCGACGTTCGCCTTCAGCCTTGGAAGGTTACAATCGGCGTTAAGCCCGTAGATTTGCAGCGCGGTCGGGGTATTTGGAAAGAGAGAGTCGTACGTGCCGTCCAGAGAGCCGGACAGGCCGTTCACTTGATTGCGCTCATCTATCAAGGTACCCCCGATATCAAAAAGGCCCTTGATATTCTTATTCGCGTGAATTCCATGGAGCCAGTCTGCGCCGGGCATTATTTCGTAATCCTCCATGTACATTCCGTAAATTCCCGTATTTGAGATTCGTGAATTGATGATTGACAGCGAGTTCATCCCGTAGAGCAAATCAAAGAATATGTCGATGCGCGCGCCGCAAAACAAGCTCTGATTAAACGTATAGGGCGTAAATTTGGTTGCCACCCTGTCGCCAACCAGGGCCATGATCCCGCGGTTATCGGCCATGTCGCCGACCTGCACCATGCCATTCAACCACTTTTTCAGAATGGGAGAGAGAGCGATGTCGGATTGCTCGCGATTCGAATTTCCGTTCATCGACATATCAAAAAGATTGAATCCTTCGACGAGATGATTGCCGAAAATGTCATAGTAGTTCCATTCGGGGACTTCGCCAACCCAGGTAGGGTTCAAATAGGAACCCTTCTGGGCGTAATTGGCATAGTATTCGGGAGGCATCTCCAAGGATAAATTGTTGAAGCCGTCGGGTATGTAGTTTAATGCCGGCGCCTCGGCCGCAAAAAAAAGGAGCGCCGTTGAAAACAGGCAAGCCCGATTGAGCGTCTTCATGGCGCGCAAGCTCCTTGACTGGTGCACATAGGCAATGCTCATTATTGCCCTCCTGCAGCGTGGGGATCGGCCAGTTGTATGGTGTCAATCGGGTATTGGAGGAGCGTATCCAATTTGTGCAGGGAGGTATCAGGATCAGGCGTGAGTTGAATCATCGTCACAAAGAGCCGGGTGCTTGCGGCGAGTATCACCCCGGATGCTTGAGAAACGGCTATTGGCACAGTGTCAAGGAATCCGCCGACGCTGTCGAAGGCAAGGTGCACGATACCCGGTACGCTGCCGGTATGTGTCTCGACCGCCAAATCAAGGTAGTTTTGCGTGATATCCACAGGGGACCCTGGGTTAGTGGTGATGGTTCCATAGAGGGTTCGTCCCGTGAATGTTGAATCATGCCCGTTAAAAATGATGCTCGCGCGTGTGCCTCCTCCAGAGGGGAAGTCGTATACCCATTCTACCGTATCGGCGTAGAGATGAAAGGTATACGGAGAGAAATTGTATTGTGTGTCGATAGGGGCGACTACTGTTTCCATCCTCCCATTGAGGACATCAAGGGATACACTGGTACTGCACTGCATTATCAACACAACGATGCTTACCAGCAACGTCACCATGGTTACTTGCCGCATAGCGCCTCCACTGGCCGATAAGAATTGAATAGCACAGCCCGCTCAAACCCCGCGCCATTTGGAGCGGGGTTCTCCAATGTTCCGAGGTGTTTGTTTATCCGCTTTAATAAGAGCGTCCCATGGCCGCTTTCCGACCTTCGCGCCGCCTAAGACCAACCAAAATACTTCATTAAGATTGAGAGAGGCAAGCAGAGAAATTCTCATCCGTTGAATGGAAAAAATTATGTTGAACCGTCAGGAATTATCAGCAGATTTCAGGGTTGCGGCATGAAGATCGGGCACGGATACCAATCTCATTGGATCGTGTTGGCCCAAGTTATTTTAGGGAACAGAGAGCCTGTCGGTTTCACGCACAATTCTCCCACAAGGAACTATCATGAAGAACACCATTTCCCGCCGGTCATTCGTCAAGCAGGTCGGCGCAGCCGGCATTACCGCGGGCATCGCGGGCATTTCCATCAAGGCTGCGGAAACAAAACCCGTAGCGGACCCGGCAACGGAAAAAATCCGCAATTACAAACCCACAATGGCGTATCGGACCATCGGAACCACAGGCATTGCCGCCTCGGTGTTCTCTCTTGGCACCGGCAATGTCAAGGCCGATATTCTTTCCGCGGCCATCGATAGGGGGGTGAATTTCATTCACACGTCTTTTCATTACATGAACGGTCAATCCCTCGGGGTGGTGGGCAAAGCGATCAGTGGAAAAACCGACAAGGTGTACATCGCGCTCAAAGACGATTTCCCCTCCATCGAAGAAGCGTTGAAAGCGCTCGGGGTGACCTCGGTTGACTTCCTGATGTTCAACCGGCACAATGCCGGCGACCTGAAAAAGGAGTTGCCCGCGATCAAGGAGAAATTCATTGCGTGGCGCGACAAGGGGCTTGTCAAATTCGCAGGCCTCACGGTTCACAAGGACACCGCGGCCGTGCTTGACGTGGCGGCCGACGCCGGTTTCTTCTCCTGCGTCATGCCCGCCTATCCGCCAAACCAGGTGGAGGAACTCGCCGCCCAGCGCGACAAATTGCGCCAGAAGAACATCTCGCTTCTTGCAATGAAATCAAAGGGGGAATTGAACGCGGATGATTACGTGGCTCACATCCCGAAGGTCCTTGCCGATAAAACCGTCAGCACGATCATAAAAGGGGTGGGCTCGCTTGACGAACTAAAGGCATGGTCTGCAGCCGCGGTATCAGCAAGAACCGGCCTGCTTCACCGTATCATGAATGGGTATGGAACGGCTGCCTACAGCGGCTGCAACATGTGCGGACAGTGTGAGCAGGAATGCCCGGCGGGAATCGCCACGTCAGACATCATGCGATGCATCAGGTATTATCACGACAGTGAGCGCCTGCCGCAGATGGCTGCCTCGGAATTCCGCGCTATGGGCCTTGCGCAAGCGGCGCTGCGATGCGATGGCTGCGGCAAATGCGAAGCGGCATGCCCGCAGGGCTTGGGGATCATTGAGGACATCAAGCGCGCGCAGAGCACGCTCGCATGACGGGAAACAACAAGGGCAATAATGCTTAAATTGACAACCAGGATGATCGGTTTCGTACTTGCCGCAATGATGGCCGTGCTTTCGTGTGCGATATCCATGCCTGGGCTGGTCGGCCAGGACGCGCTTCGCAACAGCGCGGTGGAAATGAAGGTGAGCGGCCGGTCAAGCTTGAAATTTAGGCAATCGGTCGTCTACGGGCCGTTTCATACGGACACCTTTAGCACCGGGGCCGTAAAAGTCAATCACGACAGGCCCCGGCGCAGCCCTATGGGCGATGACATCTCGATATACACGAACGCGACCCAGGGTTTCCACTTCACCCAGTACGATTCGGCGGGCGATACCATCGGCGTGGAATGCCTTGACACCATACATGCCAAGACCACTCAGTACGGCAGTCTAGTGCCCGATGAAGTTTCAAACAGCCACTATGAGTTACATTTATCAAAAAACGACAGCGAAAAAGTGTTCCTCATGTATGTAAAAGGAAAACCGCTCGCTATTCCCTTCGGTAAAGATACCATAAAGATGACCGACGAGGACAAATACGATGCGAAAGAAAAAATGGTGTTTCAGGGCATTCTTTTTACCAAGTCGGGGGAAACAATAGCGGCCGCCAGCCTGATGAACGAGGGAGCGGTATGGATCAAAAAGGACCTGGACAGCGCATGCAAATTGCTGATCGCCGCACTATCGACGGCGATGCTTGTGCAGCCCAACCTTGAAAATGCATCAAGGCGGTAGGCTTGGCAGGTTGCCTTGACCTTTGGCTTTTTCAACAGCAGTGTCAGGGGAAAAATCTCAACAGATGTACTTGTCAAGTTCTTTGTCTCGCAGGCCCCATGTACTCCAATGCCTGGGCGGCACGCCGCCCCGTAACGTTCCCTCATCCCAAACTTCCGAACTTCCTCAACCAAATGCTTGGCTCCCCAGATGCCCGCGACTTGACAAGATCCACTTCAAACTCCAGCACCCAATCGTTGGTTCCCTCCGGATCAACCAGCATTTGTTGCACCCGCCAGATCCCTTTTTCCGGAAGGGGCGCTACATAGGTGTGGCGGATGTTCCGCGCGTCCGGGTCGAGGCAAATGGCGTGGTGGTCCGAAAGATAAGTTTCTAGAGTCTGTTGAAGCTTTGCAGGTGTCCAGGAAGGATCGGCAGTTATTGAGTTATCATAATCAGCAATGACGCCTTCTTCCGTAATGGAGGATGGATTGACCCGATTTATAATTTCGACCGCCGCCTCAAAATCTCTTTTGATGACCGCGGAAATAAAGGTGAAGATTTTGGCTCTTATCAGTGAAGTGAATTTCTTAGCGTCCCGGGTGATGTCCTGTTCCGCGGCATCGGCGCCGGGAGGCCGGACTTCTCGCAGTATCGGCCGCCAGGTAGGATGGATCGCGCATCTTCTCCCATTCGTCAAGCAGGCTGGAGTCCACCTGCCTTATCATGGTGCCGAGATACACTTCCATTTCATCGACGACGTCGTTCTTGGCGGCGCTGGGCACCGTTTGCACAAGGACCTTGTAGACCCCGTTGACGTGGCGCAAAAGCAATCCTTCAACGCGCTCGAGATCGTACGAACGGACATAATCGGCAAACGAGCTGTAGGTCTCGAACATTTCCCTCACGATCGATTTGGGCCGGATGTTTTCCTGGCCCAACCAGGGGTGGCGGTCCGAAAAGTCGTTGAACGTGGAATACACGAAGTCGCGGTCGGGTTTGGGGTATTCCAGCTTGTCAAGCTCTTCGATGCGCTCGTCGAACGGAATGCCCTGCATTTTCATCTCGGCCATTTTCTGCGTTTTGAGTTTGTCCAGTTGTTTGCGCAGAATGGAGTCGGGGTCCTCAAGGATGGACTCGATAAGGGTGAGGAGCCGGAACGGATACTCGGGCGCCTGCGCGTCGAGAAGCGGCAGCGTTTCCAGAAGGTACAGCGACAGGGTCTGGTCCATGGAAAAATCGTCCTGTAATTCAAGGTTGACGCGGACCTTCGCGCCGCCAGGCGTTTGGCCGGTGAACTCGATTATGTGGCGGTTGACAAGCGATCGGAAGAGCTGCCATGCCCGCGTGACATGTGCCTCCTTTTGCTTCGCACTTTCGTGACAGCGGGCGACAAGGTCGCGCATAGCGGCGCATCCGTCGGTGTCGCGGCTCAGAACGTTGAGCAGCATGCCGTGGGAAACCTGGAAACGCGACACGAGCTGTTCGGGCTTTGCCGCCACAAGGCGGTTGAAGGTGGCAATGTCCCAGTTGACAAAGTTTCTTTCCGGCGGTTTGCGCTTGACGAATTTCCTGCCGCCCTGCGACCGCTTCTCTTCGAGCGCGCGTTTTCTATGGTGTGTTCGGGCGCCTGCGCCACGACCCATCCGCAGTCGTCGAACCCTTTGCGGCCTGCGCGGCCGCATATCTGATGGAAGTCCCGCGCGCTCAAAATCGCGGTCTTCTGGCCGTCGTATTTGCAAAGGCGGGTGAGCAGCACCGTGCGGATGGGAACGTTGATGCCCACGCCGAGAGTATCGGTTCCGCAGATGATTTTGAGCAGCCCCTGCTGCGCCAACTGCTCGGCAAGCACCCGGTACTTTGGCAGCAGCCCTGCATGGTGGATTCCGATGCCCTGGCGCAGCCATCGCTTGATGTCCGGGCCATAGGGGCTGTTGAACTTGAAACCCGAAACTGCCTTGGCAAGCGCGTCTTTTTCTTCACGCGTGCAAATGTTAAGGCTCGTGAAATTCTGCGCATTCTGTGCCGCCTCGAGCTGGGTGAAATGCACCACATAGACCGGGCTCTTGCCTTCCGCGACAAGCGATTCAACCGTTGCGGACAGCAGCGTGACGGCATAAGAATATACCAGCGGGACGGGCCGGTCGCCGGATACCACGCTCACCGTGGGGCGGGACGTGAGGCGCGTGAGCTCTTCTTCGAAAAACGACGTTTCTCCCAGCGTTGCAGACATCAGAAGGAACCGGGCCTGCGGAAGCGTGAGCAGCGGCACCTGCCAGGCCACGCCGCGTTCGCGGTCCGCGTAGTAGTGGAACTCGTCCATCACCACGTCCTGGACATTCGCCTTTTCCCCTTCGCGCAACGCTATGTTGGCGAGGATTTCCGCAGTGCAGCAAAGGATGGGCGCGTCATGGTTGACTGTTGCGTCTCCGGTGCACAGCCCCACGTTGTCGGGCCCGAACTCGCGGCACAGGGCGAGCCACTTCTCATTGACCAGCGCCTTGACCGGGCAGGTGTACACCGAACGTTTGCCCTGCCCAAGAGCCTTGAAATGCGCCGCCATTGCAACCAGTGATTTTCCCGACCCGGTGGGAGTGTTCAGAATCACATTCTTCTCTTCGAACAATTCCAGGATCGCGGATTCCTGCGCAGGATACAGGTGAAGATGCCGGTCCTCCACATAGGCGAGGAACCGCCCCAGCAATTCGTTATTGTCGGGTTTGTCGCATTTGGCAAGCTGTTCGTACAGTGTGGGGAGCATTGGGGTAATTATAAACAATCAATGTTTGGATGATAAGGCGCGGTTGCTTTCACTAGGCTATTAAGATACGTCAAGAAACAGGATCGTGTGAGCGTAAGAAAAGCAATCGCTGCCGGGAAGCCATGAACCGGGGACCGCAATTTTCGCATTCATCCTGCCGTAGTAAATAGGGAGGAGGGAGGGCAACGTGAAATATGCGACATTTATAGGAGCAATTATTATGGGCGCATTTCTTGTAGAATCGGATGCAGCGGGAGCGACGGCGATTGCAACCTTTGCCGGCGGATGCTTCTGGTGCATGCAGCCGCCGTTCGATTCGCTTCCGGGCGTGGCGAGCGTCACCGTGGGCTACACCGGCGGCACGGTAAAAAACCCCACGTACGAACAGGTGTGCACAGGCACAACCGGCCATTACGAGGCGGTGCAGGTTGCGTACGATCCCGCGAAAATATCCTTTGACAAGCTGCTTGACGTGTACTGGAGGAGCATAGACCCCACGGATGCGGGCGGCCAGTTCGCCGACAGGGGACGGCAGTATCAGACCGCCATCTTCTACCACTCACCGGAGCAAAAGATGCTTGCGGAACAGTCAAAAGCTGCGCTTGAATCGTCGCACCTGTTCAACAAACCGATCGTCGTCGCGATCCTTGCGGCGTCGGAGTTTTACAAAGCGGAAGAGTACCACCAGAAGTACTACTGCAAATCGCCTGCGCATTTCAAGGCCTACGAGAAAGGGTCGGGCCGCGAAAAATATCTGGAGTTGCACTGGGATTTTCCGCAGCCGACCTCGGTTGCGCCGTCGCCGCAGTACCGCAAGCCTTCCGACAGCGATTTGAAGAAAATCCTCACACGCGAGCAATACAATGTGACTCAGCAATGCGGGACTGAGCCGCCGTTTGCAAACGAATATTGGAACAACCACCGTCAGGGTATTTATGTTGACGTGACCACAGGGGAGCCGCTGTTCTGTTCAACGGACAAATTCGAATCAGGCACGGGCTGGCCCAGCTTCACAAAGCCCATATCGTCCGGTGCCGTGAAAGAGAAAAACGACGCCTCGGATGGAATGCTCAGGACCGAAGTCCGCAGCACCACCGGCAACGCCCACCTCGGTCATGTTTTCAACGACGGCCCTGCGTCGGCCGGAGGCCTGCGTTACTGCATCAATTCTGCTTCGCTCCACTTCATTCCGCGGGAAGACTTGGTGAAAGAGGGGTACGGAGAGTATGAGAAGATGTTCAGATAATTCTCTCGTGTAAATTAAGAAGAAGAAGGTCTAAGGGGGGATGTTTCCCCCTCGCTTCGGCCTCCTCGGCCTTTGGCCTGCGGTGTCCTCCGCTACCCCCTCCTGGGTAGCCGCCTTGACAAAGCAGTTGCCAGACCACACATTGTTGTGGCGGCACCCGAGAAGAGTAGTTGAGAAGTTGAGGAGTTGAGAAGCTAACGCGTAGACGCGTTAACACGGTTACGTACTCATATTTTGGATGCCGATTGGCGCGAGAAGAAGTACTTGACAGAATAGACTTCCTTTGCCGCGCGCCAGGCCGGAACGGAGGCCGCGTTAGAACGTGGTGCCGCCCGGACCCGCCTTTTGTAGAGACGCAGCGGCGCTGCGTCTCTACAAAAGGAATAGGGCCGTGGCGGCCCGAGGCTGGAGGCCGACGACCCTTGGAAGCACCCGAAGGGGTGGACCGGAAGGAGAACCGACCTCGGGTAAAGCCGCAAGGCATTGCGGCTTTACCCGAGGGAACGCCCAATCTCATTTGTATCTCTTAAAGTTCAAGAAACAATCCAACCTTTTCCCCGCTCCCAAATCTAATATTATAAGGGCCGGTATATGGAATATCATCCTTTCTCGAATAACGGCGACGATTCCGCCGAATACCTCGCGCCGGACGAACCGGAAGGCAGGCTGCTTTCCGACGGCGAGTATGCACAGGCATTGACAGACCGTAACGATGTCTTTGCCATCGCAGGCGGGCACAGGCTGGCTGCAATCGAAGCGGTGGCATTGGCGGCGGGTGTGTTTTTTGGTCTGTGGCTCCACGCACAGCGGCTGAAAACTGTTGCACCGGATTTTCTCAGCTCAACGCAGAAAGAATGGACCGCGAGGCTGTTGCGCAGTAGGGAGATACAATTGCCGTCTCAGGCACTTGAGCAGGAAATGCCGGCGAGGGAAACTGCGGAGCTTGCAGCACCTGCTCTGCGATACGCGGACCGTGAGGCGATGAAGCGCGAGGTCCGACTGCCCAAGCCGGCTGCAATGCGCACTGCCGTAAAAGAATTGAAGTCCTCTTTGTCTACAGAGCTCAAATCCGTAAGGGTCTCTGCGGTCGCCCGCCGGGAGCACGACACAGTGCAGGCGCTCCTGGAGAAAACAGTTGCAGAAAACGGGACTGCCAATAATCAAGACACCGCACTTCCCGTGGGAGAGATAAGCAAGCTTATTGACCGGGGCAATGCCGTAAAGAAGTACGGCAACCGCGCAGAGGCGTTTAGCGCGTTCAGGCGGGTCTTGGCACATGATCCGCACAACGCCGCGGCTCTGGCCGGCGTCGGTGATTTATTTCTCTACACCGGCATCCTTGACTCATCGGCCGCGTTTTACAAGGCGGCAATTGCGGCAAACCCGCGCAATGCGGCCGCGCACAACGGGCTTGGTTCGGCGCTGTATTTCAACTCCACGCTTGTAACCAATCCGAATTATGCCCGGCGCATGAACATTGCCGACCCCGAGCGGTACGCAAGAGCGCAGTACGACAGTGCGATTGCCGAATACACCGCCGCGATTTCTCTCGACAGTTCGCAGGTCCAGGCTCTCACCAACCGCGGCGTGCTTCGGGACATTAATGGCGACCGCCGGGCCGCGATTGAGGACTACACGCTCGCCCTGCGAATCAACCCGAAATGCGCCGATGCCTACAGCAAGAGGGCGGCCACCCTGAAGGCGCTGGGGAAATACAAGGACGCAATCGCCGATTACACCGCGGCAATCAATCTTGACACCAGCTCGTACGAGTTCGACCCGAAAACCCACTTTGCAAATGCATACTTCGGCCGGGGGGTCGTGTTCTACAGGTCCGGCGACCTCGGCAGGGCGATACGCGATTTTGACAGCGCTCTTGTGATCTCGCCGGACCATTCCCTTGTTATGATCAACCGGGCCGTCGCCTTGATTGACGAGAAGAAGTACGACGCTGCCGTTGCGGACCTTACCCGCGCGATTGCCCTGCTTTCGCCTCTTGAGTACGGCGGCGCACAGTATCTTGCCTGTTTACAACGGGGGAACGCGTATAAGGCGCTCGGTCAGTACGACAAGGCGATCGCCGATTACAATGCCGCTCTCGTGTCGAAGAATCTGGCCGCCCGGGCCTGCTGGAGGATCGCCGAATGTTTCTCACTCAAGAACGATGCCGATTCCGCCATTGCCTGGCTCAGAAAGTCCGCGGCGGCCGGGTTCAATGATTTTGGCGCCTGGCAAAGAGACAAAGCGCTTTCCCCACTCTGGAACGCCAGGGAATTCAAGGAAATTGCCGGACAATAATTCTGTTGTAATAAGGCCGTTCCCCGCGTAATAGGAGACATCTAAGTGGGGGAAGTTTCCCCCTCGCTCCGGCCCGGCCGCGCAGCTTTACATACCGGTATTTTGGATATGCGCGGCCGGTCCTTCGCTACCCCCTCCTGGGTGCACCCCGAGAAAGTTGATTTGCGAGAAAGGTGCCTCGGTTGGGGGGCACCCGCGAAAAGCAGTTGAGAAGTTGAAATGAAGAAACGTTGAAAAGTAGGAAGAAGCCCGACCGATTTCTTGCGAATGCCGATTGGCGCAAGAAGAAGTGATTGACTGAATAGATCTCCTTTGCCGCGCGTTAGGGGCGACTGGAGGTCCCGCCATAGCGGGATGCCGCCCGGACCCGGCCCTGCGGGCCATAGGGCCGTGGTGGCCCGAGGCCAAAGGCCGAGACCGGAAGGAGAACCGCCCTCGGGAGGGGCCGCAATGCATTGCGGCCCCTCCCGAGGGAACGCCCAATCTTTGTAATTAATCTCACGTTTGAAATATCTAATAAGTTTCGAGAAGCCCACACCGCTGCCAAAATTGTATATTGGTGCGTACCGGCCTTTCGCCGGTCAGTACAATTCTCGGGGCAGAGGGGGGCAAAAGACCCTTATCCAAGAAGGAATGACGCATGAACAGCTCCGGTCCATCACTAGACAAACGCAATCTCTACCGTTTTCCCTGGTCGCTTAACGACAATCCGCAGGGCTGGGTCGAGATAACCGATATCTGCAACCTCAAGTGCCAGGGATGCTACCGCCAGCGGCTCGAAGGCCACAAGCCACTTGATGCGATCAAGGAAGAAATTGCATTCCTCAAGAAGTGGCGCAACGTCGACAATATCACCCTTGCCGGAGGAGAGCCCATCCTCCATCCTCAAATCGTCGACATCGTCGCCCACATCGCGCAACAGAAGCTCAAACCGTTTATGCTCGGCAACGGCGTGGCGCACACAAAGCCCATGCTTTCCGAACTGCGAAATGCGGGCCTCGTTGGGGTCGGCCTTCATGTCGACATGCACCAGAACCGTCCCGGATGGGAAGGCAAGAACGAACTTGACTTGTGCGCACTCCGCGGGGAGCTTGCCGAGCTTGTCTGGCAGGTGGGCGGCCTCTCGTGCAACTTCAACAGCACCGTGTACCGCGATTCCATCCAGTACGTCCCCGATCTCGTCAAGTGGACGATCCGCAACAGCAGGAAGGTGCAGGGATACACCTTCATGACCTATCGCGGCGCGCTTATCGACGGAAGCAGTGAGTATCTGGTGAAAGGCAGGAAGGTGCGGCTCGACGAGGAATCGCTCGGGTATGCGCTCCAGCAGCAGACCGGGGAGGATTTCTCCATCATGTCAACCGACGTCTACGCTGCTATCAAGGCGGCGGTGCCGGAATACGCGCCGTGCGTGTATCTGGGCGGCACAAAAAAGCACACGTCGTTCAAATGGCTCGCCGGCATGACGCTGTGCTGCAACGGCAGGCCGCTCGGGTCGCTCGGCAAAAAAGCGATGGAATTCATCCAGACCATGCATCATCTGCTTTTCGGAACGTATGTGCTGTACCTCAGGAATAAGAGCACCGGCCGGATTGTTTTGTTGTTGTCGCTTTTCGACAAGGGTATCAGAAACGCCCTGCTGTGCTACCTTCGAAACCCCCTCAACATCTTCCGGCAGGTGAACTCGGTCGGGATCGCCATCGTCCAGGCGCCCGATGCGCTGGACGGCGATGTTGACATGTGCGAGAGCTGCCCCGACATCACGGTCTTTGAAGGCAGGCTCGTCAATTCGTGCAGGCTCGACGAATACCGCAAGTTCGGCGACGCGCTCGTTCCGTCGCTACGGAAGACCGACGACCCCGCCCTGTTGATCGCCGAAGTGCAGTCCGGCGTCCGCACGCAGGCTACCGCGGGCGAGCGGCGGGCACCAGCAGGAGCGGCGTAACGGTCTGGGCGAATACCCGCGGCGTCACGCTTCCCTCCCACAGGGCCGCAATGCCGGAATTCCCGTGCGTGGCCATTACGATCACCCCAGCGCGCGATTCTTTTGCGTCAAGAGCGATCATCCGGCCGGGATCGCCGCGAAGCACCGCGGCCTCCGCGGCCGTGCCTTTTTCGCGCAGCGCCGTTGCCGCGCCTTCGATAAACTGTTGTAAACCGTCGGCCTCGGTATCGAGCATCTCGGCGGTGGCGCCGGGAAGCAGGCGTCCCACCTGAGACCATTTTCCCGCGATGGTGTCCGAAGTCGGAACCACGGCAATGAGCCTGACCGCGGCGTCGCAGCATGCGGCGAATTCCCCGGAAAACCCCAGAATGTCCCCGTGCTCCTCCCTTCCGTCAAGTGGAAGCAGAATTGTGTTGCACGAAAACGGTTGGGCGTTCCCCGATGTCGCGTGAACCGCGAGCACGGGAACGGTGCCCGCCGCGACCACCCGCTGCGCGATGCTGCCCTGCGCGAAGCGCAGCGCCCCGGCTGCGCCGTGTGCACACATCACGACAAGGTCGGCATGCAGCTCGGTTGCGCCGTGCTCCGCAATGCTTTGTCCCACGCGGCTCACTTCCTGGTCGTGAACGTGGATGTCGGCGACCCCCGGCGGGAACGAGGCGGCCACCCGCGTTAGATAGTCACGGGCCTGGTTTGCATCGTGTAAATGCGGCTGTTCGTGCACGGTGCGGGGCCGGCCCTTTTCGATGAGGTGCACGAGCGAGACGCGGCCGCCGCATTTCTGCGCGAGGAACCGCGCGGCGGGAAGCGCGGCCTCGGCAAGCTCCGATCCGTCAAGTGGGACAAGCAGACGTTTGAACATGGCGCTATCCCCTTATGGTAAGGACAACGAGATACGCGTTGAGCGCGAGTACGGCGGCCGTGATTGCGCTCAACGCCGCGGTGGTCGGCCCGCGGTTGACCAGCGGCCCCATCAACCTCTGGTTTGCGGTGAACAGCAGGAGCGGCACCAAGGCGAACGGCAGGCCGAAACTGAGCACTACTTGACTGATGACAAGCGTGCGGGTCGGGTCGAACCCTGCCGCGATGACCGCGAGCGACGGCGCCACCGTAACGAGCCGCCGCACCCACACCGGTATTTTCCGCCGCACAAACCCCTGCATGATCACCTGGCCCGCGGCCGTGCCCACGGTGGACGACGAAAGCCCGGACGCGAGCAGGGCCACGGCGAACAGCACGCCCGCCGCTCTTCCCAGCAGGGGCTCGAGCGTTCGGTGCGCGTCCTGAATGGTTGCCACCTGCGCAAGCCCGCGGCCGTGAAAGGTCGCCGCGGCCATGACGAGCATTGCCATATTGACAAGGCCGGCGATGCTCATGGCCGCGGTGACGTCGATGGTCTCGAACCTGAACAGGCGGCGCATCCGCTCCTTGCCGGCGGCAACGATGCGTCCCTGGGTGAGCGCGGAGTGCAGGAAGATCGCATGCGGCATCACGGTGGCGCCCAGGATGCCCGCGGCCAGCAGCACGCTTTCGCGTCCGGAAAGGCGCGGGATCGCCGCGCCCGCAAGGGCTGCGCCGAAATCCGGGACGCCGAGAATCGTTTCGGCGCCGTAGCAGGCCGCGATTATGCCGACCATGGCCGCAATCACCGCCTCAAACGGCCTGAACCCGAACCGCTCCAGCCCGAGGATGAGGAACGTGGCGATTGCGGTGAGCCCGCCGCCGGCAAGCAGGGGTATTCCGAAAAGTAAATTGAACCCGATCGCCGCGCCCACAAACTCCGCAAGGTCGGTGGCCATGGCCACCAGCTCCATAAGCACCCACATGGAGGCCGCGACCCATCGCGGGAACCGGAGGCCGCACAGCTCGGCGAGGTTATGCCCCGTTGCGATGCCGAGCTTTGCGGAGAGGGTCTGGATGAGCATTGCCATAAGGCTGCTCGCCAGCACCACCCATAAAAGCATGTATCCGAATTCGGAGCCGGCCTGAATGTTGGTGGCGAAATTTCCCGGGTCGACATACGCGACGCTCGCGACGAACGCCGGCCCCAGAAACGGGAGTATCCGGCCCATGCCGCGCCTGCCGCGTCCGTCAAGCGCGCGTCCGGCGGCGTCCACCGTGCCCCGGTCCATGGGGCGGACGGCGCGAGGCGGAGGCCCGGCCGTGGCGGTCATGCGCTGGTCCTTTCGTGCGGGGAGGGGAGCGTCAGGATGCCTCGCCGTCGACTGCCTGGACAATGGATTGCATCAGCACATCAAGCGAGAACGGTTTCTGGACGTATCCCCTGATGCCCGGCATCCGGAAAATCGCAGCGGTGTCGCCCACCATGAATCCCGTGGAGAACAGCGCTTTTGCCTGGGGATTTATCTTGCGCAGGGCCGCAAAACAGGCCTTGCCGTCCATCACGGGCATGTTCATGTCGAGCACAATGCAGTCGACATCGGCGAACGACGTCCGGTACCATTCCACCGCTTCCTGGGGGTCGGTGAACGCGGTGGCGCGATGTCCTTCCGAAACAAGATACTCCTTTACAAAATCACAAATCATGGATTCGTCGTCCACGATGAGCACATGCAGGGCGCGGCCGGGCGCGGCGGCGTGCGGCGCAGGAGCTGCGACCGCGGCCGTGGACGCGGCCTGAGGCAGGTAGAAGGTCATGGCCGTTCCTTTGCCTTTACTCGATTCCGCCTCGATGAACCCTCCGTGCCGCTTGACCGTTCCGAACACGCTGGCAAGCCCGAGCCCCGTTCCCTTGCCGGGTTCCTTTGTTGTAAAGAACGGCTCGTAGAGGTGTTCCCTTGCCCTGTCGTCCAACCCAACGCCGGTGTCGGCGACGGCGACGGCGACGTAACTCCCGGGCGCGGCGGACCGCGACCGCGGGTCCGCGGACTGCTTGTCAAACACGACGCTCCGGGTGGAAAAGGTGAGCGTTCCGCCGTCGGGCATGGCGTCGCGGGCGTTGATGGCGAGGTTGAGCAGCGCGCTCTGCAGGAGCGCCTGGTCTCCCGAAACGACCGGGTTGAGCGCGGTGAGCGCCTTTGCAATGGTGATGCGTTTATCGATGCTGTGCGACAGAAGCGTCGTCACCTCGTCGATGAGCGCGTGCACGTTGACCGGTTTCTCCTCGTAGGACCCCTGGCGGGAAAAAGCCAGCAGCTTCCGCACAAGGTCGGTGGCGCGCTCGCTCGCCCTCAGGACCGCCGAAATCTGTTCGTCGAGCCTTATGCCGAACGCATCCTTTTCCCTGGCGGCATTCTGGGCCTTGATGAGCGTCGCGTAGCCGAAAATGCCCGACATGATGTTGTTGAAATCGTGCGCCACGCCGCCCGCCAGCAGCCCCACCGATTCCATCTTCTGCGACTGCCGGTACTGCTCCTCGAGGGTCTTCTGCTCCGTTATGTCAACAAGGCACATGCGCAGGCCCGCGACCGAGCCCTTCGACCACACGTGGTCGCATTGAAGGAGGGTTCTGAGCGTTTTCCCGTCTTTGCGAACGATCCGATACTCCTGGAGGGGCAGATGGTCGCCCGAAAGCGTTCGGGAGAATTCATCCCGCGCACGCGGCGTGTCGCCGGGATGAATGAGGTCGAGCACGGTGTGGCCGGGGCCGAGCTCGCCCTGGCTATACCCGGTGAGTGCGAGGCCGGCCCGGTTGACAAAAGAAATTGAAAGGTCGCTGCCCGTCTCGCAGATCATCACCGGCAGCATGTCGGCGGTTTCGAAGAAACGGCTTTCACTTGCCTTCTTTTCCGCGTCGGACTTCTCAATGGCTTTGCGGTATCCCCGGTGGAGTACCAGGACAAAGGTGACGGTGAGAATCGTTGCCATCAAGAAGGAGGCGGCAACGTCTGTCAACCGCTCCGTTTCTGAGGCATACCCGATGATCATGTTCGGGTTTGAATGTTCCAGCGTAAAGAGAAGGACAACCAGCAAAGCGTAAATGCCGATGAGGATGATGCGGCCCGCGCCACGCGAGAACACCGAGAAGATGAGGGGGGCAACAAGCAGGAAAAAATTCGCACCGCCGCTGCTTCCGGCATTGAAAATCCATGCAATAGAAACGAGAATGATAAAACCGATTGCCGCTGGATAAATGAGTAGTGAAAATGATTTTCCGCGTCTTGCAAATAGCCAGAGTACGGCAAATCCAAGCGCTATTGCAACCGTTACAAATTGGAGAGGGAGATTGAACCCGAGGATGCAATTTTCAGTGAAGGTCGATACTCCCGCACACGCGCTGAGAAACATGACCGTCGTAAAAAGTCGCTGTTCAAGGGCCCTATTCAGGTTGAGAGGACCGGCAACAAATTGAGATGCTTTTTGGAAGATCGTCATGTGATGATTTTTCTTTTCAAACAGAAGGCGCGATCCGCTCATTCATATGTCGCGGTGCCGGAGGGCCGGCAGCAATAAGATTGTACCTTTGTGAAGGCGCATTTTCAAGCATGGAAGGGACAAAATCAAAGAGAGGAAAGGACTTCACCATTCCAAAAGCGACGGCCGGGCTTTTTCAAGAATCTTGGGACGGCGCAGTCGCGAATAAATTGGTGGTGAAAGGGCCTGGAAGAAAAGGTATATTTTCTGATCCACCATGCTTCCCGTCGACTTCCATTCCCACACGCTTTTCTCCAAATGCGGCCTGCACACCATTGTCGAGATGTTGACGGAAGCAAAGGCCCGCGGGCTTGCCGCGCTGGCCGTCACCGACCACGGTCCCGTGCTCGGCGCCGGACCGCCCACCACGTTCTGGGACAGGCTCGCAAATCCCGTTGAAGGCATCCGCCTGCTCAAGGGGCTTGAAAGCAACATCGCCTCGGACAACGGCGCCATCGACTTCCCGCAAAAGATGCTCGCTTACGCCGACATCGTGCTTCTGGGGCTGCACCCGCATCTTCCGGCGGGAAAAGCGACCGGCCATAACACGAGGCTCCTTGTGGCCGCGCTCGAAGCAAACCCGTTCGTTGACATCGTGACGCATCCCGAGGACGTCCAGTACCCGGTGGATTTCGACGTGCTTGCCGCGTTTGCGTCGGCGCGCGGCATCGCGCTGGAATGCAACAACTCCAAGGTCCTTAACAAACGCGTGTCTCCGGAACGGATGCTCGCATTTCTCGGCGCATGCAAGCGGGCCGGCTGCCGTGTGGCCGTCAACTCCGATGCGCACGCGCTCAACGAAGTCGGCCTCGACGATTCGGTGCGGCCTCTGCTAAGCCAAGTGGGAATTCTTTCCCGGCTGATTGTCAATGAAACGGCAGCGTCGGCGTTTGCGTTTATGGAGGAACGGAGAAAGGAAAAAATGGAGTACCTGGCGGGGAAGGGGAGACCGCAAAAGAGGAATGCAGAAGACAGAATGTAAAATACAGAATAAGCTCGGTATAACCAAATTCCACCATCTTCAACCCATTCACTCGTCCACCCATCATCCGGTTACTTTCAACCTCCAACCTTCCACTTTCAACTAAATAAGGTTATACGATTGTTCAATCGTATGCACCGCTCCTGCGGGCATGAGCACGCTCGAGTACAGGTGGAACTCGTTCACCGCCACGTTCTCAGCGGCAAACAGGTTGTTCGCGGAAAGAAAGCCCGTTATTTTCGCAAGCGGCGCCTCGGGCCGCAGTCTCGCAAGCGTCAGGTGCGGGTGGTATTTCCGTTCCTCAGGCTCAAGCCCGAGCTCCGCCAAAAGTTTCTCGATCGAATCGCGCAGCGCCGCAAGCGGCTCGCACGGTTCGATGCCCACCCATAGAACGTTCGGCTTTCTTCTCGGCGGGAAATATCCCACGCCCCGAAGCGCGAGCGAAAAACAGGACGCGTTGACATTGTGCAATATGTCCGCGACGTCGGCAAACAAATGTTCGTCGGCGTCGCCGATGAACCTGAGCGTGAGGTGGAGTTGGTCCTTGGACACCCATTTCGCCCCGGGCACGCCGAAGCACATGTTGGCGAGGGATTCTCGAACGTCGTCGGGGAAGATCTATGGCTATGAAGAGGCGGTGCATATTTGATAATATAAAAGATGCTTGGTGGGGGCACCGCTTTGTAAAGCGAGATAGAAGCTGGACGTTGCCTTCGCTGCGCTCAGGCCGGTCTCCTTCCGGGCTCGGCTGTTCGCCTCGTTGCCGGACCGCCCTATGCCTAACGGCCGGGTCGGCCGGCAATGCGCTCTAGCTCACCCTCCAGTCCACCTAACGCGCGGCATAGGAAATCTATTCAGTCAATAAACATTTCTTGCGCCAATCGGTATCCAAAACACACTTCTTACCTCCTAAACTTCTCAACCTCTCAACTACTCTTCTTGGGTGTCGCCACAGGAAGAAAGTTACAAAGTGACAAAGGGACAAAGAAAGAAAATTGCCCGGTACAACTACTCTCCAAGGGTGCCCTCACATGGGTGATTGATTCCTGCAACCAGCCTCACTTGGGGTGCACCCAGGAGGGGGTAGCGGAGGACTGGCGCGTGATTGAAAGTGAACAACAAATCAAAGGTGCGCCGGGCCGGAGCGAGGGGGAAACTTCCCCCGCCAAGTGTATCGTTATATCTATCCACCCATTTGACTCCTCCTCGATTCATACTATATTATTGAATACAAATACCACCCAGGAATTAATAAGGTAAAGGACTTTACATGATCCCAATTCTAACTACAGCCCAAATGCGGAAAATTGACAAAGCAGCAATCGGCGGAAACACGGCCGCCGGGTACTCGCTGATGACGGAGGCGGGCGCGGGCCTGTTCGACGAAGCGCGAAGGCTCGTGATCACCCCCCGCAGCGGCGACATCACGGTGGTGTGCGGCGGCGGAAACAACGGCGGCGACGGGTTCGCCGCGGCCAGGCTGCTTCTTGAGGCGGGCTACAAGGTGATGTGCTTTGGACTTTGTCAACCGGACGACCTGTCCGGCGAGGCCAGGCTCGCCTACGATGCTTACGCAGGCCGCGAAGGTAATTTTCTGTTCCTCGACGACGTAGACGACCTTGGCAATTTGCACTCGTGCAGCCTCGTCATCGACGCCATGCTCGGCACGGGAACCAAGGGCGATCCCCGCGGCCTGTACGCCGAGGTCATTGAGGCCGTCAACGCCGCGCAGGTGCCGGTGCTTTCGGCCGACACGCCGTCGGGCCTGGACAACGACCTCGGCACGGCCGGAACGCCGTGCGTGAAGGCAACGGTCACCGTCGCCATGGGGTTTCCGAAAATAGGGCAGTATTTCTATCCGGGGAAATCGTTCGTCGGTTCGCTTCGTGTCAAGCCTCTCGGGTATCCGCCGGAAATTGTAGAGAAGAATTCGTCGCGCCTGTTTCTTCCCGAGGTTGACGACCTCAGGAAAATGCTGCCGCCGCGCAAACCCGGCGGCTCCAAGTTCGACCACGGCGTGGTGCTCATGCTTGCCGGCTCGGCAGGCATGACCGGCTCGGCCGCGCTCGCGTCGGTTGCGGCGCTCCGCACCGGCTGCGGCATGGTGCACTGTGCGTCTCCCGCAAGCGCGGTCCCGGTGCTTGGCGCAAAGCTCACCGAGGTGGTGCTCCACCCGCTGCCGGAGACGAAGTCCGGAAGCGCGGCGCTTTCCGGATCGGAATGGCTGCTTTCCAAGGCCGCGACCTGCCAAGCGCTGTGCATCGGTCCCGGCCTTTCCCACGACGATGAAACGTCGGCCCTGGTGCGCAGGATGGTGACCAAGAGCCCGGTGCCCGTGGTGCTCGACGCGGACGGCATCAATGCGTTCAAGGGCAAGAGCAACGAGCTTGCGTCACGCGCCGCGCCGCTGCTCATCACCCCGCACGCGGGCGAGTGGGCGCGGCTGTTTGCCGAAATGCCGAAAAGCCCGGTTGAGATTGTTGAAGAGCTGAGGAAAAAGGCAGCGGAATACTCGATGACCATTCTTTACAAAGGCAACCCGACCATCATCGCAGCGCCCGACGGCGCGGTGTTCCTCTCGCCGTACGGCAATTCGGGCATGGCAACCGCGGGATCGGGCGACGTTCTGAGCGGCATAATCACGTCGCTCGTGGCGCAGGGTTGCACCGTGACCGATGCGGCCATCCTTGGCGCATACCTTCATGGAAAGGCCGGCGATGCCGCGGCACAGGAGCTGGGCGAGTATTCGATGATTGCCGGCGACATTGAGAGGAATATTTACAAGGCGATACAAAAGTTGAAGAGTTGAAGCGTTGAAAAGTTGAAGCGTTGAGGAGTTGATGCGCGGATGCGTAAATGCGTTTAGGGTTTGAACAGCGGCAGGGAGGATAGAATACACGCAGGTTGACAGGAAGGAAACGACGACCTTAATACAGACTGTCAATCATGGCAATTCCATTCTTCCTGTATTTCTGCAGGACCTTTTCGCGGTTCTTTTCATTCATCAGTCCGATGCCGCTTTCGATAATTGTCGTTTTATAGCCCCGGTTGACCGCGCCCCGGGCGGTAAGCATGACGCAGAATTCCGCGTCAACACCTGTGACGTACAATTCATCGATCCTGTTGATTCTCAGGTAGCGGTCCAGGTCCGGGTTTGCAAATGCGTCGCCCTTGGGTTTGGGAAACGTTGTTGCCATCGGGGCGACCACCCTGGCGTCGGTTTTTGCGCCGGGCGCTCCCCGCATCAAACGGCCGCCGAGGAACATCTTCGACCAGAGTGTCCCCAGCAAGCCGCCAAATTCCTGATCCACGATAACCACCGGCATGTGCATGGAATCTGCGCGATGGATTGCGGTGTTGATGGCTGCGATCAATGCCGCGGAATTCTTGTACGGATACGGCGGCGCGGACAGGGAGCCGGTCAATGCTTCCTGGATGTCAATTATCATGAGCGCCGCGCGGGGATGTTCGTATTTACTGATGTGTTTGGCGGAAGTGGGTGAGGCCATGTAGAGGGCCCAGAGGAAGAGGGCGACAATGAGAAGACTTACGGCAATACTGGTGACGATGAGAAATTTTTTCAACATGGTTTTATGCCTTCAACGGTTAGAGCGTATTGATATGGCATTCACCTGAGAATCGACTTTTGTAATTGATAAATGAAGAATAGAAATGCCTTTGGGAGCTTCGCGGGGTGCAGCGTGGTTGGGCCTGTGGCAAGACCGAAACACCCGTTGCGCGCACCCTTGAAGCGGCAGTTGTGAAGCAAAAGATGTTATGTCTGTTCATGAGTATAATCCTGTACTGATTTTTTAATCTTCAAAGTATCAAGAAACAAATCGGTGAATTAATGGACATCTCAACCTTGTACTATTTTGACTCGATCTCTTTCAGTGGCTTACCATTTTTGTCTTTCCAGGCAATCAAGCCGTTTGCGGAACCACCGTGAACTACGGCTGCGGCAGCACTCGGACTGGAAAACTCTTCGTCGCGGGTGAACACGAGATGATCCTTTTTCAAAGATAGAACGCCCTCATCCTTGAGCCGTTGACGCATGTTTATCGGCCAAGGATACTTTTGTGATGATTTCCGCTCAACCAGTACGGCTTGAGACCCTTCCATGACAAGAAATCCATTTGGGGTAAGATGCCCTTGCGCAATTAAGCCCTTTATTTCGCAGTACAACATTCCTTCTTTTCTATCTATTCCTGTTTTCCCAATGGAAGTTACCAGTAATTCATTTCCAAGAACGGGCAATAGTTGATTTATCTTTTCTAGAAAAACCTCCATGTCTTCACGATCCGATTCGGGCAGTTTTGCACCACTGCTTTGACTGTTTATTACAATTGCACGTCCAGCGTGTTGCGCTTGCTCGATGAGTCTTCCTTCTAGATAGCGTATATGAGCCTTAGTAAGGTTCTCATCTTTACTTATGAAATAAATCATCTGATTCCAGAAATCCTTGTCTAAATGGGACTTTACGCGGTCCTTGATGTTTTCCGCTTCGCCAATATATATCGCTGGCTTGCCTGTTTCAGGATCGATTCCGCTAAGGAGGTAAATGCCAGAATTATTGCCTTCTTCCCTACGAACAACTTCTTCAAATTCGCTGCGCGGGCCAGCAACAGCTTTTCCGGTCCAGTTTGACAATTCGGCCGTACGCAGACGCTTGGGATCTCCGTGAACGAGAAAGATTCTAATTGTTGCACTTGCCATTATGTGACCCTCCGGTGGCTACATGTCAACGAATATCTTTTTGAGAAGGCAACGTTTTCCGTTCTATCTCCTTACAGGTAGAAAAATCCTAAATTCATTTCCCGCTCCTCAGCCCTTCTCTTCACTGTCAACCGCCAACCGTCAACTGTCAACTTCGATCCTCTCAACTCTCAATTCCAACTCTCAACTTTCAACTTTCAAAAACAACGCTGTTCCAACCAACGTCATCTCCTTCACATATTCATACTCAAACCCCACCAATTTCTCCACATGCCTCCATGCCCCTCCCGTCGCCATCACCAAAGCATCTTTCCCGAATTGTTCTTTGTACCGCGCCACGACAAACGAGAGCGCGCCCGCGGTCCCGTAGACCACGCCGGTCGTCATGGCCGATTTTGTGGACCTGCCCGGAAACTCTGTTGCCGATTCGTCAAGCTCCACCGCCGGGAGCGCAGCGGCGTGCTCGTGCAGGCTCGAAAGCTGGGTGGAGATGCCCGGCATTATAGTTCCGCCGCTGAATTCGTTGCCGTTTTTGAGAAAGTCCACGGTGACGGCCGTGCCCGCGTCGATGATGACCTGGCTTCTTCCCGGATGTGCGGTGCAACAGTACAGGCAGTCGGCAAGGCGGTCGGGCCCGAGCGAGGCTGCGTTGTCGTAGGAGACTTTGATCGGAAAGCGCGGCGTGTGTTCGAACCAGACCGGCGGATTGCAGCCGGCCTCGGCGATGGCGCCGGCAACGGCGCTGCGGCCGATTGTGACAACAGAGCACACCACAACGGGAAGGGACATTGCGCCGCCGACTGCGGAAGCCAGATCCTTGAGCGAGCCGCCGAGACGCCGGACCGCGTCCTTAGTGGGGAACACGTCGGACCGCAGGCAGGAAAGCTTGCCGCAGTCGATCACTCCTGCATGCGTATTGGTGTTGCCGATGTCAATTGCAAGAACGAGGGTATTTGCCATACAACAAAAATATATGGGGACGTGCCGGCCGTCACAGCCGGCTTGGGAACCGTACTGGTCCAGTAGACAGGAGGAGCTCCTTGTGCCCGGCAAAAAGCCGCATTCTTCCGTCTTCGAGCACGCCGGTGAAAATTCCTTTTGTGCCGTGCACTTCGCAGAAGGACCCCTGTCCGTAAAGACGGTTCGCATACAGCAGGTGCGCGGCGCCCGCGTCAAGCGGCAGATATTTCCAGAACCGCTTGAGAATGGCGCAGAGCAGGCCGCCGATTGCGTGCCGTTTCTTCGTCTCCATGAGAAGCGACGTCGCGACGCGGCTTACATCGGGCGGAAAGGTACTGGCCGCAATGTTGACGTTGATGCCGAACCCAATCACGATGAAGCCCGGGCGGGAAGGCACGGTTTCCAGAAGGATGCCGCAGATTTTCCTGTCGCCCCAGTAGATGTCGTTGGGCCACTTGACGCTAAGCGCAGCCTTGGGCGCGAGGGCCTTTATCCCGTCGAAAATCGCAAGGCTCATCGAACGGTTCAAGGAGAAATGCGATGAAAGGTCCTTGAGGGGACACACCACGCTCGCGTACAGCCCGCCATTTACTTCAGAGAAAAACGTGTTCTGGCGCTGTCCCCGGCCCGCGGTCTGCCTGGTTGCCCAGACGACGACGATGCCCTTTTCCGGATAGGCCGGCAGGTTCTTGGCAAACGCATTGGTGGAATCGAGGACGTCAAAGTGGTGAAGATGCTCGACAAAGGGGAGGGAGCGAATGGTAGATAAATGGTCGGATGTGCTCATGGGTGATGCAATTCCTCCGGCATCAGGGTCGGCGCTGATTCCAACAGTTGAGGAAACTTTTTGTACGATTCGTTCTAACCTCACCCCCGTCCCCTCTCCGATCGGAGAGGGGTGGCAGGATTGGCCAGCACTCCTCTGCGCCGCGTTAGGCCGGAACGGAGGCCGCGCTGGAGCGTGGTGCTGCCTGACCACGGCCCGGAGGGCCATCGTGGCAGGCAGCCCGAGGCCGAAGGCCGAGACCGGAGCGAGGGCCGACCCTTTGGTAGAAGCGAAATATATTTCGCCTCTACCAAAGGGTAACGCCCAAGTCATTCTTATCTCTTCATTCAATTACCAGATGCATGTCAACGATCGCCGCGCTGTGGGTTATCGCGCCGACCGAAATGAAATCCACGCCTGTTTCGGCGATGGCGACAATGGTGTCTACAGTCACATTGCCACTTGCCTCAAGCTCAATCCCCGGCGCCGAAGCCCGCGCGCGTTTTACGCACGCAGCCGTGTCGGCGATGTTCATGTTGTCAAGCATTATCCTGTCGGGCGCGCAGGCGAGCGCCTCCTCGAATTCGTGCAGCGTCTGCGTTTCGGCCTCGATCTTCACGGCAAGGCCGGACTCCTTGACAAATGCCTGCGCCTTGCGCACGGCGGCCGCCACGCCGGCCGCGGCCTTCACGTGCGTGTGCTTTACAAGGATCATGTCGAACAGGCCGAAACGGTGGTTGAGGCCGCCGCCGTGGACCACAGCCTCCTTCTCGAGCGCCCGGAGAAGGGGAGTGGTCTTGCGTGTGTCAAGCAGCTTCGCCCGCGTGTGGGCGATTTCGGCTGCGAGGAGCCGCGTGGCGGTCGCCACGCCGCTCAGGTGCTGGAGAAAGTTGAGCGCAACGCGCTCGCCCGCAAGGATGGGGTGCACGGGCCCGCTCAGCGCGCAGATGCGCGAATCGGGCTCGAGCGAGGCCCCGCTTTCACACAGCATAGTGACCGATATTGATTTGTCAAGAGAATGAAAGAGTGGCTCAAGGAGCTTTATGCCCGAAAGAACGCCGCTCGCCTTGCTTTTTATCGCCGCGTTTGCGCGCGCTCCTTTGCCGAATATTGCCTGCGACGTTATGTCGCCGCGCTGCCCGAGGTCTTCGGCCAGTGCCTGGCGGATCAGGGAGTCAAGTGACGCGTCGCCTGCAAACGTCATAGGAACCCGTAGCGCAGCCCGAGGTAGAATTCCACGACATTGTCGCCGGGATCGATCCTGTTGTTGGAGTTCATGTCGAGAAGATACCACGACATCCCGCCGCACAGGCCCACACCGAAGATAATCGGGTTGGTCACGATGTCGAGGCCGGCGTGCAATCCCCACGAGGGAATCACCGCGCCGCGTGGATACAGGCCGCCGTGCGTCTCTTCCACGTACGCGGCGCCGTACCGTATGGGGCGCCACAAGCTGTCGTTTACGGAAACGGAAAGACCGAAGGACAGGTCCGGGTCGGCGTAGTTCGTGTCCAAAAGGAGCGCGCAGTTTTCGAAAATGTTCTGTTTATACATAAGGGAAAACGACAGGCCCCTCAGGGGATTCATCCCGTAGAACAGTTCGAGCTTCGTGCCGAGTCTTCTGGTGTTGAGAACCGAATTCTGGGTGACCAGCGTGTCCTGGGCGGCCGCGGTGTCGAAAAGCATTTCGCGGTTTGCCATGTACGAGGAATTGAACTGGCCCTCAACGATCCTGCCCTGCTGTATGGTGAGGTTAAGTTTGAAGCACATGGAATTCATCCGCGCTTCCACTGTGGGGACCCGCAGGAGGAACCCGTCGGTGCGGTTGGGGACCAGTTTCTGGGCGAAGGCCATGCCGAACGCGAGTACCTGGTCGTAGGTGGATATGGCCGCGGCGTTGAAATCGACCTGATACATGTAGGCCGCTGCGGAGGGGTCGAGCCTGACCGTGGCGGAGCCGGCGCGGGGAAGGTTAACAAAGCGGAAACCAGTCGAGTCGGCGGATTCCACATACTCCATGTTGCGGTCGAAGAAGAACCCTGCCCCGAGATGGAACATTTCCGGCTCGAACGACAGGTAGGCGCCGCCCGGCGAAGGCGCGGCGACGTCGCCGAGGAATGCCTTGAGGCCGAAGTCGCCGAGCTGGCCCTGGGCAATAAGCCCCAGCGGGTGGAATATCGAATACGGGTTGCAGTTGTTGTATCCGTCAACCAACAGGCCGTCGCCGAGCGTGTAGTTCCGCACCGGGCCGAATTTGACAAAATTGGAATCGGAAAAAGGGCCGATGGTGATGTGATCGACAAGGTCGAGGTATCCCGAAAGGGATTTTGTATCGTAGAAAAACGGCCGGCCGGTGTAGTTCGCCGCAATGGGGAGCCTGAGCCCTGCGCCGAACATGCCGCTCGAATACGAAGGAATAAAGGAATACGATTGAAACAACCGGCCGCCGGCCATGGCAAGATCATTTGTTTCCTGCACGACAATCTTCCGTTCCGTCGAAACGTCCGGCGGCAGAAAGGGCGCGAAACTGAGTTCTTCTTTGTCGCGGTCGGTCATGATGGACGCCCAGAGCCTGTTCTCGCTGAATTCCCGTTTGTATCCCATGCCGCCGGCGCCGCCGTACTGCTGCGGAGCACCGGCCGTCGCAGGCCCGACGCCGGCTTCCTCCTCTGCAGGCCTCACGCCGGCGGCGCCGAGCTCGCGGTCTATGCGGTCGTCGCCGAAGATCTGCTTGAGTTCGACGATCTCCCGCACCGTGACGGCATAGGGGGCCAAGGGCTCCCTTCCGGGGAAAATCGAGGTGGTCTGTCCGGACGCAAGCGTGGTTTCCTCTTTCTGGGAAATGTTTCTGGTTTTCATCGATCCGGCCAGCGACTTGAACCCGGTTTCCCCGGTCTTTGGATCAACGACCGCGGAAAATGATCCGCCCTGCGTTTCCCCCACCGCGTCCGACGTGAACACGCTGACGCGGCAGTTGGAAACCGCTTTCACAAAACAGCCGCCGCCGAAAAGGGTAAGGTTCACTTCGGAGAGCACGGCGCCGTTGTCGGATTTCCGGTCGCGGACATTGAACAGCACCTTGGAATTTGGTCCGAGCACCACCGCGTTGCCCGAGCCGAACTGCACCACGAGCCTGGTCTGGAAATAGGTTTCAACCATGTCGTTGTCGCGCAGGCGGGAATCGACCGTCAGCTTTTCCCATTTCTTCTTCGAGACATGCTGGACTTTTGCGCTTCCGTCAAGCGAAACGACGTTGAACTCAGGCTGCGTAAACGCGGGGGCCGCGGCGCACAGGAGTGCAAGGATTGCGAGCGATGCCGGGAGCGGTTTCATCTAAGGGTAAAATAATATCCACAAACGGGCAAGTGTCACCAATACGGCGGCGTGGCGGAATCGTTTGACCGGCAAGAATAGAATAGGATTTGGGCGTTTCCCCGGCTATGTAGAGGCGTAGCGCGCTACTCCTCTACATAGCCGGGGTCGGTCTCCTTCCGGGCTCGGCTATCCGCCTCGTTGCCGGACCGCCCTATGCCTAGAGACGCAGCACCGCTGCGTCTCTACCGGCCGGGGTCGGCCGGCAATTCGCTCTGGCTCACCCTCCAGTCCACCTAACGCGCGGCAACCGTTATTATCATCAGTCAACTACTTATTCTTGCGCCAATCGGAATGCTCAAAATATCATGTAGTGTCTTTCCAGTCACTTCTCAACTTCTAAACCTTTCAACTACTCTCCGTGGGTGCCGCCACAACAATGCATGGTCTTGCAACTACTTTGTCAAGGCGGTCACCCAGGAGGGGGTAGCGAAGGACCGGCGCGGAAAAAGATGAACTCTGAAAATATGAGTGCCGGGCCGGAGCGAGGGGGAAACTTCCCCCGCAAAAAAGAATTTCTCTTCTCTATATTACTTCATCCCCTTTTTTTATCACCCATAATCCGCCCACCTTCTCATGGAACTTGTCAAGCGGCAGCTTGGTCTTGAGCACGCAGTTGAAGAAGTTGTACTTTGCAAGGTCGAAATCGATGATGTCCTTTTTGAGGTCGCTAAAGAGCTGCGTGCCAGGCATGGGCGTGAGGATGGTGTACCCCGCATAGGTGACCCGTTGCAAGGACGCGTAGTCGGCAAGCGCGTCGAAATCTTCGTCGGTGTAATCGGGTGGCACAACGTAGTTGCCCCGCACCGATATGCCGTTGTCGTGAAACACCGAAATCGCCTGTTTGATGAGCGTGGCGTCGAGCCGCTTGTTGTATAAAGCAAGCTCGCTCTGGCGGAACGATTCGAAGCCGCAGATCACCACCTTGAGCCCAGCCCTGGCCATCTGTGCTATCAATTTCGGATTCTTTGCCGCCGTGTCCGCCCGAATGTCCATCACGAATTCCTTGTCGAGCCGTTCCTCTTCGATGCGCGAGAAGAGCCGCGCCGAATACTCCTCCTCGATCACCGAATTCGCGTCTGCAAAGCGCACGATGCCGTACTCGGAAAGCGTACGCAATTCGGCGACAACGCTTTCGATGTCGCGCAGGTAGTATTTGCCGTCCCACTGCGGCCATATTGAGCAGAACGAGCATTTGAACGGGCACCCGAGCGACGTGTTGACGTAGGTGATGTTCTTGTCGTTGTGCGGCAGGCGGTAGGCAGTGATCCACCTGCGGATAAAGGATCGGTCGGGCAAAATGTATCCGTCTTTGCCGTAATCCTTTGCAAGCGGCGCGGGCGCGGAGCACGTAAACCCGTCCGGTGAGTTTGTAAAAATTCCGGCCACGTTCCGGTAGTCGCCGCCCGCAGCCTTTGCGCTCACGATCTCGCGGAACGCGTGCGCGGCCTGGCCCACGGCAACGATGTCGGCCGCGGTCCCTTTAAAATCTTCGGGACACAGCGAGGCATGGAGGCCGCCCGCAACCGTAAGGACGCCAGCCTTCCATTGCTTTACCGACGCGAGTATCCGCGTACAGGCGGGGAATTCCGACGCGATGCAGGTGATGCCCACGATGTCGGGCCGCAGGTCTTCGCAGTACTTTCTGACAAGCTCCTCGGGCGACGGCGCCTGGGGGTTCAGGTCGTATTCGGCCTTCATGTCGAGCACGGTAACGTTATGGCCGCGCACCGCAGATGCCACGGTGAGCAGCCCCAGCGGCGGGCCCACGAGTTTCTTGTGAACGAACGGTTTCGCCGCTTCGGGCGCGTGCGCAAGGATCGCGTTTTCGGGGGAGCGGGGCGGATTGACAAGAAGGATGTTCATGCCGCGCCCAGGAGGTAGACCACGGCCGTGACATGGCCTTGCACGGGCCTCAGGATTTTTGCGACAGGCACGGCGCCCCGCAGGTCCAGGGCCAGGCGGCGCGAGACGGCAAGCGAGCCTGACGCCCGGCCGCGGCCGGGAAGGAATTCGCAGTCGGTGAAGTTATACGGCCGGCCAATCGCCTTGTACAATGCTTCTTTGACGCAGAACGCGGCGCAGAGCCCTGCCGCCGGGTCGGAAAGCCGCCTGCAGCGGCTGCGTTCCTTTCTTGTAAACACGAACGGCATAAAGGCCGAGCCGTCCCTGCTCCATCGCCGGAACCGGCCGACGCGCTCCGCATCGATGCCGCAGGAAACAAGGCGGCAGCAGGAGCTAAACGTCCACGTTGACGATGTCGTCGCCATATCGCACGATTTTGAGGGTGAGGTCCACCACCTGGCCGATGGTGCTCGCGGGCTTTTTCATGAGGTGTTTGCCGAGGGTCTTGAGCTCTATCTTGAGGCCGTACTTCTTGCGCACGATTTCCAGCAGGGATAAAAGCATGAGCGAATCGCCCTCCAGCTCCTCGATGATGTTGGTGGCGTCGGTGAGCTTCGACGAATCGATGTCGCATTCATCGGCGAAAAAGCCGTACACGAGCGTGCGGATGTCGGATTCCTGCTGTGCGGTCAGGTCGGGCATGTATAAAGGGCTCCTGGTCTTGATGGGTTAGGTAAAATACTATGTAGTAATATGAGATAAGTCGTGATTATTGGTGGGGGAGGTGGAGCCAATAAAAAAAGAGATGGGCGTTCCCCTCCCCCTCGACAAGCTCGGGGTCGGGTCGGCCCTCCCTCCGGTCTCGGCCTTCGGCCTCGGGCCGCCTCGGCCCTATGGCCCACAGGGCCGGGTCCGGGCGGCACCGCGCTCCAGCGCGGCCTCCAGTCCTGCCTAACGCGCGGCAACGATGTTCTTATCAGTCAATTACCTATTCTCGCGCCAATCGGCATCTGCAACAAATTAGTAAGGGCTTCATCTTTGCATTTTCTACTCTTCAACGTTTCAACTATTCAACTTTTCAACGCTCTTTCTTCTCAACTCCTCAACCTCTCAACTACTTCCTCGTGGGTGCCGCCACAACAATGGATGGTCTTGCAACTACTTTTTCAAGGCGGCTACCCAGGAGGGGGTAGCGGAGGACCGGCGCGTTTCAACGCGAGTAAGGCATACGATGAGCGCGCCGGGCCGGAGCGAGGGGGATACTTCCCCCGCCCAGACCATGTTTTTATCCTTGCACTGCCTCCTCTGGATTTCATACCTCCGCCTCGTGTATTTTAAGCCTTCATGAAATCACCCCTGCACGAGTTCTCCATGCCCGTCACCGTCGAGTTCGAGGACGTCGATTCGTATAAAATTGCGCATCACGCCAGGCTTGTCTCGTACCTGGAGCGCGCGCGGGTGCGGTACTTTACGACCCTGGGGTTCGATCTTTCCGCCGAAGACATGACCGTGGTGCTGTACCACCTGGAAATGAATTTCAAGAAGCCCGCGTTCTTCCAGGACAGCCTGACGGTCTCGGTTTCCCTCAAATCGTTTGACAACTACCGCATGGTGTTGTATTATAAAATCCGCAGGGACAAGGACCTTATCGCGCGGGCTTCCACGGGCCTCTGCTTTGTGGACCCGAAAAACAAGATCATGATTCCCGCGCCGGACAAGTACGTTGAGAAAATCAACGCGCTCCTGTCAACTCATTAACATTCAGGATTTTCCGCGTCATGGCTGATTCGATCGTCATTACCGGCCTTGGTCTTGTTACCGGACTGGGCCTTAATTGTTCCTCGTGCTGGAAGGCGCTCGTTAGCGGCAGCAATCCCGTGAAGCGCTTCTCCCTGTTCGATACCAAGGGTCTCACCAGCGATTTCGGTGTTGAGCTGCCACCGGAGGCGGAAGGGCTTTTCTCTTCCATAAAGCCGCGGAGCCGGTCGCAGATGACCCGCGCCACCATGATCTCGGTGGTCACGGCCGAAATGGCAATTGCCGACGCAGGCCTTGCGCAAAGCGGAATTGACGCTGCGCGCATCGGGGTTATTACCGGCGCGACAGGCACCGGATATTTCTGGGACAAACCCGGCAAGGACGAGCACCGGATCCTGAGGAACATGGCCAACGCGTCGTCGTCGTGGATAAGTTTGCGCAACAAGTACCGCGGCCCGTCGTACACCGTGAGCACCGCCTGCTCCTCCGGCGCGTACGCGTTGGCCGGCGCCATGGACCTGATCTTGACCGGCCAATGCGATGCCGTTGTCGTGGGCTCCGCGGATTCGTCGATCAACTACGCGGACGTCGAGGGATTCCAGAGCATCATGGCCCTCTCCGAGGAAAAGGACGACATGCAGCACGCGAGCCGGCCGTTCGACGCGAAGCGCAGCGGCTTCGTGATGGGCGAGGGCGGGGGCATGCTTGTTGTCGAATCGGAAGACCATGCCAAGAAACGCGGCGCGAAACTATACGGTCGCATGTTCCGTCCCGGTCTGTCGAGCGAGGCATACAACATGCTTTCACCGCAGCCCGGCGGAACCGGCATGGCCCTCGCCATGCAACGCGCGCTCGACAACGCGCAGCTTTCACCCGCCGACATCGACTACATCAATGCGCACGGCACGTCGACCGGGTACAACGACGTGTACGAGACCCAGGCGATCAAGACGGTCTTCGGGACCGCGGCTGCATCGATTCCTGTGTCGTCAACAAAGCCGCAGACCGGTCACTGCCTCGCGGGCGCCGCGGGCGTGGAGGCCGTGATTGCCGTTCTGTCGCTGTGCGAAAACATCGTGCCCGCGACACTCAACCTGCGAAACCCCGATCCGCAATGCGACCTGGACTACGTCCCCAACCGGTGCCGCGCAAAGCAGCTTGACGCCGTGATGTCGAATTCATTCGCGTTCGGCGGCCACAACGGCGTGTGCGTGTTCGCCAGGCTATGAGCCGCCCCGTTTATCTCGCGGGCACCGGCGCATTTCTCCCGGGCGACCCCATTCCCTTCGACAGGATCGACGCAATGCTCGGGCCGCTTGACGCCGCCCCCGCGGGGGTTAAGAAGTGGTATGCGTCGCGAACGCCGGTGATGCGCGAGATCCTCGACGTTTCGTATGTGCATTACGCAATAGACCCTGTCACGCGCGAGTTTACCGAAGACAACGTCACCATGGCGGTGAAGGCCGCGAGAAAAGCGCTTGACGCAGCGGGAATGGCGCCTGCGGACATCGACCTCATCTGCTACGGCAGCGCGCACCAGGACCAGATGCCCACCGCGTCGGTGCGCATCCAGGAGGCGCTGGGCATTGACAGGTGCGACGAGCTGTCGATCCACGCCAACTGCACGTCGGCCTACAAGGCGCTGTACCTTGCGCACCAGCTTGTCGCGGGCGGAAAAAATAAAAACGCGCTCGTGCTGTCGTCGAATATCTCGTCGTCGGAATTGCGCGCCGAATACTACAACCAGCCGCTTGTCGACAAGGAATCGCTGTTTCTGCGCTGGTTCCTCTGCGACGGCAGCGGCGCGGCCGTTGTCACCGCCGACCGTGCACGGTCGGCCGGATACGAGCTGGAATTCACCTTTATCGAATCGGTGGGCGGCAAACGACCGTCGCTCATGTACAACGAGCGTCCCGCACTGTGGCTCCCGCCCGACCGCGAGTTTGCCGAGGGCCGCCATCATCTGCGCCAGAAGTTCCGCAACGCGCTGTCGACTCCGGTGTTCCAGGAGAAGGACGGCTCGGTATTTTTCAACGGCCTCAAGCGGATGCTCGCGCGCGGAAACGTGCCCGTTGACAAAATAAAGTTGTTTCAGGTTAACATGCCCACGCGGCACATTATAGAATCCATCATGGACGAATGCGTGAGCATCGGCATTAAACGCGAGGCGCTGTATTCGAGGCTCCGCGACCTCGGGTATTGCGGCCCGCCCATGGTGTTTATCTGTCTTGATGAAATAATAAAGAACGAGCACATTGACAAAGGGGATAGAATCGTAAGTTTTGTGACAGAGGTCAGCAAGTTTATGCAGGCAGGATATTCAATAGTAAAAAATTAGTTCTTAGAAAATATTTTGGTGGGGGAAGTATCCCCCTGGGGTGCCATGTCGAGACTCAAGGTCATGATTTAAATCTGATGTCTCGACATTGGCACCCACACCCCCTCCTGGGTGCACCCCAAGAGAGGGTAGCTGCAAGAATCAAGCACCTGTGTGGGGGCACCCGCGTAGTGCGGTTGTTGACGGAAGAGGAATTGGCTTGTTTGAATAGCACAGCCCGCGCATTCCCCGCGACTTGGCGCGGGGAATGCGGGCGAATATTTATTATTCTATTTCCTTAGCTATGGAAGATCCCCGCCACTTGGGGCGGGGTTCTTCAATCCACCACAACGTGGTGGAATATCCCAGCCCGGGGCAACGCCCCGGGAATACAAGGAGAACAAAGCACATTTCCCCTCTCCACTTGTGGAGAGGGGTGGCCGCGACAGCGGACGGGGTGAGGCGACCGTTTGGCGCCAAAAGGTAATTGACTTAAAAGAATCCTTCCGCCGCGCGTTAGGTGGACCGGAGGGTGAGCTGGAGCGAATTGCCGGCCGACCCGGCCGTCAGGCATAGGGCGGTCCGGCAACGAGGCGAACAGCCGAGCCCGCAGGGAGACCGACCCCATGGAGAGCCGCACGGCAGTGCGGCTCTCCATGGGGGAACGCCCAAGGTATTTGTATTATTATGATTGAAAATCAAAAATCAGCATTTGTATTTCCCGGCGCCGCAGTCGAACCCTGCGGCGCGGAAGCGGCGTTCTACGCGAAACACCGGGAGGTGATGCGGCCGTTTCTTGTCAAGGCGTCCGGTGCGGCGGGGATCGACCTTGAGCAAACCCTGGACAAGGGCCTGCTTTCAGAACTTGACGAACGCAACAGCCAGCTTTTTACCTTTGCGTACTCGCACGCCGTGGCCCAGGCGCACCGGCGTGCGGGCGTGTCGCCCGCGGCGGTCGCGGGGTACAGCCTCGGGATCTACGCTGCGATAACCGTTTCCGGCGCCCTGGCATTCGACCAAGGCCTGTCCGTTGTCGGCGCCGTGTTCGACATCATGAAGGAGCAATGCGCCGGCGGCGCCTACGCCATGGGCGCCGTGGTGGGGCTCTTGCAATCGGACACGGATCGAATCGTCGCATCCGGAAAGTTCCCGTCGATATGCCGCACCAACACCAACAACGAGACATGCGGCGTGTTTTCCGGCACAAAAGCGGACATCGAGGCGTTTTTTGCCGAGGCACGCACCGAAGGCGCGCTCTCCACGGTCACCTTCAGGGTGAGCATCCCATACCATCATCCAAAATTCATCGGCGGCGCATCGGCCAGGTTTGTCCGCGTCCTGGAGGATTTTTCGTTTTGCGACGCGGCCGTGCCGGTGATCTCCTCCATCGACCAGAAGCCGCTTGTCAAGGCCGGCGACCTTGTGGAGTTCGTCGTGAAGAACTTTTCCTCGCCCGTGCACTGGCAGAAGGTGACAGAGACCATTGCCGCCATGAGAGTCACCACGGTGTACGAGTGCGGGCCGGGCATCTCCCTGCGCCAGAACGGAAGGTTCATTCCCAACCGTCTGCGCTATATCACGGTCAAGAGAGCAACCAGGAGCAACGCTGTTTGAGCACAACCATCTGCATTGCCGGAAGCGGGAAGATCGCCCGCGACGCGGGGATGTTTTTCCTCAAAAAGGGACATGCCGTGTGCTGGGTGTCGGCCGGCGAGAATCGGCTCATCGAGCTTCAGACGTGGATCAGCAAGCACGTTCAAAGTTTGATGAAATATTCCGGCGGCGCCGTGCGGGAGATGAGCGCTTCCTTCGCACTGTACGACGAACTGAAAAACGAATCATTCGACGTGGTATTCGAATGCACCAGGGAATCGCTTGATGTCAAGCATAACGTGTTTAACCGTCTCGCTGGACATTCAAGCAAGGATTGCCTTCTGTTCTCGTCTTCGTCGTCAATCCTTCCCTCTGCGATCAAACAGGGATGCCTTGGCCTTCATGTGTTTTACCCGCTTGAACTCACCGGGCTTGCCGAACTGGTCATCCCGCCTGACCTTCCAGGGTCGAAACGCGACTCGGCGATTGCTTTCTGTAAAGAAAACGGCATTACCTGCATCGTACAAGAATGAGGCGAACGCTTTTGCAGTGAACCGCCTTCTCCTGCCGCTTCAGAACGAAGTCTTCGCCGCGATTGAACGCGGCATTTCGTATGATGATGCCGACGCGGCGTCCTCGTCGCCCCTGTGCCGCTTTGGCATGTGCGAATTCGCGCGAAAGGTCGGCTCGGCGGTCGTTGCCGCTTCGGTTGCAAACTACCGGTCGCGCATGGCCGCGCCAGCAAGCGCGCAGTTCGAAACGCTGTCGCGCGGGCTGGCGGCCTTCGATGGTTCGATTGGACGATGGAGGTCGGGGAGGAAGCTGGACAGCCGGGAACGCGAGGAATTGTCGACCAGCCTGTATTATCTATTTATCAACACTTGCCTCTCTGTTTCTTGGACGGCGGCAAATCAGCACAACAGATCTGGACTTGGTGCTGGACTCGGTACTGGGAGCAGACGTGACGCTAGAGCAGGCAATCATGCCCGTGAAGGAAGGCCGCGCATCGCGGAGACGCTGAAGAGAGATCCGCACCAAGGGCGGGTATGAGTATTTCGAGCCTTCTGACGCTCCCTGACATAAGCTCAATTCGACCGCAGCAGGAGAAACTCACATGAAACTCCTTTACTCAATAGACAACGCCATCGGGCGCATCGTTCTTTCCAATCCGCCCTTCAATTACCTTCCGGAGCCGGAGTTCGAGCGCCCTGGAGTCCTGCGTGACTTTTTGTCCAGCCCTGAACTTAAAGCCGTGACGGTGACGGGCGAGGGACGGCATTTCTGCGCCGGTGCGTCCAAAGAGCGCCTTGACGAGATGGCCCGCGATGGTACATTGCTTAAACGGAACCTTGACAAGGGCAAGGCCCTGCTCGACATCATCCGGTACGCAACGGTTCCTGTCGCGGCCGCCGTTCGCGGCAGCTGCCTGGGCGGCGGTCTCGAAATCGCGCTTGCCTGCCATTTCCGGATCGCCGCGGCAACGGCCATGTTCGGGTTTCCCGAATCCGGGAGCGATCTAATGCCCGGGCTGGGCGGGACCGTGGCTGCCCAGGAGAAAATGAGCAGGGCAGGCGTAATAGACCTTGCCGTGTCGGGCAGAATGATCGGCGCAGACGAAGCGCTGTCCATGGGAATCATTGACAAAAGCTGCCCGCCCGCCGCAGTGGAGCGCGAGGCGCGGCAGTTTCTGGAGCGGCTCACCGAGGGCCGGTCTTGCCGGCTGATACGGAAGATCATGGAATCCATCCACAACGCGCGGCGGCTGTCTTGTGCCGATGCCCTGGCGAGGGAGACGGAACTGTTCTGCGAGGCGGCGCGGGAGGCGAATGACGAGGAGTAAAAGAAACAACGCTGGGGGACGGGTTCGGAATGCCAGAGCACCATGAACCTGCACGCGTCCATTCCTTTCTCGAAATCGTGCCATTGGCGCTATGTCATGAAATCCAAGACACGGCAGATACGCATGAGCTTTCCCTCCAAAGAGGTGTCTCGGTTGTCCGCGGTTCCCCTCCGCACCGTTACGGGAATGATTGCGGCGAAAGAAGCGGTCGCGACCCTTGCCGCAGCCCTCTATGGCGTCCGTATGAGCCTGCGCGATATCAGCCTGACGCATTCGTCAACCGGCCATCCGCGGCTGTTGCCGCCGTCGCCGCAGGTGCGGTCTCGAATTCCCGCATGGCGATCCATTCGAATCTCGATTTCCCATACCGCAACCCACGCATTCGGACTTGCAGTGATTTCCACAAAGGAGTCGGTGCATGCCTGAGAGCCCGATAACGCTGATCCGCAGAGGCCTGATGGCGCATCTCGTGCTTTCCGCCCCGCCGAAAAACGAAATGGGCAGCGCGTTTTTCGGCGAGTTGTCGCGCGTCGTACCCGCGCTTGCGCCCCTGCCCGTAAAGGGCATGATCGTTGGCGGCGAGGGCCGCCATTTTTCGTCCGGCGCAAACCTGAGCGAACTGCGCGCGATGCTCGGCCGGTCGTCCGGCGGGAAGGGGATGCGCACGCTTGTTGACAACAGCGAAAGCTTTTCCGCGATCGCCTCGCTGCCGTTTCCCACGGTCGCCGCCATCCGGGGCTGCTGTCTGGGGAGCGGGCTGGAACTGGCGCTGGCCTGCCGCTACCGCATTGCGGAACATAGCGCCGTGCTCGGCCTGCCCGAGGCGACGTTCGGCATCATGCCCGGGTGCGGCGGCACGGTGCGGCTCACAAGACTGGTGGGGTACGGGAAGGCGATGGAAATGATATTGACAGGCGCGTCGATGCTCGCTGCCGATGCGCTGGCGATAGGGCTGGTTGATGCGGTGGTGGGCAAAGAGGAAATTGACATAACGGCAATGAGGTTCATCGAGCGGCTGGGGTAGGGCGGAGCGCAAAAGCCGCTCTTTGGTTTCGATTATGTATATTATTCAGCGGCCTTGGTTCACAGCGCCCTTTCGGTTGAAGCGTGTAGATTCAAGACATGAGAACAATTGACAAGTACCGTTGACTCCTGACAATCTACATTCTACAATTTTGAAAAACGATAGGACACATTGTTTCATGAAACCCATTCCCATCATCAACCTTTCCAGCTCCTCCGGCAAACGAATGCTCCGCCGCATCAGCGAATCCCGGCAGGCGCGCGAAGGCCGCGCGCAGGAGGTCGTGGCAAAAATTCTTGCCGACGTGCAAAGGCGCGGCGACTCGGCGCTGTTCGCGTATTCAAGGAAATTCGACGGCACCCTGGTTTCGGGCAGGACAATACGGGTTTCCCGCGCGTACATTCGGGCTCGCGCGCGTCTCGCACCCGCTGCATTCAGGCGCTCATGCGCAGAGGCGGCAAAGCACATCCGCGCGTATCACGAAAGGCAGAAGCCCTGCGTTTTCAGCATGCGGACTGCGGAGGGCGAGCTGTCCCAGATCGTGAGGCCGGTCCGGCGCGCGGGCGTGTACGTTCCGGGCGGACACACGTTGTATCCGTCAAGCGTGCTCATGAACGTGATTCCCGCGCAGATCGCGGGCGTTTCCGAAATCGCGGTCGCGACCCCGCCCAGGGGCGAGCTCGATCCGGGCATTGCATTTGCGCTCGATCTGCTCGGTGCGTACGAAGTCTACCGCATGGGCGGCGCCCAGGCGGTTGCGGCGTTTGCGTACGGGACAAAGAGTGTTCCCGCGGTTGACAAAATCGTAGGCCCCGGCAACCTGTATGTCGCGCTTGCAAAGAAGGCAGTATACGGCACAGTGGACATCGACGCGGTGGCCGGCCCCAGCGAGGTGATCATACTTGCCGACAAATCGGCAAATCCCGCGTGGGTGGCGCTCGACCTTCTTGCCCAGGCCGAGCATGGCAGCGGCGACGAGACCGCCTTCTGCGTTACCGAAGACGCTGCGTTCGCCCGCCGCGTGCAGGCCGCGGTCGCGGCCGAAATCCGAAGGTCGCCGGTGCGTACGGTTTTTGAAAAACTCGGCCCTTTCTCGCTCTGCATCTGCCTCGGCCGCAGCCGCACTCAAAGTATAGACTTTGTCAACCAATGCGCTCCCGAGCATTTGGAAATAATGACTGCCACCTGCAAACAAGACCTCGCCCTGGTCCGCAACGCTGGCGCGATTTTTCTCGGTCCGTATTCGCCTGTCGCTCTGGGCGATTATTTCGCGGGCACCAACCACGTGCTGCCCACGGGCGGCGCCGCGCGCTTCGCCTCGGGCCTGGGCGTGGAGAGCTTTGTCAAGCGCATGTCCGTCGCTTGCATCAATAAAGAAGGACTTCGCAGTGCGGCAGGCCACGTGTCGGTGCTTGCGAGGGCGGAGGAGTTTGTCCACCATGCGAGGAGTGTCGAGCGGAGAGCAAGGGCATAATATCTAAATACAGTTGGGCGTTCCCCCCTGAAGAGCCGCACTGCCGAGCGGCTCTTCAGGGGGGTCGGTTCCACCCCTCCGGGTGCTTCGAGGCGTCGTCCTTCCGGTCCACCCCTTCGGGTGCTTCTCCCTCGTCAGGGATTTCCAAGGGTCACAAGGGTCGTCGGCCTTCGGCCTCGGGCCATCTAATTGCAGAATGTAGATTGTAGAATGTAGATTTGAAATGCGAAGACCAACCGGAATGTTTTTTCAATCTACAATCATCAATCTAAAATCTACAATTAAGAGTCCGGGCGGCATCCCGCTTTGGCGGGACCTCCAGTCGCCCCTAACGCGAAAGTCAAAAAACGGAAAACTGACAAAAGGTAATTAAAAATTGGGAACAGGGTGTGGATGGATTTATTTTGATCAGTAAGGCAATGCTTTAGTAAAAACCGCTCGCGCCTGGCGTTTGAAGATGGATGCTTATCATATCAAATAGGATCCGTTCATGAACTACAACCTCGATCCTATCCGCGATTTGGTCAAGAGATTCTCTCAAAACAAGGAATCCTACTCCGCCGCCTCCTACAACGAGACCCAGCTCCGCCAGGAATTCCTCAACCCGTTCTTCGAAGCGCTCGGCTGGGACGTTGCGAACAAGCAGGGCTTTGCCGAAGCGTACAAGGAAGTCATCCACGAAGACGCGGTAAAGGTCGGAACCGCGACCAAGGCGCCCGACTATTCCTTCCGGGTGGGAGGGACGCGCAAGTTCTTCGTGGAGGCGAAAAAGCCTTTTGTAAATATCAAAGATGATATCAGCCCGGCTTTTCAGCTCCGCCGCTACGCATGGTCGGCAAAGCTGCCGCTTTCGGTGCTCACCGATTTCGAAGAGTTCGCGGTGTATGATTGCAGGCTCAAACCGGTCAAGACCGACAAGGCAAGCATCGGACGAATCCTTTACATAAAGTATGATGAATACGAAAAACGCTGGGAAGAAATAGCGTCTATCTTCTCGAAAGATGCGGTCCTCAAAGGATCGTTCGACCGGTATGCCGAAACAAACAGGGCGAAAAAAGGGACCACCGAGGTAGACGATTCGTTCCTTTCCGAAATAGAGAACTGGCGCGACATGCTCGCGCGCAACATAGCGATCCGCAACGAAAAGCTTTCCACGCGCGAACTCAACTTCGCGGTCCAGCGCACCATCGACCGCCTTATCTTCCTGCGCATCTGCGAAGACCGCGGCATAGAAGATTATGGCAGGCTCCAATCACACCTGAACGGCGAAAACGTTTACAAGCGGCTTTGCGTTCTTTTCCGCGAAGCGGACGACCGGTACAACTCTGGCATTTTCCATTTCCGCGAGGAAAAGGGACGAGAGGAAACGCTTGACAGCACGACGCTTTCGCTCGACATAGACGATAAAGTGCTCAAGGAGATAATCGAGAACCTGTACTACCCCGAAAGCGCATATGAGTTTTCAGTCTTGCCCGCCGACATCCTGGGCCAGGTATACGAACAATTCCTGGGCAAGGTGATCCGCCTTACCACCGGGCACCAGGCAAAAGTAGAAGATAAGCCGGAGGTGAAAAAGGCAGGCGGCGTTTTTTATACGCCGACGTACATTGTGGACTACATTGTAAAGAATACGGTGGGCAAGCTGCTTGAAAATAAAACCCCTTGGGAAGCTGAAAAACTTCGCATTCTTGATCCTGCTTGCGGGTCAGGGTCCTTCTTGATAGGTGCTTATCAATATTTGTTGGATTGGCACCGTGATTGGTACACTAAGAACTGGCATGAGAAGTGGTGCTATGGCAAGAATCCAAGGCTATATGAAGCACGGGAAAAGGAGTACCGGCTCACAACGCCAGAACGAAAAAGGATATTGCTCAACAGCATCTACGGCGTTGACATTGACACACAGGCAGTGGAGGTTACGAAATTATCGCTTTTGCTGAAAGTACTTGAAGGGGAGAATGAGCAGAGCATCGCACAACAGTTAAAATTATTCCATCAGAGAGCTTTGCCGGATTTGGGGAATAATATTAAGTGCGGGAATTCTTTGATAGGAATGGATTTTTATGACGGTGTTCAGGAAACAATGTCGCTTTATGAGGATGCCGAAATTGAAGATCGGATCAAGGTAAATGCGTTTGATTGGGATATGAAACACGGTTTTCAGGATATTATGAGGAGCGGGGGATTTGATGCGGTGATTGGGAATCCGCCGTATGGGGCTCAAACTTTCCAAGAAAAGCCGAAACTGAAGTTACCATTCTATAGAAACCATTATAAGCTGCCAAAGTTGGGTCAATTAGGACTTCTTATGTAATTGTTTATTGAAAGCGGTATTGACCTTACTCAGAAGTAAAAAGGGCTATTTGGGCTATCATTATTCCAGCCTCGTAGTTGTCTAAGGCGAAAGTATACATGCCATCAGCGCGAATTCATCCAAGTGGGAAGCATTAGTCGCAGTATAATGCATTTCGATGACCATTAGATATTTGAAAGTGCATACTACAGACACGTGATAATTGTTTTTCCTTAACTAAAGACCAAATGCAGATCCATTTTGTTTTCTAAAGAAAAGATGTAGATAAATGGATAACTCAAAGCATAGCCTAAAGATGTAGATCAAAGCTGACAGCATAATGGATAGGAATGGAGTTTTACCACAGGAAGAAATTCGGTTTTGTTCGAAAAGTTAAAACCTTCCTTCGAAGCAAAAGAGATGTCGACAGATAAGATATTCCAAGGCCTTGTTACAATTGGTGATCTTTATACTTATTGGAAGAAATAGAATAATTGGCAAGATCCATGTGAGAGTAAACTCTTGGCGACAGCCAAACTCATATAAATCGGAAAGACAGGTTGTTCTACCTCTGTTCAAAGGATCCTGATATCCGAGGTATTCTGCAACAACTACCAAACGAGAGATTTTTCCACACGATTTAGAAGCCTAAGATCTAACTGGCAAAGTTACAAGAATTGCACAATCGAATTTCGCAAAATATTATCCCAATACGTGGAACTATCTAAACGAGAACGATGATTTCTTGCGGAACCGAGAAAAAGGGAAGATGAGACATGAAGGGTGGTATGGTTACATTTATCCTAAAGGCATTGCATTGTTTGCAGAGAAGAAGATATTAACTCCTTCTATTGCCGCTACAGCTTCCTTTACGCATTGATAAAGACGGCGAATTGTACTTTGTGGGTTCGGGCACGCAATGACGGTGGTGGATATGGGCTATTCGCTCTAAAAAGCGGTGTGGAATTCGAGTATGCGTATCTTCTTGGCTTGCTGAATTCAACACTCCTTGATGTTGTTGCCTCAAGCTGATAAGATCTTGATTTAGAGGCAGCTATTATGCATAACCGTCATACATTGAACGACTGCCAATAACTCGAATGACTTCTCAATATCTCTCACAAATTGTTTCGCTGCAAAATATTGTTTCCCTCGTCTCCTCCATGCTCTCCCTCCACCAAGAACTTTCCCTTGCCAAGACCGATCAGGAAAAAATCGTCCTCCAGCGCCAGATCACCTCCACCGACAGCCGCATCGACGCTCTCGTCTACACAACTCTACGGCCTCACCGAAGAGGAAATCAAAATCGTCGAAGGCGCCGGCGAAGGGAAATAGAACTTCGGTTCTTCCGGGCAACCAATTCCGCTGGCTGCAGATTGCTTCGCGGAGTTTATCCCGAGCTCTGTCGAGGGGCTCGCAGTGACACTTTTCTCTCTTCAATCCGCATTCCGCAATCCCAGCCCTGAGCTTTGTCGAAGGGATCAATCCACAATTCTCTCTTGGTGCCCCCGCAGCAGAAGTTTCTTTCTTGCAGACCAACTTGCTTGGGGGCTACCCAGAGGGGGCAGCGCAGGACCGGCGCGGAATAACGTGAACTTTGAAAATATGAGCGACGGGCCGAAGCGAGGGGGAGACTTCCCCCTGTAAATGATATTGATTTTGGAGAATGTTAAATGAAAGAGGATTGATTTTAAGGTGGAGGCGGCATCCAGATTCGAACTGGAGATAAAGGTTTTGCAGACCTCTGCCTTACCACTTGGCTATGCCGCCCCAAAAATAAAATGGAGCGAGAGACGGGATTTGAACCCGCGACGGCCACCTTGGCAAGGTGGAGCTCTACCAGTCTGAGCTACTCTCGCTTGCTTGGACGATAAAGATACTTTATTGAAGAACCCGGCTGCAAGCTGCGGGCTTGCGTTTTCCCGCTGAGCGGCTACGGATTCCTTCCCGTGGGGTTCCAGCTCTGCGCCGTGGTGAAGAGCAGCACGATAAACGCCATGGTACCTATGGCAAGCGCCACGAATTTCCCGTATTCAACTTTTCTCTTGACGATCTTGATCTTCCCGGCCGATCCCCGGCCGACCGTGTCCGCCGCGTGCCTGGAGGAGTCTGCGGCCAGGGAGTCGCGGCGCGGGGTAATCGGCGTTCCGAACGATATCTGGCAATAGCCCGGCCAAGCGATTGACGCAAGGATAAGAAACGCCGCGAGCCGTCTCATGCCGTCCCCTTGCCCAACAGCTCGGCAACCAGCTTGCTGATCTCTTTCGGGTTGCCCTTGCCTCCCGTGGCTCTCATAACCTGCCCCACAAAGAACCCCGCAAGCTTTGTCTCACCTGCAGTGTACCGCTGCGCCTCCTTCGGGTTCTTTGCCGCAATGTCCTTCACGACCTTCGACAGTTCGGCAGAATCGGAAATCTGCGACAGTCCCTGTTCTTTGATTATTGTGTCCGGATCTTTGCCATGATCTTCCATGTCATCGAGTACTTTTTTGGCTGCGTTGGCGGAAACTGCGCCCGTTGACACCAGCGTGAGCAATCTTCCAAAGGCCATCGGCGTAACCCTGGCCTTGAAACCGTCGATTCCAATCTTTTTTTCCTTGACGATTCTAAGCACTTCGCCCATCACCCAGTTGGCAACGAGTTTCGCATCTTTACAGAAAGCGAGCGCGTCTTCAAAATAGCGGGCAACCGCGGGTTCCAGGGTAAGCACCTCCGCCATGTAGGCGGTGACGCCGAAGTCGGCAATAAATCTTGAGCGTTTTTGTGCGGGCAACTCGGGCATGTCTTTCTTGATCGTTTCGATCCACGCCGGCTCAACCACGAGCGGCAGGAGGTCGGGCTCCGGGAAATAGCGGTAATCGTGCGCCTCTTCCTTGGTGCGCATGGCAACGGTCCGGTTACTGTCCGGGTCCCACCGGAACGTCTGCTGTACGATAGTCTCGCCCGACAGCACGGCCTCGCGCTGCCGAAGGGCCTCGTAGGCGAGGGCCTTTTCCACGCCGCGGAAGGTGTTCATGTTCTTGAGTTCGATCTTGGTGCCGAGTTTTGTTTCGCCCGCGGGCCGTATCGAGATGTTGGCGTCGCAGCGGAGGCTGCCCTCCTCCATGTTGCAGTCGCATATGCCGAGATAGCCGAGGATCTGCTTGATGGCCGAAAGATACGCGTAGGCTTCCTGCGCGGTTCGCAAGTCCGGCTCGCTCACGATTTCGATGAGCGGCGTGCCGCAGCGGTTGACGTCGAAGAGCGAGTCTTCATCCTGGTCGTGGATGAGTTTCCCGCGTCCTCTTCGAGGTGGATGCGGTTGATGCGGATGGTCTTCTTCCTTCCGTCAACCTCTATCGCCACCGATCCGCCGGCGCACAGCGGCATGTCGTACTGGGAGATCTGGTAGCCTTTCGGGAGGTCGGGGTAGAAGTAGTTCTTCCTTGCGAAAATGGAATTGCGCGCAATGGAGCAGCCCACGGCCAGCCCCATAAGAATGGTCATTTCCACGGCGCGGCGGTTGAGCACCGGCAGCGAACCGGGAAGCCCGAGGCACACCGGGCAGCCGTGCGTGTTGGGCGCGTCGCCGAATTTCGGAGCGCACCCGCAGAAGATCTTCGTTGTCGTGAGAAGCTCGGCGTGTATTTCGAGGCCGATGACGGTTTCAAATTCCATCTATTTTTCCACCACCGTAAACTTGATTCCTTTTTTCGCAAGCGTCGAGTCGCCGTATGCCCGGGCCCTGTCCTGCGAATCGAACGATCCCACATGCACCCGGAAAATGGTCTTTCCGCCCGTGTTTCCCTGGGCGATTGCGACAAGCGGGAACTGTGCCGCCAGCTTCACCTTGAGACCGTGGGCGTTTTCCATGGTGCCGAAGGCGCCCACCTGAAGGGAATACACCGGTTTTTGCGCGGTCTGGCCGGGAGACGGTTTCTTTGCGGCGGTATCGGACGCCAGCCACGAAACCGTATCGCGCGACCCGGCGGAGTCCTTCTTCGCGGCCGGGGCCTTTTGCTTCACCTTGGCGAGCATGGGCCGTTCGAGGTATTCGCTCCATGCGCGCCTGATATGGGTGAGGACCGCCGAGGCCTCCTGCGGCCGTGCCAAGGCAGACGCGCAGGCATAGGCGCCGGCGTTGGCCGCGCATGCCCACGATGCCGTGTCGGCAACAGCGGCGCCGGCGGTAAAACAGGAAAGCGCCTTGTTGAAATCCTTCTTTACGTAATGGAACAGACCGAGATAGAAGCTCGCCAGCGGGCCGGAACCGGAGGCCGTATCCTTCGCCGCCTTTTCCAGTTCCGCAATGAGGGCGGTGTCGGCGGTGTCGCGGACAACGCTCAGGTACCGCGGTTCCGCGTACCTGCCGCCGGCCGACAGGTCGGTCGCGGTGCCGAAGTACCCCGACGCCTTGTGACCGGGGCCCTGCCGAAGGTACGCGGCGCACCCGAGCAGGAAATAGGCCTCGGCGCGCACCGAGTCGGGCGCCGACTTTTCGCGGGCGATCTTTTTGTAAACCTGCAGGGCGCTGTCGGCGTTGTCGAGCGTCCGCGCCCGAAGCAGGGTGATTTCAGGCCCTGCGGAACTGTCGGCGCGTGCCTTTTCCAGAACGGCGCGCGCTCCCGCCATGTCGCCTTTGTTAAGAAAATCGCGGCTGTCGCCCGCCGTGCTCCCCGATGCAATCGATGCAATGACGGCCGCAAGCAGCAGTGATGCTATTCGGGGACACACCGGCATGGTACGGAATCTGCGCATCGGAGTGCTTCCGCGCAATAGGGTGTTAAAACGAATCATCGCCGGTCGGCTCCTGGGGAGCCAGGAATTTTTCCGGGATTTCCTGCGCGGTCTGGGTCCCGGCTTCCAGATCCCTGATCCGTCTGTCTCTTTTGTGAATCGCGGTACGCAGGGTCACAAAATTATACGCGGCAACGCCGAGTCCCACAATAAGGCCGAGGCCGAGGGCCCCCGCCACATAGGCCCACACCGGCAGGGCTTTGGTGTGATAGGTGAATATATGCGCCGAGACTTGGACCTGGAACTCCGGCTGCGAAAACGTAATGATGATGACGAAGGCCAGCGCGAACGACAGGAGGAACACCAGAAGCCACTTGACAAAAACCATGATCACGTCCTTTCGCCGATAAGCGTCTTGCCCGTGCTTTTTACGATCCGCAGAGGTAAAATCGTTCCTGCCCGGCAGTCTTTGCAAGCGGCAAGGACCTTTTTGCAACCCATGTCCTGTCCCATCCACAGTCCGTCTCTGCCTTCCTGCCTGCCGGTTAATAGCACCGGAAGCTCCCTGCCGATCATGGCGCCGTAGACCTCTTTTGTCATGGCCGTCTGCAGGCGGATGAGGCGGGCAAGCCTACCCTGCTTGACCGCGGCGGGAACATCGTCGGCCATGGAGGCCGCGGCGGTGTTGTCGCGCCGGGAGTAGGCGAACATGAACGCGGTTGTAAACCGCACGGTTTCAAACAGCGACAGGGTTCCCTCATACTCAGCGTCGGTTTCGGTGGGGAAGCCGACCATTGCGTCGGTGGTGATGTCGGCGTCGGGAAGGTGTTTGCGGATTGTGCCGATCCTGGCAAGGTAGTCGTCGCGCGAGTACCCGCGGTTCATGAGCGAAAGAATGCGCGTGGAACCCGACTGCACCGGAAGGTGGATGTGCCTGCAGAGCTTCGGGAGTTCGGCCATGGTGCGGATGAGATCTTCGGAGCAGTCCTTGGGATGGCTTGTGGTGAACCGGATCCTGGCAATGCCGTCTATGGCGTGCAGGCGGCGAAGAAGTTGCGGAAAGCGTGTCACGCCGTCATGATACGAATTGACGTTCTGGCCCAGGAGCGTCACCTCGCAAACCCCTTTGTCAACCAGCGACAGGACCGTTTTCTCCACCGAGGCCGCGGGCAGGGAAACCTCCGGTCCGCGCACCTGCGGCACCACGCAGTAGGAGCAGCAATTGTCGCAGCCCCGCATGATCGGAACAAACTTGCTTACCGCGGATTCGGCCGCGCCCGCGGCCAGCGCGCCGGGAACGTCTGCGAGCGCCGAATCGATATTCTCGATGAACCGCTCGAAATCGCGTGCGCCTATCGCCAGATCAATTGCCGGGAAATCGCGCTTGAGCGAGCCGCCGAGGCGCTGCGCCATGCAGCCGACAACCCAGAGCCTGCGTTCTCGGCCGCCGCGCGCCTTGTGCGCCGAAAGCTCGGCGATGCGGGCCAGGGCGCGTTGCTCCGCGCGCTCGCGCACGCTGCACGTGGTGACCACGATGAGGTCGGCGTCGCCCGGGGTTTTAGCTTTTGCAAAGCCGCGGGAAAAAAGCGCTGACGCGAGCGCGTCGGCGTCGGCGACGTTCATCTGGCAGCCGAAGGTTTCGAAGAATACAAAAGGCATTTTCGTGGTTTCAATCTGTAAAGATCTGGGCGTTACCCCGCCTCGCGCTTCGGCGTGAGGCGGGGTCGGTCTTCTTCCGGGCTCGGCTGTTCGTCTCGTTGCCGGTCCGCCCTATGCCTTGCGGCCGGGCACCCCGTCGGGTGCTTCCAAGGGTCGTCGGCCGGCAATGCGCTCCACCGCACTTACCGTCGCCCCTAACGCGGCGGCAGACAATTGCTACTGGCATTTTTTCGTGGCGCCGACGATACTCTCGATTCAGGAAGAGATCAATGGATTCTTCTTTGGGTATCCTGAGTGTTGAGAATCAGAATTCAGGATTCGGCAAATTACAGATGGATATATTTTGGGCGTCTCCAAGATCGATGAGAGATTTCATTACTTTCAACTTGATTTATAGCAGCGCTTTCACAAAATGATATCCGAAAAGAATCACCAAAAGAGAGATATTCGTAAGTATCCCCGCCGCCACGTCGTCCATCACGATGCCAAGGCCGCCCTCGAGGTATTCCATGTTGTGGACGGGGAACGGCTTTACAATATCGAAAAAGCGGAACAGGAAGAACCCGAGGATGATCGTCTTCACCGACAGCGGCACAAAGAGGAACGCCACGAGCTGGCCCGCGCACTCGTCGATGATCACCCGCGACGGGTCGTCCTCGCCGAACACCTCCCGCGGCCGCGACGACACGAGCACCGAAAACGCGACGACAACAAGCGACAGCACCCACAGGTGGGCGGGCGTTACGGCCGGGCCCTTTACGCACGCGAACCACCACAGCGCGCCGGCCGTGATGGCCGAGCCGATGGTGCCCGAGGCGAGGGGAATGTAGCCGAGGAACAGAACCGAGGCCAGGGCTTTCTGGAGCCAGATGACGATTGGGTGTTTCATGATTATTTCCTATTTTTGTAATTAAAGACTTGGGCGTTCCCCTCTCTTCGCTCGGGTCGGTTCTCCTTCCGGTCTCGGCCTTCGGCCTCCGGCCGCCTCGGCCCTAGGCCGCTGTAGCGGCGGGTCCAGGCGGCACCGCGCTCCAGCGCGGCCTCCAGTCGCCCCTAACGCGCAGCAGAGGAATTCTATTCAGTCAAGTTATATCTATGCGCCAACCCAAGTTTCTATTGAGATTGTTTAGATTTTCTTCTTGAACTACTCAGCTCCTCCACTTTTCAACTCTTCAACGATTCAACTTCTCAACTTCTCAACATCTCAACTCTATTTCTCGGTGCCCCCGCAGCCGAAGATTCTTTCTTGCAAATCAACTCTCTAGGGGGCTACCCACGAGGGGGTGTGGGTGCCAATGTCGAGACGTTGGATTTTTGGCATTGGTTTTGAGTCTCGACATGGCACCCCAGGGGGACCCTTCCCCCACCAAATTACTCATTCTTCTTATCACCATATGAAATTTCCACCCTCTCATGAAGCGCCTGATTGAGCGTCATCTGATCTATGTATTCCAGCTCGGTTCCCGCGGGCACGCCGCGCGCGAGCAGCGTGATCTTGAGGTGCATGCCGGAAAAAATGCGGGCCAGGTACAGGCAGGTGGTCTCGGCTTCCGCGCTGGCCCCGAGCCCGAGGATAAGCTCCTTGACGCCGCCCGCGTCGAGCCGCGCCTTCAGCTCCGAAAGGTGCAGCTTGTCGGCGGTAATGCCGTTGATGGGCGAGAGCACGCCGCCGAGCACATGGTACAGGCCGCGGAAGATCCCGGACTTTTCGAACACGAGCACGTCCTGCGGTTTTTCCACCACGCAGATCACCGACGAATCGCGCGAGGTTGACGAGCACACGTCGCACAGTTCGGCAGTGCCGTAGTTGAAGCACCGTTTACACACGGTGATCTTCGATTTGATGCCGGCGATGCACTGCGACAGGGTGTCGAGCTCGGCCTGGGGCCGCTCCAGAAGATACAGCGCGAGCCGCAGCGCGGTCTTCCTGCCGATGGTGGGCAGCCGGCAGAGCGCGTCAACGAGGCTGTCGAGCGGTTCGATCATGGGTTCATCCCTTGCAGCGCAACACAAGACTCACCACAGAGTCACAGAGAACACACAGAGAAATGCCAGGAGAGCCAGAAGTTGATTGTCCTACCGTCAACGGACAACCGTCAACTGTCAACAACGATTCTTTATTACGGCCCTAACCCCAGTGCTCCCAGATCCATCCCCTGGGTGAGGCTGCCGAGCGCGGCGTTCGACTGTTCCTTCACCTTTTCCTGCGCGTTCTTGAACGCGGCGACAATGAGGTCTTCGAGCATCTCCACGTCGTCGGGGTCCACCACTTCGGGGTTGATGGCAATCCCCGCGCAGTCGCCGCCGCCGTTCATGGTCACCTTGACCATGCCGCCGCCGGCGGTGCCTTCGAAAGTCTGTTTGGCCAGTTCCTCCTGCGCCTTTACCATCTGCGACTGAAGCCGCTGCGTCTGTTTGAGAAGTTTGTTGAGGCCCTTCGGCATGCTTTGCTCCTTTGGTAAGTGGAACGGCGGGGTTACAGCACCGTTCCGTCGAAAATGTCAAGCACCGTTCCTATGATGGGCTCGCGGCCTATTTCGTCCTTTATCGAAAGCGACGTTCCCGCCGCCGCCGAAGGTGCCGGCGAGGTCTGCGCGGCCGGTGTGTCGGCCGGCTCAATGGTGATGTGCAGTGCGACGTCGGTCTTGACGAATTCGCCGAGTTTCTTCTGAATCTCGTCGCGATTCTTCTTCTTTGTCACCTCGCCGAACTGGAAACGGCATGCCGCCGGGAACCGCAGCTCTATGGAATTTGCGGTCGACGAAACAATATACGCGACCGACAGGTGATAGCCGAACGCGGGCCAGTCGTGCACCAATTGTTCCATGAACCGCGGCCACCGATCCTGCAGGTTTCCTTCGACCGGCGGCGCGGCAGGGGAGACCGCCTCTTCGCCCATGTCGATGTTCGCCTCGCCATTGTCGGGCGCCGCGTCGGTCTCAAGCACCGGCTCGGCCAGGGTCAGGCCGGGTTGTGAAATTTTTTTTTTATCCGGTACCATGGTGCCCGGCGCCGCAACCGCTGGAGCCGCCGAAGGCGGCGATGACTGCGGCGCGGCGGCCTGTGGCGCGCCGCCGAGCGATTCCAGAAGCGTTGACAGCGCAACCGTGTCGTCGAGGTGGACAAGCTTAAGGAGCAGAAGCTCCACAAGGAACCGCGGGAAGTCGGAGAACCGCAGGTCGCGCTCGGTCTTCCGCACGAGCTCGGCCATGCGCAGGAGCGTCTCCTCGGAAAACGCCGATGCGCGCTTTGCAAATGCGCCGGCCGCGTCGGCGGGAAGGTCGATGCGCGGGTTGTTCATCACGCCGGGCAGGCGGCAGAACAAAAGCGTCCGCAAATGGTCTTCGAGCCCCATCACGAACTCGCGCAGGTCGAACCCGCGCGACAGCAGGTCTTCCACTGCGGCGACGGCGGGGGAAGGGTTCTTTTCCGCAACGGCCTTCATGATGGTGTCGTACAGCTCCGTGTCGATGATGCCGAGCACGGTGCGGACCGCGGCCTCATTAATTGACTCATGCGAATACGAATACACCTGGTCGAGCAGGCTTAAAGCGTCGCGCATGCTGCCTTCGGCCTTGCGTGCGACAATCGCGAGCGCGGCCTTGTCGAACGCGATGTTCTCGGACGTGCAGATGTGCGCGAGCCGCGCGGTAATCTGCTCGGCCGATATCCGCCTGAAATCGAAGCGCTGGCAGCGCGAATGGATGGTGGCCGGTATTTTCTGCGGCTCGGTGGTGGCGAAGATGAAGATCACGTTTTCGGGCGGTTCTTCGAGCGTCTTGAGCAGGGCGTTGAACGCCGACTTGGACAGCATGTGCACTTCGTCGATCACGTAAATGCGGTGCTTGCCGCCCATCGACGAATACCTTACGTTCTCGCGGATCTCGCGGATGTCGTCCACCGAGTTGTTCGAGGCGCCGTCTATTTCCAGCACGTCGAAGCTTGACCCGTTGATGATGTTCTTGCACGGTTCGCATTCGCCGCAGGGCTTGGGCGTGGGGCCCTTGTCGCAGTTGAGCGCGCGCGCCAGGATGCGGGCCGTGGTGGTTTTGCCCACGCCGCGCGTGCCCGTAAAAATATAGGCATGCGCCACGCGGTTCTTCTCGATGGCCTTGATAAGCGTCTGCGTGATGTGCTCCTGGCCCACCACGTCGGCGAAACTTTGAGGACGCCATTTGCGGGCAAAAACCAAGTAACTCATAATAATTTTAGATTTTAGAATGTAGATTGACGATTTAGAATACAGTACATCAGGCGTTCATCCTCGAATTGGAATACAGATTCCTTGTCCAACAAAAATAGATTATTCCCCATATATATTTCATTGCCCAATATGCTGGGAAGGATTTCTGGGTTTTGATTGTTTCCTGACTGTATTTATTGATGATACAATAATAGCGAGAATTTGATTCGCCTCATCGGCCAGTTGCATTACCCTGTTTTGCGGCAGAAAATTTCCTTCGGCAAGCAATTCCATCCAATAGGCAGACTCATCAGCCTCTTCTTCCACAATCTTCAATTTTGCAATAAAATCCGCTCTTGATCTTGCTCTGCAAACCGCTCTGTAATTGGCACCAACGGAAGTCCCACTACGAAGCAATTGACGGCCCAATACCTGCGCGGACGGGTTCCGGGGCAATTCGCTGAACAACCTTATGATCTCAAGCGCAAAGGTCTTGGTGCGCAGTTTCATGGCTTCGGGAGTATACGCCACAGCAAGGTCTTCCATTAAAAAGGGAATGAACGATAAGTAACTGGACTTTATAAATCTACAATCTACAATCTTCAATCTACAATGGTAAAAGCGGGGCCAAGTTTACCTGCGGCACACTCAGTATCCGTTTACCGTTGCTCCCTTCCGGGCCTGGCGGGGTTCACAGACTGTCGTTGCGCAGGGCCTGGCCCCACAGTTAATTGTAGAATGTAAATTGTAGATTGTAGATTGAAATTCCGGAGACCTCGTTTCCCGGCGATGCGAAGCGTGCAAAAAATAGCATTTGCGCCGGGCCGAGCAAACGGTTGATTGCTCAATGCTTCATATTCTTGTTCAGCATTTCCGAAAGCTCCGCCAGGGTGAAGGGTTTGGAAATGCTTGCGGTAAAACCGTAGTCTGCGGGATTTTTCATCACCGCATCATCGGTGTACCCGCTCGCAACAAAGATCGGGATCTCTTTGTTCAAATTCCGGATTTTTTTGACGGTTTCGATTCCGCCCATGCCTCCGGCGACAGTGAGATCAAAAATCATCCCGCTGCATTGTCGTTTGGCACGCATTTCGCCGCCGTAGAAATCAACGGCCGCTTCGCCGTCATTCCTGCACACCACGGTGTATCCCATCGATTCGAGCATTTGTCGAAGCGTGTCCCGTACTACTTCTTCGTCGTCCATCACAAGGATTGTGCCGCTGCCCTTGTGCCTGCCGGTCGCGACTGTCTCCTTGACAACGGATTCCGGGGAAGCGGGCAGGTACACATGAAACGTGCTGCCCTTGCCCTGTTCGGATTCGACCTCGATGCAGCCTTCATGACGGGTGATGATTGAATAACAGGTGGCGAGCCCGAGGCCGTGCCCCTTTGTTTTTGTCGTGTAGAACGGGTCGAAAATGCGGGGTATGATGTCCTTTGGTATGCCGATGCCGTGGTCTTTGATTGACACCTTCACATAATCGCCCTTGGCCAGCGGGGGATGTTCCTTTTCTCCAAAAGAAATATTCCGGGCGGTTATTTCTATGTCCCCGCCGTTCGGCATGGCCTGCTGCGCATTGATGACGATGTTGTCGATTACCTGGCCGATCTGGTCCTTGTCGATATTGCACGGCCACAGGTTTTCGGGCAGGGAAAATTTGCACGAAATAGTCGATCCGCTGAGCGCGAAACGTGCGGTATCCTCAATGAACGGCGTCAAGGGTGTTATCTTTCTGGAGCGGGAAACCGCCCTTGGCAAAGGTCAGGAGCTGCAGGGTGAGCGACCGCGCACGGTTCATGGCCGCAAGCGTTGCCGCAAGGTATTCGGCGGTCTTCGCATCCTTCGATGAGGAACGGGCCAGGTCGATGTAACCGAAAATGCCGGTAAGCAGGTTGTTGAAATCGTGCGCAATGCCGCCGGCGAGCACGCCGAGCGAGTCGAGTTTCTGCTTCTGGTTAAGCTGGTCTTCGAGCGCCTTGCGGACTTCATCGGCCTTTCTGCGTTCGGAAATGTCTTCAATCAGGAACAAAAGGTGGTTTTCCCCGCCTGCGGAAAAAGGGGCGAACGAGGTGTTGAACCATGCGGTTTTCCCGAACGACGAGATGCTGCGGATTTCCTGTGTGACTGGTTTCCCTCCTGTCAATGCACGGTCGGCACTTTCCAGAAGGCCATCGCGTTTCCAGGTTCCAAGGCTCCGGAAATTCTGCGCGAGCAGTTGTTCCGTCGTGCCGCCGATGATTCTCGCGGCCGCCTGGTTTGCCGATACGCATTCCCCCGATGCCTTGTAGACAAGCATTCCCACCGGAGACGATTCCAGTATCATTTTGTTGAAGGAAAGCGCCTCCATAATCTCCTGCTGGGCATGCTGCACGGCCTCCTGGGCCTGCTTGCGCTCGGTGATGTCGCGCACAATGCCCTGAAACCTGCCGTCTCCCAGCATTTTTCCGCTTATTTCGGTATAGACAACCGATCCGTCTTTCCGGCGCATTCGTCTTTCGCTTATGACCGTTTCTACGGACAGAAGTTCCTTGAATTTGATCGGGGAGGATGTGATTTCTTCGGGAAGCAGCAAGTCTTTCATTCCAAGGTGCAATATTTCCTCGCGTGAATAGCCGAGCATGGAAGTCGCCCGAACATTGGCATCGGTGTAGTTCCCGTCCTTGATCGGAAATGAATATTGCGTCCGACGCCTGCTCCATGAGCGTGCGATAGTTGCTTTCGCTGTTCCGCAGCTCTTGCTCCATGCGTTTGCGTTCGGTGATGTCTTGGACTATGGACAGGATGCACGCCCGGTGGCCCAGTCTGATCACCTGGGCGGAAAGCATCACCGTTTTGAAATCGCCCTTCTTTCCCTGCAACGTCGTTTCAAGGCCGTTAACGGGGCGGCCCTCGCGGAGAGCCGTTAGCATCCGCTGCCGGTCCTTTTCGTCAACCCACAATTTCAGGCTGAGCGTTGAGCTGGCGAGTGATTCTTCCCGGCTGAACCCCGACAGGGCGGTGAACGCGTCGTTGACCTCGATAATCCTGCCATCGTCCAAGTTTCCAATCATGTAGGCATAGGGAGAAGTCTTGAACGCCGTGGAAAGCGTTCCTCGCTCTCGCGCAGCGCAATCTCCGCCTGCTTGCGCGCGGTGATGTCGCGCGTGACGGCCACAAACGATACGGGCTTGCCCTCCGCATCCGTGATTGCCGTCGCGCTCAGTTCCCCATCAAATTGAGAGCCGTCCTTTTTGACAAAACGATATTCAATATTGTTGACGAGCTTTCCCCGTCAGAGTTTTCTGCAAGTTTGAACCGGCGCGTTCATGTTCGTCCGGCGGAAACAGATCGAACGCACTTTTTCCGATCAGGTCTTCCGGACGTTCATACCCGTGCATGAGCGCAGTCTGGCGGTTGCACATGAGAATTCTGCCGCTCAGGTCGGTCTGCGTGATCGCGTCGGGCGAGGACTCGACCAGGGCGCGATAACGTATTTCGCTTTCTCTGAGCGCTTCTTCCATGCGTTTGCGCTCGGTGATGTCGCGGATAGCGGTCACCCTGACCGTGCGCCCCTGGTAGTTTATTGATCTGCTACTGAGTTCGCCATTGAAAGTCGCGCCGTCCTTTCTCAGCCCTGTCGCTTCATACGGTTTTTCATAGCCGGAAAGAAAATTGTTGCGGACCAAGTCACGCGACTGGGGCGCGGCAAGGGTTAGAACGTTCATACCGATTAATTCCGAAAGTTTATAGCCGAACAGGTCGGCCATGGCCTGGTTCGCATCCAGAATCAGGCCTTTATCGTGAATGGCAATTCCTTCGAAACTGGCCTGGGCCAAACGGCTGAAACGTTCTTTACTTTCTTTAAGCCCATCCTCGGCCTGCTTGCGCTCGGTGATATTTTCAACCATGATGACAAAGTGTTCTTTCTCGGGGGAATGCACCACCATGTTCAGCCACAACTTCAGCCGTTCTATGGGTCGCTCAAAATGCTCGGGCCTGCCGGACAGTGCCACCCGTCCGTAGATTGCAAACAGTTCCTTGTTGGATTGCCAGACGCCGGGAAGGAGTTCCGTGACCTTTTTTCCAATTACATTTCCGAGTCCGGTCAATTTTCCGTATGCCTTGTTGACGTCAAGATAGATGAAATCGATTGGTTTGCCGGACTTGAAAATCATCTTGCAGTGAGCAAAGCCGATGGGCATGTCTTTGACAAGGCGTTGATAGCAGTCGGCATGGCTGTCGCTCTCTTTCTTCATGGGTGTGATCCTTTCCCCCCGGTCCGTTGACGGGCGGGATTTTGAGGACCAGTTTTGTGTTTTTCTTCTTTTCGCTGCCATGAGAATGTCGGCACTCCATGGGGCGCCGCCGCCTTTACCGCGACGCGCCCCGTCTCCTAAAAGTCAAAGTCCCTTAGACAAACTAAGTATTGCACAAAAGCAACGCAAATTTACAACATTTTTCGTTTTTGACCTATTAATCCGGTCATTATACTGCAACCGCTCGCCCATAGCATGTCGAAAGGTGAACGAAAAGTGCTGAAATCTAGACGGAATAGCCGTTCGTGGCGAGCTTGTCGAACCATGAACGGCAAGAGATAGACTTCTTCAACACCCTGTTAGGGCATCGCACAGATGCGAAAATCAAATCGAAGGCCGGGTTTCTCGATGTAAATTTCCTTTTCGGTCCTTGAGGGTGCAGAGCGTTTTGTCGTCGATGTCAATGGAGGAACGGTGAACAACAAAGTGAAGATCGAGCTCGGAGAGGTCCAGAGAACGCTGCTTATCCCTTTGTTCGGCCGCGCGCTGGAGTACGAGAAAGAGCACCCGCTTATCAAGGATAGGTACGCTTATAAGATTGTAAAGAGGCTTGATTACAATTTTGCCGCCGGGTTCAAGCAGGCGCCCACGCAGTTTACGACAAACAGCGCCATTCGCGCCTATCATCTTGACAAGGCGGTCGCGGATTTCATAGACCGGCATCCCGACGGCACTATCGTGAACATCGGAGCGGGACTCGATACCACGTTTCACCGGCTCGACAACGGCACGATATTCTGGTATGATCTCGACCTTCCGGATTCGATCGACCTGCGCCGGAAGCTTATCCCGGAAGGCGAACGGAATAAGTGTGTCGCAAAGTCGGTGTTCGACCGGACATGGTTCCGCGACATCAAAGAACGGCGCTCAAAGGTTTTCTTCATGGCCGGCGGGGTGCTCGTCTATCTGAAGGAAAAAGAAATTAGAAAACTGTTCGTTGACTTGATAGAGGAGTTTCCCGGCAGTGAAATTATGTTTGACATTTATTCAAGAATATTCGCGTGGTTAAGAAACCATGCGCTTGCGCAACGGCGGAAGGACAGGTTGGAACTGTTTGTTCGCTGGCAATGGGGCGTCAATTCGGCAAAAGCGATTGCCCGATGGAGTGACAAAATACGAGTTCTTGATGAATTTCCCTATTATTCAAGAATTGATCTCGAAGAATATTGGGACGAGAAGGTTCTTGCTCCGCTCAAGTTTATGAACTTCTTTAAAGTGATGAAGATGGTGCGGCTTGGGCTCGGATAATAAATCAAGAATATTGGGCGTTCTCCTGATTGTGTAGAGGCGCAGTCCATTTCCCTATCTAAATCATTATTTCATCTTCAATTATCTATTTTGTAAATAAACCACAAATATCCCTCTCCCTGCTTCTCTTCCTACATCAAATTGCCTCGTCATTAATCTGCTCTTATACCACACCAGCTTCCCACCGATATCATAAACATAAACATCGCAAGGCATCTTAAAAGTCATTGGAACTGTAATTCTTCCCGCCACCGACACAAAAGTTCCATGATGTAATGAAACTGAAGAAGGAACCGAATAGTTACCTTTTACAATCTTTGTCGTCGGTTCCATGCTCGACGTCGAGTCCAGGCTCATGGTGTCGATCCTTGCATGGATGGTGTCGACAACGGTGTGGTTGAGTGCCACGAAGCCGAAACCCGGCGCGGTGCAATTATTTGTAAAGCACCCGGCAATCGAGATGGCGGAGCACTGGCCGGAGAACAGGGAATCGTACGCGAGGGAGATATGCGAGTCGCTCGCCCGCAGCGCGGTTCCGGGTATGCCTTTTGCGCCGCAGTAGCAGACCATGGCGTTCTGGTAGCTCACGCCGTACCCTCCGCCGTCGCCGCCCCGTATGGTGCATTCGAAAAAGGCCACGGTCGAGCTGTCGATAATGATTGCGTCGCTTCCGTCTTTCCCGTCGAGGGCCGGCACGCTCTTGCAGCTGTTGTTGTTGTTGCCGCTAACTCCCTTTGCCCCGGCAAACCGCAGCATTTCCGCCGAGCACGTGCTGTTGTCAATGAGCAGCACTTTACTGATGATTGTCGGGACGGAGGAGGAAGCGCCTTGCACCACAAGGTTGACTTTGTCCACTATCCTGATGGTGTCCAAGTCCTTGACCGTATCGCAGATTATGGTATCATTGCTTCCCGATGCGTTGATTGCGGTTTGCAGCAGGGGATAGTCCTGCGGGACGTGATAGGTGTTTGCGAGGATCGCGGCGGGTAGTGCTAGTATCGCCATACAATATAGGTATAAACCTCGCATTAATGGCCTCCATGGATTTGGTTGCGTGATATTACTCAATTATATCCTGGTTCCGGCAGATTGTCGATGATATCAAAATAAAGAAAAGAGTTGGGCGTTCCCCTCGCTGCACTCGGGTCGGTCCACCCCTTCGGGTGCTTCCAAGGGTCGTCCCTCCGGTCTCGGGCTCGCCCTCGGGCCGCCTCGGCCCCTATGCCGGCGTACCGGCGGGGTCCGGGCGGCATCCCGCCATAGCGGGACCTCCGGTCGCCCCTAACGCGCGGCAGAGGAAGTCTTATCAGTCAACTACTTTATCTTGCGCCAATTGGTATCCGGAAATCGGGGCTTCTTCAATATGTTTTCTACTTTTCAACTGCTCCTCGTGGGTGCCGCCACAACAATGCATAGTCTTGCAGCTGCTTTATCAAGGCGGCTACCCTAGAGGGGGTAGCGCAAGACCGGCGCGGAATGCGGTGAACTTTGATGATGTGAGCGCCGGGCCGCAGCGAGGGGGAACCTTCCCCCGCCTAAATCATTGCTTTATGACTTTTGTCGAAATATCACCCTGGCGATAATCGAAAACTCAAGAATAGAGGAAGATGGTGATGAAGGGTGGCCATTGACACTAGAGGTCAGGTCAAGGTATATTTGTAGCCTAAAATTCATAATTATAGGTAATGAAACTTGTAATAACGAAAGGACAATTCATGCGCTCCTCCCTGACCGCTGGCCTCGTGATGCTCAACAGTGCGGCATTGTTCGCCCAGACCGCCACAGGCTCCCAGCCCGGCACCAAGAACATGATGCCCACCCTCCTCATGATGGGCGTTGTGTTTGCCATTATTTACTTCCTCATGATCCTTCCGCAGCAGAAGAAGCAGAAGGAGACCCAGAACATGCTCAAGAACGTGAAAAAGGGCGACCGGATTGTGACCGTCGGCGGCTTGCTCGGGACCGTTGGCAACGTGAAGGACGACACGGTGATGGTGAAGATCGCGGACAACACGGTGGTCGAATTCAGAAAAAGCGCAATCGGCTCGATCCTGAGCGACGTAAAGACAGGAGACAAGACCGAACCCGACAAGCTGGAGAAAAAGGCGTAATTTTCATGCTCCACATCCATTATTACGGCGATCCTATATTACGGAGAAAAGCCAGGCAGGTTGCGGCGTTCGACGACGAGCTCGGCGCGCTGGTGGACGACATGATCGAGACCATGGCCGAGAACGACGGCGTGGGGCTGGCCGCTCCGCAGGTGGGACAGTCGAAGCGCCTCGTGGTGATCGACGCCACCAAGGGCGAGGCGCCGCCGTTCGTGCTTGTCAATCCGGTATTCACCTATTTGTCCGACGATCTCGTGGAGCGCGAGGAGGGATGCCTGAGCTTTCCCGACATACATCTGGATATCAAACGTCCCTCCGTTGTGTCCGTCAGGGCCTTTGACAGGGCCGGAAAAGAATTCAGCATTGACAAGGCGGACGATCTTCTCGCCCGCGCGCTTCAGCATGAGATGGACCATCTGGACGGCCTGGTCATCACCGACCACATTTCGCTGCTCCAGCGCAGGCTTTTGTCCGGCAAGCTCAAGAAGATCGCGGCCATGGCGCCCGGCAAGGCTGTGCGCGAAAGTAAAGCAAAAGCCGTGTGAGCGCCGCACCCGCCGCCCGATCGGTCGTGACGTCCCTTTTCACACAATCCGTATGCACTGCCATGATGCGTCTCGCAACCGTTTCCGCCGCTATCCTTCTATGGGCGTGCATGGTCCAATGCGCGCCGACAAGGCAGGTTGCTTCACATAAAGGAACGGCCGGCCCCATGCTCCTTGCACAGAACGAGACCGGCCGCGCCGCCGGCGACGTGTGGGACGTCGAGCCGCAGGGCCGGCCCGCTCCTGAGCGGTCGTCCGGGTATTATGCGGACGGCGCGAATTTTCACGTTCCGTCGTCATGCGTGCGCGTGATGCTGCGCCCGAACCAGTCCCGCGCGGCCGTGCGCTCGTCCGGAACCGTGGCGCTGCACAACGGCGGCACGTTGGGCGCAGTGTCGTTTTCCGGGAGCGCGTCCGTTGAGCGCGGCGACGCCGCCGGCAGGGTGTTCGTTTCGGCCGGAACGCTCGGCAGGATAGGGGTCGTGCTTCCGTGCACGTTGCTTTCCGCAAGCGAATCCGGCATGGTGGTCATCGAAAACCTCGCGTGCCGCGGCTCGATCATCATTTCTGCGGAACAGGGAGGGCTTTTCTCGCTTGCAAACTTTATTGACGTGGAAGACTATCTTCGCGGCGTGGTGCCCCTCGAGGTGGGGAAGGGCGGCGCCGACGTTGCCGAGGCGGTGAAGGCCCAGGCGGTTGCCGCGCGCACCTACACGTACCGGAAAATGCAGGACAATGCCGCGGCCGCCTACGACGTGAGCGCCACCGTGTCCGACCAGGTCTACGGCGGCGCCGAGGCCGAAGCCGAGGCATGCAGCAGGGCGGTCGCGGACACGCGGGGCGAGGTGATGCTGTACCACGACAGCCTCGTGTACGCCTATTACCATTCCACGTGCGGGGGCAGGACCGCGAATATCGAGGACGTGTGGAACAAAAGCAGGCTCGGGTATCTGCGCTCGGTTGACGATGAAAACGGATGGTCGGGGCCGTACTGCGGGCAATCAGGGACGTTTGCATGGGAGGAGCGCTGGTCGCTCGCCGCGTTCACGAGCATCGTGACGCGCTTCTCCCGCGAGGCGTACCCGCAGAACGCCTGCACCGGCGACGTTCGGAGCGTGACCATCGACGCGCGCTTTTCATGCGGCAGGGTGAAACAGTGCGGTGTGCATACGTCAAGCGGCACGTTTGTGTACGGCGGCGACAGGATCCGCTTTGTATTCCGCCGCAACCAGCCCGGGTTTCCCATCCTGAAAAGCAGCCTCATCACCGACGTGTCGGTGCGCGACGGCGCGGTCGTCATGAAGGGCCGTGGCTACGGCCACGGCGTGGGCATGTGTCAGACCGGCGCGCTTGCAAGGGCGAAACACGGGCAGAAGTATGATGAGATTCTTCATGCGTACTATACGGGGATTACGATACGTAAAGTGACAAAATAGAGACAAGACAGAATTTGGGCGTTCCCCTCCCCCTCGACTTCGCTCGGGGTCGGGTCGGCCCTCCTTCCGGTCTCGGCCTTCGGCCTCGGGCTGCCACGGCCGTATGCCGCTTCGCGGCCGGTCCGGGCAGCACCGTGCTCTAGCACGGCCTCCAGTCCTGCCTAACGCAGCGCATGCGGGATTCTTATCAATCAAATATTTCTTCTCACGCCAAACTGCATTCGCAGACATCAGCCAAGATTACTTTCTTTGCTTTTCAACTACTCTACGTGGGTGCCCCCCAACCGAAGCAACTTTCTTGCAAATCAACTTCCTTGGGGGCCACCCAAGAGGGGGTAGCGGAGGACCGGTCGCGCACCTCCGGGATACTTGTTTGTAAAGCGGCGCGGCCGGGCCGCAGCGAGGGGGAGTCTTCCCCCGCATGAATGCTTTTCTTATTGCATCTGATAAAACCTATTTTATCAACGCATACACACATATTCGCATTCACGCATTCACCTCGGAGTTCCACATGTCCTTTTTCATCGAACTCGCAAAGAAGCGCTACTCCGTCCGCTCATATCAAGACAAAGAAGTTGAGGAGCCCATCCTCCTCAAAATCCTCGAAGCGGGTAGCCTCGCGCCGTCGGCGTGCAACAACCAGCCGTGGGCGTTTGTTGTCGTCCGTAAAGAGGAGACGAAGAAGCTGCTGCTGCCCGCCTACGAAAGGAACTGGCTTGCGCAGGCGCCCGTTATTCTCGCGCTGTGCTGCGATCGCTCGCAGTCCTGGCGGCGCAGCGACGGAAAGAACTTCGGCGACATGGATGTCGCCATCGCCATGGACCACATCACCCTTGCGGCGGCGGAAGCGGGCCTCGGCACGTGCTGGATAGGGAATTTCAAGACCGACGAGGCGCGGCGCGCGCTCAGACTGCCGCAGAACGTGGAGCCGGTGGTGCTCACGCCGCTCGGGTATCCGGCGTCACAACCGCCTGTCAAGAAGCGGAAGAAGCTCGAGGAAATCGTCCACTGGGAATATTTCGGCGGGAAACAGCGCTGACCTCACCGCGGCGTTGCGCCGGCAACGGTGTCCGGAAGGTACCGGGTATGCACGCGGTTATGGATTTCGGCGAGATGGCCGATCCTGTCGCGCGTTCCGAGCGTGAGAACAAAGGTCGCTTCCTGCTGTCCGGCGGACGTATCCTCCGCCTCAACGGTGAACCCGGCCACCCTGATGCTGTCGAAAGCAGGGCCCGGCGGCCCGTTGTTTTTTTTAAGCGAGTCGTTGCGGAAACAGTAGGTGACGGTGTCGCCGGCGGCCCCAACGAAGGTCACGGAGTGGGTGTCGAACCGGACGACCTGCGATCCCTGCCTGATCTCATCGGCAATCGCGGACGCGGCAGTGTTGGTTTGCGTCTGGAAAGCGGCCCTGTTTCGCTGGACAAGGGTCTGCCGGGTCATGGCTGCGAGCGAAAGCATGACGATCGCCACCACCACGACCCCGACGATGAACGCCGCGGCAAGCTCGACCATGGTGAAGCCGGCGTTGTTTCGCAGTGGCACGCCGTGTCGCGGCGCCATTGTATTCCCGCGTCCTGCGAAAGTATTTTTGCACATGAGCGAAAAATAATCGATGTTCCCCGGTGAAAGGAAGCGGGCGGTCGTGGACAAGCTGGCATTGATGAACGCGGCGTTTCAGGAGGCCGTGAAGGCGCTTGACGAAGGCGAGGTGCCGGTCGGCGCCGTGGTGGCGAAGGACGGCAGGATCGTCGGCCGCGGCTACAACCGGGTGGAAAAGCTGTTTGATGCAACGGCGCACGCCGAGGTGGTGGCGATCGGGGCGGCGTCGGCCCAGCTCGCAACATGGCGCTTGTCCGGCTGCACGCTCTACGTTACGCTCGAACCCTGCATCATGTGCCTCGGCGCCCTGATGCAGGCGCGCATCGACGCCATTGTCTTCGGCGCGGCGGATCCGCGGCTGGGCGCCGTCGACACGCATCTCTACCGGAACGAACTCGAGCGCGCCTACCGCTATTTCCCGGCCATAACGCGCGGGGTGATGCGGGAGGAATGCGGCCGGCTGCTCACGGGATTTTTTGCGAACGTCCGCGCAAACGGTACAAAGGAACCATAATGGACCTCTGGACCTCCTCCGAAGCCCGGCGCTGCGTGGTGAATTTCGACAGCCTGAGCGAGTTGCAGAAGTCAAGCCTCCTTGACATCCTCAACCGCCGCTTTCCGCCGCAAATCTATCGCGAGCACCGCTGCCGCCAGGAGGCCGCGCTGCGCAATGCCGAGTTGTGCAGGAAGATGCTTGACGGAGCGGAGCAGACATTTCCGCCCCTCATCATGCAGTCCGAGGTACGCACAACGCCCGCCGACCTCGCGGGATACGCGGTGGTGCTCACGGCGGGCGGCGACGGGGAACGGCTGCGCGCGAGTCTTCAGGCTCGCCTTCGCTCGTCGGGCGTGAGCGACGAATCGCTCAGAGACTTTACAAAACCAACCTACCCGCTGCCGGGCTTTCCAAACGGATACGGAACGCTTCATGCAAACTGCGCGGTTGTTGCACGTCTGTGCCGCGAAAGCGGCCTGAACGTTCCCGTGATCGTCACCACCGGCCCGTTATCGTCGGCAACGGCGCGGGCGGTTCCCGGTGCGCTGAAGAAGTTCGAAAACTTCGGACTTGCGAATGTGCGCACGCTCGCCCAGGACGAGCGGTTGCACCTAACGCTCGAAGGGAAGATGGTGGCGCGTCTGCCGACGGCGACAGCGCCCGGCCCGCGGTGAACCCCGACGAGACAGGCGGCCCTTTTGTCAAGCTCCTGCGGCAGGGGGAACACGGCGAGCCTTCCGCAGCAGAATGGCTTTTGTCGCTCGGGTGCGAAAAGATACTCGCGCTGCAGGCCACGGGCCTGTACGATCCGTCCGTCATACTCGCGATGGCCGCCGCCGGCAGGAGCCGCGACTGCCTCGGCGTGGGCGTATTGCGCACGGGGTTTGAGCCGGACGACCCGTTCGGCTCGTTCGTTATTGTCAAGAAGAACGGCCGGCCGGAGGTCCTCACCATCGTGGAACAGGGCGTGCGCAGCGATGCCACGCGCCGGCTTGCTGACGCCTCCGGACAGTATCGCTTGCCGTACAACACCGGGCTGTATGTTTTCGACATCGGGCTGCTGGCGGCCAATCCTATGCCCGATTATGCAACGCCGCCGAAGGAAATCGTTCCGTCGGTTCCCCGGAGCCCGAAGATCGGCTATGCGATTACCGACATTGTCTCCTTCGCGAAGAACCCGGCCGTGCTGGCGATAGACCAGGGTTCGTACGCAAACCTTAAGACTGTTGACGATTTGTCGCGCCTTGCCGAGCTGGCGCAGCGGTGCGGCATCCTTGATTTATGCAAGAAGAAGGCGGGCTGACGTGGAGCAACGGTTTACCTTGTCTGATCGGCTGACCGCAGGAGAATGCCTCCTCATTGTCGGCTTGACGGGCGCGCTTGTCACCTGCGCGCTGTGCGCGGTCGCGAGCCTCCGGAATGGAAGCGCCGCCGAATTTTCCGCGTACGCGCGGCTCAGCGTGTACCTCGCCGTCACCGCGCTCATGTGCGTGTTGCTGCGGATAACGTTGACAAAAGAGATGCGGCAGACGCAGTATATGGTTTCCGACGATTCAATTGCGCATATTCGCCCCCAGCGCATCGTGACCATTCCGCTCGAAGATGTCGAGCGTCTCAGGTACATCCGCACGCCGTTGTTCTTCAACTTCGGGCTCCTTTCATCCTCAGGCGGCGCGATCCGTATCTCGTTCCGGACCCACGACCACGCCGGCCTCATCGCTTTGCTCAAGAGCCGCTTTGACGCCGGAGGCAGGTCCGGCGTTTACAAAGAAAAGGAAATCGAACGGTATCTTCGGGACGCCCGGTCCGCCGAACAGGCCGACGCGCGAGTCCGGAGATTTCTTCCGGGCCTTTGCGGCGCAGTCGCGCTTGCCTGCGCGGCAAACACCGTGACCGCACTATACCTGTGGTGGTTTCCCGTGTTTCTGTCGCTTCTGTGGTCGGTGTTCGGGCTTCTCATGTTTGTCAACGCGGTGCGCTATGCCGAATATATTCTGGGACGCACAAGCGGCCGCACGGCCGTTTCGCCCGACGCCCCCCGCAGCGCCGCCGCCGCATATGTCATGTCGGGCTCGGCCGTTTTCACCCTGTATCTGATCTGCGGGATCGCCCTCAAAGCCGCTTTTTTCCGGTAGCAATGACTGCCCTATGAGCCTTCGCCCGCTTCACCTCAGGAACCTCGTGATTGCGCCGCCGCTGCTGTGCGGCCCCATGGCGGGCGTATCGCACAGTGCGTTCCGCAGGCTCGTGGCCGATTTCGGCGGCCATGGCGCGCTGTTCACCGAAATGCTGCCCGGCAAAGCCTTGCTCAATGAGAACGTCGGCGCGACACCCTTTACAAAGAGGCGGCCCGAGGAGGGGATTGTTTGGTACCAGCTCGCGCTGAACGGGAGCGAGGACATCCCCGCGGTTATCGACAGGCTGGGCGCGGTGCGGCCGGCGGCAATCGACCTCAACTGCGGATGTCCGGCGCCGGAAATGGAGCGCCAGGGCATCGGCGCCTCGCTGTTCGAAGACGAGGCGCGTTTTGCGGCCGTGCTCGGCGCGCTGCGGAAGGCATGGCCCGGTGTGCTGTCTGTCAAGTGCCGGCTGTGGAAGACCGGAAACGGATGGCAGCCGGAATTTCTGAAAAGACTTCGCATCATGGAACATGCGGGCGTCGACCTGCTCATCGTGCATCCGAGGTTCTTCGGCGAGAAACTCAAGCGCAGGGCGCGGTGGAATCTGTTCGAATGGATTTCGTCGCAGACTGCGCTGCCGATTGTCGCCAACGGCGACATCGGATTCGCGTCCGACATCGAGCAGCATGCGCAGGCGTTCACACCTGTCGCCGGACTCATGATCGCAAGGCAAGCGGTGGTGCGGCCGTGGATATTCCGCGAATTCTCCGCGCGATTCTTCGGCGGACCGGCAGTCGGCCCCGTCGACTATGCCGGGGTGTGGAAGAAGTACTACGATTTTGTCAAGGAAGATTTTGCTCCGGAACGGGCCATCGGCAGGCTCAAGGAGTTTACAAAATACTATGCATGCAACTTCTTCTTCGGGCATCTTCTGAGGAGCGCGGTCCAAAATGCGCAATCACTGGATGAGGTGCATGAGGCGGCCGTGAAGTTCTTGTCTGCAAATCCAAAGACCGTGGAGCGGCCGGCGGTTGCGGGAGTCTAGAGGAATTGTAGATTGCAGAATGTAGAATGTAGAATAAACAAACCATCAAACGTCCTTTCTGTTCTCTTTCAATCCCCAATCCGCATTCCGAAATGTCATTTATTCGCCCGCCAGATGGACAAACGGCAGAACGGTTTGCGTTGTCTGGTTTCGCAATTGCAGGATATAACGTCCCGAGCAAATGTTCCTGTCTGCCAGATTGATGGTGACTGAGCGAAGGTTTGGCCCGGATTCGCCGCTGTAAACGATCCTTCCGCGTATGTCGAAAATACGGATCTCATTGATGCCCTGCTGCAGATTGGCAAGGACAATCGAACCGCGGATCTTGCTGAGCATCGGCTTTCCCGGTATCTCTTTTCCGGCCAATTTCCGCGAAACGGCGTTTCCCGGCCCGGCGCCGACCGTTATCGCCGCCCTGCCGTCAACGGAATCGTTCCAGACATAGACAATGGCTTTTTGCGCGGCCAGAGGCGCTTGCGGAAGAGGAACATCCACACTGTGCTGAAAAACGCCGGACTGCATTGCAATGGTGCTGTCAAAAGAAAATCCCATGTTATATTGCCCGGAAAACGCCGGTACGGAATCGCGAACCGTAAAGCTCACCGAGTAGCTGATGTGCGAGGTACTGTCGCCGGGGACGGTGATTCTTACCGCAGTGGGTGCGGAGTCGGGAACTGCCGCAGCACTTACGTTGATAGTGCCATAGGTTGCCCGCAAAGCAGGATCGCCGAGAAAGAAATATGTTTGGTTGTTGTAGCTTGGTGCAATCGATTTCGCCTTTGCGAGGAGCGCTCCAAGACTTGCGCCGGGGTTTTGTTTGAGTTGCGAAAAGAATGCCCTTCCTAACCATTCATTATCGGAGGCGTATGTTTCACTCGCACTTCCGATATACGCAATGGCGCCCCCTTGGGGCATGAAAAGAAATTTCTGGCTCATGGGCACGGGAACGGCACTAAAAATTGAGCCATTTCTTGATGTAAAGGCAACAAGAACGAATGGCATTGAATCGTTGGTGAAGAGATTGGTATTGTCGCTGTTCAGGACGTTTCCACAGCCTAATTGTTGGTCACTCCCATAGACGGAAAAGAATGCCAATGCGACACCTTGATTGATTGTCGCTATGATTGCAGCAGTTGCCAATGGTTGCTCGTAAAACTCATCAAACGGATATGCGGAGAGATACCGTTTCCTCACCAAATATCCTTGGAGCGAGCTGTCCACTACTATTTCGTCTGCTTCCTGGAAAACCGATCCAAGCGGACTTGGGTTGGCCCCTAGCATTGCATTGTCGGCAATGGCCATCATGCTATTGCGCCAAGCGCCTTTCGGCCGGGAAAGGTCGAACCTCTTGACTTTTTCAACATACAGGCTGCAAAGCTCCGGAGTTTGCGTCGGTATTCGGCCGATGCAGAACCCGGTATCGTTGATTCCGGACCAATTATCGGCGGCGGTCGGAGTTGCGTAAGACAACCTTGTGTAACAGTCATCGGATACGGCTACGGGACAGTCTTGGCCCTGGTAGTTCATGTCTGGCGCCAAGTTTCCCAGCGCGTACCATGTAGGCATCAAGCCGTCGCTATACATGATCGAATCGGTACCAATTTCAAAAGCATCTGTACCGATAAGAACAAGATATTTGAACGACATCCGCCAATTTTGCTTTGCCCATTTGAGCGCATTCCACAGCGCAACGTTACGGTGATTGTAATCCGTTCCAGGAAAAGCCGTTATAATATCTTCTAGAAACGCTACCTTTGCCTGTTCAACATCGTCGTTCTTGAATGCATTTCTGTGCTGAGCCAGCATGACCGCCGGCGTTTGGAATGCAACAGGAGCGACAATCAGATAGTCGCAGGAAATGGTCGGGTCTTTGAACGTGGTAATGACTTCATTGTCGGCAAAGGCGATTGCTGCAAGGCTTGCAATTATCGCAATAATGAGGATGGCGGGTTTCATGGCGGTTTCCTTTCAGTAAAGTATTGATGGTGAACTCATCAAGCACAAAACGGTTAATCATTGAATAACGTCGATCTCTGTATTTCGCATTCTGAAAACGCCTTCGTTGGTGCCGATCCACAGCGTGTTCTCGCCGTCGACCGCCAGAGCCGAGATCCAGGGATTAACCATGCCCTGTTCCGGTTTTGACCATTGCGAGTTACAGTACAGATAAAGCCCGTTGGCGGTGCCTACATACAATGAATCTCCTTGGGTAACGGCCAGGCTTGTTACTGCGGCGCTCATCGAGCTGTCGGCGGGCATTATCCGCGTGGCGTTCGTGTCATCCCATGCAAACAGGCCCTGATTGGTTCCAATCCACACCCTGCCGCCTTCGCCTTTTGCGAGCGCGGAAACGGCATTCTGCCTGAGGCTGGACGATTCATGCCACTTAGCGGCGCTGTCTCTGAAGTACAGGCCGTGCTGTGTTCCGGCCATTACCATCCCCTTAAGGCAGATGATGGCGGAAATCGAGGTGAGCTGATTCTGCGGGTCGGCCGTGCCTATCGATGTGATGGCATCGGTTGATGAAACAGGGGTGACCGCTACGCCGTCAAAAAAGAATAGCCCTTGCGGCGTTCCGATCCACAGATTTCCCGCGGAGTCTGCCGCGAGCGCGGTGATGTTCATCATGGAAGGATTGCTCTGGAGAATCATGCCTTCCGTGAGGCTGTCGTTCCTGACTCTTGCAAGCCGCAGCGACGTGCCGATCCACGCGGCGCCCTTCGAATCGATTGCCATGCAATTTATCCGGCTGCTTGACAAACCGTCAAAGAGGCCGTAGGTGCGCCAGTTCCCGTTGCGCAGGCTGGCGAGTCCGTTTACCGTGCCGATCCACACGCCAAACGAATCGCACGCAAGGGACGTTACGGAGGTGCTGACAAGAAGGAACGGGTTGCGAAGCGTGTCGGCCCGTCCTTCCATCACGTTCACGGCAAGCGCAATATCGAAGTAACCGCTCGATTGGGTCACCACCTTCGCAAGGTAGGTTCCGGGCGCGAGATTCGGCAGGCTAAAGGCGCCGTTGACCGAGTTGACCTGGGCGTAAACGCGGCTTCCCTGAAGGACGACAAAAGCATATTCCAGGCTTTTTCCCGAGGAATAGAGCGCAGTGCCCGTCACCGAGCCGGTTTTTTTGAGCGAAATTGTTGAAATCGTGTCGCCTGGCTTGCCGGTTATGGAAACGGAATCGACATAGGCCTTGTTCGCCCCGCTGTCGCAGAACAGGTTGTACCGCCCCCCGGTTACGTTGACAAAACAGTATTTCCCCATACTGTCGGTCTGCTCACTGCAGATCATGAACGGCCCCTGCGGCGGTTCAAGCTCGTTGTAATCGACGGGCACCAGCGTGACGCGCGCGCCCCGGACCGGTTTTCCGCTCAGGCCCAGAACCGCTCCCGAAGTCCCGTTGCCGGTCTCCGTGCCCGACAGCATGGGCGCGGTGCCGCAGGAGAGCAACAATGCGGCACATAGAAGCAACCATGATGATTTGAACATCGTCATGAGCGAGGCCCCTGCGTCGACTTGCTCAATGGGAATATCTGAAAATTCACCTGATACACCTTGTCGCAGCCGGCGTCCATGTTCTCCACCTCCAGAATCTCCTTTCTGAGCGCGCGGATCTTTTCCTTGATGAGCGCAAGCCCTTGCGGCGAGAGATTCACCGTGAGGGTGGATATGTCGCGCACCCCGGCCGGGAACCTTTCAATCGCCTCGCCTGCGAGCGCGATTGTTGACTTCTGGTAGTTCGCTATGGCTATGGACCGCCAGTCTTCCCCGGTCGTAACGAACTTGTCCGTCGGTCTATAGCAGCCTTTTTGGTCCTTCCGTATCAGGCCGAGCCGGAAAAGCAGGGCAATGGCGGTTCTTGCTTCTTTTGGCGACAGGGGCGGTTCGCACATCCCCGCCAGTTGTTCGTAGTTGCCGCAGAACCGGTAATGGCTGAGCAGTTCCCGTATGGCAATGTATTTCCATGATTCGAACAGCGCATAGCGGTCGGCGAGCAGGGTAAGAACTTCGGACTTGTTGAACGAAACCGCTTTTTCGAAATACAGTTTCTTTTCCTGCTCGCTGCGGGCCTGGTCGAGATTCACCAGCAGGCCGAAGTATGCGGTTTCCCGCTTGCCAAGCTTGAACACCGCCGCAACCGGCGCGACCATCTTCTGGGTGAGATTCCGTTTCCCCTGGAGAATGCGGACAAAGGTGCTGGCGTTGATCCCCAGCCGCCGGGCGACAAACCGGTAGGAGAAAGCGGGACTCGCCGCTTTCCGTGCTTTGTAAGCGTCCTTTAGGAATTCCCGGAACGAAAGGTAAGTGAATATCGAGATCATGCAATTGCCTTGTGGTGGTTTGTGATCCTCACCAAATATACCCTCGCGTCAACTGCTTGACAATCCCGGGTGAAAGAAAACGTTGCCGGTTTTGGCAACAGATAAATAGAAGAACCCTCTTTATTTCAGAGTATGAATACGTTATTGTGGGATGTTCTAGTATCGGATTTTAGAAAATTGATGGTTGGGTTTTGGCAACGTCGCGGAGCCCGGAAATATGAGAGGAATTGTATATTCTAGACTGTAGATTGCGGATTGAAAACCGTCCACGTTCTTCGCATTTGTCTTACAATCTCAAAACCATTGTGGCAATGTTCTTCTGCCCAGCGCCAGGCAGGACTGGAGGCCGCGCTGAAGCGCGGTGCCGCCTGACCACGGCCCGAAGGGCCCTCGTGGTAGGCGGCCCGAGGCCGAAGGCCGAGACCGGAAGGACGGCCGCCGCCGTCTTCGGCGGGGCGCCCAGATTTTTCTTCATTTTTTCTCTTCATATCACTTTGTCCAACATCCTCCTCCCTTGTCTTGACGAAAACTATTTTCTCCACATGAAGCTCCCCGCCAATGGCCGCGCTTTTCAAACTGCAGCTCAAGTCCGCGACGCTATCGCCCCGCTTCGCGCGCAGGGCAAGACCCTTGTCACCACGAACGGCTGTTTCGACATCATCCACGCGGGCCATGTGCAGTACCTGGCCGAGGCCGCGGCGCTCGGCGACATCCTTGTGGTGGGCGTCAATTGCGACAATGCGGTGGCGCGGCTCAAGGGCAAAGGCAGGCCGCTTCAGGGCGAACAGGACCGGCTGTCAATCGTCGCGTCGCTCGTCATGGTCGACTGCGCCTTTATTTTCCGGGAAGACGATCCGCGGGAGTTCATTGAAATGCTGAGGCCGGACATCCATGTCAAGGGCGGCGACTATTCGGAGGAGATAATCGAAAAGCCGGTTGTCGAAAAATTCGGCGGCCGCATACGCATCGTTTCGTTTCTTGCGGGCCGCTCGACCACGTCATTGGTTCAACGGATGCGCTCGGCGGACGGCGCGTTGCCGATGCATTGAGGGCCGCCGTTTTGGTTGAATACCGCGCTGTATTATGGTATTCTTATAAGTAATTGCTTGCCACACCCCACACGGGAGTCGCTTCACCATGTCACGACACGAGACCTCCGTCAAATTTCTTGAGTCCAGGCTCAACGAGAACCCGCAGTCGCTCGTTTTCTCCCGTCTTGCCGACGGCATCCGCGAAAGCGGAGATATCCAGCAGGCGATCTCGGTGTGCATGGATGGCCTCGCCCGTCACCCGGACTGTCTCACGGGCAGGGTGGTTCTGGGACGGTGCTACCTGGAGCAGGAAAACCTCAAGGAGGCTGCCGCCGAGTTCGTGGCGGTGCTCAAACTTGACAGACGCAATCACACCGCGATCAAGATGATCGCCGACATCTGCGCGCGCCAGGGACTCAAGGAAAAGGCCGGGGATCTCTACGCGAGCCTGCTCGGCATGGACCCGGACAACCAGTCGCTCGTCGAGCTTGCCAGCACGTTCCGCGGAACAGGCGATACCGACCTTTTCAGCATCCTTGGCATGTCATCCGTCGCCGGCAGGGTGGCCGTTGCGCCTGCGCCGGCGGCCGACGACACGATTGCCGACGCCGACAGGACCATAGAGTTTGACGTGGAACCGAGCCGGGCCGCGGCTTCCGCAGGGGAGGATACCGAGGTCGGCGAAATGATGGCAAAGACGCAGCAGTTCGATCCGAAGGATCTCGGTGTGGCCGACAGGGCTCATGATGACACGGTGCTGACTTCAGACGTGCTCACCGGAGACGATGTGAGCTCGCGCATGGAGACGATGTTCGACATCGGCCCGGAAACCCCGCCTGCCGCAGCGCCGGAAGTGCACGAGCACATTGAGCTCGGAAGCGGTGATGAAACCCTGGGCCCCGCCGACGATGCGGCCGCAGGAACGGTCAGGGGCGAAGAAGCGGGGGTCGTGTCGGGAAGCGACATCACCTCGCGCATCGAGCAGCTGTTCGGCGAAGAGACGCCGGTGTCTCCGCCTGAACCGACTGTTGCCGAGGCCCCAACCAGGGAAGTTGCGCGCGACGAGTTACGGCCCGTGGAGTCTTCGGCGCTTTCCGGAGAAGACATCACCTCGCGGCTCAACGAAATGTTCGAGGGCGAGCCTGCCATCGAACCTTTGGCGGAAGACACGCTGATGGAAAAACCGGTCTTGCCGGCCGACACCAAGGTTGGACCGCTTCTTGAGATCGAGGCAGAGGCGCCGGCCGGGACCGTCACGGGCGCTACGGAGGAGATTGTCCTGGGGCCGCGGGAGCCGGCGCGGCATCCCGCCGAGGAAACCGTGCTTTCCGGCGACGACGTGGCGCTGAGGCTCGATACGATATTTGACGAAGGGGAAGAAGCCGGGCCGCCCGCAAACGAAGCGGTCGCGACGCAGTCTGCGGAGGCGACCGATTTATCCACAGCCGACGGCGACAAGACACAGACCGCCGAGACGTTCCGCGCGGGAGAGGACACGAAGCCGCCGTTTGACATAGAGGAAGCCGGCGTTGTCGTCGACGAGGTGGGCTTTGACGCCGCGTCCGAGACGCTGGTGGTCGAGGAGGCGGGAAAGTCCTCTCAGGCTGCTGCTCCGCAGGAGCCGCCCGAGGCTCCCGATGCCCCCATCATCATCGACGACGCAGTTGTGGCCGAGGAGGAGCAGGAGTCTGAGTCCGGCATGTCCGGAGACGACGTGGTTGGACGCATGGAGGAGATATTCACCGAGGAGCCTGGTTCGGGAGGAACTGCCGCGCCGGCAGCACCTGCAAAGGAAGAAGCGGCAATGCATCTTGACTTTATCCCGGTGACCGAAGAGGAAGCCGGGACGGCCGGAGAGCCCAGTACTGCGCCGACCGATGTTGACAAAACAGATATCGCGGCCCCGGAATCGGACACGCTTGACCTTTCGGGCGAGACGGAGGAGCGGACGATTCTCATGGACGAGGACAGCGGCGCGGAGACAATGCCGGCCGAAGAGGAAACCATGGTGACCGGAGGGGAAGATGAGACCATGGTGGCCAGAACCGAAGCCGAGACCCTTCCTTCCGAGGCCGAGGCTGAAACCATGCCTGCCGAAGCTGAGGCTGAGACCATATCGGCCGGAGGGGAAGATGAGACCATGGTGGCCAGAACCGAAGCTGAGACCCTTCCTTCCGAGGCCGAGGCTGAAACCATGCCTGCCGAAACTGAAGCTGAGACAATGTCGGCCGGAGCCGAAGCTGAGACTATGGCCGTTGAGGACGAAGCTGAGACCATGGTTTGGTCCCGTTCGGACCCGTTTCTGGATTCCCCGTTCCGCACCGGCTCGAAAACAGGAACTGGCGCACCGAAGGAAACGGAAAGCGTTACTCCGCGGGATTCTGAACAGGACATTTTTACGGATCAGGAAAAAGGGGCGGGCGCGGAGTCGGATCAGGCCTTTTCCATTCCCGACCACGTGCTCACGCCGACCCTCGCCGACATCTATTATCAGCAGGGGCAGCCCCGGCTCGCGCTGCAGATTTTCCGGCGGCTCCTTGACGCGGACCCGGACAACGAACGCATTGCGAAACGCATCAGGGAAATAGAGGCCGGCCTCAACGCCGACATCGAGCCGGCAGGTGTCGAGGAAACCGTGGTGACGACGCCCACCCCCAAGGGGGACGTGAAGCCGCCCGCCCAAAGGGTAAAACCGAAGGTTGACAAAAAGAAAAAGGCGGCCGCTGCGGAAAAACCGCTTTCCGGCGTGCGCATCAGGAAGAAAGCCAAGACCAGGCGCAGGAAGACGAGGTGACATTTGCCCGCTGTCTCGGCGTCTAAGCCGCCGTCCGGAGTACGTGCCACAGATTCGCCTATGCACAACAGCCGCCTTTCCGCCATCAAAGCGCTTCTTGCACGGGGCCCGTACACCCGCGTTCTTCTGTCAGACCTTGCCGACATAGAATATCTCGCCGGGTTCCGTTCCTCCAATGTGTATTGCGTGATTTCGCGTCGGAGTAATTTCCTGTGCTCCGACTTCCGGTACCGCAGTGCGGCGCTGGCATTCTGCCGCAGGAACAGGGAATGGAAATTCCTTGAAATCAAGGAGAATGACTTTTCGTTCCTCCGGAACCCGCTTGGTATGCCCTCCGTGGCGGGCTTTCAGCCCGAGGCGATCTCGGTGGGAGCATTCTCGCGCCTCAGGCGCGCGTGCCCCGGCGTGCGGTTTGCAAGGCTCCCGCCCGCGTTCAGCGACGTGTTCGTTCCCAAGACCCTCCGCGAAATCGGGTGCATGCGGAAGGCCGCGGCGATCGGCGACAGGGCCTTCGGCGAAATGGTATGCCGCGCGCGGCTCGGCATCACCGAGCGCGAGCTCGCCGCGTTCTGCGAGGAGCGGTGCAGGAAACATGGATCGGAGCGGCCGTCGTTCGACACCATTGTTCTGTTCGGCCGCAGGGCGGCCCTTCCGCACGGCATTCCTTCCGACGCGCGGCTCGCCGCGGGCGACTGGGTGCTGTGCGATTTCGGCTGCACCGTGCAAGGGTTTATGTCCGACATGACCAGGACGTTTGTGATGGGGAGGGCGTCTGCGCGCCAGAAAAGGATATACGATGCGGTGCTCCGGGCGCAGGAGGCCGCCCGCTATGCGGTGACCGCGGGTGTGCGGGCGAGTGAAGTTGACAAGTGCGCAAGGGACGTGATCACGGCGGCCGGATACGGCCCGCTGTTCGGCCACGCAACCGGCCACGGCGTGGGGTTGCGCGTCCATGAAAAGCCTCGCATTGCCTCCTCCGACAAATCTATTTTACAGCCTGGCACGGTGATCACCATCGAACCGGGCGTTTACCACCCGCGATTCGGCGGCGTGCGCATCGAGGACATGGTCGTGGTGAAAAAAGGCGGCGGCGAAACGCTCACCGCCTCGCCGCGCAGACTCATAGAGGCGGGAACCTGATGATCAATATCCATTCGCTCCTCAAGACGATGTTCGACAACAATGCGTCCGACCTGCACATCCGGGTGGGAACGCCGCCCACGTTCCGCATCAACGGGGCGCTGTACCGCGCGCAGATGGACCCGGTGGCGTTCGACGAGCTGGAGCGCATCTGCGCCGAGATCATGCGGCCCGAGCAGAAAGCAGTCTTTGACAAGACGAACGAATTTGATTTCGCCATGGGCCTCAAGGGCGTTGGCAGGTTCAGGATCAATGCTTCGCGCCAGCGGGGCACGCCATCGCTCGCCATTCGGTCCATCAAGACCCAGATACCGTCGTTTACAGAACTCGGCCTTCCGAACGTGATCCTCGACCTCGCCATGAAGAAACGGGGGCTCATTCTCTGCACGGGCACCACGGGAAGCGGCAAGTCGACGCTGCTGGCCTCAATGATCGATCACATCAATGTCAACGCGTCGGTGAACGTCGTCACCATCGAAGATCCCGTGGAGTACCTTTACAAAGACAAGAAAAGCATCATCGCCCAGCGGGAGATCGGGCCCGACACCCAGACCTTTGCCAACGCGCTGCGCGCGAGCTTCCGCCAGGACCCGGATGTGATCCTCATCGGCGAAATCCGCGACTCGGACACCATGGAGACCGCCATGAGCGCGGCCGACACCGGACATTTGGTGATGAGTACGCTCCACACCATGAACGCGATGGAGACCATCTCCCGCATCCTGTCGTTTTTTCCGCCTCACCAGCACCAGCAGGTGAGGCTCGTTCTGTCAAGTGTGCTTATCGCAGTCATTTCGCTTCGGCTCCTGCCGAAAAAGGACGCAGGCGGCCGCATTCCGGCCGCGGAAATCATGATCAACAACGCCGCGGTCGCGGAATACATTCTCGACCCGGAAAAGTCCCATCTTATCATGGCCGCCATCTGCGAAGGATACACGCAGTACGGCTCGCAGTCGTTCGACCAGTCGCTGCTCCAGCTTTACCGGGACGACCTCATCACCTTCCAGGTGGCAAAGCAGAACGCGAGCAACCCCGACGATTTCGAGCTCAAGGTGAAGGGCGTGGAAGGCGCGAGCGACCGGCGATGGGGCGGGTAAAAAGAAATGTAGATTGCAGATTGTGGAATGTAGATTGAAAAACTTTCCGACGGGGCCGTCGGAACGATACTTTGACAAAATGTGATTCCGATATGAAAAGGAGACAGTACATGGCAAGGACGGTGTGGATGGTGGCGGTGGTTTGTCTGATTGCCGCATCGGCGCACGTGGCGCGCGCGGAGAGCGTGGCGAAAATCACCACCTTCGAGGGCGTCGTGCAGATCATGAAGAAGGGCGCGACCGACTGGCGGAACGCCAAGCCGGGCCTGCCGCTTGAGGTAGGCGACCAGGTTTACACGCAGGAAGAAAGCTTCGCCGAGATCCGGTATTCCATCGGCACGGTGCTGCGCATGGACGAGAAGACAAAAATCACCATCGACGCGTCGTCGGAAAAGACCATCAAGACCAAGAGCGCCATCGGCAGCGTGTGGGTCAACATGCGCAAGCTTATTTCCACGGGCAAGGAGTTCCAGGTGTCGACGCCCACCGCGGTCGCGGCCATCCGCGGCACGGTGTTCGACATGTCGTGCATTCCGGATTCCGCGTCCTACGTGGCCGTGTTCGAAGGCAAGGTGGCCGTGGGCCCGTCGGACAGCCTCAAGAAAAAGCTTGAGGTTGAGAAGAAGAAGTCCGTCAAGACGGAAAAACCCGTTGAAGTTCCGGGACCCGAAGAGATCCCCGGGCCGTACGAGGTGTCGCTCGAACAGTGGCGCACCATCGTGGCCGGCCAGAAAATCTCGGTGAGGACCGACGGGAAATTCGCGCAGGAGAAGATCGACATGACGGCCGAGGAAAAGATGAAGTTCGTGAAGAAGAACCTGGCGATGGACAAGGAGTTGATGAAGGAGAAAGAGAAATAAGCAGTTTGGTAGATAGTTACTTGATGGAATGAGGGCTGCCGGTTGTTAAGAACAGCCGGCAGTTTTCATATTCTCTCCGCAGCGGAGCGGTGTTCAGCGAATTGCCGGAGGTTGTCTTGGATGGAGCGCACTTGGTTTGATCGTACGCAGTATTTGATCCGCAATTAATTCCGGATGGAGCGCTTTCGTAGCTTCAGTCGTCGCGTCAACATGTTTGCCCTTTTTGTTGTAGATGTTGCCGTAAACGCTGAACAAGAAGACTTTTGAAGATGTGTCAGCCTTGGACATGATAAAATTTTGTATGCGGGGATCTACTTCATTCCCGGCGTTAATTGCGCTGAATAGTATTGAAAATCCGTACGATGACGCATTTTCCTTGGCAGCATTTGCAAGCGATGCTTCTTTAATCTTGTAGCCTAATTTTGCAAGAGTATCGCTGATTATTCTGGAAACGGCTGTTTCCAGGTTGCTGGAGTCTTTAAGGATGAGAACCGGTTTTATTTTGGGTTTTTCCGCTTTATTAACAACATTCTGGGCAAAAGCAAAATAGCATCCGATTGCAACGACAATCAGAAAGCTTGCTGCAAATTTTCTACACATTTGCATGACTCCAACGATAAATGTACGTTCCCATATAAAATAATAAAATATTCCATAAACTCTAAATATTTTACTGCGACATCAAGTGTCCCGCCAGCAGCTTCTCCCACCACCCCTTATTTTCCAGGTACCATTTAATTGTCATCCTGATCCCGTCGTCAAACTTCACCTCCGGCTTCCATCCGAGTTCACGCTTGATCTTTGCCGCGTCGATGGCATAGCGCCGGTCGTGGCCCATGCGGTCGGTCACGAACGTAATCAGGCTTTCCGGTTTGCCGAGTACCCGGAGAACAAGCTTGACAATGTCTATGTTGCGCCATTCGTTGCTGCCGCCGATATTGTAGACCTGGCCCGGTTTCCCCTTGGCAAGGACCGTTTCGATGGCCCTGCAGTGGTCGGTGACGTACAGCCAGTCGCGGATGTTAAGCCCGTCGCCGTACACCGGCAGGGGCTTATCGGCCAGCGCGTTGGTGATCATGAGGGGGATGAGCTTCTCGGGGAACTGGAACGGGCCGTAATTGTTGGAGCACCGGGTGATGATCGAGGGGAACCCGTAGGTCTCGAAATAGGCGCGCGCGACAAGGTCGCTGCCCGCCTTGCTCGCCGAGTAAGGGCTGTTGGGCGCCAGCGGCGTGGTTTCGGAAAACGAGCCTTTCGGCCCGAGCGTGCCGTAGACTTCGTCGGTTGAAATATGGATAAATCGTTTTGATGCAAACGAGCCCTTCCATGCGTTCCGCGCGCATTCGAGCAGGTTCTGCGTGCCCAGCACGTTGGTGAGGACGAACGCGGCAGGGCCCTCTATGCTCCGGTCCACATGCGATTCCGCCGCGAAATGCACCACCGCGTCGAAACCGTGCGACGAGAACAGTTTTTCGCACAGCGGCCGGTCGCAGATGTCGCCCTTGACAAATTCATACCGGGCGTCCTTTTCGACGCTCTTCAGGTTGTCGGGATTGCCCGCGTAGGTGAGCGCGTCGAGGGTGACAATGGAACAGTCCTTGCGGGATGAGAGCATGTGAAGGACAAAGTTTGAGCCGATAAATCCGCAGCCGCCGGTGACGAGAATTTTCATGTTGGAGTTGACTCCTTATAAAGATTCGATCAAGGCTAATTGATGTTTGCTATCAATGATATATTGACTCCGCCTAACCTCACCCCTGGCCCCTCTCCCACGGGGAGAGGGGAACCATTGGTCTGTGCTTATCGCAATTGTAAAGTAGCCAGTGCATTTACCGCCACTCTCCGTGGGTGCCCCCACACAGGTGCCTGTTTCTGCAGCTGCTTCCACTTGGGGTGCACCCAGGAGGGGGTAGCGGAGGACACCGCAGGCCGAAGGCCGAGGAGGCCGCAGCGAGGGGGAAACTTCCCCCACCTGAACTCTTTCTAGTCTTGTGACTTCTCTTGCTCCAAATAATCTTTCAACCCTATTTCCCATTGCGGCATGATATTCCGTCCCGGTTTTTTCAGCCGCTCATTTTCCAATACGCTATTGGCCGGCCTCGGAGCAGGCCTGGGGAATTCTGCCGTGGTGCAAGGCACAAGGTCAACCTGAATAGAGTACGCTTGCACGATTGCCTTTGCGAAATCAAACCACGAGCACCGGCCTTCGTTGGTGCAGTGGTACAGGCCGTAAAGCTTTGTGTCAAGCATCGAAAGGATTTGTTTGCACACGTGCACGGTGTACGTCGGCGTCCCGACCTGGTCGTTTACCACCTTGATGGTCTCGCCGGTCCCCGCGCGCTTCCGCGCGAGATCGCGGATCGTCTTGAGAAAGTTGCTTCCGCGGGTGCCGTACAGCCATGCGATGCGGAATATGAAATGGCGGTCGCACGTTTCCGCGAGCAGCGTTTCCCCGGCGTGCTTTGATTTTCCGTACACCGACAGCGGATTGGGCGCATCGGTTTCAACATAGGGGGATTTCTTGGTCCCGTCGAAAACGTAGTCGGTGCTGATGTGAACGACCGACGCGCCGCAGGCCGCGGCCGCTCTTCCGATGTTTCCCACGCCCTCCGCATTGACCGCAAATGCCTTTGCGGATTCATGCTCGCACAGGTCAACCGCGGTGAACGCGGCGCAATTGATAATGGTTTCGGGCAAACACCGGTCCGCTGCGGCGCGGACGCTTTCGGGACTGGTGATGTCGATGTCGGGGAAATCAATCCCTGTCACGGCGTGGCCCGCCGCCGCCGCGGCCCGTATCATGTCGCTGCCGAGCTGGCCCCGGTGGCCGACAACAAGGATTCTCACGGGAAACAGTGCTCCGTTTCAAATGATCGCGATGCCCGGCGCGGGATGCGCCCGCTATCCCTTCTGCAGCAGCATTTTGCACTCGTCCAGATCGGGATCCAGCGACCCTTTGCCTTCGTGCCAGGTTCGCTTGACTGGAAGAGAGTACTGCCTGAACTTCCAATTCTGGACCGAGGCGAACTTTGCGTACTGGTCCATGAGCTCCGCGGCGGAAATGTTCGTCTGGATTACGGCAACGAGCTGCTGGGAGAGCAGAGCGGTGAGCACGATGTTCTTGGTGCTGAGCTGTTCGAAGAGCGCCTTAATCACCCGCAGCTGACGGTCCTTGAAGTCCTCGGCGGTTGAAATGTGCGGCCGGAGAAACAAACCGACCTGGTCGCCGGAGAGTTTCTGGACCCCTTTTTTCACCTTCAACTCCGCGGCGGCCTTTTCGTCGACATCGACCGTGACCCCACCGAGCGTCGCGGCTATGCGGACCATATCGCTCTTTTCCAGCACCGCCTGCTTTGGAACGCGCGTGTTAAGGAGCTGTTCCGCGATCAGGCTCACGTACAGGCCGCCTCCGTACAGGAAGGCCTGGCTGAGCGTTGCGCACCCCTGCACGAATTCCTGCACGTCAAGATCCGGAGGGAGATTTACGACCTGGAACGTTCCCGTCTCATAGTCCGCCGACGCAACGTAATAGACGCTCGGAATGCCGCAGAACACAAAGGTGAAGGGCGTGGCGCGCTGCATGACTTCGGATTTCGCTTTTGTCAAAACGGAAAAACGGGCGATCGGCCGCATGTCCTGGGTCACGGGCGAAACCTGGAAGGGCCTTCCGTCGCCGAACACCGACGCGCTCTGGCCGGAGACCAGGTTGATCGCCTCGTTGCCTTTGACGCGCTCGACCAGGACCTGCCCGTCCATGGCGTTCACGTCGATTTCGTCCGGCTTGACCGCAACGGTGAAGTCCGCGCCGCTGCCCGCGACCGTGATGGTGACAAGCGACGTTGTGATCCTGAACAGCTCGCTTGCGGAACCGTACACGATCTTGTACCAGACGACGCCCGATTTCTGGGTGGGCCAGGTGGTGGTCCTGCCGTCCTCAACCGATGCGACCTTGTCAAACGCTACTTCCGAAGCGCTGTCCAGGTCGATGCGGGAGAACGAGGAGGCCGACAGCTCGGCCTGCGACTTGTCCGCCGTTATCACGCGGTCGCCCTGGTGAATTTCCATGCCGCTTTCCAGGGGCCTGGTCTGGCCGCCCGAGGCGGTGACCGAAACGCCGCCGGTATGGAACTCCAGACGGATCCTGTCCGGCAATCTTTTCATGGTGACGGGGTTGGGCATCGTGCCGACCTGCAACTGCTGGTTGTTGGTGATCTGCCCGGCAAGATCGAACGCGGAAATGTCGGATGTCGGCCGGATGCCCGCGACCTTGAGAATCTCGAAGGGAGTGGTGCCTTGGGGGACCCTGTACTCGCCCGGTCTCATCACGTTGCCGGTCACGCTGACGACCCAATTGTCGCCCGTGCCGGGACCGCTCCATCCGAGCGAAGGTGCAAGAATGGAAAACAGTCTCCACGCGATTCCTGCGGCAAGAAGACCATAGACCGACCAGACGGCAATCTGCTTCCGGGTTTTTCTTGTCATGGCAGTACTCCGTATTTTTCGCGGACAATTCGCCATTGACTATTGGTGCGTTGCCAGATAATCGAATAGTGCCGACGGCTGGTGTCCGATCCCGCAATGCAGGTTCCGACGAAGGACATCCGGTAAAAGGGCTGTGCCGCGGTGTCTGCCCACATGCTGTCCACATGAAGGTTCTGCACAAAAGGCCCTTGCTTCATTGCGGCGGTCTTTTCGGACACCCATTCCCTGAATCCACCGGAAGGATACATGAACCGGGTCGAATCGTAAAAGGAAAAATAGCGCATGGCGTCGCCTTCGTTGAAGGCCTTTTCCCAGAGCCGCAGGCTGTCGGAAATGGCCGCGAAGAGATCCTGCGGCGTCGCGGCGGCGCCGTCGCGGGCAATGCCTTCCGCAACGGACCGTGCCGGCAGTGAAGACGAATCGGGGGGGCGGACTTTTTGGCCCGAGGCGATTTCTTCGAGCGACGAGCCCGAGCCTGATCCCGCCCGGCCTTCGGTGGAAAGATATTGGATGTCCGGTTTTTTGCCGAGATAGGAAATGGCGCGGTTGTGCAACTGAATGCCGAACAGCCTGAGGCCGGTCGGAAGAAGCGGGAGCAGCAGAAAGACCGCGAGCAGAACCCAGAATGTTTTCTTGCGCAATAGGTGCTTTGCAAAATTGAGAGCAACGGCCGTGTAATGCGGAAACGAAAAGCGGATCGCCTCCAGGGCGTTTCTCATTTTGAGTTCGGCGGCAAGCCCGAATTCGCGCATCGAGAATTTCCTGTCCCTGTCCTGTCCTTCTTCGTAGGCGTACTGGTAGGAATAATACCGGTAATAGCCGTAGTAGTACGGGTAATATCCGCGGGAATGGGAAATCCCGTTGAGCACCGCGCCCATAATGCTGCAGCCGATACGCTTGAGCTGGCTTTTTGCCTGCAGCGCGGCCTTGAGCGGCGTCCACAGCGCCCGCACCAGCATGATGCATGCGTCAACCTTCGGCGCCATGCTCAGGCCGTCGCTCACCGGGAGCAGGGCCGGCGAGTCGATGATGACGTAATCGGCCATGCCGCGCAGCGTTGTGACCAGTTGGTCGAACCGCGCGCTTCCGATGAGTTCCGCGGGGTTCTGCGGATGTTCGCCGGCCGTGATGACAAGGAGGTTCTCATGCACGGTTTTTTTGAGGACGCCGGCTGCGTCGCTCGCGCCCGTGAGAAAATCGGCCAGGCCGTTCTTCTTGGGAAGGTTGAACAGGGTGTGCATCTGGGCGCGTCGGAGGTCGCCGTCCACGAGGATCACTTTCTTTCCGTCAAGGGCGAACGTGATGGAGATGTTTGCTGCCAGCGTCGTTTTCCCTTCGCCCTTCACCGCGCTGCAGATGAGGAAGGTCTTTAGGTTCTGGGTTGCGGCAAGATGCTTGAGGGTCGCGCGAAGGGCGCGAAAAGGCTCCAGGATGGTTTTCCACTTTGCCGCGGAGCTGTCGATAATGCCTTTGTCCATTTCAATGAGCGGCACGATGCCGAGCAGCGGAACTTCGAGGCTGCGCTCCACCTGCTGGGGGTCCTTGATCGACTGGTCGAGAAACTCGACGAGAAAGGCGAGCACGATGCCGATGACGATGCCGATGAGCAGGTAGAGCAGCATGTTGGTGAGGCTCATGCTTGATTTTCCAGAAAGAGGAAGCGGCGCCCATTCCAGGATCTTGAGGTCGGATTCCTGGGAATCCCGCTTGATTTTTGCCTCCTCGTACCTGCTCTTGAGCAGCTTGAGTATCCCGACCGTGGATTCGGTCTCCCTGGTAAGCTGGGCGAACTGGAGCTGGACCGTGGGCAGCTTGTAGAGCTCCTGGTCGAATTCCTGGATCATTTTCCCCTGGGCGTCGTGCTTGGTCTCGGCGGCGCTTTTTTCTATGGTGAGGTTGATGAACTCCTGAAGGAGCGACTCGCGAATGGGGTTCTTTACCAGCGTGCGCGACTCGGCCTCCTTGGTGATGTCGGTCTTGAGCGCTTCCTTGATCTTGTCGATCTGGTTCTTTATCATCCGCACCTTGAAGTGCTCGGGGCTGTATTCTGCCGATGCGCTGTTGAGCTGGAGCTCGAGGTCGGCAAGCTTCGCCTGGAACGGGTTCGAATAGGTAAGGGACTGGATCACGTTGATGTCCTGCTGGTCTATTTCTTTCCTGATCTGGGAGAGCCGGTTCCTGTTCTCCATCATGTCAAGGTCGGTCTGCTGCAGCGCGAGTTCCATGTTGGAAAGCTTGGCAACCGTGATGTTCGTCTCCTGCGAAAGCTCCACGGTGCGGTTCTTCTCCTTGAACTCGCGGAGGGCATTTTCTTTATTGTCAACATCGAGTTCCATTTTGCCTATCTGGTCTTCCAGCTTGGTGATGAGGCTCGTGAGGTCCGAAACGTTCACGTCCCTCATGTAGTCGATGTATTCCCGGCAGATCTGGTTCACCACGTCCCGTGCGGTTTCCGGCCTGGCATTGCGAAAGACGATGTCGACGATGTCGTTCTGCGTGCCGTTGAACGAGCCGCGCGTCACCTTGAGCTCCGTCTGGATGTCATCGGTGGTGATGCCGGCGCCGAGGTCCTTGCACACGCGCTTGAGAAGGGTTTCGGACTTGAGCAGCGCGAGGTGCGTGTTGAACCGCTGCTCGTCGCGGTTAAAGGAACCCTGGGTGCTGATGTTGTCGCTCATGATGTCCTGAAAACCCGGGGAAAACAGCATCCGCGCGTGCGCGGTGTAAAGCTTCACGGCGCGCACGTATCCGACCAGGGCGAATAGCGCGGCCAGAATGGAGACAAGAATGATAATGTTCTTTCTTCTGACAAGCACGCCGACATACTGCATGATATCGAACGGCGCGCCGTCTTCGGTCGCCGTTGTTTCCGCGACGGCAGGCGCGGCCGCCAGCTTGACGCCCGGCGTCTCGAACGCGACCGGGGCGATTTCCGCGCGCGCAGGGGCGGGTGCGGGGCCGGTGAGCGGAGGTGGAGCCGGAGGCTGATCCAGAAAGGTTGCGGGGGGAGGTTCGGGACCAAATCGGGGCGCCGTCTCGGTCGGCTGAGCGGCAGCGGTTTCGGGCGAACGCGGGAACATGCGCGGCCTCACCGGCGAAGGCGCGGGCACTTCCGGGGTCGCCGCAGGCTCCGGTTCGTTGGTGACGGGCTCGCCGGACGCTGCCTTGGCTTCGTTCAGCTTCTGGATAATGTCGCCCAGCAGGAATTTTCTTTTGCCCTTTTCTTTCATCACCCGTGCTTTCGCATGTCGTCGAGAATAAGTTCGATGTCTTCTCTGTCGATTTCCGTGAGTTCCTGGGCGAACCCGTAGTTGAGCGCGAGTTTGCAGAGGCGGTTTATTTCCCGGGGAACCCCGCCGGTGGACCTGAAAATCATTTCGAGCGCGCTGCCGGTGAATATGCCGAGATTGTCGAGCCCGGCAATCCGGAGCCGGTGCTGGACATACTTGGCCGTGTTGTTGTAATCGAGTGTGTTGAGATGGAACCGCAGGAAGATCCGCTGGTCCACCTGGCGCAGCGACCGTATCTTTTCCCGCAGCTCCGGCTGGCCCACGAAGAAAATGGTGAGGTAATTCTGGGTTTCCGACGTGATGTTGGTGAGGTTTTTCACTTCGTCAAGCACCTTATTGTCCATCTGCTGCGCTTCGTCGAAGATGAGGACCAGGTGGCGCTTCTGCTCGTACACCAGGGCTTCGAGTTGCTTCTTGAACATCGACACGAGAAGGTATTTGTCGTCCCGCGGCGGCCGTGCCTCCGACGCGGGCCTTAAACCGCGGAACGGGGCCCGGTTGAGAATGTCGAAGAGGATGTCGAGAAACGAGAAATCGGAGTTTTCGAACCCTATCACTTCGAAATGCTGGTTGGGCAGGGAACTTTCGAACACGCTCTTGGTGATGGTCTTGCCGCACCCGACTTCGCCCGTGAGCAGCCCCATGTTCATGTTGCGGTCGTTTACAACATACAGCATTCTGTCGAGGGCTTCCCGGTGGTCGTCGCTTTCGAAGAAAAAACGCGTATTGCAGACTTCTTCAAACGGTTTTTCCGACAGCTTCCAGAATTTCAAGTATCCCATGATCAGATTATCCTTGTGAGAGAAAAGCGTTTGGTGGGGGAAGTGTCCCCCTGGCCCCAAGCCTCCTCGTCCCGCGGGACTGCGGGGTCTTGGGGCACACCCCCTCGTGGGTAGCCCCCTAGTAAGTTGATTTGCGAGAAAGAACCACTTGCTGGGGGGCACCGAGAAAGAGAGTTGGAAGTTGACAGTTGAACGTTGAAGGCTGGCGCAAGAAAAAACAGTTGACCGAATAGATTTCTCATGCCGCGCGTTAGGTGGACCGGAGGGTGAGCCAGAGCGAATTGCCGGCCGACCCTCGCCGCAGGCGACTGGGGCGGTCCGGCAACGAGGCCGAACGGCCGAGCCCGCGGGGAGACCGACCCCGCAAAGCGGGGGAACGCCCAACTTCTTTTCTTGCGTTTTAGAAAAGTATTGCGCATGGATATTCAACCACCCGAAAGATACTTCCCTGCGGGTGCATACACCAAGAACGCGGCTTCGCGACCTAGTGTTTGGAGAGCGAGTTTACGTAAATGAATATTTCAAGGGAGAGGACGATACAGGTAAGAACGGTCATGATAAGACCCCAGGGAACTTCGAGACTCTCGGGGACATACATGGCGTCGCCGGGGTACAGGATGTATTTCTTGCTGTCGCGTTTCCCTTCCGAGCCCCAGAGAATCTTGGAGTCGACGCGGAGGATTGTTCCATCGGCGCGGATGATCCGTATATTCTTCTCCTTGGACTTAATGGTCCCGCCGCACATGGCGATCGCTTTGAGCACGTCGATGGGCTCGTAGATTTGATACACGCCGGGCGAATGCACCGCGCCCATGACGTAAATCTTGTTCGCGAAATATTCTTCGATGGAAACCGAGATGACCGGGCTGTTAACGTACGCGGACAGCTTACCCTCCATAATTTTGACAAGCTGCGCGCAGGTGAGCGACGCGACATCGATTTCGCCGATCACCGGATAATTGATCTTGCCGTCGGGACGGATCTTGTAGCGGACGGAAAACTCGGGATGTTCCACAACATTGATGCCGATGACGTCTCCGCGCTGCAGAACGTATTCTTCGGTCTGTCCGTAACAGAAGGAAAGGGCACCTAGCACAAACAGGGCGAACCACGTGCGCTTGGAAAATTGCTGCTGTTTGCCGACAGGGCATGTCCGCGACACTGGTGCTGCGCATTGAAATGGCATTTCACCCTCTTGCATCCCAGTCCTGCAGTGTAAAGGAGAAGAGTGCTCCCACCGGCCGAAGAAATTGGCAGATAGCACAGATCCTCCGTTTAACGGCTCAGGCGTCAAACGGAAGAAACGAAAGTATAAATTATTTACAAGACTCAATTCAAGCGAAAAATCGGAATTCTGCAATCGGGAGACAAAGGCAACGCCCAATTATTCAACAGGTTGCGTTTTGTTTGATAACGGCAGTCTATTTGCCGGCTGCCGGGGTATCGGCCGAGGAAGACGGAGAACCTCCCTGCACAGGCGACGAAAGCGCCGGCTCCGCGGGTTGTGAAAGGTTCTTTTTGATTTCGCCGGGCGAGGAAGGTGTTCCCATGCTGCCGCCGGCAGCGCCGAGAGAATCGGCCGGGACAGCCACCCGTTTCCGGGCCGGCAGCCTTCTTTTTCCCGCCAAAGGAGCAGGATTTCCGGCCGTCAGCCGCTCCGTGATGGTTTTCCCGACGGGCTTTTGCGCGGGGAGGCTGTCGCCGGCAACAGCCGGGCCGGCATGCACTGGGTGCTGGGAATCCGCCGGCGGCGCCGCGTTTTCAGATTTCACCACATGAGAATCAGGCGGATTGACAACAGGGCGCGAAGGGAAGAGCCGCCGGTTGATTGCCAAAGGCAGTTCTACGCTGCTATGACGGCCGGCCTTCGAAACAATGACCGTCACGGAGGCGTGGGCGAATGTCATCCAGCAGTACAAAGCGGCCGCTGCCGCCGCGAGCGTGATAAGGACCGTGGCGCCGCCTTTCAGCAGTGACCGTGTCTTGACAAAAGAGATAATCCTGCCGGCGACCGCTCCGCCGCCCGCCATCATCCTGCCGTAATTGCGCTGTAAGGCCAGGCGCACCTGCGATTCGAAATCGGACATGTCGGCCGCCGGGAACGCGTCGGGCGACGGCATGCCCTCTTTGCTTTCCCCGATGTTCACCCCTCGCGGCAGGTGCCTTTTCATCTGGCCGTTGTACCATTCGTCAAATGAAACGTTCCCGGGTTTTCCTTTGAAAGCGCTGTGGCTCTTCTTGAAAAACGGCACAAGAACTGTTGTTGCGTCGGCGTGACTCTTGCCCGCGTTCCTCAGGGAGACATACGCCGCACGCGCGCGGGAGCCAACAAGCGTGGCAAACGCGGTGGGATCGCCGCGCGCCGCCAGGTGGGCGAGAAGTTCCTCGGGAGTCTTGATGCCGGTCATGCAACCAAAATAAATCGTGTAGGTTCGCTTCAGCCGGTTTTCCTCTGTTGGAGCGATGGCCCAGCATGAGGTATTTTAGCAGTTGCAAACCTAGTGCACTTTTTAATGCGGGGAATTCCGTCGATGCACAATCAAAAGGCACCTGTCGGCTGGAGCGATGCCGACATCGGATTCATGCAACTGGCCCTGTCTCTTGCCGATAAGGCAAAGGGCGAAACGTTTCCCAATCCTGCGGTGGGGGCCGTTGTCGTCAAGAAGGGGACCGTTGTCGGAAAAGGCGCGACCTCGCCGTACGGCGGGCCCCATGCCGAGCGCAATGCCCTGGCGCAGGCGGGCAGGAGAGCGCGTGGCGCAACAATGTATGTGACGCTCGAACCCTGCTGCCATTTCGGCAGGACCGCTCCCTGCACCACTGCGATCATCGATGCAGGCATACGCAGGGTGGTCGCGTCGGTCCGTGACCCCAACCCGCTTGTCAACGGAAAGGGCATGACCCTGCTCGCAGAAGCCGGAGCCGAGGTTTGCACCGGATTGCTTGAGCACGAGGCGCACCGGCTCAACGAAGACTTTTTCTTCTGGGTTACGCACCGGCGGCCGTGGGTGAGCGTCAAGCTCGCCCTGACGCTTGACGCCAGGATCGCGGACGCGGCCGGCGATTCCCGCTGGATAACGTCGGTGCAATCGAGGGCGTTTGTTCACGACTTGCGGAGGAAACATGCGGCAATCGGCGTCGGCCGCACAACGCTTGAAAAGGACGATCCGCGCCTTACCGTCCGCCACGGAAAAACCGGCAACCCGGCCCGCATCGTGTTTTCTTCAAGGGCGTCCGTTCCACCCAACAGTTATTTTGTGAGAACTGCGGGAAAAAAGTCGCGGAGCATTCTCGTTGTGCGCGGCGGCCGAAACCGCTCGCGGCACATGCTTGACAACGGAGTGGAAGATCTGGCGCACCGCCGCAGCCGACGGGAAGGGAAGCCTTCGCGGGTTTCTGAAAACCGCGTACGAAGAGAACATTCCCTCAGTTCTCATCGAGGGCGGCGGCAGGCTTGCATCGGCCTTTGTGGAGAGCGGGCTTGCGAACAGGGTGTACCTGATGTTCGCGAACAAAATTCTGGGCGGCGGCGCGGAGGGGCTGGCATTTGAGAGGCCGCTTGCGCTTTCCCGATGCATATACCTTGATAAAATGGAAATCTCAACATTCGGGGGCGACGTTGTGATCACCGGCGTCCCGGCGAGGAGATAGATCGTGTTCACGGGGATAATCGAAACTACGGGAACGGTGCGCGAGATCCGGACCGACGGCCCGGCAATCAGGCTCGGGGTGTCGCCGGACATTGCCGGTTTTTCCGTTGCCCCCGGCGCGTCGGTCAACGTCGACGGCGCGTGCCTCACGCTGGAATCCTCGCGCGGGAATGTTTTGTATTTTACCGCGGTCCGGGAGACGCTGTCGCGCACCACGCTCGGGACCCTGCGCGTGGGCGGCTCGGTGAACCTGGAGCGCGCGCTCGCGCTTTCCGGCAGGCTCGACGGCCATTTCGTGCTCGGGCATGTTGACGCAGTGGGAACAATCGCGTCCGACACAAACGACGGGGTCGCGCTGGTGAGAACGGTGGGAATCCCCGGAGACATCGCAAGGTTCTGCGCGGAGAAAGGCTCGGTGGCGCTCGACGGCATCAGCCTCACCATCACCCGCGCCTCGGCGGCGGCAATCGACGTCTCGCTTGTGCCGTTTACCATAGAGAAAACCACCATGGCCCGCAAGCGGCCGGGCGACCGGTTGAACGTGGAGTGCGACGTGATCGCGCGCTACATTGCGAGGCTCGCCGAAGCGGGCCGGCCCGGCGCAACGGACGGCGGCGAAGCCAAGAGCACGCTGCTTGACACACTGGAGAGGTCGGGATTTTAATGCCGTTTAAAAGCATAGAGGCCGCCATAGAAGACTTTAAAAACGGCGGCTTCGTCATCATCGTGGACGACGAGGACCGGGAAAACGAGGGCGACCTCGCGTTCGCGGCGCAGCTGTGCACGGCCGACAAGATAAACTTTTTGGCAAGGTACGGCCGGGGGCTCATCTGCGTCACCATGGAAGGCAACCGGCTCGACGATCTTGGCATTCCCATGATGGTGTCGTGCAACACCTCGCGGTTCGAGACCGCGTTCACCGACACCGTTGACGCACGCGAAGGAACCACCACCGGCATCTCCGCCGCCGACAGGTCGGTCACGGTGCTCAAGCTGGTGGACCCGGCGAGCAAGCCGTCGGATTTCGTACGTCCCGGCCACATGCTCCCGCTTCGCGCACGTGAAGGCGGCGTGCTGGTGCGCAGCGGCCAGACCGAGGCGTCGGTGGACCTCGCGCGTCTTGCGGGCCTCACGCCCGCGGGCGTGATCTGCGAGATCATGAACGAGGACGGCACCATGGCGCGCATGCCGCAGCTCAAGGAATTTTCCGCAAAGCACGGCATGAAAATAATCACGATAGCCGACCTCATCCGCTACCGCACCGCGCACGAGCGGTACGTTAAATGCACGGCGGCGGCAAAACTGCCCAGCCGCTACGGCGAGTTCGAGGTCAAGTGCTACGAAGACGCGCTCAATCAGGGTGTCCACGTAGTGCTGCAAAAAGGACCTGTGGACGCGGAATCGACGGTGCTGGTCCGGGTCCACTCGGAGTGCTTTACCGGTGATATTCTCAGATCGCTTCGGTGCGAGTGCGGCGATCAGCTGGAAAAATCCATGGAGGAGATCGGCAAAAAGGGCGGCGTCATTCTGTACCTGCGCCAGGAAGGACGAGGCATAGGGCTTGTCAACAAGATCCGTGCTTATGCACTGCAGGACAAGGGCCTCGACACGGTCGAGGCGAACGAGCAGCTCGGGTTCCCTGCCGACCGCAGGGACTACGGCATCGGCGCGCAGATCCTCGCGGACCTCGGCATACGCAAGATCCGGCTCATGACGAACAACCCGAAGAAAATCGTGGGGCTTGCCGGGTACGGCATCGAGATCGTGGAGCGCGTCCCGATCGAGATTCCCCCTCGCAGGGAAAACGCAAGGTATCTCTCGACAAAAAAGGAAAAACTCGGACACCTTCTTGAAGGAGGAGCACAATGTCAACCGTAACGGAAGGACTGCTCAACGCGTCGGGACGGCGCTTCGCTATCGTAGCGAGCAGGTTCAACGAACTCATCGGCAAGAAACTGCTCGAAGGGGCCATTGACTGCCTCCTGCGGCACAACGGAACCCAGGAAAACATTTCGGTGGTGTGGGTGCCTGGAGCTTTTGAAATCCCCATCGTGGCAAAGAAGCTGGCCAAAACGAAGAAGTTCGATGCGGTGATCTGCCTGGGCGCCGTGATCCGCGGCAACACCCCGCATTTCGACTACATCGCCGCCGAAGTCTCCAAGGGAATAGCCGCCATCAGCCTTGAGTTGGAAGTGCCGGTGATTTTCGGGGTGCTCACCACCGACACCATCGAGCAGGCGGTGGAGCGGGCGGGCACCAAGAACGGCAACAGGGGATGGGACGCGGCCCTGTCGGCCATCGAAATGGCCGATCTCCTTAAGAAACTATAGGAAGTTCACCACAGAGGCACGGAGGACGCGGAGAAGAAAAGTTTCAAGTTGAGAGTTGACAGTTGAAAGTTGGGCGGCCGAATTGGTTCCTGTTCTTGGGTTTCGTCATCCTTTCTCTTTCTCCGTGATCTCTGTGTCTCCGTGGTGATTTTTTTTCAGCACGCCGGAATGGAACCATGCAATCTTCCAGAAGAAAATCGCGCGAACTTGCCCTGCAGACGCTGTACGCATGCGACGTCGGCGACACGGTTGACTTCCGCAAGGTGCTCGCCGGCATCGTTGAGGACCAGAGCGGTCTTGACGGCGCGGACGAGTACGCCGCCGGGCTCGTGGAAAAAACGCTGCTGTACCGAAACGAGATCGACGCGCTGCTGAGCTCGCATGCCGCAAACTGGGACCTCAAACGCATGACCGCCATCGACCGCAACATCCTGCGCATGGCCGTGGCCGAGCTCAGGTCGACCCCCGACGTGCCGTTCAAAGTGGTGATCGACGAGGCGGTGGAGCTCGCCAAGAGGTACGGGACCGATGATTCCGGCAAGTTTGTGAACGGCGTGATAGATTCGATTAGAAAAGAATTGCCGGCGGATAAGAGCGAGAGCATATAGTAGTTAAAAAATGTTCAAGTGGGGGAAGTTTCCCCCTCGCTCCGGCCCGGCGTGCTTCACAAGCAATCATTCCACTATTCTTCGCACGCCGGTCCTCCGCTACCCCCTCCTGGGTAGCCCCCTTGACAAAGTAGTTGCTGAACCATACGCCCGTGTGGGGGCACCCACGAAGAACAGTTGTAAGTTGACAGTTGGTGGTTGACGGTGACAGGAACGCCCAAGTCATTTTAAAGCTACTTATAGCAGCGGTTCCCTCTTCAGCCTTACTCCCTCTTTTTCTGCTTTGTCAAAGGCGGCTGAACTCCCCAGCGCGGTGACGGCAAAGCGCGGGCTTGCAAGTACCTTTTGCGCGGCAACGGCCACGAGCGCGGGCGAGGCGGCGAGCACGCCGTCGCGCACACGCTGGCGGTACTCCCGCGTGCGGCCGTACAAAAGTGCCGCGGTCTCGGCGAACCCCTTTTCGTGCGGGGTGCGCGGCGCGTCGATCCTGCCGATGGTCCCGATGATGCTCTGGTCTATTGCGGCGGCGGGAAGTCCCGCGGCGGCCTCGGCGAGGCCCTTTTCAAAATGCGAAAACGTCGAGGCGAGGTTGGGGTCGCGGTACGAGGCGCAGGAAAAAATGGGATCGCCGCCCGAGACCATGGCCGCACCGCCGTAGGCGCCGCCTTCAACACGGACCTTGTCCCACAGATAGCCCGTGGAAAGGTTTCTTGACAAGAGGAGAAAAACGCCGGTCTTCTCCGGCGGAATCTTCCCGAGCGCCCAGGACTTTGCCGCGAAATTGACCGACGAGCTTATTTCGATTCCTGCCGCGCCGGTCCTCTCCTGAAAGTCAAATTCCTTCTTCGCCGCTTTTGCCTGCGGTAGGACCGAAACAACTGGCCCGATTGCCAAAGCAGCCTTTTCCGGGTCGTCGGCGGTGATTGAAAGCCTGCATCCCGCGGACGACACCACCGCCGAATGCACCTTCTTCATGGCGGCCGCAACGTCCTCGGGCGAGTCGCCGCGCACCAGGCCGTCAAGAAAGCGGAGCTGGGTGATGCCGCCGAGTATCTCGTCGATGCGGCTTGCGGCCGAGATGTTCGCCGATGCATGGAGCACCGCGAAAGTGTTGCCTCCGTCAATCACGGATGCGTTGAGGTTGTTCCGCATCTCGAGCAGCACGTCCTTCAGTTGCTTCGTGTTCGAGAAGTCGGGCTCCAGAAAAATGTCGCGCAGGATGCCGGCGGCTTCGTCGAAACGCGAGGCGAGCGACTTCATGTGGACAAATGACAAGAAGACAAGGCCCCCCGCGCCGACCGCAGTGTCGCACATGAACGAGCCATGAATGCCGCCGGTGGAAAGCGACATGCGTTTTGCCATTTCCTCGTACGAAAGGCCTGCGGCGCCGCACCGGGTGAGCAGTTCAAGGTACAGGGGCAGGTACGGGAGGAGATCGGCCGGGACCGCGGTGCAGTTGAAGCTTATGTCGCAGTAGACGATGCCTGACGTAAAGATCGGGTGCAGGTACGCTTCCGCGCCGCCGACGCGGGCGAGGGTCGCCGGCACCTCGCGATTTTTCGGCGGCAGGTCCGATTTCACAAGTTTCGGCAGGGTGGCGAGCGCCTCGGGCGGCGAAGGCTTCTTCTGTCCCTCAATAAGCGTGCGCGTTTCCTCGACGATGCGGAGCCTGTCGCCTTTTGTAAAGTGCGCGCTTAGCGACGCAGCCTGCTCCGTGGATTGCGTTTCGAGCCGTTTTCCCAGGGACGACGACGCGCGCACCGTGATGCGCAGCCGGTGCGGGTTGCGCACGAGCATTGCGCCGATCTTGGCGGCGAACCAGTCGCACCCCTTGTCCTTTTCCGCTCGCAGCGCCGCCAGCGGCTTTTCAAATGCGAGATGCGCGAGCGGGTCGCCGTTGTACAGCCACGACCGCAGGCACCGCTCGGCGAGCTGGAGGTTGTACGGAAACCTTCCCGCGTCGGCGACCTCGCGCAGGCGGAACTCGGTCTGGCGGAGCGCGCCTTCGAGCAGGCGTTCATCAATCGCGCCTGCCGCCTGCTGTTCGAGCGTGGAAAGCACGAGCGATTCTATTGCGTCGGCGCGCTCGGGCCTGCTTTTTCGGAGGCCCACGCAGAACATGCCGTGGATTAGTTCGTTGGAAAACCCGCAGATATCGTCGAGGTCCTCGCCGAGCCCGGAATCCACGAGCGCGCGCCTGAGCGGCCCGCTTTCGGTGCCCATGAGGTAGCGGTAGAGAACGCGGCCGAGCAGGGACGTTGCGGGATCGGCCGACATGCCGAATTTCCAGGCAAGGGCCACGGTGGCGAGTCCGTCGTCCTGTTCGGGCGAGGGCGCCTCGACCTCGGCGCGCCGGGGCGAGGCCCAGTCCGGCTGGGGAACGACCTCGGCGCGGTGCTGCAGCTTGTCAAAAGAGGCCAGATATTTTTCGTTGATAAACCGCAGGGTCTTTTCCGAGGGGATGTTGCCGTAGAGAATGATAAACGAATTTGACGGATGGTAAAACCGCGCGTGGAAGCTCTTGAACTGCTCGAACGTGAGGTCGGTGATGTGCTGCGGCTCGCCGCCGCTCTCGAAGGAATAGGACGTGTCGGGGAACAGCAGCCCCATGGCTTTCCGCTCCACATGGCTTGCGAAATCGGAGAAGACACCCTTCATTTCGTTGTACACGATGCCCTTGATGCCCACAACCGCGTCCTCCGATTCCAGCTCGAAGTGCCATCCTTCCTGCCGGAACGTGGCGCTGGTGAGAAGCGGGTGGAACACCGCGTCACAGTACACGTTCACCAGGTTGAAGAAATCGGCCTCCACCTGGCTTGACACCGGGTACACGGTCTTGTCCGGGTAGGTTAGCGCGTTGAGGAACGTCTGGAGCGAGCCCTTTAAAAGCTCCTGGAACGGGTCCTTGAGGGGAAACGCGCGGGAGCCGCCGAGCACCGAGTGCTCGAGGATGTGCGGGACGCCCGTGCTGTCGGACACCGGCGTGCAGAAGGCGATGGAAAACAGGTTGTTCGGGTCGTCGTTGAAAAGGTGCAGCAGACGTGCCCGGGTTTTCTCATGCGTAAATACAAAGGCCGTGGTGCGGAGCTCCGGCACGGGCTCCACGCGCTCGAGGAGAAAGCCGGCGCATCGGGCCGAGGGCGAAAGATCGTTCTGGTTCATGCAATGTCCTTGTGCAGAGATGTGTATGAAAAACCGTTGCTAAAATACACCATAGCTGCGGCGGGTTCGAGGGATTTGTGCGGGGGACAGAGTTCCGATTAATGTATATTGGTACGGAAAGTCAAGGCGGTCAGGCGTTCGTTGAAAGGACGGAACCATGCCGAAGTATCAAAAGTCAAGCAAGCTCGACAACGTGCTCTACGACATCCGCGGGCCGGTCCCCCGGGAGGCCAAGCGCATGGAGGAGGAGGAAGGCCTCCAGATCATCAAGCTCAACATCGGCAACCCGGCGCCGTTCGGCCTCTTTGCGCCCGACGAGATCGTCCATGACATGATCCGCAACCTTCCGGCAACCGAGGGCTACAGCGATTCCAAGGGCCTGTTCTCGGCGCGCAAGGCCGTGATGCAGTACTGCCAGCAGAAGCGGTTCCAGGGTGTTGACATAGAAGACATCTACACGGGAAACGGCGTGAGCGAGCTCGTGGTGATGGTGATGCAGGGGCTGTGCAACAACGGCACCGAGGTGCTCATTCCGGCGCCCGACTATCCGCTGTGGACCGCGGCGGTTAACCTCGCGGGCGGCAGGCCGGTGCATTACCTGTGCGACGAGGAGTCCGGCTGGCTGCCGGATGTCAAGGACATCCGGAAGAAGATAACCGCGAACACCAGGGGCATTGTGGTGATCAACCCGAACAACCCCACGGGCGCGCTGTATCCGAAGGACGTGCTGCAGAACATCGTCGACCTTGCGCGCGAGCACGGCCTCATCGTTTTTTCGGATGAAATTTACGACAAGATCCTCTATGACGGCGCCAAGCATGTGTCAATCGCGACGCTCGCCGACGACGTGCTGTTCATCACCATGAGCGGCCTGTCCAAGGCCTACCGCATCGCCGGGTTCCGCGCCGGCTGGATGGTGGTGTCGGGCGACAAAAAGGCCGCCGCCGATTTCATCGAGGGGCTCGACCTGCTCTCGTCCATGCGCCTGTGCAGCAACGTGCCGGCGCAGTCGATCATCCAGACCGCGCTCGGCGGATACCAGAGCATCAACGACCTCGTGGCGCCGGGCGGCAGGCTGTATGTGCAGCGTGAGGCGTGCATGAGCGCGCTGGCGAACATGCCGGGCGTGTCGTGCGTGCATCCGAAGGCCGCGTTCTACGCTTTTCCGAAACTTGACGTCAAGAAGTTCAACATTTCCGATGATGTCAAGTTCGCCTACGACCTGCTGCACGACCAGCACGTCCTCGTGGTGCAGGGCACGGGGTTCAACTGGCCCAGGCCCGACCATTTCCGCATCGTGTTTCTGCCGGTGGTTGAGGAGCTGGCGGTTGCGATGGAGCGGATAGGAAAATTTTTAAAGACCTATAAGCAGCAGTAATCGTTTTTATTACTTCTTGTTAGTCAATTAATATAATTATATAAGGGGGGAGGTATCCCCCTCGCTGCGGCCCTGCGGTCCTCCGCTACCCCCTCTTGGGTGACCGCCTTGATAAAGCAGCTGCAAAACCGTGCATTGTTGTGGCGGCACCCACGGAGAGTAGTTGAGAAGGAAATCGTTGAAAAGTGGAAATTGCAGGGAAGAAGCTTAGCTGATTTATCGCGAATGCCGATTGGCGTGAGGACGTAATTGACTGAATAGACTTCCGTTGCCGCGCGTTAGGTGGACTGGAGGGTGAGCTAAAGCGAATTGTCACTTCGTTCCCCAAGGTATGGTAATAGCGCTTCGCGCTTCATTCTTGTGTCTCTTGCCTTGTGCCGCCCGGATCATTCGATTGATGATTGAGAATCGTGTGACGCGGATTGTTCGGTCTACGCTGATTTCAAATCCGCAATCCGCATTCTACAATCTACAATTAGGAGGGGGAACGCCCAATCCCTTTTTGTCTATAAAGCGAATCTCTTTATCATTTCCCCCGCATCGTCTTTAGCGCCCCGCCCCAGGCAATGACCTGGTCGAGCATGGTATTGACGTACTGCTCGTGCATGGGAGCGGGCTTGAACACGGAGTAGTTCTCGAAATCGGTGAAGAGCGAGAGCATCACCTGTGCCCGTACTGTGGCCACCTGCAGTTCCGCCAGGTTGAGGCGCAGCTGCTCGACGGACCTGGCCCCGCCCATGGACCCGTAACTCACGAATCCCGCGGCCTTGTTGTTCCATTCCCTGTAAATAAAATCGAGGGCGTTCTTGAGTGCCGCAGCGGGCCCATGGGAATATTCCGGAGTGACAAAGACGAATGCGTCAAATCCGTCGATCTTCGCGGCCCATGCCTTGGTGTGGGGCTTGGTATACTGACCGAGGGAAGGGGGCGCTGGCTCGTCGAGGAGCGGCAGGTTAAAGTCTTTTATGTCAACGATGTCGAATTCCGCATCCTTGCGCTTTTCCGCAATGCCGAGCACCCATTGCGCAACGGAATCGGCCTTGCGTCCGGGACGGGTGCTTCCCACAATAATGGCGATCTTGAGCATACGTTTTCCTTTTGTTGATGAGTGGATATTCTCAGATTTCGTTTGCAGCAATCATGCCGGCGAACCATCAAGAAAGATCGCAAGACGTTTGTGCCCCCTTTCCAAGGGGGTGGCGGCGCTTTGGCCGCCGGGGGTTGTTATAATAGGCATTTTCCCTGGCGGGTCTAAGGGCCGGCCAGGCCCTTCCAACTCTTCCATTTTATTTATCTTGCTCATTGGGGATTTCGGATTGCAGATTTCGGATTGAAATTACCATATCGTCAATCTGCAACGAGATGGACTTTTCAGGCCTTCTTAAGAACTGCGGTTCTTCCCAAAAATATCTTTGGCGATTCTATCGGCACTAAACCCGCTGCTTTTGCTTTGCTCACGGATTCGGCAAATTCATTTCTTGACACATGCATCGGAGGTTCGACAAGGAGGACCTTTCCGTCAGGCTTGAGCAGCGAGGATATTTCCTTCAAATACTTTTCCTGGTCCGGAATTTCGTGAAGCATATAGAAAACAAGAATAAAATCAACCTTGTCCGACACGCCGATCCTGTCCGCCGCGCATTTGTGCAGGGAAATCACCTTTTCAAATTTGCTTCCCGCGATCTTTGCGCGCAGTTTCTGCAGCATGCCGTCCTGCAGGTCGCAGGCGATCACCCGGCCTGACGGGCCGACCAGTTCGGCCATAGCAAGGGTAAAGAAACCCGGACCGCAGCCGAAATCCAATGCCGCCATTCCTTCCTTGACATAAGGCTTCAGGATTTTACGCGGGTTCTGGAGCCATCGCCGGAAAATATTGTCGAGGCCGCCGGAGAGTTCGACGGGACAGACGCGGTTTTTATCATTCATGGTGTGTTCCTTTTAAAGTGAGTTGATCATGAGTTGAGCCGCAGGTTTATTAAGATACGCTTCGGTTATTGGGCGCGTCCAGATTATTCCGGTAATCCCTTCATGGTCGCCGGGTGCCTTGTCCTCCGGTGTGAATCCCACAGCGAGCGTATTCCCCGGAGGTTCGCTGTCGCGGCTACTCCTGTAGTGTTGTATGCAGTTGTAGATGTGGCGCTCCGGGGTTAGCGAGCGACTATAGGTTTGTTTTCTTTCCGGAAGATTCCCCGTCCCGCGGGACTGCAGGGTTCTTCAATTATTTGTTACACGTTTGTGTAACGGATAACAGCCTTCTTCACCATCATTTTCGGTTAAGCAGTACCAGGCGCGTTTATATTAATCATAATTGGGAACGTGAAAAAAAGGTATGGAAGCAAACCGATTAACCACAATAATTAAAAAGGGAGGATCAAACATGAGGCGAATTTACCTGTATCGATTAGCTGCGGCTTTTCTCGTGTGCGTCGGCATGACGTGGGCACAGACATGTCCGTCATTTGTCCATAAGGCGAATATCACGCACTATGTGGATTCCGGGGCCACTCTTGCTGTTTCAGGAACTGTTGTCGCCGGTTCAATCAACGGCGGGATTTACAAATCTGCTTTGGGCACGAATGCTCCTACATTGATTACAAACACCTCGGGCGATCACACCAACAGTACCGACATAACCGAAGACGGACAGTGGGTGCTTTATAGTTCGGGCGGGATCAAACTCATCCGCATTGATGGCCAGTTCAAGACCACAGTACCGGCGACTAATCCCTCCACCAGCGACGGTAGCTGTACTTTCTGGTGGAACGCTCCCAGCGGGAAACTGGAGGTCGTCTATAGAGAAAGCGGCGACAAAGTAATTCACTCGGTTCCCGTCACCTTTTCGGCAAATGCCGCTCCGACCTTCGGCACAGACCATATAATCTGCCAATTCACCTCGCAGTGTGAGTTTTCAATGGGCTGCGCCCTCAATCATTTTTTTACCAGAATAGACTATAGTCCGAGTTCGGGAGTGTGTAATTTTGGGCCGGTAATGGTTACCCTTCCCGGTAACGGCACCACTGCCACCGAAGCCAATGAGTGGCACCCGGCCGCGAGCGCACCTGTTCCTCAAATGGGATGCATGTGCACAATATCACACAACGGGGCAATCGGTTGCTTCAATGCCGGGTACGACCAATGGTGCGGCTGCCTGGCTGATGAAGCTTGCTTGCTGAGGCACAAATCCTTTGTCTTGCTCCCTTTTCAGGAGGTGAACGCGCCGGCAGTGGCCTGGCCAACCACTCTTGAAATGACCATGGCTGTCGGCATAAACTGGGCGCCCAAAAAGTATTTATTCCTTAGTTCTACAGACTCTACTAAAGGTCAAACTGATCTTTCCAGCAATTTCTGGTCTGATTTCAAGGATTGGAGGTACACTAACGACACCAGCTATATTGTGGGGGATTTGGATTGCCTTGCCTATGGCAATTGCGCCGTTAACCCGGATTCTTGTGCCGGCAGTCGTATGCCGGACTCGGGCACCATATGGCTTGCTCATTATCCCACCAACACCTGGACAATGATTCTCCGCTTGGCCGCGGGCGTTAGACTGAACCACCCGGCGGTTTGGATATGCAAAGATGCATCATGCCAATCAGGCACCATTGCACCGTTGCCCGAGAATCGTCTGGAGTATCGCGGCATTCCGTCGCAGGGCACCACCTATATGGTTGATATAAGAGGACGCCGCATTGTGTCAAATTCCACGACAGCGCTAAAACTTCCACCGGGTATTTATTATTCCGTAACCCAGTATGGAGTGATGAGGCGCATTGCTATCGGCCAATGATGACGGACGGGTGGTCTGTTCCTCTGTGTGAATTTAATGTGTGTGCCACGATCGTCCCGGTGGTGTGTTTTTTCCTGCGCATCATCGTGACGACCGTGGCACCCGCGCGAAGGTGATTACTTCTTGTTGAAAACCCCCACCATACCCGTCGTCGGCGTTTCCGCGCCGGACGCCCTCACGCAATACCGTCCCGCAGTTAATCCTGCATTGTCGATCGCCATGATGCCGCTGGTGTTTCTTTCGACAACGGTCTTCAGACATTTTCCGTCCAAGGAGAAAATTTGCACTGTTGTCGAAATGTCCGGCTCAAGTCCGCAAATGACGATCGAGCGTCCCATTGAAAAAATGTCTAAAAGCTTCCGCTGTGAAATGCGGTACTGTCGCAGGACGTTTGCGGCGCCGACCTCATCCGCGCCGATATCAATAATGCCGTCCTGCACCCGCGCCTGGCCGTCAATGTCAAGCGTTCCCGCGACATCCGCCGCAAGGGTCGCGCCCGCGTTTTTCGCGGGCGAGGCCGATTGGATATGCAGGTCGGCCGGCGCGTTGACCAGGAGCGGATTGGCATATTTTGCGTGCGCATCGGTCCATGCCCCCGGCGAATTCGTACTTGCGCCGTAATACAGATTGTTGTCGACAGCGATGCCGGTGTTGTTGCTCCCGGAATTCGAGCAATAGTCGTTGCCCGGGTTGGCGACGCAGATGTTGTTGACAATGGTGATGACGCTGCAGTTGTACTGGAGAATCACCTCGCCGTCCTGGCCGTGATACAGGGTGTTGTTGACAATTACGATACTGTCGGCGTTGCCCTTGCTGGCGGCGTAACCACCCGACATGATGTTCCCCTGATACGAACGGGACACGAAATTGCTCCGCACCGTGATCCCGCTGGTTGTTTTTCCGCCGTGTTCGCTCGCGACTTCGATGCCGATGTCGCAATTGTCTACAATGTTCCGTTCGATGACGATGTCTTTGCCGCCGTCCACGTAAATGCCGTCCGCGCTCCGGTCGCCGCCGTAGGTCGGATTTGTCGCGGAGCTGATATTGTACACGCGGTTGCCTGCGCACACGCCGCTGCGCGCCTGGTCCTGGCCGGTTGGACCGTTGCCTTCGAACCCGATAAAGTCGATGCCGATGTTGTCGTTATCGTGGACCACGTTATTGGTCACGGTGAAATCGGTGACATTGCCGTTGAACACCATCGATTCGCTCTGGCCGAGTTTGCAACTGTCAACTTCGTTGCCGTCAACGATCACCGCGCTTATCGGGGTGGCCGACGTCCCGTAGAAGGCGATGCCGTGCGCGTTGCCGTTGTCGTTTTCTATGGTGTGCACCTTGTTGTTGCGGATCTCGAGGTTGCTCGAGCTGCCCTCTATGCTGATGCCGATGGGCGTGTTGGTTCCCGAAAAGTTCCGGACTTCCATTCCTATCACTTTTATGTAATTCCTGCTCGCAATGGAAATACCCAGCTCGCCTTTTCCGGTCCCGTCAACGATCGCGCCGGAATCGCCCTTGAGGGTGATGGAGCCGGCGGCAGTCCCGCTTTTGCCGAACGCCACGGCCTCATTGTAGATGCCGGCCTGCACGAGAACGGTGTCGCCCGCATTCGCGGCGGTGACGGCTGCCTGGATGGTGGTGTAGGGAGCGCCGGATTTTGCGACAATGAGGGTTGAGGAATAGGTGATACCTGAAAGGGTTGATATGATAAGCAAGATTCGAATTCGTGATAGGGAGGGTTTCATGCGATTTTCCTTTTGAATGTTTTTGGTTGTATTGATATGATATTCGCCTGACAATCGACTTCTGCAATTAATAAGTAAATGAATTCAATTGGGAGCTTCGCGGGGTGCGGCGTGGTTGGGCCTGTGGCAAGGCCGGAACACTTGTTGCGCGCACCCTTGGAGCGGCAGTTGTGAAGGAAAGATGTTGTATCCGTTCAAGACCATAGCATTTTTTGGTGTCAGGTGAATACCATCACTAAATTCATCAACATCAGTGAAACTAAGTATTTCTGAAAACAAAAGCAACTTTCACAAAAAGTTGGGGAGTATGTTGTGTTCCTTTGTCGCTTTTTTTCTTTGTAACTTTGTCATTTCATTTCTTAAGGGTATGGTAGTAGCGCTTCGCGCCATATATTATGTCTTTTGCCCTTTCCTAAGCGGGTCTAAGGGCCGGCTAGGCACTTCCAGCTTTATCATATTCTTGTATTCATGAATCAGACTTTGCAAGGGATGAAACAAATATTGGCAGCGTTTTTGAAATAAATACGCAAGCTTCAAGTCCGATAAATTGATATTTGACAATGGTAAACGTAAATACCTATATTGTTTATCAACGTCATTCCCAAAATGCAACACCTATTCAAAGGAGCAAGAAAATGGTCAAAGTCTGGATTGCGTATTTGTCGGTAATGTTCATGGTCAGCGGTATTAATGCCGATGTGGTGAACAAGGACGAGATCAAAAAGGTCAAAAAGATCGCCATCCTCAGTTTTTATTCCACCAAGAAGATCATGTGTTTTGAACCTAAGGCCGGTGCCTCGTCCCTGGGCCTTAAAGATTATGTCGTAAAAGATCCGGCGAAATCCGATGCGCCGGCCGGATGGAAGGGCGTCAAACAATCCGAATCCGACCTCGACGCGCTGTGCCAGGCCGCCCTGACAATTTATCAGGACAGCCTCTCCAAAGCCGGGTATTGGGAGGTGGTCCCGTTTGACAAAATAAAAGACAATGCCTCCTACCAGAATACACCCATTGAAATTACCAAGGTGCGGGAAAATACGGCCCTGTCAATGATGAGGAGTTCCATGAGCAAAGGTGGAAATTCAACTGCACCTTCAACGCCGGAAAAGAAGACCGAAGCGCAATACAAGGCCATGTTCAGGGTGGTTAATGAAATGAGGTGTCTTCCCGCAGACATGTTCCGTGAGGCGGGAACAACCCGTATGGGAGGCAGCGATCCCTATCAGAATGAAAAGAAAGCCCTTGGCGAAATCTGCAAAAGCCTTGGCGTCGACGGGGTTGCCATTATTTCTTTCAGACCATTGTTCAAATATGGATCGTGGGCGCGCTTGAAAGTGGGCGACTATGTCAAAGCGAGCCCCAGGATCGGCGCAACCTTTGTTGTCTTGAGCAGCGAAGGGAAAGTGGTTGCCGAAACCGGTGATATTGTTAGTTTGCTGGGCTGGGACTTTGAAGGCTCGACGGTCAACATGATTAAAAACGACGAATTGATGCTTGCCGACAAGGAAGTGAAAGACGGTTACATCGCCACGATCCAGGAATCCGCCGGCAGGCTCAAGGAAATTCTGTCAAAGGAATTTTCCAAGATCAAATAAAGAATTAATCAAAATGCCTTTGGGAGCTTCGCGGGGTGCAGCGTGGATGGGCCTGTGGCAAGACCGCAACACCCGTTGCACGCACCCTTGGAGCCACAGTTGTGAAACAATAATTTAATGTTTGTTCAAGCCTATAGCATTTTTAGGTGTCAGGTGAATCCCACGCGAGCGCATTCCTCGAAGCTTGCTTCAGGGCTGGCGAGCGACTATAGATATGTTTTATTCTATAGGGATGGAAAGATTCCTCGTCCCGCGGGACTGCGGGGTCTTTCAATACCATTATTGTACACAAAGCTGGTTGCCAAGGTGGACGGCCATGATTTAACGACGTTAGCCCCCAATATCTTCTGTTGGCAGGATTTGTTTAAAATGTCTTACCGTTACGATGGCGATTTGATTTTTCAGAACTCTGTAAATTATCCTATAATTTCCAAAGATAAGCTCTTTTATATCTTGCTGGGTTAGCTCCGGAACCTTCCTTCCAATGTGCGGCGCTGTTTCCAATATTTCAACTTTCTCAAATATTGTATCAACCCATTTCAATGCCGCTTTTTTGCTGTCCAAAGCAATAAAATCGGCTATTTCTTGAACACGTTGAAGTGCCAAAGGAGACCAGGAGATCTTCATTTTGTATATTTTGACCTGATGGTTTTGTGGGCTTCCGAATGAGTAATCCCTTTCCCTCCATCTATTTGTTTTGAGCCAAGTTCAACATCCTGAAGCAGCTCCAATTTTTCCACCATTGAGTCATACGCGGCGACATCGAGCAAAACGGCCGCACTCTTGCCATTTTGAGTTATCACCAAAGGTCTTTTGGTGTTATGAACTTGTGCAATGAATCCAGCCGCTTTGGACCTGAATTCCGAAACAGGATGCACATCCTCGGCAAACATAATTCCTTTTGTCATAGGGGCTCCTTTAATGGTACGTTATTACGTACCAATTATTATACACTATTCCGTACTATAGCGCAAGGCTTTTTCGGTATTATCGGGTTCGAACGCCGTATAGCGCTGCCGGTCGCTGCGACCGGTCATGTCTTGAACACGAAGTCTGGCCAGATTTCCATTTCTGGTTGTCTTCACTTGTCTTCCGTTATGAAGATACGCTGTGGAAAATGCATTCGTCCAGATCTTTCAGGGTTGTCTCCCATGCAGGGGAGAGAGGTAGATCATTTGCATGAAGTAAGAAATGGTGACATGGATGATCCTGCCGCACTGCGGATTGTGGAAGGCGCAGGTGCGGCATCCGTCGCCGGAAGAGAATCCGCCGCCTGAAGCCTAGGCGTCTGGCCTCGATTACGGATTCACTTCGACGACGCTCAGTGCAGGCTTCGAGAAAACCTGCGCATGAAAAACCAGCCTTTTTTCAAACTTCGATCTTATTCCGGGAGACCGGAATTCTCCGGTTTGACAATGGTTAGGGAGAACACCTATATTTTCCCTTGAAGCAGTTTGGTGTCCCGAAGGCGGAAGCGGGGGGATAGATGAGCGTCTGTGGAGCTTCGGCGACATCCCGTAACCTTCGGCGAAGGGGATAAAGAAACTTTCTTTGTACGCCCACCCGCTCGCGAAAAACAAATTACCTATCAGTATCGGTTGCCGGGATATTGACAGGAGCAATCATAGAGTGTACAATTTGGTTTCCTCTTGTTGTCGCCTGCGAGATGAATTGATTACTCTAGCGGCAGGGTGCCGAAGTCCACATGCGAAACATCTCTACTCTCGTTGCCGTTCTTGCTACGTTGGTTCTTGTTGCCTGTTGCGCCCATCTTAGGGGCGTCGAAATGGAATGGAGGTCGACAGACGATTCCGGGAACTATTCGCCGAGGAATCTCGCAAATTTCGCGGGGCGCACGTACAAACTGGACACGATTGAGGATTGCAGATCTGAGAAAAAAGATACAATCATTTGGACCGACCACGGCCCTCACACCTGGGACAACCGGCTTATCTACTGGGTAACAACTAAGACTGATATTCCTTCTTTCATCATGACCAATTTTCCAAAGGTCTTTGCCATATTCGGTCTTTCTACCTCATCGTCGCCGACCTACGACTACAAGATATCCGGAAAACTTTTGCAATTTGAGGTGATCGAGAAAGACCTGTACAGAGGAAAAGTAATGATAGAATTCTCAATCCTCGACAAGAACAACGACACGCTTTCCAGGTGTACCGCCATCGGCACGTCAAACCGATTCGGCCGCGTCTACTCATACGACAATTACATGGAATGTCTTTCGAACGCGGTGAATGCTTGTTTCAATGATTTTCTGTCCAGGTGCGATATCCCAAAAAGGAAATGACTACACCCCTAAAGCAGCTCGCCTTCACTTCACGGTAGCAAACCCGGATCGCGGCCATCGTCCGGTGTCCCTAAGATACGCTTCGGAAAGCGCGCTCGTCCAGGGGCTTGCGGCAACCTCTCCGCAGTTGCAGACGTTCCTCATTTGACAATAGAGAGCGGAAATACCTATATTTTTTGCCGACGTCGGTCTCGCCGCACGCCGCAACGCTTCTGAGAGATCCATGAAAAGAATATGCATCTATGCCCACTACGATTCCCGAGGCACGATAAAGGGGTATGTCCGCCATTGCCTGTCGAATATCCGGAACGAATTCGACGAACTTGTTTTCGTGACCTCCTCCACGCTGGGCCCGTTTGAAAAGAGCAAGATCGCCGGACTTTGCACGGCCATACTGGAAGTGGAGAACATTGGCTTTGATTTTTATTCGTGGAAGAAGGGCATCGAAACGGTCCGGGAGCGTCTGAACACCTTCGACGCTCTTGTCCTCCTCAACTCAAGCGTTTTGGGGCCGGTTTCGCCGCTCGGCAATGTGTTTGCAAAAATGGAGGCGTCGCGTTGCGATTTCTGGGGTATGACGGAGTGCTTTCTCGTGCGACACCATTTGCAAAGCTACTTTCTCTGCTGCAACGGGCGGATGTGCTCGTCGCGCGCGTTTCGCGAGTATTGGTCGGCGCTCGAACCGCTGGCTGTCAAGGAGAAAGTGATAAGCGAATACGAAACAGCGTTTACCAGGCATTTCGCGCGCCGTGGTTTCAAGAAGGGCGTCGCCTTCCCGGTGGGAATGTTCATTCCCCTTTGGAAACGGATCCTCGACAAAAACCTTGCCAAACGCAACACCACGCTCGTGTTTGCCCCCGAACTGCTGGAGGCGGGAATGCCTTTTGTCAAGATTCAGCTCTTGGCGTCAAACCCCTTTGGAGCGGATCTGCCGCGCCTCAGGGCATTACTCGAGCAGCGATATCCGGCGGAATACCTCGCCGAGGCGTGCACGAAATAGGCCCCGCGCGGGCCTTTTGCGCCGACGCTGAAGGCTGTGCGTGACAGGATAACAACCGTATCGGGAAGGTCGGTGTGCGGAGCAGCGGTGACGCCGGGGATTTATATCGACGGGAACAATAAAAGGGTGAGGATCGGGCAGGGCGGCAAGTAGCAACAATCGCTACTTTGTTTCATTCAAGGTGAAGCTCCTCACCGTATCCTTCGGCTTCTTCCCCTTGTAAAATTCCCGCCACGCAAAGTAGAACGCGTCGAGGAGTTCCGATTCGGAAAAGTTCTTCGGCTTGAAAACCACGTTGGCATGATTCCACAGAGAGTAATTCCTGTGCAGCAGCCTGTTCTCACGGACCACCTGCTCACCGAACTTTGTGCCGGGAAACGGGGTCGGAATGTAGAATTCCGCAAGGTCAATCGCCGCGTCACGGGTGAAGGCAAGGATGCGCTCGGCCACGCCTTTGTCCTGGTTGTCGAAACCGATGCCGAACGACCCGAAGAAATGGATGCCGCTGTCTTCGATCATGCGCACGAGGTTCACGGCTGCCGACCACTGCTCTTTGGGGCACTCCTTGTCAAACAGCGTTTGCGAAATCCGGTCGAACCCGAACACGGTGTAGATCGAGGCCGTGCCGCCGGCTGCGAGCTTCCGGTAAAACGCGGGGTCGGGCGCCATCATCATGGTGGAGGAGAGGAATATCTTTATGTCGCCCAGTTCCGCGGTGCGCTCCATGATCGACAGAAGGAATTTTGCGGGTTTCTTGCCGGGGAGCATCACCGTGTCGTCGGTGAAGTAGAATTCGCGAAAGGGCATGGAGGCGATGTCGGCCAGTATGTGGTCGACCGGCCGCAGCCGAAACAGGGTTCCGCCCATGTAGGGAACCGGGCATCCCGCGCATGGCGCGGGGCAGCCGCGCATCACCTGCACAAGGTGCGCCTTCCATCGGTACTTGTCGGGCGAGAAAATGCCGCGCTTGGGAATGGGCATCTTTGACAGATCGTAATAGGAGCCCGCTTGGTAGCGTTTTTTAAGCGATCCTTGCGCGGCGTCCTTAAGGATGTCGCTCCACACCAGCTCCGCCTCGCCCACGCACACCGAATCCGCATGGAGCAGCGCCTCGTCGGCCATTGCGGTCGGGTGGATGCCGCCGATCACGGTTTTTGTTCCGCGCCTGCGGAACCCGTCGGCGATCTCGTAGGCGCGCTGCGCCTGCGGGGTAAAGCAGCTTATCACAACGAGGTCGATCTTTTCGTCGAAATCGACGGGGGAGATGTTGTCGTCCGTCAAGGCAACGTCGATCGAATCCGGCGTGAGCGCCGCAACAATCGGCAGGGCGAGCGACGGCGGCATGGTGTAGTCGCCGATCACATGGTCTTTGAGTTCCTCCCGAAGGGACCGATGGTCTTCGAGGAACTTCTTGAATTTCGGATATATGAGCCGCAGTTTCATAGTTTTATTCCTGCTTCAGTATCATATCCGCCACTGCCTTGCCGCTCGACATCACATTGTAAATCCCGCCGCCCGCCTTTGTCCAATGCCCGGCCTGATAGAGATTGGGAATATACGTTGTAAACGGCAGCTTGGATCGTCCGTACAGGTCGCTGGTGTTCTCGAACCCGTACAGGGCGCCGGCCGTGTTGCCCGTGTAGCGTTCGAACGTGTCCGGTGATGCGACTTCGCAGACGCGGATTTTCGGGGTAAAGTCGCCGAGGAGTTCCTTCGCCTTTTGAATCATGGCGTCGGCGATGCGTTTCTTTTCGTCGTGCCACGCGATGCCCGGCTGCTGCTTCACAAGATGGATGAGCGTGATGCATGCGCCGCGGCCCGGGTCAGGCGGTCTTGCAATCACCAGATGGTCGATGTCGGCGGGAAGGCCGCTTCTGATGCGGCGGTAGATGGCGTCGTGATCGTTCGATCCGAACCACAGGGTAATGTTTTGTTCCGCTATGCCGGCCGCGTCGCCTTCCACGCCGAGGTAAACGCACACCGCGGACACCGACGGCGAAAGGTTTTCCAGCCGGCGCAGCCAGAGCGCCTTGCGCGACGGTTCGGGAACGAGCGTGCGATGCAGAAGATAGGGGCTGATGTTCGAAACGAAAACTCGGGCGGTAATCTCCTCCCCGCGGTCGCCTACGGCGGCGACCACCCTGCCGTGCTCCATCCTGAGAGAGCGGACCGGCCACGACGTGCGCACCTCGCCGCCGCAAGAGGTGACCGCGGCCGAAAGCGCCTGCGCGAGCGCGGCGAACCCGCCTTTGACATAATGCGATCCATCACAGGCGTGGGCGATGAAGATGAACGCGTTGTAGAACGGGGCGATCGACGGCGATGACCCGCCGAACGGCCAGATCGAACCCAGAAGGAACCGCAGCCGCGGGTCGGCAACGAAATGCTCGATGTACTCCTTGTACGAACCCGCGGCGCTGACGCCGGGGGACGCGAGTGAGGCCTCGCCGCCCGCGAGATTCCCCTTGTACTGCGTAAACAGCCGCCGCATGTCGTCAAGAATCGCCCGCACGGCAGTGCGTTCATGCGGGAAGTCGCGGCACAGGGAATCCGTGAGCCCGGCCATGTCTGCGGGGAGCGTGTACGAAAAACCCGGCGAAAGAACGCGGGCCGTGCTGGTGTTCGGGACGATGTCGAGTTTTTTTCGGACGCCGAGCTGCGCAAGCAGCCCGGATACGAAACCGCTATCGCCCATGGAGACCGAATGGACCGAGGAATCGAACGTGAAGGAGTTGCGGGAGAATTCCTGCGCGCAGCCGCCGATCCGGGAAAATCGCTCCAGCACCGCCGTGCGCATGCCCTGCCGCGACAGGAGCGCCGCGCAGGTGAGCCCGCCGATGCCGGATCCGATGACCGCTGCGTCGAAGTCAGTTGACAAAGGGAATTTCCTCGTGGAGAAAGTACCATTGGGCGCACCGGGTTCCGAGCAGCGGCTCCAGGTCGTTGTACAGGGACTGGACCAGCATCGGGTCGTCGGCATCGAGCCGGTGAAGGCGGAGTTCGAATCGCTCGTCGTCTCCCCTCTCGGCAAAGGCGGTGAAAACACGGGCTCCCGGCTGCGCGAATCGCACCAGCCTGTCCAGGCCGGCGCCGCCCCACACCTGCCTGCGCAAGAGGGTCACCGGCAGCGAGTACGGCGTCTTTTCGTCGAAGACCGCAAGCAGAACGCCGCCGCGCCTGAGCACCGCGGCCATGTCGAGCGCCGCCGGCCGGTCCGACCCTATTTCGATGAAATTGACAGGAGCGAACATGCCGGACGCCGCCATTGCGCCGCTGCGCGCGCGGGCCGCATCCGCGAGGCCCGGGGTCGCAAAGCGCAGCGCGCCGGTGACGGGAATGCCGCGGGCCGCGAGCGCCGGGGCGATGCATTCAACCGCGCCGAAGTGGCACACCGCGATCACGACGCCGCTTGTGCTTCCCGCGTCGGCCGCAAGCGTTTCGAATTCCGGCGGCATGGCGATACGCTCGGTGAGATAGCGGTGGTAGTCGCCGGGCGAAAGGCACAGCGGCAGCATTTTTTCGTAGTAGTGCAGCAGGACGTTGTTCTGGATTTCGCGGACGAGCGCGCCGGTGGCGGGGATGGAAAAGGCCCTGAGGTTCCGTGCGATTACCATGGACTCCTCCGGGTATGCGTCGAACCATTCTCTCCCCTTTGTGAAGATCAGGCTGCGCAGCTCCTCCCTGCTTTTTCTGGGCAGCGACGCGAGAAAATCCGGTGATTGGAGGAAACCTGAGAGTTTCATAGGGTTCAAAAATGGATGGCGGCGCCGAAAAAAGCAAAGCGTCGGCCCTCAATCATGCGCGCCTTACGCCCGGGAGGGAAGGGCGCAGCAGGCTCCACGGTCATTTCTTTTGGGCCAGGTACTTTTCAACGGTCGCGGTACACTTGTCGATGGTAACGATATTGGGGAATTCGGTCTCGGGGATCGTGATGCCGAATTTTTTTTCCATGGTTGCCAAAACCTCGAGGAGCGCCATTGAATCGAGGCCCATGTCGTTGATGAAATGCGCATCGTCGGTGATCTTCTCTTCGCTTATCTCCATGTCTTCCGCGATTTCCTTGATCAGGTCGCGTATGGTTGCCTTGATGTCGGCCGAATTCATCAGCTCTCCCTTACATGGTGATGGTATGGCAGCCCGCAGGCGCCCCCGCTCCTGCGCCAGAAGCAATAAAATATAATATGTGTTCGGCCTTAATTTCTGTTTTTGAGAAGAATACTTCCGCAATACCCGTCGCATGAAAAGGAGTTTACGAGCGCATATTCGGCCGACACGGCATGCCGCGTGTCGGCCACGAGGTCGATCTCGCGGCACAGCGCATAGCGGCCGCCGGTCCCGCTGATCCTGGTATGCTTCAGGTCGCTCAGGGCGCAGGCAAGGGAAACGCACGGCGAGGCGCCGATGCATTCGCCGGTTTTCGCCTTGTAAGCGGCAACCGGTGTCGCGGGCAGCAGTTCTTCGAGCGCGAGCGCTTCCATTCCGTCGGCTGCGGCAACGCCGTTTGCGCTTGCGGCCACGAACCCCACGGCCGATAGGGGAATGCCCGCATCTGCGCAGGCCTGTTTCATCGCATGGCGGGCGCCGTCGCCGCCGGGGTTGAAGCCGCCCGGACCTCTCTTAGGATCGAAGCAGCTGGCAATGCCCGCGATCTCCGCGACAGGAACCGCGCCGCGCGCCTTTGCGGATTCCTCTGTTTCAAGACAGAAAACCGCGCAGCCTTCGCCCGCTACGGTGCCGCCCCCGTCCTTTGCAAACGGCAGGAGCGTTCCTGTTGCAGAAAGAAGCCCTGTCCTTTCGAGCCCCACGATACCGTAATAGCTTATTTCCTCGAGCCCGCCCGCGATAAGGCACTGTTCGTAGCCGCGACGCAGGAACATGATCGCGTAGGCCAGCGCGTCGAGCCCGGCATTGAAGGTTGTTGAGACGGTTGAACTGAGAGCGCGAGCGGCGTAGCGGATGTTCGCGTTGGAGGCGGGTGAATTGATGACCGTATTGGCGAACGCCTGCGGGTTGACATTGTGCGACCCATTGACAATTGCGTCGGACAAAAAGTCGCCGATGCTGGCGACGCTGCCGAACGCCGTGCCCACGCAAAGGCCGGGCTTGCGGCCGTCCGGCGCGGATTCGAACAGCCCCTTGCACCCCAGTTCGACGGCCGACAGCAGGAGCTTGGTCGCCCGGTCCTTGGTGCGCAGGCCTTTCTTTCCGAGAATCGCCTCCGGGTCGAAATTGCCTATCGCGAAGGCCTGCCGCGCTTCGGGAAGCGAGTGGAATTCGAAGTCCTTCACCGCGGCTGTCTTCGGCGGCGCAAGGAGCGAGGCGGCCATTGCATCCGGGCTTGTGCCCAGACAGGTTACTGCGGCCGCGTGTGTTATGACGATGTTCGTGTCCATGCTTCCGCCTTATCCCCCGAATTTTCCGAGAACAAGCGTGGAATTGTTGCCGCCGAACGCATACGCGTTCGAGACCGCGACCCGCACCTCGGCGTTGCGCGCGGTATTGGGCACATAGTCAAGGTCGCAGTCGGGGTCCGGCTCGCGGTAATTGATGGTCGGCAGAATAACGCCCCGGTTGACCATAAGGGCGCAGGCCGCGGCCTCTATGGCCGAGGCCGCGCCCATGGTATGGCCGATCATGGACTTAATTGACGATACGGGAATCGATTTCGCCCTGTTGCCGAACACGGCCTTGATGATAAGCGTTTCGGTCTTGTCGTTTTCCTCGGTCCCGGTGCCGTGGGCGCTTATGTAGTCGACGCTTTCGGGCGTTACGGCCGCGTTGGCAAGCGCCCTTTTCAGGGCAAGGATGCCGCCGCTGCCGGAAGGGTCGGGGATGGTCATCTTGAACGCGTCGCACCCGAGGCCGTAGCCGAGGACCTCGGCGTAGAGTCTTGCGCCGCGGCTCTTCGCATGAGTCAATGATTCGAGCGCAAGCACGCCCGCGCCTTCGCCCACGCACATGCCGTCGCGGTTTTTGTCGAACGGTCTGCACAGGTCCTTTGCGGTGGCCATCAGGCGGTTGAACCCGGTGAACGCGATTTTCGAAATCGGGTCGCTGCCGCCGGCGATCGCCACGTCGACAATCCCGGTGGCGATGAGGTCGAATGCGTAACCGATAGCGTAATTGCCCGCGGCGCAGGCCGTGGGGATCATGATGACCGGTCCGCAAGCCCCCACGCTCCGGGCCACGTTTGCGGAAATGACGCCGCACGGGTACTGGGCAGGAAGGTCGGCCGGAACAGCGCCGGGAGCGCCCTGGCCGCGGTACAGCATCTCGATTCCCTGTTCGAGTATCTGCGGTTCGCCCATAGTGGTGCCCATGCTCACCGCCACGCGGTACGGGTCGAGTTTCAGTTTGTCAAGGCCGGCGTCGCCGAGCGCCATCTTCGCCGCGGCGCAGGCAAACTGGCTCGAGCGTCCCATGGATGAAATCTGCTGCGGCGAGAGAAATGCGGCGGGTGAGAAGTCCTTCACCTCGGCGCCCACGCTGGTGCGAAAGCCTGACGTATCAAAGGCGGTGATGGGCGCGATTCCGTTAATGCCTTTGCACGCGGCATTCCAGAATGCTTCGGTGCCTGTGCCGATGGGGGAGACGACACCCAGTCCTGTGACGACAATCCTGTCTTTTTTCATGAGGCCTGTTCAGATGGAACGATAAACGACAAAAAACGGGCGCGTGCCCGAAGAAAAGGGCAAAATGCGGCTAAACTTCTAAAATAGTAAAAATAAAGGCGTGATTCAACACAAAGAATAATCAGGCGCTCAGGCCTCCGTCCACGGTTAGTACGCTTCCGGTGACATACTGCGCCTTGTCGGAGACGAGAAAGGAGACACAATCGGCCACTTCACGGGGCGTTCCCATCCGCCCGACGGGAATGGATTTCCTGATTTCCTCAAGCTGTTTTTCGGTCATTTTCGCGGTCATGTCGGTCTCGATGAAGCCGGGCGCGATGCACACCACCCTCACGCCGGTCTTTGCAACTTCCCTGGCAAGCGCCCTGGTGAATCCGATGATGCCGGCTTTCGAAGCGCAGTAATTGGTCTGGCCGGCAACTCCCGAAATACCGCCCACCGAGCCGATGTTCACCACGCACCCTTTTTTGTTCTTCATGAAATGGCCGATGAGCGCGCGGGTCACGTTGAAATAGCCGGTGAGATTGGTGGCGATGACGTCGTCCCAATCCTCCTTCGGCATGATGAACAGGCTCTTGTCGCGTGTGATCCCCGCGTTGTTGACAAGCGCGTCGATCCCGCCGAGCTTCTCTTTTGCAAATGCGACCAGCTTGTCCACATGGTCCGGCCGGGAAACATCGGCCTCGAACGGCCACACCATGCACCCATCTTTGGAAAGGCGGTCGGCAAGCTTCACCGAAGCTTCCCTGCCGCTCCTGTAACTGAACACCACGCGGTTGCCTTCGGCAGCCAGCGTTTCGACTATTGCTCTGCCGATCCCCTTGGACCCGCCAGTAATGATGATATTTTTGCCTGACATGATTACTCCTTAAGAGAAGATTCACCACAAAGACACAGAGAAGAAAAATTCACTCAGTTTACAAACCGGAGACAAAGATACAAAATCATAAAGAAGCAAGGTGAAAGTGCAACTTAATTTACAACCGGTGCTCGTGGGTGCCGCCGCAACAATGCTTGGTCTCGCAGCTGCTTTGTCAAGGCGGCCACCCAGGAGGGGGTGCCGGAGAACGCCGAAGGCGCTCGCAGGCAGGGGGATACTTCCCCCACATACATACTCTTCTATCATCAACTATTCAACTTTTCAACCCTTTTCTCACCGCATCCTTCACCTTCTGCGAATATTCCCGTGATTTTAAAATATTTTCCGCCTTCTGCCGGAACGAAGACAGCGATTCTTCCAGGTCGGCTCCGGCAAAAAACTCCTTCCACAGCCTTATAAACCCCTGCCGCAGTTTGTCCTCCGAAATAAGCTTCGGCCTGAACACGATGTTGGCGCAATTGTACTTTTTCCAGTCGCGCGGAAGGATGAACCGGCCTTCCGCCTCGATGCGCTTCCAGAACGGCGTTCCCGGAAAGGGCGTCGCGATGAAGAACTCGGCGGTTTTCACCTGCGCCTGCCTGCAGAAGTCAAGGATGGTGTCGAACTGGTCGTTCGCCCATGGTGTCGAACCCCACGCCGAACGACCCGAAGAACCGGATGCCGCGGTCTTCGAGGGCGGCGAGCGAGGTCGAGCGTACGCCGCCATACTGCCGGGTCGCGGCGATAGAACCGCACGCTCACCGGGTCGCTCGCGAACACCGTGTACATGCTCGCCGCGCCCGCCGAGGCCAGGGCGTCGAGGAACGCGGGATCGTTGTGCATCGCCGGCGAGCAGGACAGAAACATCCTCACGCCGAGCCCTTTGATGCGCTCGCATAAGTCAATCATGTACCTGGTGATGCGCGGCCGGTTGAGCATCACCATGTCGTCGGTGACGTAGAATTCCTTGCCCGCGAGGGCGGCGATTTCCGCGACCACGGATTCAAGAGGCCGCAGGCGGATTTTCGTGTCCTGGTACAGCGGTATATTGCACCACTCGCACCCGAACGGGCAGCCGCGCGTGATCGACACGAGCGACGCGTGCCAGTCGTATTTGTCCTCAACGTCGAAAATGCCGGGCTTTGCGGATGCGATCTGCTCCGGCAGCGGTACGGTTTCCGCTTTGTATAGCTTTTTGAGAGAGCCGGCCGCAACATCGGCTAGGATCTCCGGCCATACCGTGTCGGCCTCGCCCACGCACACGGCTCGTGCAATGGAGCGCCGCCTCCTCGGGCATAGTTGACGGATGCATGCCGCCGGCGATCACGGTTTTCCCGCGCCGCAGAAACTCGTCGCCGATCTCGTAGGCAAACCCCGCCTGCGGCGTGAAATAGCTTATGGCGACGACGTCGGCGTCGTCGCTAAAGTCAACCGGCTCGATGTTCTGGTCTATCACCCGGAAGGAGACGTCCGCCGGCAGGAGGTTGGCGAGAATGGGAATGCCCAGCGCCGGCGGCATGCGGAACGCCCACGTGGCGGCAACCGCGGGCAGCTCCGCAAGCTCGGGATAGGTTTCGAGGAATTTTTCGAACCTGGGATAGACAAAGGTGACTTTCATGAAGGAAAAATAGTTTACAACGGCGCGCATGGGGTGGCCGGCGTGGGGCCCGTTGACCTGGCAATTTGACCAAGCCGGCATCGTACGCCGCGGAATTCCCTTTTTTCAAGGGTGTTTCAATATGTATATTGCATCCATCCACCTGCCTGCAACGGCATTGATAAAGGGCAAACGACATAAGGGAAGGTGCGCAGCACCATTACCAAACCCTTAGGGAACGCAGTGACAAAGGGCAAACGACATAATGGAAGGTGCGCAGCACCATTACCAAACCCTTAAGGAACGCAGTGACAAAAGGGGCCAACGTGAAGGAATATCCTAAAAACCTGCCGGTATCCGTTGCGTTTCTTGTTGCGCTGTTCTTCAATGCAGGGATTTTCGCGGCGCCTGCCGCGATTCCCCGGACCGCCGTTTCCGATACCGTCAAACCGGACGCCGTGTACGTCCCCAATTCGTCCGCCGAAAAAACCGCGGAGCCGGTGGTTATTCCAAACTCCAGGGCAGGAGGCATCGACTCGGCCTCAATGGAGCATCCCTCCGAGACCATCATCGAAGAGGGACAGAGCCCGCGTCAAGACCTTTCAGCGAAGCATGCGGCTCCGGTTTCCGGCAACCAACGGGTGCGTCACAAGGGAAGAATTATCACCGGCGCCGCGTTGTTCGGCGTTTCCTACGGCCTGGCGCTCGCCGTCTCAACCACGGTGATCTCGGAAGGCTCCACATCGTCAGGCAGCAACGCGGCAGGATACCTGTGCATCCCCGTGCTCGGCCCGATAATCCTGTATTTTTCCGAGCCTTCCTCCGGCGCCGACGCCACGCCCGTGGCGCTTCTCTGCGCAGGCTGGTCAGTGGCGCAGGGCATCGGTCTCTGGCTGCTTATTTCCGGGATTGTGGGAACTCCTGCGACGTCGCAAATGTCGGCGCTGCCTTTCACCGTCGAGCCGCTTGTCATGAAGGACAGGGCAGGGCTCACGTTCAGAATGCGGCTGTAAGCAGGGGATGCACGAGGCTGGTCTGACATTGCAGAATGGTGCGGGCAATCATGAAGAAATTCTCAAGTCGGACCCAATACCGTATGCGATCCGCACAAAAGCGCCCATCTCTTAAAACCTTGTTACTTTCATTTTCCATCATTCTGCTCGTGCTTGCCATCACGTTCGCAAGAATGTTCCGGACATTCCACTCATTCTCTCCGAAATCATCTGCAAGCCATCCTCGCTTCAGATAGTGTTGCAGTACCGGTATTGAGGTTTTGGTTCTTGTCCAATGTTATATTTTTGTGATCATTTAACCATCAACTCATTCGTTCTTCAGAAGAGAGAGAACAGCATGCCCTCTGAAACACTTCCTTTGACCAAGCGGCCCCTCGATATTGCCATTGTCGGGTTTTTCCTTTTCAATGCCGTGTTCATCACCTACTTCTTCGACCTCGAACAGATTGTGATACCCGACACGTCGCATTTTATCTACCCGCTGTGGCCTCCGCGTTTTCTCGTCGACACGGCGCACTGGTGGGGAAGGCATTTTGATCCGCTCCTCTATGCGCGACCGGTGTGGTGGCGAGCGACGATATGGATCGATGTGCTCCTTTTCGGCCCGTTCTACTTTGTCGCAATTTATGCATTTGTAAAAGGCAGGAACTGGATACGCGTTCCCAGCCTTCTGTACTCGGCGGTGATGCTCACCAACGTCACCATCATTCTGAGCGAAGAGATAGGGGGGCCGCACGCAACGCCCGCGCTGATGGCCGTGATCGGCGCAAATGCCTCGTGGATCATTTTTCCCGTTCTTATCATCCAGCGCATGTGGCGCAGCGAGCATCCGTTTTCGCACGAAGCGTCGCGCTGACTTCATCCAACAACGGCGGCGGGAACAAGAACCATGCGCAACAGCAAATTTACAGAGAAATACGGGCCCTGGGCCATCGTTGCCGGCGCCTCGGAAGGTTTGGGCGCGGCTTTTGCCGAAGAATCCGCCAGGCGGGGCCTCAATGTGGTCCTGGTCGCGCGCTCGAGAGACAAATTAATCTCTCTGCAGCATGCGCTTGCGGACCGATATAAAATAGAGTGCCGTATTCTTGTGCAGAATTTGGCGGATCAAGACGCAGCAGCGGTTCTGGACCGGCAGACCTCGGATATCGATATCGGGCTTATGATATACAATGCGGCGTTGTCGCTCATCGGGCCGTATCTGTCCTTCCCGGAGGATTTGCACCGTGCTACCGTGGCGACCAATTGCCAGGCGCCTGCGCTGTGCGCCTACCTTTTTGGAAAGCGGTTCAAAACGCGCGGGCGCGGCGGCATGATTTTGATGTCGTCTCTGGCCGGATTTCAGGGCAGCCCTTTTATCGCACATTACGCGGCCACCAAGGCATACACCATGGTGCTCGCCCAGGGCATAAGCAGGGAATACGCGGCCGACAACATCGATGTGCTTGCCTGCTGCGCCGGCCCGACCGGCACTCCCGGATATTACCGGGCGGGGAACGTTCCTGGGAAATCGCCTTTGGTGATGCGTCCGCAAACCGTTGCGCGCATGGCGCTTGACAGAATCCACAGGCGCGGCATTTTTGTTCCGGGATTTTTCAACGCGCTTGGCGCTTTCGCGCTCCAGAGGCTGCTTCCGCGCGGCGTTGCAGTCGGCATTATTGCGCGATCGACGCAAAAAATGTCCTTTGTTCCATCGGACAGCCGGGGACCGCAATGACCGCGCGACCCCTCCGCCATGGCGCCTTGTCCAAACGCACATCCGTTGTTCTCTGCTGCGTCGTCTACCTCATCGCGGCTGTAAGCGCCTGCGGCACTGGGTTGCTCTTCACCGGCCGACACCCGCTGGCCGTCGCCGCCCTGGCCGACATCACTGCAACGGCGGCGGTATTTCTCTTCAGCGTCATTCTTGACAATTCGAGCATCTATGATCCCTATTGGAGCGTGGCGCCGGCAGGCATTGCTGCTTATTTCCTCTGCCAATCGCCCGGGTTTCCCTCCGTGCGTCAGGTTCTTCTGATGCTCCTCGTGGCATGGTGGGCCGCTCGGCTTACCGGGAACTGGCTGCTGCGCTGGCGCGGAATGGGGGACGAGGACTGGCGATATGCGGACTTCCGTTTCTCCCGTGCATACTGGCTGGTGAGCTTTGCGGGTTTTCACGTGTTTCCGACCATCGCCGTTTTCGCAGGGTGTCTTCCGCTTGTTCCCGCGTTGCTTTCCCCGTCGCGTTCCCCTGGCGCTTGGGACGCAATCGCGCTGGTCGTCACCGTCCTGGGCATAATCATCGAGATGAAGGCCGACAGTGATCTGCGGATCTTCAGGCGCCGGCACCCGACCACGCGCGAGCTCTTGACATCAGGGATATGGTCCTGGTGCCGGCACCCAAACTATCTCGGGGAAGTGACCTTCTGGTGGGGGATCGCCCTGTTCGGTATTTCGGCGAATCCTTCATGGTGGTGGACGGCGGCCGGCGCGGGCTTGATAACCGCGCTTTTCCTGTTCATTAGCGCTCCCATGATGGACAAGCATATGTCAAGCAGGTATCCCGGCTACCGTGAGCGGATGAAACAGGTGCCGGGAATCCTGCCGCTGGGGTTGTTTCGCCGCACCGGCATCCAACCACTTTGAACCTTGGCAGAGGTTCCGGCGACTGTACTGTTCGGGAATGTGCCGGGAATGACCGCCTTCCAGAGCGGCATGATCGGGGAATCGTGAAATCTCCAGTTTCTGAAAAATGCCACCGTTAAATAAGCCTGATTAGACATTGACAACCGGTGTTGGTGGCTATATACTATTATGTGTTGGGAGCAGGAAAGCCAACATCCGGCCGAGTATCTGGAAAAAGAAAAGCCTGGGCAACCATTCGGGAGTAGATGCCAATCTCGGCAACCGATTGATAATACGTCGGTAACAAAGATAATCCGTCGGCATTTCGCTTTCGGGCAGGAAGAGGTTTTCTGTCAGAAAACGCTTTTTTCCTGCAGAGCTTGTTTTTTCTCGGAAAAAATCATATCTTTAGATTGTAGAACAGAAGGCAAGCGCAGAGGGCGAACGGGAAGTGAGGCTTCTGAAAGAAGCTGAGCCAATTCGAGGGCTGGAACTAGACGACCATTCACCATCATTTCAATAAATTTTACCCGAGGGAGGCGTTATGCACAGGTGCAAAGCGGCGGTTATGTCTGTCGGCACGGCGTTGTTCACCTTATTGATGTTCTGTCAGGGGCCGGTTCAGAGTTCCCTTGATTCCGGCGCCGGCCAGGGAGTGGCAATGATGAAAATGCTTGCCGCTTCAAATTCTTCATTTCATTTGATCGCCCGTTCGGCCACCGTGACGATAAGCGCGCCGGACATGACGCAAATGTCAAAGGCTCTCACGGTTACCGATACGTCGGTCGAGGGTCTTGTGACGGGCATACCGGCCGGTCCCAACCGGTTGTTCACCGTCAGCGTCTTCGACTCCGCGCAGGTGGTCTGCTACCGTGGGTCTGCGACCGCCGCCATAGTTCCGGATGACACGGTTATGGTCACTCTGAACCTCTACCGCGTCGGCGGCGCCGCGGAGATCAACGGCACCATTTCCGATCAGCCCGAAACCGACAGTGACAATTCATCTCTTCTTCAGGGGTTGATGGCATATTACCCCTTTAATGGAAATGCCGCCGACGAAAGCGGCCACGGTTTTAATATGACCGCAAACGGCGCCCAGTTGACAACCGACAGGTTCGGCAATCCGAACAAAGCCTACTACTTTAACGGAAATGCGACAATGGAAACGCCGGTCACGCCCGTTCTGTCGCTTTCCAAGTTCACGCTGTGCGTCTGGATGAAAAGCTCGGTTCCCGGCTCCTATCTCCCTCGCCTCGTGGCGGTGGGGATTCCCGGGCAGGCGCAGAATTATTACGGGCTGCTCTACAGCAACGGGGTGTATGCCCATGCGCCGGCGCTTTCCCGGCAGATCATATTCATGAACGGGGATCCTCAGGACTACTTCAGCTACGAACTGCAGTATTCGAACGGCGCCATCGACACGCTTACGTGGCACCACGCCGCGGTCTCGTACGATGCCGGGCGGCTCAGGTTCTATATCGACGGGGCGCTTGACAAAGACACGGTGATCAGCACGGTCATTTACCAGTTCTCGACCACTGCCGACCTGACCATCGGGTGTTCCGACGGCCCGGACCGGTTCGTGGGCAAGCTTGACGACGTGCGCATTTATAACCGCGCGCTCAGCGACCAGGAAATACGGAGCATATATTCGTCGGTGAACTAGCGGGCATCCGGTACAATGCCGTTCGCCCCGTTGGGGCGAACGGCATTGTCATTGGTATCCCGTCCTACTTCCGACCCAACGTAATCAGCACGAACCTCGGCCACATTTTTTTCTGAAGCAGTGTCGAAAGCCCTGTTTCCTCAAACATCCTCCGTATCTGCTTCCCGCTTTTTGCATTCTCTCCCAGCAGATTGGCGAAAATCGCCGTGTGATCGGCAAGGCAGAACCTGCCTCCGGGTACAAGCACCCGCACGATTTCACCCAGTGCTTTTTGCTGGTCGGCCCAGTGATGGAAGGACATGCTGCTTACGGCAAGGTCCACGGACCTGTCCTCAACAGGAAGCGATTCGGCCATGCCGACCATAAAATCCGGCCGCTCGTCGAGCCGCCTTGCCTCGGCGATCATCCGCGGCGCAGGATCGACGCCCGTCAACACCGCCTTGGGCCACCGCAGCGCGGCGGCGCGCAGGAACCTGCCGGTGCCGCAGCCCACGTCGAGAACGCGCCGCGGCGGACCCGAAGTGCTGTCGCAAACATCAAGCATTCTCGCCTGAATGGGCCCGAAGAACAGACGCTGCATAAAGGACCGGTCGTAGGTGGCGGCCCAGTTGTTGAAACGGTTGATGTCGTGCTCGGATTGCATGGTCATGAAGATAAAGATCAAGAAAGGACAAAGTAACAAAGTGGCAAAGGGCAAACGACATAATGAAGGGTGCGCAGCACCATTACCAAACCCTTAAGGAACGTAGTGACAACGACACAAAGTAAACAAAGCGCCCGTACAATTACTGCTCGTGGGTGCCCCCCAATCGAAGTTTGGTTCTCGCAAATCAACTTCCTTGGGGGCCACCCAAGAGGGGGTGACGGAGGACCGCAGGGCCGGAGGCAGGGGGATACTTCCCCCACCAAACAACCAGTTATCCTCTTGTAAACCTTTCCCTCAGCTCACTTTTCTCTGAAACGTCAGCAGCGACGCGCCGAACACCACGGCGCCGATGGCGAGCATGGCGAGGCCCTGCGGCCACAGCTCCGCAAATCCGCTGCCCTTGAGGAACATTTCGCGCAGGATAAACATGAAGTACCGAAGGGGGTTAATCACGGTCACCTTCTGCACCCACACCGGCAGGTTTTCGAGCGGAAGGAAAAACCCCGACAGAAACAGAAAGAAGATGAGGATGAACCACAGCAGGAACAGCACCTGCTGTGCGTTGCGCACCACTGTCGAAACAAGGATTCCCACGCCGAGCGAACTCGTCATGTAGATGAGGCCGAACAGGAGCACGATGAAGAAGTTGCCGTGGAACGGAACGCGGAACCACAGCATGGCCGAGGCGAGGACCGCGGTCAGCTCGAACAGGCCGATGATAATGTAGGGAACAATTTTGCCGAGCACCACGTGCACGGGCGACAGCGGCGTCACCATGAGCTGTTCGAGCGTGCCGTTCTCCTTTTCCTTGACTATAGAGAACGCCGTGAGGATCGCGGTGATCATGGTGACGAGAATCACGGCAAACGCCGGCACCATGTACCACGTGGACTTGAGCATGGGGTTGTACAGAATAACGGGCCGCACCTCCACGGGCAACACATTTCTGATGGTCAGGCCGCGCGCCGCAAGCTTCGCCTTGAGAAAAGAGAGACTCCATCCCATGACGATCGAGTTGACGTAGCCGCTCGCAATGTTCGAGGAATTAGCGTCCTGGCCGTCGATAAAGAGTGAAAGATCGGCGCCCGACGTTGCGGAGAGGTTCTTGGCGAAATCCGCGGGGATGATGAGCGCCAGCTTCGCGTCGCCCGCGTCGAGGCGGGAGCGGCAGTCGGCCTCGCTTGCAGCGTAGCCGGCGAAGCGGAAGAGCTTGTTGTGGAGCACCGACTGGACAAGCGACACGCTCTGGGGTGTATTGCTTCTGTCAAGTACTGTTATCGTGGTGTTCTTCACCTCGGTGGTGAGGGCGTAGCCGAGCACGAACATCTGCAGGAACACGGGCAAAATGATGAGCCGGATGGTGAGCGGGTCCGAGCGGATCTGCGTGAATTCCTTCCAGATGATGAGGCGTAAAAACTTCATTGTTTCACCTGGAACTTCCTGACGGAAACGGCCAGAAGGAAAAGCCCCATGCAGCCCAGCACGAGCATGGGCTGCCACAGCACCGCGAGCCCCACGCCCTTGAGAATGATGCCGCGCACGATTTCGAGGAAATAGGTGGCGGGGACGATGTGGGCCAGCCATTGCAGCCACAGCGGCAGGCTCGGGAGGGGAAACATGAATCCTGACAGAAGCACGGTGGGCATAACGGTCACGGGCAGCACGATCATCATGGCGTGCTCCTGCTTGCGCGATATGGTGCTGATGAGCAGGCCGAGTGCAAGGGCAGTGAAAATGTAGATGAGGCTCGCCGCTGAAAGCAAAAGCAGGCTGCCGTTTACCACCACGCCGAACACGAAATATCCCACCAGCAGGATGAGCGCGCCGTCAATGGCCGCGAGCGCAATGTAGGGCGTGATCTTGCCGATCATGATCTCGGCCGGGCGTATGGGCGACACGAGCATCTGTTCCATGGTGCCGAGTTCCTTCTCGCGCGTGAGCGTGAGCGAGGTGAGCATGGCCGAGATCATCATGAGAATGATCACCATGAGGCCGGGCACGAAATACATGGCGCTCTTCTGCTGCGGGTTGTACAAAATAACCTGGCGCACATTGACGGCCGCGGGCACGGGCACATGCAGGAGATCGAGCACGCATTTCTGCAGGAAAGGCTCCACCGCGTTGCGCAGGATGGTGCCGAGGTTCTGGTCCGATCCGTCAATAAGCACCTGGACCGATGCGGGAGAGCCCGGCCGCCGCAGGTCGGCGGTAAAGTGCGGGGAGAAGCGGAACAGCGCCTTGATATGGCGCTGACGGAACAGTGCGTCCGGGTTCGGCACGGAATTTACCACGCCCGTAACCTTGAACAGGCTGCTTTGGTCGATGGCCCGGATCAGCAGCGCCGTTTCGGGCGTGGGCGAGGGGTCTTCCACCATCACTGCCACGTCGTTGATGTTCACGTCGAGCGCGTAGCCGTAGAGGAACATCATGAACACCGGCATGGCGAGCACGATGAGCAGGGTCTGCCAGTCACGCAGAATGTGCCAGACTTCTTTACGGATAAGAGCCATTATGCGCGGGTTCACCGGCCGCCCCCTTCCACGATGGCAAGGAACGCGTCGAGGAGCGTGTCGCAGCGGTGTCGCTTCTTGAGCGCCTGCGGCGAGTCGATGGCCGCGATTTTGCCGCTGATCATGATCGAAATCCGGTGGCAGTATTCCGCTTCGTCCATGTGGTGCGTGGTGACGAAAATGGTGGTGCCGCCCCGGGACAGGGACTGGATAAGGTCCCAGAAATTGCGCCGGCTTATGGGGTCAACCGATCCGGTGGGCTCGTCGAGGAACAGGATTTCCGGTTTGTGAAGATTGGCGCAGGCTAGGCTCAGCTTTTGCTGCCATCCCCACGGCAGGGTGCCGGTGATCCGGGGCAAGAGGTCGGCAAGGCCGAGGAACTCCGACATTTCCGCCGATGCGCGCGGCGAGTTCATTCCCGGAAAGCCCGTAGAGCGAGCCGAAAAGTCTGAGGTTGTCGCGCACGACCAGGTCAGGGTACAGGCTGAACTTCTGCGACATGTACCCGATGCGCGTGCGTATTTTTGCCGTCTCCTTCATGATGTCGAACCCGGCCACGTGGCCCGAGCCGCTCGTGGGCGAAAGCAGGCCGCACAGCATGCGGATGGCCGTGGTTTTGCCCGCGCCGTTTGCGCCGAGAAACCCGAAGATCTCGCCCTGCCGCACCGCCACGTTGATGTGGTCGACGGCGGTGTAGGAGCCGAATTTTTTGGTGAGGTCGGAGGTTGATATTGAGTAATTCATGATTGTTAGATTCAATAAAACAAATGAAATTGGGCGTTCCCCTCGCCTTCGTCAAGACTCAGGCTCGGGTCGGTTCTCCTTCCGGTCTCGGCCTCCGGCCTCGGGCCGCCACGGCCCTATGGCCCACAGGGCCGGATCCGGGCGGCATCCCGCTCTGGCGGGACCTCCAGTCGCCCCTAACGCGCGTATTAAGAAATCTATTCGGTCAACTACCTATTCTCGTGCCAAACCGCATTCGCAGAGATCAATCAAGGTTTCTTTCTTTGCTTTTTAACTTTTCAACGTCTCAACTTTATTTCTTTTCAACTGCTCCTCGTGGGTGCCCCCACACAGGTGCTTCGGCCTTGCACCTGCTCCACCAAGGGGGCCACCCTGGAGAGGGGAGTGCCGAGGACCCCGCAGACCGGACGGCGAGGAGGCCGAGGCAGGGGGAGATACTTCTCCCCCGATAAAAGCATTTTAGTTTTCCTTCCCGCCATTCTCTGTAAGCAAGCAAACAAATAAATCTTCGATCTTTGGTTGTATCCTCTCCGCTTTTTCCGCATCGGACAGTAATGGCTTTACAACCGATAAGACTTCGCTGGGTGATCTTTCAACTCCCGGTACCGCCACGTGGATCGCCCCGCCCTCCGGATACATGAGCGCCACGCCGGGCGGCAGCGGCGCGTTCTGCGCCACGGTGAGCAGCGTCGACGCGCTCGACACTTTGTAAAGAGGATGCGGGTAAGTGGCGAGCAACGTTTCGGGTTTTCCCTGGCGGACGATTTGCCCTTTGTGAAGAAACAGCAGCTCGTCGCACAGGTGCGCCTCGTCCATGTACGGCGTGGAAACCACAATAGTGATGCCCTGGCTCCTAAGCTCCGAAAGGATTGCCCAGAATTCCCTGCGCGATACCGGGTCCACGCCGGTGGTGGGCTCGTCGAGAAACAATACCCTTGGGGTATGGATGAGGGTGCACGACAGGGCGAGCTTCTGTTTCATGCCCCCGGACAGGTTCCGCGCGCGCCTGTTGACAAAGGGCGCAAGCCGCGAGAAGTCGAGGAGCCGCGCCATGCGCTCGTCGCGCTCCGCGGGCGGTACGCCGAACAGGTCGGCGAAGAACTGCATGTTCTCGCGGACGCTCAGGTCCTGGTACAGCGAGAATTTCTGCGGCATGTACCCGATCTGCGCGCGTATGGCCCGGAAGTCGCGCGCGGTGTCGAGCCCGCACACCGAAACCGCGCCCTTGTCGGCCGCGACGAGCGTGGTGCAGATGCGCAGGAGGGTCGACTTGCCCGCGCCGTCAGCGCCGATGAGGCCGAACAGGCAGCCTTTACAAACAGACAGCGAGACGCCGGCAAGCGCGTGCTCGCCGGCGTAGTTTTTTTCGAGGTCCCTGATTTCTATATCAATATTCATAATTAATAAAAATGCTGGGCGTTTCCCTCGCTATGCTCGGGTCGGCCGTCCTTCCGGTCTCGGCCTCTGGCCTCGGGCTGCCTGCTATGAAGGCCCTGCGGGCCATGGTCAGGCAGCACCGCGCTCCAGCGCGGCCTCCAGTCCTGCCTAACGCGCGTGCTTGGAGACCAATTCCGTCAACTACCTCTTCTTGCGCCAATCGGCATCCGCAATATTCAACTTGGGCTCTTAACTACATTTTCTACTTTTCAACGTTTCAACTATTCAACTTTTCAACTTCGTTTTCCACTGCTCTTCGTGGGTGCCCCCACACAAGTGTCTCGGTCTTGCAACTGCTTCCACTGGGGGCCACCCTGGAGAGGGGAGTGCCGAGGACGGCGAAGCAGGCCGAGGCCGGGGGAGATACTTCTCCCCCGACAATTATTTTTTTATCTCCATACCTCAACAGGCAGACCTCTCTTTAATTGCCCATTAGCATTCGCAGCCATGGCCCTGATTTTAAACACCAACTCATTTCGGCTTTCCCTTGTCTGGATATTTTTGGGCGAGAACTCTGCGTCCGAGCTGATCCACGAGATCTGCGCGGGGAGAAATATCTGTTTTTCCTTTGCCCCGGGCGCTTCGTTGTCGAGCCTGATGCGCACGTTCTGGCCGAGCTTGAACGAGGGAAGCATGGGCTGGGTTACGTAAAAGTCAATCTGCATGGTGTCGTACTTGCCGATCTCGAGGATCGAGTTCCCGGGAAGCGCCACCTCGCCCAGGTTTTTGTACTTGGTGAGCACGGTGCCGGACGCGGGCGCGCGAACGTAGCAGCGCGAGAGCTGGTCGAGCAGCTCCGCCTTCTGCGCGTTGATGGTGTTGATTCTCGCCTGCAGGGCCGCGAGCGTGGTCCTGTTCGCCTGCACCCTGAGGTTGGACGATTCGACCTGCGTCTCGAGGTTGTCCTTCTGCTGGGACGGGGCGGAGCCCTGGGACACGAGCGTGGTGATGCGCTTGTATTCGCGCTCGACTCCTTTCACGTCGGATTCCTGCGACGAGACCTCCACTTTCTTTGCGGCAATGCTGTTGTTGAGTTCGGCGAGCGAGGCGGAAAGCTCGCCAAGCCGGAGCACGGTCGGAATGGTGTCGATGACGGCAACGAACTCGCCCTTGTCAACCTTCTGGCCTTCCTCTTTGTACAGGGCCACGATGGTGCCCTGCGCGGTGGTGGCGATCTGATAGGTCTGCGCCTCCGCCACGGCCGAGCCGATAAAGTCCCTGCTGCTCGTGGGGTTGCAGCCAAGCGCAAGCGCCGGAAGCGCGGAACAGATGATGCGGAGGAATTGTCTGGTCTTCATTGGCACCTCTCTTGTAGTATAGGGAACTTGTCTTGCTTTCCAGGCTCAACAATTGCCGTCAATGGAATAAATGCAATTTTATGTGAGATTGCTTCGTAGCTTTGCTCCTCGCAATGACAGAATCTATCACTGCCGCAGTTTTTCAACTGTCAACCGACAACTGTCAACCACGATTAAAACGTGATCTCCCTTCCCGCCGCGAAATACAACTGCAATATCGCCAGGTTTTTCGTGAACTCCGCCTGGCGCACCGAAAGGTCTGCGCGGGCGCGGGAGGTGAGCGCGTTGAGCACGTCGGTCTGCGTGGCAGTGCCCGCGGCAAGCCCGTTCTTCGCGTCTTTCTCCACGGCCTCGGCCGCGGCAAGCGCGGCCCTTGCTGCATCGCGCTGGCGCATTGCGCGCGTCACCTGGAGCTTGGCATTCTTGATGGCGTTGTCCCATGCGTCGATCATCTGCTGTTTCTGGTACTTCGCGGTTTCTATCTGGTACGCCACCTGTTTCTGCTGGCTTGACGGAGCGGACCAGTCGAACAGCGACAGGGTGCTCCACTTGAGCTGGAGCCCGGCCTGACCGTATCCCATGAAATCGGTTCCCCCCATTTTAAGGCCCGGGTTGGCGTACCGGTAGCCGACGGATGCCACAAGATTGGGATATTTCTGGCCGGATATGATGTCGCTCAGCGCCGACTGCTGCGATATCAAAAGGTCTATTGCCACCAGTTCCGGCCGGGCAGCGTTCAGGCACACGGTGTCGAGGCCGGCAACGGCCTCGGAGTCGATGCCGAAGGCGTAGTCCAGCGGCGAAACCGCGGAGTCCTTGCATTTTGTAAAGTTGACGATTTCGTACCTGAGAGAATCGCACTGGTTCTGCGCGCTGGTGAGATCGGCCTGCGCGCTCGCGAGCCGTGCCGCGGCATCGAGCACTTTCGACGAAGAGGCCATGCCGCCGGAAGCAAGGTTCCGCGCCTGGGTCACCAGGTCGGCAAGCTGCCGCACGAGCGTCTGGTACACGTCCACCTGGCCGTAGCTGAGGATCCAGGCGAAATACATGGCGCCGAGCCGGAACGAAAGCTGGTTTTTGAGGCCCGCGTTCTGGGCATCCTTCGCCTTCAGGCCGATGCGGCGGTAGCGCACGTTGTACATGTTGACCAGCGCGGTGGTGAGAGGGTAGCTCAGGTCGAGACCCGCCTCGGCGCGGTAGTTGGCGCCGAGGGCACCCTCTTTTGCCGGGGAGCCCGGCGCAAAGAAACCGCTTGGTATGTCGATGGAGTTTTTTTCAGTGAAGTAGTTGTAGTTTCCCACCACGTCAAGCGACGGATACCATGCGGCCTTTGCTTCGGCCTCCTCGTAGGACTTCTTGCAGTAGTCCTGGTATGCAGAGACGATGTCGAGGTTGTTGCTCAGCAGCGATTCCTGCGCCTCCCTCAGGCTCAGGCCGGACGAGTGGGCCGGGACAAATGCCGCAAACAGCAGGCACAAGGCCGTTATGCCGGTTCGTTTCATGATCTGCGCTCCTTGACCGCTATGCCGTCGAACACCATTTCGGTGATGAAATTTATTCTTGACTTGTAAAACTTCTCGTCGTAGGTGAAGGAAAAGCCGGTTTCCCTGTGTACGATTTCGGCAATGGGCTGGCTCAGGAAAGTGACGATGACCATCCCCATAATATTCATCATGAGCTGCACCGCGTCCACCTTTTTTATACGCCCCGCCTTTCGTGAAGGTAATTATCAAAATAAGTCTAGAATAGAGAAAGAAGATGGGCGCCCCGCCAAGCTTCCCGAAATCAGAGTTCCTGGTGGGGGCGCCGGGAAATCGAAAAAAGGTTGGGCGTTCCCCTCCCCCTCGACGGGGCTCGGGGTCGGGTCGGTCTCCCTCCGGGCTCGGCCGTTCGGCCTCGTTACCGCCTGCCACGAGGGCCCTGCGGGCGGTGGTCAGGCGGCAATTCGCTCTAGCTCACCCTCCGGTCCGCCTAACGCGCGGCAGAAGAAATCTCTTCGGTCAGATGATATGCTTTGCGCCAATTTGCCATTTGTCATGTGATGTCCCCGTACAACGGCTCTCCATGGGTGCCCCCACAACCCCAGCTTGATTCTTGCAACTACCCCCTCTTGGGGTGCACCCAGGAGGGGGTAGTGGAGGACCGGTCGCGCACAATCGGAATGCTTATTTGAAAAGAAGCGCGACCGGGCCGCAGCGAGGGGGAGACTTCCCCCGCCAGAGATGTTTTATCTATAAATCTTATTTCTCGCCCCGCTCATGACAATTGCTTTCACAAATGGTATAATTGATTGTTGCGCATATCTCCAGCAAACCCGAACCATTGACTTCATCATGGCTTATCTCGAATTCATCCAAGGCGACAGCAAAGGGAAAACCGTGCGGCTCGGCGCCGAGATCATTATCGGCCGCAATGCCGAGAACGGCCTGTGCATACCCGATTCGAGCGTGAGCAGGCAGCACGCCGCCATCCGGGGAAAAGAGAATTACTACGTGATTGTGGACCTGGGCTCGGCGAACGGAACCTTTGTCAACAAGCGCAGCCTGCACCGGCACGTGCCCCAGCCGCTGTACGAGGGCGACGAGGTGGCAATCGGCCCGGCCCTCATGGTGTTTAGGTCCGAGGGCAGTGACCCGCTCGGCACCAAGAAGAAGGCCAAGGCCGGGGGCATTACCATAGCGGATCTCGCGACAAAGGGGAACATTGCCGGCCTGTCCATGATCCTCACGCCCGAGACGCGCGCACCGCTGGTGAGCGCCTCCATGGACGCGTCGCTGTCCGGCATCGCGGTCCGCGACGAGGAAAAGGGCTCCCAGCAGGGTCTCCTCGACGCGGTGAAGCGCCTGCAGGCCATGGTAAAGGTCTCGCAGGACCTCGGCGCCCTGGAAAAACCCGGCGCCCTGCTTGACAAAATAATGAACAGCATCTTCGACATGTTCCCGCACGCCGACCGCGCGTTCATTATGCTGCGCGACCGGTTGTCGGGCGAGCTTGCGCCCGCGCTCGGCCGCACGCGCGATTCGTCCGCGCCGCAGCAGGAGTTTCCGGTGAGCCGCACCATCCTCAAGACCGTGGCCGAGAAGAAACAGTCGATCCTCTCGTCCGACGCGCAGCAGGACAACCGGTTCGTGTCGCAGCAGTCAATTGTCGACCTCTCGATCCGTTCCCTCATGTGCGCGCCGTTCGTGTGCAAAGGCGAGCTTCTCGGCGTGATAAGCGTGGACACCATGTCGAGCCGGCGCGCGTTCAACGCGGACGACCTCGCCGTGCTCACGAGCATCGCGGGCCAGGCGGCCATCGCCATCAAGAACGCGGAGCTGTACACGCAGGTGGCGAAGGAGACCCAGATGCGCACGCAGCTGTCGCGGTACCTGTCGCCCGACGTGGTGGAGGGCGTCATCGACGGCACCGTGCCCCTCACGCTCGGCGGCGAGCGCAAGCGCGGCACCGTGTTCTTCTGCGACATCGTGGGGTTCACGGCCATGGCCGAGACCATGAGCGCTCTTGACGTAGTGGAACTGCTCAACCGGTACTTTCGCGTGACCACCGAGATCATCACCAGGCACCGCGGCACCCTGCACAAATTCGGCGGCGACATGATCATGGCGTTCTGGAACGTGATGTTCGAGGACAAGAGCGCCCAGGAAAACGCGCTGCGCGCCAGCATCGAGATGCAGGCCGCGGTGTGGCGGTTCGGACGCGAGCTCGCCGCCGCAGACCGGCCACAGATCTACGTGGGCATCGGCTGCAACACTGGCGAATTCGCGGGCGGCAACATCGGCGGCGAGGACCGGATGGAATACACCGTTGTCGGCGACAACGTGAACCTGGCCCAGCGCATCGAGTCGCTCGCCTCGCGCTGGCAGGTGTTCGCTGCGCAGCAGACCTACGAGCCCGCCTCGCACCTGTGCGCGGCCGTCGAACTGCCGCTCGCAAATGTCAAGGGTAAGTCGCAGCAGATAAAGGTGTTTTCGGTGCGCGGGGTGGAATCGGCCGGCGGCGACATGCTCCTCAACATTCCCGTGACGCTTGGGGGCGAAGGCGCGGAGGAGGGGCTTCTCACGCGGTTCCGCAAAACCCCTCAGGCACTTTCCCTGTGCCTCGACGCAGGCGCGAAAGTGAAGCAGGACGACAAATGCGAATGCACGTTCGACCTTCCCGAGCTCGCAAAGGCAGTGGTGCTTTCAGGTGATGTTGTCGCAGTTGAAGATCCTTCAGCTGACATGCCTCATTCAAGAATCGCCGTGCTGGGCAACATTGACGGAGCGGAAGCGCTGGAGTTTTTAAAGCCGGGGTCGCTCGTGGAGTCGGGGAGGACGTGGGCCGAGATGAAGAGGCACTAAGTAATAGCCCCATTCAATTTTGAAAGAGATTTTGGCGCCCCGCTGCTACGCAGCGGCGGCCGTCCTTCCGGTCCACCCCTTCGGCCTCGGGCCATCTAATTTTAGAATGTAGATTGTAGAATGTAGATTGGAAATGCGAAAGATCGACAAAACTGTTTTCAATCTACAATCATCAATCTAAAATCTACAATTAAGAGTCCGGGCGGCATCCCGCTATGGCGGGACCTCCAGTCGCCCCTAACGCGCGGCAACAGTAATCTGTTCTGTCAAGTAGCAACACTTACGCTATGGGGATTTCTCATCAAGCAAGACACGGAAGTCCTGATTAGTCAAGAATGCGCGGATTGTGCAAGATTGCCGCTGCCACGCATTAGGCCGGACGGAGCCCTGCGCGGCCCTTGAGCCTGCAGAAAAAGCTCTTTTCTTGACTTGGGCGGTCAAATCCGTCTGCCATCATTGCAAAATCGCCATTCTCAATTTCACCGTATGTTTTCCACCCACGTTGACGCTGGCAAGGTAAACGCCGCGCGACGCGCCACGGCAGTTCCAGACAAGCGCAACTCCATTGCCGGCCAGGTTATCTGATAGTGCAGCCACCTGCTTTCCGAGGAGATTGAACACGGCAATTTCTACGCGGGTCGGGGCGCCCAAATTGAAAACAAAGTTGATTTGATCGCGGCCGGGGTTGCAATACGCTCTCACCGTTTCGGGAGCAACGGGTGCTTGCGCCAGAGCAACTCCGCTGGGCAAGGTGATTTTCGTCTTGTAAAGCCCGGTGCTTGTCGCGGCATACAACGAGCCGGCGCAGAGCGCATTGACGGCATTGAACCCGTTGGAATACACCTGCCAGGTGCTTCCCCCATCGACGCTTATATGAATAGTTCCGTATCCGTCTGCAAAGCACAGCGCTTTCTTGTTGTCCACGGTCGTGGTAATGACAAAGGCCGGAATTTGCACCTGGGTGTTGATATTCGTCCACGTCGTTCCCCGGTCGGCGCTGTGAAACAGGCCATTCGACATCGTGGCGATATAAATTTGGGCGGGGTCATCGGGATCGATAACGAGCGAAGTGACAATATCCTTCGGGACCGGCATCTGCGTCCAGTTCAATCCGCCGTCAATGCTCTTATAGGCGCCCGTGGTGTTGTCGCTTTTTTGCTGGCAGAACTGGCCTTTGCCCGCATACAGGGTCAGCGTGTCTTGCGGATCAACGGCAATGAAGCTGATGACCGAGCCTGGGAAGGCGATCGGCTGCCAGGTGTTGCCGCTGTCAATGCTCTTGTACAATCCGTCATTGGGCCGCGGGGACGAGATGCCGCTGCCCACGCCCGCGTATACAACAGCACTGTTGCCGGATTCGAACGCGAACTTGAGCACCCCTCCTGAATTCACCGGCAGCGACGATAGAAGCCGCCATGTTTCGCCGTAATCATCGCTTCGTACAATCGCTTCCGCCATGTTTCCCATTACCTGCTGGCAGGCGATGACCGAAGCGGCATTGGACGGCGGCACAATCATGTCGCCCAGGCCCGCCCGCAATCCGTTCAATCCGAGCAAACGGGTCCATGAGGAGCCGCTGTCTTTGCTGCGGTAAAAATCGACGTCGCTTCCCGCGTAAAAAACATTTTTCTCAATGGGATTGTGATAGAGAAACAGGAACCGGACTCCCCGGATATTCGTGTTGGCATCGTGGAACGTAACGCCATTCGTGCTTTTGTAAATGCCATACCCGTTGGCATCGGCCAGGTAGATTTTGCTGCTATCACCGACAGGATCGCACAGTCCATTTATCGGGCCGCTGACCGTCGAGTCAATGGCGCCCTGCAGAGTCCAGGTCTCTCCGGTGTCAACACTCCTATAGCAATTTCTTTCATTGAAGGCCAACAGCAGATTGCCGCCAAGATCCGCCATCATGACGGTTCTCATCCCTTGCGTACCCAGGGTGGCGTTGACCGCCACTGCTGACCACGTGGCGCCTCCGTCCATGCTTTTGAAAATAAGGGAGCGACCACCCGCAAAGACATGCAACGGGTTGTCCGGATCCACGGTCAGCGAATAAACCGGCGAACTCGCAAGGCCGAAATAGGACGCAGAAAATTCAGTCCAATCAGCTCCTGCGTTGGCGCTGCAAAAAATGCCGCCGTCCCCGTCATAATTTTTTTGCGCGGTGACAACGATGTGTTCGGCTGCCATGGCAATGCGCGAAATTGCAAAGTCCTGCGGCAGCGTGTAAACCGCGCTCCACGTATTTCCGCCATTCGTGGTTTTATAGACATGGGCAGGATTGATCTGCCGGTCACTGGCATATGCGACGTTGGCATTGGCCGGGTCGCATGCGATTTGCTCCAATGCCACCGGCGTGCTTAATTGAGCCCACGTTGCGCCGCCATCCAGGCTTTTGCTGATTCCCAGCATGCTGGTTGCGCCGTTGACGCACACGTAAACGACATTGGCGTTGGCAGGCGAATAGGCGATTCCAGTGATAAGACCGCTGAAGTTGGGGACCTGCTGCCATGTCGCGGCGCCGTCTGTGCTCTTATACAGGGATTGAATGCCGCCGGCCCAAAGAACGTTATGGTCAAGAGGATTCATGGCCAGGCTCCACATCTGCCCGCCGAAAATATCGGCATTGGTCCACGAACCCATATCCGCCCCAAACGAAAAGGATCTCAAAAGCAATAATGACGCCATAGAAACCAACATTGAATTCTTTTTCATTTTTCCCTCCACGGGCAAACGTGTTTCGCGGTCAACGGGGCCTTAGCTGAGATCATACAGTCTCCCGCGATTATTGTCAACAGCGGCATCCTATCCGTCCGGTCTTATTTCGTTTGGACGGCGGCCTGTTCATTTGTTTGAAATAAATCGGTGTGCCACGACGATCACTTCGACAAGCTCAGTGCAAGCCTTGGTCGTGTTCATGAAAGTTTACAAATGATGGCAAACAGCACTGATGGTCTTCGCGCCAGGGGCGACTGGAGGTCGTGCTGGAGCACGATGCTGCCCGGACTCTTAATTGTAGATTCTAGATTGATGATTGTAGATTGACAAAGACAAACTGGTCTATCTCTTGCATTTCCAATCTACATTCTACAATCTACATTCTAAAATTAGATGGCCCGAGGCCTGCGGCCGACGACCCTTGGAAGCACCCGAAGGGGTGGACCGGAAGGAGGGCTGCCGCCGTCTTCGGCGGGGCGCCCAATTTTTTTATTCATAATAGCAAAATTTGTCCGCCGAAAACTTATTTTGCCACTAGATTTGATCATGGTGCCGTACCGTTCGCTTTTCTTTTTCTCGAAAGGAGACGGGACATGAAAAACGTCGCATCAGCAATTCTTCTTGCCATCGCTTTCTTCATCGGCGGTACATTTGCCGGCAACGCTTCGGTTGCCGCACTTCCCACCCAGACCAGCATCATCAAAGACAGCATCACCTGGACATTCTCCCAGGCGGTGCCGGTGGGACAGTTTGTCAACGGAGATTATTACGTTGTGGGCCCGGTGACCGTTACTGCGATTTCGCCCGCCCCGCAGAGTGTTGCGCCGTACGCGAACGGATCGGTGCTCAACCTGCCCACGCCGGACGGGAAAAGCGCTTTTGATCAGCGGCTGAACGACGGCAGCGACGAATCATGGTGGTTCAATGCAAGCGAGCGCGTGTACCCTCCCATCTCCCTGAAACCGGGAGACGCATTGGTTTCATCGATCAGCCTGTCCGCAGCTCAATACCACAATGTTCCGGAAGTGATGCGCGCCGGTGACCAAAGCTGCAGCCCGGTTGCCAGCGTATCCGTTCTCACGGTCCTGGGCGCCGCCGTATCATCCGATGCTTTCCGCCCGTCGTATTGCGACCGGAAGCAGACAATTTATCATGCCGATTCCCTGCAGCGCCAGCTTCTGCCGTCCGTGGTTCCCCCCAATCCGGCCGCGACCCCGACTCTTGCGCAATTTGAGACCTGGTTCCGCAGGCCATGGATCGACATGAACCCTTTCCTTTTTGATGCTCCCGCGGCCTATATGCCCAGTTACGGCGCGCACGTGGGATTTGCGGTTTCTTATGTCGGGCTGGTTTTGTCGCTCAACTTCACGCCTGCGCAAAAAGTAAACCTCACCAATTACTTTGTGCAGTACGGCATTGATTTGTTCGGATGCCTTAAAGCAGGATACGGATGGCCGGCTTTTGGAGGTCATCGCAGCGGAAGAAAAATGCCCGTTGTTCTTGCAGGCATTCTGCTGCAATGCGATTCGATGAAAAACGTGTCCACGTATTTTCCCGACAAGTTCGGCGAAGACATGCAGACGCTCTACATCAGTTCGCTCCCGCCGGCGGGCAAATACACCAAGGCATGGCAGGGCGCCAAGGTGATTTACGGAGGCCACTACGGGGTTCATCCGGACGGAACGCCTGTTGATACGGGACTCTATGGTCCTTACGAACAGCTTCAGCCGAGGGATTGGCCGCTCCTCACTCCCACCGAGCAGCTGGGAGAAGCGTACCGGCGCTGCTGCACCTCCATGAGCTGGATCGGCGAGGCTTTGACCATGCATCTTATGGGGGCCGAAGCCATTTGGAACCATCCGGCTTTTTTTGATTACGTTGTCCGGTGGATGTGCGAAAACGATTCGCTCGCAATCGACAGCATCAAGGCGCAAAGTGGATTCGATTACAGCTCATCGTGGGACCGGCAGCAGCAGACCGCCGGAGTTTTGCAGGGCGAATTTCCCCAGTACACTTTTATTGATGATATGTGGCGGACGTATCATCCGTGCAGCACAAGCATGGTGATTCAAAACGTTCGCGATCGATCCATTCAGTCAAATTCGACTCTTCTCGTCTTTTCCAACCCTTCCAATGCCATGGTTTTTATCAGACTGCCGAATCTGTCGGGACCAGTCGACGTGGAGATTTATTCCCTCACCGGAGTAAGAGTGGCGCGCTTTCGCCATGTTCGGGAGGGAAGGGTTGTCTGGAATGCGGCGAATTGTTCCAGCGGTCTCTATTTGATAGAGGCCAGTGCAGGAACCCGCGAGCTTACCGGGAGGCTGCAGTTGGTGAGATGAGGCCGCTAGGGTTTTTGATGACCGCGGATCTTTACAAAAAGGGGTTCTTTGCTTTCCGGCAAAGAGCCCTTTTTACCTATGTCCTGACTGCACCCTCTTTTTCTAAATTCTACATTCTACAATCTACCTTCTACAATTATGAATGGTCAAGAGGCCGGGATTTCCTCGCCACGTTCCGTACCTTATTGATCCCGCCAATAGTCTCTATCTGACTGCTTCAAAACTGCACCAACCATGTTCTGCAATGCCAAGAACCCTTGTAGATTAACGAGAGAAAAGATAGACGGTCTCACGAACGATGAAAACATGCATGAGAGAGAAATTCCGATTCTGTCTTGTCAATAAACTCTGAAGAATGACCGGCAGCCGTCCCGTGGAAAGATGCCATCCCTCCTGCAATACTTCTAAGAAAGGGAGGCGGTTTTCTTGAGGATAGTCCCGTCATAATTTCATGAAGGAGGCATAGCGGATGGTATTTTTCCCTGCGTCGGAGGTTCGGGCAAACAAAGTGTGGAATAATACTTATGGGGACCTCTAAAAATTCCATATTTTGCTAAAAATGTGGCGAATCTAGTCAAAAATCGCCAATCGTTTTCTGAAAAAGGCAATTTTTAGAGGTTCCCTTATGTATAATAGACCGAAAATGCGAAGCTATGTAATATTTTTCATATTGGCAATGACGCTTGTGCTTGTTTCAATCAGCACAACCTCGGTTGCGGTTGCATTTCCGGTAATTACCGCCTCATTCCATATTACGCTGATTCTGGCCGGATGGATCATCAGCATTTATCAGTTGGGCGTTACCGGCATAATGCCGATAGCCGGTAAATTGGGAGATATCTTGAGCAAGAAAGTCACCTTTTTGCTCTGCTTGTCTTTTTTCACGGTAGGCTCGCTGCTCTGCGCATTTTCATCGAACATAGGGCTGCTGATTATTTCCCGTTTCATACAGTCACTCGGGGGTGGCGGAATCATGCCTGCAGCCATGGGAATCGTTGCGGAGGAATTCCCCAGGTCCAAGCACCGGGCCATCGGGCTCTTCAGCAGTATCTTTCCGATAGGGCAAATAATCGGTCCTAATCTTGGAGGGTTCCTTGTGGAATCATTCGGCTGGCGGTCCATATTCTGGCTAAACATACCGTTGTGCCTTGTCGTTATTTTCCTGGCGGTTCTATTTCTTCGCCGCGAAGAAAGGAAGAATGAACGAATAGATGTTCTTGGAACCGTGCTTCTTTTCGCCTCCTTGTTTTTGTTGATGGCTGGTTTGAGCGTTATCGGTTCCGGGCAATCGGTGAAAATGATTATAGCGGCAATAGTGCTTCTTTGCACGGCGACGATGCTGATGGTGAGGCTCATAGGGCATGAAAGGAAAACACAAAACCCTATTATCGATTTTGCCGTGCTGAGAGGCAGGCCCTTCATGGCCGCGAATGTTTTTAATTTCATATACGGGGTTGCGATAATCGGCGTTATGTCGCTTATCCCTGCGTATGCCGTTTTCGTTTACAAGATGAGCACGCTGCAAAGCGGAATTCTCATGACCCCGCGGTCCGTTGCCATGATCGCGGCTTCTTTGTTAACGAGTCTTTATATCATGCGATGGGGATATCGCTGGCCGATAATCGCCGGCACCCTTGCTACAGCGGCAGCGCTTCTGCTGTTCAGTTTCAAATTCAATAGTATATTTCTTCTTTACATCATATCATCGATTGTCGGGGTCGGGGCCGGACTTGCGGCGCCTGCTTCCAACAATGCCTGCATCGAGCTCATGCCGGAGCACGTATCAACGATTACAGGGATTCGGGGGATGTTTCGCCAGACCGGCGGGGCACTGAGCATAGCCGTTGCAACCATCATTCTGCACGCTTCTGGCAATATGCTTCTGGGATTTCGCATTATTTTTCTTGGAATGGTTGTGGCGCTGATCGGTGTTATCCCCGCAGTTTTCTTGATGCCGAGTTCTCCAAAGGCTGCCGTATCTCGGGTGGATTTGGATTCTGAAGACTAAATAGAGGAGGAGAGTAATGGCAATCAAAGGTGAATGGATTGAGTATGGCGATCAGAAGGGGTACTTTGCCTTTCCTGAAAAGGCCTCTTTGCCGCTTCCGGCCATCATGGTGATTCAGGAGGCATGGGGTGTGAATGACCATATCGAAGACGTCACGAGGCGTTTCGCCGCCGCAGGATATGCGGCGCTTGCCCCGGATCTTTTCGCGGTCGGCGGTGTGAGGCCGGCGGCGCTTTCCCGCGAACGGATCGAAAAGGCGATGAAGTTCATGAGGCAGCTGCCTCCTTCTGCCGCGGGAAATCCTGCGGCCCGGGATGCCGAGCTTGCCAGGCTTCCGGAATCCGAGAGAAAGGAAATCGGCGAAACCTTCGGACAGTTGTTCGGCGGTCCCGGCAGGCTGGCAGGATATATTCCCCGGCTCAGGGAAGCCGTCCGTCATCTCAGAAGCACGCAAAAGGAAACAAAGGCCCAAAAAGTGGCCTGCGTCGGCTTTTGCATGGGAGGAGGACTCTCGGCCCTTCTGGCCTGTGAAGAACCGGAAATTTCAGGCGCCGCAGTATTCTACGGGACTACGCCTCCCGCCGAAAAAATACCCTCCATACACTGTCCCGTTATCGCCTTCTACGGCGGCAACGACCAGCGAGTCAACGCCGGCATTCCCGTTTTCGAGGAAGCCATGCGCAACGCTGGCAAGTCCTATGAACACGTTGTGTATGAAGGGGCGAACCACTCCTTCTTCAACGACGACGGCCAGTCTTACAACGTCAATGCGGTTCGTGATGCGTTTGCGCGGCTCTTGACTTTCTTTAACAAAACCCTGTCGGACTAGGAACCGGCATTGGGTCAGCTCTCGGAATGCCTGGTAATGGCCAAACCTGGAGGGCCACGGTGCAATATGCGCTGCGCGTATTGCTATTACCTTGGCAAAGAGCGCCTCTTCCCCGCAGGCACCTTGCGGATGCCCGAAGATCTTCTTGAAAAGTACATCGCCCAGCGGTTTGAAGCTTCACCCGGGCCCAACACCCATTTCGAGTGGCATGGCGGGGAGCCGACGCTGCTGGGCCTGGATTATTTCCGCACCATCACACGGCTGCAACGCAAACATAAACCGGCCGGGCGCGCGCTTTCCAACGGCCTGCAGACCAACGGCCTCCTGATTGATGATGAGTGGGCCGAGTTCCTTGCCCAAGAAGGGTTTTCCGTCGGGCTTAGCCTCGACGGGCCGGTTGAGTTTCATGACGCATTCAGGAAAACAGCCGATGGCCGCCCCACACATTCGCAGGTTGTTCATGCTTTCCATGTGCTAAGAGAGCGTCGTGTGTTCTGTAATGTGCTCTGTGTGCTCCATTCTGTAAACACGGCCGCGCCCGACAGGCTGTATGATTTCTTCCGCGGCATGGGTGTCTCCTATATCCAATTTCTGCCGCTTGTCGGCGCTGGCCAAGCAACTTCCAAGCCCGAGGAGATAGGTGATTTCCTGTGCCGGATTTTCGACCGATGGATCAGGGAAGATGTCGGCCGGACGGTGATCCAAATCTTCGATGAGGCGCTGCGGCCTATGTACGGCGTGCCGCACGCTTTGTGCGTTCACCGGGAGAGATGCGGCGACGCGGCTGTCCTGGAACATGACGGGAGTCTTTACGCATGCGATCATTTTGTCGATCCGGAACATTTGATCGGAAATATAAGGGAAAGAAAACTCTGCGACTTGGCAGCTGATCCCAAAATGGCCTGCTTCGGAAGAGCCAAGAAGGACACGCTGCCTAGGTACTGCAGGGAATGCGAGGTGCTTTCATTCTGCAACGGCGGCTGCCCCAAGGACCGAATAGCACAAGCCCACGATGGAGAGAAAGGCCTGAATTACCTCTGCCCGGCTTATAAAGCCTTCTTTCTCCATGCGAGGCCCGAACTGACTCGCCTGGCTGGCCACATGAAAGCCGGGAACCCGCTGAGGGAATTCAGGGCAGCCGGAACTTGAAAAGTTGCCTCGGCAGCAAAGATCGGACTTAAGACCGCCAAGAAATTCGGTGCGTCGATTTCCCCGTCACAATACCCTGTGCCATCACGAGCTCTATTTTTTTATCTTCTTGCCCTCCGAAAATGCATCGCCTAGATAGTTACCAATGCCATAGTAGGCGCGGTTCGCCGGATTAAAGACCATCGGTTTTATCTTCTCCATGTCCGGTGCTCCGTCTTTCCCCAGCACTGTCTCATCGGCCTTTACGTCCTTGATCTCGCCGACGAACATCGTGTGGGATCCCAGTTTGACAATTTGAATTACGGAGCATTCCACAGCGAACGGGAACTCCTTGACATACGGTGCATCCACCAGATCGCTCTTTACTGGCGTGAGCTTTGTAGCGGCAAACTTGTCCTCTGTCCGGCCCGAAACGATCCCGAAGTAATCGGCTTGTTGGATGTATTTTTCTGAAGGGATACTGATCGTGAAGGCTTTGCGAGCCATGATATTGCCATAGGTATACGTTGCTTCCCGGATGGCAATGGCGACGCAAGGCGGCTTGGAACAACAAATACCGCCCCACGCAACGACCATTGCATCCGGCTTGTCGGATTTATCGTATGATCCTACGACAAAAACCGGTGTGGGGAAGACAAGGGTTTTCGCTCCAATGGACTTTTTCATCTTCGCTCCCTTCTTGTCGATATCGGATGTGGAATCCTGTGCAAAAACGGACACCGTTACCATTGCTCCTGTGATCAAAAATCCGCTGGTTATGGCCGCAATAAATTTTTTCATCCTGTTTCTCCTTAGGTACACACGTTTATGGTTTAAAGGGAAGTCCAAATAAAATAAAGGGTTCCTTGCTTTCCGGCAAGGAGCCCCTTTTGATTTTTCAATCTACATTCTACAATCTACAATTAAGAATGGCGGAGAGGCTGGGATTTGAACCCAGGGTACGTTTCCGCACACACGCTTTCCAGGCGTGCACCTTCGGCCGCTCGGTCACCTCTCCGTGTAAATGTCGCATCCTAGGCAATCGGGATGAAAAATACCTGTTTGCGGCTGCGATGTAAATACCGCAATTGATGACGGCCACCTGCGCCAAGCGGCTGGGAAGCTCAACCCGCCTTGCCAAATGGCGGTTCACCTGCTCTTTTCGCAGATTCTTTTTCCTTTCGCTTGTCCTTTTTGTATATTGAGTTATCATTACCGAACGCAATTTCATCCCGGAGGTGCAGAATGGCGAGAATCACAAAGGCAGAGTTGAGCAGGCTGCAGAAGACGCTCAAGACCGACGAGGCGATCGGCAGAAAGCTGGGGATCACCCGTCAGGCGGTTCATCAATGGAGAAAGAAATACGGCGTGGAGTCGCGGTGGGACCAGAACCCGGAGCGCAACAAGAAGATGGTTTCCCTGTACAAGGCGGGCAAGACCGGAAACGAAATTGCGGACAAGTTCGGACTTTCTTTGTCGCAGACGTATAGATTGATAGGCAAGGGCAAAAAGAAGAGATAAAGATAAATCCTCATGTGGGGGAAGATCAGCCTGTCTCAAAACCCAGTTTAAGAACTGGGCGCCTGCCTTCGGCACCGGTTCTCCTTCCGGTCTCGGCCACGGCCTCGGGCTGCCACGGCCCTATGGCCCGCAGGGCCGGGTCCGGGCAGCATCCCGCTCTAGCGGGACCTCCAGTCGCCCCTGGCGCTTGGCAGCGGGAATACTCCACAATTCTCATATGCTTGACTAATAAGACCTTGTCTGGATATCTTTCCTGAATTCCATATGGCGCAAACATTGCTGCTTGACAGAGTAGATCTCCGTTTCCGCGCGTTAGGTGGACCGTAGGGTGCGCTGGAGCGCATTGCCGCCTGATCCCTCGCCGAAGGCGGTAGGGACGGGCGGCAACGAGGCCGAAGGGCCGAGCCCGGAGGGAGACCGACCCGAGCGAAGCGAGGGGAACGCCCAACTCTTTTTCATATTTCTTAACCTCTTACCAAAAGACTCTTCTCCCTCTTTGCCGTCACCCTTCCCACTATCGCCGCTTTCGGATATCCTTTATCAATTAGCCTCTTCACTATATCATCAGCAACACTTTCCTGCACGCACATAAGCAGCCCGCCCGAGGTCTGCGCGTCGAGGCAGAGCATCTTCATGGTGTAATCGAGGTCTTTCTCGAACGTGCAGTCTTGTTCCACGAACTCCTGGTTTCGGAAGGCCGCGCCCGGGATGCAGCCGCTTTCGGCAAGGGCGTAGGCGCCGGACAGAATCGGCACCTCCTGCGAATCGATTTCGAGGGTCACGCCGCTTGCCTGCGCCATGGTGAGGCCGTGGCCGAGCAGGGAAAATCCGGTGACGTCGGTCGCGCACCGCACGCCGTGCTCCTGCATCACTTCCGCGCCGGCCCTGTTGAGGAGTTTCATGGTGTCAAGACAGGCGCGGTAGTCCACGTCCGACACATCGCCGACCCGCTGTCCCGCGACGATGACGCCGCTGCCGATGGGCTTGGTGAGGACGAGAACGTCGCCGGCAGCGGCGCGATCGTTTCTGATGATGCGATCCGGATGGACAACGCCGGTTACGGCCAGTCCGTACTTGGGGGGGAAGTCGTCTATGGTGTGGCCGCCTGCCACCACGGCGCCCGCTTCCTCTATTTTCTGCAGCCCGCCGCGCAGTATTTCGCGCAGGACCTCGAGCGGTATCTTTGCGGACGGGAACATGCACAGGTTGAGCGCGGCAACGGCCTTGCCGCCCATGGCGAACACGTCGGACAGCGCATTTGCCGCCGCGATCTGGCCGAATTCGTACGGGTCGGAGCACACCGGCGGAAAAAAGTCGGTGGTGAGGATGACGGCAAGGTCATCCGTCAGCTTGTACACGCCCGCGTCGTCGTGCGTCCCGATGCCCACGAGCAGGTTCTCGTTTGTCATTCTCGCGAGACCGCCGAGCGCCTCGGACAATTTCTGCGCGGGCAGCTTTGCGGAACAGCCTCCGTATTCCACGGTGGACAGCAGGTCGAATGTCATGAGAATGTTTCCTTTAAAGAGGAAATGGTATATTATCTTTTATAAAGATAAATCGTATCGCGGGCTGCAGGCCACAGCGAGGAAGGGGCAGAGAATGAAGAAAATCGTGATACTTGCGGTTATCATGTGCGCGACCTCCGTCTTTGCGTGGAAAAAGGAGGCCCATTTCATTTCCATGCCCATCATCGAAGGGGCCGGATTGTACACATCCATCCGGTGCCTTCAGGACACAAGATCGCTTTCGACGCAGATTCCCTCCATTACCACCATAGTGCTCCTTGGGGGCAATGCGGGCCTCGGCGCCATTGCGATTTTCGGCCCGCAGGACAATTACCCCATACTGCGCACCATCCATCGTTACATGGGTATGGCCGTTTCCGCAGCGGCCCTGTGGATGACCATTGCCGCGGCCAACGACAGGGACGTCAACAACCTCACGAGGAACATTTCGTACGGGTATACTGCCGTGACGACGGTGCCGATTATAATTTTCTCGTTCTAAAATTTCCAGTAATAATCCAGAAATAATATTGCTGGATGGGGGAAGTATCCCCCTCGCTCCGGCCCGGCCGCGCCGCTTTACAAATCAGCACCCCGGATATACGCGTCCGGTCCTCCGCTACCCCCTCCTGGGTGACCCCCAAGAAGAGACAGTTGCAAGAATCAACCACCCGTGTGGGGGCACCCGCGAGGAGCAGTTGAAACGTTGAGAAGTTGAATAGTTCAAAGAAAGAGCATTGCTATTCATTCTGAGAATTCCGATTGGCGCAAGAACGGCAAATTTGCAGAATGTATTTCTTTTTGCCGCGCGTTAGGTGGACTGAAGGGTGAGCAAGGGCGAATTGCCGGCTGACCCCTCGCCGCAGGCGACTTGGGGCGGTCCGGCAACGAGGCCGACAGGCCGAGCCCGGAAGGAGACCGACCCCGGATATGTAGAGGCGTAGCGCGCTACGACGCTGCCTATCCGGGGGAACGCCCAAATTATATCTCTCTCCACTCTTCTTATCTTCTCCCAATCATTTTACCCTTTATTATCCCCGTCCCTCATTTTACAATATAGCTTCGCAACAACATGCCTCTTCTTAAGGAATCGTCAATTCCATGGCCCTGGCGAAAACAAAATTGAACAACGGCGTTCTCTGTGTCATCCCGGCGCGGTACGCGTCCACCAGGCTTCCCGGAAAACCTCTCCTTATGTTCCGAAACCTGCCGCTCGTGATGTGGTGCTATAACCGGGCCGTGCGGTCGGGCGCGTTCGATCTTGTGTGCGTGGCCACCGACGACAGGCGCATCTGCGAAACGGTCCGGAAATTCGGCGGCACCGCAATGCTCACGTCCCTGCGGCACGCCTCGGGGACCGACCGGGTGTGCGAGGTCGCCCGCGCGCTCCATTACCGGTACATTGTAAACCTCCAGGGAGACGAGCCGCACATTCCTCTTGTGCTCATGCGCCGATTCGCGCAGAGGCTCTCTTCGCTCGACGATAATTCCTTGCTAACATGCGTTTCGCATGCTACAATACAGGAGAAAGACAATCCGAACGTCGTCAAGGCCGTGCTTGACAGAAAGGGCGATGCGCTGTATTTCTCCCGCGCGCCGATCCCGTTCGACCGCGACGGCACACAAAGGACCATGTTCGCGCATCGGGGCATGTACGGGTTCACGGCGCGGTCGCTCGCGCGGTTCTGCGCCTTTCCGCAGGGCGAACTTGAAAAAAGGGAAAAGCTCGAGCAGCTTCGCGCACTGGAAAACGGCATGCGCATCGTGTGCATCGGGACCCGCGCGAAGTATTGCGGCATCGACACGGCCCGGGACGCGGCCGCGTTCAGGAAATCGGTGGAAGGATAGTGTCGCCCATGCCGAATGAGGACGGAAGAGCCGACGATACCCGCGTGCAGGACGTCCATCTGGTCGTTGTCGACGACGAGAAGTCGATCTGCGGAATCGTCGGGCAATATCTCAAGATGAAAGGATACGCGGTCACCTGTTTTGGCTCGGGGGAAGAGGCGGTCGACTTCATCAAGCAGAACGCGGTCGACCTTGTTCTCTCGGATATCAAGATGCCGGGAATGTCGGGCGTCGACCTGCTCAAGTGGGTGCGCGAGTACAATCATTCGCTGCCGGTGCTCATCACCACCGGGTATCCCACCCTCGACACGGCGATCGAGGCGCTCAAGCTCGGCGCGTACGATTACCTCACCAAGCCGTTCCATCTCGAGGAAATAGCGGAAAAGATCAAGCGGGCGCTTATCAACAAGCAGCTCGAAGAGGAGAACCTGCTGTTCTCGAAGCTGGTTTCCCTGCACGAGGTGACGAAGATCCTCGCGTCGACCCATCAGCTTGCGGAACTCCACCAGAAGGTGCTTGACTTCGCGGTGAAAATAGCGAAGGCCGACGGCGCGGCGGTCATGTTTTTCGACGACGCCGCGCACCTGGCGTTGGCCGAATGCACCACGCACTATCCCCCCGAGTTCTGGCAGGGCGAGCTGTTTTCCGCCGTGGCGGCCTGGGTGGCCCAGAACGAGGAGCCGCTTGTGATGGAAACTGGGGAGACGAAAATGTTCCACGAGTTCCCGCCGCTTCCCGACTCGATACGGTCGTACATCGCGTTTCCCCTCAGGACGCCGCAGCGGACGATCGGCGTGCTCAACCTTGTCCGGGCCCGCGACAAGCACCCGTTTTCAAACGTCGACCTCGAAATCGTCAACGTCCTCGCGTCGCAGGCAAGCATTTCCGTCGAGAACGTGAGGCTGTACCAGAACATACGCGACAACTATCTCAAGACCATTCGCGCCTTTGCGCTGGCCGTGGAAGCGAAAGACCGGTACACGCACGGCCATTCCGAGAACGTGATGAAATACACCATTGTGATCGGGAAGCGCCTCGGCCTCTCCGAGGACGATCTCGAGAACGTGAAGTACGCCGGGCTCCTCCACGACGTCGGCAAGATCGGCATGAGCGAGCTCATTCTCAACAAGCCGGGAAGGTTGACGCCGGCGGAATTCGACGAGATAAAAAAGCACCCCACCCTCGGGGCGAACATCATCGCCGACGTGCCCTTTCTGCGGCCGCTGGTGCCCATGGTGCTCCACCATCACGAGTTCTACGACGGGAGCGGCTACCCGAGCGGCATCAAGGGCGAGGAGATCCCCTTCGGCGCGCGCATTCTGGCCGTTGCCGACGCCTACGAGGCCATGACGTCGGACCGGCCGTACCGCCGGTCCCTGTCGTCGCAGGCCGCCATGGAAATACTGACAAGCGGCAAAGGAAGGCAGTTCGATCCCAACATCGTGGACACGTTCTGCGAGATTCTGCGCCCCGGATCGGGCTAGCCCGGCATCGGCGGACCGCCGACGTTGCGGAATACGACCGCCGCGTTCTTTACAGTTGCATTGCGAAGCGCAATCACGCATTTTTATTCTCTTGTGCGCCGGCCCAGCCCGCGGTCCGGCGCCGACCTCAATCACCCTCTGCGCGGGCCGGAGCGACAATGGCGACGCGTCCCGACACCGTGTGCGGCGTGGAGATATCGCGTGACAGCATCAGCGTCGCCCAGTTTTCGGCGTCCGACAACGCCGTGGTCAATGCGAGCATCGTCCCCGGTCCCGCCGCCGACGCCGACCCCGCCGCGGATTTTGTTTCGTCCCTCAAACCGGAATTTACAAAACTGACGGCCGGCATGAAGTGCCGGGGCCTGGCCGCCGCGGTCGCGATGCCGGCGAATTTCGCGGTTGTAAAGAAGCTGATGCTTGACGCAGACGAAGCAAACGTGCGCGAGGCGATCGGGTGGGAGCTGGGACGGCACATCGTGGGAACGATGGACGACTACGCGTTCGACTACGAGCCCCTGTCCGGCGGCGGCGACGGCGTGAAGCGCTACCTTGCGGTTGCGTACCGTCACGCCGCGGTTCAGAAACTCGTTTCGCTCCTCAAGGCGGCCCGCATTCCTCCCAAAATTGTTGACCTCGACATCTTCGCGCTCGTGGCCGCGTTCGAGGCGAACTACCGTGAGTACATCGGTCGCGTCACGGCCCTCATTCACGGCGGAAGCGATTCGTCGCGTCTTATCATCACCTCGGGCGGAACGTTTCTGGATTTCGACGTGGTGGAGCACCGCGGCGGGCGCGCGTCGGCCGACGACTACGGGGTGCAGCTCAAGGAAGCCGTGCGGAGGAGTTCCTTTGGAAGGCAGGCGGCGCAGGCGATTTTCGTGACCGGTCCGCTGTTTTCCGACCCGGATTTCAGCGAGGCGGTGTGCTCCTGCCTGGGCAACGCCAAGGCGCTCGACCCCTTCAGGATAGTCAGTTTGACGGCTCCCATTCCCAAAGAAGAACTTGTCAAGTGCGTCCCGCACCTTGCCGTTGCCGTGGGCCTCGCGATCCGGTGCGCCGCGGAGGCCGACGCATGATACGCATCAATCTCCTCAGAAAACGGCATGCGGGCACGGGAGCCGGGCTCGGCAACATCGGGAAAATTATAGGAATCGCCGCGGCCGCGGTGATTGTCGTTGCTGCGGGCGGCGTCCTGTGGACGTTCCGCGCCGCCCTGATTCCTCCGGCGCCGCCGCAGCAGAAGCAGGAAACGGTTGCGCAAAAGGAGCCGGCCTCTTCCGCGCCGGCGGGGCCCGGCATGCTTACGGAAGTGGTCAGGGAAGTGAGGGAAGAGGGAGGCGGCGCCGCGGCGGGACCTTCCTACAACGACCTGTCGTTCGACGAAAGAATCGCGTACGAAGTCCTGTTTGCAAAGAACGTGCTGGAGCTCATGGACAGGGCGGTGCCCGCCAGCGTGGGGATCCGTACGCTGGAAGCGGACAATTTCCAGACGGTGTACGCCGTGGGGCTCGCGCCGTCGCGCGCGCTCGTTGAAGGCCTGTTCGCCTCGCTCAAGGCAGGCAAGGTGAGCCTGCTGCCCAGGCCGCTCACGCAGATTGCGCCGAACGGCGGCGACAGTTACCGGTTCGCCGTCACCGGAAGGGTGAAGTTCGCGCCCGACCCGGCGGCGGGCGTTTCCCTTCCCCTCAATGGAGACCTTCCCCGCGCGCTGCAGGCGTTCGAAAAGGCCGCCAGGGAGAACTCAATCTCCATTGTCAAGAAACCGTCGAAGGCGTCGACCGAAAAGGTGGGCGGGTGCTGCCGCTACCTGTACCAGTGGTCGGGCACGGGGACCTACAGGAATTTCGCCAGGTTCGTCGATTATCTGTGCCAGACACGGCAGGCGTTCGCCTTCAAGCGCATCTCCCTGACCGCCGCAAGCGGCCCGCACGTTGCGATCGAATCGCAGGTCATCGTCACCACGCGCGAGTGAGCCGGCGCGGCTCCCGCCCGGCGCAACATCTTCCACGGACAGCGTCATGAAACTCCGCATCGTTGCCGGCACCCTCGGCCGGCGCGTGATAACCGTTGACAAGCGTGCGCAGGGGTTCCGTCCCACGCAGGAACGCGTCCGCCAGGCCGTCGCCGAAACGCTCAAGCCGCGCATTGCCGGCGCGCGGGCGGCCGACGTCTGCGCCGGCAGCGGGGCCATGGGCATCGAGCTTTTAAGCCGCGGCGCGGCAAGCATTGATTTTGTGGAAAAAGACCGGGCCCGCGCGCACGCCATCGAGCGGCAGTGCGCGGCGTTCGGGATTCAGCGCCGGTGCAGGGTGCTTGCCTGCAACGTCCGCGGCTTTATTGATGAATGCGAAGGCTTGTACGACATCATTTTTTATGACCCGCCGTACGGCGATCCGGCGCTCGCCGCGCTGGTGCCGGCAGTGGTGGGACTGCTTGCGCCGCAAGGCGTGCTCGCGTTCGAGCGGGACAAATCGGATACGTATCAAGGTGAAATGGTGTCGTTGGCGCAATATCGGGTTGAGGTCAGGACCTATGGTGATACGGCGGTAGAATATGTCGCACGGACATAGTAGTTGTATTGATGGAACTAAAATCGGAATATCGTCGGTGTTGACTTGATGGCTGAGTCAGGGGCGTGCAATTCCGGTTCAACGCTTTTTTTGCTTCATCATCCTCTTCAATTCCATAACCCTCGCCAATGCAAACACGTATTTTTTCATCAAGAAGGAGGACATCGCCCCATGCCCACGGCACTGTATCCCGGCACCTTTGATCCGATAACCTTCGGCCATATCGACATTGCGGTCCGCGCCGCGAAGATTTTCAGCAGGGTGATCGCCGTCGTTGCCGACAACCCCGTTAAAGACCGGCTGTTTTCTCACAAGGAACGCCTTGCCATGGCACGGGAGGCTCTTGCGGGCGTTCCCAATATCGAAGTGATCGCCTACGCCGGCCTCATCGCCAACTGCCTGCGGGAGCACAAGGCCACCGTGCTCATCCGCGGCCTGCGCGCCATCTCCGACTTCGAATACGAATTCCAGATGGCCTTCACAAACAGGAACATAAACAGGAACGCCGAGACCGTGTTCCTCATGCCGAGTTCGAAATACACCTATCTCAATTCCTCCATGGTCAAGCAGATCTCCAGGCTCGGGGGGGATGTGGGCGCCTTTGTCCCGCAGTGCGTGGTGCGCCGGCTTGCGAAGAAAAAACGATAATGGACTACGGCCTCCCTCCCTTTACAAAAGGCATTCGCGGTCTTGTTGTCGCCTCCACGGCGGTGTGGATCCTGCAGCTTCTGCCCGGCGTCGGCGCCATGGTGACCGGGCTGGGCGCGCTCGTTCCGTACAGCGCCTTCGGGCATCTGCAGGTGTGGCGGCTTGTGAGCTACGCGTTCCTGCACGACACCGCGGGCCCGTTTCACATCCTGTTCAACATGTTCACGCTCTGGATGTTCGGCGCGGAGCTGGAGGAGCAGTGGGGCACGCGGCGGTTCGTGGTGTTCTACCTGTGCGCGGCCGCCGGTTCCGGGCTGTTCAGTCTCATCACGGCCTTGAGCCCGTTTATGTGGTTCACGCCGGTGATCGGCGCGTCGGGCGCGGTGCTCGCGCTCCTCACCGTGTACGCGCTGTATTTCCCGCGGCGTCAACTTCTTCTCTTCTTTCTTTTTCCGGTGAACGTTCTTGTCGCCGTGGCCGTCTTCGGCGCCATCTCGCTGTTCGGTGCCGCGCATTCGTGGGGAAATGTTTCGCATCTCACGCACCTGGGCGGCATTGCGGTGGGGTTCCTGTACGTGAAGTTTTTCCCTGTTGTGAATGATTACCTCAGGCGCGCCGGATTGCGTGCGGACGAGGCGAGGCAGCGGGCCGCACAGCGAAAAAAGAGCGCGGGTCGCGAGTACTTTGAAGATGTGGTTGACCCGATTCTTAAAAAGATCTCCGAAAGCGGAATGGACTCGCTGACGGAAGAAGAGAAGAATACGCTTGAGCGGGCGTCGAAAAGAAACAAGAACAAGGGCGAGGATTCGGGAAAAATTCTTCCTTTCAATCGCGGATAGAGGGCGTGAGGCATCTGGCTCGGCGCCGCTTTATCGCATTGGACAACGTTTGCACCACGAAACAATATCCGGTAACGAAGCTTCGGCGCGAGCAGTCCAATAGTTTCGCAAAGGGAAATATCACGGCAATCACCGGAACGTCACTATGAATAGACCAAATCCGATTCTTGTCATTATCACTTTTATGTTTTTTGGAACCGCATCTCACCCCGCCGCCCAGCAGGCTTCGGCGTTGAGCCTCGAATCGTACGTTGCTCTTGCGGAAAAGAACAATCCCCAGGTTCGTGTTGCAAACGCTGCGGTCGCGTCCGGAGTTGCCGCATGGAAATCGGCAAGATCGAAGTTGTTGCCCCAGGTAAACGGACTGGCGGATGCTGGCCGGGCGATGTCGCCGCTCTCGCCGCCGTACAGCGGCGAGGGTTACGCCGACGGTTATTCGGCCGGGGTCACGGGCCAGCAACTTCTGTTTGATTTCGGAAAGTCGTATCTTTCGACCCGGGCAGGTTCGAAACTTGTCGCCGCCGACAAAGAGGATGCAATAAGTTCCCTGCAGACCGTTGTGCTCAATGCCAAAACCGCCTATTTCAACTACCTGCTGTCGCAGATGCTGTATGCCGTGGCCAACGAAGCGCTTTCGCAGACCCAAGCGCACCTTAACCAAGCCAGAATTCTCTATGAAACAGGCAAGCAGGCGAAATACACCGTCACCGCGGCCGAAGTCGACGTCGCCAACGCCACGGTAAACGAGATCACCACGCGAAACGGCGTGAAACTCGCAAAAGTCCAGATGGAGGTCGCGGCCGGCGTCCCCCTCGGCGATTCCCTGATCCTCACCGACAGCCTTGTGGTAAAGGAACCCGACATCACCAGGGAGCAGGCGCTCGAACGCGCGACCGATTCCCTGCCGCAGCTGGTGTCCCTGCGCGCCAGGCTTGAGGCCGCAAAGCTCCAATTGACATCTGCGAAGGCGGCGCTGCTTCCCAATCTTAACGCGACCGCCGGCATCGGATACGAATCGCGGAACACCTACGCTTCGGAATGGCAGCAGGACTGGAACGTGGGCGTGAATCTTGCGGTTCCCATTTTTCAAGGCGGCTTTCTCGTCGCGGCCGTGGAAGCGGCGCAGGCTTCGGTGGACCAGTCGAAGGCGACGCTCGATGCGACCGTCCAAAACGTCCAGTCGGCCATAGACCAGGATTACTACGGAAAAGTGGAAGCGGCCGAGCGCATTGCCGCGACGCAGAAGCTCATCGAATCATCGCAGCAGTCCCTGCAGCTCGCGCAGGAGCGCTTCTCCGCGGGCGCGGCGGCGTCGCTGGAAGTCACCGACGCCGAGCTTGTGCTTGCCAATGCGAAAAGCAGTTATGCCCAGGCGCTGTACGATTACCGGACAGGCCATGCGAAGCTTCTCGCAGCCATGGGTGCATTCTGAACAACGAGGAGATGTAATGACCACAAAAAGCTGGATTCTGGCCGGGTGTGTTGCGGCCGTGGTGATTGGGGCGGGCGGATTCTTCTACTTTTCAAAAGGGAAACAGCCGGTTTCCTACCGCACCGCGGCGGTGACGCGGGGCGATCTCAAGGTGCAGGTGACCGCGACCGGGTCGCTCAATTCCTTTCTCACAGTGCAGGTGGGCACCCAGGTGAGCGGCACCGTTGCCCGCCTTTTTGTTGATTTCAACTCACGCGTGAAGAAGGGCCAGATTGTCGCGCTGCTCGACACCATGCTCCTGCATGCGGCCGTTGTCGACGCGCGCGCTTCCCTCGTCAAGGCCGATGCGCAGCTGACCCTGTCGGCGCAGAATTGCGCGAGGACGCGGGCGCTTTTCGCGAAAGGACTTGTCGCGCAGGCCGACCTCGATGCCGCGGTTTCCGACTCCGCAAGCTCGGCCTCGGCCAAAGCCTCGGCCAAAGCAGCGCTCGACCGCGCGGTCATCAACCTCAATTACGCGACGATCACCTCGCCCATCACCGGTGTGGTGATCAACCGCGCGGTGGATGTTGGTCAAACGGTGGCCGCGAGCTTCAACACGCCCACGATATTCACCATTGCCGACGATCTCACCAAGATGCAGGTGCAGGCGAGCATCGACGAGGCGGACATCGGCCAGGTGAAGGTGGGCCAGGTGGCGAACTTCACCGTGGACGCCTATCCGGCGCGCACCTTTGTCGGCACCGTGTCGCAGATACGGCTGCAGCCCACCACGGTGCAGAACGTGGTGACCTACACGGTGATGATCGATGTTGACAACAAGGACATGGCGCTGCTGCCGGGCATGACCGCCAATGTCACCATCGATGTGCAGAAGGCGGACAGCGTCCTCCAGGTCCCTGTTGCGGCACTCAAATTCACTCCTCCCATGGCGCAGGGCGGCAAATGGCGAAGACAAGGCGCAGCGGGCGGCGACTCCAGCCGCGCGGGCAGGCAATGGTCGGGCGCGCCGCACGACACCGGTGCCCAGGGGTACCACGGCGGAGGATGGGGCGGCGACACAACGCAACGACGCCACGGGCAATGGGCGTCGGCCGGCGCGGGCGACACCGCGCATGGGCACGGGCAATGGAAGGGCCAGGCCGGTGAAGACAAGGGACATGTATTCCTGCTCGTTGAAGGAAAACCGAAATTCGTAAGAGTAAAGACAGGACTTTCGAACGGTGGATTCACGGCCGTGGAAGGGGATTTGCAGCCGGGCGACCAAGTGATCGTGGGAATCCTGACAAGCAAGGCCCCTGCCCAGGCGGTGCCGCTCACCGGCGGCGGCGCGCCGGGAATGAGGCGGTTCTAAAAGAAATGTAGATTGTAGATTGACGATTGCAGATTTCAAAAAAAATGGCCTCCAACTAATGACCAATGACCAATGACCAACAACCCTTTGTTCGCGGTGACAGAGTCAAACGTGCTTGTCAATTTGTAATGTGCAACTCGGAATTACCATGACACCGGCAATGATCACCCTCCGCGGTATCTCCAAGGCCTACTCCATGGGCGACAGCACGCTCTGGGCGCTGGACAAGGTCGATCTGGACATTCACAAAGGGGAATTTGTTGCCATCATGGGCGCGAGCGGCTCGGGCAAGTCCACGCTCATGAACATCCTCGGCTGCCTCGACGTGCCCACGAACGGGGTGTATTCCCTTGACGGCACGGAAGTCCAGAAAATGTCGCGCAACGAGCTTGCGGTGCTCCGCAACCGCAAACTCGGGTTCGTGTTCCAGTCGTTCAACCTGCTGCCGCGCACCGCGGCCATCGAGAATGTGGAACTGCCCATGCTCTACAACCACACCGTGTCGCCGCGCGAGTCCCGGCACCGGGCGCTGGCCGCCCTTGACGCGGTGGGACTCAAGGACCGTGCCCACCATTATTCGAACCAGCTCTCCGGCGGCCAGCAGCAGCGCGTGGCCATCGCACGCTCCATTGTCAACGACCCGGTGCTGATGCTCGCCGACGAACCCACCGGCAACCTCGACACGCGCACGAGCGTGGAGGTGATGGCGGTGTTCCAAGGTCTCAACAGTCGCGGCATTACCGTAGTGCTGGTGACGCACGAACAGGACATCGCGCAATATACAAAAAGGAACGTGGTGTTCCGCGACGGCAAAATCCTGTCCGACACACCGGTTGCAGCGCCGAGAAGTGCCGCATCCGAGCTTGCGGCCATTAAGGCAAGGAGTTGACACAATGCGGCTTCTCAGCATTCTGCGCATGGCGCTCCGCTCCATCAACCGGAACAAGATGCGGTCGTTCCTCACCATGCTCGGCATCGTGATCGGCGTGGCTGCGGTGATCGCCATGCTCGCCATAGGCCAGGGCGCGCGCAACGCGATCAATTCCCAGATAGCAAGCCTCGGCACCAACCTGCTCATGATCTTCCCCGGTGCCTTTACGGCAGGCGGCGTGCGCTCCGAGGCAGGCACGGCGTCGCGGCTGTCCGAAGACGACGCCAACGCCATCAAGGCGCAGTGCCCGGCCGTCATGTATTCGACGCCCATGGCGCGCACGAGCTCGCAGGTGAAGGCCGGCGGCCAGAACTGGCGGACCTCCATTTTCGGCGCCTATCCCAACTATCTCGGAATCCGCGACTGGGACTTGGCGAGCGGGAACATGTTCACGGATGCGGACGAGCGCGGCGCGAACAAAGTGTGCGTGCTGGGCCAGACCGTGATCACCAACATCTTCGGCCAGGGGGCCAACGCCGTGGGGCAGATCATCCGGATCAAGAACCTGCCGTTCATGGTGGTGGGAACGCTCATTGCCAAAGGGCAAAACGCAGGCGGAATGGATCAGGACGATTGCGTTATTGCACCGTACTCAACGGTTCAGAAGAAATTGATCGGCTCCACCTACGCGGGAAATCTGATGGCCTCTGCGGTCACGGTCGAGGCCACCGAGGAGGCGCGCCAGGAAATCAACCAAACGCTCATGAACCGGAGAAAAGGGAGCCAGGGCGACGGCTACGACTACACCATCCGCACCCAGACCGACATCAGCAACGCGGCGAACCAGACCGCGCAGACGTTAAGCATCCTCCTTGCCAGCATCGCGCTCGTGTCCCTGCTCGTGGGCGGCATCGGGATCATGAACATCATGCTCGTGTCGGTAACCGAGCGCACGCGCGAGATAGGGATCCGCATGGCCGTGGGCGCGAAGGGAAGCGACGTGCTCCTCCAGTTCCTCGTGGAGGCCCTGGTGCTCAGTTTCATGGGCGGCATCATCGGCATGATCGGCGGCGCGGGCGCGTCGTGGGTTATTTCCAAAAGTCAAGGATGGCCCATCGCCATCTCCGGCTGGTCGCTGCTGCTCGGGTTCGGCTTTTCGGCCGCGACCGGCATCTTCTTCGGCTGGTATCCGGCGAGCAAGGCGGCGCAGTTGAATCCGATAGATGCGCTGAGATATGAGTAATTCTTCTTTTCCACATTTCTTACAATAATCCATAAAAAACTTTTTGGTGGGGGAGGTATCCCCCTCGCTGCGGCCCGGCCGCGCCGCCTTGCAAACCGGTAATCCGAATCTGCGCGTTCGGTCCTTCGCTACCCCCTCTTGGGTGGCCCCCAAGTGGGAGCAGCAGTAAAACCACACTTCTGTGTGGGGGCACCCGTGGAGAGCAGTTGAAAAGAAAAAGTGTTGAAACGTTGAAAAGTTGAAGCGTTGAAAAGTGGAAAATGCAAAGAAGAAGCGCTGACTCATTTGTTGTGGATACCAATTGGCGCGAGAAGAAGCAATTGACTGAACGAAATTCCTCTGCCGCGCGTTAGGGGCGACTGGAGGTCCCGCTGGAGCGGGATGCCGCCCGGACCCGCCTTTTGTAGAGACGCAGCGTGCTGCGTCTCTACAAAAGGAATAGGGCCGTGGCGGCCCGAGGCCGCAGGCCGAGACCGAAAGGAGAACCGACCCCAAGTAGAGCCGCACGCCCGTGCGGCTCTACTTGGGGGAACGCCCAGATTCACTTTTCTTTCTTCTTATTGCCGTTACCCAAATATGTAACGGATAACGCGACCCCGCCTCCTATTTCCCCCCAAAATCCCTCTTTGAGTTGTATACTTAAGGGAGGAGAATTTTTCCGAGAGTCATTAACCTGTATCATTCGTCAAAGGGGGAGGGAACAATGAGAAAGGCAGCGTGTACGCTTGGAATCGTCCTCGGCTTGGCACTCTCCGGCCTGCACGCGCAGGTGGCGGGATCATTCCCCGTCATTTTCAATAACCTGGCCAAGGCCACCTATCCGGACAGCCAGATCTACATCTATTCTATCGGCATGACGGGCAACCAATGGTGCTACATGACCAAGGACGGCACCATGCTGCCGATGTCCGCGGCAGATGCCACCGCACCCGGACACCTGACCAAGAACGGCAAGAATTACCCCAATTACCCTTTTCGTCTTTCCGACGCACAGAATTTCAGGATACCTCCGTCTGTCGGCGGCGGGCGTCTTTATATGAGTGTCGGGTCACCCCTTTACATGACGGGAGACGCCGGCGGGGTTCAGTTGCCGGACCCCAACAATCCCGGTGACCCCAACGACTCCGTGTATTATGATTGGTTCGAGTATACCTATGGTTACAATACTCTTCAATTCGGCGGCAACACTACCCAGGTGGATCTCTTCGGCTTCCCCTATGTCGCAATAGTCAGACAGGACGCCGGCAACGGCGTCACAAACAGTTTTCTTGACAGCTGCGGCATCAACATTCCAAGGGACCAGATCATTCAAAATTTTCATGACAGCATGTCGGCGCCCTTTCAGGGCTGCATAAGGCCGTGCCGCGTGGTCGCGCCGCGTTCGTCGAGCCAATTCGGCACGGGCGGCGCATACGTGAATTACCTGAAGCCCTATCTCGATTCGCTCTGGACGTTGTGGAAAACGGCCCCGCTCAATTTCAGCAACGGCAACAATCACTATGTCGGCACGGTCAACGCCGCCGGAACCCTGGTGTTTACCGGCGCGGAGGCCGGATCCATGGCGGAACCAACCACGCAGATGGTCTGGGCCTGCGCAGGCTTTCCGGGGTATGTCGGGGCAGCGCTTTCCGCAGCCATGAACCGCGGCGTTGCCGGAAACGGCGCCGACTATTACGTCCCGTCGACCTACTACAACAGAAGCCCCTACATGAATGAATTTTCCAAGGTCCTGCATGAAATCAGCATTCATCATCTTGCCTACGGCTTCGGCTACGACGACAACAACAACCAGAGTTCGGTGTTGATTGTGGGCAGTTCGAAGCCGCTTACGTCGCTTACCATCACTATTGAGCCGTTTGTATCAGCCCCTGTCGCCGCCGTTGTTCCGGAGAATAAACCCGCCGCTCACCGGCCCGCGCTCCGGTACTTGTCAAATAGTCAGATCGCGCTCGGTAATGCAGGTCAGGTTGAAAATGTTTCGATTGTTGCATTGAATGGAAAGATTGTCGTGAAAAATGCGCTTGTAAACAACAATGTGGTGAGTTTGAAAGGCCTGGCTGGCGGAACGTACTATGTACAGATAAAGGACAAAGCCGGGAATATTGCTTCGGCAATGGTGTTCAAGAGGTAACGCATCAAGTACAACATGTGATTGGGTGGGGGAAGTTTCCCCCTAGGGTTCAGCCAACCGGCGTAATGTGGGGGGCGCATTCCAATACGCCCTTTTTATTTTATGCGCCGGTTGTCTGAACCCATACCCCCTCGTGGGTAGCCCCCTAGAGAGTTGATTTGCGAGAAAGTTGCCTCAGCTGCGGGGGCACCGGGAAAGATCGTTGAAAAGTTGAATAGTTGAAATGTTGAAAAGTGGAAAATGCAAAGAAGAAGCGCTGACTTATTTGTTGTGGATACCGATTGGCGCGAGAAGAAGTAATTGACCGAATAGAATTCCCTTGCCGCGCGTTAGGGGCGACTGGAGGTCCCGCCAAAGCGGGATGCCGCCCGGACCCGGCCGCTACCGCGGCATAGGGCCGAGGCGGCCCGAGGCCGGTGGCCGAGACCGGAAGGAGAACCGACCCGAGCGCAGCGAGGGGAACGCCCAGATCTTTAACTTGTCTTAGCAGCTAACAATTTGTCAATCAGCGCAGGAAGCGGAATTAGAGAAATCGTGGTCTGCTGGTCCGACATCGCATAGGGCACGACAAGCATGTTGTTGTGAAGCAGCGCCCCGCACGTGTAAACAACGTTGGGAACATACCCCGACCTGCCGGCCTCAGTCCAACGGATGAGAGGCTCCTGTAAACGCCCGAGTATTTTTGCGGGATTCTCTTTGTCCAGAAGAACGGCGCTTATGGAATACTGACGGAACGGCCCGACGCCGTGGGTGACAAGGAGCCAGCCGGCGTCGGTCTCAATTGGCGAGCCGCAGTTTCCGATCTGCACGAATTCCCATGGATACGAAGGCTTCATGAGCGGTATGGATTCGTGCCAGAAATGAATGTTGTCGGAGTACATGAGAAAAAGGTTCTCGTTGTCCTGACGTGATATCATGGCGTACAGGCCGTTTATCCTGCGGGGAAACAGGGCCATTCCCTTGTTGACGGCCGCATTCCCGTTAAGGGTGATCATCTTGAAATGCTCGAAATTCTCCGTTTCCATCACCTGCGGGAGAATCGCCTTGCCGTCATAGGCGGTGTAGGTGGCGTAGTATTTTTTGCTTCCGTCCTTGTCGGTGAAAAGAACAAAGCGCGCGTCTTCAATGCCGTTCTGCTCGCTGGGAGAGAGTGGGAACAGGACCCGTTCCGAAAGAGAAACTGAAGGATCGAAGCGCGCCTCATAATTGCACCGGGCCAGCCACAGGATTTTGTCGCTGGTGAGCCGGTCGTCCGGGGACACGGGCTTATGGTTGAAGACATATGATTTTACTTTTTCCGCAAGATTGTCAAACGTGAATTCATCCGCCAGCGAGCCGATAATCGATCTTGAGAAATCGTTGTAGATATCCATTTCACGGAGTTTCAGGGCAAAACAGGTCTTATCATAAAGAGTGTTTGTCTTCATTTCCGCGGGAGAGGCAAAGCCGCGGGGCGCGTCAATGGTTATGGCATGATTCGCGTCGATGCATCCGCTGCGGAATGTCAACGATGAGATATGGCCTTCGCCGGTCGCCCGCAGGCTCAGGATAAAACGGAGGGAACCCTCGGCCAGTCCCGACTGGTCGGGGTGAGGAACTATTGACGGATTGAAAAGCGCAGCGGATTCGAATGAATATTCGGCCAGAAAGAACGAGCCGATGAGAAGCCTTCGTTCCGGCGAAGGCGGTATGTCGGAAGGCATATAACGGCGGACAAAATCGAATTGGCGCTCCAGAAGAAGCTCAAAATTATGATGCCGATGTGAAAATTTGCCAAGTACATCCCTGAGTTCTTTCTGTACGTCGGCCTCTTCGAGCGACAGCACTCTCGAAATGATCCGTTCGACGCGGGACTCGTTGAAAGGAATATGCGGCCGTGCGATAATCCGCCGGCTGTCGTGCGTAAGGACAATGCCCGTGTCTTGTACGGGGACGGGCGAGGAATCACGGGAAGCATTTATTTTATTCATTCCGGTATCGGCTCCTTGAAACTTTCGATAACGTGGGTGATATTGGTCATCTCGGCCAGGGACAGAAGAAACGCGATGGTGGACTCGGCGCCCTGATTCCGGTTGACCCTGTCCACATGAAGTCCGTCGTAGCAGCCGCCGTTTGCCGTCTCGTAAAGCGGAATTCCCAGATCGTTCGCCCCCAGAAACCATTGGAACGCCTTTTCCGCTTCGTCGTACCAACGCCTGTCTTTTGTCGTGCGGTACGCTTCCAGGCACGCAGAAATCGTGGAATACGCCTCGATCGGCTGCTGATCGAAAACAGGCTTGGATGCGCCGCGTTCGAATATTTTGTCCGTGCCCACGGGCTGAAAATGGCCCCGGGACGAAGTCTGCACTGCGGTGAGCCACTGCAATGAATCTATTCCGCTTGCAAGCATTTTATCATTTGTCAGGCCCCGGCCGCTCACGATAAGGGCATGGGGGATTTTTGCGTTATCGTAACTCAAGCCCTGCTCAAACCACTTCCACTCGTCGCTGCTGTTCTCCTCGTACAGTTTGAGGAGCTTTGTTGCCAGCGCTTCCAGGCTGCTGCGGGCGAACCTGTCGCCCGGAAACCGCTGCTGATATTCGTAGGAGCCGATGAGCGCAAAGGCCCACGCCCGCGGAGAGGAAAACGATGATACGGGCGTCAGCGCCTGCTCGAAAATCTCCGCCGCCATTTGTGTGAAGCCCTGGTTGGGGGACCGGCTGATGCAGGTCCCGAGGGCCCATACCGCCCGCCCATGGCTGTCTTCGGAAAAGTTCTCATTTGTCCATGTGCGCTGGAAGCTGAGAAAATTCCTGAACCGCGCGGCTTTTTCATCCCAGGCATACCGCACGAACCCCAGGAAACGGCTTGCAAGGTCATTCAGCCTTGTCGAATTGATCGTGCCGAGATTCTCAAGCAATACGGTAAGGATAAGCGCCCTGGCATTGTCGTCGGTGCAGTATCCTTCGGCGAAGTTGGGGACATTATGCATGGCATGCTGGAATATTCCCATGGAATCGCTCATGCGCAGGAAATGGTCGAGCTTGATATCCGGCAAAATGAGCGGCTGCTCGTTGAGCGGACGCATGGAGAAGTTCTTCTGCATGGCCGTCGGCCGTTTCTGGCGCGCCTCTTCGAACAGGTCGCCGTATTGTTTCGCCACATTGCTCCAAATCATCTCACGGCCGAGCAGATAAGCGTTCTTGCGCATGGAATGGCGTTCGACCTCATTCTCGATAAGCCTCATGATCGCCCGGCCCATGGCGCCCGAATCCCCGAACGGCACAAGAACGCCCCTGTTGTCCGCGAGCAGCTCCTCGGCATGCCAGAACGGCGTTGAGATCACGGCGTTGCCCGCGCCGAAGGAATAGGCGAGCGTTCCCGAGGTTATTTGCGATTCGTCAAGATAGGGGGTGAGGTAAATGTCGGCAAGCGCAAGCAGCTCTTTAAGCTCTTCAATGGAAACGAACCTGTCGTGGAATATCACATTCCCCGACACGCCGAGTTCGTCGGCCAGAAGCTGCAGCGAGAGCCGGTATCTCTCGCCCTCATGCCTGAGAAGATTGGGATGGGTGACACCGGCCACCAGGTACACGACATTGGGGTGCTTGCTGATGACGTCCGGAAGCGCGCGAAGCACGACTTCGATGCCTTTGCTGGGAGCAAGCAGTCCGAAGGTGAGAAGGACCGTCTTGCCTTCCACGCCATACTGGTCCTTGTAGAAACTCGGATCAATAAAAGGCACATCGGGAATTCCATGCGGTATCAGACGCACTTTGTCAGTCGGCACTTTGTAAACACTGTTGAGAATCTCAGCGCCCATCTTGGTCATGACAACGACATAATCGGAAATTGAAAGCAGGACGTCCATAACGCGGCGCTGTTGAATATTCGGATTCTTGAGTATCGTATGAAGCGTGGTAATAAGCGGCATTTTCTGGTTGCGCAGCAGGGTCAATACATAGCTGCCCGCTTTTCCGCCGAAAATGCCGTATTCGTGCTGGAGGCAGACGATATCAACGTCATTGATATTCAGGAAGTCGGCTGCCGCCTTGTAGGTGTCTATGTCCTGCTCCCTGATCTCGAAACGGACGCGTTCCGGGTATTGATACCCTTCTTCGATATCGGTTATGGGAATGGCAAAGCACTGGACCCCGGGATTAATTGACGCAAAAGACTCGCAGATATCCGTGGTAAACGTCGCGATCCCGCATTGACGGGGGAGATAATTGCCGATGAACGCGACTTTTTTGATGTTCTTCATATTGCCTTAAATCTAGTTCATGAGGGAATATTTTCCTATTCTCATAGAGGAGGATTGTCTTTTTGTATCTGATTTATGGTCTTTGGTGGGGGAAGTTTACCCCGTCGGGTACTTCCAAGGGTCGTCCCCCTCGCTGCGGCCCGGTCGCACTGATTTACGAGCAAGAATTCTGAAAGTGCGCGACCGGTCCTCCGGCGCTTTCCGCCCTTCCTGTTGGGCGGGCGCAATCCCCTCGTGGGTAGCCCCCCAGTGAGTTGGTTTGCGAGAAAGAAACATCAGCTGCGGGGGCACCGAGAAAGAGGGTTGAAAAGTTGACGGTTGACAGTTGACAGCAGGACAAAAGCAAGGTGTCATTGCGAGGAGTCTTCGACGAAGCACCACGACTAGGACCGCACACAAAACTACAGGAGTAGTCGCGTCCGCGAATCTCCCGTGGTTTCTATCGCCATTGGGGTCGAATTCTCATTGATTGCAATTGATTGCTTGACTCGCGGGAGGCGAAAAGTTGCTTTTTGGAGGGGGAATACATAGTTTTTGGTTGAAATTGCGGGTAGGGCCCATATCCGCCGGGATATGAGCAGAAAAGAACGGAGCATCTATGAGGAATCAAAAGCCAAAACAGATTCCGAAGTTTAAAACCGAAGATGAAGAGCGCGAGTTCTGGGCAGCCCATGACTCTGCGGAATACTTGGATTGGTCAAAGGCGAAGAAGCTGCGCTTCACGAAGCTGCGTCCCTCCGTGCGAAGCATTTCTTTGCGTTTGCCGGAAGCGCTTCTGGAAAGAATCAAAATACTTGCGAACAGAAATGATATTCCCTATCAATCTCTGATGAAAGTCTATCTTTCGGAACGTGTGGAAAAAGAGATTGTGGGAAAGCGGCTTGCAGCGCAGCACCATTGGATTTCATGACGGCTAATATGATAAGCCGTTTGAGGTAATATTGGATGTGCCGTCTATTGTCCAATACATAATTAGCTGTACATAAACGTAGCAAAATGCATATTTCTTATAAATGACAAACGTGCATCCGGAGGCGACTCCCGATTGGGCACAGAGAAACAGACAAAATGCATTAGCCAGCATCAGTGGGATGCGCAGTTGAAAGAACAGCGCAATGAAACTGGTTTACCCGGATATTGGGAATCCTTGGCCGAAAATTGTAGTCAATGGGGTGCTGAGATTTCTGTGGGACCGTTTTGGATGGCAGCGACTAAAAACCTACCTGAATGGATCAATGAATTCCGCCTAAAATACGAAAGTCCCCTTCTTACTATGCCGGGTCTGCCGAATTTTGTTGGGAAGGGAATGGAACGAACTAAACAAAAACTTTACGAGCTTGCCATCAATGATAAACTGTTCAGAAAAAATGCTGTAAACCAGCAAGGTCCACCGATACCCATTCTTAATGATTTGGTTCGTACGCGAATTTCTTGCCAATACATTGATGGAGTCGAATTCATTGCTAGCAAACTATTTGAGCTTGCGCGGCAGATGAATTTGACACCAAACAGATGCAGAGAGGGTCGTCTCGAAGGATACTTTGCACAGCATATCACATTCGCACAGCAGGTTTACTACCGATTTGCTGGTGGCAATGAACCGGCTACTGTCCTTTGCGAAATTCAGGTTGCCACAGACCTGTCTACTCGCATCTGGGAAGCAACCCACTTAGTATACGAAAAAGCAAGAACAACAGCAGACCATCCTGAGGATTGGCAATGGAACCCTAAAGATCCAAGATTTGTTTCTCGCCAGTTAGGGCACATGATGCACTTAGCAGACGGTCTGCTTGTTCAATTGAGAGAAGCCATCAACCAAATAAGAGAAAGAGGCTTAAAATGAATATTGCAAACGAATGCAAGGCTTACGCGAGTATTTACGATTATGATAGACTAGTACAATTGCTTACCTATGCTCAAGAGCTTTCTCCTGAAGAGATTGCCGCCACTATTCCCTCAATAAAGTTGGCGACAGACGGTCCTGCTTTGGCTTCCATATTTATTGTAACAAAGAATATGCTTGGTGAAATTAGAGTATCCGGAACGTCTTACGACATCGATTTTGTCAATATTAATACGGTCCAGAATTATAGAATATCATCTAGCGAACACACTGTTGACAACGCTGATGGTACTAAGATCAGCTATCAGATCGCAAAAGTCAAATTTGTCCATTCACTGAGCTCAACCTTTACTTCTGAATTCGAATATGTTGGAATGGATCGCAAGGCGTGGCTTGCCAAGCTTATGAAAACAATCCCTATTAGTATCCTCTGTCAATAGCGACTAATTGTTTTGTTTCATTTAAAACTATCAACAAACATCTTACATGCAGTTTAAGCTAAGGAAAAAACGCGAACCCCCAACGTCGATTTGCTCCTTTTCTATGCGTTCCGCCGGTTTTCCAGTTTTGTTAGCAAGAAATCGAAATATCATTTCTCCCGGAGCCCTCTATGAAACCCCTTCTCGTCCTTCCATCCCTCCTGTCAATCATCGCGCTCTCCTTCTCCCAAACTCGCTCTTGCAGCGTGAGCGGCGGCGGCTTTTCGCCCCTTGGAAGTACCCGAAGGGTAAACTTCTCCCCCAAAGCATGATCTCTTTGCACGGTGATAGCTGCCTTTGCTAATCCTTGAACCTGCGCCAATAATTAAACGACTATATGAATGATTTGGATTAAGGATGCAGGAAATGGTTTTCTTGCAGAAAACGATTTTTGTCGCTTATGCCGCCCGACAGAGTCCCAATAGCGATGATATATTGTTATTGAGGGCATTTGAAGGGCGGCGGCCCGGTGCGCAACAACCGTCACCAAGATGTTTTCATCCCACAAAGGAGTTTTTATGCGCTACCGAATGGTAGTTGACTTGTTTTGCGGCTGCCGTCAATTTCCGGTTATATACATGAGCGCAATCTGCCCTCACCGGGAAAGTCCTGGATTATTATTCGAACCCTGTAGGCGGCGCATATGTACACCTGATGGAGCAGAACGTTTCCGACACCACAAAGAGCGATGGAAGTTTCGTTTTTTCCACCACGGCCGCAATGCGGGCAACGTCCGCTTCGGCGTCGCGGCCCATTACCGTGAGCAGGGGCGCGGTCGCGCTCCGGCTTGCCGGGCAAAGCGCTGTTGCGCTGGACCTCTTTGATACACGCGGCAGATGCGTTTCGGCCCTGTTCAAGGGAACCCTTCCGGGCGGAGATCATTCATTTACAATTGCACAGGAGCATGGCGCTACGCAGGTGTTGTTTCTAAGGGCCGTGATTGACGGAAAATCCTCCGTGTTTCCCCTGGTTTGCGGAACCGGCAGTTCGATGCAGGCGGCAATTCCGCAAGCTGGTCACGGCGCGGGCGCGCTGACCAAGAGGACCGCGGACACGCTGGATGCCATTGAAGTCACCTGCAGCGGGTATCAGCCGACCGTTGTGCCGCTTTACGGAGGCGAACAGCAGATTACCATTAAAATTCCCGGCAACATAGGCCTTTCGTTTGTCTATATAGGAGGAGCGCCGATACCGGCAGTGAAATATGCGAAAATTAATGACACCAATGCGTTGCTTGCGCAGACCGTGACTGCCACTTTTGGAGACACGGTCTGGGTTCCTGCTCAAAACAACACCAGCCATCACCTAATGGTCACGACGTACGGCACGACAGGATTCAAGACCGGTGAAGGCGCGATAGATGTGCATGTTCCTGCAGACCGGGGAATAGTCGCACCTGTCATCATTTCCCTGTTTCCCCAGCCCGGCACGGCCCAGACCGTAGCGGACCTGCGCATTACCGACCAGGTTTTCCCGTGGCAGGAGCAGGGGGGATCGTACTGGACCGGTCCCGCGGACAGCCTATGGGAGATTTTTGACGGAGGAGCCCTCACGTATATCAACGGCGGACTTATCGACTGGATTTATCAGGGTGTGGAAACCTCGCCGGATTCCACGCGTCAGGCAAGTCTTTTTGTTGGGAATTACGGAACTGCACTCACGGCGACAGCGGAGTACGGTGCACTGAAAACAGGGTACTCCTACTTGATTCCAGTTGAAATCCCGGGATTTGACAGCTCGGTCGCGATCGCAGAGGTGATCGGGGGAGGGATCAAGGTGATGGCACATTTCAACAAGTTTTACGTGGAATTTTATTTGCAAAATTATGATGCCACGGACACGGACACCGCCCTGGCCGACGCCGTGACTCTGCTCTCGTGGTACCGGATGAGGATTGCGGGGCAATAGGAGAATTGACGAAGTTGTTGAATCTTGGTCTATTCGATCATCAATGAAGAAAATAAAGAGATCAAAGAGTTGGTAGGGGCTGGCCGCCCCTAAGAGCCAAGGAAAGGGCAAAAGACATAATTTATTGCGCGAAGCGCCACTACCTTACCCTTAAGAAATGAAATGACAAAATGCTTATTATAACAACCCCCGGCGGCCAAAGCGCCGCCACCCCCTTGGAAAGGGGGACTTCCTCTCCGTAAACTTTCCTGTTGCAACCCTTGCGTGGTTTTTACCGTATAGCATCTCCCCGCAGGAAGAAAGTGACAAAGTAACAAAGTGACAAAGTTACGGAGTGAAACCACCGCAAATAGATTACTGTACAACTGCTCTCCACGGGTGCCCCCCAGCCGAAGCATGTTCTTGCAAATCAACTTACTTGGGGGCCACCCCGGAGAGGGGAGTGCCGAGGACCGTCGGGCCGAGGCCGGGGGAGAAACTTCTCCCCCATACGCATTCACTTCTCTAATTCGCAAACATAATTTTCTTTGCCCCACTCTTCCCCCTGATAGCAACGTATTTTCTTCACCCTACCGATGATGACGCAAAAAGAAACCGCCGCACTTGATATTGTCAAGGCCCTGGCCGCGCACGGCCACCGGGCCCTGTATGCGGGCGGGTGCGTCCGCGACATGGTGATGGGAAAGCCGTTTACCGCCGACATCGACATCGCGACGTCGGCGACGCCGCAGACCGTGCGTGCGCTGTTCGACCATGTGATCCCGGTGGGAGAGCATTTCGGCGTGGAGATCGTGATGCGCGACGGCATCCCCTTCGAGGTTGCCACGTTCCGCAGGGACGTGGGGTCCACCGACGGCCGCCACCCGGATTCCGTGGCATTCGCGGATGAAAAGGAGGACGCGCTTCGCCGCGACTTCACTATCAACGGAATGTTCTTCGACCCGATAGCGGGAACCGTGCTCGATTATGTGGGCGGCAGGGCGGATATCGAAAAGAGTGTGGTGCGCGCCATCGGAGACGCCGGCAAAAGGTTTACGGAGGATTATCTTCGCATGGTGCGCGCCATACGGTTTTCCGCGCGGTTCGGCTTTGCCATAGAGCACCACACGTGGGAGGCGCTTGCGAGCAATGCCGCGGGCATAGCGCGGATTTCCGCCGAGCGTCTGTTCGCCGAATTTGACAAAATCTTTTGCGGTCCGCACGCCGACCGGGCGCTGGTGCTCCTCCACGAGAGCGGGCTGCTTGCCGTTGTTCTGCCCGAGGTGGAAGGCCTCGCGGGAGTGGATCAGCCCAGGGAATTCCACCCCGAGGGCGACGTGTTCGCGCACACGGTGCGCGCGCTGTCCTTGCTTGCAAACCCCACGCACGTTGCGGCTTGGGGCGCGCTCCTGCACGATATCGGCAAACCCGCCACCATTTCGGTGAGCGACCGCATACGGTTTTCGAACCACGACCGCGTTGGCGCGACCATGGCGGCGCGCCTGCTCCGCAGGCTCAAGGCGCCGAATTCCCTTCTGGAAAGCGTGTGCGAGGTGGTCGACAACCACATGAACTTCATCAACGTGACGAAGATGCGGCTTGCCACGCTCAAGCGGTTTCTGTCTCGTCCCTTCATCGACGACGAACTGGAAGTCCACCGCGTGGACTGCCTGGCGAGCCACGGCGACCTGTCAAATTATACCTTTGTCAAGGAGAAGCGCGCCGAGCTGCCGGTCGAGGAAATCAAGCCGCCTGCGTTGATTTCCGGGAAAGACCTCATCGCCATGGGGCTTGCGCCCGGGCCGCTGTTCGGGAAAATACTGGGTGAGGCGTACGATCTGCAGCTTGAGAACAAGTTGACGTCGAGAGAAGAAGCCGTGGAGTGGGTTAAAAAGAACTATGCTTCTAAATAAAAGATTTTGCGCGCCGCTCTCAGCGGAGAATTTTACATACCCCTCCATTCACATATCATATATATTTAATTGTCGTTAGGGAGTTGTGCATCTGGGAGAAGGCGGGCGAAAGCCCGTTTTTTGTTATGATGTGAAAACCCGGTTGTCGCGGTGGTGCCCATGACGCTCGACGAAATAAGGCCGATCATCGAGGGAAAGCTCAAGTTTTTGCGCATGGAGCTGTACGACCTCAAGTTCGTGGCGGCCGGGCGGCATTCGGTGCTGCGGGTCTTTATCGACAAGGAAGGCGGCGTCGCGATTGACGATTGCGAAAACGCGAGCCGCGAACTGTCGATGCTGCTCGATGTGGAGAATTTCTCCGCCACGCCGTACACGCTCGAGGTCTCCTCGCCGGGGGCCGACAGGCCGCTCGCCACGCAGCACGATTTTGTCAAGGTGATCGGCCAGTACGTGCGGCTCGAACTCAAGGGCGAAGGAACGCAGCGGCCCGTGGTGGTGGGAAAATGCGTTTCATGCGCCGACAACGTCCTGTCCGTTGAAGGTGACGATGGCGCCGAAAAGAAAATACCGCTTGACGCCATTGCAAAGGGAAAACTGGACATCCGTTTCAAATAACTCTTAAAAGGAAACAGACCATGAAGGCGAAGAACAAGAACGAAAATGTCAAGGCCCTCGATATTGCGGCGGCGCTTTCCAGCGTCACCAAGGAGAAAAGCATCAGCATGGACCTTGTGTCCGACACGCTCCGCGACGCGCTCGTGACGGCCGCGAAACGGTATCTGGGAAAGCCCACCAACGTCGAGGTGAAGGTCGACAAGGAAAAGGGGCTCATCGAAGTGTACACGCGCCAGACGGTCGTGGAGACGGTCGTCGATCCTGAAAAGGAAATATCGTTTGAGGAGGCGCGGAAAGCCGACCCGGACCTGGAGGTGGGCGACGAGCTGATGCAGGAGCTGGACATGGACCGGTTCGGGCGCAGCGCCATCCAGACCGCCAAGCAGGTGATCGTGCAGCGGGTGCGCGAGGCCGAACGCGAAAAGGTGTTCGCCGACTACAGCGAGCGCATCGGCGAACTCGTGACCGGCACGGTGCAGCAGATTGACAAGGGAAATATCCTGGTGAACCTCGGCCGCACCGAGGCGCTTCTGCCGTACAAGGAGCAGATCCGCAAGGAGCGGTACCGCCAGGGCGATCCGATCCGCGGGTGCATCGTGGAAGTCAAGAACAACCCCAAAGGGCCGCAGGTGATCGTTTCCCGGACGGCGCCGGAGTTCCTGGCGCGCCTGTTCGAGCTCGAAGTCCCGGAAATATTCGACAAGACCGTGAAGATCGTGAAGGTCGTGCGCGACCCGGGTTTCCGCTCGAAGATCGCGGTCACCACGAGCGACGACCGCGTGGACCCCGTGGGCGCGTGCGTGGGCATGCGGGGCAACCGCGTGCAGGCCATCGTGCGGGAACTGTCGAACGAACGCATCGACATCATCAACTGGACCGAGGAGCTTTCGCTCCTCGTACGGCGCGTGTTCTCGCCCGCGGAAGTGAAGCGCGTGGTGCCCGTCACCGAGAAGAAGATCGTGGTCGTCATCCGCGAGGACGATCTTGCGCAGGCGATCGGCAAGGAAGGACAGAACATCAGGCTCGCCTCCAAGATGATCGAGAAGGACATCGACGTGTACGGCGACGAGGAGTTCGCGGCCTTTACGGAAGAAGAACGCACCGCGATCCTCGCGGGCCTGCCGCCCAAGCCCGAGTCTGAGGAACCCAGGGAAGGCGCCGTTGAGGCTGTCGAGCCGGAAGACCTTCCCGGTACCGAAGCGCCCGGGGCGGTTGCAGGGGCGGAAACGGCGTTGGAGCCGGAATCGTCCATCGAGTCGCTTGTCGAGAACGCCGTGGAAGCCGAATCGGAGTCGGAAATAGAAATAGATCCGGACAAGGCCGCGCCGGGCAGCGAAGCGGTCGCCGGTGAAGAGCCGGCCGAAGGCCGGGACGGCGAAGAAGCATAGCGCGCGCATCGGTGCGCGCCCGTCACGGCGGCGCCGGCACCGTGTAAACCAGCAGAGGTTCGCAATGGCAAAAGAAAAAGTGTACAAGCTCGCCCAGGAATTCAAGGTTTCGAGCGAGGCTCTCGTCCAGATGCTCCAGCAGATGGGAATTCCCGTCAAGAGCCACATGAGCACGGTGGACGAGAACCTGCGCGACGAAATCAAGAAAAAATTCGAATCGGAACGGGCCGAGATCAAGAAGGAGTACGAGCGCAAGAAGCAGATCATAGCGAAGGCCAAGGAAGAGCTCCTTACCAAAGTGGAAAAACCGGAGCCCGCGCCCGCACCTCCGACCGAGGTCAAAAAACCGCAGCCGTTGCCGGCGGTCGCCATCGAGGCGCAGCGGGAAAAAGAAAGGCGCTTCCGCAACCGCGAATTCGGCTCCTCAGAGTTCCGCGCCCGCGAGGAGCAGTCGCCGAGAATCAAGACCATGGCGTTTATGCCCGTTGGGGCGCCCGCCGCAGGGACCGCGCCGTCGACCGCCAGCCGACCCGCAGGCGGGGGGAGGTCGTCGTTCCGCAAGGCGAAGAAGAAGGGCGGCAAGAAAAAGCCGGAGCGTCCGGAAATAGACGAAATGCAGCTCAAGGCAAACATCAAGAAAACGCTTGCCAAGATCGGCAGCGGCTCGGAGCGCAAGAAATACAAGAAGGAGGCGCGTCCCAAGGAAGACGGGACGGTCGAGGAGAAGAAGATACTTAACGTAAGCGAATTCGTGACGGTTGCGGAGCTCGCGAACATGATGCAGGCGGCGGTGTCCGAGGTGATCGCCAAGTGCCTCGAGCTCGGCCTGTTCGTCACCATCAACCAGCGGCTCGATTTCGGGACCATCGAGCTTGTTGCGGACGAATTCGGGTTCACCGCCCAGCTCATGAGCGAATACGCGACCGAGACCGACGAAGCCGACGAGGAGACCGCCGGCGGGAAAGAGGAGCCGCGCGCCCCCGTGGTGACCGTGATGGGCCACGTGGACCACGGAAAAACGTCGCTCCTTGATTATATCCGCAAGACCAACGTGATCGCCGGCGAGGCGGGCGGCATCACCCAGCACATCGCCGCATACGAGGTCACCACGCCGCACGGCACGGTCACGTTCCTCGACACGCCGGGCCACGAGGCGTTCACCGCCATGCGCGCGCGCGGCTCGCAGATCACCGACGTCATCGTCCTCATTGTCGCTGCCGACGCGGGCGTGATGCCGCAGACCAAGGAGGCGATCGACCACGCGCGGGCCGCGAACGTTCCGCTCGTGGTGGCCATCAACAAGGTTGACCTGCCCACGGCCAACGTCGACCGCGTCAAGAACGAGCTTGCGCAGTACAACGTGCTCGTGGAAGGCTACGGCGGCCAGGTGACGTGCGTCGAAATTTCCGCCAAGACGGGCAAGGGGGTCGACAAGCTGCTGGAAATCCTGTCGCTCGAGACCCAGATCATGGAGCTCAAGGCGAACCCCGAGGGCCCGGCGCGCGGCGTGGTGATCGAATCGGAACTTGACAAAGGGAAAGGCCCGGTGGCCACGGTGCTCATCGAGAAGGGGATGCTTGTCAAAGGCGACGCCTTCGTCACCGGCATCCACTCCGGGCGCGTGCGCGACCTCTTTAATGACCGCGGCACGGTGGTGGAGCGCGCCCGCCCGTCGCAGCCGGTGCTCGTGCTCGGGCTGTCGGGCACGCCGCAGGCCGGCGATTCGTTCCGCGTGGTTGCCGACGAAAAAGAGGCGCGCGAAATAAGCGCCCGCCGCAGGCTCGCGCAGAAGGAACGGGAGCTGCGCCGCATGGGAGGGCTCTCGCTCGACCACCTGTACGAACAGATCCAGGCCGGCAGCGTCAAGACGCTCAACCTCATCATCAAGGGCGACGTCGACGGGTCAGTGGAGGCGCTCGCCTCGTCCCTGGAAAAACTTTCCACCGGTGAGATAAAGATCCGCGTGATCCACAAGAGCGTGGGCGCCATCAAGGAATCGGACATCAACCTGGCGCTGGCGTCGACGGCCATCATCATCGGGTTCCATCTGAGCCCCAACAGCAAGATACGCGAACTTGCCAAGAAGGAAGGCGTTGACATCCGCGTCTACCGCATCATCTACGAGGCGATCGAAGCGGTGAGGAAGGCCATGGAGGGCATGCTCGAACCCGAGGTGAAGGAAAACGTGACGGCGCAGGTCGAGGTGCGGCAGGTGTTCAAGGTGTCGAAGGTGGGCGTTATCGCCGGCTGCTTCGTTGTTTCCGGGACCGTCAAGAACGGCAGCAAGGCGCGCCTCATCCGCGACGACGTCGAGATCGTCGACAGCAAAATTTCCTCGCTGCGCCGGCACAAGGACGACGTGCGCGAGGTGGCTTCCGGCTTCGAGTGCGGCCTGACACTGGAGAACTTTGCCGACTACCATGAGAACGACCGCGTCGAGGTGTACGAGGAGATCCAGGTGGCGAGGAAGCTGGCGCTGTAGAAGGTTGGAGCGTTGGTGAATGGTAGACGCGTTGGAGCGTTGTGAACCATGCTGAGTATAAGGGTGTCATTGCGAGCAAGACGAAGCAATCTGCCGTTGAAATGACTGGCAGGATCGGCGTGTCATCAACCTTCTTCTTTGTCACTCTATTACCATACCATTCTTATTGTATTATGCACTGGCACGTTGAAAGGCTTCGCGAGGAACTCCGTAAGGAGATAGGCCTTGCCATTGCCGCGGAAATGCGGGATCCGCGCATTCCCGACGTCGTCACCATCACCGAGGTGCGTCTTGCCCCGGACTGCCGCAACGCAACCATTATGGTGAGCGTTATGGGGACGGCCGCCGAGCAGAAGGCGGTGCTGGACGTACTCAACCATGCAGCGCCGTATCTGCAGCATGTCGTGGCCGGCCGGATCGTGATGAAATTCATCCCTCGGCTGTACTTCAAGCTGGACAAGTCACTTGACGAAAGCGAGCACATGGGCCGGCTTTTCAAAGAAATACAAGATGATCTGGTCTGAACTCGATTCCATCATCCAAGCTTCTTCCTCGTTTCTCATATCGTCGCATGTGGGCCTGGACGGCGACTGCATCGGCTCGCAGCTTGCCATGCACTGGTTCCTTACGTCCCTCGGCAAGCGCGTGGTGGTCTACGACAACGACACGCTGCCGGAAAAGTTCCAGTTCCTCACCGATTCTGGCGTGCTCACCGCCGAAAGACCGGCCGGCCCGTTCGATGTGCTTGTGGTGCTCGATTGTTCCAACCCGAGCCGGCTCGGCTGGGAGAACATAGCCGACATGAGCACCGTTGTGGTCAACATGGACCATCACCGCGACAACGTGCTGTTCGGCACGCTCAACATCGTCAAGAAGAACGGCGCAGCCACGGCGGAACTGATCTACGAGTACTTTACGCACAAGAAGCTTGCCTATCCCCCGCATGTCGCCGAGGCGCTGTACGCGGCAATCATGACCGACACCGGCGCATTCCGTTTTTCAAATACCAACGGCGGCATCCTCCGGATGTGCGCCGACCTGTGCGACCGCGGCGCCGACCCCGCGAAGATCTACGACAAGGTGTACGCGTCGTTTTCGTCGGGCGGTCTGCTGCTGCAGTCGAGGATCTGGTCCACGATTGCGTTTTACCATGGCGGCGCGGTCTGCTGCATGGAAATGCCGTACGGACTCATCAAGGAGCTGGGCGCCACCTACGGAGATTCAGAAGGCATGGCCGACCTCACCATCATGGGCGCGGACGTGGAAGTGGGCGTGCTCATCAAGTACGACGAAAAGCAAACGCATTTTTCCCTCCGGTCAAAAGGCCGCGTCGACGTGGGCAGGATCGCCCAGAGCGTGGAGGGCGGCGGCGGGCACTCCAGCGCGGCCGGCTGCACCATGACCCTGCCCTTTGCGGAGGCGAAACCCAAGATGCTTTCGATCATTGAGAAAGCGCTGTGAACGGTTTTTTCTTTATTGACAAGCCCGCAGGCCCCACGTCGTTTGATGTGGTGCGGCAGCTGCGCAGGGCGTGCGGAGAAAAGACCGGCCATTCGGGCACGCTCGACCCGCAGGCAAGCGGTCTTCTGATTTGCGCGGTGGGCGACGCGACAAGGCTGCTGCCCTGCCTTCCTGCCGAGCCCAAGCGCTATTCGTTCGGCGTAACATTCGGCGCCGAGACCGATACGCTTGACAGTGAGGGAACCGTGGTCGCCGCCAGCGGCCGCGTTCCGCTTGAGGAAGAGGTGCGGGCGGCGCTTCCGAAGTTTACGGGCCGCGTCACGCAGACGCCGCCGCGTTTTTCGGCCGTGCGCGTGGAGGGAGAGCGCGCGTACGATCTCGCGCGCCGGCAAAGAGTATTTGAACTGAAAGAGCGGACCGTCGCCATAGCCTCTCTCGCGCTTGCGCGGTTCGATGCGCCCGAGGCGTCCCTCGACGTCACGTGCTCCGGCGGGACGTATGTCCGCTCGCTCGCACGGGACCTTGCAAAGTCTCTCGGAACGCTGGCCTTCGCATCGTTCATACGGCGGCTCGCCATTGGACCGTTTGCGGTCGACAATGCCGTGTCACCCGCGGCCGCGGCCAACGACCCTTCGGTGCACGTTGTGCCCGTGGCCAAAGCACTGGGGTCGGTCCCCTCGGTCGTGCTGGGTCCGGTGCAGCTCGAAACCGTAGGCGATGGGGAAGGACATCGCAATTGACAAGAGCGATGACCTGGTGATTGCTTATAACGGACAAGGCGACGTCGCGGCGGTACTCAAGAAAAGCGAAGGAAAGTATCATCCGGATAAGGTGTTTGTAAAACAAGTTGAGAAGTTGAGGAGTTGAGAGGTTGAGAAGTTAAAGAAACGGCAATCAATTTCCTGCGGATGCCGGTCGGCGCGAGAAGAGTAGTTTGACTTATGGGAATTCCGATGCCGCGCGTTAGGTGGACCGGAGGGTGAGCGAGAGCGAATTGCCGGCCGACCCCTCGCCGGAGGCGACTAGGGGCGGTCCGGCAACGAGGCGAACAGCCGAGCCCGAAGGGAGACCGGCCCGAGCGGAGCGAGGGAAACGCCCATATCTTTTAGAGTATTTATTAATATGAATCTTATTCACTACAAAAACATCCCCGCCTTAGTAACCGGCTCCGTCATTTCAGTGGGCAATTTCGACGGCATCCACAAAGGCCACGAGGTCCTTGTAAAGGAGGTCGTGAAGCGTGCGCGTGAAAAAGGCCTTTCGAGCATCATCGTCACCTTCGATCCGCACACGCGCTCCGTGGTGCAGCCGGAATCCGCTCCGCCTGTGCTTTCCACTCTCGAGGAAAAGGCGTTTCTTCTTGAACAGCACAACGTCGATTACTTGGCCTGGATACCTTTCACGTCCGAGTTCGCCGCCACGGAACCGCAGGTCTTTGTGGACACTGTTCTTGTGGAGACGCTGCACGCGCAAGAATGGGTGATGGGGGATGAACACACGTTCGGCAGGAAGAAGTCGGGAAACAAGAACTTTTTGCAGTCCGGGTCAGGCAGGAACCATATTAATACATTTCCCGTTGCGCCATTGACGCATCGGGACACCGTGGTTTCCTCCACGGAGATCCGCAAACGGATCGTGGAAGGCGCCATGGAGGAAGCGGTGGCCTTGCTCGGGCATCCGTATCTTGTGTCGGCGAAACGGGTCCCCGGAATTCAGAAGGGCCAGCAATTGGGGTTTCCGACCCTCAATTTTACGCGGCCTGCCGACAACAAGGTTCTGCCGCCGCCCGGCGTATATGCCGCCACGCTGGAATATGAGGCGAAGAAATGGCGGGGGGCTTTTTATTTCGGGAACTGTCCGACCTTTTCCAACCGTGATTTCCACCTCGAATTCCACGAGTTCGATTTCACCGGCGAGGTCCCGGGCGAAGGTGAGACGGCGCACCTGTGGCTCCACGCCCTTGTGCGGAAGGACGAGGCTTTTACCTCGGAAGACGTGCTCGTGCGGCAGATGAAGAACGACGTTACCATCATTCAAAACTTTTTTGCAGGAGAGGGACTATGCCGATAGCCAAGGATCGCAATGCCGCGATCGTCAAGGAGTACGGGAAGAACGACAAGGACACGGGAGACGCGGGCGTCCAGGTGGCGCTTCTTACCGAGCGCATCAATTTTCTCACCGGACACGCCAAGGCCCACGTCAAGGACCATCATTCGCGCCACGGACTGCTCAAGCTCGTGGGCCAGAGAAAAGCCATGCTTGACTTCCTCAAGAAGCGCGACATCGAGAAGTACAGACTGATTATCAAAAAACTTAACATCAGAAAGTAGCTCCGGAACCGGACACGCTGCTTTCAGGAGAGATTCATGAGTTATCAGAAAGTCGATGCAATCATCGGCAACGTCAACGTTTCGCTCGAAACAGGGCGTCTTGCAAAACAGGCCGGCGGCGCAGCCGTGGCCAGGATAGGCGACACCATGGTGCTGTCGACCGCTTGCGCAGGCAACGAACTGCCGAATTCCGATTTCTTCCCGCTCACGGTTGAGTTCATCGCCAAAACGTACGCCGCGGGCAAGATCCCGGGCGGTTATTTTCGGCGCGAGGGAAAGCCCACCGAAAAGGAAGTGCTGTGCGCCCGCATGATCGACAGGCCCGTGCGCCCGCTCTTCCCCAAGGCCTACAAGAACGAACTGCAGATCATCAACACCGTGATTTCGGCCGACGACACCTACGACCCTGACGCGATGGCGATCACCGCGGCATCGTGCGCCCTGTGCCTGTCGGATATTCCGTTCCTTATGCCCATCGCCGCGGTGCGCGTCGGTTCCTACGACGGCAAGCTCAAGGTGTTCCCCACGCTCGCGGAAACCGAGGCCGGCGCATTGTCGCTTATCGTCGCCGGCTCGGAAGATTCCATCGTGATGGTTGAAGGCAATGCGTCCGAGGTGAAGGAAGACTTGATTGTGGACGCCATCATGCTCGCGCACGCTGAGATCAAGAAGCTCGTGGCGATGCAGAAGGAACTCGTGGCAAAGGCCGGCGTCAAGCGCGAGCCCTATGTTGCGCCGGTGCAGGCCGACGAGTCGGCGCTCCGCGCCGACGTGTTGGATATTGTCAAGGACCGGTTCCATGAGATAAGCTTCAACGGCGACAAGAAGGCGCGTTACAAAGGCATCAAGGAGCTTCTCGTCGAGGTGCAGGAGAAGCTCAAGGAAAAATATCCGGAAAAAGAAAAGGTGATGGCGGAGGCGCTCCACGACATCGAAAAAGAGGACATGCGCAAAACCATCCTCGAAAAGGGCATCCGCATCGGCGGCCGCGACTGCGACACCATACGGAACATCACCTGCGACCTCGACATTCTGCCGCGCGCGCACGGCTCGGCGCTGTTCACCCGCGGCGAGACCCAGTCGCTCGTGGCCACCACGCTGGGCACCAAGCTTGACGAACAGCACATCGAGGACATCCAGGGCGAATACGACAAGTCGTACATGCTCCACTACAACTTTCCGCCGTTCTCCGTGGGCGAGGTGAAGCGCCTCGGTTCGGTGAGCAGGCGCGAAGTGGGCCACGGCCATCTCGCGGAAGTGTCGCTCGCGCCCATCTTACCCAACGAGAAGAGCTTTCCGTACACCATCCGCATAGTGTCGGAGATTATGGAATCAAACGGATCGTCGTCCATGGCCACCGTGTGCGGCGGCTCGCTGTCGCTCATGGCCGCAGGCGTGCCCGTCAAGACGCACGTGGCGGGCGTGGCGATGGGGCTTATCAAGGACGAGAGCCGCCACGTGATCCTCACCGACATCCTGGGCACCGAGGACCACATCGGCGACATGGACTTCAAGGTGGCCGGCACGCGCGACGGCGTCACCGCCATCCAGATGGACATCAAGATCGCGGGCGTCACGCCCGAGCTGCTGCGCGAGGCGCTGGCCAAGGCCAACAGCGCGCGGCTGCGCATTATTGACATAATGGAGAAGGCGATCCCGGCGCCCCGCAAGGAGATGTCCGAATACGCGCCGCGCATCACCACCATTATGATAGAGAAGGACAAGATTCGCGAGATCATCGGCCCCGGAGGCAAGGTGGTTCGCGACATCCAGGAGACCACCGGCACCACCATCTTCATCGACGACGACGGATCGGTCCAGGTCGCTGCCGCCAACAAGCAGCAGCGCGACGCGGCGCTGGCGAGGATCAGGGGCATCGTGGCCGAGCCGGAACTCGGCGCCATCTACGACGCAAAAGTAAAGTCCATCGTCGATTTCGGCGCGTTCGTGGAATACCTTCCCGGCAAGGAAGGCCTGGTGCATATTTCCGAGCTCGATCTCAAGCGGGTCAACAAGACCGAAGACGTGGTCAAGATGGGCGACATAGTCCGCGTCAAGCTCATCGGGTTCGACCGGTTCGGGAAAGTCAAGCTTTCCAAAAAAGCGCTGATGACCCAGCCGCCGGCACCGACTCCGGCACCGCAGCCGGCGGCTCAACCGCCGCAACAATAAAGAACGGGCGCGAAAGCGCCCGATTTCTTTTGGCCGTGAGACCTTTTGACCTCACCCCATCACCCCGGCCCGTCGCTCTGCTCCGGGCCACCCCTCTTCCCCTCTCCTATTGGAGAGGGGAAGAGGGGACGGGGGAGTTGGGGTGAGGTCTCTTTGACAACAGCGCGCGGGTGCCCTGTCTGACAAATCTCCCTCCAACCCGTGTGGCCCGGATCTGCGATCCGGGTTCTTCTTCTGCGGCGTATGATCTTCAATCGGAATTCTATTGAAGGGCCACACCCTCGTGCCGCCAGGCGGTTGACACATGAACAAAGAATATTTTCAAGGAAAAAATTATCTCCGCGTGCTATATTACACGTGCAGGGAGAAGGTGGGATGGTCTTTAAACAGTTGGAGATCACCGTTTTTAAAAAAGGAGTTGTTACCATGTTGTATCCCGCTAAGGTTGTCTTTCCAGCCATTGTCTGTTTCCTGTTCGTCTCCATGGCCGGCGCCGCGATTCCGCCCGGGTACACGGGCACGCCGTACGCGGGCGACACGCTCCTGGGCAAACCGCAACAGCTTCCGGGCGTCATAAAGGAAATATTCGTCGATGTCGGCGGCGGCAATGTGACAACGCAGGCCTACAGCAACTGGGATTACGACTGTCTTGGCTACGGTACCAACGGGCAACTTGATTCTTCGGTAAATGCCACGCATCCGACCTCGCATCTTGCATATATGAACGCAGGGTTGAATCCGAAATATACGGTTCACGTCAACACGGCCGGCACCTATTATGTCGACTTCAAGCTCGCCAATGTCAACGCACCCCCGAACCTCATCACGCTCACCTACTACGACGGGGCAAAGGTCCATAGTGATTCGGTTAAAAACCTTCCCGCGGTCGTGCTGGTGACTCCTCCGGCCGGCGGAGTGACGGAAATCTGGCATAATTGGACCGTCAACTTCAATGTCGATTCGGTCGCACTCGATACGGGATTGCAGGTTGTTCAGATAACATTTGCTCAGGGAGCCTGGAATTCTGATTGGGCGCGATTCCGGCTCAAGGGCGGAACCGATATTCGTACAGCAGCGCCAGTGCACGCCCGCCCCGTGGGCCTTAAGGCGGAGGTGATTGCAAACGGCCGCATGTCCGTTTCCTGCAATGCCGCCGGTCCGGTGAGGATTTCCCTCATGGATTGCGCTGGCAGAACCGTTGTGACCGCGCAGGAACGGTTCCTTTCCGCCGGCACGCACGAACTGATCATCCCGTTTACCGGAGCGCGCTGCGGCATCTATGTGCTTCGGCTGGAGCAGAACGGCATCTCGACCGAATCGCGGTTTTTGCAAATGCAGCAGTAGGTGAAAATTGACGGCGAAATAAGAGGGCGCTTTAGGGCGCCCTTTTTCTTTTTGACTCCGATCCTGACCTTCTTACGGTCACATCGTAAAAGTCAGCTCTTGGAAATTGACTTTATTCAGGTCACATGGTAATTTGGTCATGATTCTTGGGTTGCCACAAAATAGAAATGGCGATTCCCATGCCCAAAAAATCTCCCCCGAAAATAATCGTCCAGCGCCTGCCTCACGGAAACGGCCTGCCCCTTCCGTTGCGGATGTCCAAGGACGCCAGCGGCTGCGACGTTTCCGCCGCGATTGAAACCGACGTGGTGCTCGAACCTTCGGCGCGCGCGCTGGTGCCCACGGGTTTCTGCTTCGAAATCCCGAAGGGATACGAAGTACAGGTGCGTTCGCGCTCCGGCCTCGCGATAAAGCACGGCGTGTTTGTGCTCAATTCTCCCGGCACCATAGACGCGGACTACCGCGGCGAGGTGAAGGTGATCCTTGCTAACGCGGGGAGCGCGCCCTTTACCATTAAGCGCGGCGACCGCATTGCCCAGCTCGTGGTGGCGCCGGTGGCGAACAATATTGACTTTGCGGAAAGCGGGTCGGTTTCAAAGACGGACAGAGGAGCGGGCGGGTTCGGGCATACGGGGGTGTAAAAGAGTTAAAAGTTGAAAGTTGAAAGTGAAAAGAAAACCAAATTCTATTCTGGGTTCTAGCCTGAAACTTTCAACCTCCAACATCCAACTCGTTTCTCTATTTCCCTGATTTACGAAGATTTTCCACAACAGCGGTAAACGACTCCGGCACCTCCGCTTCAACCCTCTTCTCTTCTCCCGACAAAAGTTTGAACGTTATCTCCTGCGCGTGCAGCATCATGCGCGGAAACGCGGCCTGCGCCGCCTTATCGCCGTATAGCCTGTCGCCCGCGATCGGATGGCCGATGCTGTAGAAATGCACGCGGATCTGGTGCCTCCGGCCGGTGAGAGGGTGCGCCTTCACAAGAGAGAAATTGCCGAGCTTCTCCGCCACCTCGTATTCCGTGGCGCTCGCCTTTCCGCGCAGTTCGTCCACGCCCATGCGGCCGGAACCGTACTGATGAATAGGCTTGTTGATAACGCCCCTTCCGTTGGCGGGCGTGCCGTGCACAAGGGCGAGATAGGTTTTCCTTATGGTATGTGCGGCGAACTGATCGTTGAGGCATTTATGTGCCCCTGCGTTTTTCGCAAACAGCATGACCCCGCTCACGTCCTTGTCGAGCCGGTGGACGACAAAGAGCTTCCGACCGTACTTTATTGACAGAAGGGAAAGAAGCGTGTCTTTCCCTTTTTCGCTACCCGGAATTGAGGTGAGGCCTTCGGGCTTGCACACCGCGAAAAGGTCGCTGTTTTCGAAGAGGATGGGAATTTCCATTATTCAAAAATACAACAATGTGGTTACGGGAATTGCGCGATGCGATCCGAACACCACCGTTGCGCACCGATCCTTCGGAAATATTCCCCCGCGTGGAGGCAGAATGTTCTCATTTGGTCAACCATTGTCTCACAATATTCAGCGACGCCGTATCGGATTCCAGGCGGAAATCGGGCTCCGGAGGCTTGAAGGCGTCGAACCACAGGAGCGCGCCTACGCACGGGTTGTCGTCCATGAACGAAAACATTCCGTGCAGCCATGCAGGCCTGCGGGCGTCCGAGGGACATGCGGTCTCGCAGATCCACAGAGGTTTGCCTATCCCGGCCAATCCTGTCAGCGATGAGCGGAAGATGTCTTCGAATGATTCCCACGAATGATACGGGTCGTAGCGGTCTCCGTAGTTGTATCCGTCAAGCCCAATGATATCGACCGCGCTGTCTCCCGGATAGTACGGCAGGATGTTGCTGATTACTGTCTGATTGCTCCATACCGCGCCGGGGCAGAAGATCCATTGCACGTTGGAGGCGTTCTGCAGGGCAAAAACCCGCCGTGCATGGAGCCATGCGGCGATAAACGGGGCCGGCCTGCCGCCCCAGGGAAACCATGTGCCGTTCATTTCGTAGCCGAACCTTATGTAAACGGGGGCGGCAACCTGCCTCGCTGCGGCGGCGAACAGCGCAAGCGCGCTGTCCCATGCACCGTGTGCCACTTCGTCAAGCAACGTGTCGTTTGCGGCCGAATCGAGCGATAGCGATATCACGTTGATGCTCACGACGGTGGAAATGTTTCGCAAGGCGTTTGTGCTGACAACGGCAGTGGGGAAGGGGTCGTCGATCTGCTGATACCAGAGAACATATCCCGGCTTGGCACCAAGCAGCGAGGTTATTGAATCCAGGGCCGGAGCATAGTCGCCGAAAAACGATTCCGAGAATATTCCGAAGCGGGAATTGTTGGGCGCAGAAGGGGAAGAGCTTCCCTTGTCGCATATGACAAGAGTAGGAGGCGGAGAGGAAGGAACGGTTGAACAACCGGCAAGGAGCGCAGTCAGCGTGGCGCAGAAGAAGACCGTGCGTGCCGCAACCTTATGCATCCGGAACAATCCGCCTCTTGGTTATTCTGCGTTCTTCGTCAACCGCGAAAATTCTCCCGGCAGGCCTTGCGGTAAAGGGCGATTGGGAAGAGCACGACAAAATGGTTCATGGTGATTGATGGATCCTATCTGTCAAGACTCGATGGCGGTTTGCCAAAGAGTTTGGTGAGAGCGGCAATGATGGTTTCGGACACGTCCCCGGTCAGCGCCAATGCGCTTTCCTTGCTCTCCAGGTACAGGCGATTGAGCCTCCCGTCGAACAAGAAGTCCCATTCGTCGCCTTCGGGGCTGTGCCTTTCATCAATCATCGGCACCTTCAATTCGTCGAAATACTTTCTGATGCCGATCACCATAAGATCGTGGTCAAATGCCGGAATGATGGCGGCAATTTCTCGGCGATTGGGCCTGGTATACAAGAGATTCCCTTGCTGGTCGATCACTGAAAAATTACCTCCTCCTACTTTCCAGCGCAAATTCCAGGCGATTGCCATATTCTGATTTCTCGGAGTTTTCTCCTTGTCTTACGGGGCCCTATAGTGCATTTTCTTTCTTGAATTGTCTTTTTTGCGATTTCTGCGCGCTTCGATAAGCTCAGCACAGGACTCTGCGGTGAACATATTTTTTGCCGTATGAAATGCATCGTCATGTTCTCCGGCGGGCTCGATTCCACCATCGCCGTGCACCTGCTCATGCGTCTCGGGTTCGACGTGCTTGCGCTCAACTACGTGCTGCCGTTCTATTCCGGGTTCGGCCTCTCCCACGGCGAAATCAAGGCCCGCGCCGCCGCGCTCAACGTGCCGTTGCGCATCGAGGAGGAGGGGCAGGAATACCTTGACATGTTCAAGTCGCGGAAGTTCGGGTTCGGCAAGAACGTGAACCCATGCATCGACTGCAGGATACACCGGTTCAAAAAGGCCGCGGTCATCATGGCCGAAACCGGCGCGTCGTTCATCGCCACCGGCGAGGTGGTGGGCCAGCGGCCCATGTCCCAGCGCCGGGAGTGCTTTGACATAATAGAAAGGGAATCCGGCCTGAGAGGCATGATCGTTCGGCCGCTGTGCGCCAAGATCCTCAAGGCCTCCATTCCCGAAGAACGCGGATGGATCAAGCGCGAAGACATGCTTGACTTCTGGGGACGAGGCCGCAAGGGCCAGATGGCCTATGCGGCCGGGTTCGGTCTCACGTACCCGTCGCCCGCGGGCGGGTGCCTGCTCACGCATGTGCGCACGGCCGAGCGCTATGCCGACCTGGAGAAGAACGACCCGGGCTTTTTCCCTCAACGATTTCAAGCTGCTTGCCTACGGCAGGCATTTCAGGATAAGTCCGAAACTCCTGTTTGTCCAGGCGCGCGACGACGCGGAAAACGAACCCATCGATTCGCTCCGCCTTCCGCAGGACACGCAGGTACTTCTAAGAGACATTCCCGGCCCGGTGGGACTCGTTCGAGGTGAGGGAACGGAAGAGGAGATGATGCTCGCCTGTTCGATCTTCGCAAAGTACACCCGCGAAAGGACAAAGGCTGTTAGTGCCTTGGTATTGACAAAGGGTGATGGGCAGCGGGTGGTTGAGGTCAAGCCGGCGAGCGAAGAACTGTGTGAAAAGTATAGGATTTAATCAAGACGTCGGGGGAGAAGTATCTCCCCCGGCCTCGGCCTCCTCGTTTCGCCTTTGGCGAACCTGCGGGGTCCTCGGCACTCCCCTCTCCTGGGTGCACCCCAAGTGGATTCAGTTGCAGAACCAGACTCCTGTGCGGGGGCACCCAGGTGGAGTAGTTGATAAGTTGAGAGGTTGAGAGGTCAAATCAAGGCCAATGTTTTACTACCTGAGGATTCCGATTGGCGCGAGAAGGAGTTCTTGACTGATAAGACATCTGTTGCCGCGCGCCAGGCAGGACTGGAGGCCGCGCTGGAGCGCGGTGCCGCCCGGACCCGGCCCTGTGGGCCATAGGGCCGAGGCGGCCCGAGGCCGCAGGCCGAGACTGGAAGGACGGCCGCCGCCGTCTTCGGCGGGGCGCCCTTATTAGCTCGTGAGTTTTGAGGCCCCTGTACCTCTCCCCCGAAATAAGACTTATTTTTCAATTAATTATTCCGCTGTTCCCACTTGATTTCCGGTATCTTCTTTATATTTATTAAAAAATAATATCCCGGATTGTACCCCGCCGGCCGCCAGTCGAAGCGCATGTCCCAGCATTCCTGGTCGTAGTGGAAATGCACGTCGTGGTCCACGAGCTGGTTGGTCACGAAGTTGTAGGTGCTGCTCCACGACACCGACCAGTTGCGCGTGAAGTTGACGGATGCGGATGTGCTCAGGCTGTACTGCTTGGTGGTCACGAAGGGATCGGTGGGCGACGTCCGCGACTGCGAAAAGGTGTAGGTCGGGCTTATGCCCGCCTGCCACTGCTGGGGCCCGGCCCGCAGATAGTGCAGGTCGAATTTCGGCATCAGGCTGTCCGCCGCGATCTTGTCGCCTTCCCACAGGGTGCCGTGCAGACCGAGTGAGCTCGACGGCGAGATGGTGACGCTGTACTGGTGCAGCAGGGGAAGGGAGAGCCTGTTGTTCTCATCGTACATCCAGAAGGTCGAGTTGTACCCGACGCGCACGATTTCGTATCCGGTGTTTGCGGAAATGGAAAGGTCGCTGAATTTTCTGGTGGGCGCCTCGAAATCGTACGCGGTCGACAGGGTTGCCGAAAGGATCTCGAACTTCTTTTCGGCCGGCTTTTCGCCCGGTGCGGCCGGCTTGTCAAGAAGCTTTCCCTGAAGGTCGTTGGCAAGGTTGATGCCCACGCTTTGACTTGGTATTGCCTTCGCCGGCGCGTACGGCTCTATCGGGGTGAACTGAACGTCCAGGTCATGTTTGGGCGTGTAGGTGTAGCTGAGCGATGGCGTGAAGGTGTGTCGCAGCCCTGCAAAGTTGAAGATGTGAATGGGAAATATTCCGTACAGGTTCGTGCTAAGGCTTACGCCCGCGTTCCATGAATAGTCGCTTTTCCATCTGTTGGTTTGCGTGTAATTGGGCCTCTTTATGATTGCCACGCTGTCCACCGACTTGAACAGGGTATCGTGGAGCTGAGTGATGTTGTTGAGGGTGTCAAAGGTTTCGACGACGAGGGGAGCGGGAGACTTCTTGGTCAGCTGCGCCCGCGTAAGGGTGTCGTAAATTGTGTCACTGATATACGTGGTGTCGCCGTTGGCGGAGGTGTCCATGTACATGTCGAAGGTCGATGCTTGGGCGTTGAAATTCGGATTCACGGTAAGGTATTTGAACAGCGTTTGCGGCGAGGACAGGCTGAACGATTGCGCGATGGCCTTCCTGTGGTAGGACTCGCCGGTGTCGCCCGCGCCGGTGTAGTTGCGCATGATTCCGCTTGCTTGATAGGAATAGAAAATCTTGTTGTACCACGCCGCCTCGTTCTTTTCGTTGTCCGGCACATTTTCCTTCGGCGTGAAGGGGATGAGAGGACGCGACGGCAGGTTGAAGTTGACGTTCGGCAAGTCCTCGGTTATTTCGCCGGTGGTAAGGTTCTGGCTCCTGTTCCAGGTGACGTTGGCGCTCCCGTTGATGGCGGGAATTCTCTGCGACAAAGACATGTTCGCGTTGAGGTTCTGGTTGAGGATCTGCGTCGAATCCTCGGAATAGGTGGTAAAGAAGTTGTTGGTGCCCACCATGGTGCCGCGGCCCGACAGCGTTGTGTTGCCGTCGGGCGTGATGTTCTGGTTATGCGTGTAGTCCAGGGACCATTGCTGGCTCCTGGTGAGAAAGGTCCCGCTGTTGGCGTATTGTCCCGTGAGCGAGCCGCTCAGCCAGTACTTTCGCGAATACCGGGTGGCGCCGTTGAAAACGAAATTGTTGAACTCCATTATCTTGGCCCACGCGGTGAAATCCACGTACTCGTTGGGCACGAAGTAGTATCCCAGGTTGTCAAGGTAGCCGCCCGATTCGGGGTGTCCGCCCCAGATGGGAGTGAGAAACCCGCTCTTGCGGTTGCGTTCGAGCGGAAATATGAAATAGGGGAGCCAGGCCACGGGCGCGTCGCCGAGCGCAAAGACCACGGGCCTGCTTATCACCTGGTCGTTGGGAACGACCTTGACGGTCTTTCCGTAGAAGAAATAATCGGGCGTGTCGACGAACGCGCAGGTGGTGTAATTGCCTTCCTCGATGAAAAGGTCGTTGTTTTCCGCTTTGACAATCTTGTTGCCGTTGAAGTAGGCGTCGTCCATGTGCGCGCTCGCGTACTTCACGCGCCCGCGTTTCGTCTTGATGTTGTACACCATGGATTCGCCGACCGTGGTGTCGCGTTTCTCCACGAGCTGCGGCTTGCCCGACGCGACAAGCAGGCCGTCGTCCATGAGGTAGGTTATCGAGTCCGCGTTGAGCGTGATGTCCTGGTACTTCACCACCGCATTGCCGATAAGATTGAGACGCTTATTCTCCACGTCGTAGTCGATATAACCGCCGTCGGCGCCGTAATACACGGTGTCGAGCACGCCCTTCCCACCGGCTTTTTTCGTTGTGTCCTTTGCCGCGGCCGGGTGTTGCGCCTTTACGGGTGCAATCGGTATCGCGGTCTTCTGCCGGATCGTGTCGCTTGATACGGTGGAGGTGGGCGCTGCGGCGGTGTCGGCAGGCAAGGTCGCTGCGGCCGTGAAAACGGCACAAAATGCGGTGGTCAAGAACGCGCACAGCAGCGCGCGTTCAAAATCATGGAATGCTGGCATGTTGACCCGAACGGAATTTCCTTTAGGAAATAAAATACTTTAGAGCGACGGAAGACTACGAGGAAACCGGGACATTATTGCGGGATGCGGGTAGCGCGGAACGGGACCACGGGACACTTATTTGTCAAGGTCAACTGTCAACAGTCAACCCGCTGGCCTTGCCGCCTGCGTCATCTCCTTGGGGCGGTTTCCACCGCCTGATTCTCTTCTTCTTCCGCGTCTTCCGCTGCATCCAGAAGAGCATGACCATCATGGCGCCGAGGAAAACGGCTTTCGTGTAAACACCGCCCCACGGCGCGGGCTTCCGGTGATAGACCCGGCCCGTAAGGATGAGCGGCGGGATGGTGTCGCCGCACGTGTCGAAGGCGAATACGCCCACCTGATAGGCGCCCGTCGAGTCGTGCCAGATGCTGTCCCAGGGGATAACCCATTCTGCGGCGATGCCGCCTGCCGCCGTGCCGGCAAGCGGGGCGGTCCGGTAGAACGGCTTCAGGGAATCGAGCGAGGCCTGCATTTCCATAAAGCAATAGGGCGAGAGGCGGTGCGGCAGGAACCGGAATTTCCACAGCCCGCACGTTGTGCGTCCGGCGGACGCGAAGTACCCGGTTAGGCCTTCGCGTGTGTTAAGCACATCGTACAGCCAGAGTGAGTCTTTCGACAGAGGCGCCGCGTCGCGCTTGTTCCACTCGAGGAGAAACCCGTCGAGCTGGACCGACCTGCCGTCGCGGTCCACGCTGCGCACCTGCACCGCGGCAGCGGGGCATGCAAATGCGCACGCCGCCAGACACGAAGCGACAAATGCCTTTGTCAACGGGCGCATCTGAATCCTATGCTCACTTCCCCGAAATTGGGTTCGAACCAATGGCGGTTCTTTATCCGGAGCTGCTGTGGCGTCGAATACCAGCCGCCGCCGCGTATCACCCGGTATTGGCCCGCGTCGGCGCCCTGCGGGTCGGATGGGGGCGAGGACGCGTAGTAGTCGGGATCGTAGTGGTCGGCCGTCCATTCCCACACGTTGCCGGTCATGTCGTACAGTCCCCACGGGTTCGGGGCAAAGGATGCTGTTTTTGCCGGACTGTTTGCCGGCGTCAGCGGGCATCTTCGGGGTGAGGGAGGTTCGTCTCCCCAGGAGTACTGGGCTTGTCGGCCGGCGAGCGCCGCGTATTCCCATTGCGCCTCGGTGGGAAGTCTCTTGCCGCGGGCCCTGCAAAAGGCCTGGGCCTGGAACCAGGTGACGCAGACCACGGGGTATTGCGCGTTGCGGAGTGCCTGCGGAACGCGCACGTTTCTGAACCCCTGCCCCGTCCAGATCACGCACGCGCCGTCGTCGTAGTGCGCGGGGGTGCAGGCGCCTGCGGCCGCGCATGAATCGTACTGGGCGAAGGTGACTTCTGTCTTGTCAATCGAAAACGGGGAAACCGTCACCTCGTGCGCGGGCGCTTCGATCGGCGCGCCGTTGTCGGCTCCCATGGTGAAGGAACCGCCCGGCACCTGCACCGTCTGGGCGAACAGCAACGGCGCGGCAAGGGCGCCGACCGCCAGGAAGCGGTGCGGAAAAATCATGGACTGTTTCTTGTTGCAGTGGTGCGGCAAAGATTTCTAGTGCGCGGCTTCATTCATCTCCACGGCGAGGATGACCACGCCGAAAACCACAAAGGCCCCCACGGCGACAATCGCGGCAATTCTGTCGAATCCCTTTTTCTTTGCCGCCGGCGCCGCTTTCTGCGCCGTGCCTGCGGCCGCGATGGGCTTCAGGGCGGCCGACACGGTATCGGTTTTTCCTTCCGTCAAGGTCATCCGCTTCTCAAGGGGCGCAAAGCCCGCCTTCTCAATTTTGAGAGTGTGGTCGCCCGGCTTGATCCGGGGATTGTCGCACGGAGTGACGCCAAGTTCCTTGTCGTCAAGAAACGCGGCGGCCCCGGAAGGCTGGGAAACAACGACGAGGCGCGCGGGCAAAACCAGCGCCACGTTCAGGCTCACGGCGCTGTCGGCCGGAACGTCCACGCTCACCTTCTTGCCGAAATATCCCGCGGATTTCACGATGAGGATGTGCGTGCCGGGGACAAGGCTGTCAAGCGTAAGGGGGCTCTGGCCCTTTTGGACGCTGTCGAGGCTGACCTCCGCGCCGGCAGGCACGGTGCTTATTGACAAATGACCGAAGTGAGGGTGCTTTGAAGTATCGGCGGCCGGAGCCGAAGCCTGTTTCTGCGCAGTTGAATCGGCCTTTGTCGCGGGCGCCTGTTTTTTCGCAAGCGAATCGACCTTCGCAGCAGGCGCCTGTTTCTTCGAAAGCGAATCGGCCTTAGAGCCGGACGCCGGCGCTGAACTCGCGGTCAGTCCGGTCACCATCACGCAAACGAGCGCCGCGGTAAGAGCTTTCATCGTTGTATTGTCCTTTCGGCCGGTCTGGTATACGTCAATCGCTGAGGGCGCTGCAGGGAAACCGGCCTATGCGTTCACCTGCTCAAAGGGAATCGCCTCGTCGATGAGCATGATCGGGATGTCTTCCCGGATCGGATAGAGATATTTTTTGTCTTCACGGAGAAGGCCGGCGTCGATCTGCTCCTTGACCACTTCGCCGCCACGGTTCTTGAGCGCACCCGCCTTTATCTTCGCGTTGATTTTCGCGATCACGTCGCCTTCCACCAGTTTAACGTCCTGTTTGGTTTCCGGGCAGCAGAGGATATCGAGCAGTTCCTTGTCGACCATACGGGCTCCTTCTTTGCAACCGATTTTTGGCGTATAAGATTACGATAAGCACTAAAATACATTGCCTTTCCGATAAAGAACAATTTATCCCGCGTGCCATCGGCGTTGATGACAATCGCAAAACCCGATATTTCTGCTGCAGGTGGCTTCCTGAGGGCCGCAAGGGAGTCCACGGGTAGACAAGGCACCCGGCGAGGGGATGAGAAAAATTGCTTTCCCAACGTTTCGCCTTGATTTCATAATATTTTTACGGTATATTCAATGGTATCAATAGTGATACTATCTTTGGCGTATTTACTATGACAAGAATTGAGAAGACTCTCATACAAATGCGTCGGAGTGCGAAGAATATCCGGTTTTCCGACCTTTGCGGAGTGTGCAATCATTACTTTGGGCAACCGCGGCAAAGCGGATCAAGCCACGGGGTATATAAAATGCCTTGGCCGGGCGACCCGAGAGTGAATATTCAGGATGACAATGGCATGGCGAAACCATATCAAGTTAAACAAGTTCTCAAAGCGATTGCGAGGCTGCAAAATGAAAATGTTTAATGATCATTACTCCTACCGTGTAATCTGGTCCGAAGAAGACAAAGAATATGTCGGCCTTTGCGCCGAATTTCCCAGCCTCAGTTGGCTTGCAAAATCACCGGAAATTGCGATCCATGGAATTCGGGAAGTTGTCGCGAACGCCATCAGCGATATGAAAAGAAATGGCGAGGCCATTCCGGTTCCGGTTACTTCAAAACGGTACAGCGGAAAGTTTATCGTCCGTGTTCCACCGGAAGTTCATCGGCGGCTCGCTTTAGAGGCCGCGGAATCCGGGGTGAGCCTCAACCGATTGGCAAGTGCAAGGCTTTCGGCGTGAAAGACGGATACAAGGTTGTCATTGACTAATGACCATTGAAAAAGGAATCCCAAAATGCCAAATGAAATTGAAAAGGCAAGTCATGCGACGTTTGAAAGTATCCGGCTAAGGCGGCAGCATGAGTAACTTACAGGCAAAAGAATACAAATCCTTTGAAGATATCAAGCACCTTTCGGATGATGGAAGTGAATTCTGGTACGCTAGGGAACTTGCGCCCGTTCTTGAGTATGTACAATGGCGGAATTTTTCCAAGGTATTGGACAGGGCAATGCTCGCTTGCAAGAATAGCGGATATGCGGTTTCGGATCATTTTGCTGAGGTCAGCAAAACGATAAGGATGCCTAAAACCGCCACTAAGGAAGTTGTCGATTATAAGCTCTCACGTTACGCCTGCTATTTGATTGTCCAAAACGGCGACCCGCGAAAAGAAGTTATCGCCAAGATGCCTTGCTTCATATCCGGGGAGACCGAATGAAAAGCAAACGGCGAAAGCACAACCAGATGCTTGACGAAAAAGATTCGCCTCCTACGCTTTATCGCAAGTATCATCTGCCTGGTTTTTTAACGGGAAGAATCAAGGAATCATTATACGATAGCTGGCTCAACGAGCGGGCGAACACGCTGGAATTCGAAATCGTCTCGTGGCTCGTCAACGACTGCAAGAGTTCAAGATGCGGACGGTGAGACCGGGGAAAATGGGGGAAAGATGAGCTTCTGTAAAGAAACTCTCCTTATACGCCCACCGGCCCGCGAAAAAAGAAAGCCCCTCTCAGTAAGTCCCTATCAGTTTGTCAAATAATCAATTATCCCGAACGCACCGGACACTGAACCCGACTTGATTGTTGTTGTTGCTACGGGACACATTCGCGCTGTCGTAGTACATGTAACAGTCCCACGAGTATGTAGCGTCGTTCGCCGTAGCCGACCACCAGTTACCGTAGTTGCCAATGGCGTGTGAATGCACCAGCGTTGTCACGATAACCGCCCGGAAGCGCCGAAAAACCGGTTGCATTTGTAGCGCCGGTATTAGGAGAAGTCCAATGTGTCGTGCCGGCTTCTTTCAGCGGCCCCCCTGCCACACTCTCTCCGCCAAGGTACGTGGTGAGCACGGTCCATTCGGAGTCTGTTGGTACATGCCAGCCTGTCGGGGCCAGTTTGCCCGTGTTTACGGCATACCAATTGTACAATGCTCCATAGGTGATTCTTATAGGTGGCTGAATCGTTATTATACCAGCAATACCCCGGTGTTGTAAGAGCGGCCCATGCAGTGTTATCCGTTACCAATGGTATTGCGGTGCCATCGTTATATTTGGTGGTTTTCAGGTTCTCCACCATCCAGACTTGCGTCCCTATTGTAACTGTGTGATAAACATTTCCGTCGGTGTCAGCAATATTGACAACTAGCTCCCTGCGGCGTCGCCGTCACTATGCTACTCAATCCCGACTCTCCTCCGGCGTTCACCGCGGACACGGCAAAGGCGTACTGCGTTCCGTTTGTCAACCAGCCACCTGCTTCGGAGATGTCACACCTGTCAACTTTGATCCACTCGTCTTGTCAACCGTGGTTCCGGGCAGTAGTACAGGTTGTACGATGTCGCGCCGGTTACGGCGCCCCAACTTACCGTAGCGCCGCCATCTCCAGCGACTACGCTGGAAATAACAGGGATTGCCTGAGGCGTCGCCGTTACTACATTGCTCAATCCCGACTCTCCGCCGGCATTCACCGCGCTTACGGCGAATGCGTACTGCGTCCCATTTGTCAATCCCGATACCAATTTCGGAGATGCCACCCCTGTTAACCTTGATCCGGTCGCCTCGGCAACCGTCGTTCCTGTATTGTAGTACAGGTTGTACGATGTCGCGCCGGTTGCGGCGCCCCAGGTTACGGTCACGCTGCCGTCACCCGGCGTTACGCTCGAAATCGAAGGAGCCGAAAGGATCGCTTCCATCTTCACGGTATCGATTGTGCCGGTATACGATTGAATCGGAACTATTATCGAGCCATACCCGGTTTTACTGAATACCAGGGTGTCGATTGTCGCTCCTGCCTCCAACCTCTTCGCCAACCCATTCCGGCTTCCCCGCATACCATTATTTGTCAAATTGCCTTGAACCGCGGTTTGCATCGGCAGATAGCGATGAATCCAGGTTTGATTACCCTGTCGAACTCGAATGAAATACAGTCCTGCAGCAACCCGTGAAGCGGAAAGGTTGATATCATACGTTCCGCCGGATAAATTACGCGTCTTTGAACAGGGTCGTCATTTTTACTCCGGTGGCGTTGAACAGTTCAACCGTCACGGGTGAAGGTTCTGAAATGTTAAGCCTCAGAAGGTTTCCGACAATTCTGCTTCCCGGAATGATCTTGGCGGAAGAACGGCCTGCCCCTGTTGATCGTGTGGCAATGATCTGCCATTTCCCTTGCGCATCGGTCGTGTCCGAAATTCCCAAGGTCTTCAAAGCGACGAGAACGCCGGGTAGAGGAGACCCGCCGACAGCATCGGTGACGGTCCCCGTTAAGTTCACCTGCGCGACAGCTCCAAAGCACAACACCATCACGATGCCGATAAGCTTATTCGTCATGTAACCCCCCAGACTGATAGGTTTTCGATTTTTCGAAATGAGAAACCGCTGCAAGGATTTTTTCTTTACGGTTGACGACATTCCCGGCCTTTCCACCGTTCCCCGGTCCTAATCACCGGCAACCTTACTCATAATATAGGGACATTTGCGGGCAAAATCAAGAAAAAACGCCTGCCGGGCAATTGGCGCGGCCAAGGGGTTGCCGATTTTGTTGCAATCCATCTGGCCTTTTCCCTTCAATTTTGAGTATTTCATCAACCCATGAAATCACCGCTGCATGAATTTTCCATCCCCATAACGGTTGAATTCGAGGACGCGGATTCCTACAAGATCGCGCACCACGCAAAGCTCGTGTCCTACCTCGAGCGCGCCCGTGTACGGTATTTTTCGGGCCTGGTATAGAAGGGAGACTTGATTAATGCGTATAATCAACATTTCAACCGGCAACATCTTTCCCTTCTCTGAAGATTCAAGGCAACTTATTC
>CAVWBU010000022.1:0-8144 GCA_963753345.1 uncultured Fibrobacterota bacterium
TTTTGAGAGAAGATAAGAGAAGAACTTCTCGTGGGGGGAGGTGTCCCCCTCGCTCCGGCCCGGCGCTCGTCACATGAAAGTTCAGCTCATTCCGCGCCGGTCCTCCGCTGCCCCCTCTGGGTAGCCCCCTAGTGAGATAAGATGCGAGAAGGAACCTTGGGCTGCGGGGGCACCGAGAAAGAGAGTTTAAAACACGACGCTGTTGCAATCAGTTTGTGGTGAGCAAGATAGTACCGCAGCTGCAAGTAGTGTCAATCTGAGAGATCCAGCTCAACTTCGTGATGTATACGCCATTGTCCACCTTTTTCCCATTCATGTCTAGACCATTCCAATATATGTCGTAACCTTCTTCGCCAGCAGCAGGCGTATTTGTGGTAACAAATAGTGGAAAAACCGAAACGATGCGACCACTTTGTACGAGCTCCTTCTCGTAATTGTAAATCTCCAAGTAACTATGCACTTCATAGTATCTCGTGGATTCTGGGACACCTGTGAAGCTTGTCCAGTATTGGATACTGTCCTTGAATTGAAGATTGGTAGGTATCGTTGCCTTTCCGCAATCCCCGCTGCCGGCATACTGGGGAGCAGAAGGATACCTGCTGCATGCAGCCACCTGTAGCACTAAGAAACTCGTAATACTGAGAATTTTCATGCTTGTCTGGAATCCCTTATTCCCGAATCCCACATAAGCCAGACGACCAGACCATACACTTCTTATCTACAAGTGTATTATAGCAAGGCGTATTTGTCAATACTTGAAAGTCTGAACGGGATGGCGCAAGAAGAAGAAATTGACTGATAAGATTTCCGTTGCCGCGCGTTAGGCAGGACTGGAGGCCGCACTGGAGCGCGGTGCTGCCTGACCACGGCCCGAAGGGCCCTCGTGGCAGGCAGCCCGAGGCCGAAGGCCGACGACCCTGGGAAGCACCCGAAGGGGTGGACCGGAAGGACGGCCGACCCGAGCGCAGCGAGGGAAACGCCCAAGACTTCTTTTTATGGCTTACCTCGCTCCAAATTGCAACTTGTAAAGCTCATAATACAATCCCCTCTTCGCCAGCAGCGACGCATGATCCCCCTCCTCCGCGATCACTCCTTTTTCTAAAACCAATATTCTGTGCGCGTTCTGGATGGTGGACAGCCGGTGCGCGATCACGATGGACGTCCTCCCCTGCACGAGGTGGGCGATGGCGTCCTGGATGAGCCGCTCGGTCTCGGTGTCGATGTTCGAGGTCGCCTCGTCGAGCACGAGGATCGAGGGATCGGCATACAGCGCGCGGGCAAAGGCCAATAGCTGGCGCTCGCCCGCCGAAAACGTGGCGCCGCGCTCCATCACCGGTTCGTTTTCACCGCCGGGCAGGCGCTTTATGAACGTGTCGACATGGGTGATCCGCGCCGCCTGCCCGAACGATTCCGCGTTGTAGCCGCTCCCGAGGGTCACATTGTCCCGCACACTGCGCGAGAACAGGAACACATCCTGCATCACGGTCGCGATGTTGCCGCGCACCGCCGAGTACGGGATATCGCGGATGTCTATTCCGTCAATCGAAATCGCGCCCTTCTGCACGGGATACAGCCTTGACAGCAGGCTTATGATAGTCGATTTTCCCGACCCCGTCTCCCCCACGATGGCGAGCGTCTGGCGCGGCTTGACCGAAAAGGAAACGCCCCGAAGGACCCACTCCCCCGGGCTGTAGCCGAACCACACATTGTCAAACGCGATTTCCCCGGCCAGCCTCACCCGGCCGGCCGCAGGCGCGCCGTACCTGGCGCGGAACGCGGCCTCGGCGGCGGCATCGGTTTTTTCACGCGCCGCGGCCGCGCTGAACACCGACAGGATCTTTTCACCCGCCGCGGTCGCGCTCTGCATGATGTCGAATTTCTCCGACAAATCGCCGATCGGCTCGAAAAAGCTCCCGATGTACGACAGGAACATGAGCACCAGGCCGTACGACACGATGCCGTCGGCAATGAGGTTCGCGCCGAGAAACATCACGGCCGCCACGGCGAACCACCTGAAGAAATCGATGACCGGCCGGAACACCGCATACACGTACAGCTGGGTGATGTTGGCGCGGAACACCTCGTTGTTGATTTTGCGGAATTTCCGCAGCTGCTTGAGCTCCTGTACAAACACCTGCACCATGCGCATGCCCGAGATGTTCTCGTTAAGGAATGCGTTAAGTTCGGCGATTTTCGTGCGGATGACGCGGTAAGCGCCGCGCGCCTTGATCCGGAACAGCAGCGTCGCGCCGAACAGGAAGGGAAACGTGACCGCAACGGCGCAGGCCAGGTAGACATTTGCGTAAAACATGACCGCCGTGATGCCGGCAAGAATGAGGATATCCTGGAACAGGGTGACGAGCACCGAGGAGAACATCTCGTTGAGCACCTCAACGTCGTTGGTCACCCTGTTGACGAGCCTGCCCACCGGGTTCCTGTCGAAATACGCGGTTTTCAGGGACATGATGTGGCTAAAGAGATCGCGCCGCAGATCGCGCATGGAGCGCTGCGACAGCCTCATGAGCGACACTATTTGCAGGTACGATGCCACGAACTGGACCGAAAAGACCGCAATGATGAGCAGGACGAACCGCCCGGCGCGCTGCACGTCGGCGCGGCGCAGGGTAAGAAGTTCCCTGTTTGTAAAGCCGGCAAGCGCCGCAGGCTTCACCAGGAACAGGCCGCCCGGATATTCCAGCGCCTCCCCCCGTGCAACAAGTGACGCAAGTTTTCCGGCTGTTCCTCCCTCCGGCCCGGGCCGCTCGATGAGCGTGTACTTCTGCGCCGACAGAGCGCCCGAGGCGACGAACGAGCGGATCTGCGCAGGAGAAAAAAACGAAAGCTGCGACTGGAACAAAAACGAGCGCCCGCCCGAAAGCCGCAGGGACTTCTTTCCCCTCTTTGTCAATTCAGCATTGTGCGCTGCGGGCAGGAGCTGCTCGTTGGCAAGGTACCCTTGCTTCACCACATACCGGTCGATAATGGTCTTGGTGAGAAAAGGAACCGCAAGCGTGGCGGACGTGATCACCACCACGCAGGCAAGCGAGAAGAAAAGCTGTTCTTTATAGGCCATCACGTACCCGTACAGGATACGCATGAGGCGCCTGTCGAACAGGGCGGTGCCTGTGCTGTCCTCTTCGTGGAAATAATCCACCGCGACCTCGCCTCTATTCCTGTGAGATGTTCTCTTCAAGCGTCTGCAGTCTGTGCAGGCGCGCGTAAAATCCGTCCAGCGCAAGCAGTTCCTCGTGGGTCCCCTGCTCGGAAATTTTCCCGTCTTCAAGGACGATGATGGAATCGCAGCGCATCACCGTGGAGACGCGGTGTGCGATCACGATGGAAGTACGACCCTTTATTTCGGGCACGAGCGACGTGAAAATCTCCCGCTCTGTCGCGGCGTCCACCGACGACAGCGCGTCGTCGAGTACGAGGATTGCCGGATTGACAAGCAGCGCCCGGGCGATTGCCAGCCTCTGCTTCTGCCCGCCCGACAGTGTGATGCCGCGCTCGCCGACCAGGGTTGAAAATCCCTTCGGGAACTGCAGGATGTCGCGCTCCACCGCGGCCAGCCTTGCCACGCGCGCCACCGCCTCGGGGCGCGCCGCGCCCTCGCCCACGCCGAACGCGATGTTGTTTTCCACGGTGTCCGAAAACAGGAAGGAATCCTGCGGTACGAACCCGATGGAGGAACGAAGCGCCGCGGCGGGGATGTCGTTGATGTCGTATCCGTCAATTTCGATCCTGCCGCGCTCCACGGGAAACAGGCGGAACAGCAGGGATATGAGCGTGGTTTTCCCGGACCCCGGCTTTCCCATGATGCCGAGCGACGAGCCGGCCGGAATGGAAAGCGTGATGTTTTTAAGCACTTCCGGTCCCGCGGGCCCGTAGCGGAACATGAGGTCGCGAATTGCAATACCGCCCTTCGCGATTGCGGCGGTCGCGCCCTTGGGCGGCGGTAGCACATCGGGCTTCTCCTCCATGAGAACGATGATGCGCTTCGCCGACGCCATACCGCGCTGGTACATGTTGTACACCCAGCCCACGGCCATCATGGGCCACACAAAAAGTCCTATATAAAACGAGAACGACACGAACTGCCCCAAGGTAACTTCGTTTGCAATCACGAAGCGTGACCCGAAAAAGTACAGCAGCGACATTGACAGCGCAGCGAGAAAACTGATGAGAGGGAAGAATATCCCGAACAGCTTTACAAGCCGGATGTTCTTTTCCACATACGTATCACATTCCCGCACAAAGGAATCCAGCTCGTGCCGCTCCTGCACGAACCCCTTGACAACGCGGATTCCCGACAGCGACTCCTGCGCGCGCGACGAGATGTCGCCGAAGGATTCCTGCACGTCGGCAAACCGCGCCTGTATCACCTTGCCGAAGCGAACCATGATGAAGACGATCACGGGAAGCGGCGTCACGGTGAGCAGGGTGAGCTGGACGTTGATGGACAGCATGAACACGAGGGACATGGTTCCCATGAACGCCGCGTCGGTGAGCCCGATGAGCGCCGGGCCCGTGGCCATGCGGATGGCGTTAAGGTCGTTGATAAGAAGCGCCATGAGGTCGCCGGTCTTGGTTTTGTTGAAGAAAGAAAACGATAGGCCGGTAAGGTGCGCAAACATGTCCTCACGCATCTCGGTCTCGATTTTCCTCGCCGGCCGCGTGATGCACATGCGCCACAGGAACCTCAGCGCCACCATGGCAAGAGCGAGGCCCGCAATCTTAAGTGCGTTTGTCAATATGGCCTCGCGCGCGAAGTGCTCTTGGCCGAGCAGATCGACCGTTGCGCGCACAATCTGCGGGATAATAAGCTGGCACAAATCAACGGCCACGAGCAGGAGCATGCCGGCGGCGATGGAAATCGCGTGCTTCTTTACGTAGGAGAACAGGAACAGTGCGGCCTTTTTCGAGGAAACCGCGGAGGCGGACATGGACATGAGTCAAAAATACTTGTGCGCGGGAATAGAAAGAATTGCAGAATGCGGATTGATTAAAGGAGAGATGTCATTGCGAGGAGCCTGCGACGAAGCACCACGACTACGACCGCATACAATCCTACTGGAGTAGCCGCGTCCGCGAATCTCCGGTTGAAATAGCGTCGGTGCGGCTATTCCCTTCTTGTCATTATCTCGGCCGGAGCTTTTCCAGAAGAGCGGGAAGATCGCATGTTATTATGTTCCAAACGATATCCAGATCAACGTCAAAATATCCATGTATCAGCCTGTTCCGCGTACTGATTATAGAACGCCATTGAATGTCCGGATGCTTCTGTTTGAAACTTTCGGAAAGAGCGTTGGCTGCTTCACCGACCACTTCGAGCAGCCGCACAAGGGCCAGCGCGAGTTTTTCATCGGTATCCAAATCGCTTCTTGATTTTCCCTTTACAAAACCCAGTGCCTTGTCCGCGGCATCGAGCAGGTGTTTGAGTCTTACAACATCCCCGTTATTTTCCATATTGTACCTGCGCTTCGCGGACCACGTTGTCCCTGAAGTATCTGCTGAGAAATGCGGGAGTGCTTAGGTCCACCTTTTTCCCCGCGATGCGGGACAACTCCGCCTCCATGTCAAAAAACGCAAAACCGGGCGTATGCCCTTCTTCAAATTCCACAAGCACGTCAACGTCACTGTCCGGTCCCGCATCCCCGTGAATTGTTGAGCCGAAGACGCTGAGCCTTTTCACGTGGTTTCTGCGACAGAAATCTTCAATCTTCTTGTGCGGAAATAATGGTTTGGTTTTCATAAAACTGTTCCAAAAGAAAAGATGCTGTTTGAAAGATACAATGGCGGACTTGGAGAATCAAGGAATAGCAGGGTAAAGAACAGGGGCTTGGAATACACTCCTCACATTCGTTTCACGATCAAGGATGATCGTGCAATACGGATTTTGTTTGATTCTATATTCCATTGCTAGTCCAGTTTGCAGGCATTGGTAATTACCCATCAACTTGGAATAGAAACAAATCCAAGTTCATGTTGCCTCGTTGTTTTGACTTATGATAAATCACAGACGAAAAAATGCGATCATCATGTATCAACTTCAATCCCGTATTGTGCTCCGTTAAATATTTGACATTCTCATCTCTGTCGCCCCCAAAGTTAATGACGAAAAGAAACTTGCCTAAAGTAGCATTTTCTTTTCGCAACTTCTCAATATCCTTCTTAATCTCTGCATCATCTTCTTTTGACCAAATTTTGAATTCAATTAGGGCTTTCGGTTGTTTCTCTTCCAATAATGCAAGATCTGAATGTAAGCTCTTGTTGCATGGATACGAAAACTCCCAGGCTACCTCCGATAGAAACCTTTTACTAAGCAACTGCTTAAATACAAGATACACCAATATCGGCTCGGTAAGAATATTTACCCCGTGGTGCCAATCAGAATACATTGGCGCAAGTTTATCGAAAAGTATTCGCAAGTGCTGATCTTCTTTTCCTATGCCTTCGACAGCAAGGGCAAAAAAGTCATCCATTTCTTTGTTAAGCATACCGCCTCCCAGTGATTTACTGTTGTTCTTGATGAACAACAATATTGGCTCACCTTTTTCAATGCAACTACCAAGACCACTACTACTATTTGCTTATCACAAACGATACAAAAATCAGTTCCAAAATCAAGAGAATGCGAACGGCAACGAGACGAAAATAGCCGGGTTACTGCACGCTGAAAGTGCCGGTGACGTCAAACAGTTGGTCATTTGTGTAGTCTTGGATTCTCAGGACGCACGTGGAACTCGGATAGGAAAAGGACCCTCCCGGTTCTGAACCGATGACCCATGCGTAGGACGTCTGCGAAAGATCGCTTATCGATGAGGTCAACATCTCGCCGAATGACCTGCCGCCGTCTGTCGAAAGTCGGATTCGAAGAGAGGACAGCTTGGCCGGAGTGTCTTTCCACGTTATCATGACCGTGGAACCTACGCTCAGTACTTGGCCAGCTACCGGATTTGTAATAACAATGTACATAAGGTGCAAATATCCGCTTATAGCATAGAACTGCAAGGTGGTGTCCTCAACTTGAATCTGTAAACTGTCGGCGTATGAGGTTATTGGCAGAACTACCTTTGCGGAAAAGCTATCGACCGGTATAACGGTCGCGAATTGATGCCACCCGTCCCCAAAATTGTAGTTATACAAAATTGTCGGGCTACGAACCGATTGAGTCCAAGTAACGAGCACTGTGTCCCCAGCAACGAGTTTTGCGTCCGGTGCCGGACTGCTTATCCCCGAAGGCACCTTACAGATTTTTGTTGCTATCCTGAAAACCACATTGGGCCTGTCCTGCCCCAAGACGCGTACAGTAACATATCCCTTCTGCCCCTGATGAATTGATGAATCTACACAGTTGACTAGGATCTGTAGTGGATTCGGATTGGGAGCCCACGTTTTTCCGCTGTCGAGCGAAACAGATACAGTGCATTGTGCAATACTGCCTGTATCTTGTGGCAAGAAACTAATATGACAGTCTCTGCTGTATCTTTGCTGCAAAATCCCGTTAACGTCATACCAAGAGCTATCGCTGTTCCAAACGCTATCCACAGACACCATGTTGACGTGTATAACCTGCGCGGAGGCATTCCAAGCGGAAAGAACTATAGTGTAACATGCGGCTGTCAACATGAGAATAAGTGTGTTCGCAATGGTTTTCACGGTTCACCCCCTACCGGCCCACCGCAAAGCGGCGTAAATAGTTCTGGCCGTCAACTTGAACACGCGCAGCGTAAATACCCGGAGCGAACGTCCGTGTTTCAAGATGCAGTGAAGTACCGTTGAATCCTCGTTGCCGGTAAATCTGCCGGCCAGCAACATCGTAAACTGCTATGTCGGCAATTCCACGCTGCAAACTTGGCAGTGTAACAAGGATGCCATCTCTAGTTGTTGTAACGCTTATGCCGTTATAGAGTCTGTCGCGCATGACGGAGATTCCACGTATTGCCGCTGGCCCACTCTTCGCACCGGCCTTGAGAGTAAATGCGACTGTCTGTCCAATTGCCTCGTAACATGTCTGACTCCAGCATGCGACAGCACAAGTAAGGATTGCAGCCGTCACCAAGGTAATTCTTTTCATATCGAATCTCCTTGAGAATTGAACTTTTATGACTCTACGTTTCATTTGCCAAGGGGAATCTTATTAT
>CAVWBU010000023.1:0-89986 GCA_963753345.1 uncultured Fibrobacterota bacterium
TCGGCACATTCCCCTGCCACATCGCAACGCTGCCGGTGGCGGTGTCGCTGTCGTGCCACGCGGCACGGCTTGCGGGAATATCGCTGTAAGAAGTTGGAAGCTGACAGTTGACGGTTGACAGTTGACGGACAGACACCGCGGGGTGCCTTGTCAAATCAGACAGAAGCTAGGCTGGGGCCTCCTGGAATCCATCATGAAAAAGCCCATTCGCATACTCACTCCCCCGCTTTCCCGCAGTGTTGTCACGTCCCTGCGTGCAGGCGACGAAGTTTTAATCACCGGCACCATTTACACCGCGCGCGACGCGGCGCACAAACGGTTCATGGAACTTCTGTCGCGCGGCAGGAAACTTCCCCTTGACTTGCGCGGACAGATCCTCTATTACACCGGCCCCACGCCGGTGAATCCGAAGACCGGCCGATTCAGCGCAGGCCCCACCACAAGCTCGCGCATGGACGCCTTCACGCCGCTCCTGCTTGCAAGAACCGGATTGGCAGGCATGATCGGAAAAGGCAACAGGAGCCCGGCCGTAGTTGACGCAATGAGAAAGCATTGCGCAGTCTATTTCGCCGCCGGCGGCGGCCTGGGCGCGCTGCTCGGGAAATGCGTTATGAGGTCGCGGGTGGTGTGCTACGATGACCTCGGACCCGAGGCGGTGTACCAATTGGAGGTGGAGAATTTTCCCGTGATTGTGGCAATTGACAGCAGGGGAAACAATCTGTACGAAGCGGGGCGGAAGAGGTATCAAGAAGAGAGTTGAAGGTTTAAAGTTGAAAGTTGGAAGCAAATAAATTCCAGCCGAGGCAACACCTGAAAATCCTGGCAATATGTGAACCTTAAGATCCGCCCTATTCCGTCATACTTTCAACTTCCAACCTTCAACTTTCAACTTGTTTTTGTAAAGACCATTCCGAGCAATATAGCGTAACACTCCCGCAGGGACCAGGTGCTCGCACGAGTAGCCCTTGGCAAGGTACCGCCGGATCATGGTTGAACTGAGCGCCCATTCCGGTGAGGGAAACGTCTTGATGACGGCGTCTCCGAGTTCCTCGGGTACGTGCAGGGAATGGCCCGGCCGGTGCGCGACGCACAGCGTGACGCCCGCGAGTATTTCCCGGTAGCGGTTCCAGGTGACGATCTCGCCGAGATTATCCGACCCTATTATAAAGTAGAGCGGCCTGCCGTGATGCCGCGCCCTTATCTCCCCTATGGTGTCCACCGAGTACGAGACGCCGTCACGCCTGATTTCGCCGTCCCACACGACAAGCGTCGGCGATCCCTTTACGGCCAGCTTCGTCATGGCAAGCCGGTGCGCCGGACTTGTCGCGCCGGATTCGTATTTGTGCGGCGGGTATTCCCGACGGGACAAGGTACACTTTTCCGAGCCCGAAATAGTCGCGCGCGAGGCAGGCGGCCGCGCAATGGCCGTTGTGGATGGGATCGAACATGCCGCCGAGGATGCCGAGCGGCGGGCGGGACGGCCTTGCTTTGCGAGAATCCTTCATGGGGGCACCACCGGCGATGAGCCGCGCCGCTACTTTGCGGACACTTTCGACTGCAAAAGCTGCGCCTTTTTCAGGATGGCCTCGTCCTTGGTCTGGTGCGAAAGGTCTTCGAGAACCGCGGCGGCCTCCGCCGCCCTGTTCGTCTTGATGAGGTCCTCGGCCGTTCCCAGCAGAGCCTGCGGAACAAACTTGCATTGCGGGTATTCGCTGATGAGCAGCTTGTAATAGACCACCGCCGCATCGTACTGTTCGATCTGCTCGTAGAACCTGGCGGCCTGGAATTCCTTTTCCGCGAATTTCGCGTCGGCCTTTGCAATGTACTCTCGCGCGCTGTCGGCGAGCGGGCTCCTGGGATACGTCTCGACGAAATCCTTCAGCCTGGACTGCGCATCCCTTGTCGAAGCCTGGTCGAGTTCCACGTCGGGCGACGAAAGGAACATTGCGTATCCGACAAGGTAATACGATTCCTCGTAAAACGGCGAACTGGGGTAGGTCTGCACGATGCGGTCGAACTCGGTCTTGGCCTCCGCGTATTTCTTGAGCGCAAGGAGCGACTTTGCCTGGTAATACAGCATCGAATCAAACGCGTTGTGACCGGGGCATTGCAGGAGCACGTCGGTGAGGATGCTGGTGACATCAACGTATTTCTTCTTGTTGTACTTTTCCACGGCCTTTGCGAGCTGGCCGCTGCAGTCGTACAGCTTCTTGGGCTTTGCCGATGCAGAAAAGGCTATCGCTGCAATGAGGAGAAAAAGACAAGCGCGGCGCACACAAGTGTTCATTGCGTATCCTGTTTTCGTAAATGTTTCCTAAGATTACGTATTGCAAAATACTTTGTACGCGGGAAAAATCGAGGATAAATCTTATAGCATATAAAAGAGAATTAAGATTTGCTGGGCGGGGGAAGTTTCCCCCTCGCTGCGGCCCGGTCGCGCCGCTTTACAATCAAGAAACATGAATTTGCGCGACCGGTCCTCCGCTACCCCCTCTTGGGTGCACCCCAAGAGGAAGCGGTTACAGAACCTGGCACCTGTGTGGGGGCACCCACGAAGAGCAGTTGTACAGGTCGAATTCCTCGCTTTGTAACTTTGCGAGCGGAGCGAAGCAATCTTCTGATTTTTCAGAATAAAAAATTCCGTTCGCCTCATCCCCAACCCTTCTCCACAGCGTGGAGAAGGGAGTTTCAAGCATACTGTTTTTTATGTTTCCCCTCTCCACCTGTGGAGAGGGGTGGCCGCTATGGCGGCCGGGGTGAGGCGACGGTCCTGAGAATTGAAGAACCCCGCCCCAAGTGGCGGGGATTCTTCCATAGCTAAGGAAATAGAATAACAAATATTCGCCCGCTAACCCCGCGCCAAGTCGCGGGGAATGCGCGGGCTGTGCTATTCAACATAGCGCAAGTATTACTCCTTGACAAAACAGATTTCTTTTGCCGCGCGTTAGGTGGACCGCAGGGTGAGCCAGAGCGAATTGCCGGCCGACCCTCGCCGCAGGCGACTAGGGCGGTCCGGCAACGAGGCGAACAGCCGAGCCCGGAGGGAGACCGACCCCGCGAAGTGGGGGAACGCCCGGATTCTTCTTATTTAGCCTTTGGATTAATATTTCAAGGAGGTATTTTACAAGGCAACCATGATCCTTTACAGATACATCATCAGGGAACACATCCTCCCGTTTTTCTACTCGCTCGGGATCCTGATTTTCATTTTCGCGATGCAGCTTGCGGTGCAGCTTTTGCCGAGCATCATTGCCAAGGGCCTCAACCCGGGCGTCGTGTTCGAGATTTTCCTCATCAATATAGCGTGGGTCGTCGCGCTTGCCATTCCCATGTCGATCCTTGTATCCACGCTCATGGCGTTCGGCCAGATGTCGGGCGACAACGAGATCATGGCGATAAAGGCGTCGGGCCACAATCTTACCTTCCTCCTCGCGCCGGTGCTCGCGGCGGCATGCGTGTTCACCGTGGTCACCACCTATTTCAACAACGACATCCTTCCGGACGCCAACCACCGCGCCGCGAACCTCCTTACCGACATCTCCCGCAAGAAACCGGCGGCACTCATAGAACCGGGCGTGCTCATCACCTCGTTTGAGAATTACGCCCTGTTCGTAAAAAAGGTGAACGCGCAGTCCGGCGAACTCCGGGACGTCAAGATTTTCTCGCAGGTCCCCGGCGAAGACCCGTCGACCACCGTGGCCGAGCGCGGCACCCTCACCATGACAAAGGACGAAAAGCTGCTCAAGCTCACGCTGTACAACGGCGAGACCCACCGGCAGAACTCGAAGAGCAAAAGGGAATACTTTGTGGCGCGCTTCCGCAGCCAGGTGTCCTTTATCAAGAACGTTGACACCGAACTGCGACGTACCAACAGCAGCTACCGCGGCGACCGCGAGAAGAGTTCGGCAATGATGCTGGGCGAGGTCGCCCAGTACCGGCAGGCCAAGGATTCCTACCTTAAGAGCTTTAGGGCAAGCATCGACTCCGCGCTCGTCCGCATCGATTCGGTCGAGCGGCTCGCCGCGCGCCCCGCGCGCTCCGATTCCGCGGCGCGCACGGACTCGGCAGCGGATTCGTCCCACACCGTTGCCGCCTGGTTCTCGCAGTTCAGGTCGCCGGGCGCGCGGGAAACCGCCGCCTCGGCGGCGCGGCTCGAACACAGCACGGCGTCTCGGCTTGTCTCGCAGATAAAGTACCAGGAAACCAAGATAAGCCAGCTTATGGTGGAGGTGCACAAAAAGTTCTCCATCCCGGTCGCCTGCATCGTGTTCGTGCTCATCGGCGCGCCGCTCGGGATCATGGCGAAGCGGGGCGGCCTCATGGTCGCCGCGGCATACAGCCTCTTTTTCTTCATTGTCTACTGGGCTTTTCTCATCGGCGGCGAATCGCTCGCCGACTCGTGCGTGATCTCGCCGTTCGCCGCCATGTGGACCGCGAACATCGTGATCGGCGCCTGCGGCCTTATCCTGCTCTTTCTCATGACAAAAGAGACGAAGTTCATCTCCTTCGCGTTCTTTGGGAAATTCTATCACGCCGTGTTCGGCAGACATTCGACGGCCATGCGGCGGGTGGCGCCGCGGGGCGTCTTGAGCGGCGCGCGCGCGGCGGCGGCATGGTGCGCGAACCTCCCCTTTCGGCTCCTCAACAGAATCGCCGGAAGGCTGCCCACGTATCTTATCCGTAAATTCGCGGGATACTTTGTGGGTCTGTTTTTCGTCATCGTGATCATCTTCGTGGTGGTGGACTACGTATCGAACCTCAAACGGTTCGAAGGCGTGTCGTTTGTGACGGTGGCGCTTTTCTACTGGTACTACCTCCCGTGGCTCTTCGGCTTCGTGTTCCCCATTGTCATTCTGCTGTCGACCATGTCGGCAATCGGATCCATGGCCCGCCAGAACGAGCTCACGGCGATCAAAGCCGCAGGCGTCAACGTGCGCCAACTCGCCACGCCGCTCATGGCGCTCGGGGTACTGCTCGCGGCGTTCGGCTTTTACATAAGCGAAGGCGTGCTCCCGAAGGCGAACACCGCGCGAAGGGAACTCACCGAGCGGATGGGCGACGACCACGCCGCGCAGGCGCACAGCGCCCCGGCCGCGCGGCCGCAGGAATACCGCCGCAACTTTTACTATTTCGGCGACAACAGAAACATCTATTTTTTCGGGGAGTTCCGCACCGAGCCGCTGTACACCCGCAACGTGTGGCGCGAGACGTTCGACGGGCCCCGCATCATCAGGCGGATCTCGGCCGACGCGGCCGACTTCCGGAACGGACACTGGTCTTTTGTCAAGGGTTCGCTGCGGACGTTCCTGAAGGACTCGGTGGCAATGACGACCTTCGACATCCTTGCCGACACGATTCTTACGGCGCGGCCGCAGGACATGGTGGCGCAGATACGCAGCCCCGAGGAAATGAGCTACTGGGAGCTCACGAGCTTCGTCGACAAGGCGCGGCGCCGCGGTGAAGACGTTTCGAAGTGGCGGGCGCAGCTCGATTTCAAGATCGCGCTGCCGTTTTCGATCCTTATCGTGATCCTGCTCGGCATTTCCATCTCGGCACGCGTGGGAAGGAAAGGAGGCGCGGTCTTGTTCGGGATCGGTCTTATGCTGTGTTTCTCCTACTGGATCATTTCCCAGTTCGCAATCGCCTTCGCGCAGAACGGGCAGTTGTCCCCAATCGTGGGCGCGTGGTTCGGCAATTGGCTGTTCCTCGGCATCGCCCTGCCGCTGTTCAGGAAGGCCTCGCAGTGACCGCCGCGCCGAAAAAGAAGGTGCTCGTCGTGGACGACAGCCACGACGCTCTCGACCTGCTCGAGGTTTTCCTGTACGGAACGTACGAGGTGACGACCGCGCTCAACGGGTTCGAGGGCCTCAGGGCCGCGCGCGAAACCGCGCCCGACCTCGTCATCACCGACATCATGATGCCGGTGGTTGACGGCATCAAGCTGCTGAGCAGCCTTCGCGAGGACCAGAAGACCGCCCGCATTCCCGTTATCGCAACCACCTCGTTCATCAAAAAATCGAACGTCAAGAGCCTGCTTTCCCTCGGGTTCTCGGCCGTGATAACCAAGCCCATCGACAGGAACGCGATCGTCGATGCGGTGGGAAAGGCGCTCGCGCAGCGCCCTGCGGAGGCGGGTGAAACCTAAACAAAGAGGAATCCTCTGGGCGCTGGCCCTTGTGGTGTTCGGGCTGGTCTTCCACCTTTGCGGCGGCGGGCTCGGCGCCGCGGGCACGCCTCTTGCGCTTGTCGCGGCGGCCCTGGTGCTCGCGATCGCTTTTGTAAAGAAGCGCCGCGAGCCTGTAACAGGCGCGGACGAGGCCGGCGGCGTGTCGCAGCAGGCCCGCAGGATAGAGACTGAAGTGGACGGCGAGACCGCGCGCATCGGCGTGAGCGTCCTCGGCGCCACCTACCGCAAGGAGCAGTGGAAGTCCGTCGAGCTCGCGGTCGACGCCATCCTCGAGACCTTTCTCCGGCTCATGCGCCGCAGGCTCGACGCGCACACCATTGCCGTGCTCTTCCCCACCGAAGACGGCGGCTACACCCTTCGCAAGTACGATTCGAAAAGCGACTGCATCAACGCGGCCGCCGTCATCTACCCGGGCAAGGGAGTTCTGGGCAGCTTTCTCAAGGACGGACTCAAGCAGCTCAACCTGCACGAAATCGTGAGCGACAGCGTCACCCTCCACTACTACACGCGCGACGCCGGCATCCGTTCCCTCATGGCAAGCCCGATTGACACCGGCGACGGCGTGGAACGCGGCACCGTGATTGTCGACAGCACCGAGCCCAAACACTTTTCCGACGACGACCACGCCTACCTGGCGACCGTAGCGCGCCTGATCGGCCTGTCGGTCTATTACGCCTACGTCGGCAACGCGCACCGGCTCTCGCACCAGCGCATCGCGGCCATGAGCACCATCGAGAAGGACTTCTTCCAGAACCTGGAAATCGACGCGATCATCAACAGGATGATAGAAATCATCCCGTTTGCCATCGACTGCGACCGTATAACGCTCAGCCTCCGCAACCCGGACGCGAAGACGGCCACGGTACGCCGGGCCTGGGGCGTGGAAGCCGATGCATTTTCGGGGATTACGTTTTCCCTGGAAGGCAAATCGCTCGTGAGCCTCCTGTACGCGAAGAACATGGCGTTCTCCCGCAATTTCACCGAAGACCGATCCGAGGTCCGCTATGCCGAGGGCGAGCCGGGCGGGGGCGGCATGCAGTCGTTCCTTGCCTTTCCCATCGGCGTGGGCGGATGCAGGGGCGCGGTCCTTCTGGAATCAACGAAAAAAAACGCATTCTCCAATCCCAACAACGAGCTTCTCGCGCGCATCGCCACGTCGGCGGGATTGGCCATAGAGAAGCTGCAGCTGCTCGAGCAGGCGCAGAACCTTGCCACGCACGACGGCCTCACCGGCCTCATCAACCACCGCGAGTTCCAGTCGGCGCTCAAAAACGAAATCACGCGCTCCATCCGCTACGGGGAGCCGCTCTCGCTTGCGCTGGGCGACATTGATTTTTTCAAGAAAGTCAACGACACCTACGGCCATCCGTTCGGCGACGTGGTGCTCAAGGAGATTTCGTCAAAGCTTTCCGCGAACATACGGCAGGGCGTCGACATCGCGGCGCGCTACGGCGGCGAGGAATTTGCGCTCATCCTTGTCAAAACGGACGGCGATACGGCAATGGAGACCATGGAGCGGATCCGGCAGAACCTCGCCGATTCGGTGTACAAGGGGCCGCACGGCGAGGACCTCCGCGTCACCATGAGCTTCGGCATCGCGGTCTACGGCCAGCATGCAAAACAGCTCGACCTTCTCATTTCCAAGGCCGACAAGGCGCTGTACCGCGCCAAGGAAGCCGGCCGGAACCGTGTGGAGATGCTGAGCGCATGATCTCCCTCGCCCTTGCCATCGACCATGCCTTGTTCTGTTTTGTAAACTCGCACCACGCGCCGTTCTGGGACGGTTTCTTCTGGATTGCCACGTGGCTCGGCAACGGGTGGGTCGTCACGCCGCTGCTTCTCGGCATCACCCTGCTCGCGGTCCCGTGGAAAAAATACCGTCTGTTCTTCGTGTTCGCGGCGGGCGGCATGATTCTTTCGAGCGTCGTCAACACCCAGATAAAGGACAACGTGCAGCGGCCGCGGCCCATCGGCTATTTCGCAACCCACAGGTCCGCGAGCCCGGCGGCCGTGAACGGAACCTATGTCGTCCACGTCGTGGGCGAGCCGCTGGCGTGCAGGTCGTTTCCCTCGGGCCACAGCAACACCGCGTTCTGCGGCGCGTGCGTGCTTGCCTTCTTTCTCGGCGGATGGTACTGGTTCGCATTTGTCCCGGCGTTTGTCGTCGCGTATTCGCGCGTGTACCTGGGCGCGCATTTCCCGCTTGACGCGGCCGCGGGCGCGGCCATCGCCCTGGCCGTTATGGCGGGGGCGCTCGCCGGCTACCGCTTCACCCTTCACGCTCTGGAGAAAAAATGATTCTCGGAAAGAAAGTGGCCGTGGTCCTTCCCGCCTACAACGCGGAAAAGACCCTGCGCAGCACCTACGACGAAATCCCCAGGGACATTGTTGACGAAGTGATACTCGTGGACGACGCAAGCAGGGACCACACCGTGGCCGTGGCAAAGGCCATCGGCATACGGCATGTGTTGCAGCACGAAAAGAACCGCGGCTACGGCGCGAACCAGAAGACCTGCTACGCAAAGGCGCTTGAGATCGGCGCGGACATCGTGGTGATGCTCCACCCGGACTACCAGTACACGCCGAGGCTCATTCCCGCAATGGTCGAGCATTATCGCGGGCGGCCTGTATCCGGTCGTGCTCGGCTCGCGCATTCTGGGCAACGGCGCGCGCAGCGGCGGCATGCCGTTTTACAAATACACAGCCAACCGTTTCCTCACGCTTGCGCAAAACATCCTTATGGGCCAGAAGCTCTCCGAATACCACACCGGCTACCGCGCGTTCTCGCGCGAGGTGCTGGAATCGGTCAACTGGAAGGACAATTCCGACGATTTCGTATTTGACAACCAGATGCTCGCGCAGATCTGCTTTGCCGGGTTCCCGATCGCGGAAGTGACGTGCCCCACAAAGTATTTCAGGGAAGCGTCGTCGATAAATTTTGTGAGGAGCGTGAAGTACGGGTTGGGAGTGCTGAGCGTGGCGGTGGGATACAGGATGGAGAAGTGGGGGTTGGGGAAACGGGGGATGTTTAACCCCCAAGGGCCCGGAAGCACAAACCAGGTCAAATCCCGCTGACCGGTATTGCCCGAGAAGACCGGTCAATAGGAACGGTATTTTCAACAAGACAGACAACCGCCCCTGCGCCGCGTTTTTGTGAGAATCTGTCGATAAGAGGAAAACTCTGCACCCACTCCTTCCTGACTGTTGCGTTTCTTTTGATTTCCACAGGATAAAGCTTGTTGTCCTGCTCAATAAGAAGGTCGATTTCCCTTCCATCCCTGTCTCGGAAGAAATAGAGTGACGGCCGGCGGGCGCAAAAAAGATGACTTTTCAGGATCTCGATCACCACAAACGTCTCGAAAATTGCACCGGACATGGCGCCCTCGCGGAGCGTTGCCGGTGAAGACCATCCTGTCAGATATGAACAAAGGCCTGTATCGACGAAATACAGCTTGGGTGTTTTTACCAGACGTTTTGTAATATTGCTGTGAAACGGCGGAAGCAGAAATACCTGAAAGCTGGCGACGAGCATCGACATCCACCGTTTTGCCGTCGCCATGTTTATGTCCACGTCCCGAGCCAGATCGGCGATATTGAGAAGTTGCCCTGTGCGCGCCGCGCATGCCTTGATAAACCTCGAAAACTGTTCAAGGTCGCCGACCTGCGCAAGGTCTCGGATGTCGCGGTGCAGATAGGTTTGCAGATAAGAACCGTAGAAAACAGACCAGTCGGTGCCGGGGTTTGCCGAAAGCGCGGGAAATGATCCGCGCCATATTTCACCGAAAATCGATGTGGGAGTATGGAGCGCCTTTCTTGCGGTTGGGCGAATGTCAAGCGACGGAATAAACGGCGCTTCCTTGCCGGCCAGACCGGATTTCTCCTTGAGCGACAGACCGAGCAGATCGATCACCGCCACCCGGCCCGCCAGTGTTTCGGAAACGCCTTTCATCATCTGGAACTGCTGCGAACCGGTGAGCCAATAGGCACCGGGCGCATGATCACGATCAATGCGCATTTTGATAACGGGGAGCAGTTGAGGGGCGTATTGTATTTCATCGATCATCAGTGGCGGCGGAAACTGCTCAAGGAATAGATTCGGGTCTTCGATGGCGAGCGATCTGATCGACATGTCGTCGAGCGTAACTGAAGCGCGGCCTTTTTCCTTGATCTTCTGCAGCATGGTCGTCTTCCCCACCTGACGCGGGCCGGTCAGCAGAAGAGCGGGAAATTGCTTTGATAACGCAAGAAAACTGGTTTCAAGCGAACGGCGCATGTACATAATAGGCCTCGGCTGGTTTATTACTATTATAATAAACTAGCCGAGGCAGAGTCAAGACAAATTTTCTGACTGACAAAAACTGCGTCGTATAAAATGTATTCGGTATACCATTTTCATATTGACAGTAAATATCATAAATTGTATATTATCTGTCGTTATGAATAATCGCGTTGACGACTACCGGCTCATTGAAAAATGGTCTTCCCCCATGGGCGGAGTCTTCTCCCTCAGCGATTTGAAAAACCTCTTTAATGAAAAAACCCCGCTGCTTCTGCACCGGAGGGTCCGTGCTCTAGTTATTCTCGGCGTGCTCGCACGCTTCAAACGGGAATTCTACGTAACGGAAAAATTCAACCTCGAAACACTGTCGCAAAGGCTGTATCCGGATTCGTATATAAGCCTGGGCACTGTTCTGGCGCGCCATCTGTTAATTGGTTCCATCCCCGCGAAAACCATATACGCTGTAAAAACAGGCCGTAACCGTATTTTCAGTTCCACCGTGGGCAACCTGGTGTATTGCGGCATCGCGCCGCATCTGATGTTTGCCTTTGCATATGAAAACGGCATACGGTATGCAACGGCAGAAAAGGCATTTCTTGACACATTGTATTTTTATCAGAAGGGATTCCGCTTTTCCTTTAATATTTTCGAGGACATAGACGTTTCCCCGTTGGATATGAAGAAGATTCGGGGCCTGCTCAAACGGTACAGGAACCCGAAATTCGTCACCTTTGTAAAAGGAGTACTCTCTGGCAGACATTCATGACACGGAAGGCCTGATGGTCTGGATAATCAACCAGCTTGCCGACAGGTTCGGCAGCCACGCCGTATTAAAAGGCGGGATGGAGCTGCGGATCGTGGACTGCCCGCGCTTCACCAACGATCTTGATTATGTCTTTATACCGTTTGTCTCGAAGAAAGAAATAAAGGACCGGATCCTTGAAGCTCTCAGGGAAAACCCGGAGCTTGACGTTTCATGTTCCGTGAACTCGAAATGCATACGATACCTTGTCGCACAGGGAAACATCAAAGTCCAGGTTGAGGTCAATGTCGCCCTTGAATGCGAAAGCCGGGAAATGAGCACTTCGTCGCTTGCGAAATCGAAAAACCAGCAGGGCAGAATGATCCGCGTCATGGATTTTGATTCGGCGCTTGCGCACAAACTCGCGGCGTGGAATGAAAGGGGCCTTGTAAGGGACCTGTATGACGCGTATTATCTGTGCGTGATTTTGCGGGCAAAACCGGATGTGAAGGTCCTCAAACAACGGCTGGCCCATGTGGAAAGAAGAAAGAAGGGGGCAAAGCCGATGGTGATGAGCATTGATGATTTTATTGACAACCTCGAATCGGCCGCGCGCGATTTGACGGAGGATACGGTGAAAAACGAGCTCAGGGATTACATGCAGCAGGAGGAACTGGCGGGGCTGGACAGGAAAATTATCGGGGGAATAAGCAAAGTCGTTGAGTATTTGCGAACGTAGAGGGGCTGCACTCGGGAGGAAGCATCGTCGATAAATTTTGGGGGAAGGTTTAGATTAGCAACAAGAATATTATTTGTGGGGGAGGTTTACCCCGTCGGGTAATTCCAAGGGTCGTCCCCCTCGCTCCGGCCCGACGCTCATATTTTCAGAGTACATCTCATTTCGCGCCGGTCCTCCGCTACCCCCTCCTGGGTGGCCCCCAAGTGGAGACAGTTGCAAGAATCAAGCACCCGTGTGGGGGCACCCACGAAGAGCGGCTGGAAAAGAAAATAGCCTTCTCATTTCATCGTACCACCTTTTCATCCCCGCCTTCCCCAGCCTTCCCCGCCTCCCTCACAAAATACACATACCCGTACTCCGCCTTTACTTCCTTCAGCTGCGGCAGCTTGCGGTACTGCCACGCCTTGTCTATTCTGCAAACGAAATACGCGGGTTTATCTATCGGGCCGTTGATCAGCCAGTCCTCGTCGTAGTCTTTGGGATTGCCCCCGGGTTTCTTCTTTGCATAGAACAGGTCGGCATAGCTCTTGAAAAGCGCCCGTGCATAAACGTCCTTTCCAGCAACGCTCCGGAATAATTGAATGGGGCCGGCGTCGGTATAGTATTCCATTTTCGGAACAAATGCGATCATTGCTGTCTGAAGACACAGCGCAGTCGACACAAGAAGCGTCGCGAACCCTGCGCCGAAACGTTTGCGCGAAAGAAGAATTGCCGTTACAATGAGCGCCGCGCCGTATCCTGCACCGATGAGCATCTCCGCGTAATGCCAATGGCCCGGATACGTGAGGCAGTCGCGCGCGAACGGATCGTGCACGAGCGGTGTGAGCCACCGGGTGTGCATCATGACAAAAGGGAACGCCGCGACAGCGGCGGCGACGATCAGGCCGAACGCGACGAGCGATGCGGTGAGCCAGCGGTTCCACGCGAGTTTTCCCGCCATCACCGCGTGCATGTGATACGCGGCAAGAAAAGTTAGGGGAAAATAGCACAGCGACGAATACAGCACGGTCTTTGTCTTGACAATAGAAAACAGGACCAGCACCACCCAGAATACGATAAGCATCCACCGGGTGAACCGCCGCTGTTCTTCGGTTCCTGTCTTGCCGGGAAAAAACGACCGGATGGCCATGAACGACGCGGGAAAACACCCGAACAGCAATATCACAAAATGAAACCAGAATGGCCTGCCGTGGCCGGCCGCTCCCGACGTTAACAGCTCCATCTGATATTTGACAAACCTGGTGACGAACCACGGCCCGTGCGCCATGGTCTCGGCGCCGTACCAGAGAAGCGCAACAGCCGCACACGTCACGGTGCAGACCACAATTCCTTTCCACGAAATGAACCTTCCGAAACCGCTTCGTGACGCCCAGTAGACAAACGCGCACAGCACTGCCACGATAACCGCCACCGGTCCCTTGGTGAGGGTCGCACAGCCGAGGAATGCTCCGGCGAGCGCGAGGAATCCGGCCGCACTCCCTGCTTTTTCATCAGCCATATCACTTTTGTAAAGGAAATAGATGCCGCAGAAAATAAACAGGTTGAACACCGGATCGATGATGCCGGACTTGAAGAACAGGTGCGGCAGGAACGAGCCGATAAACGCGCCTGCCCACAACAACCCGAACCTCCTGTCGAACACGCTTCTTCCGATGCGATACACCACCAGCAGGGTTGCAATACCGCACAGCGCATTGACAAATCGGGCGGCGAACTCGTTAACGCCGAACACGGCCATAGAAGCGGCCTGCAGCCAGAAAAACAGCGGCGGCTTTTCCCAGAACGGCTGGAAGTTGATCTGCACCTGGAGAAAATTATGCGTTACAAGCATCTCCCGGGCGGCTTCGGCGAAATTGATCTCGTCCCAGTCGAACAGGTGGGCGGCGCCGAGAAAGGGGATAAAGAAGAATATTCCCGCGGTGAGGATAAGGAGCTGGAATAACAGTTCTTTGTTTTTCGAGTTCACAATTGCTCATTTCAATAATTTCAAATTCAAGACTTGGGCGCCCCGCCGCATCGCGGCGGCGGCCCTCCTTTCAGGCTCGGCCTAACGGCCTCGTTGCCGCCTGCCACAAGGGCTCTTCGAGCCGTGGTCAGGCGGCAATGCGCTCCAGCGCACCTTCCAGTCCGGCCTGGCGCGCGGCAGAGGAAATCTATTCAGTCAAGTACCTTCTTGCGCCAGCCGGAATAATTAGACAATCCGTCAAGACTTCTCATTGTCCTGCTGTCAACTGTCAACCGTCAACTTTTCAACTCTCTTTCTCGGTGCCCCCTCAGCCGAGGTTTTTTTCTCGCACATCAACCCTCTAGGGGGCTACGCACGAGGGGGTGTGGGTGCGGATCGCCGGCGCCTCGCATGATATTTAGCTTTGTCAAGAAGGCGCCGGAAGCCGCACCCCAGGGGGAAACTTCCCCCTCCAAGACAACTTTTTTCATCTATTTTAATCTTGATTTTTAGAAACCGGCCCCCCGGTATCAACCTTCGGCACTGTGTTCGGTAATACTTTTGTCGAATCGCCCTTCTTTTTGAACAGCGAGAAAAACTGCTCAAACGGATTGCCGCCCTTCGGCTTTCGCGCAATTGTCCCTCCGTTGACACATTCCATCGAGTCCCTCGGCGTCGCGCGCTTCAAGTACACTTCGTACCTTGTAAAGAAGCCCTGCGGGCTCGGGACGCCGGCGCGCAGCAGCAAGCCCCTGGTGAGGAACTTGTGCAGCGATTTCCCGTCCCGCGCGCCGGTGTACTTCTGACTGCATTCGCCGATGCAGGCCACCGTGATGTCCCGCACGTCGGGCGCGCCCGCCGCGCCGGGGAGCCTTGACAAATCCACGCGCAACACCGCGTTCCACAGGCCGTAGTTGGTCTTTGCCGCCTTTGCGCCCGCGCTCGTCGAACGGCCGGATCACGTCGTCGGTGGTGCCGCTCTTCGCGAAGTTGGACGCCGGACCCGGAAGCAGCGAGCGTGTTCTTGTCAAAGACATCCTTCTGCTCGAGTCCCGCGGTGTCGGGCGGCGCGACGAATATCGTATACGTCAAGAGCGTCGCTGGCCACCAGTCTCTTGTGAAGGCCGAGATAGGTCGGCCGCAAGTTATTGACATCAGCGAACGGATGATACCGCTTCACCGTGTCGCTCAGTTGCACCGTGTCGCCGTTGAGCACGATGTTGTCGATTACGAGAGACGGGTGATCGGCGGGCCGTTCGACAAGGTCGTTGTTGTACAGCACATTGAACAGGTGCAGCTGCTCGTACAGCGTGAGCTCGAGCGTGCCGAGCGCCACCGAATACATGCTGTCGGATATGGCCGAGCGCCTGCCGCCCGACCATGTCGAGTCGACCTCGGCGCCCACGATGCGGGCGAGCTCCTTGTAAGCGCGCACGCCCGTCGTTGCGGTCATGTGCAGATCGTCCTTGATGCGGTCGAACGCGCCGATGCGGTAGAAGTACTGGACAAGAGGGAACGCCTCCTTGCTGATGCTTCCGTCCAGTGAGAACAGGGGCCGGTTGAGACGGTACACGGTCTCCACGCCGAGAATGTTGTCCGACGCGTTGAGCTGGTCGAATATATACCGGCAGCCTTCGAACTCATCGTGGTCGTTGTGCACTTCATAGCCGCGCCCTTTCACCGCGCTGTGCGTGAATATCACGCCCACGAGCCTGCCCCGTGCGTCGCGCCGGAACGTGCGCTGCCACGGAACATTGTCGGTGACTTCCACGCTGTCGCTCCAGCGCGCGTACGGCGAAAACGTCCCGAGGTCGAAATTGAGCGCGTTGAAGATCGGCTTGGCCGTGGACGACCCGTTGGGCGTCCTGTTGCGCAGCAGTCCCGACAAACGCGACCCGATGCGGTCCCTCGAATAGTATGCGAGCAGCCTGCCGTCCTTCGAATCCATGATCGCGTAGGCATAGTACTGGCCGCCCACGAGAATCGGCCTGCCTCCCATCATGACCACCGTGTCGGGCCCGAACCCCCTGGCGTTCACGAGCCGCTCGAGCTCCTTCTGCAGCGGAACGTCTATGGAGAGCCGGATGGTGAGGTTGCCCTTCTTGCGGATGAGCGAATTCGGGTTCACGATGTTCATCTGCTCGATCCGCGCGTCCGAGGCGCCGTTTTTTCTGAGCACCGCGCACCAGTATTCGTTGGCGCAGTCGACCAGCGCGCCGTAGTCGGTCTGAATCTGCCTCGGTTTCTTGAATGTCAAGTCCCTGATCTCGGACAGCACCTTGCTGCGCCGGGCCGCGTCCCACCCCAGCGCCGCGCCGATGCGGGGCATGTCCGCGGCGCACTGCGCCGCGATCTTGGGCTTCACGTTGCGGCCCCACTTCACCATGCGCGCAAGGTACACGCATTGCGCATCAGTCAAGTCCTTCAGGTCCCGCTCAAACAGCGCCCGGCCGATGTCCCTGCAGCCGATGAGGCCGTTGTCGCTCGTGATGCAGTGGTTCAGGTACACTTCGATAATGTCCTGGGGCCGGTAGGTCTTGCGCAGGGCGTTGGCGAGCCGCATCTCCCGCAGCTTGCGGTCCATGGTCCTGGACACGCGCCGCTGCCCGCTCTCGTCGACGTCGGAAATAAACAGCTTGGCCACCTGCTGCGTGATGGTCGAGGTGCCGCGCGGCGGTTTGAGCCTCAGGGAAAGGGCGCTGTGAAGAGCGCCGAGCGCCGCAGACCGCACGATGCTGCCGTATTCGACGCCCGTGTTGTTCTTCCAGAAATTCGCGTCCTCGGCCGCAACAAGCGCCTTGACAAGTGTGGACGGGAACTCGGCGAACCGGGCCCTGGTGTGGTTCGTGCGGATGCGCGCGATGTCGCGGTCGGCGCGGTCGGCGATGCGTATTTCGTTCGCATAGGTCTGCACCGCGTTGAGCCGCGCGATGATCGACAGCGAGGGATAGTCGTTGACAAGCACGCCATCCACGAGGCGGGCGCTGTCTCTTTTCCCCGCGGTGTCGGCGCCGAGGACCGCGCCCGCCTCGCGCTGCATGGCCTCGTCCTTGAGAACGTCCTGCCATGCCGCGCCGAACTTCGTGGAAAGAAGACCGCGTTTTTCCAAATCCACAAGTTTTGCGCCCCATTGATCGAAATACCGGTTGAAGGCGTATTGCCCGACAAGGTATGCGGGGTAAACTGCGGCGAGCACGAGCGCGGCAAGACAGGCGGCAATGATCAGCAATTTCTTGACAAAAGGGTTTCCCGACTTGTGTGAAGGTCTTTTTTTCTTGGGCATGGGAGCCGCGTGTAGGCGGAAAACGTCGCACCGAATGTGTGTTTGTGCATATGAAAAATACTTCTGCAGGAATTTTCCCGCTACTGGAATGTATTTTTCACCGGTGTTTGTTTCCCTTACACCGGGCAAATCATGAAAAAAGGCTCACTCCTCCGGATATTCGCAGTCGCACTCCTCTGCGCCTCGTGCGGCAGGCCGGTCATCAAGCAGCAGGAAACCATCCGGAAAGGCCACGACATTGTAAAGACCGAAAAGGGCGACACGGTCGGGTATGTCGTCTCCTTTCACGATTCCGCGGACAGGAAAAGGTTCGCGCTGTCATTTGAAAAACTCCTTGACGAATACCCGTTCCGGCGTGACACCCTGGTGCAGAACCGCTATTTCCATCTCGACCTTGCCTCGGCCGTCCGTGCCGGCGCTGAGACAAAACCGGCGCCGATCGAGACACTTTTTATGAAAGAAGCCCCGCTCGTTCCGGGACTGCCGGAGAAAACAACGGCCAAGCCTGGCGGCAGCGTCACCTTCTATTCGCAGCGCGCGTTCCTCGACGAAAAGCTCTCCGAGCTGGTCGAATGCCGCCCCTTCAGCGAAAGCGGCTGTCCCGGCAACGAACGGGGAACCGCAGGCTATCTCCAGGTGAAGAACGTCTCGGACCGGGAAATAACCCTGGTTCTCACCGACAGGGCAATAACCTCGTCGGGAAAGCACCAGACCTCGTTCGACCTCGTTAACGCCTGGACCGCGTATGTAAAGGCGCATCCCGCGGAAGGCCTGGCGCTTTTCCTGAATGTAAAGGGACTCGGCGGGTTTATCCGCGGCCAGGAGGCCGTTATCGTCGGGTTTGCGGTGACCGACGACAGGACCGTGGTCCTCAAGTTCGATCCGCCGGACCCGCGCGGCCTGGCGCGGCTGTGCACGCCGCGGATCATGCCCGCCTCCCTCGCCATGGGTCCGTACGCGGTGAAAAGCGAGGCGGGCGGCGCTGCCGCGCTCGTTCCGAACCCGCACTTCCCTGGCGAAAAGGCCTATCTTTCGTCCTGCACCGTGCGGCTCGGCGGCGACGCAAACCCGATGCTTTCGTTTTCGCTCAACAGATACGACGCGATCATGCTGCATTCGGCCAAGGACCTCGATTTCGCGCGACACAAGGCGCCCGAGCAGTCGGCCCTTGCCGTTTTTTCCGAGGACCGCTATTTCCTTTCGTGCAACCTTGACAACCCGGCAGCGCGGCAGGCCGTAAGAAACGCAATCAATCCCCGCGAGATTCTCACCAATTTCGTTAAGGCGGAAGGGACTGTTCTCTCCGCGCTCGAAACCGACAACGCCGCTCCCGCGCCGCCGGTCGCAGGCGACAAGGGACCAATCCCCGCGGCGCAGCAGATACCGGTGCTTTACAGATCAGACGACCCCGTATCAGCCATCATCGCCGAGAAGGTTGTCGCCGACCTTACCAGGAACGGACTGTCGGCGTCTCTCAAGGCGGCAACCCAGAAGGAGTACGAGCTGTCGCTTGTCAGGCGCGACTACGGGCTTGCCGTGGGATGGGTCCCCTCGAACGTCGTTTCCGACGAAAGCGAAAAACTGCGGCTCTCCACCATGTGGTTTTCCGGCGCGGTTGACGAAAGCAGCAGGATAGCCGATAATAAAGAGATACCGTTGTTCTCTGTAAAGGAATATTTACTGTGCAGAAGAAAGATCGGGTTCGCAGGTGATGTTGTGCAGGGCATATTCGTTGCGGAGTGAGAAATGCGCCGAAATCACGTCTTGTTCCGGAAAATCCATAATCATCAGAACCAAGGATCCACAATCATGATTCAATCGGTCCGCCGCTGGTTAGCCGTCGCACCAGGTTTCTGCCTTTCCACAATTCTTCTGACTGCCGCGTTTGCCGTTGCAGATGGCGTGCCCCGCACGCTCCGCCTCACGTTTTTCGGCTCCAGCACGTGCGGCGAATGCGCGGAAATCAAGACTCAGCTTCTCAAGCCCCTGGAACAGAAGCACGCGGGCAAACTTCGCGTAACGTACCGCGACATCGAGGTCGACAAGGACCTCGCCCTGCTCACCGCAATGGAAAAGGGCTATCACGTGAAAACGACCGCGCCGCAGGAGCTTTTCTTCCCGGACACCGTGCTTGTCGGATACGACAACATCACAAAGACCGGCGGGCAGCTCATCGAGACCTATCTTTTGCATCCGGAAAAATGGGCCTACGCCCATGCTTACGGCGACAGCACCATCGACACCATCAGCGCTGCGACCATGATACGCGACAGGATGAAAACGTGGTCGTTTGTTGGCCTGTTCCTCATCGGCTTCGTTGATGGCGTGAACCCCTGTGCAATCGCCTCCATGATATTCCTCATTTCCTTCCTCGGCACGCAGAACCGGAAGCGCAGCGACGTGCTCAAAATCGGGCTTGCGTTCACGGGCATCACCTTCCTCACCTATTTTATGCTTGGGCTGGGCGCCTTCCGCATCCTGTCCCTCATGGACAAATTTTACTGGTTTTCGCTCGCCATCCGCATGCTCGCCGTGGGCGTGGCCGTGTGGGTTGCCCTGCTTGCCATATGGGATGCGGTCCACTACTACCGTACAAAAGACACGAGCGAGATGAAGGTCCAGCTGCCCAAGAGCGTGAAGATGCTTATCCACACCGTGATCCGGGGCAACCTTTCCACCAACAAGATCGTGGTGGGCGCAGTGGTCACCGGGTTCCTTGTCACCCTTCTCGAAGGTGCGTGCACAGCCAAGATCTACCTTCCGACAATCATGGCCATGACCCACACGTTCGGGTTCCGCCTCATTGGGTGGCTGCTGCTGGTAATTTATAATTTCCTCTTTGTCCTGCCTCTGCTCATCGTGCTCACCGCGACAGCCTACGGACTCAAATGGAAAAAACTCTCCTCGTTCCAGCAGCGGCACATGGTGTTCACCAAGATGCTCCTGGCGCTTGTGATGTTCGGGCTTGCGGCGTTTATAAGTGTCGGAAGATAATACAAGATAAGAAGAAGGTTTCTTTGGTGGGGGAAGTGTCCCCCTAGGGTGCGGCTTCCGGCGCCTCCTTGACAAAGCTGAACAAATGCGCAGGCGCCGGCGATCCGCACCCATACCCCCTCCTGGGTAGCCCCCTAGAGGAAGCAGTTGCAAGAATCAAGCACCCGCGTGGGGGCACCCGAGGAGAGTAGTTGAAAAGTTGAATAGTTGAATATTAAAGAAGTATTTATGATATTGATCTTGAGAATTCCGATTGGCGCAAGAAAAAGCAATTGACTGAATAGAATTCTGTTGCCGCGCGCTAGGTGGACCGGAGTGGTCCCGCCATAGCGGGATTGCCGCTGACCACGGCCCGCAGGGCCCTCGTGGCAGGCGGCAACGAGGCTGAAGGCCGAGCCCGGAGGGAGACCGGCCCCTTTTATAGAGGCGCAATATCTTTCGCCTCTACAAAAGGGGAAACGCCCAACGTTCTTGGTTCAAAGGGAAGTATTTTATCTAAATATCACCCATGCCTTACTTCGCCCTCATCTCCGCCCTCCTATCCCTTGCCTATCTTGCCATAATTCTCTTTCTCTTCCTCGGCCTCCGGCGTCTTTTAAAGTCACCCTCTCTCGCCGCCTCCCATAACCTGAAATTCTCAATTGTCATCTCCGCTCACAATGAAGAACAGAATATCGAAAAGTGCCTCAAGTCCATCCTGTCCCAAACAATAGATTCATCCCGCTACGAAGTAATCCTTGTAAACGACCGGTCCTCTGACGCCACTTCATCGGTAGCCGGTGCAATTGCAGAACGCCATGCCAACCTGTCAGTCATCAACGTGAACCAGACCCCTCAAGAAAAGTCTCCAAAGAAGCATGCCGTCGGCCTTGGCATCGCAGCCACCCACAACGAGATCATCGTCTTTACCGATGCGGATTGCGTCGTACCGACAACATGGCTCGAAACCATCGACCGCTACTTCGATGAGGACACCGGGCTTGTCCAGGGCATTACCGCCTACGAGCGTGTTCCGGGGATGAACCGTTTGTTCTTCGGGCTCCAGGCTGTGGATTTTCTGTCGCACGGCGTGGTGGCGGCGGCGGCTATCGGCGCGGGCCTGCCCCTCAATTCCAACGCGAACAACTTTGCGTTCAGGAAAAAGGCCTTTACCGACGCGCAAGGATACGGCGACCAGGCCGCGGTGATTTCCGGCGACGACGATCTTCTGCTTCAGAGGATTTGGCGCACCGGCACGTGGCGCGTGCGGTATATGACTGAAAGTGCGGGAAAAGTTACCACGCTGCCGACGCCCACGGTTCGAGGCGTGTTCGAGCAGCGCAAGCGGTGGGGATCAAAGACCGTGCACTACAACGCGGGCCAGGTGTATCTGCTGTCTTCGGTGTTCCTCTTTTACGCCGCAATCGCGGCCGTCTTCTGCGCCGGTTTTTTCCATCCCGTTTCTTTTGCCTTGTGCGCGGGAATGCTGCTTGTCAAGCTGTTCGGCGAGATGTGGCTCATGGTACCGGGCGCACGCCTGTTCGGCGAGCAGCGGCTGGCAAAATTCATCGCGCCCGCCTCGCTCATCCAGCTCCCTGTGGTGCTTTTCGCGGTGGTTCTCGGGGTGTTCGGAAAGTTTACATGGAAGGAACAGCGGTTCGCCAGATTGTCGAGATGACCTTCAAATCGCTTGCCAAGTAATAAAGGCGCCCGAATGCGGGCGCCATTTCTTTTCATCAAACAATCTCCATGCATATCATTGCGAAACAAGAACCCGCCTTACAATCCGGTTCCCGTCGTTAAACGAGAAACGGGCAAAGTAGACCCCCGATCCTGCGGCACGGCCCGGCACCGCGCTCGCTATCGGATGCCATCCTTCGGTCTGCAGAGCCGCGGGAATCCTCTCCACCACCCTGCCGTTCGCGCTGAGCATCTCGACAGCAACGATTGCCGGCCTGCTCAGGAAATAACGAATGGTTTTGCCGCTCACGCCGATCTTCACGCCGGGGAGTGCCGCGAACAACTGCGACACAGCGGGCTTGAGATAGGTTACCGGATCGCTTACGGGACCCACGTTGAACGTCGTCGAGCCGCCCGTGAGCCCTGCCGACGCGGCACTGACCGTCACAGCGCCCGACGTGAACGTTGTTCTCACCGCGACTTTGCACTTTCCGCCTTCGATCATCAAATTGGGGTCGCCGGGCGCATGCCAGTTCGCGGGCTGCGCGGCGTTGACGTATTGGTCAGAGCCTCCTCTGTAGGAGCCGGGGCCGCTCACGCTCCAGGTTATCAAACCGCTGTCCATCGGACACCAGTTTCCGTTTGCGTCGACAACGGTTGCCAGGATCAGGGCGGCATCCGTTCCGTTGGCCCTGAACGTAAAGACTTCGCCGTCCGGCTTCACTATGTGCGGATCAACGGTGAGCACAATGTGGTCAGGATTACCTGCGGTCTTTTCCGTGTCGGAGCAGACCACGTTTCCGCTTCCGTCAAGCCCTTGGGCCACAAGGGTGCCGGAGGCCCACGCAACGTTGTCCCACCAGACTTCGCACGGTAACTGGGTGCTGGTCTGGGTGTGATCGTTGTTGGGCGCGACGCCCGTAAGCCCGTTGGGTGCCTTTGTCCCGATGGCCGTACCGTTTAAGAGAAGCCGTACCTGGGGACAGTTGCTGAACCCGTAGACACGCACCGTGCCCGACCTGTTCCAATGGTTCCCGAGCTTCACCGCCGGTTTTGTGGCGAACGGGATCCAGCAGGACTGGTACCCGTAGTACAGGAGCTTGGGAATGCGGTTGAAATCCATCATCGAGCACTCAAACGACCTGCACTTCGGATACGTTGCGGTGTTCTTGTAGGGAAGCGAAATGCCGTCCTCGCCGGGCGTCTCGGACATGTACCATTGTGCCATGCCGAAGCAGTTCTTCGCCCTGCTGTTCACCCACGTGTTCATGTAGTCTGCGCAGAAGGCAATTTCGTAATCGTACTCGAACCTCGCCATCCTGCTGTAGTCGCTCCACCACTCCGCGCCCCAGGCAGGATTGTTGGGATACTGGTTCTTCACGCCGATTTCGCATCCGACAACCGTGCAGGAAAGCAGGAAGCCATATGCTGGATTTGGTGTACGGTCGGCGGTCACATGCGGGTTGACGGGTTCCCACTGCGCGATAAGCGCCGTGAGCGACTGGGCCAATGCCAGGGAGTTCCCGCCGTTGTCTATTTCCCACGCAAGGATGGACGGATGGTTCCTGTCCCGGATTACTACGTCGCGCTGTATCTCGCTTTTGAGTATGCCTTTCGCGTCGGTGGGCGCCACTCCGTTGAACGAGCCCTCGCCATCGCCGCTCGGCTGGATGAGCATGACTCCCTCGTTGTCGCATGCCTCAACAAATCCCGCGCTGCACGACGAGTGTCCCGGCCGCCACAGGCTGCCGCCTATGTCCGCGAGCAGTTTGGCGTCGCGCCACTCGACCTCCGGCGGAAGCGCGGTCCCGAGAGCGGGATAATCGTAGCGTGCCGAAGCCCCGTACAAAAGATGCTTGTGGCCGTTGAAATAGGGGAAGTTCTGGTCCCATGTCAGCATGTGGATCCCGTAGCTGTCGGTAAACACGTCGACCGTGGCGCCGTTGACTTTGAGGATATGATACACCTGGTGCATGTACGGCGTGCCGTAGGGGCTGTTGTTGGGATACCACAGGTGCGGGTTGGCAACGGTGGCAGTCTGGTTGAAAACATAGGCAGCCCCGGCGGCTATCGACTGCGTCGCGTCGCCGGACCACACCACGGTGTTGGTTGCATCGACCAGCTTGGTGGTAAGAGTGACGTTCGCCGCCGCGGTGCCCTGGTTCTGGACGTTCGTCTGGAAGTCGATCGTGGCAGAGGAGCCGTCGTTGGCCACGCTGCTCGCCGACTCGTAGGTACCCCATTGGTTCACGCACGAATACACGTTGAGCGGCACGTGCACAGGGTCGGTGATGTGCAACCACACGGGCCTAAAGATTCCGGCGTCGGCCTGGCCGAACCGGAAGACTTCCGAAAAACCCGGGTCGGCATAGAAACCCTGGTTCTTTGAAACCAGAACCGCAATCACGTTGTCCACGCCGCCAAAATGTACCAGGCTGGTGATATCCAGGACAAATCCGATGAAGCCGATAACGTGCGTTGCCTGCGGGTTCTCCGCGCTGTTGCCAGGCATAAACGTCCCATTGCAGTACACCTGGCAGCCGATGTGGACGCCCTCAAATTCTATGAATATCTTTCGGGCGGCATAAGCGTTGTCGAGCGTGAAGTGCTTTCTGTACCAGAAGGGACCGCCCTCCATGCTGCCGTCGCCGCCGCCCGATGCCTGGTTGAGGAATGATTCGGAGTCGGCCCACGTGTTCGGGATTCCAACAGTGAGACCCGCTGCATCGTTATAGGCGACCGCAGCAGCCGCATTGTTCGGAGGATTGGACTTGATCAATTTCCATGGCGTCTCGCCGAGGTTGATTTTCACACGGTTGCTGGGCTCGCCGGTGTAAACATCGGCCCGGACCGTTATCGAGCCTGCGAGCAGGACTGCGAATACTGCGATTGCATTCTTGATGGACATTGAGAACCCCCCTTTTATGGTTAATCGGATAAATAATGATCGAAAACTTCCGCACTGCATGCCCGTTGGCACCAGTCAGATCTGGTCTATAATATAAGGTATTTGGGGCGATTTGGCAAATAAACGCGATGTGGTGGTAAGAGTAATATTTGGAGTAAGAAAAAGAATTGGGCGCCCCGCCGCTTCGCGGCGGCGGCCCTCCTTCCGGTCTCGGCCTTCGGCCTCGGGCCGCCTCGGCCCTATGCCGCAGCAGCGGTCGGGTCCGGGCGGCACCGCGCTCCAGCGCGGCCTCCAGTCCTGCCTGGCGCGCGGCGAAACGACCAATGCCGCAATTGTCAAGGTCCTGTTTACAATCCGCAATATACAATCAACAATCTACAAGAAGGAGTCTTGCCGGGCACAGATAAGGAATTCATCAGGCAGTTCCTTCTATCTATGAGCCGCGGAAATAGTGAACCATTGAAACCGCATTCTATTATGGGGCCACATAAACATCGGAACACAGACATTGATTTTGGCCGCGAACGTAGTCAATCACGCTAATCTTAGTAACGTACTTGCCAGGCCCAACCGGATTGCCGTTCATGTCCTTCCCGTCCCAGATGTAGTACAATCCCGTTCCGTTCGAATCTTGAGAATAGGCAACGAGGCGCTTATTGAAATCGTAGATTTCTACAAAGCCGAAAATCTTGGTCGTATCCGACGGTTTCGTTTTTGGCATAGTCACCTTGGAGCAATCCAGTCCGTAGGTGCTTTGAAATTGCGTCGGCGAGTTGAAGCAGCCCAAAGCAAACACCAGATGACCGGCAAGGATAATAGGAAGAATATTTCTGACCATACTTCTCCTTAATAGAAAGTATACCGCAATGTCAATCTAATGGCGCTTGTGTTGTAAATTTGAGCGAATTGAACCTGTTTCCAATCGGTCTGACCTGAAACAGTGTCTTGGTATGCCACTTCGATCTTATCGTAATATCCAGGCTGCGAAAACTGATACTCCAGCACGGCAGACAAGTGCTTGATAAATTCAACCCCGGTTCCCAAAGAACAGCAGAAGCCAATGCCGGCAAATTGTTGGTCCATTGCGCCGCCAAAAGGATACCTCCACATGGCTACTCCTGCAGACCCGGATATAAATACTAATGGAGCAACCTTACGAACATAATACGAAAGCTCAAGAGCGTCGGCATTGTTCAAAATCATGGTTGTATACGGATACATAACGTCGGACTTGTTCGCAAACGCAAACTCAAACCTATTGCCGAAATTATATCCAACTCTGAAATCAAGACAGAGAGCGGTATTTCCGCTGGTCTTACCGTATCCTTTGGCGGTGTCGATTTGCACGTAGGGAACTGTTATGTCTTCCGCTAACCCTGCACCGGCGGAGAGGATGAAACCCTTGAGGACGTCGTCGAAACCGAAAGCATTTACCGAGAAGAAGACCATCAAGAGCGTTGGAAGAACGGGGTTGGAAAAGTGTTTGAGGTTCTTATTAGTCATTATGAGTCGTTCACTCGCGTCATCTCGTGGCAAGTCTTTTTCGTCGAGAGCGGGCGCGTATAACTGACAAGATGCAATATAGGTGTCCCCACTTACCATTGGCAAATCTGTTACTTCAAAATTGCTTCGTCGCAGACTTCTCGCAATGACACGACATCCGGCCCATTCCACTTTGTATTTCTACTTCTTTGTCATTTTGTATTTCTTCAACAATCGCTCCTTGGTGCCCCCGCAAGAAGAAAAGTTACAAAGTGACAAAGAGAAGTAAGTGCATAGTACCACTGCTCTCCATGGGTGCCCCCACGCCGGTGCTTGATTCTTGCAACAGCACTCTCAAGGGGTGCACCCAGGAGGGGGTAGCGGAGGACCGGCCGCGGCCATTCAGAATACTGTCTTGAAAAGTGTCGCGGCCGGGCCGGAGCGAGGGGGAAACCTCCCCCGCAAAAAGTCACATCTTGATAAACCATAATTACAATCTCAACCTCCCCCCTCATTCCTCGCAATGCAATCCTTCCAATATCCCTTTATCGCCTCCCACACTTCCCTGCCCGATCCCGACCGGCTCACCCACACGATGCACAAATCGTCCCGGTGCCGCTTCACCCAGCGCGTGGCGATTTCCTGCTCCGGAAAGTCGGTGGGGTTGGGCGGGAGCGTGCCGCCAAAGAAGAACGCCTCGAGCTCCGACTCCATGGCCGGGCCGTCGGCGTAGTCCGACGAAAACGGTCTCAGGTTTATCTTCTGGTTCTTGCGGAACCAGAACGACATGCCCCTGCCCTGCTCGGCGTGCGGCAGGAGCACCACGCAGTCGTCAAGCGGCGCGAAATCGCCCTTGCGCTCCGCGATCTCGATCTGGCTGTTGAGAACCGGCGAATGCTTTCGGATGAGGCGGTATTCGTAAATCAGGCTTTCCAGCTCCGAGCCGCACCGGTGGGTCACGAGCTGGTGGGATTCGGAGCGTATGCGGTCGAGCTTGTCCGGCGATTCGTCGGACGCGCGGAAATATCCCGAAAGCCTTCTCCTGAGGCTCGTCGCCTTGCCGATATACAAATAGGAATTATTTTTTGCCTTGAACCCGTACACGCCCGGGCCGGCCGGCGCGTTCGCGATGTCCTCACGGGAAAACGCCTTTGACGAAAAGTCGAACGAGAACAGCTCCTTCTGCTCCGCTTCCTCAATATCGGAGAACCGCGTGATGCCTTTTCCGCGCATTTCATCGAGCAGCCTGGAGCAGCACAGGGCGAAGCGCTCGCCGTGCCGGTAGGCATAGCCCGCGGCGGCCGGCGAGCCAAACAGGGTTATATTGCATTGGTCAAGAGAGAGTGGCCGCGGCGCCGGCCGGCCGCAGCAGGAAAAAAGCGTCCCGGCGAGCACGGCGCTGTCGGGCGCGGGCAGGCCTGCTTCGGCGGCGAGCTGTGAAAACAGCGCGTGCTGCCGCCAGGATAGAAACAGCGGCGTTCTTGCTTCACAGGCGCGAATGAGAAGGCCGGCCTTTTCCTGGCCCGGCTCCTCGGAAAACGGCGTGTCGCCCACGCTTGCGAGAAGCTCCTGTTCCTCAAAGGGAAGCGACGCCGGGTCCGCAAGCCACCGCTCGAACAGCAGTTCGGGGGCTTCGCTCACCGTCCACACGGAAACGTGCGCCGCGCGCCGGGGGTCGTTGGGCAGCACGAGAAAGTAGACCGCAGCCCAGGGGATTTCCGAAAGCGGCTTCGATGCATCGGGCGACGCGGCCGTTTCTGAAACGCGCCAGAGATTGTCTTCGCCCAACGAAAAGCGTCCATCCTTTGAAAGGATTCCCCGCATTGCGACATGCGCGAGGTTTTCGTCGGGGTTCTTGAACTTGAGGAACTCTTGCGCCAGTACGGGCGACGGAGACGGCCCGTGCTGCCGCAGGTATGTCAGTATCTCATCGTGCATGACGCGCTCTTTCCGTGAGCTGGTGACAGCATAATAAAACTACCTTCCCGGCGTAAAATGGCGCAACAAGCCTGCCGCAAGGCAATATTCGCCTTTGTTAAGATTCCGAGGCGGGACCGGCGGGGCGTTTACCCATTGCGCCGGAAAAGGGTTGTGCGCCGCCGCACGGGCTGTTATTTTATACACCGACCGGGACGCGGCGTGCGCTGCGTCCCGTTTCCCGACGGCAACAACCGGATGTCAACTCTCCACACCACCATCGACCGGCCCGACCTCAGGCGCTCGATCACCATCGCGTCGGCCATCATGATGTCGTCGGTGCTCCTCAGCAGGATTATGGGGCTGGTGCGCGAACAGGTGCTGTCGGGATACTGCGGTACGTCAACCGAGATGAACGCCTACGTGGCGTCGTTCATCATCCCCGAGATCCTCAACCATTTCCTGGCGGGCGGCTTCCTTTCCATCACGTTTATCCCGATTTTCCAGAAATACCTGCTGAGCGGCGAGCGCGAAAAATCGTGGCGGGTGTTCTCCAACCTCCTCACCACCGGCACCATCGCGCTTTCGGTGCTCGTCGCCCTCTCCATGATATTTACAAAGCAGATCGTCGGCCTCATGGGCCATGGCGTGCCCACCGAGCTCACGGTGCGGCTCACCCGCATCATCATGCCCGCGCAGCTCCTCTTTTACTGGGGCGCGTTCCTTCTCGCGGTCCAGTACGCGAACAACCGATTCTTCCTGCCCGCGATGCTGCCGCTCTGCTACAACGGCGGCATCATCCTCGGCGGTATCGTGCTGTACCCGATTATCGGCATCGAAGGATTTGCGTGGGGCGTTCTGGCCGGCTCGATCGTGGGGAACATCGCGTTGCAGCTGCCCGGCGCGCTCGGCGTGGGCATGCGGTACCGGTTTGTCGTTGATGTCAAGGACAAGGACCTTTCGCGGTACGTGCTGCTCACCCTGCCGCTTATTCTGGGCCTGGGCATGACCTTTTCAAACGAGATTTTCTTCCGGTATTTCGGGTCGTTCCTCAAGGGCGGCGCGCTCGCAAGCATCAACTATTCCCTCCGCACCATGATGATTTTCGTGGGCGTGTTCGGCCAGGCCGCCGGCGTGGCGTCCTATCCGTTTCTGTCAAGGCTTGCCGCCGAGAAGAATTTCGGGGAAATGAACGATATCCTCAATTCCCTCATCCGCAAGATTTCCGCGTTCCTCATCCCCTGCTGCGGCGCGCTCATCCCGCTCTCCTCCCAGGTGATCGCCGTTTTGTACCAGCACGGCAGGTTCGACGCAGCCTCGACCGCGGCCACCGCGCCCGTGCTCGCCGTGTACCTTGTCGGCGCGTTTCCGTTCGCCGCGAGCACCATCGTGATGAGGAGCTATTATGCGGAGCAGAAGATGATTTTCCCCATGGCGGTGAACTCGGCGGTGGCCCTGGCAAGCATCCCCTGTTACCTGGGGCTGAGCGCCGCGCTCGGCGCCATGGGCATTGCGCTCGCGTCGTCGGCCGCGATGACCGTGCAGTTCTTCATCCTGTACTGGACATGGGAGAAGCGGCACTCCTTCTTCGCGGCGTTTTCGGAAACGCTTCTCTGCCTCGGCAAGGTCGTTGCCATTGCGGCCGGGGCGGCGGCGCTCAGCCTTGGCGTCAAGACGGTCCTCGCCCGGCACCTCGGCGGCCACTCGGTCGTTGCGAATCTCCTTCTCGCGGCCGGCGCCGGTATTCCCGCGCTCGCCGCGGCCGCCGCGGCGCTGCACGCCCTTAAGGTGGTAAACCTTCGCCGGCTTGCGAAAAGGGTTTGATACAAACTTCCAATAAAAATGTAATATCTGTTTCACCTGCCGTGCGCAATTGTTAATTTATTACCCCTCTGCCTTACAAACGGGGAATCCGGTCTCTGTACAGTCGGGAATTGTCGCAGGAAAAGAGACAGACGCGCCGCCCATGAAACCATTTGACAGGAACAGCAGCCTTCTTTTCGCCGGCGCCGCGGCCGCATGCATATTCACCGCAGGCGTGCTCGCGCATGCAAAGAGCCCCGGCCGTAGTGACCGCGACACAATGGCGTCCCGGAACGCAGCCGCACCCGCTGCCGCGCGGCACCCGCGCGATTCGGCGCTCTTTGTTCCTGCGGCGCAATGGACAGGCAGAAAATTCCATGTGCTTTCCAAACAGAAGATGTTCCGTCAGTTCGGGTACGAGCTGTACCTGTCGAAGAACCTGGCCGCGGCCACCGGACCCCTCGACACGTCCATCGAGACCGCCAAGCACCATGTCCGATGCGACAAGTTCGCCGGCACCACCCTCGTGGCCGCCTCGGTGGAGCCCGCCGGCGACGAATTCCTTGTTTCCTTTACCCATGCGAAAACGGGCCGCACGGTGTTCGGAAAAACACACAAGGGCGCCATTGAAGGCCTCGCCTGCGAAAGCGACCTCGACAGCGCCGCAAAAAGATGGACGGGCGCGACCGTATACTCGCGTCGCGGGTTCATCAACACCGGGGACTCGTCCGCGGGTTCCTACGGGAAGATCGCGGTGAAGATCCAGGACAGGCTCAAGGTGACCGCGGTGGTCTGGGGCCTCACGCCGCTCCCGCCCAAGCCGCTGTGGCTGCAGGTGGAAACGGCGGCGAAGGAAAAGGGGTTCATCCCCGTCGCGGTGAGCTGGACAAACACCATGACCGACAAGATCCTGCCCCAGGCTCCCTGGAACGACGAGATCTTCGAATCGAACCCGGCGGACCTTTACAAGTGGGACAGCCTCACGTGGAGCGCCGTCAACCGGCACACCATCGTAAGCGGCATGACCAAGGAGCAGGTGACCGTGAGCTGGGGCCCGCCGCACTCGGTGAACGCCGACACGGCGCGGCGGCAGTGCCCGCTGCAATGGGTGTACGGCGGCCAGTACGTGTGCTTCGACCACGATACGGTCGTTGCCATCGGCGCGCGGTAGCCGGGCGGCCGGATGCTTTTTTGTAAACACTTCCCAAAGGGGAGAAGACCCGTAAAATTGTCCAAAATTGTTTTCCTTGCGTTGTACCAATAGTATATTTAATCAATCCACCCTAAGAAAGGAGAGGTTGTACCATGGCAAGACTCAGCAAGCAGCAGCTTATCGCCCTTCAGAAGAAACTCGGGACCGACCAGGCAATAGGAGACAAGGTTGGTGTCACCCGTCAAGCGATCCATCAGCTGCGCAACAAGTTCGGCATCGACTCGCTCATTGCGAAGAATGCGGACAGAAACAAGAAGATCCTCGGCATGTACAAAGGCGGAAAGACCGGCACCGACATCGCCAAGAAGTTCGAACTGTCCGTTTCGCAGACATACCGCATCATCAGCACGTCCGGAAAGGGAAAGAAGAGGAGATAAGCTTCTTTCTAAGGGATTTGTCAATATCGTTCCACATGGCGGGCTGTTCCGCCATGTGGATTTTTTTTTGCCCCACTTTCCCGGGCGTAAACTATCGCAGCCGGCGCGAGTCAAGGAACGCCGCCTATGCCCCTTGTGTCGGTCATCATCCCGACGTACAACCGCGCCGCGCTGCTTGAGCGGGCGATAGGCTCGGTGCTTTGCCAGACCATGCGCGACTGGGAATGCATCGTGGTCGACGACGCGTCAACCGACGGGACAGAAGGCGCCCTGCGGTCGCGGGGACTTCTCGCGCACGTGAAGTATGTCCGCCTGCCGCTTCACAAAGGGGTATCGGCTGCCAGAAACGCCGGCGTGGAAGCGGCCGGGGGCGCGTGGCTTGCGTTCCTGGATTCCGACGACGAGTGGCACGCCCCGAAACTGGAACGGCAGATGCGGTGGCACGAGAGGAATCCGTCGTACCGGATTTTCCAGACCAGGGAAATCTGGGTGCGGCGCGGCAGGCGCGTCAATCCCCCGGCAACGCATGAGAAGAGGCATGGATATATTTTTGAAGACAGCCTTGCCCGGTGCATGGTGACGCCGTCGTCGGTGGTGATGGAAAAGTCGCTGTTTCGCGACGCAGGCGGGTTCAACGAGTCGTTTCCCGCCTGTGAAGACTACGACCTGTGGCTCAAGATCACCTGCGAACACCCCGTGGGGCTGGTTGACGAATGCCTGCTCACCCGCTACGGCGGACACAGCGACCAGCTTTCCGCAACGGTGCCGGCGATTGACAGGTTCCGCATCCAGAGCATTGAGGACATTCTCGCATCCGGAAAGCTTTCGGCCGCTCAGGCGGACCTTGCGCGAACAACCCTCGTGAAGAAGGCGCGCATCATGGCGAACGGTTGCAGGAAGAGAGGAAACGGTGAGGACTACGAACGGTACTCGCGCATCGCAGGAACTCTCGCGCCTGGAGGCTGACCTCCCGCGCATTGCAGCATCGCTGCGCTTTACCCAGGTGCAACTTGACAAACTCACCTTGCCGGAAGATTTGTTCGCAAAGAACTCCGCGCCCCTTCCCGAGGCCGCCCTTCTCGTTCCGCTGGTGGTCGCGGAAGAACGCGGCGGGTATCTGATACTGGACGGATGCAAACGGTATCTCGCGATGCGGGCGCAGTGCCGGCCCGCCTGCGCGTGCGGCGTTGTCAAGGCGCCGGTTTCCGCACCCCGGGCCGGCCTGCTGCGGATCATGCTCAACCGCGGCAGGAATCTTGACATTGGCGAGCGTGTGCTCTTTTACCAATGGCTCGCCGACCGCGGGTTCGGCGACGGCACCAAGCGTCTGCTCGGCCTTGACGATAATGATGTGCACGATTTTCAAAACATCATCTCATGTCACGATGATGTCATCGCAGCGACATCCAGAGGACGGATCAATGTCCGGAACGCCGCCGACTTCAATCTGCTTGACGAACGAGACAGGTCCGCCTATCTGATGTTTTTCGACGGCTTGAAGCTTTCCCTTCAGACCGAGCGGGAGTTTCTTGAGTGGCTTCCCGAAACGGCCTCAACGCGGGGAATCGAGGTCCGCGACATTCTTGCGCTCCAGGAACTTTCCGCAATAAAATGCAACACGACATTGAATGATCCGCAGAAGATCCAGAAAATCCGGGCCTCCCTGCATTCCCTGCGTTATCCCCGATTCGATGCCGCGCTCAAGCAATGGAACGCGCTTGCGCAGAAGATCAATCCCGATCCTTCATCGATACATTTCGTGCCGGGCCGGTTCTTCGAAAAAGACAGGCTCGATATACGGGTCACGGCGTCAAAACCCGACCAGGCGATTAACGCATTCGAAAGCCTTCGGGAAATTTCCCGGGAAGAATGGTCGCAACTGATCCGGCCGCCGGGCACCAGCGGAACATGATGAGGTGCGCAGCAATCATATATATTATTGCTGCCTCAAACGCGTCTCCCGTTTCCGCAGGGGGAACTGACATGATCAAAAGCAGTACTCAAACAGCACGACCGGCAGGGACTCCGGCGCGCTCGTCACAAACCATCCAGTTGAACCCTTCTTCCGCAACCGCGTTGTAACCCTTTCGATTCCAAAAGGCGATGGCCATGATCCGACCAGCAATGGGACACCTGCAACTGCACGGATTTCCGGTGATGATGGCGGGGTTCTCGGTGGTGGCGCTATGCGCGGCGTTCTTCGGGATCGGCGTCGCCGCGCATTTCATGACGCATCAGCTCCGGAGCGTGACGTACTTCTGCGCGCTGGGAGGGCTGGTCGTCTACGCGGCGGGCCGGATCCTCATCATTGTCGAAAAGAGAATGCGCAACCGCGCATCCGAGCAAAAGGACACAACCGGGGAACTGTCGTGAAAATCCAGGACCTTCTGCAGAAAAACGGCATCATCACCAATCTGGATTCTCCGGACAAGAGCGCGCTGCTCACCCAGATGGCCAGGTACCTCGCCTCGCTGTACGATATCAAGGACCAGGACCTTATCGTGCGGAAGATCCTGGACAGGGAGGCAGAAGTGTCCACGGGCATCGGCTACGGCATCGCCATTCCGCATGCCCGCATAGAAGGGATAGACCGCGTCTTTATGATAGCGGGTCGGATGGTGAAAGGAATCGATTTCAACGCGATCGACGAACAGCCGGTGCACCTCGTTTTCATGATGCTCTCCCCCGCGCACGCCTCCGCCCAGTACACCCAGCTCCTTTCCTCTCTGTCAAGGATCATGTCCTACGAAGAAATCCGCATCAGCCTGATCGAAACCGAAGACCCGGAAAAATTCCTCGACGTCATAGCCCGCGGCGAAAACAAATACGTGGGGTAACGGGCCCTGTTCCCCGCGCCTGCCGGCTTTCTGCATGCTGCGGCGCGAGGATCAAGCTGCCCGCGCTTTATCTGCCGTCATGGTTGCTTCCGATACATTTTTGTGTTTTGTTGGGCATGAGAAGGATTTTTCATTTATTTTGTGTGCTCACCGGGCCGGGCAATCCTGCCGCGTTGTAGCGGAAAACCTTCATGAGCAACCCGAACGAAATAGGCTCCCACCTCAGTTTCAACGGCCTCGCCACGCTGTACCGCATCGCCCAGCTCTTGAGCTCCGGCGGCGGCATCGAGAAGATCATGGAGGGCGTGCTTGACATACTGGAAACGCATGCGGGCATGAAGCGCGGCATGATCTCCATCCTCAACCCCGAGAATTCCGAGCTTGCCGTCGACGTGGGCCGCGGTATCTCCGAAAGCGGCAAGCAGCGCGGACGCTACCGGCTCGGCGAAGGCATTACGGGGAGGGTGGTGGCCACGGGGAGGCCCATCGCGGTTCCCAAGTTGAGGAACGAGCCCACGTTCCTTGACAAAACAGGAGCACGCAAAAACCTTAAGGACACCGACCTTGCCTTCCTCTGCGTGCCCATCAAGGCTGCGAACGACGTGGTGGGCGCGCTTTCGGTTGACAAAGTGAGCGTGGAAAGCGCGGTGACGCTTGAAGGCGAGCTGCAGTTTCTCCAGGCCGTCGCGGCCCTTGTTGCGCAGGTGGTGGTGGCCCGGCGGAGGCAGCAGGAACTGATTTCGGCCCTGGAACGCGAAAACCTCGAACTCCGCAAGACCCTCGAGGAAAAGGGCAAGCCCGACCAGATGGTGGGAAACAGCGGCTCCATGCGCGAAGTGTACCGCCAGATCGCGCAGGTCGCTCCGTCGATGACCACGGTGCTCCTTCGGGGAGAAACCGGCACGGGCAAGGAGCTTGTGGCGCGCGCCATTCACCAGAAGAGCGCCCTTTCGTCCGGACCCTTTGTGCCCGTCAACTGCGCCGCGCTTCCCGAATCGCTTCTGGAAAGCGAACTGTTCGGGCACGAAAAAGGTTCGTTTACCGGCGCGCTGTCGAAGCACATCGGCAGGTTCGAATCGGCCGACAACGGCACGCTCTTTCTTGACGAGGTCGGTGAAATGACCATGTCGGCCCAGGGACGCCTCCTGCGTGCGATCCAGGACAAGGAAATACAGCGCGTCGGCGGCTCCGCGGCCGTCCGCGTGAATGTGCGCCTCATCTGCGCGACCAACCGCGACCTCGAGGCCGACGTGGCCGAAGGCCGCTTCCGCGAGGACCTTTACTACAGGATAAACGTCTTCACCGTCCATCTGCCCCCGCTCAGGGAGCGCGGCGCCGACGTTCTTTTGCTTGCCGACTATTTCGTCAAGAAATACGCTTTGCGGAACAAAAAAAAGATCGAGCGCATTTCCACGCCGGCCATCGACATGCTCTCCGCGTACCATTGGCCGGGGAACGTGCGCGAACTTGAAAACGTGATCGAGCGCGCGGTCCTTGTGGCAACCGGAAACGTGATAAACGGCCACGACCTGCCGCCCACGCTCCGCATGAAAGAAGCAAACCTGCAGGGAACACGCAAGGACACCTTTGAAGCAATGGTCGCGGCGTACGAAAAGGAGCTTATCATGGAAGCGCTCAAGGACGCCCGCGGCAACCAGACAAAAGCCGCGCAGATACTCGGCACCACAAAACGTGTGGTCCAGTACAAGACCCGGAAACTCGGCGTCGACTTCCGCAGACTGCGCGGCACCGCGTAGACCATTGGCCCGCCGATGCTTTGCATTTTCCGCATTCTTCCTGCCGACGAAATTGGAAATCCAGATAATTAACCGCGGCGTTCATGGCATGCGCCTTGCAATAGAAAAGGCAGACGCGCACTTCATCCAAGGAGCATCATGTCCGGTTCCGCACAGAGAAATCTCGACCAGATCCTGGCGGGGTTCGAGCGCAACATGATAGAGAAAACGCTGCGGGACACACGCGGGAACCAGAGCGAAGCCGCAAGGATACTTGGCATTTCCAAACGAAAAGTGCAATACAAGGCCAGAAAATACCGAATCGATTGCAGAGCGTTCAAGGACCGTCACCTGTCGGAAAGGAACATGCTTTTCCCCTGGCAACCGCCCGCGGATGCAAACCGTAACACCAGCGAGGATTTCCACAGTCTTCTTCCGTGACTTCATGTGGGCCTGGCGAGCGCGGATCGGCACAATTCCCGCCTATTCATCCATTCCCGCAAACCCATTATCGGCAATCTTCTCTTTAGTCAACATGTTCCGCCAAGTTTCATGGTGATGTGGAGCGATACAAAATTGTGTCCAAAGAGTCGTTTATTACAATTTTGTCCGATCATCAGCATTGACCGCAGTTGTGCACGATTCAGCCTTTCATAGCGGAACAATGTCCGCTTTGACAATGGCACGGATCTTGCATTTCCAACCACTCCGGAGGAATATCACAAGTAAACGGCATCAGGCATTGTTGCAAGATACCCTAAACACTCATCAAAGATAGAACGGTTTTAAAACAGGAGGAGGATGCAATGGTGAAAAAAGCTTTTGTGGCCATCGTACTCGGGTTCATCCTGGCGGCGGTCATGCATTCGGTCGGACAACCCGTCGCCTCGGCGGACACGGTAAAAGCGGTAATTTCCGCCGCGCCCGCTCCAGCCCCGGCTCCCGCCGCGATTCTCAATTCCGGAGACACGGCATGGATGATCGTGGCCACCGCGCTCGTTATGCTCATGACGCTGCCGGGGCTTGCATTGTTTTACGGCGGCATCGCAAAGCGCAAGGACACTCTTAACGTGATCGCCATGTCGTTCGTCACGTTTGCAATCGTGAGCGTGCTGTGGGTGATTTACGGATATTCCCTTGCCTTCGGCACCGACGTGCACGGCATTATCGGCAACCTGCAGAAATTCATGATGAGCGGCATCAAGGTCGACACGCTTTCCTCGTATCAGAACACCATTCCCGAGTTCATCTTCGTGGTGTTCCAGCTCACCTTTGCCGCGATAACGGTTGCGCTGGCAAGCGGCGCGTTCATCGAGCGGATGAAGTTTTCGGCGTGGATATTGTTTTCGATATTGTGGCTCACGTTCGTGTACTGTCCGGTCGCCCACTGGGTGTGGGGCAACGGCTTCCTCGCCAAACTCGGAGCGCTTGACTTTGCGGGAGGGACCGTGGTGCACATCAACGCCGGCATCGCGGCACTCGTGGGCGCGCTGGTGCTCGGAAAACGCAGGGAACCCTCGCTTATCCCAAATAACCTTGTTGCGACCGTGACCGGCGCGGGTCTTTTGTGGTTCGGGTGGTTCGGGTTCAACGCAGGGTCGGCGCTCACCGCGAGCGGACTCGCCTGCGCCGCCTTCATCAACACCAATACGGCAACCGCCATGGCCGCGGTCGCCTGGATGGTCACCGAATGGATATTCCACAAAAAGCCAACGGTGCTGGGGCTTGCCTCGGGCGCGGTTGCCGGGCTCGTTGCGATCACGCCGGCGGCCGGTTTCGTCAACGTGGGCGGCTCAATCATCATCGGAATTCTGGCGGGCGTGGTCCCCTATTTCATGGTTGCGTTCGTCAAGGAGAGGCTCGGCTACGACGACACTCTCGACGCATTCGGCATCCACGGCATCGGCGGGACGGTCGGCGCGCTTCTCACCGGGTTCCTTGCCGACCCCGCGATCAACGCGGCGGGCAGAGGCCTGTTCTACGGCAATCCGGCCCAGGTGAAAATCCAGCTCATCGCCATAGGCACGACCATCGGGTACGACGCGGTTGTCACCTTCATCATCTTCATGGTCGTCAAGGCCGTGGTGGGCGTCCGCGTGAGCGCAGACGACGAACTTGTGGGAATGGACCAGAGCACGCACGGCGAACGGGCAATGGGATACTGACCGCACCACCAAACATTTGCAACAAAAGGAGAGACCATGAAATACATCGTAGCAATCATCCAGCCGTCGCGGCTCGAGGCCGTGAAGGAGGCCTTGAGCAAGTTGGAAGTGTTCCGCCTCACCGTCACCGACGTGGAGGGCATCGGCCGCCAGAAGGGACATACCGAGGTATACCGCGGACACGAGTACAAAATAAGCTTTATCTCCAAAGTCAAACTTGAGATCGCCGTGGACGACAAGCATGTCGAGCCCATTGTGGAGGCGATCGCATCCGCTGCCCGCACGGGCAAGGAAGGACAGATCGGCGACGGCAAGATATTTGTCCTCCCGCTCGATGACGTGATGCGGATAAGGACCCGGGAACGGGGCGCGGAAGCGTTGTAGGAAGAAGTTCAAAGTTGACAGTTGACGGTTGACAGTAAACGAATAAATGCAACCCTGATCTTGGTTAACTACAATGACAAAGGAAACATCATGAAAAGAATGACTTTCAATCTCCTACTCGCTGCAGCGGTCCTGCTGTGCCTCAGGACGGCACAGGCCACGCCTTCCACGCAGATTTGGATTCCGTCAACCGACATACAGGGATTCGGTGTCCTTCATCTGGGGTGGGATTCCTATATCAAGACACGCCTGGCGGCGGGAGATGTGGGTACCGTTACCAATGGAGGCATAACCGTCGGCGTGTTACCGTTTAAGAAAGTCGGCATGGAAATCGGCCTTGACTACAGGGATATCAGCTCCAACCACATATATCCGATGTACTTCAATGCCAAGCTGGGGGTTCCTGAAGACGCATTTTTCAAATACATGCCTGCTGTCGCAATCGGGACTTTCGATGCAGGCACGAAAACCGGCGGCGCAAGTCTCACGAATTTCAACATTACGTACGGCCTTATTGCAAAGAACATCTGGAAGCTCGGACGCATTTCGGCAGGATACTACGTGGGCAACGACAAAGCCCTCCTTGTTCCGAAAAAGGACGCGCAGGGATTTCTTGTGTCGTGGGACCGTACCCTCACCGAAATTTCCGACAAACTATGGCTTGCCGTTGATTACATGGGAGGCTACAACAGCTACGGCGAGTTGAGTGTCGGTGCCTCGTATGCAGTGACGCCCGACGCGAGCTTCATCGTCGGATACGACGTTTGGAGTGACGTAAATTCCACGCCGTTGGTCCAGGCAAAACCCACGGTAACGGTCCAGTTTGACGTCAATCTCCCCGCAATCCAGGATTGGTTTAAGAAGCCGGAAAAGAAATAATAGTGATTGACAAAATGATACTAATTAAGAATTCTGGTGGGGGAAGTATCCCCCTGGGGTGCAGCCTCCTCGGAAAGGTTTTGGTTTGTCTTGTTTGTCAACCTTTCCTGTGGGGTCTGCACCCACACCCCCTCCTGGGTAGCCGCCTTGATAAGGCAGTTGTAAGACCACACATTGTTGTGGCGGCACCGATGGAGAGTAGTTGAGAAGTTGAGGAGTTGAGAAGAAAACGCGTTGAAAAGTTGAAGAGTTGAAACGTTGAATGGTTAAGAAGTTGACACATATACGGGTAGACGCATTAACGCGTTCACGTATGCGTGTTTTTAACACCGATTGGCGCGAAAAATGTAAATTGACAGAATAGATTTCTTATGCCGCGCGTTAGGTGGACCGGAGGGTGCGTAAGAGCGAATTGCCGGCCGACCCGGCCGACAGGCATAGGGCGGTCCGGCAACGAGGCCGAATGGCCGAGCCCGGAGGGAGACCGACCCCTTGCAGAGTCGCACGACCGTGCGACTCCGCAAGGGGGAACGCCCAATTCTTTCTCATCATTTTAAAACAGCAACCACACCCGAAACCACCATATTACCTAATTCGTACGTGACAACATACAACCCGTTCCTCACTCTTTCACCACGCAGATCTGAATAATCCCAGATAAGAGCGGAAGACGATGATGAAAGAGAGCGCACCAGCCGTCCCTGCATCGAAAAGATGTTGATGCGAAAACCGGCAGACGAAACGCCGCGCATGCCGATGATGCACCTGTTTGCCGACGCGTTCATCGTCATTGCCGGTTGAAGGTCTTTCAATCCCCCCTTGCCTGCATCAACAACCTTTGTCGCCGGCGGAGCGTACACTTCGAACTCGAACATGGAATAGCCGAACCCGGAGAGGCGCTGGAGGCATCGGACGCGCACGAACCGCGCCTGGGTCTGGGCAATCTTGATCGGCCGCTTTTCCCAGCCTTTGCCGTCGGTGATGTGGGCGACGGTCGTCCAGCCGTCATCGTCGTCGGATGCCGCAAGGGCAATCTGCAGCAGGTATTCCTTTGCGCCCGAGTCTTCCCAGTTGAGAAAAACCGAGTCTACCGTGAAAACCGCTCCGAGGTCGACGTAGACCCACGCGGAGTCTTTGTTCGGGTCGTTCTTGTAATCGGTCCCCCACCTGGTCGAGGAGTCATCGTCGACCACGTTCGCGGCGACAAGGTCGCCGCCTTCGGCGCTTGTGCATTTTGCAAACTTCTTGCACGCGAGGTTGATTTTCGCTTTTTTGGAAAATGAAAGCGAGGCCCAATTGCTCGTGACGTTGCCGCACGGAGAGGAAACTGTGCACCGGAAAACGGCACCGCTGTCCACCAACGTCGGCTTGAAGGCGTAATAGGCTGCCGTCGCCTGTGGAATATCATGGTACGTGGCGTCGATCAAGCCCATGCGCTGCCACTGAAACGACATGTCGGTCCCGTCTGCATCCACATAGAAGGAAGTGTTGAGCCCGGCCGTGTACGTCCGGTCGGCCGGGTCGGCGGCGATCACCGGCGGAACGCAGCCGGTATAATTCCCGTACACCTCGAATTCCCATATCGAGTACGCGAAGATCGACGCGCGCTTGTATCCCTGCATGCGCACATAGCGCGCCTGGACAGGCACGAACGTGATGGACCGCGTCTCGCCCTGGGTTCCGTCGGTGATGTGCGCCGCGGTGGTCCAGCCGCTGTCCGTTGCCGGAAGCGCGGTGGCGACCTGAATCGCGTAGTCCTGGCCGGCCGCAGTTTCCCAGTAGACAACAACAGAATCGACCGCGTACTGCACGCCCAGGTCAACGTAGATCCATTCGGAATCGGTGGTGAGGCTTTCCCACCGGTCGGTAAGAACGCCGTTGACGGCCTTTCCGGGCGGGTTGTCCTCGCCCACGCTGGAGGAAAAAACAGGGCGGTAGAGCGCGAGATTGGGTCGGCCGAAAACGTTTGAAACCAGCAATGTTGCCAGCAGGATGAAAAATGCGGACGTGACAATGCGGACATGATCAGGGAATGTAATCGATTTCATGTCCCCCCCTTCCCGAAAAGCATGAAACCATTTTGCACTATCAGGCGATCTTAATGCCGGTGGTCCGTATTTCCCTCTGAAATCCGACAACGTCCTTTCCGGCGATAAAAAGATGCGGCTCGATCAGAGCGTCTATTTCCCTTCGCGTCTTGAAGAGCTTTTTGAGCAAGGAAAAGTAGTCCTCAGTGAGCCCACTCGTAAAGATGCCGATGTCGATATCACTGTCCGGGAAGGCGGTACCGCGCGCGCATGAGCCGAAAACCCATGCGCTTTCCACATCGACAATGCCGCGTATGGCCTCCACATACCGCTTGGCCTTCAGGATAATTTCATCTTTATCCATGCGTAAAGCTCCTCCGTCTTTCCGAGCACCAATTTCGCATACGCTGCATCCATTTTCACGAGCAGTGCTTCTTTCATGACGGCCATCCTGTTGTTTGTCTAAAGATAAATCATGTAAACAAGGCAGCCTATCTCCAAGAAAGGTTACTGTCAAGGAAACCCCGGCCGGGTCAGATCATCCTTTCTCCGATCAAGAATACCCCCAGCACATGCGCAGTCGTTCACCTTGCCGCAGAATGGGGCGCACCATAGCTCTCCATTGCAAACGGTTTCCCGTGCCCGGGATAAACCACTGTGACATTCATCTTGCTTAACCTGTCAAGGCTGCCGCGGAGCGCCGCTTCGTTTTCGATGATGTTCGCGCTGTCCGGTTTCTTCCTGTTGACAAAGGTGTCCCCTGCAAACAGGTCGCCCGAATCGGTCAGAATCCCGATCGAGCCGGGAGTGTGGCCGGGAAGATGGACAATCCTCGCGTTCAAACCGTATTCCTTGAGGCTTTGTCCGTCGGAAAGCAGAATGTCCGGAGCAAATTTCGGAACGCTCACCCGTTTCCCCAGCAGGACCCTCACCATCATCCTCACGGTAAAAAGCATCCTGTACGAAAACGGCCGCACCTTGCGTTTAAGGAACACGCCCTTCTCCACCTGGTTTACATCGCCGGAATGCATCGCGATCTTCACCTTGTACTTGTCCCGAAGCCGCAGCGCGTTCCCCGTATGGTCCCCATCTCCATGGGTAATGAGCACCACCTTGAGACTGCCGGGCACGCAGCCGGCCGACTGCAATTCCCTCTCCAGCATTTCCCCTTGAAAGGGCAAACCGGTGTCAATTATAACGTACCCGTCTCCGGCCTTAAGAAGATATGCATTGACAAAACCCAATTCAATCACCCTGATGTCATTGTTCATACCCTATTCCTCCTTGTTTACAAAGAATCGGTGACTTCTTCCGAACGTTCTATGCCCTCCTCCACCGCAATGGTGATTTCCCTTTCCGGCGCGGGCATGCTGTTTCCTGCCTGCCGGATGCCCCCTGAAAAAATGAAGGCGCCCAGAATGCACAGCGTGCCTCCCGCGAGAAAGGCATTCGGCGCGCCGATGGCCCCGGCAAGCACGCCCGCAAATAAATTGCCAAAGGGAGCCATCCCCAAAAAGGCCATTGCATAAAATGCCATCACGCGGCCCCTTTTCCTGTCGTCCGCCAACACCTGAAGCAGCGTGTTGCTGGAGGCTATCTGGACCATCATCCCGCATCCGACAACAAGCAGCGCCAGCATGGAAAGCCAGAAACTTTTCGAAAACGAAACCGCGATGAGCCCGACCCCGAACAGCCCTGCCGCAAAAGGTATCAATTTCCAGACGTCATAACTGTTTTTCCTTGACGCGAGGTACATCGCGCCGATCAACGCGCCCATTCCGGTGGCGCCAAAAAGGAAGCCGAGCGTATGAGGCCCCCCTCCGAGGACTGCCTTTGCAAACACGGGCATCAGCACCTGATACGACATTCCCAGGAGGCTCACCAGCGCCAAGAGCAGTATGGTGGACCGCATGGGGACCGATTTGTAAATATAGGCGAATCCTTCCGAGAAATCATGGATGATGCGCGGGTTTGCGGGCTCCCTTTTCCTCGGCGCGATGTTCATGGCAAGCAGGGCCACGATTATCATTGCATAGCTTGCGGCGTTGACGAAAAAGCAGACCCCTTCGCCCGCCGACGCGATGAGAATGCCCGTAATCGAAGGTCCCACCAGACGCGCGCCGTTCACCATGGACGAATTAAGGGCGATCGCGTTGCCGAGGTCCTCCTTTTTTTCGATCATCTCGACGACAAATGATTGACGGGCGGTAACATCGAAGGCGTTGATTATCCCCAGGCAGGCATTGAGGACAATGATCCACGGCACCGTGATTGCGCCGGTCACCACGAGGACAGCGAGGACAGCGGCCTGGATCATGGCAAGCGCCTGGGTAACGAGAAGAATGTTCCTCTTGTTCCACCGGTCGGCCAGTACTCCGCCGAGCGGTGAAAGAAGAAAGGAAGGTATCTGACTCACGAATCCGACAATGCCCAGCATGACCGCCGAATTGGTGAGCCGGTACACCAGCCAGGCGGTTGCCACGCGCTGCATCCAGGTGCCGATCAGCGACGTGCCCTGCCCGACAAAGAACAGGCGATAATTCCTGTATTGTAAAGCTCTGAAGGTTGACTTGAGGGACATAAGCAGGTACGGAAAAAGCCTTTGCGGGTTACCTTTGTGCTGACTCGAAAGATAATTCTTCCGCAACGACGCTGCGAAGGACGACTGTTCTGTTTTATCACAACAAGAGGACGCCGCACCAGCCGCCTTTCATCATGGTCTGGCAAGAACCATGAAGATGGCAATGGTTGATAATTTGCAAATGAGCTTCGATCACGAACCAAACATAGGGATGAGGAGCTCCGCGCCAGAATCACGAGGTCGGTTTCTCAAGCTTCGATTCCCGCATATCTCACATTCCGGGAATTTGCAAAAACGCGAGGCCTTCTATTGATGGTTACCCCGTGCCTGGCCCTCACTTCCGCCTCGGCTCTCAACCAATCTTCCAGATCTTTTCCCGGCGTGCGATGGTGTTCGCAAAATATCTCATACGCCCGTTTCCGTATTTCGGCTCTCAGCAGCAGGCGTGCCGTCAATTCCTCGGCGCCAACGGCGACCGCGCTTCCCGCGGGCGAACCGCCTCGGCCCCACATAACCAGCGGCATTGCGTTGAGTTTTCTTCCGTTCGCCATACGTTCCTCCACCTTTAATTCTCGACAACCCAGCCCTGTTCCCGGGATTTCCTTTTTCCTGATTATTAGACCGGAAGCGCTGTGTTCCCGTTACCGTATACCGGCAAGAAGAGCGACTCGACGGGCGTATTCGTTGGGAAGGTGGTCGGGCAGGAGCTTCTTGTAGTCCTTGCTCTTGAGATTTTTCCAGATCGTTGCGGCGTACAGATAACCGTTCCTGAATTCGTTGTGGGTGAGGCTGTAGTCGTATCCGCCGGGAAGGTGAAGCACCACCTCATCGCCCAGGTGGCGGTAGATGCCATGCCACGACGGGTGGAGCGAATCCGCCGGGTTGCCCGACGCCGGCAGCGTGGGCGGAATAAAGGGGACCGGATCGTCGTCATTGACAAACCGTATAACCGGAAGGCACCGGTACGCCACGACGGTTGACTCCGCAAGCACCTTCGGCTGGCCGAAGGTGTACACCGGCCCCAGAAAGAAACCGGCCTTCTGCAGGTGAATGGCAAGAAGCAAAGCGACGGCCCCGCCCAGCGAGTGGCCGGTGATGTAAAGCCGCGCGTGTGCGGCAATTTTTGAACGGATGAGGGGCTCAAGCCGCTCGGTGGCCTGCAGAAAGCCCCTGTGCACCCAGGCGCCGATTATCGGATCATACGCTTTGGGATAGTCAAAGTCCTGGATGACATTTTCGACGGAAAACGTGCCCCGGATGATTATCCACACACGGCCGCCGGCCGAGTCGAACCAGATGCACGCTTTGTTGCCGGCAAGATAGGGAACCGGCAAACTTCCCACGCTGTCGATCCAGACCGTTCCCAGCTGTTTGAGCGAATCGTTGCACAGATAAGAAAGCCAGGAAAGACGCGCGGCAAGGGCGGCTTCCCTGAAATTGACGGCCGGCACGCCGGCGCTTGCGCTGTCGGCGCTGCACCAGCCTTGAGGAGCGCAAAAGGCCGAATCGGAAGGGCCCGGTGCGCATACGTCAATAATGCCGCCCGCGCCAAGCACGCAAACGCGAGGAGGAAGGGTTGCAACGCAGGCAAGACCAACCACGGCAATGGCGGGAAAGAGCCTGGCCGCACGACGGAAAATCGCGTTGGAGCAGATCATCGTTCCGCCATTTCCTGGAAATCCATCAAGGCCGGAGGGAACAGGATTAATGATACATAATAAATTCGGCCGAAGCAATCATTAATCCGCGAGGGATTTCACTCCTCGCCTCGCCTCTCCCCGGATACTCCGGGTTCGGCTTCTCCAATTTGACAAAAACCCCGGATAAACCTTATATTCTCATGAGTGGCGGGTGGCTGGAAAGGGTTGAGAGGTTGAGACGGCCGACGGACAGAGGGTTAGGAGTCAAACTGGATTCGTGATTTCATTCCTCCCTTTCCCACAAATCGGAATACCTGCACGGTTGTAAGAGCAAGCCTGAAGAGGCAAAAGTCCGGACGCTCGGCAATACCGCCGGAGCCGGCAACGCGGCAATTCCTTGCGCAGCCGTTAGTTCCGTTTTCGCACTATCTGCCGCAACAAGAAGGCTGTTCCCTTTTCAATCCTTTGCAGAGGACCGGGAATGCTTATTGCTCTCGTACTTGGAATGGCCTGGTTCAAATAGATGGGGGTTTGCATGTGTCCTAAAGAAACCAAGATCATTGTTTCTTCACTTCTCGTCGTAATCATCGGCCTTCTCTTCTTTTGTGAAAGAAACAATCCTTACGACCCGAACTCCAAATCGTTTGTTCCCGGGAAAAAGCCCCATGTCGCTTTCGCAAACAAGACCATGTCCGCTTATCTTCTTGACACAATTTCTATCCCGGTTGTCTGGTCCGACACTGCCGTCGGCGGGGTAAAGGGGGCCATCAAGAAATTTTACATCGACTGGCACGGCGACACGCTCTTTAACGACAGCGTCGCCGGGACCGCGGCCGACACCCTGGTGCTCAGAAAAGCATTCCCGGTGGAAACCGTAACGGTGCGGATCAGGGCGCTCGATTACGACGGCAATTACAGCGATGCCGACAGCATGAAGCTGTCCGTGCTTTCGAGCAGGCCAAGAATAGTGATCTCCGGCGGTTCCCGAACCGTCCGTAAAGCGGCCGTATGCACGCTGTCGGTTTCGGCAACCGACACGGGCGGCAAGATACAATCCTTTCTCTGGGCAAAAAACGGCGCGGATTTCAACGACACCACCTTTGCTGGATCATTTCAGGTTTCGTACAGCGACACTGGCGCGAAGATCGTTCTTGTCAAGGCCCGCGACAACAAGGGCGTCGAGTCCGGCGTTGACACGTTTCATATTACTGTGTTCGACAAACGCGGCGCGGTGTTGTATGACGGAAATGGAAATACCGGCGGCATTGTTCCGACCGACACCAATATCTACGTTGCCGGACAACCGGTAATTGTGCTCGGCAATACGGGGAATCTCGAAAAATCTGGATATGTTTTCTCAGGGTGGAACACCCTTTCCACGGGCAGCGGCGCAAATTATTCCCCCGGCGCCACGTTTTCGATGGATACCGTAAGTGCGATCCTGTATGCACAATGGACAGCAAACCCGACGTTTACTGTTGTCTATAATAGTAATGGCAGTACTGGCGGTACCGTTCCTGCCGACACCGTGCACTATTCACTGGGTCAAAGCGTCACGGTGCTCGCGAATACAGGCTCTCTTGACAAGTCAGGAAATGCCTTTGTCGGCTGGAACACGGAAGCAAACGGCACCGGCATCGGCTATGCGGCGGGCGTGTCCTTTTTCATGGGATCCGCCAATGTAACGCTGTACGCGCAATGGACCGCCGACCCGACCTACACGGTGACGTATGACGGCAACGGCAACTCAGGCGGCACTGCTCCCGTGGACAACAACAACTATCTGTCCGGCGCGGCCGTGAAAGTCCTCGGCAATGCCAACGGTCTTGTCAAAACGGGAAACACCTTCATCGGATGGAACACCAAGCCCGACGGCAGCGGGACTGCCTATGCATCGGAGGTCTCGTTTACCATGGGCTCCGCGAGCGTGACCTTATTCGCGCAATGGACCGCGCTCCCGACGTACACGGTCACCTATAACGGTAACCTCAGCACGGGCGGGACCGCGCCGACAGACGCCAACAGCTATATGCAGGGCCAGACCGTAACGGCGCGCGGCGCCGGCACGCTGGTCAAAACCGGCTCCACCTTTGCAGGCTGGAACACGAAGATCGACGGCACAGGGATCGGCTATGCGGCCGGGGCTACGTTTGCCATGGGAACCGCCAACATTACCCTGTATGCGCAGTGGACGGTTATTCCGACATACACCGTCACCTACAACGGCAACAACAATACCTCCGGGACAGTGCCTGCGGACAATAATCATTATACGTTCGGACAGCCGGTGACGGTGCTTGCCAACACCGGGAATCTCGCGAAAACAGGCGCAACTTTCGTGGGGTGGAACACGCAGGCCAACGGCAGCGGCACCGGCTACGCGGCTGCGGTGTCCTTTGTCATGGGTTCAGCCAATGTTACCTTGTATGCGCAATGGACCGCAAATCCAACCTACACCGTGACCTATCGGGGGAATACCAACTCGGGCGGCACCGTTCCTGTGGACTGTAAACAACTATCTGTCCGGCGCGACCGTTACCGTGCTCGGCAATACCGGCGGGCTTGTCAAAGCAGGAAATACCTTTGTCGGATGGAACACGCAGGCCGACGGCAGCGGCACGACCTATGCATCACAGGCCACGTTTGTCATGGGCTCAGCCAACATAACATTGTATGCGCGGTGGACCGCGCTCCCGACGTACACCGTCACCTATGACGGCAACGTCAACACGGGCGGTACCGCGCCGGTGGACGCCAACAGCTACCTGCAGGGGCAGACCGTGACAACGCGCGGGGCAGGCACGCTGGTCAAAACAGGTTATACCTTTACAGGCTGGAACACGAAGGCCAACGGAAGCGGGACCGCCTATGCGGCAGGAGTGACGTTTGCCATGGGCGCAGCCAACGATACGCTGCATGCCCAGTGGGCGCTTGTCCCCACCTATGGCGTCGCCTATAACGGCAACACCAATACCACAGGGGCCGCACCCGCGGACAATAACCGTTATACGGTCGGACAATCTGTCATCGCGCTCGGCAACACCGGGAACCTTGCAAAACCGGGCTACACATTCGTCGGCTGGAACACGCAGGCCAACGACAGCGGCATCGGTTACGCGACCGGAGTGTCCTTTTTCATGGGTTCCTCCAATGTGACCTTATACGCTCAATGGACCCAGCTCCCAACCTACACGGTCACCTACGACGGCAACGGCAGCACGGGCGGGAGCGTCCCTCTGGATGGCAATAACTATCTGTCGGGCGCGACGGTGACGGTGCCCGACAATCCCGGCGGACTTGTCAAAACAGGAAACACCTTTATCGGCTGGAACACAAAGACGGACGGCAGCGGTACGACCTATACATCACTTGCCACCTTTACAATGGGTTCCGCCAACATAACGCTGTACGCGCGGTGGACCTCCAACCCGACCTACAAAGTGACCTACGATGGCAACGGCAGCTTGGGCGGGACAGCACCGGCCGACGCCAACAGCTACCTGCAGGGCCAGACCGTGACAACGCTGAGCGCCGGGTCACTGGCCAGACCAAGATTACTATACTTTACAGGGTGGAACACTCAGGCAAACGGCGAAGGACTTGGCTACGGGGTCGGCGTCACGTTTGCCATGCCCTCCAATAACGTGACGCTGTTCGCTCAGTGGACCGGCATTCCCACGTATACGGTCACCTATAACGGCAACGGTAATAATGCCGGCACAGCACCTACAGACAACAATCGCTATGCAGCCGGACAGCCGGTAATTGCACTCGGCTACGGCAGTCTTGTGGATTCGGGCTACACATTCGTGGGATGGAACACGAAGTCCAACGGCACCGGTATCGTGTACGCGGCCGGAGTCTCATTTGTCATGGACACCGCCAATGTGACGCTCTACGCGCAATGGACCGCGCTCCCGACCTACACCGTCACCTATGACGGCAACGGAGGTACAGGAACTCCCCCTTCAGACGGAAACCACTATCTGTCCGGCGCGATTGTGACCGTGCTCGGCAACACCGGCGGGCTTGTCAAAACAGGAAATACCTTTGTTGGCTGGAACACGAAGACTGACGGCACCGGCTTGAGCTACACATCACCGGGCACGTTTACAATGGGTTCCGCCAACGTAACGCTGTATGCACGGTGGACATCCAACCCAACGTACAGAGTGACCTACGAGGGGAACGGCAGTTCGGGCGGGACCACGCCGGCGGACTCCAACAGGTATTTGCAGGGCCAGACCGTGGTTGTGCTCGCCAACACCGGCGTGCTTGTGAAAACCGGCTTTACTTTTGCGGGCTGGGACACCAATGCCCTCGGCAGCGGGACTGTCTATGCCCCGGGAGCCTCGTTTATCATGGGAACTGCCAATGTGACGTTGCACGCGCAGTGGGCGGCGATTCCGAAATACACGGTCACCTATAACAGGACCACCGCCAACAGCGGTATCGGGACTGTTCCTGTGGATACAAATCATTACATGTTCGGACAATTGGTGACCGTGCTCGGCGACACCGGCGGGCTTGTGAAAACAGGTTCTACCTTCGTCGGGTGGAACACACAGGCAGGTGGCGGCGGCATCGGGTACGCGGCGGGAGTGTCATTTGTCATGGGTTCTGCCAACGATACACTCTACGCGCAATGGAGTGCCCTCCCGACCTACACCGTCACTTATAACGGTAATACGAACACAAGCGGAAACGCGCCGGTGGACCCCAACAATTATCTGTCCGGTACGAGCGTGACAGTGCTCGGCAGCAACACACTTGTCAAGACCGGATACACGTTCGTTGGCTGGGATACCATTGCCAACGGCGGCGGGAATGTCATAGGAACCTCGTTTACCATGAAATCCATCAACGTGACATTGTACGCGCAATGGACCGCAAACCAGACGTATTCCGTCACTTACTTCGGCAACGACAGCACGGGCGGCACTGTTCCGGTTGACAAGAACAACTATCTATCCGGCGCGACGTGACCGTGCTCGCCAACACAGGCGGTCTTGTCAGAACAGGAAATACGTTCATTGGCTGGAACACGCAAGCCAGACGGCAGCGGGACATGCCTATGCCCCAGGAGACACGTTTACCATAACGTCCGCCAAGCTGCCGTATGCGCAGTGGACCGCGCTTCCCACCTGTACGGTCACCTATTCGGAAACGGCAACACGAGCGCGAATGTGCCGTCAGATGCAAGTCACTATTTTCGGAACAACTGTGCCGATTCCGGGTAATGCGGAGGCCCTGCACAGAACCGGCGATAAATTGCGGATGGGATGCCATGTGCACGTCGATGGTGGTCGACAGTCTTAGGATCCGTCGTTTACTATGGATCAGCCAACGTGACACACAAATCACACAATAGCGGCGACCTTTGCACTCACGTACATGCACCATGATGGCAACGACTGCAGCAGGCGGCACTATTCCGCGAGGAGGGAACACGATTAATCCGGTTCAACAGATGACAACGTATACCATTACCGCCGCTCCGCATTATCATATTGTGGCCGTTGTTGTAACTGGAACACGCAGAAAGATGGCAAGGGGACACTCCTACTCGTCCCGGAGACATTTTAGAAATGGGTACCAGTAATGTAACGTTATACGCCATCTGCGTCTTCACCATCACGCAACGGCCTGTTTAACCCGGGTCAATATCCCCGTCCGGAGCAGTGACTCGATACCGGGAGCGGATCAAACTTTTCTATGACACCCGGTCCCAATTATCATGTCGATAGTGTTTATGTCAATGGATCACCAGTAACTCCAGCCTTGACGTACACATTCACGGTGTTTCGGGCAACTCCACCATTTCCGCAACGTTTGTGATCAACACGTACACGATTTCATTTGATCCAAGCGGCGCAACCGGATCGATGGCTGATCAAACCATAACAAGCGGATCATCGGCAAGTCTTGCGGCGAACGTATTTACCAAAGCAGGATGGACTTTTGCGGGATGGGCAACCACTGCCGGTGGAGCAGTAGCTTATTCCGAAATGGCGCAAGCTACACCATGGGCACATCAAATGTGACGCTGTATGCAGTATGGACAGCCACCGTTACCTTTGATGACCAGGGCGCTACCGTACTGGAAAGTCCAGCAGCGATAAGTGTTACATCGCCGGCAACAACAGTCGGTACGTTACCAACCTCGCCCTCAAAAGACCTCTATAATTTTAATGGTTGGTATACGGAGGTGAATGGCGGAGGATCGTCATTTACCGCAAGTACCACGGTTACTGGTAGTATTACTGTGTATGCCTATTGGACACTGCAATGAGTTTTAAGGAATAGAAGTATCTCATGCCCTTTTCATTAAACGATTTTACAACCATCAAGAAGATGAACGACGGCGCCATGGGGACCGTGTACAGCGCGATACACAAGGTCTCGAAACGCAGGGTCGTCATCAAGGAGCTCGCCTCGGGGCTGATGGCCGGCGACAGTCTTGTAAAGCGCCTTTCGGATGAAGCCAGAGCGGCCGCCGCCCTGGACCACGAAAATATCGCGCGCGTGTTCGATTTCGGCGAAGAGCACGGGGCATTCTACGTTTGCATGGAGTATGTTGACGGATGGGATTTCGAGCACCTCCTGCAGCAGCCCCAGCCGATGCCTCTTGCGATAGGAGCCATGATTGTTCTTCAGGCATTAAAAGGTCTGTTTCACGCACATAGCAAGGACGTTGTGCACTGCGACGTCAAGCCGGGCAATATTCTGATTTCCAGAACCGGAAGAGTGAAGGTGGTCGATTTCGGCTTCGCCTTTGCGGGGACGCATTCGCGCGAGCGCATCGATCCGACGAAAGTTTTCGTAACCCCGGCCTATGTTCCGCCGGAGGTGGTGATGGGGAGCCGGCAGCAGGATGTGTACATGGACATCTGGTCGTGCGGGGTTCTGGCCTACCAGATCCTGGCCGGCGAGCGCCCGTTTTTTTCCGTGGACCCGGCCTCCCTCATGTTTTCCATCGTGTATGAAAGGGAAAGGGAAGTCCGGCTGCTGGCGCCGGTGGTTCCGGACACCGTCGCAGGCGCTGTTTTCAACTGCCTTAACAAAGACAAACTGCTGCGTCCGCCGACGCTCGGGCCGCTCATAGAATCGCTCGAAAATTTTATCACCGAACTCGGGGTTCGGGACGTCCAGAAATGCGTGTGTGATTATCTCGGCGGCTCTTTCACAACGCCGCCCTATCTGGCCGGGCTTCTGGTTCGGTATCATCTCCGGAAGGCGGAGGTATTGCGCGATGCCGGCGATGCGCTCGGCTCCGAAGCGCATTTCAGCGAGGTTGAACGCTACGGCGGCAAGGACCTGCTCCCCAAAAAATGGAGAATAACGCGTCAGGCGCCGGCGGGCGCGAAAGCGTTGAAGCAGGAAAACCGGCGTGCCGTGTATTTGTCAAGACAATTCTGGGCAGGGGCGATAGTCCTCGGGGTTTCGGGCATCTTGTCGATTGCCGGCATATCGGCGTTCATAGGGATCCAGACGCTCTCAACGCCGCACGAGACCGCCGGCCGGGCTCCGTTGGACACCGCAACATCCGCACTCAGCGTTTCAAAAATCCAGGTTCACGAGCAGGTGAAGCCGCAGCAACACGACAGTGCCCTGCAACCGGCCGCTGCTACAGTCGACCGCCAACCTGCCTCCGCCGATGACACGCTAGAGACCCAGCCAAGTCTGCCGCGCCCCGAGGCAACAAAGAAAAAGAAGCCCGCTGGCCTTCATGCAACGGAGCGCCCCCCCATCCAGGAGGCAAGCGCCGTGATGATCGGGACATTGCGGCTCAGCATTGATCCCCTGCAGGCGCACGTGCTGGTCGACGGCATAAAAATCCCCAACGCCACGTTGTCCGAAGGGGCGCGCCTCACCGTGGGGAGCCATTCGCTTGCCGCGTTCTGCGACGGGTATGCCACCTACAACGGCACGGTGCGAATCGAACGCAACGAAACGCAGGCGCTAACGGTGGCGCTCAGGGCGCTCGAAAAAGGCACCGGTCTGCTCCATGTCCATTCGTACCCCTGGGCGGAAGTGTATGTCGACGATGTGGACAAGGGTCCGTGCCCGACCCAGCAGCCCATAGCGCTTTCCGAGGGCGATCATGTGGTGGTTGTCAAACGGGACGGCTTCAAGCCCCACTCGGAAACGGTCCACATTGCCAGAGGGGAAGAGTCCCGCCTCAAGGTCGAGCTTTCACAATAACCGGGGTTGACAAAGGCTATTCGCGGCGCCTAGAACGAAAACGCGACACGAGCGCCGTTGGGTTGCAGTACAAGTGAAACCTTGTGCGGCGCGGGTTCCTTTTTGGCAAGCAATACGATGGAAACGGGGACAAGGACGGCCGCGACTCCAGCGGTGATGCCACCGCCGATATACAGATTGCGGTACTCGTTGTAGTAATAATTGAAGTTCGCGCCCGGACCGGTAAGCGCATTGTATTTCTGCATGTCCTGGTAACCGAAATAAAAACAATTTGCGCTCACGCCTGCCGAAACAATCCCGCACACAAGCAGGGTTACCGGAAGAGCGACGCTTTTCTTCTGGACCTGAACGATGACCGTCGGTTTCTTCTTGATGACGGTGTCCATGGTCGCAAGCGTCTTTTCCAGTTTGGCCTGTTTGAAGACAATGGCGATGGTCGGCTGCACTTCGAGCGTGTCGATATCCATTCCCGGGAATTTATCAAGCGCTGTTCTAAAGGCCGCCTTTGCCTGGTCGACCCGGTTGAGCATGGCAAGAGAGAAACCGTAGTACTTGTATCCTTCCCGCTGGTCGGTCCCGGACAGGAGCGGCAGGAGCACGGCACAACTGTCGGCCGCCTTTTTATAGTCGCCGTCCTTGAAACTTGCTATGGCCTTTTCAAGACGGCCATGGCTTTCGGCATTCTGAGCGTGCACGCTTTGCATGCCTGCCTGAATTGACAGGAAGAAAAACGCCGACACGATTACAATTTCACGCATACCTGTTCTCGATTCTGCTGATGCATCACTTTGGACGGGAAATACCGAACCGCCGCCCTTCTGAAAATAAGGTTTTCCGGGGAAACAGTCAACTTTTGACAAATGAATGAGATGGGCGCCCCGCTATTTTTGTTTTAAAACTTAGAATTTGGGCGTTCCCCTCCCCCTCGACAAAGCTCGGGGTCGCGTCGGTCTCCTTCCGGGCTCGGCTATTCGCCTCGTTGCCGGACCGCCCCGAGTCGCCTTCGGCGAGGAGTCGGCCGGCAATTCGCTTTAGCTCACCCTCCAGTCCACCTAACGCGCGGCAGAGGGATTCTATTCAGTCAAGAGTTTCTTCTCTCGCCAATCGGTATCCCAAGCAAATCAATCAAGACTTCTTCTTTGATTTTTCAACTCTTCAATCTTTCAACCATTCAACGTTTCAACTTTTTCTTTGCCACTGCTCTCCTTGGGTGCCCCCCAACCGAAGCAGCTTTCTTGCAAGTAAACTTACTTTGGGGCCACCCAGGAGGGGGTAGCAGAGGACGCCGAAGGCGGCCGGAGCGAGGGGGACGACCCTTGGAAGTACCCGACGGGGTAAACCTCCCCCACTATATTCTGGTCTATTGCATCATCTATTATCATTGACAATAAAAACAGTATATTATCGGCAGAGCCCCTTCGGACCCATCACCGTCTCTTGTTCGGCGTCATCATAACCTCCACCTCATTCCCTTGGGGGACCCGATGCACCTGTCACGCTTTCCCCTGTCAACCATCGTCGCGACGCTCCTAGCCACATTCATTTCCCCGCACCAAGCCGGTGCAACGCATCCGTCAATCTTCTTCTCTGCTCAGCGACGTTGCAGGCATCCGGACAAAGGCAACCACCACGCACGCCGCCATCATGCAGCCGATAGTCTCCTGTGCAAACTCACTGCTGCCGCTTCCCGTGCCCACGGCGCCAACGGGCGCGGCTTCTTCCGATTTGAGCCTGGATTCCCGGGACGTGACAGTGCTCGCTTTCGCCTATGTCGCGACCGGCGACAGCCGCTACCTGGCCCTGGCGCGGCAGTACCTCGCCGCGTTCGCCGCGTGGCCGGTCTGGGGCGCGGACGCCACGCTCGGAGACCGGGACCTTTCGCTCGGGTACATGTTGCGGGGCTGCGCCATGGCCTACGACTGGCTGTACGACAGCCTGGCGGCCGCCGACCGCGCCGCAATGCGAAGCGCATTAGTCAAGCACAGTCAGGAGATGTACGAAGCGGCTTCCGGGCCTTACAATGCCGCATGGGGAAACTGGTGGCCGGAATCCTACGGCCAGAACCACTGGGACAACAACAACACGGCGCTGGGAATCGCGGCCCTGGTTCTCAGCGGGGAATGCGACAGCAGCACACTATGGCTCACGCATGTGATTGCCGAAATGCGAAAAGACAGCTTCGACCTCGCAAACATCGGCGACGGCACATGGCACGAAGGATGTCTGTACCAGGACTCAAAGCTCACCGCTACCATGCCGTTCTATTTCAATCTCAAGCGCCTCAGGAACATCGATTTGTATCCGCACAATTACCTGTCGCAGTTTGCGCTGTTCGCTCTGTACAATTATCTGCCGCTCGACCGGCAGATGGCCCTGGACTTCTCAAGCTACATTGACGACTGGGGCGGGTGGCTCTCCGCAGCCGGATATTCGCTGCTCGCGCTTGCCGGATCGGAATGCGGGTCCGGCTACGGTCAGTGGCTCTGGAACAAAATGGGAACCGACCTCGGCCGCAGCTCGTACCAGGCCGGAAACCATGTGCCGGAGTTCTTCTACTATTCGCCTTCCGCACTGTCAACTGCGCCGACCGGCCTGCCGCTGTACAGGACATTCACCGACCTCCAGGGCGTCATCTGGCGCACGGGCTGGGGCGACAGCGACCTTACGTTCGGGCTCAAGACCGGCGCCTACGGCGGAACGTTCCTTTACAATCAGTACCTGTCGAAAAAATATCCTTTCGACACGGCCGGCGCAAACCTCAACGTGGGCCACAACCATGCCGACGCAAACACGTTCTGGCTGTACCGCGGCAACGTCACCCTGATCGGCGAGAACGAGGGCCGCAGCCTGTATAACGACCTCGGCACCGCGTACCAGTCCTCGTCGCACAACACGCTCCTTGTTGACGGCAGGGGACAGTATTTCCCCACAAACCAGACCGGCGTCTACGCGGACAACGACGGCAGCCTGAAGACCGTCTGCGATGTTGCGGGATACGACTTTGTTGAGTCCGATGCGTCAAAGAGATGCCGGGCAACAAACACCGACGGTTCCATGGGGCCGCTCATGGTTTCCCTTTTCGTAAGAAATGTCCTGTTTGTAAGGCCTTCGTATTTCATCATCGTCGACAATGTTGCGGACAGCACCGCCCATGCCTACGAACTGCGGTTCCATTGCGCGGATTCGGCAATCATCGACACCACGGGTGGATGGGCGCGCGCGTCGAGTTCCGGCGGCAACGTGCTCGGCATAAAAACGCTCTCCCCAGTGCCGTTCGCGTACGACACGGTTGATTCCGCGAAGCCGGCCGTGCTGATTAGGCCGCCGCAGGCCGTGAAACGCGCGGACTTTGTCCATGTTCTCTACCCTACGCAGGCTTCCACATGGTCGGCCAGGCCGCAATTCTCTCTTGTCAACCAGACCCTGTCGGCCACCGTTGTCCATGTGAGCGGCAGTGGAACGTTCGACCACATCATCCGCCATGCGGACGCGGCCGACACCGTCACCGCCGGGAATTACGTGATCGACGGCAACGCGGCGAGCGTCGGCAGGACGGCCGACGGAAGCGTGAAAGACCTTTTCCTGGCCGCGGGCACCTTCGTGGCCGACAGCGCCGGCCGCAGGCCTCTTTTGCAAAGCGCCGCAGGCGTGAACGCCGTGCACGCATCCATAACCGACACCGCGGTGACGGTGTGGCTCGACGACAAAAGCGCGCTCAACCTCAGGCTCTACGCCCCGCAGGCGACGCCGTCGATGGTGCGCGTGCCGGGACGGAACGCCTCCGCCTCCGCCGCGAACGGGTACCTCACCATCACCGAAACCATGCGCGTCGCTCCGGGCAATGCCGTGCGTTCGGGCGGCCCGGCCGCCGCATTCTCTTTTGACAAGAGACACGGAGTGGTTCGCATCCTGTCTGCACGGCCGGGCAACGTGACGGTGCGCCTGTACCGTCTCGACGGAAAATGCGTGTGGAAAAGCGGCGAAACGGCTGCGGGTCCCGGACAAAGCATCTCGGTGCCGATCGACCTGCGACGCAGGGGGCATGCCACGTACATCGTGCGCGTTGAGATCAACGGCGCTGTGGCCGGGCAGTCGCTGGTGCAGCTGGCGGAGTAACGGCGGGGAACGCGGTTTGTCAATTGAAGAACCCCGTTGACCCATCGCTCCCGCAATACTACACTTTTCGTGGGTACTCGTTTGCCCGCATACCCTTTTCCGGGGAAAGCCGTTATGATTCCAGCGATGCTTTGTGTCGTGCTTGCGCTGGTGCCGCAGCTTCACGCGGCAGGAGCGACAAAGACGGCACCGCGGCAGAAACCCGCCCCCTTCGTTTCCCTCATGGGCGCATCCGCCTGGAAATTGACAAAAGCATACCGGTCAATCGAACCCTGGAAATGCACCGACAGCCTTTTCGAGCCCAGCGACGGCTGGATCGCCACCGACGCGGTGTGGGGCGATTTCGTGCTCGAAGGCGAGTTCCTGTACAATGGAAAGAGCGAGGGAGGGGTGCTGGTACGCGGCGACAAAGAAGCATGGATTCCCTGGCTTCACGGATATAAAATGGACATCGACGCGGATATGCCCGGCACCGGCCACATCCACTTCCCCTTCCGGCCGCAGCCGAACCCCGGCGTGGTCCAGTTTCCCGTTGATGTGTGGCAGCATTTTTCCATCCGCGCGGCCGGGCAGGTCATATCGGTAAAGCTTGACGGAAAAGAAGTCATCAAGTTCCGCGACGACCACTACCGGTACGGCTCCATCTGCCTGGAAGGCGAAAAGGGCGGATTGCGATACCGGAATTTGCGCGTCCAGAGGCAAGACATTACAACTCCGGCTGGCCCGCGCTCGCCCTACACCGAGCTTTTCGACTCGGCCGCGCCGCCGGGGATGAAGACCGAGGGCGCTGTTTCGTTTGCAAACGGCGTCGTGGAAATCGACGGCAGCGCCCGGCCCGCCTCGGTCCGGTTCCCGCAGGCCGTTGTTGCGGGCGCGGTGGAGCTTGACGTCTGGTGCAAGCGGCGCCAGGGGTCAATGGCGCCCTACCGGATCGGCTTTCTTGCCGGAGCTCCCGGTTCCGGCCCCTGCTTTACGTGCAGGAACAACCGCGTCCAGCCGTGCGCGACCGGGCAATGCACGTCCCTGTTTCCCATGTTCATGGAGACCACCTGCGCGGAAACGTGGCGGTTTGAGATCACCCGCAGGAGCATCGACGCGATCCGGTTCGGCGAAAAGGTTATGTCGTGCTCAGACATCGTCCCGAAGGGTTCGACGCTCTGCGTCTCCGCCGACTCGTGCGTGTTGCTGCTGAGAGGAGCGAGAATGATGGCAAGGAGTTCGGTGATTTCCAAATAGAGACGACGATAGTATACATACTTGGGTGCCCCGCCGCTTTGCGGCGGCGGCCGTCCTTCCGGTCTCGGCCTCCGGCCTCGGGCCGCCACGGCCCTATGGCCCACAGGGCCGGGTCCGGGCGGCATCCCGCTCTAGCAGAACCTCCAGTCCTGCCTGGCGCGCGGCAACCGAATTTTCTTCAGTCATTTACTTTTTCTCGCGCCAATCTGTATCAAATTAAATCAGGCAAGGCTTTTTTTGTTGGAACTTCTCAACCTCTTCTTTTCAACAACTCTCCTTGGGTGCCCCCCAACTACAGCTTTACACTTGCAACTACTCCAACTTGGGGGCCACCCATGAGGGGGTAGCGGAGGAACGGCGCGCGGTTGACATTGTGATATCACCGGGGAGAGCGCGCCGGGCCGGAGCGAGGGGAATACTTCCCCCACATGCAACCTCTATTGCTTGCCAAAAATCATCATCCTGAAATTTATGGACTAAGCCCTGTTCCGCAGCGTATCTTTCTGAGGAGAAAAAATCCCCCGAAAGAACCCGTATCTGCTATCAATGAAAAAATCATCCGTACGCTCAAAGACCGCTCCGCGGTCCCATGGCATCAAGCTCCGGCCCGACAAGAAATCCGAAATCCGCGACGCGCTTGTCCGAGAGCGCGACCTGCTCAGGCTCCTTCTCGACGAACTGCCCGACAATATCTACGTCAAGGACCGCGAGGGCCGCTACGTCTTCGACAACAGGGCGCACCGGAAGTTCCTCGGAGCGAAGACGGAGCAGAACGTGTCGGGCAAGTCGGTGTTCGACTTCTTTCCCAAGGCGCTTGCGCAGAAGTACGACGAGGACGACAGAAAGGTCATCGCCTCCGGAAAGCCCCTGCTCAACCGTGAAGAACCGATCACCGACGCGGCCGGCGCCGACAAATGGGTTGCCACCTCAAAAATACCGGAATTTGACAGAAAGGGAGCCGTATCGCGGCTCGTGTGCATCAGCCGCGACATCACCGACCGCAAGCGCTACCAGGACGCGCTGGAAAAGACCAAGGCCGAGCTCGAGACGCGCGTGAACGAGCGCACCGCCGAGCTCAAATCGGCCAACGAACGGCTCCGCGAACAGATCAAGCTGCTGCGGGAAAAGGCGCGCCTCGACGCCGAGCTCGAGGCCGCCCGGAGCATCCAGCAGCGGCTCACGCCGTCCTTCAGGCCGAAAATCCCCCGTGTCAATCTCAGGGGAGCGTACTTTCCAGCCTACGAGGTGGGGGGCGATTATCTTGACTACTTCCAGAACGAGACGGGAAACTGGGTGATTGCCATCGCGGACGTGTGCGGCAAGGGAATTCCCGCGGCGCTGCTCATGGCCATGCTCCGGTCAACGTTCCGCGCGAGCGCGCGGCGCGAAACATCGGCGCGCGAGCTTTTGTGCTCGGTCAACGATTCCATTTCAGCAACCATCGACCACCGGTCGTTCATCACCGCCCTCTGCCTCATCATCGGCAGCGACGGCCTTTCCATGTCGTATGCCCGGGCCGGTCATCCGCCGCTGCTGCGGCTCGGCGCGGGCGGCAGGCCGCCGGAGGAGATGAAGTCGGAGGGCCTCGCTCTTGGCCTGGCGCCCGACAACGCCACGTTCAGGTCCGGCCTTGAGGAGACGGCTATTCGCCTTGACATCGACGACCGCTTCTTCATGTACACCGACGGCCTTATGGACGCCGAAGGAAAGGGCAAGGAAAGCTTCGGCCAGGAACGCATATGCGCGCTTCTCGCCTCCCTGCCGGGCGTCGACGCAGAGGGGCTTGTCACGCAGGTGATGGAGCGCATCCGTCAATTCGCGGGCGGCGTACCGTACCGCGACGACATGACCATGTGCGCCCTGAACGTGACCGGTGCGGCCTGAAGAGCGCGGGAAAAAATGTGAGCGTTGCCCCCTCCTTGACCTTTGCCATAACCATTAAAATAAATCGGACGGATAGCCAGCCGCATGTTCAACAGCCATCTGTAAAACTGTGCGCCACGATCTTTCCCCGATCGTGTACCGTCCGCAAAGATCGCTGTTGAGGACTACACTACATGAAACTTGACAATCCCCTCGTCCAAAAAATATTGATCTTTCTTATCGGGCTGATTGCCTGGGGAAATGTGGCCAATTTCGGATTTGTTTGGGATGACACCAGTTATATCGTGTATAACCAATCGATAAAAAGCCCGGCAAATGTGCCGCGATATTTCTTCGACATCTCCACAATGTCCCAGGGCAAGGATGGCGCGCTCGCCGCTGTCTTCAGGCCGTTGCGGAACGTTTCGTACTTTTTCGATTACGCCGTTGCGGGGCTTAACCCGGTTTGGTGGCACGTTCATAACCTGCTGCTGCATCTGATTGCCGTATTCCTGGTGTATTACATTTTGCGTCGGCTGATCGGCGGGCGCTACGCGGCCTTTCTCGGATCTCTTGTGTATCTTCTGCATCCGGTGCAGGTCGAAGCAGTAGCGTGGATAAAGGGCCGGGACGACCTTTTGTCAATGCTGTTTATACTGTCGGCATTTACCGTATGGATCAAGTCGGTGCGGTTTACCCTCTTTCGAATCGCACTTCTCTGCATGCTTTTTCTCTGCGCCTGTCTTTCGAAAGAACAGGCCATTGTTCTTCCGGTTCTGCTCTGCTTGTATGAAATTCTGCGGGCACCGCGATTGTGTGAAAATGGCGTCTGGGTTCGGAACCTGATGCTCTCAAAAAAGACATGGGCCCTGTGCGCCTTGTTCATCATTGCCGGGGGATACCTGGCATGGCGCACCACGGTTATGGGGAAAATCGGACAAGGGGCCTATCTTGCAGGGGACCTGTATTCAACGATGCTTACGATGATACGGGTGGCGGTTTACTATGTCAGGCTTGTTGTATATCCGGTCCATTTTTTTGTTGATTACGCGTGGATTACCCCGTCCCATTCATGGTATGAATGGCGGGTGCCGGCCAGCGCGTGCATCCTTGCCATTATCGGCGCTGCGGCATTTTTGGTGCGGAAGAGGAACTTCTATTCCGCGTACGGCGTGCTATGGTTTTTTGTCTGCCTTCTGCCGGTTTCCAATATTGTTCCGACAATGCAATATATGGCCGAACGGTTTTTATATATGCCACTGTTCGGCGTCGCCTTGCTCTTTGCCGATGTCGTCAAGTATTGTGAACAACGGTGGCGGACCGCGACCGTGGCGGTTTCAACATGCATGGTCCTCTTTCTGGGTGTTCAGACCATACAACGCGCCTCGATCTGGCGCAGCGACACCACCCTTTTCGGAGCGACGGCGCGGGAAACAGGCTATCAACTTGCGCGACCGTATTTTAATTGGGTTGCGGCGCTTCTCAAGCAGGGAAAGGGCGCTGAGGCATTGCCGCATGCCCAGGCCATGTGGAAACGATACAGCGCCTCCAGCAGCATCAGCAAACTCCAGCTTTCCGGTCTGGCGCACAATCTCGGCGCGGCATATTTATTATGTAACGACGTGAGCAATGCCCTGGTTTTTTTTCATATCGCCTATGCCACGGACTCAGCCAATGCGTACAACGCGCTGTGCGTCGGGCTCGCTGAGGAAAAGGCAGGCAATGCCGAGTCGGCCCTCAAATTTCTTGACAGAAGCTTGAAACTTGAACCCAATAATTCCAATGTTTTATTTCAGCGCGGTCTTGTCCTCAAGTCCCTTCGAAATTATGCGGGAGCGGAAAATGCGTTTCGCGCAAGTCTGGCGATCACGCCGAGCGAGGAAACCGTCTATTGCGCTTTGTTCGACCTGCTGTATGAGCAGAAGAAGTTCGCCGAAGCCGAAAAGGTCATAAAAGACGCACGAGCGCGATGGCCTGCAGACAGCAATCTTGCGGAAAAAGAAAAAGCGCTGCAGTCGGCCGGGCAGTAACCAGGTGAAATCCGGCGGAAGGATTTGACCGTACGGGTGGACAGTCGGGTGTGTGACAACTATCTGTTAATCCCTGTGCCACGATCATCCTTGATCGTGCAGCGTCCGTAAAGGGTCCAGTCGAGGACGACGGTGGCACATAATTTGTTATTTTAGGTTTTGAAAGGCACCGGTGTGACATAGTGATAAAGTCACAAAGTAGCAGTAAGTGCATGGTACCACTGCTCTCCATGGGTGCCCCCGCAGCAGAGCATGGTTTCGTAACTACTCTCTCTAGGGGTGCACCCAGGAGGAGGTAGCGAAAGACCGGCCGCAGGCCGGGCTGAAGCGAGGGGGAGACTTCCCCCTCCAAGTGAATTTCTATTTAACTACTATGAACCTCACACACGCTGTCTCCTTCGCACTTGTCACCCTGACCACGTACACCTGATTTCCCGCGTTTCGATTTTCATCAAATTGCCAGATCACCCTGCTCTCCCCTGCGCTGCCGCGCGTTTCCCAGACCGTGCGGCCTTTCATGTCGCATACGACAAGCAGGTAGGGCGCGGGACGGCGCAGCGCAACGGCAAACACCGCCCGGCCTCCGGTCGCGCTTGACAGCCGCACCCAAGCGGAGGAAGAAGCGAAACCGTGATTGACATTCTCAACCACGCCGCTGCCAGCGCCCGTGAGCGGGTGCGGATAGGTGTAGGGCGTGTAGTTGGGCATGGCGCTGTTGTAGAAATCGCGGCCCTCCTTGATGCGCCAGGGGTTCGTGCTGGTGAGCTTGGCAAGGTCGGCGCTGCCGTTGACGGTGTTGTTCCAGGAGTAGGTGGGTTCAAGAACCTGATGGGGCCAGGCCATGGGCGTTATGCCTGTTCCATACGGAGGCTCGTCTCCGGTGATCAGATCTCCCATTCCCCGGCCCCGTTGATCGATGCAAATCGTGGCCCTCAGAATTCTGAAAATGTCCCCGTTACTCCATGTCAATACAGGAGCGTGCCACGTCAGGCCGCTTGTCGTGAGGGTATCGGCGGTATTCGAAATAATCAAATCGCTCTGCCCCTTGGTCATGTTATGCACATGATAACCCTGCCATTGGTTCGGCGTCCACGCCCTGCCGGCGCACGTCATGGTCTTGCTCCCGGTCACGCCCGTGCACACGCCCGAATCATAGGTGACGCCGTCGTTGACGTCGAAAGGACTCGTGCCGTCGCATTTGCCCCACGGATCGAACGTGTCGTAATCGCGGTAGTTCTCAATTGAAAAGGCGCCGGAAAAATTGTTGGTTATCGTGTTGTTGAAGATGATGAACGTGCCGCCCCGAAGCTGGCCCACGTAGTAATACTCCGCCGTATCGTTGAGCGTGACCGTGTTGTTGTAAATTTCCATTGCCCGCATGCTCCGCAGCCGCCCCGGCGAATCCGTGCCGTGGTTGCTGATGGTGGCGTTGAGAAGCGTGTTGTGGCGGAACACCGCCCGGCCGCCGCTCCAGCCGTCGATGGCCACGCTGTACGGCGTTGCGGTAAAGACATTGTCCTCGATAAACACCGCCTTTTCGGTGCCTGCGTACAGGGAGTCGGCCCATGAGCCGTCGCCGTTCGCCTGGCTGTTCCAGTTCGGATGGAAGATGTACATGCCGAAATGCCATCCGAGCAGGTCAAAGGTATTGTGGTCGATAACGCCGTACGTTGATCCGCCGGTCGATATCCCGTTCCCGACTTCCACGATAAAATGCACGTGGTCGACACGCCAGGTGTGCGAGTAGCCTTCGATTGAAATCATGGCGGGGTTGTATACGGAAGGATCGAGATTGGGATACACGGAACTGTTGAAGGTCATGGCGGTCACGCGCGTGAGCCCTCCCAGTTTGGTGGCGATGTCCAGCATGGTGCCCCTGGGATTGCCTGATGCCGGCGTCGGAATGCTGTCGATAATGATCGTGCTGTCGGCGCCGGCGCCCCGAATCGTAAGCGCCTTGGTGTTCCATGCAGGCGGATTCCATGCGGTCTCCGTGCCTACGCCCACGGTTGCGGTCCACGAGCAGGTACCCTTCGGAATGGCCACGGTATCCCCATCCTGCGCGGCGTTGATCGCGGCCTGCACATCGGCAGATGAACAGCTTGTGGCCGTAACGGTTGCGGCGTCCGATCGTTCGCACATCCATGCCGGCAAAAGCACCGCCGCAACGACAGAGATCATGGTTGATGCAAAGCGCTTCATGGTTTCCTCGCTTGTTAAGGTTCCTGCACGAATGGCCCGCCGGGGCGCCGACAAACGGCACGTCATATCCGACAATATAAGGTTTTTCCGGGAATCTGTCAACCTTGACAAAAACTGCGGGGCTGGTTCCGCAATGCGGCATTGGCCTGTCCCTTCCTTGTCGCCTGGTCGTGACCCGGGCATCGTCTGCCCAATATCGCATTTATCAAGTAAGAAAAGTCTTGACTCCGCAGGCCGGCGCTTCCTATCTTACCCATACCTTACACGCTCCATTTCGCGGCTCGTATGCGAACCATCGTCCCGGCCGTTACGCCGCAAAGGATACTTTTCTATGAGTACGCCTGCCTTTCCCCGTTCTCCCGTCCTCATCGTTGACGATGAAGACGATGTATTGCAGTCCTACAAGACAACCCTCCGGTTCAACCGCATCGACAACTTCGAGCTGTGCAACGACAGCAGCCGGGTGATGGGGCTGGTCGACCGGAACGCGTACTCGGCGATGGTGCTCGACCTTTTCATGCCGCACGTGACGGGGCAGGAACTGCTGGAGCGCATCCGGGAGAAACATCCGGACATCGTCGTGATCGTGGTCACCGGCTCCAACGACGTGAACACCGCCGTCGAATGCATGAAACGCGGAGCCTACGACTATTTTCTCAAGCCCGTGGACGACAGCCGGCTGGTGACGAGCCTGCGCAACGCCATCGAGCTGGCCGAGCTGCGCCAGGAGAACAGCGCCCTGCGCACGCACATGCTCACCGCGGGCGTGCGGAAGCCGGAACTGTTCGCGTCGATCGTGACGGTGAGCGAATCGATGAGGTCGATCTTTTCGTATATCGAGGCCATCGCCGCAAGCCCCCGGCCCGTGCTGATCACCGGCGAAAGCGGCACCGGCAAGGAACTTTTCGCGCGCGCGCTGCATGCCGCGAGCGGACGCGGCGGCAAATTCGTGGCCGTCAACGTTGGCGGACTCGACGACACCATGTTCTCCGACACGCTCTTCGGACACCGCAAGGGCGCTTTCACCGGAGCGGACGCCGATCGTCCGGGGCTTATCGAGCAGGCACGAGGCGGGACGCTGTTTCTTGACGAAATCGGCGCTCTGCAGGCCGCGTCGCAGATAAAGCTTCTCCGGCTCCTGCAAGAGGAAGAGTACTATCCCCTCGGCTCCGATTCTGTAAAGACCGCCGAGACCACGGTGATCGCCGCGACCAACGAGGACCTCGACGTGCGCCTGCGCGACGGCGCGTTCCGCAACGACCTGTACTTCCGCCTTCTCACGCACCATATTCACGTGCCGCCGCTTCGGGAGCGCGCGGGCGACATTCCGGTTCTTGCCGAACGCTTCGTGAACGAAGCGGCGGCAACACTCGGAAAGCCGGCTCCGGCCCTTCCGCCGAAGGTCATGGCATGTCTGCGGCAATCCCGCTTCCCGGGCAATGTGCGTGAACTGCAGTCGCTCATGTTCGATGCCGTCACCCGCTGCCAGGGAGAGCAACTCGATGCCGCGTACTTCGAAACCTACGCTCGCACGCATGGATGCAAACCCGGCGATGCAGGGACCGATCCGTCTCAACCGCTGGATGTCTTGAAGTCCGGAGGCATTCCGAAGCTCAAGGACATTGAGGAGTACCTTATCGAAAAGGCCCTGGAGAAAGCCGGCAACAACCAGACCGTTGCGGCCCAGATGCTCGGCGTGTCGCAGTCGACGCTGAGCAGGCGCACGAAGCCGGATGGCGCCTGAGGACCATCGGATGCGTCTCTTTTGTAAAGTTCCCTTTCCCCGCCGGGCCGCAATCGCGGCCATTCTTGTTTTCTGTTGCCTGTCGTGTTCGCATCGCGCCCCGCGCGAGGTCCCTCGCGCCGTCAAGGGCGTCGTGGATCTCTCGGCATGGCGGTTCGATACCAATGGCCCGCTGCGTCTGGACGGCGATTGGGAATTTTATTGGGCACGGCTGGCCGGCCCCTCCGATCTCCTTGCGGACCGCGTTCCTGCACCGTCCCTTCGTCCGGTGCCGGGATTGTGGAACCGTCCCACCGCAGGGGCTCCGGCGTTCCCCGTGTACGGCTTCGCAACCTACTCGCTGCGGATCACCGGGCTGGAGCCGTCGACGCCCCTGGCTTTGTCGATTCCGGAGATGCATACCGCGTACCGCATGTGGCTTGACACCATGGAAGTCGCGTCGAACGGCATCGTCGCCGCAGACCGCGCGCACGCCTCGCCTCAGTACCTTCCACAGACCATCACGGTCTTTCCGCAACGCCACGAGGCCCGGCTCATTGTGCAGGTCGCGAATTTCCACGGGCCCTCGGGAGGCATTCCCCGCAGCATCATTGCCGGAACGCAACAGCAGATGATCGACCGCGCGCTCGACCAGCGGACATTCAATGTCTTCATGATCGGCGCGCTGCTCGTGATCGCACTGTACTTTGCGGGGCTGTATGCCATGGGCAAAAAGGAGCCCACCCTTCTTTTCCTTGGCATATTGGGGGCAGTGCTCATCGCCAAATCACTCGTGGTGGGCGACCGCCTCCTCGTACAGATCTTCCCCGCCTTTCCATGGGGACTGCTGCAGAAAATCGAAATCATCCCGATGTACCTCGGCGTGGCGGTCTATGCAAACCTCATATACGCGCTGTATCCCAAGGAGACGGGACGGCGCATGTTCCTGCTGATCTTCTGGACCAGCATCGGCATGTCGGTCCTCATGATGGCCCTCCCGACCCAGGCGATGTTTGCGGCGCATTCGCCCGCTGAGTATCTGCGCTCCGCCGCCGCCCTTTACGGCGCCTACGCCCTGGTGCTTGCCATAATAAGAAAGCGCGACGGCGCCATCGCCATTGCCCTGGGGTTCCTCTTCCAGCTCGCCGCCATTATTCAAGACACGCTCAACGAAAAGAATATTTTCCAGACAATGTACCTGGCGCACGCGGGGCTCATCATCTTCAGCCTTTTTGCGGGCAGCGTGATCAACCGCCGGTTCATCCGGGCCGAGCAGCGGGCGCGCGAGCGCCAGGACGAGCTGGCCCACATCGAAAAACTCGCAACGATGGGCACCGTGGTCGCCGGCGTGGCCCATGAGATCAACAACCCCAACAACTCCCTGCATCTCGACGCGCAAACGCAGCAGAAGGCCCTCGCCAGCCTCTTTACTGTCATTGACGAACGGGAGACTGATCTTGGGGACGCGAGGATCGGCGGCTACGACTATCGCGACCTCAAACAGGACATGCTGTCGGCTTCCGAGCGGATGATCCGCAACTCCCAGCGCATCACCCGCATCGTGTCCAATCTCCGCGCGCTGGGCAAGAAAGACGTGCCCATGGACGAAAACATCGACCTCAACACAACGACACTTTCCGCTCTGGACGTTATTGACCACGTTGTCAAGCGGTCGACCCGCGCGCTCAGGCTGGAACTCGCGCAGGGAATTCCTTTTGTCAAGGGGAATACGCAGCATCTCGAGCAGGTCGTCATCAACCTCGTGCGCAATGCCTGCCAGGCGCTGCCCGACATTGACCGGGCGGTGACCATCACCACGTCCTTTGACGCGGCGCAACGCCGGGTTTCGCTTACGGTCGCCGATCAGGGATCGGGCATGGACGAGGTGGCACGCAAGAATGCCCTCACGCCCTTCTACACCACCAAGGGCGGAGAAGGGACCGGGCTGGGGCTTTCCATCTGCAAGAACATCGTTACCGCCCACGGCGGCACCATTTCCATTGACTCCGCACCCGGCAAAGGCACCAGCATTCGCATCACCCTGCCGGTGACTCCTGCGCACGTATAAGTGCGGCGCCGGGGCGCGTAACGCAGTGAAAAAATGGGTTCGAAAAGTGCGGTGGTTTTTTACTCGGGAGACGGCATTTTTCGCTCTACCTGACGTTCACCCATCGAAATATCTGCCGCTGTCCGGCCTCACCAGTGCTCACAATCAGATAGGTTCCCGATTTCAAAGCATGCAGTTTTTCCCGAATCAAGGCGGAAGAATTCTGCGCGCCGTTTATGCAGGCGAGTCGTTGCCCTGCCAGCGAATAAATGGCAATGTCCGAGTGCAGCGAACCCATGGAACCCGGCATGAAGTGCAATGCGGGTTTGTACGGGTTGATGACACCCTGGCCCGCACGCTCCCAAATCGTTTTTGCAAGCCATGTGGTGTCTTCCTGAAATCCAGCCGGAACATGAACCCAGAGGAATGGATTCTGAAAATCAACCCCTGAGGTGAATGAAGTATCGGTGCTTTCAATGAGTTTTACATAAAGAGAATCTTTGAGATCGATAAGATAAATTGACTCGCATTTGTCGGTTTGATTCCACGCGCCTCCGACAAACCATTCACGGTCTACACCAAGACCCGAAACTGCATAGTATGGATGGTTCGACCATTCTGGGTTGTGCCATTCCTTGCCGAATGCTTCACCAATCCCCTTTGTCGAGTCCACGGGAATAATGGTCCTCTCGGCAGGCATATTATACACCCTTAGATCTTCGGCGTCATACCGGGAAATAAAAAGAAGCTGATGCACTCCCCATGTCCCCAGAAGCGGCTGATAGCACTTTGCGGCCGTGATGGGCGATGAAGAAAAATCGTAATACAACATTGTGTTCGTGAAAATCCGGCTTGCGGAACGCGAAGGGTTGCACGCGCCGACTGTTACGAATGTGTCGGTATTTGTACCGTTTTTTTCCACCCGCATGGTGTGGATCGGCTGCGGCAGTCCGGTGCTGCCCTGCAGGTCGAGCATGAAGGCGTTTGGTCCGCCATCCCAAGCGGAATTCAAATACCGGTTGTCCCACGAAAGCCCGCCATAGTAGCTCCCTCCGCTAAAAACAACTTCCGCAGACCCCGGGACTTTGTTGACGATTTTCTTTCTTAACGTTTGACCGCCTGCATAACAGAGCTGTTGGGGGCATGCAACGCTCGTGGCATAGATGATTTCCGGCGTATCGGCAGAGGTATTTTGCACGAATCGAGGGACGTACGCGGTGTCCGCCACTTTAACCGGCGTTCCGGAAACCGCCAGCTCACGAACCCAGGCGGTTGCCGCGGCCGTGGATGGCCCTTCGGCATCTGTACCAGCCTGGTAGGCAATCCAATTGCCATCCGAAGAGATGACTGGTAAATATGCAGGCACGGTGAGGTTCATTTTCGAAATTTGCGGGGTGGTCGCGGAGAAGTCGACAAAGTAAAGGGAGTCCTGGCATGTAAAAACGATCTTGACGTTTGCGGTGCCGCACATGGCGGCAAGCTGGCTTGGGGAGGCCGTTATCCGGGCCTTGATTTGCGCATGAGAATACGTGATACAACAAACAAGCGCTGTGATGAAAAGGCACTTACCGGGAAGTTGAAAACTTGTTTTTCTTTTCATTGCATTGGTTCATTCATGTTTTTATCTACGGATTTTTGATCCGGAAATAGCAATCCGAGTAATCCAGGATTCCGGGACTGTTGTAATTGGAGATTTCAATCAAGCATGAATCGGTTACGCTGCTGACCATGGTTTGGCCCTGTTGCAGGGAATCGGGAATAGTAAAGATCAACGTATCGACAGCGGAGTTTCCCTGCAGGTATTTAGCCAATGGGCCGGACGGCGGCATCAATTCGTACCGCCCGATAATGATAGTAAACATTGCTGAACCCGAAAGGTTTGACGCTACTAACACCGTACACTGCTGGCCGACATGAAACGTCTCACCGCCGTTGGGAGAAATGATCCGGTACACCGTATCAGACGGATCCGGAGGATCAGGACAACCAGTTGTCGTCACCGTGAGCCTAGCTGATGTTGACGTCACGCTCCCTTGCGAGTTGGTGACAACCACGTCATAGACGCCGGAGTCGGGAAACGTAACGGAACCAATGGTATAATTTGCGTTTGTCGCGCCGATAATGTTCACGCCGGCCTTGCGCCATTGGCAGGTGGGCGCAGGATTGCCGGTAGCGACAACTGTAAAGGTTGCAGACTGGCCAGCGGTGACTGTCTGCGACGCCGGCTGCTTGCTGATGGCAGGCAGGGTGAGGACGGGATTGACCGTAAGCGTTGCGCCCGCCGATGTCACGCTCCCCTGACTGTTCGTTACAATCACATCGTAGGTTCCGGCATCGGTGAGCGCGACCGATGTGATGATATAGCTTGCGTTCGTCGCGCCGGCTATGGCAGCTCCGTTCTTGCGCCATTGGTACGTGGGCACGGGATTCCCGGAGGCGACAACAGAAAAAGTGTCGGCCTGGCCAACAAGCTTTGCCTGCGACACCGGTTGCGTGGAAATGGTGGGTAGCGTAAGCGCGGAATTGACGGTGAGCGTCGCACCCGTGGATGTTACACTCCCCTGCGAGTTAGTGACGACCACGTCGTAAGTTCCGGCATCGGTGAGGGCAAGAGCGGCGATGATATAGATCGCATTCGTGGCACCGTTTATGGGAGTGCCGTTCTTTTGCCATTGATATGTGGGACTTGGATTGCCAGTGACAACGACTGACAGCGTCTCAGGTTGGCCGGCGTATTTTGTCTGCGACATCGGCTGCGTGGTGATTGCAGGGGCCGACACTGGATTCGTAGGCGTTTTGTTGCAGCAGCAAAAAATGCTCAGCAGAAAAACACCGGCAAAAATGAGGCGCCGGCTCGCGGCGCCCGTTATGGAGGCAAAAATATTGCTTGACATGAAGATACCCCTGAACGGAAAAGGTGATACGCGGTTAAATAATCCCACAGCACGCTTTGAGGAACGCGCTCGCTGTGGGATTCGTCATCAACGGCTGACTACAAAGCGCGTCATGATTCCGTTCCGGTCCACGGCATAATAAACGCCCGGGGTAAGTTTTGGCGCTGCAGCGGAAATCACCTCAATACGGCGACCTCTGATATCAAACATATAGCGGCCTTGCGATGGAACGCCGCGATACTCCAGACGGTTTTCATGCAGCGGCGTAATGGTGCCAACGCTGGTCGGATCGATCCATACGGCCGGAAAATCCAGAAGCGTACTGTGACTCAACGGAGCCAGCGGCCTTAAAATTCTGGTCCACGTATTGGTAGGATAATGAACGAGCCAAATTGAGCCTGTATCAGGTGTTATTTTGCGGATAGCCTGATTCAACGAATCAGGGGTTATATACCAGTTGGCCATAACCAGGCTTCCAACGATGTATTCGTTATTATTAGTAAAACTCCAACGTCCAAAATCAGCCCCGAAATCGCTGGTTTTAGGATTCCCGTCAACAGTATCGTTAGGAAGGAAATTAAAATATTGTTTAGGCGCCCAGTTTACACTGACAGCTTCCGTCTTTACAAGGGTAGCAATCCATGGGACAGGGGTAGCACTTTGTTCTTGAAATGGGACCAGCGTGAGCGAATGGTGACGAAAATTGCAAGTTTGATCCGCCAGGCAGAGACACCACTGTGCATACCCGGAATTGTAGCCTCCAATAGCTCCGTCATGAGATAGTACACACATACAACCAGCCGTCTGCTGCGTGGTCGGCACCCATAAATTGGCATCGGTAGCATTGCCGGTCGCGGGAATAGTAGCCATATGGGGACAGTCACCGCCACCGGTATTTATTCGTGCAAAAAAATGGTTGGCTGCAAGTCCAAAAGTAAACGATATCTGGCCGCCAAAATGAGCGACCAGGCGATCGGTACCAAAGGTAGGCGCCGCATTGGCGCTGAATGTTACGGGAACTGCATGCACATCTGCATCACCGCTGGCCCTATAGGCAACTTGCACTAGTTTATTAGTAGGAGTGCTTCCCGGGGCATTATACCAGAACGAACAAACACCAAAGCCGGGGCCTGGGCCGCCACCGAGGCTCACAACAGGCACCTGTGTTTTAAACTGACCGTCAATACGGATGATGTAAAGCTTACTGTTCCCATAATAGAGGACCCACTGTCCATCTTCAGTTATCGCGGGGCTGGCACAAAAGCCATCACCCACAGTGTTTGGAATAGGCGTTGCATTAAGCGACCCTAATGGGGCGGTTACCATACCAGCCCCGGTAACAAAGCAAGAAACTACCGTTCCTTTCACGGGAAGAACGTAACCGGAATCCACATACTTCGTGATATTTACCTTGTGGACAAATGCCGGACACTGCGCCGAAGCCATGCCGACGCACACAAGAAAAGCCGCCGCTACCTGAAACAAGTAAATACGCCTCATATCTGTCCCCCCCTTCACTTTTGTTAAGCGGTTTACTATCAAACCATTACCTTAAATACTCCATTCCCGACCTTTCAACTGTTTCGCCCCTCTTGCTCACGGATGATAAATATAACCACGATTTATGCATTAGGCTATCAAATTCTCAGAATCTATACTCTACTCTTGCAGAAAAATTCTCAACGAAACCTCAAGCACTGCGTTTGGCCGCGACTTTCTTCCGGTTCATCGCTGTTTTTCGCCTACGGATTCTCGATCCGAAAATAGCAATCCGAGTAATCCAGGATTCCCTCATCGGTGTACTTGTTGATTTCAAGCAAGCATGAATCGGTGACGCTGCTGACATTTCCCCCGCCAAGTTGCGTTAAGGAATCGGGAATTGTAAAAATTATAGTGTCGACAGCGGAGTTTCCCTGCATGTATTGACTTAATGGGCCGGACGGCGGGAACAAAGTGTACCGCCCGATAACGATATTGAGCAGTGCCGAACCCGAAAGCTTGGACATTACTCTCACCGTGCACTGGTCGCCGACATGAAACGTTTCACCGCCATTCGGAGAAATGATCCGGTACACAGTATCAAGCGCATCCGGAGGATGAGGACATCCAGTTGTCACCATGAGAGTAGCGCCTGTAGACGCTACACTCCCTTGGCTGTTCGCTACGACCACGTCGTAGGTTGCGGCATCGGTGAGCGCGACCGAAGGGATGATATAGCTCGCGTTCGTGGCACCGGTTATGGCGGTCCCGTTCTTTCGCCACTGGTACGTGGGTGCAGGATTGCCGCTGGTGACAACCGCAAAGGCCACGGATTGGCCAACGGTTATTGTCTGCGACGCCGGCTGCGTGGTGATGGTAGGGGCCGAAACCGGATTCGTAGGAGTCTTGTTGCAGCAGCAAAAAATGCTAATCAGAAAAACACTGGACAAAAGCGCGAGTCGGCAATAACGCCGGCTCGCGACATCTGCAACAAAAACATTGTTTGACATGAAGAAGCCCCAGAACGGAAAAGGTGATGCGCGATTGAACAACCCCACAGCAGGCATTGAGGAGCGCGCTCGCTGTGGGATTCCCTATTGATGGCTGACTAGAATGCGCTGGCAGCTTCCGTCCGGAGCTATGCTATAATAAACACCCGGCAAAAGTTTCGACACCGTTCGATCATTTGGCATAATACGGCCTCTGATATCAACCAGATATTTGCTGCCCTGCAACGGAACGCCGCGATACTCCAGACGATTCCCGTGCAGCGGTGTTATAACATTGGAACCGGGGTGGTATGAGGTATCGATCCAGACTGCAGGAAAGGATAGGAGCGTATTCCTGCCCACCGGGGTCAGCGGTTTGAGAATCCTATACCAGGTGTTGTCGGGGTAGTGAACAAGAAATATGGAGCCCGAGTCCGACATATCACTATCGAGAGGCGTTTGGCTATTTGGAAGTGCATTTCCATCACCTGCGATGTAGTTGGTGTCGTTAGTGTAACACCAGCCTTTGAAATCCGACCAGAAATTACTGGAAATAGCATTTTCACCAATAGAATCATTTAGAGTATACAAAAATTTATGGGGCGCCCAGTTTATACTGGCGGCCTTGGTCTGCAGTAAAGTGAGCCAAGCCATCGAAGGCGCGGTCGTTTCCTGAAAAGGGAGCAGCGCGAAGGATTTATGCCGCAGCAGGCAGAATTCATCCGCTATGCAGCCGCACCATTGCTCGTATCCCGGATTATAGCAGCAGAGGCGGCCGTCATGCGACATCGTGCACTTGCAGCCTATTTGCGGATAGGTGGTGGGCACCCAGAAATTGGCGGAGGTGGCCACACCTGTGGCGGGAATGGTAACCATTTTCGGACCGTCATGCGCATCGCTTATTCTGGTAAAAAAATGATTGTAGGCGCAACCCATGGAAAACTGGCACACCGCGCCGCAGTTGATGATTTCACGGTCGGTGCCGAACGTGGGAGCGGCATTTGCTGAAAAGGTGACGGGGATTGAATGTATATCACTGTCGGAGAATCTATAGACAATTTCCAGTTTGCCGCTGGGAGCATGCCACCAAAAGGTGCAACAGCCCTCGCTTCCGCTGGAGGTTACCGGCACTTTTGTCTTGAACTGCCCGTCAATGCGGATAAGGTAGGGCCCGCCCGAGTTGAAAAGCACCCATTGTCCATCTTCGGTTATCTGGGTACTGTTAATACCCATGCCCGCGGTGTTTGGAATAAGCGTTGGAGTGACCACTGCAGGGGTCGCACCTAATGGAGCAGTGTAAATTCCAGAATTCCCATACGTCAACCCAGTGACAACCGTCCCTTTGAAGGGAAGAACGACCCCGGGGGAATCCGGATATATTAGAACAGCCGTCTTGTGGACAAACGGTGTGCATGGAACAGAAGCCGCTGAAGCCGTGCCGACGCACACAAGAAAAGCCGCCGCCAACCGACACATGTAAATCCGGCTCATGTCTGTTCCCCCCCTTCGCTTATTTAATCGGTTTACTGCCGAGCCATTTCCATAACCGTCCTTAAAAGATACCCTTTCCGACCTTTCAACTTAACCCCACCCCTATAAAATTGGGCAGCCTAAATATAATACATATTATAAGGAAATTTGCCGGGAAAAGTGAAAAGAAACGTGCTTGCGAGAAATGTTTTCGAAGGTTCAATCGCAGGAAAACGCATGGGAACGGTGGGGATGTAAAACGGTTATCCACCATCACAATGAAGGACAGTAGCAATCTTCTTCGGAAGATCGAATTGCTTCGGGCTCGTTCTGTTTCCCCCACACCAGCAGATGCTTGAGCCTGTTGGCAAACTCGGTCGACCCGTCTTCCTCGGCGCACTGGGCAAAAGCAAGGGTAATGACAGCGCCGACTCCGAGTTCGGGAATCATACGAGGCCCGCCGAACAGGTTGTTCTTGAGCCGCGCGGCCAGTTCCATTGCTTCCCGTGCATTGGTGTTCGGAAGAATGAGCAGAAGCAGGTTCTCGGTGTGCCGCGCAAGAACATCAACCGCCCGCACTGACCTCCGTATCATCCTTGCGACAATGTCGGTCACTTTTTCCCTCACCTGAAGGGAGACCAACGTCCCGTCGGCCGCATATATGTCCACGTCGAACATGATCGCCGAAAGCGCGTGCTTGTACCGACGGGCACGCAGCGTCTCCTCTCTGAGCCGCTCCATAGGCACGCCGGAAATCTCGATCTGCCGGCCGTTGTGATGAACCATCCGAACCGAAGAGCCGGCGCCGGAGCCGACGCCGAGCTGGTCGTAATAGTCAATTGCCGCAGTCCTCACATTAACGACGCGGGACAGTCTCGATTCCATGCGCCGCTTATGTTCCAGGATCTTTTTCCACTGAAGACGCGCCTTTTCCTCGGGAACAACAACCGAGGAAAGCGCCTTCACAAGGAAACTGAACGGACTGGAAGCCGAGCCTTTTGCGCCGCGAAGCAGTTCCTGAACAAGCGAAAACGACCGAGGATCGCCATGTTCCAGGGGTTTGCGGACAAGTTCTTCGTAACCTTCAAATTCAACGGATGATTCGGATGACTGTGGTGCGGGACGCATGTTTTTCCTTCCGATCTGCTGGTTTCCGGAAACAAGTATTGACTCTATGAAAACATCATAAAGTCAACTTCAACACCTGTGCGGCTCGCCGGTATTGTTGTACCGCAGCCGTTGGGGTTACACCACCACCTTGGCCTTGCAATCCTGACCCTCTGCGGACTCAGGTACCTCGGCGAGCTCGCTCCACTCCGGAAGAACAGGAAGCTCATCGCCCTCAAACAATGGGATCAACGCCCTGCCAGACGGGCAATCCGGCACATAAAGGTATCTCTTGAGCCTGCATGAACACCCGAGATGGAACGGAGGAATGACCTGCGGAAACGCGCGGATTTGGGACCTGCTCACGAATGTTTTCTGCAGCAGGTGGCCGCAGCACACCGCGTCACTCCGGCCGACTTGATAGAAATAAAATTTAACGTCCTGCTGATCACCTTTCTCGATTTCGATGAGGTTTATTTCCAGACAACTGTTCCACGCATGGATGTAACGCCGCCTGAATTCTTGGGCCTGCTCCGAATCCTTTCCAAAAGGGGAAATACGATCCAGGTGCGCCACCATTTCCGCAAAAGACGGCTGGCGGTCCGGTACACCAAGAATCGGCGCTTCACAGGCGGCAACGCGGCTGGCGCCCGCCTTCAAGGCCGCTTCGGTTCCGGCGCTTCCGTTTTCCTGTCCGGTAAGAATCACCTGTGCTCCCGCAAGCTCCGACGGCCAGACTGCAGTGCTGATGCAGGATGGATTAATCATAAGATTCTCCTCGATTGCGTTTCCGTCGTCCTGGCTGCTCTTGCCGGCAAGCGCAATGTAGTTGAGATTATACGGGCATTGGGCAATCATGAGCCAACCGATACAGGTTTATTGAACTATCCGAAAATAGCTAAGGAGGCTTCCGCATAGACCGTGCCAATTCGGTTTCTGATGTTGTTTTTAGTTTACTTTCAACGTGTTACGGCAAAATTTTGGGCATGGAAATAGCGGTTTACTTAATGCGCAATGCATTGCGTAGTGTGGAAAAATGCAGGATGCATTAAGACGAAGAAAGGTGGAGCTACCAAGAGCAAGCGGAAGGAAAGCCTGGCCAACGTAAACTATCTATTTCTTTTGCGGGTCTCGATAAATTGTCCCTCCAATTACAATCGATCCGACAAACTTGCCGCGTTTGGATGTCATGAAGTTTGTCTTGCCGGCAAGCTCCTCTTCGTGTGCGTATCCTCCCCGAACCCCAAACAGGAAATGTTGAAATTCGACCTGCACACCAATAAATGGCGTCCCATTCCAGAACCAATCGGGCGAAAAACTGCCCGCGCGCCCGCCTGCCGGCGTGTAAGCCGTCATTCCCCCGCCTACACCCAAGACCCATCCGCTGATCTCGGGTTGATTTACTGGTTGACATAACGCTGGGAAAAAGGGCCAATGAAACAGCGAGAAGGGTATGACCCGCTCGACTGCGACTTGCGCGCCCCATGCATTGAACCCGCCGGGTGTCCTCGCAGTGTCGGTGATGAACCGGGAGTAATCCATCTGGTACTCATCGAAATACCAATGAAATATTTTCAACTCGAAAGTCCAAAGTTGCTTCGGGCAATTGCACGTTTCCCCGCTCCAGTGAAGTATGCCGAAACTTCAGGTCCTGCACGCCGGTTCTGCCCGGCAGATACCCGATCGGGTCACCGAAGAGGTAGAAACGGGTGACACCTTTGTTCTCGGCGGAGTCGTTGGCAAGGCAACCGAAAACGCAGAGCAGAACAATAAACCGGGTGAGTTTCATGGTTGGCCCTTTACTCCAAAAAGAAATCACCAGCTAAAGACCTCGCCGCCCAGAGAAATGGAGGGAGTGGCTCCCTTCAAGAAGCTCTGACATGTCCTGGCCTTGCTTGCAAGCGCGATCGAGATCCGAAGTCGCTCCATAAGAGAGATGGAAAACTCCGCAACCATTTTATGATCGATATCACAGTAGGTTCTGCGGTAAAAATTCTGAATTGTCTGCTTCTTCCACACGCTGGCCTGTCCATTGCAGAATTCCGGAAAATCGGGCCCTGTCTTGAATCCCAATCTGCATTGTATCCAGGGGTGCCACATCACTTCACATTCAAACCCAAGGAGCAAATACCAGGGAACCTCATAGGACATACCCAGACCTTGACCAAGGGCAACAACCTTTCCCAGATTGATGCTGTCAATATTTGCGGCAGCTGTCCATCGGAAATATTCGCTTCCCGACTTGAAGCTGAGCCCGATTTCTCCTCCCGCAGGCGCCGAAATTAAACCGTACAAGATCGCGTGGGGACGGGATTGGTCAATAAACCCAATGGCCGGATTTCCAAAGACGTTAACGACGTTTCTTTCTAGCTCCGGTCCGCCCGGCTCATTGCTGTAATCTCTGAGAAGCTTGGACAGCGCCGATTTCATTCTTGCCTTAACCTCAGGGCCGGTGAGACATTGCGGCGGTTCATACCCACCCAGGGGTTCCCATTTGCCAGAGGCATGGTTATATTGCCATTCCTTTTCGAGCGAAGGAATATCGGTATATTTGAAACCAAGGATTTTCATGCAATCAAGGATTTTGTCGAATTCGGTTGAGTCATTTATGCCGTCTAGTTTCGCCCGTACCTCATCAAGTTCGCCTTGCGAAACAATTTCCGGAAGAAATTGCCCGCATCCGTCCAACGACGTCTCAAGATAGTGTTCGAGGACCGGTAATTTGTGCCCAAGGATGCACTCTGCGGGGCTTGATGCTGTCTTGCTGTCGCGATAAGTGGCCCACGATTGATGAAATTTGCAAATGTATTTTAGCGCCAAATCAAGGCGTGCCCCCGTGTCGACATATCCGTTTTCCCCTACACCGTCCAAAAACTTGTTTGCCAATTTGTCAAAGGCTTGAAGATCGTCATGCTCAACATGACATAGTTTTTCCAGGGAATCTTCAAGCGACTTGCCTGCCTTGGTGCTGTCGGGCCCTCTCCTCAAAAAGGCCGCGATGATCTTCCTTGCGCATTCACGCTTCTGCGCCGATCCTTCGGGGGTGCGCCAATACTGGAAATACAACTCTCTGGACAAGACAACCAACCTTTTGAAATTTGAATCGATGGTGTCTATGGGAACATTGCCCTTTGCATCGATGTCGCCTGATTTGCAGCTGTCGAGCAATCTGCGGATAGTATCGAACTTGCGGCTATTAATCTCGGGGTTCTGCAAGCTGTCGACGCTGAATGAGTCGCGAAAATCGCCGGAAAGGTATCTTTCTGCATCATACATACCTAGATAGAAATCGAATATGCGAATGTCTGTCTCCAAGAATCCAAATAACTCATTAAGCAACCTGCTGAAGGTCGGATAATAGTTTCGTGACAGGTGCAATTTTTCCTCAAGACCGGGATACTCCTCCTTAAGGGTTAAAAGCTCGTTATACGTTGCCGATCGAGCCCAATCCCAAACCGCATTACCCAGCACCTCGGCAATCGAGGCAGAATCGGGTGTCCAGTGTCCCTGCACAGTCGGATAAATGCTGTTCTTAGGATTTATGAAAAAGTAGTGGAAATCTGGTTTTCGATTGCGAGACCAGGTATCGACGTGTTCCTGACTCCATGTCGGTACATCTTTGATGCCACCTCCGACTTCGAAAGCGCTATTGGCGAGTTGAAAAGCGAGCCTGATCGGCGAAACATCGAAGATCCCTCCGTCAAGGTAGCTCCAGAGCGTATCGGGTAGCACCGCTCTGTTAAGGGGGTTATGGATTCTTTCGGAATCCAATATCCGGTAAATGTCGTTACTGTCTAAAATGGCTTCTCTGGACATGGTGTCCAGCTTTGACGGCACTATTTGTAGGTGATTGATGGGAAGGGGCCTGAAACATCCTGGTATACTCACCGATGCGAGCGCCAGGTTATACAGGACGTTCCAATACGCACTTACGGCATCATGCTTCCTAAGCGGAAGCACAGGCGTCTCCGTGGCAGCCGATGTGTCGATGTAATTACTGCATGACCAGGATTTCGCAGCATCGACCACGCCCCGGACCACGAACCGTTGTTTGACAGTCGGAACATCGAGGCCGTGGGTCACTTCCTGATTGACTGCTGCAATGTGCGTCGCGGTGATGCCGAGAAGCATGTCGTAAGCCGGGTCGGCTCTTTTCATTTGAGCCGGCCCGAATTCTTTCCCAACGGATATGAGGCCTGACCTACCTAAGAAGCCGAGCCGGGTATCAGGGCCGCGAATGCGGTCAAACCCGATCCGGGACCACGCTATGTAGAACATGCTGTTTTCTGGAATGCCGATACGCGTTGTATCGGCTAAGGTGATGAAGGTCAGAAGTGCGTTGATCGAGCCGGCAGAAGTTCCTGTGACAATTTTTGCTTTAAACCGTTCTTTATTCTGCTTGAGCCACTCCGTGAGATAATAATTGTATCCCCCTTCGTAGGCCCCCAGTGAGGACCCGCCTCTGCTTATGATGGCCAGATAATGTTTGTCTACCGATCCAAAATTTGAGGAAGCCTTTGGTGACGCCACCGACGTTTCCGGTTTATTGTTTCCCCATGCCAGAGTGCATCCGACCAACGTTGCAAGAATTGCAATTCTCACAAGCATCTCCAAGCACCTCATGGGATCTCCGGAGCATGGGTAAGGGGAAACCCGCCATGCGGCGGGGTTCTGCCATGCGGGCGATGCATGGCCGGGCACAACCTGGAATCTTTCTCAATTGGAAATCGCGGGCGGGGTTCTTGCGATACGGGCGACGATATCGCAAACGTAAAGGACGGGATTCAGGCTTTGCGTGGCCCCGGCCGCGTGTAGATAATATACGGCTTTTCGGGCACGGTGTCAAACATGAAGATGAGTTGCGGCGGAACTATTGAAGAACCCCGCAGCAAGCTGCGGGCAATCTTCCATCCCTATGGAAAGAAAACATACTTATAGTCGCTCGCTAACCCCGGAGCAAGCTCCGGGGAATGCGCTCGCTGTGGGATTCACTGGAACAGCGCGTTGCTCCGGTGAGATAAAGAATAAATCTGTAACACGAATATGAACTATTTTATTTACTGAAACCCGGTTTATCCGATGCATCTTCCCGAGTAAATAATGGCAGGTTATTAATGATTAAAAATTCTACAAAAGAAACAATATATCACCAAATCCTTCCGGCCGTCATTTTTTTCACGTTTTACTTCCTCTATTTCTATTTGCTTGTCGATCCGCGATTGCGTTTTTATGCTCATACCACCTTGGGCGATCTTCATTTATTCACGCAGAAAGAAGTCCTTTTTCTTGACCTTTGGAAAGGTCCCGGCCAATTGAGTTTGCTCTTTGCCGGGTTCATTCTCAAATACCTGATTTTCAGATGGACAGGTCCGGCACTTTTCACCATTTCCGCTGTTTTTTTGTTTTGGATCACCAAACGCCTCGCGGCCTCGATGGGCGGCACAGAAATAAAGGCAATTCCTTATCTGCCTGTTCTTCTGACATTTGTCTTGCCTATCGAACACGATTTCATCTTTGTGTATATCCTTCCTTTCTATCTTTCGCTTTTGTTTGCGGCCATCTACGTTTGTCTGCCCAATCGCGCCGTGCTGCGAATTCCTTTCTTACTGATATTTGCGGCGATCGTCTATTTCTTCGGAGAGAATGTCCTTTTCATTTTTTGCGCTGTCTGTTTTCTTCATGAGGTCTTCAGAAGAAAGTCGGTTTTGCTCGGAGCGGTGATCCTTGTCACGGCAATTCTGATTCCATTTATCAGTACTGCGTTTATCTGGCCTACCAGGCTTCACTCCTGGGATACCCTTCATAATTATTTATGGACCGATTTCTCACGGCTGGATTTCATCACTCTCTATATTTTCACTTTTTCCGTTCCCGTGACAATGCTGGCGGCCTGGATACTGCAACGGATGCTTCCCCGGCATGAGGAACCTTCCGGGGCGGAAGCAGTGCAGGGCGCCCGGACTTTTTCCTGGCGGTTGGGAACCCTGCTTTTCGCAGGAATCTCTGTTGCGGGAGCGCTTTTCCTTTTTGACGGCTATCTTACTTCATATTTGCGTTTTATGGCTGTTTCCGGCCAGCGGCTTTGGATTCACGAACAAACAATGTCGGTATTTCCTTGGACGTATGGCATTTTGATCCTCGTTGAAATCGTGCTGGCCCTATGCACCTCCTGGTTGATGTCCGTTTGGCATTTTCCTGGGCGCCCGAAGACCAGATTGGTCGCGTATGTGGCTTTATCTCTTGTCAACTGTTATTTATTCGGGGCCTTCGCTTTCCTGTTTACCTTCGCCTGCGCTCTGTACGAGTGGCTTTATACGAAAAAGTTTTTATGGATTCCGATTCAAATTGTCGCAGTGCTCGCCTTTTCCGTCGTTTTCACCCTCGCGGCAGGAAAAGACTTGGCCCAAGCATTTGTTCCGCTGAATCCGTTTCTGTTGAATCGGGAAAACAACGAAGGACTGGCCGTCCTGAATATTCTGCGATTTTTTCCACTCCTCATGACTTTTTTTGGAATTTGGATTGCGTGGGCTGGCGTCAAGAAAAACGGTCGGGATGAAGGATCACCCATCACTATCAGTACCGCTATTTCACATTTCCTGCATCGTCCATTGGGCAGCGCCGCGGGCGTTGGCATCACAAGCGCATTAATTCTTATTACAGCAAGTTTGGTCATGGCAGGCATATTCTTCGATGTTGAAAGACATGCCCGGTTCCGCCTCAATTATATGGCCAGGACCGGGCAATGGGACAAGGTGCTTCTGGAAGTCCGTCAGTTGAGCAGCCAATCATTAAATAATTATGTCCTGCTGGACATAAACAGGGCATTGTATGAAACGGGACGGATGAGCGATGATTTTCTTATCGTTCCTCAAAATCCGGATGCCCTTTTCCCGAATTGGGGAGATACGCATGCGCGATTGCAATTTGCCGAAACCTGGCTGGAACTCGGGTTGATCTCACCGGCGGAGGAGGTGGCGTATCAAATTCTTGCCGAAGGGAAACATCCCCTTGTTCTTCTGCTCTTGACCAAAATTCATCTCGCAAAGAATCAAACAACGACGGCAAGGGTTTTCCTGAGAGCGCTGGAACGGGAGCCGGGATGCGCCTCATGGGCAAAACCGTATCAGAATTACCTCGACCATGTCTCCTCCCCGTCGGTCGAGAAAGAAATAAAATATCTTCAGGACCAGATGTACAAAGGCGAAAAAATGATGCAAAGCAACACCAATTCACTTTCCCTCCTCGAAATCATTTTGAATGAAAACCCCAAGAACAGGATGGCTTTTGAATACTGGATGGCCTTCAGTTTGCTGATGCTGCGCGAAAAGAAACTCGCCGTTTCTTTTCATTTGTTAACCGACCTGGGAGTTCCAGGGAACCATCGGCTTTACCAGCAGGCATACCTGCTGATGCGCAAGGATGCTCCAAAGGCTGCCATAGATTCCATCGAGATCGAACCATGCACACGGGATTTATTTGCGAGATTCACGGATGTCTACGAAAACCGCGGTACATCCGAGCCGCTGGACGCCGTATATGATTTCCGGAACACCTACTTTTACCTTGATCTTTTTGTGGAATCCATGAGGTCCCGATGAAAAAGACAACATCAAGGTTGCGGTATTTCTTGCTTTTGTGCGTTGTCTTCGCGGCTGCCGGCGTTCTCGTTTTTTCTTTGGCCGCCGTTGAAAAGCCCGACCTGCGTTCCTGTGCCGACAGTGCCCGACCTCCGTCGATCAAACCCGATTATATCGATGTAACGGTGCCTCCCAATATCGCCCCGCTCAATTTCATTATCGAGGAGCCGGGCGATGGCTACTATGCCCAACTCACCGGCCAGGCCGCCGGGTGTATTAAAATCGCCTCCAAAAACCCTGCCATCAAGATTCCCATAAATAAATGGAAGAAGCTTCTTGACGCCAACAAAGGCCGGTCGTATAAGATGGACATCTGCGTCAAGCACGGAAAACAATGGAGCCGGTTTACAACGGTTACAAACCACATTGCCGAAGAAAAGATCGATTCGTACCTTACCTATCGAAAACTGCCGACCATGTTCTACAACCCTAACCCCGAAATGGGCATTTACCAAAGAGACATCGAAACCTTTAAGGAACGCGTTTTACTTCACCGGCGCGATGTCGGGAATGATTGCATCAATTGCCATATCGCTTCTGCGAATCGGACCGGTACCATTCTTTTTCACGTGCGGCGTTCTCGCGACATGGGTCCCGGCATGGTTATCGTGCACCATGGAGCCGTGCGATTCGAAACCCATTCCCTTACCCCGCGCGGGCTTATTTCTCTCACCAGCATTCATCCTAATGGCAAGGTCATGGCGTTCGCTGCTGTCAAGATGGGCTTTTTTTCGTTTATTGGAAAGGGCAGCATTGATGACAGGCTGCAATTTGAATATTCCGCAGACCTCGGCCTGTACGACATCGAGACCGGCGAAATCAAGTTCATTCCCGGATTGTCCACTCCCGAATACAACGAGACATGGCCAAGCTGGTCCGGCGATGGAAAATATCTTTATTTCTCGCGATGCAAGGTGATCTGGCCCATGCCGAAACCGGGAGGAGAAAAAGTCCTGCCCAATAATTATAAAGATGTTAAATACGATCTTATGCGGGCTGCGTTCGACACGGCAACCAATACCTTTGGACCGCCTGAAACAATCCTCAGTGCGCAGGATGTAGGAAAAAGCTGTGTGCAGCCGAGCGTTTCTTTTAACGGCAGGTTCGTTGCTTTTATTCTTGCAGATTACGGCATGTTCCCGATCAATAATCCGGAAAGCGACATGTATCTCATGGATATGAAAACCCGAACCTACAAGGCAATGGCCTGCAACAGCCCGCAAAGCGAATCAATGATCCGCTGGTCAAGCAACGACCGCTGGATTCTATTCGGTTCCAAGCGCCGGGACATTTTGTATACGCGGCTCTATGTTGCGTATGTAGATGAAGACGGCCAGAGTCGGCGCGCCGTGGAGCTTCCTCAAGAAGATCCAATGAAGGATGAGACGGATCTAAAGCTGTTCACCACGGCTTCCCTGCTGAGCGAACCTGTCAAATATGACAAGAAAAATATTATCAAAGCCATCCTTTCCCAAAATACGAGCGAAACCAAGAACGCCAGCCCAAGAAAAGCTGAGAGCGCCCTGCCCGGAGAACAGCAGCGATAACAATTCCCAGCCCGCAGCAGAGAAACCGCATAAAAAATACCCCCCGTCCATTTCTGGGCGGAGGGCATCTTTAAAATTACGAATGAACAGCCGCTATTTCATTGACACGAGGTTTTGCGAAAACGATTTGCCGTTATCGACCAACCGCACCACATATGCGCCCCTGGACAGCATGGCAGTTATTGTCTTCATCACATTGTCGCCCGCATTCATCTGCCTCACTTTGTTGGTATAATCGGCAACCAGCTGCCCTTTCAGGTCGTATACCTTGAGCTGGGCTGTTGACGGATTCACGAGTGCATACGACTGGGGTGCACGATTCCTGAAATCGCTGCGGACAGCGCTCTGGGTCCCCCCCTGCTGGTACACCCTGACATAATCGAGGTCCATATGCGTCGGAAAGATTGTGTTGTCGATATTCTGTCCCTGATACGCGCCGCCTACCGCGACGTTTATGATCCAGAAGAACGGGTTATGAAATGCCACTTTATTATCAGCCGTATTAATATTGGGGGTAGTAAAAGCGGCTGATGGGAAATTTGGGCCCCAGAACAATGTGTCATCCCAATAATAATGCACGTCCGTTGAATCCCAGAGAATGCCATAGGTGTGAAAACGATCGCACAGGCACGTATTCTTGCCGTTGACAACATAGTTATGCTGGCAGCTGTGATAGCTTGCGCCGCCGTTGACTCCATAGTGACAGCACGCAATAAATTCATCATCGCCGGCTATGCCAGGTACCGGCTGTGCCGCGTTCGCGTTCACGACACAAGCACATGTTCTTTGCTCGTAGAGCTCCATCTCGCCGCACGTGGGCCATGCAACGCCGTGATTGATGCTGTTACCCAGCATCCAGACAGCGGACCATAGACCCGGCCCATTCTTGCCCCCTGTTCCTATCGGACCTTGGATGGCCGCTTCAAAATAGCCGTAGGTGAAAATCTTCTTGTCACCGGTATTTATTCGTCCGGAGTTGTACATTGAGCTAGCGGCAGTAGCACCGCCGTTTTGTGCACCGCTCGGATTGTACTTGGACCAAATGTGCAAGGCGCCGTTTGAAACCTCGACGCAACTGTGGGTATAGAACTCCTTTTCGGCGTTCGGCTGGTTCGCGCCCGTGTCGTAACTCCAGGCGCTCGTGTCCAGGGCGGTGCCGTTGAACTCGTCGGACCACGCAAGCCCCCATTTTAAAGTATCAGTTACCACTTTTGGCAAGGCATACGCAGACCCCGTACAGAAAACCAACATCGAACAAAAAACGAGCAACTTCTTCATCCTCTTCCCCCTTCCTTAGGCGTGAAATTGAGAACAATGTAAGACAGTAAGGTAATAGACAAAAATTCTTGAGCCCGCTCACTTCCAACAATATAAGTAAAAAAGTCGTTTTATGCAAAAAAAAGGAGCACAAATTCTAGCATGAGGGGGTCCAGGGGATGATGGCATTTTTGATCACCGGACCGCCGAAAACAAAATGAAAGCCCTTCCGGAACCTCCCGGAAGGGCTTTGCCGAAAATCCAGAAAATCCTCTTACCTTGCCGTAACGAGCTTCCTCGCCGTCGACAACCCGTTGTCTGTAAGAAGGAGCACATATGCGCCGTTCGAAAGCGTGGAAGGCACCACCTTCATCACATCGTCGCCTGTTTTCATCTGCCGCACCTTGCTGGAATAATCGGCAACCAGTTTCCCGCACAGGTCGTATACCCTGACTTTGGCTGTTGACGGATTTACAAGAGCAAACGACCGGAGTGTCTGGTGCTTGACAGCCCGGTCCACAATGCCGGTTGCGCCCTTCTGGTACACCCTTACATAATCGATGTCCATCCTCTGCGGGAAAATGGAATTGGTGACATTGCCTCCTTGATAAGCGCCACCCACCGCAATGTTCAGGATCCAGTAGAATGGCGAATGAAACGCCACTTCATTGGTAGCCTGGTTGATACTGGGAGGAGGATCGTCTGTCGGGAAATTTGGGCCCCAGAACAGCGTGTCATCGAAGTAATGTTCCACATGTAATGAATCCCAAAGCATGCCATAGGTGTGGTAGCCGTCGCACAGGCACTTCGGATAGTCACGCTGGCCGCAGTTATAGTTTGCGCTCCCGTCGGCGTTCGCATAATGACAGGTCGCGATAAAACAATTATCGCCCGCCACAGTCGGCACCGACGCTTCCGGACAGGGGTTGGTCTCATTCTGCGGACCGGTTCTTGCTTCGTACAACTCCATCTCGCCGCATTTGGGCCATGGAACTCCGTGATTGATGCTGGCGCCTATTATCCAAACTGCGGGCCATAGACCATTGCCCTGCGGGGCCCTCATTCTCACTTCAAAATAGCCGTACTTGAATTCCTTTTTTCCCCCGGTATTTACGCGACCGGACGTGTACTTGGCGTTTGCAGCGCTTGCGGCATTGAGCACACCGTTCGGATTGTACTTGGCCCTCAACGTTAGAGCGCCGCTGTCCATTGTGTAGTTACCCTGACTGTAAAACTCCTGTTCGCCATTCTGACCCGCTCCGGTATCAAAACTCCAGGCAGTCGTGTCCAGCGTGGGGCCATCGAACTCGTCGGACCATACAAGTCCGTAACCTGCGGTTACCGGCGGCAAGGCATATACCGCTCCCGCACCGAAAATCAACATCGAAAGAAAAACAACAAACTTCCTCATCCGCTTCCCCCTTGTTTGGTATGATTGTGATTTTGAGAATATTTTATGGGAACCTATTGACAAAAATGATAATACCACCTCCGCTTCATCAACAGGAGGTGTACTCGATCTCCCCTCGGTCAGATAATGTGTTCCGTGTTGGGGCGTTGCTCAGCAGTAATGATAAGACGGAATTCTCCCCCTCTTGGTGGGTCACACGCCGACAAACAATATAAATAAGGAAGCCATCCTGTGCCAAAGGAAACAGGAAGATTCCAACTTCGAATCCATGAATTTGAAGATGGCTTTATATTAAGGACGGTCGCCCCGATGCGTTCGAGATGCGGGGCCCCAAGGACAGGAAAATTCCAACTTCGAATCCATGAATTTGAAGATGGCTTTATATTAAGGACGGTCGCCCCGATGCGTTCGAGATGCGGGGCCCCAAGGCGCCATCGCCGAAATAAAAGCTACAGACCAGTCAGTTCTTATTCTCTCCTGTTCTTTCTGACGTACTGAAATATCATCCCCGTAACGCCTTTCCATATATAGCTTCGCAGTTGTACCGGCTGAAAAACACCTTTCACGTTTCTGTATCGAAGGTTATAGGACCGAATTTTTTTAGGGGTCCATAGTAGACATTCTTGAAGGATATCTTCGCCATATTCCCTCGCAACAGATGGATATAGTATTGTGCGAATCCTATAAATGAAAAACCCGATTTGATGAAGCAGTAATGTTTGTTGTGCCGAAGAATTTCCTCTCTTAGCAAGGCGGATGAGTTTGCGTTCATCGTGAAGAGGGAGATTGGGGTATTGCTTGACGACCTGTTTATATTGTTCAAACATTTTCGGCAATATATAATAAGTGCGTGATTGTGATAGCACTAAAATAGCTACAACCTTTCAGGCTCCATTTTTTAAGCACGGTAACAAAAAAGGCTCACGGATCGCTCCGTAAGCCTTTGATCTAAAATGGCGCCTCGCAGAATTGAACTGCGGACACAAGGATTTTCAG
>CAVWBU010000024.1:0-339839 GCA_963753345.1 uncultured Fibrobacterota bacterium
CTTCAGCCCGTCCGGCATCCCGCACTACATCGAAGCGCCTCGGGCTTTCCACCGAATCGTCGTACCGGTTTGAGCGCGGCGTGGACCCGGAGCACGCGCTGGTGTGGGCAATCGACACTGCGGCGGAGATGCTCCGGCTGTACGCGGCAGGTTCGGTTGTTCCGGGAAGAATCGATGCGTACCCCGCACCGGTGAAACGGCCAACCATCCGCCTGCGCCCCTCGCGCGTCAAGCTGCTGCTTGGCGTCGGCATTCCCAAAGCCACAATCGCATCAACCATGTCGTCGCTGCAGTTTGAATGCCGCGATGCGGGAGAAGATGCGTTCGACTGTTGCGCCCCGGCGTTCCGCCACGACATTTTTGTCGAGGCCGATCTTATCGAGGAAGTGGGACGTTTTTACGGCTACGACAATATCCCTTCGGCACAGAGCGCGGCCGTGAGCCTTGCCTGCGCTCCTTCAACCGCGGAAACGCGCGTCGATGCCATACGATCTTCACTCGCCTACGCCGGCCTGAGCGAAATCGTCACCAACAGTCTGACATCCGAGAAAAAGAACCGGATGGTGCGGCCCGATGCAACGCCGGTGGCGCTCGTGAACCCGCTTTCTCCGGAAATGGCCCAGCTGCGGACAAGTATGCTCGGATCGAGCCTGGAGATCATTGCCTATAACATCAACCGCAAGAACCTTGACAACAGGTATTTCGACATTGGCAAAACCTATGTGATGGTTTCCGGCCAGGATTTGCCCGATGAGCGCGATGTTCTCGCCGTTGCAATAAGCGGTAATTTCTTTGCCAAATCGTGGAACAACGCGGAAGGGATCAAGGCCGATTTCTACGTTCTCAAGGGCATTCTCGACAAACTAGGTGCCGACATTGGGTTGGGTGCGCTTGGTTACTTTTCAGGGGCCGATGCACATCCATATTATTGCGGAACCATCGGCAACAGCGAGGGCGGGACTGTTTATCGATATGGCGATATACAATGGTGCCGCGTTTCATCAAGTGGCAAGAATCTAGGTACTATTGGTAGAATACAAAACAGCATATGTTCGGCCTTCGACATCAAAGACCCTGTTTTCTATGCCGAGCTCGACATAACGGATTTTCTTTCTGCGCAATTGCCGCCCGTCACCTACAAACAGCTCCCGAAATACCCGGCACTGGAACGGGACTTCTGTTTTGTGCTCCGGGAGAGTGTGAGCTCGTCGGCAATCGCTCAGGAAATTCTGTCGTTGTCACCGCTCGTCGAAGACGTGACGCCGTTCGATGTGTACCGGGGAGAAAAGCTGGGACCGGGACTCAGGAGCATCGCCTTCTCGGTGCGGCTGCGTTCCGCCGAGCGCACGCTGGTCGACAAAGAAGGGGAAGACGTGTGCCGGAACATCGTTGCGACCATGGAGAAAAAATTCAACGCGACGCTCAGGAAATAACGGATGTTCGGATTTTATAAGAAAACTGTTCAATTTTTGTTGCGGAAATGATATAATTTTTGTTCGGATTCCGTTTACCGATAAGCGGTACCAATATACAAAAAGAAAAGGAGCGGAACTTGTCGTTGGATTCTCTTTCTCAGTTGGAACATAAAGTTGATACGCTGGTTTCCACGGTTACGACATTGCGTGAAGAAAAGAACAGGCTTTCGGACGAAATCGAATCGTTAAAGAAAACAAACGAGGAAAAGCAGAAGAAACTGGACAGTGCGGCTGACAAGGTTCAGGGGTTGTTGTCCAAACTTGAATCGGTGGCATAGCCGGATTTTACGATGATCCGGCCGGCCGCGGCGAGGTACGCATGAGCCCATCATCGGACAGTGTGCGCGTGACCATTCATGGCGACGAGTATCTGATAAAAGGCGATGTGGATATCGAAACCACCAGGCAGGTTGCACAGTACGTCAACAGCAAGATGGAAGAAATACAGACAGGCGTTGCATCACGGGACAAGGTGAAAATTGCCGTTCTCTCCGCAATGAATATCGCGGGGGAACTCCTTGACTGCAGGAAAAAGCTCGAAGCATTTGAGGAGAAAGCAGACATGCTCGGCAGGAAAATAGACGAAAACGTGTGTGCATCATAGCCTCTGCTGACAGACGGAAGCAATTGCCGGTCCGCACCGCTCAGTAGGTTCCGCGTCAAACACTCTCCGGTGAACGTGCTCTTCATCCCCGCCCTAACCGTTGGCGTTCGAATTTTTGTTTGACCCATATCCTTAATTTTTGCAAGCAGTCTTCAGGAGGACGAAATGACCATGCAGGTAATACTCATTATCGGATGCGTTGTGTGCGGCATCATTGCCTTTGTGATCGGGTTCATGTGGCGAACGATTGCGGACCGGAAGCACAAGGACCGGATCATCGAGGAAACGCACGAGGAAGCCGAAAGAATCGTGCGGGAGGCGCAGAAGGAGGCGGAGCTTTCAAAGAAGACCGCGCTGCTCGAAGCAAAGGACGAGTGGTTCAAGGCAAAGGCGGAGTTCGAGCGCGAAGCGGCAAAAACCCGCGAGGGAATTCGCGCGGAACAGCAGAAACTCAAGGATCAGGAACTGGAACTCAAGCGCCGCGACGACACCGTTTCCAAGCGCGAAGAGGAATTCACCGCCCGGGAAAACTTTCTCAACAACAAGGAAAAAACGCTGCGCAACAAGGACAACGAGCTTACCAAACTTGTTTCCATGCAGAACGAGAAACTGGAAAAGATCTCGCACATGACGCAGGACGAAGCAAAGAAGATCCTCATGACCAACCTCGAGGGCCAGGTGCGGTACGAATGCGCTCAGATGATCAAGGAAATGAAGGACAACGCCAAGGCCGAGGCAGAGGGGGAGGCCAAGGAAATCGTGGTGCAGGCAATTCAGCGCTGCGCGGCCGACGCCACGGTGGAGTCCACGGTGAGCGTGGTGCATCTGCCCAGCGACGAAATGAAGGGCCGCATCATCGGACGCGAGGGCCGCAACATCCGGTCGTTCGAGGAGGCCACGGGCATCGACGTGATCGTCGACGACACGCCGGAGGCGGTCATTCTGTCCGGATTCGATCCCATCAAGCGCGAAATTGCAAGAATGGCCCTGGAAAAACTGATCAGCGACGGCCGAATCCATCCGGGAAGGATCGAAGAGCTCATCAAGAAGAGCGAAAAGGAGCTTGAAAAGAAAATGAAGGAGGCTGCGGAAGAGGTCATCTTCGAGCTCGACGTGCACGGCCTCAAGCCCAAGCTTGTCGAAATGATAGGCAGGCTCAAGTACCGCACCTCGTATGGCCAGAACGTGCTGCAGCACTGCAAGGAAGTTGCGATGCTCGCCGGCCTCATGGCAAGCGAGCTCGGGCTCGACCCGAAAATCGCCATCCGCGCCGGGCTGCTTCACGACATCGGAAAGGCCATTGACAGAGAGACGGAAGGAACGCACTCCCAGCTCGGCGCAGACCTTGCGGCAAAGAACGGCGAAAACGAAATCATCAGCAACGCCATTGCCGCGCACCACGAAGACGTAGCGCCGATCTCCGTGTATCCGATCCTCATCCAGGCGGCCGACACGATCTCGAGCACGCGGCCCGGTGTCCGCCGCGAAACGCTCACCAACTACGTGAACCGGCTCACCAAGCTCGAGGAAATCGCGGACTCGTTCCGCGGCGTGTCAAAGACGTACGTGATTCAGGCCGGCCGCGAGATCCGCTGCATCGTGGAGCCGGAGCAGATCTCCGACGCACAGTCCGAGGAGCTCGCGCGCCAGATCGCGCAGAAGATTCAGGATGAGATGGAATATCCCGGGCAGATAAAAGTGACGATAATACGGGAGACAAGATTTACGGAATTTGCAAAGTAGTAGATTTATATTTTGTAAAGAAAAGAGTGTCGGGGGAGAGGTATCTCCCCCGGCCTCGGCCAGCTTCGCCGTCCTCGGCACTCCCCTCTCCTGGGTAGCCCCCAAGGAAAAACAGTTGCAAAACCACACAGTGCTGCGGGGGCACCCACGAGCGATTGCTGTCGGGACTCGAGTTGATGAATTAGAAAACGGGGAACTTCTGCTGATTTCCTTGAGCATTCCGATTGGCGCAAGAAGAATAAATTGACAGAATAGATTCCGGTTGCCGCGCGCCAGGCCGGACCGGAGGGTGAGCCATAGCGAATTGCCGGCCGACCCCTCGCCAAAGGCGACTTGGGGCGGTCCGGCAACGAGGCGAATAGCCGAGCCCGGAGGGAGGGCCGCCGACGCGCTCAGCGCGGCGGGGCGCCCAATTCTTACTCCTGATTTCCAGGTGCCCCCACCAAGAGTTTTAATCTATGGAAATCCGCTCCCTTCCAAAACCATTTCCCTACTCCGTCCCGGAAGTTCCTTCAAACCGCAGGTATCGGCCGCCACCTACCGCCAGTGGCTTAATGTCAAGGCCTCATCCCTGCGTAAAAGAGACCTGCGAACCCATAAGCCGTTTGCAAACGCCACCCCGCGCAATGTCTACATGCAAAAACTTAATAGCGCGGTGATCGCAACCGGCCTGTTCGATCCGTATACGGGCGACGCTCTCCGGTGGGACCTCATCGGAACGTGGGACCCGGCCACGGCAAAAGGCAACGCCGGATACAAAAGGGAATACGATCGGCTCCCCACCGCGGACCATGTAAACCCGGACGCGAATGGCCTCGAATTTGAAATATGTTCCTGGATGTCAAACACCGCCAAGACGTTCCTGGCCCCGCGCCCGTTCGTGGCCCTGTGCGCGCAGATTACGGCCTACCGGTCAAAGCAGACAGTACGAAAAACCGGGACGACCCCGGTGTACCGGCTTCCCGTCTTCCTGAGCGGCATATGCGCGCCCGCCGTTTACCGGAAATGGCTCGACACGCGCGCGAAACAGGAATACAAACGCGATGTCGCACTCAAGCGTCCCTGCGCCGCGGCAGGGTCAAAAAGCCTGTACAAGCAGGCGATTCACGACGCGGTCGTCGCAGGCAACGCCATAGACCCGTTTACCGGTTGCGCACTCCGGTGGGACCTCATCGAAACATGGGGGAATGCCGCGCCGAAAGACAGGGCAAACCGTGAAAAAGAATTTTCCCTCCTTCCCACGGTCGACCATACCGATCCCTCTTCCCCGGTGATCGGCTTCGAAATATGCTCCTGGCTTGTCAACGACTCCAAAGGAAACTTGTCGGCGAGAGAGTATGTCGATTATTGCGGGCGGGTGGTTGAACATTCCAAGGTATGATGGCCGGTAACTAAAGTATAGTGAAATGAGTGCCTTGCAAAGCGCCTTTCTTCGACAAGCAGTCCTTCGAATTTGACACACGGCGTGACAGAATTGATATTCTGTATCTATGGACCAACCCGCCGTTACATCTTCCCTACGGGAAAAGACCCGAAGTTTGACAGATTGGAATGAATTCTGGACGAAACGACTTTGCGCGGCCGCACGCAAAGAGGGATTGAATGAGAAAGAAACCGCCTGGGAAGAAATAATCCAAGAATATTTGACCAAGAACCCCTATGTTCCGTCGCGCGTCTATGTCACGCGTATGATTTCCTTCCTCGAATCGGTCCCTCAATCGTCCCGCATTGAGGCTGCGAGGTGCCTGTATTTCTTCTATGATAGGGTGCATCCGTCCACTGCGCACCGCGACGCCGCAGAAAAAGTTGGAAAACTATTGGCCCCGGTGGGCGTCAAGGCTGAAAACCCCGGACAAACCGGCCGATCGCGGGAAACAACCGGGAAAAAGGCTGGAAAACTCTCCCCTTTTGTGGATGATACGATTTCCTCGATCGAACACAGGCTTACGGTGGAACTCAAGGCGCGCAATTACAGCCGACGCACGATGAAGAACTACGGTGGTTTCGCGCGCAACTATCTCTCTTGGCTGGGGCGCCAGCCATTTGCCGGTGACGGCGAAAACATCAAACACTACCAGATCTTCCTCAAAGAGGAAAAGCGGTACAGCCCAAGGACTGTGAACCTCGCCACTGCTGCGGTCCTTTTCCTTTACAACGTTGTGCTCGACGCTCCAATAAACGCCGAATCGCTTCCACGGATGAAAGCGGGCCGGCAGCTGCCAAAGGTCCACTCCCAACAGGAGATCGAAAAGATCATTCTGGCCGAGAAGAATTTCAAACACCGCCTCATACTCACCCTTGCCTATGCGTGCGGATTAAGGCTTTCGGAGCTAAAACACCTCAAACCGAAGGACATCGACCTCGACAGGAACATTGTCTGGGTGCGGCACGGGAAAGGCGGCAAAGACCGGGGCGTGATGCTTGATGCTGCGATCAAGCCAGAAATTGCTTCCTTCCTCCGGTCCAGCAAGGGCAAGACCTACCTATTCGAAGGATACGAAGGTGGAAAGCCGCTGGCCGGCATTACCATTTCCAAGATTTACAAACATGCCTGTGAAAAGGCCGGCATTGAAGCGAAAGGTGGTATCCATACCCTCCGCCACTCCTTCGCCACGCATTTGCTGGAGCATGGGACCGACTTGCGCTATATCCAGGAACTTCTCGGACATTCGTCCAGCAAAACGACCGAAATCTACACGCACGTGACGTCGTCGGCCATAAGCAGAATCCGCAGCCCAATAGCGCATTTGAACTTGAAGCAAAGCTAGTCCGGCGGTCAGTATGGGAACCGAGAGGCGATTAAAGTATAATTTGCATACTGGCTTGAAAGCCGCAAATGAGCGGGGCTTCTGATCAAAAAGTATAATATGCATGCCGTTTTGGAATAAATGTCATACTTTACGGAGGGATTCTGCGGGTTTGTTGAAAGTATAGCATGCGGGTAGTTGGCTGCAATTGGCACAATGCATTGAAATAATAGCTGCTGCCGAAGAAAAATGAAAGAGTGGCACGCAAAACGTCAAAACAAGCCGCCTTCAGGGCGGCACTAAGCAAATTGAAAAGTACTTAGCCAAATTGGAGAAGTCTATATGAAAATTGATATTCATGTTCACACAAAGAAAGTAAAAAGTGGAGATGCTTTTACTCGCGAGATAACTCCAGAGAGATTTGGCCAAATTATCAAATTAACAGATGTAAGAATATGCGCAATTACTAATCATAATTGTTTTGATAAATCACAATACAATGAGATAGTGCGCGAAACATCTAATGATGTATTGGTTTGGCCAGGAATTGAAATAGATGTTGACGAAAATGGTAATGCAGGGCATTTGCTAGTAATAGTCAATCCCCTTAATGTAGACAAATTTGACGTGGTTATTACATCAATGCTCTCAAAAAAAAGCCCTGACACTTTTAAAATTGGTATTTCTGACATCGGAAAACAATTCGATCCACTAGACGCTATCTACATTCCTCATTATTATAATAAGTTGCCTAATATTTCGGATGAATCAATTGATAAATTATGCACTGCTGTATCAAATCCTAAACGGATTATAAAAGAAGCCACGAATTCAATATCAGCTGGCATTTTTGTGAGTCATGGGCATAAAACAATTTTTGGCTCAGACATCCAAAATTGGGATGAATATGAAACTGTTGCGCGGCAACTACCAGACCTGAGATTGCCAGTGGAAAGTTTTGAGCAATTTTGCCTACTCATTGAGCGGGATGACTCCACAATTGAAACCGTCTTAAATAAAAAACATCACCAATTAATCTCGATAAAGCCGTTTAAAGAGGACGAGCCCTTCGATATTGAAATCTGGGATGATATTAATGTTTTCTTTGGCTCGAAAGGGACTGGCAAGACAGAAATTCTTAAAGCCCTTTCAAAGTATTATAACAACAATGGACATAAAACAACTGTTTTTGAATCCCATGCAATAAATCTTGCCAAGCACTATGATCTATATGGTAATTCATACCAACTAAATATGGAAGATTTTCCAATAGATTCATGTAAAGCGGAGTTTTCAAAGATTCGTACCGCCCATGAAAAAAATATTACTAGTGTTAGACGGTATTTTGAATATTATTCTGTTGATGAGACTAGCAAAATTGCTAAAAGCATAAAGGTTAGAGATTTGTCGCCAATAGATAATCATGTTTCAAAGATCAAACTAAAAGGTTCTTCTGACCTTATGAAAAAGATTATTGATATTCAATCATTTGTACAAAGCAAAGAACTTTACAAAGAAGTTATTGGCGAGGATCTTTTTGACGAATTCATGAAGATATTGGACAAAGTCGAGGGAAAAGTTTTTAATGGCATAGAGAATGAATTCGTAGCATACCAAACCGCACATTTGTATAACAATATTATCGAGGTGTTTGCTGCCGAAATATCAAAAAAAACTGGGATGCCTGAAAAACCAATTTCAACAGGTTTTAATGAATATGCAAGCAATAGATTAGAACTAGAAGTAGCACTAATAAAGATTATTAAAAATATCGAGACAGTAATTCCACCCAAGGCGGAATTCGTATGGGACTTAGAGCAAAAAGGTAAACTATTCTGCAAAACATGTTTATTGATTCAAGAAGGCAATGTTGTAGACGGAAATTTCAGACATTTAAATAGTACAACTAAAAACCCAGAAAAATTAGTAGCAAAAAAGATAAGAGAGATAATGGATGCAGTATACACAGACGAGTTATTCGTAAAGATCAACGATTTAAACAATATCGAAGGTGGAAGTCAAGTGAACTCGATTGAAGACCTAATACTATTTAGACGTTTTTTTGAATTGGATCATAGAGAATATGGTCCTTCAAATGGCGAGTCCGCAATGATATTACTTGCTCAAGAATTATCCAGTGAAAAAGAAATATTCATAATAGATGAGCCCGAAAAAAGTTTAGGAAATGATTATATAAGCAACTACATTGTTCCGCTATTAAAAGAGCATGCATATAGTGGCAAAAGAATTATAATCGCTACGCATGATGCAAATATTGCAGTTAGAACGTTGCCATACAATTCAATCTATCGCGAACATGACGTTGATGGATACCGGTCATATTACGGAAATCCATTTTCAAATAACCTTGTTTGTAAAGAAAGTGGCAAAAAGTTAAACTGGAAAGAGGAAAGTATGCGAACACTAGAAGGCGGCAAGGAAGCATTTGGAGAAAGAGGTAAAATCTATGGAAATGCATGAAGCAATTATTCGAAGGAACGAGAACAAAGCAGATCTTGTCTTAAAAATTAGCGCAACTGAACTCACTATAAAGTTGTCAGAAGAGAACCCTGTTGCAGTTAAATCTGTTTTTAACGAGCTCATTAAAGCTTTGAAAGAAGGCAAGTTTAATTTTGAGCTCAATGATACAAAAGAGGATTTGTATTTCAATATTTGCAAGGAATACATCAAGCAATTGAATTCTGAATTATCAAGTGTTTATGGACAAATGAAGACCTATGGTCTGGTGCAAGAGCCAAATGCATAATCAATGCAACAAAACGGTTTCATTTTACATTTGCATTTGTTCAGCGATTGTATCGCTTGTGGCCAACTGTTAAAAAGAAAACATTCGCTTAACAGAATGATTGCCATGAAGAACATGAAATCGCAACCGGATAAAAATGCTAAAATAGCCGCTGCTGAAAGGCAAATAAGGCCTTATTAACGAATTCAAAGGTGATTAACCAAATGGCAGAAAATAGGAAGCAACATTATGTCCCGCAATTTTATCTGAGGTATTGGAGCAATAATGGCAAAAGCATTTCAGGCTATATGATTGAACAATTGCGTCATGTTGCATCAATGGCAATTGATGGACAATGTCAAGAGGAATACTTTTATGGTAAGGATTTGATAATTGAAAAATCCTTTTCAAAGCTGGAAGGTATTCATGACTTGATATGTAAGCGGATACATGTAGCTCAAACTCTTCCAAACCGTAACACGATAGACGGCCAACGATTTGAACATATGATTGCTCTTCAATATTCAAGAACTCGCCAAATGGCAGATACTTACTCTGACCTTTCGCAAGAATTTTTCGATAAGATTGGCAAGAAGATGCTCGATAGCCATATGAGGCAAAATGATTTATATAGGAAAAACAATATAGACCCATCGACTTTGAATAATCTTCAACTTTCTTTGGAAAATCCAATAAATAATGCCCTCAAATCTGGTTCAACAGGACATTATTATTTATGGGATTTAAATCGAACTTTGTTAATCAATAAAACCACAAGAGAATTTATTACAAGTGATTCGCCTGTAATTTGTTTTAATTCCCTCCCTAATCGTTCTAATTTAACAGGCCTTGCCTGTAGAGGTCTCCAGGTTATTCTACCAATAAGTCCAACTCTTTGCCTTTTTATGTATGATGGGTTTTGCTATAATGCTCCACTCGCCACTTTTGAGATTACGAAAGAATCAGATGTTAGAGAATTGAATGACATGCAGTTGATTTTTGCAGAAAATACAATTTACTATAAGGGAAGTGACCCTAATGAAATTTCACACCGGCATACTGAATTGGCTGCCGAGATTGCTATACCAAAGATTGTGTCGGAAGAAATTCCTAATTCGAACAATAAAAATGTACTGATACGGATTGGTAACAACCAAAACAGGCATAATCCTATCTTGTCATTTTGCAATATTATTCCACCCAACAGTTCGAATCAAGCAGAATATTGTCAAGCAGTTAGGGATCGGTTTTACGTTGGAATATTGAAGGAATTTGAGAAAAAGGTTTTCAATGGCAAAATTAAAGCATCAAGATTCCCATCATATCTTAAACGAAGGATATTATGGATTTCTATCGAACAAATGTTGAAGCGATGCTACATGTGGATAATATTTTTTTTAAAAAGATCAAAGAATGATGATGCTGAATAATTTCTTGAAGAAGCATGAGCGCATAAATGCGCTCAAGAAAATGCGTGCCACGAAGAAAGAAGATCGGCAGCGAAAAAGAACACTAATGTAGGCATTGTGCCAACAGACAGCCAACAGCGCAAGGAATGCCATGTCCGGTTTGATGCCTCCGTCGGTGTCCACTCGCAAAGCCTCGGGCACCGTCATGTCGGCAATCCGGCCACGGCATCCGTTGCGCACACGTTGGCCAACATATTCCGCCGCAATAAAAGAAGAATAAACACTGTGTAGAAAATCCATTTGCCACTAAATAAGGAAAGGACCAATAATGATTCCCACAACATGCATAGTCTTCGGAGGAAGTTCGGGAATTGGTGAATCAACCGCAAAAAAGCTTGCAACTAATGGTTTACGCATAATTATTGCAGGTCGTGACCAAGGACGCTTGGAGAAAGCACGTGACCGCATTGGCGTAAAGGTGGAAATCGCAAGTGTGGATGCTACGGATCGTTCTGCGGTGGATAAATTCTTTGAGCAGGTTGGCGGTTTTGAGCATCTAGTTCTCTCATTAAGCGGCGGCAAGGGCGCAGGTCCATTTAGAACCCTTAATTTAAACGACATTCGCAGCGGAATGGAAGGGAAGTTTTTTGCTCAGATTTCGGTGGCACAAAGTGCCCTCAATAATTTGAAATTCGGCGGATCTATTACTTTCGTCTCAGCTGGAAGCGCACGCGTGGCCTTACCTGGCACAAGTGGGCTTGCTGCAATCAATGGGGCTATCGAAACAATCATACCTACTTTGGCAAAAGAATTAGCGCCAATAAGGGTGAATGCTGTTTCGCCTGGAGTTATAGACACACCGTGGTGGGATAAAATGCCAAAAGAAGCAAAAGACTCAATATTCGAACAAACATCGAAAAGTCTACCAGTCCGCAGAGTGGGGCATCCGGAAGATGTTTCACAAGCGATTTCTTTTCTTATCGAGAATACATTCATTACAGGAACTATCATAGAAGTAGATGGCGGCGCGCATTTAAGTTAGATCTGGTGTTTGTCGCAGAAATATTTCCATAATTCTGGAAGGGAAAATTGAGAATAAATCTTTCCTTAGGCAAAGACAACGGGAAACAGGATATTAACGCGGCGGAATACTTCGGCCAACAGCCCCATGCAGGGCGAAACGCTTCAAATTGCCGCTGATCTATCGGACGTTTGAGCGTATTGATAGGCGGCAACTTCTTGCATTTGTCACACGTTGGTGCTGCATGCTTCGGCTAGAAAAGACAATACGTGGGATTTTAGTGTTTATGAAAATCAAAATTGAAGATTTAGACGTTGATTCGGTGGCTGATTTTTCAACCTGGCCGGGTAAATTTCCCATTCGAACTCGAAAATATCTATTTGACAACCTCCGTTTATTATGTATATTTCCTAAAATTAATATAGGTTTTATACATGACCACATCCTCTAAATCTGCTGAACAACGGCTCTTTCAAGTTGCGTCTGAGCAACAGGGATATTTTACCACTTCCCAAGCAATAGAAGCCGGATTTCAGGACGCAACCCACCCCTATCATTTGAAAAATGGTGACTGGATACGCGAGTGGCGGGGGATTTATCGGATTTCCCGATATCCTCGAACCGATGACGGTCAATATGTACTCTGGTCGCTCTGGGCACGGAACCGGAAGGGGCTTTTTCAAGGAGTGTATTCTCACCAGACTGCGCTTTCTCTTTTTGAGCTATCTGATGTAATGCCGGAAAAGCTTCATATGACTGTACCGCCTTCCTTTAGAAGGCATAGTGAGACTCCGGGTATTCTTTTTCTTCACCGGGGAACGCTTGTATCTCAGGAAATTGAAGAAAGAGAAGGGTACAAGGTAACAAGACCTGCCCGTGCTATTGTTGATCTCATCATTGAAGAATCCGTTTCTACTGACGTTGTGCGGCAGGCGTTCAGGGAATCGAAAAAGCTGGGCTTGATACGAGACACAGATTTTAAACATTACCGGAGCGATCCGGAAATCATTCGGAAAATCCGCGATAGCATTGGGAACGTCGTATGAAGGACAAGAAAAAATACACCACACCTGCGGCTATGCGTACCGCGCTCGAAGAACGCCTAAATCGAACCGGGCGAGGAAACAATCAGGACATCATGCGTCTTCGAAGACAAGTTGCCTTTGACAGGTTTCTTGCCAGGGTATTTACCGGCCGGGAATCGAGCCTCTTTGTACTCAAAGGCGGATATGCACTCGAGATGCGCCTGCACAACGCTCGCACGACCAAGGATATTGACATTTGCATTAACGACCGGGAAGGGCTTATTGCCGGGAATGATGAAGGTTTACTCAAACTTATACGGCAGGCCGCGGCAATCGACCTGGGAGATTTTTTCGAATATGCCGTTGGGGAATCTATTCTTGACCTGGGGAATGCGTTATACGGCGGTTCCCGTTTCCCTGTCGAATGCCGCATGGCCGGGCGTCGTTTTGCGCATTTCAATATTGATATTGCAGCAGGAGATGTATGGCTTGGTACGCATGAGGAGCTTAGCGGGAAAGACTGGTTGGGTTTTGCGGGAATTTCCACTCCGAAAATACCGGCAATAAGTACCGAACAGCAATTTGCAGAAAAGATCCATTCATATTCGCTTGCCCGGCAATCCCCTAATTCGCGTACCAAGGATCTGGCTGACTTGGTTTTGCTCATTGAAAAATGTGCTCTCGATCCGGAGCGCCTCCGTGATGCTATTAGCAAAACATTTCGGCGCAGAAATACGCACGAGGTACCAACCGAATTGGGGAATCCTCCTGAGTCATGGCAAAAACGGTATAGGACCATGGCCGAAGAGTGTGGAATACCGGGCGATCTCAATAAAGCAATTGACATCGTTCGGCAATTTTATGCAACAACCATGGCGTCAGAATAAGACACACGGGGTTCCTGTTTGATTTCGGACATTTGCTCACACAGGGCGCCCAGTCACGATTGCCCGACAGGCAAAGCGAAGCCATAGCCGCATGTCAATCGGCTCGTGTCTTTCAGCGTTCGCCGAAATTATAGGCGGCCACGTCTTGCGTTTGTCACACGTTGTTTGCAATTTGGTCGGAACAATTGTAACTCCTTATCTTCGTAAAGATATCGATTTAAAGCACCTGTAAATATTTTTAAAGAAGAGGAAGAAAAAAAATTGTGAAGGCCTGCAATGAACGAAAATAAAATTGCAATTTTTCAGGGCAAGCATATCCGTAAGGTTCTTCATAATGACTAATGGTGGTTTTCGATCATTGATGTTATTGAGGTCTTAATCGGAGGCGGGCGACCGCGAAAGTACTGGAATGACCTGAAAAAGAAGCTTCTTTTAGAGGGTTATGATCAGTTGTCCGAAAAAATCGGACAACTGAAAATGAAGTCTGCTGATGGGAAATACTATGCCACAGATTGCGCAAATACCGAGACACTTTTTAGAATAATTCAATCCATTCCATCCCCTAAAGTTGAACCGCTCAAACGCTGGCTTGCGCGCGTTGGCAAAGAGCGGATAGATGAAATCGAAAATCCTGAACTTCCCATGCAGAGGATGAAAGAAATTTATCAGAAAAAGGGCTATCCAGAGGATTGGATCGATAAGCGCATGCGTGGTATCGCTGTCCGAAAAAGCCTTACCGACGAATGGAATAATCGCGGCGCTCAGACCGACCTTGAATATGCGATTTTAACCAATGAAATCATGAAGGGAACTTTTGAAAAAACCGTAGAAGAATACAAACGTTTCAAAAATCTTGACCGGGAAAATCTTCGGGATCACATGAACGATATTGAGCTGATTCTTACCATGCTTGGCGAGGCGACAACGACAAAATTACACCAAGATCGAAACAGCATCGGGCGCAAAGCCGCCCTCGGCCTTCGGCAAATTGCCGCTTTGATGGCTCCGTCGGCGTCTTCGCTTCGCTCGCGGTGTGACGTCGGCAATCCGACTACGTCTTGCATTTGTTAAACGTTGTGGTCAATAAATTGGAACGATCAAGACAAATAGCCGCCGCCGAAAACAAAAGAGAATAAAAGAAATGAAGATTAGCATAAACAATGCTCTGAGAAGGTGCTATAATGTAGGTGTCATTAACGCACCAACCATAAGGAGCATTTTTATGAAACGATCAATTTGTTTTGTGTATTCAATAGGACTGGCTTTGGCCGGAATCGCACAGGCAGCCGGCCCGGTATTTAACTCCACCGACCGTGTGCCTGTCGGCACACGGTGCCAGACATACCAAGTCACCACTCCTTCTACAGTTGACCCGGGCGACTCCGGGGCAAACCAGACTTGGGACTTTTCAAATCTGCAGTCCACCCCAAGCGACACCATCGAGAGAATTGACAGCTCAAACGTGCCCCAAGATATTGCCGCCGCTCTTCCGAATGCCAACCTATGGTATAAAGTGTATAACGGGACATCGGTAAGTTATAATGCCGAACAGGAGACTAGTACCAGTATTGCTCTGATCGCCAATGGAGCGCATGATTCGGCATCTGGGATAGCATACACACAACTCTTTACCGTGCCTGAGACCTCTTATCATTTCCCCTGGTCATATGGAGATGCCTTCACCGACTCCTTCCAGATTTCCGGATATTCTTTTATGATACCGTATACTATGGAATACGACGCATACGGGACGCTCATCACGCCTTTCGGCACCTATACCAACGTCATCCGCACCCGGTGGAATGGCCCAAACGGAGATGTCTCCTACGGATGGGATGCAACAAATCCATCTTGGGGTATCATGAGCATTTCACGTATAGCTACGGCGGCCGGTTATTCCATAAATGTTACCATAAACAATCTGATCTCCTCTTCAATCGTTCGCCAACGCACACTCAATCCCGGCAACAGCCGAAATTCCATAACCTCAGTCACCAGAGTATTTGACATTCTAGGCAGATTGCAGGGCACGGTCTCTTCGACCAACCCGCAACTGCCATTGTCCGTCAGACTATATAGCGGTATACTTGTCGGTGTGACAAAGAGTGGCCAGGTGGAACTGATTAATACTTTCGCAGGAGTCCGGTGATTCATTCTCTGCGACAATAGGGTATCGGTTTGATGCGCGGGAAAAGCGGGCGGGGTGAGTTCGGTTCTCCGACTGATAAACCTTTCCCCCGTTTTTATGAGGAAGCCGGCATAATCTGCGCTTAAGTCCATGACCGCCCGTGCTGGCTAAGTGTGTCGTTATAAATCAACAAAACACACCCGGCGATAAAGAAAATGTGCGCCATGAAAGAAATAAAAGAAAGAGCGGCGGCGGAAAAGATACACTAAGGTAGCGTTCAAATCTACAGCCGCTAACACACGCATGCCTGGCGCAAAGCCGCCCCAAATTGCCGCAGTTTACATTGGAAAAGGCTCGTGTCCGCGCTTCGCTGGCACGGGCCTAAATTATAGGCGGCAACTTCGGCAATGCGTGGAACGTTGGTGTAAATAAACTAGAAACGATTAAATTGTAACACGGCGGCGCAGGAAAAAATACAAGGAATTTCAGATTGGGATTCCTGAAAGAAGAAAGAAATTAAACCCCTTAAATGCAAAGTCTATTTTAAGAAAAGCGTGTACGCCCACTGATTGCCCCAAGAAATGCCCGGTCATTGTGAGTTTGTGAAATTTGTGCGAAGGGAAAATATGAATTCTAAACTTCCTGCAAAAAAGTCCGACTTCCTTCTTTATACCGCCGCAGACGGTAAAATAAAGATCGAAGTTTTTGTTCAAGACGAAACGGTATGGCTGACTCAGAAGCGTATGGCTGAGCTGTTTTCAGTCGATGTCCGTACGATAAGCGAGCACCTCCGCAATATTTTTGACAGCAATGAGTTGGAAGAGTCGGTAACTGTCCGGAAAATCCGGACAGTTCAAAATGAGGGCAAAAACATTGCGGATAAAATGCACATTACCCATTCCAATTATTCGGTCAATTGTTACAAATCTGCGGCGTAAAGGTGTACAATGGCAAAAATTAAGAAACTACCGGATAACCAAATTACCGTTTACCAGACTCCTGATGGCAACATAAACATCGAAGTCCTCTATGCCCATGAGAATATCTGGCTTCCTCAGAAACGAATTGCCGAATTATTTGATGTTGACCGAACGGTTGTCACCAAGCATCTTCGTAACATATTTGCGTCCAACGAGTTACAGGAAACCTCAGTATGTGCAAATTTTGCACATACTGCCGAAGATGGCAAGGAATATCAGACAAAATACTATTCACTCGAAGCCATCATTGCCGTAGGCTATCGTGTTAATTCCGAACGAGGTACGCAGTTCAGGCAGTGGGCCATCACCATACTTCGAGAGTACATTCAAAAAGGATTTGCGCTCGATAGCGACCGGTTTAAATACGGTTCACGGTTCAGCGCCCGCTATTTTGATGACCTGCTCGAAGAAATCAGAGACATCCGTTCCAGTGAACGGATGCTCTATCAGAAAATTACCGACATTTATGCGAGTGCAATAGATTATTCGCCGATTGCCGAAGCCACAAAACAGTTTTTCGCGGCGGTTCAGAACAAGCTTCACTTTGCGATAACCGGCAAGACCGCTGCAGAAATCATTTCCGAGCGAGCAAATAGTACCAAGCCGAATATGGGCTTGACTTCGTGGCGAAAGTCGCCGCATGGCAAGATTTATCCAAGTGACATCTCCATAGCGAAAAATTATCTCAACAAAGAAGAATTGGATTTTCTCAATCGCATTGTTACGATGTATCTGGACTATGCGGAATTGCAGGCTGTCCGCAACCGACCAATGTATATGAACGACTGGATTGAAAAGCTCAACGCTTTTCTAAAATTCAGCGAATATGATATTCTTACTCACAGCGGAAAAATCAGCCATGAGGTTGCCGTTGCTCTTGCACAGAAGGAATATGATAATTTCAAGAAAACACAAGACGGAAATTACATTTCCGATTTTGACAAAGAGATAAAACGCATCACAGGTAACAAAGATGTCAATGGATAAACGTGCTTAACATCAGGTTTTTCAAGATTTACATTTAGACTATGCGCCGTCGCTCATCCTCCGCTCCGGCGCTGAAAACCCGAGAGGGGCGCTGCAAGAAAAAGACATAAGAGAAGATACGGCGGCGAAAAGACATTAAATCAAAGTAGCATTCCAATTTACAGCCCACGACAGCGCTCAGCATAAAATGCCGATTCAGTAAATCCGTCTTCATGGGTTAATAGGGCTAAGCATTTACAGTAAATACCTTCCAGGTGGCACTTCATGCCGGTAGCGCGCACGTTGGTGTCAGCAATAAATTTCAGATCAATTATCCACCGTATTGTACTTCAAGACGGTTTCTTCTGTTGCTCATTGATCACCCGGTTGCGGTGCAGTCTCTACACACGGGACGTTGAGACGCAATGAGCCGGAACATGGAAGTTTGTCCCTCAATTCTCATTGCCGCCGGTCATTAATGCCGTGATCGCCGCAGCGTAATTTATTTTTCAAGCAACGCTATCTTTTCACAATTCTTGGTTCGGATAGTTCTTTGTTTTTATCGCCGCATAGCGGCTTTCCTATGTGAAGGCGTTGCGAGCCGAATCGCGCCCACTATGAAGGACGCGAAGCGGTGCCCCCATCAAGAGTATTGAATTATGAAAATCTTTTTCATCGGCGACGTGTTCGGAAACCTGGGCAAGAGAATTCTCGCCGAGCGTCTCCCTTCCTTTATCCAAGAGCATTCCATTGACGTCTGCATCGCCAACGGCGAGAACGTCGCGGGCGGCAAGGGGCTCACCCACAATCTTATCGGCAAGCTCCGCAAATTCGGCGTCAACGTGATCACCGGCGGCAACCACTCGTTCGCCAACGCGGACGGCCTTGACGATCTGGCAAACGATCCCTTTGTGCTGCGGCCCCACAATTTCCCGCCCGGCAACGTTGGAAAAGGCACGGCGCTGTACACCCTGGCCGACGGCCGCACGCTCGGAATTGTCAATTTACAAGGGCGAGTTTTCTTCAACGAAGACCTCGACTGCCCGTTTCGCACGGGCGAGGCCGCGATACGCGAACTTTCTTCCCGCACCAGGGCGATTGTCGTGGACTTTCATGCCGAGGCCACCAGCGAAAAAAAAGCCCTTGCCGCATACATTGACGGAACGGTAAGCGCCATCATCGGAACCCACACCCACGTCCAGACCGCCGACGAGCGCATTTCGGCTGCCGGCACCGCCTCCATCACCGACGCAGGCATGACCGGCGCCGAGGACTCCATTATCGGCATGAAAAAGGAGCAGGTGATACGACGGTTCCTTCTGCAGACGCCGGTCCGGTTCGAGCCGTCGGACGACGGCCCTGTCCTGTGCGGCGTTATTGTCGACATCGACGACGCAAGCGGAAAGGCGGCGTCCATTTCCCGCGTCTACGAGCGGATCAGGTTCTCCCATGAACACGATGCGTGATTCCCCGTTGTTCGAAGACGCGGATGCGCTTCTCCGGGTGAAGGAGGGCGGCGGCGGATACGGTGCCGAAACGGATGCCGGCGCTTCCGGCGAAACTCCTGTTTATCAATTTTCCCCTCCGCAGAAACGCGACAAGCCCTACACCGTAAGCGAGATCAACGGCGGCATCGCCCGCATCCTCGAGGCGGGCAACACGCTCGTGTGGGTTGAAGGCGAGATCACGGGCTTCAAGCGCGCGTCGAGCGGTCATTGCTATCTGCGACTCAAGGACGAGTCAAGCCAGATTCCCGCAGTTCTCTGGAAGCAGAGCGCGGTAAAACTCCGCTTTGATCCCAAAGACGGCATGCAGATATCCGCCATCGCGTCGATCCGGGTATACCAGAAAGGCGGATACTACCAGCTCGACATACACCGCATGCAGCCTTCCGGGCTCGGCGCGCTGTATGCGGCGTTTCTTGCGCTCAAAGAAAAGCTCGAAAAGGAAGGGCTGTTCGACCCGGCGCGCAAGAGGCCGCTGCCCGACACCGTAGCCGCGCTCGGGGTGATCACGTCGAAACGCGGGGCCGCCCTGTTCGATATTGTCAAGGTGGTGCGCTCACGCTCGCCGCGGACAAACATCGTGGTGATCGACGTTCCGGTCCAGGGAGAAACCGCAGCGCCGCGCATTGCACAGGCCCTTGGCGACATGAACCGCTTCGGCAACGTGGACTGCATCATCGTGGGCCGCGGCGGCGGCTCGGCAGAGGACCTGTGGGCCTTTAACGAGGAAATCGTGGCGCGGGCAATAGCGTCGTCGGCGATTCCCATTATTTCAGCCGTGGGCCACGAGATTGATTTTACGATAGCGGATTTCGTTGCCGACGTGCGCGCGCCAACGCCGTCGGCGGCAGCCGAAATGGCGGTCGGCGACGACAGGGAGAACAGGCGGTATTTCGAATCGCTGTGCCGGCGCCTTTCTGCGGGGGCGCACACGCTGGTTTCCACGGCGCGCGCGTCGTTCGATTCCCTTTCCGAAAGCCCGGGCTGGCGCCGTGCCGCGGACATGGCAACCGAGGCGAGGCAATTTCTTGACGAACTGGAAAACCGCCAGGCGCTCGCGCTCCGGGGGGCCTTTGAAAGGTCACGCCTGCGGCTCTCCGCCGCAGCGTCCGGGCTTTCGGCCCTAAGCCCTCTTTCCACCATGGCGCGCGGCTACAGCGTCGTGGCCGATGCAAGCGGAGCAGCGGTGACAAACGCGTCGCAGGTGTCGTGCGGGGATGCGATAAGAATATATTTTCACTCGGGGAGGGCCGAGGCCACGGTGACGGCCGCGAGCGCCGATCCGGGCACTGCATCGCCAAAAAAAACATAAGCCGCAAGGAGCCAACCCTTGGCAAAAACAGACCTCAGTTTCGAAGCAGCGCTTAAGGAGCTCGAGAAGATCGTCGCAAAGCTCGAAAGCCCCGACCTCACCCTCACGAGCGCCCTGGAGCTTTTCGAAAAGGGCGTGGCGCTCATGAAGACCTGCGATTCGCATCTGAAAAGCGCAGAGGGTAAAATCAAGGAGCTGCTTGCCGGAAAGGACGGCGCGTTCATAGAATCGATGCTCGGCGTTTCGGGCAACGAAGCGGACAGCGGGGACAAAGCCGATGACTGACCTTAAAACCTACATGAAGGCCGTTGCCGAGGCCACCGAAGGCATGCTCAACAGGCTGCTCCCGCCCGACACGGCTTATCCGCCGTCCATCCATTCACTCATGCGCTACAGCACCTTTGCCGGCGGCAAGCGCGTGCGGCCCTGCCTCATCATGGCGTCCTACGAGGCGTGCGGCGGCACGTTCGGCGACGAGCACGCGCTGCTCGCCTGCGCCGCGGTGGAGATGCTCCACACGTTTTCCCTTATCCATGACGACCTCCCCTGCATGGACGACGACGATTTCCGGCGCGGCAAGCCCACTGCGCACAAGGCGTTTAATGAGGCGCTTGCCGTGCTCGGCGGCGACGCGCTCTGCATCTTTGCGTACGAATGCCTTGCCGGCATCGGCAGGGCCGACATCATCGCGGAGATATCCAGGGCGCTCGGCACGAGCGGCATGATCGGCGGCCAGGTGGTGGACGTGGAGTCCGAAGGCACCAAGGCATCGCGCGAGACGCTCGAATACATCCACAAAAACAAGACCGCCGCGCTCATCCGCGCCTGCGTGCGCATGGGCGCAATGCTTGCCGGAGCGGACAACGCCGCCATTGCGCGGCTCTCGGCCTACGGCGACGGCGTGGGCCTGGCGTTCCAGGTGATCGACGACATACTTGACGAAGAGGGAACAACCGAGCAGATCGGCAAGGACGCGGGCAGCGACCGCGAAAAGGGCAAGGTGACGTTCCCGAGCGTGGTGGGCATGGAAGAATCGAAGAAGTATGCGAAGCAGCTGATCGACAAGGCGAACAGCGAGATCGCGTCGTTCGGCAACAGGGCGGAGATGTTGAGGGCATTGGCGGAGTTTATAAGAGTGAGGATTTCATAAGTAAGAAATGTTCCCCGGTTTTCCGACCCCTTCAAATCATGACATTCATCACCGAATATTGTAACTTCGTCAGGTTGACGAGGCGGCAACTGCTTTTCGGGGACCCAAACATCCCTACGGTGATATGACAAAGCCGAGTGACGCCAGCGGGCAAAAGCCGTTGCCTATGATTCCGCTGAGACATATGATAAAAAACGCATGTTCCCGACCAAACAAAAAGCGCAGTTCTGGGCAGACTGACCCCCCTTTGATGTGGACAGCCGGTTCCGGGGGCACATTCAAATCGGTGTTGTCCTGGTCCTTGTCTATTTGATAATAGGTGAAGAACCCACCGGCGGCGAATTCAAACAGGTTTCTATAATCGTAGAGATAGTCGACATGCAGGCCGGCAAGAAACAATTTGCTGAACCCGTAGATCGTAGGCGAAATATCCAATCCTAAATACATCGGCCAGAATCTCAGACCTGGCTGCAGGGTAACCATCACAAGGGATTCGTTTTCGATTGGAACAACGGGAATTACCTGAGCAGACATGGAAAAGTGAAGCCTACGCGGCTTGACTGATATGTGCTCGACACTGTCTTCTAGAGTCGTGACCTTTTCCCAATCTGAAAAACAATGCAGCTTTCGACCTTCTATAGAGTGCTTGCCGGGTGGTACGCTTACCACAATGCTGTCATGAATGCCGAATGATTTCCCATCCACGAAGACCTCGACATTCCCTCCCTCGGTTGTTATGTCAATGGTTGACTTCTGCTGGCAAAACGGGGACGACCATGCAGCTGAAAATAGAAACGCCAAGAGAAACCGCGCTCTACTTTTCATCCGATAAACAGGAACCGGCATTTTCACCCTTTCTTTGATTCACATTCGAGCGGATGCGCCGTTCGGATGTACGCTGCTTCACTCAATCCGGCGGACCTGCACGAGCTGAAAAAAAATACGGCTTCCCGAGGTTCATGTCAACATTGAAAGGATAAATTCCCATTCGTCATGTTGGCGGCGTACAATGTGAAGGCGCATCCGTCCAAGATCCTCTTGACAATGCCACTGGAACAGCAGGGAACGCACAGCCATTGTCTCGCCCGGTCCAACAATATCAGATCCATCGCCATATTGACAAAAAGTATGAGAATCCACGTGGCGAAGACCGCATCTCTCGTTGAATCGCCCACACTCACGCGCCATAACCGTTGACTGCACTGACAACAAACCGTATTTTCTGACAGGTGATCGGCCGGATCGTCCATCAGCCCGAGGTTCGCTTCTTCATATACGGATGTGTCTCCCCATGAAAGCGCTTGAAAAGATCCGCGCCCTGCCTGGATCGCCGCTCGGCTATGTGCTCCTTCTGTTTTTTGCAACCAGGATCGTTTTGACCCTTGTCGGCGTGGCGTCGCATGGGTTTCTGGAACATGTTGACGGAAGGGAATTCACGTGGCACTATTCGCATCACGGCTGGCTGTCGGCGTGGGCGCTCTGGGACGCGGGCTGGTATCTCGACATTGCAAAGAACGGCTACGCGCTTTCGCTTGTCTCCGACCTGCCGAAGAACGTTGATCCCGGCCAGATCAATTTCGGTTTTTTTCCCCTGTACCCGCTGTGCATCTCGCTTGTCAGCATGATCATCGGCGGACATTATCTCGTTTCGGCGCTCCTGGTGTCCAACATCTGCCTCGTGCTCGCCGGCCTCCTTCTGTACAAGCTGGTGCGTATCGACTGGCCTGAACGTGAGGCGCGCCGAGCAGTCCTCTACCTGTTTGTGTTCCCGGTTTCGTTCATTTTGTCCGCGGTGTTTGCGGAGTCGCTGTTTTTGGTTTTGTCCCTCGCCTTGTTCTATGCATTGCGAAAAGAGAAGCTCGTGCCGGGCTTTCTCGCCGGCATAGGACTGGGCCTGTGCAGGCCCGCCGCGCTGTTTGTGGTTCCCGCAGTGGCACTGGCGCTCGCCATGGCGCCGCAGTTGAATAGGAAAAAAATCGCGCTGTCGCTTGTGGCGTGCGCCGGCATTCCCCTCGGATACTTTCTTTTTTCCCTGTTCTGCCACACGGCAACCGGCGACTGGTCGTTTTATACACACCTCAAGCAGGCGGCATGGGGGGCTGCATGGCAAAACCCGCTCATGGTGCTCGCGCGTTGTTTTCTTTCGAAAGACGTCACCGTCGTGATCAACGGCTCCGCAATAGCGGCGGGGTCGGCGCTGCTCGTCATCGTGTGGAAGAAAATCGGCATAGTCAACGCGCTGCTCGGCCTCCTGCTCCTGCTCCTGCCGCTTACCGCCGGGGGAATGATCATCCGAGGCATGCTGCGCTACACTGCCGCGGTGTTCCCGCTGTTTATCGCCTGTTCCGTTTTCGCAAGGACCCGGTTCGCACACGGCATCATCATTGCCGTTTTCTGCATCCTGCAGATCATCTTTATGGCGGTGTGGACGAACGGGTTTCCGCTTATCGTGTGATATATTTACAGTCGCGATAATGTTGGATTGGTGGGGGATGTATCCCCCTGCCTGCGGCCCTGCGGTCCTCCGGCACCCCCTCCTGGGTGCACCCCAAGTGGAAGCAGCTGCAGAACCAGACACCAGTGTGGGGGCACCCATGGAGAGCGGTTGAGAAGAAAAAGCGTTGAAAAGTTTGATGGTTGAGAAGTTAAGAAGAAAAGACGTAAACAAGTTGACGGTTGACGGTTGACAGTTGACAGCAGGAATACAAAAGGAACAATTTGCATTTCCCTTCTCCACCGAGTGGAGAGGGGTGGCCGCAATGGCGGCCAGGGTGAGGCGACTGATCCCGATTGGCGCAAGAAAAAGAAATTGACGGAATAGATTTCCACTGCCGCGCGTTAGGTGGACTGGAGGGTGAGCAAGAGCGAATTGCCGGCCGACCCGGCCGACAGGCATAGGGCGGTCCGGCAACGAGGCTTATAGCCGAGCCCGGAAGGAGACCGACCCCATGTAGAGTCGCACGGCCGTGCGACTCTACATGGGGGAACGCCCAATTCTTCTTTTTTATCAAATCACATTAATATCAAATCTATCACCACATTGAAAAACAGGATCATGATCGACGCGGCGACCACCGCGTTCTTCGTGGACTCGCCCACGCCCACGGCGCCGCCGCGCGTAAAGAAGCCGTAGTAGCATCCCGACAAGGCGATGCTGCCGCCGAACACGAACCCCTTGACAATGCCGATAACCACGTCCCGCGTCTGGAACAGGGCGCGCATTGAGTTGTAGAATGAGATGGCCGTGATGTCGAACGAAATCGTCACCAGGATCTGTGCGGACAGAATGGCGAAGAAGAACGAAAAGACAATGAGGAACGGCGTCATGAGGAACCCGGCGAGCACCCGCGGGGAGAGCAGGTAGCAGAACGGGTTGAGCGACAGGCATACCATTGCGTCAAGCTGCTCCGTCACCTTCATGGTGCCCAGTTCGGCGGCAAGCTTCGCGCCGATGCGTCCCGTGAGCACGAGCGCGATGAGCACCGGGCCGAGGTCGGTGAACACCGCCTTTCCAATCGCGAACCCGATGTAGGTCTTGGGAAAATAGTCGCCGCAGAGATACTGCGCCTGCCATGCGCTCACCGCGCCGATGAAGACGGAGGCGAGAAACACGATGGATATCGAGTTGACGCCGATGCGCACCATCTGCTCGACAAGCAGGTGCGACTTGCGCATGAGGGCGGGAACGGCCTGCAGCACTTCGAGGAAGAACAGGCCCACGGCCCCGCATTCCTCGATGCCCTCGCGCGCCGACGAGCCGAAACTGTCTGCGATGTCGTTGAAAACGTCGGCAGCGGACTGGGGGTGTCTGGCAGGCATATCTACTTTTGTAAAATATCAATTGCCAAGGCCGTGTGCACGGCTATTCCGGTGAGCATGGCGCGTTCGTCGGGGTTGAAATCCGGCGTATGAATGCCGGGTACGTTCTTCCTTCCCGCAGGCCGCACGCCGAGATGAACATACACGCCCGGCGCGCGGCGCTGGAAACTTGAAAAATCCTCGGCGAGCATGGTGGGCCTTGTGCGCCGCACGACCCGTCGCTTCCCCAACACGGCCGACAGGGCCGCGAATGCGCGGGCGGCGGCGGCGGGATCGTTGTAGCCCGGGGGATAAGCCTTGTCAAAGGAGACTTTCGCGCCTGCGCGGTGCGAGCGCGCGATTGATTGAACCAGGGTTGTTACGCGGGCAACGAGGGACGAAAGGCGCATGTCCGACAGGGCGCGTACGGTGCCGCAAAAAAAAGCCTCGTCCGGTATGATGTTGTGCTTGGTGCCTGCCGCTATTTTTCCCACCGTCACAATGCAGGGATGGCGCGGCGATGATTCTTGTTTGGCAAGTTTAGCGAGCGCGACGATCATTTCGCTCGCGCACACAATGGGGTCTACGGCCCGTTCGGGCATGGCGCCGTGCGCGCCCCTCCCTTTTACGGTCACGTCGAAGTCCGCAATGCCCGCGTAATCCGGCCCGGCCTTGATGCCGACCGCGCCGCACGGGTGCTCCGGGTTCACATGGAGGCCGAACACGGCGGACGCCCGGGCCGGAAAGACGCCTTCCCGGAGCATGACCGACGCGCCACCGGGCGCCGACTCCTCGCTCGGCTGGAAGAGAAACACCACCGTTCCCTTCCACCGGTCCCGCAGCGAGATCAGCGCCTTTGCCGCGCCGAGCAGACAAGCGGTGTGCATGTCGTGGCCGCAGGCGTGCATGACGCCGGAATTGACAGAGGAGAACTTGAGCCCCGTCTTCTCCGCAATGGGGAGGGCGTCCATGTCGGCACGCAGGGCGACGGTTGCGCCCGTGCCGTTGACAAGCGAGGCAACGACGCCGGTTTTCTTGCAGCAGAACCGGGGACTAAGCCCCAGGGCGCGGAGGCGGCGGTGCACCAGCGCCGCGGTGCGGAATTCCCGGCCGGACAGTTCGGGGTGCCGGTGAATTTCCCGACGCACGCTTTTACTCAGCGGATAGGCGCTTTTTGCGGCGGCTAAAACGGGCGACGTCACCTGAACATCTTCTCCCGTTTTCTGAAGAACCTGACAAGCGGATCGACATAATCCGCGCCGGTCGAAATCTGAATCTCGTCGATCCCGTTGGCGCGGAAAAAGGCCGACAGCTCCCTGCCGCGGCGTTCCGCTTCGGACGCAAACGCACGGCGCAGGTTTCTGTCGCGCGAGTCAACGAGCATGGCCGCGCCCGTTTCCGGGTCCTGCAATTCGACGAGCCCCACGGCGGGCAGCTCCTTTTCGCGGGGGTCGGTGACGGTGATTGCGACGAAATCGTGACGGTGGCTCGCAACCCGGATTGGCACCTCGTATCCGGCGTTGAGAAAATCCGACACCAGAAACACCACCGATTTCTTGGTGATGACGCGGTTGAGAAACCCGATGGCCGCGCCGATGTCGGTGCCGCGCTTGACGGGACGGAAGTAGAGCAGCTCGCGGATCACGCGCAGGACATGGTTCTTGCCTTTCTTGGGTGGGATGTATTTCTCGACGTCGGACGTGAAGATGATGAGCCCCACCCTGTCGTTGTTCTTGATGGCCGAGAACGCGAGCAGCGCGCAGAGTTCCACGGCCACTTCGTCCTTGAACCGCGCGACCGAGCCGAAATGCCCCGACGAGCTGGCGTCCACCACGAGCATCACGGTGAGCTCGCGCTCCTCAACGTGCTTCTTGACATAGGGCTGTCCCATCCGCGCGGTGACGTTCCAGTCGATGGAGCGCACATCGTCGCCCTCGGCGTAGGTGCGCACCTCGGAGAATTCCATGCCGCGGCCCTTAAAGACGCTCTGGTATTCTCCAGACAGAATCGACTCCACGACGCTCCGCGTGCGTATCTCGATGCGCCGGACCTTCTGCAGCACTTCCTTGGGTATCATATTTGTCTTTAGTCAAGATGAACTGCGTGTTCGCATGCAAAGTCCTACGGCACTTCCACGCTGTCGAAAATCTTCTGGACGATGTCCTCGGGGGTGACGTTCTCCGCCTCGGCCTCATAGGTGAGCAGAACGCGGTGCCGCAGGACGTCCATGCCGACGCTCTTCACGTCTTCCGGCGTCACATAGCCGCGGCCGCGGATGAAGGCGAGCGCGCGCGCCGCCCGGGCAAGAAAAATGGTGGCGCGCGGCGATGCGCCGTAGGCAATGAGCTCCTTCAGGTCTTTCTGGCCCGCCTTCTCCGGCTCGCGCGTGGCAAACGTGATGCTCACGATATAGTCTTCGACCTTCGGGTCCATGTAGATCTCGTTCACCACGTTGCGGGCCGAAAGGATTTTGTCAACCGTTACCACCTTGGAGACCTCGGGAACGGTACCTTTCCCCATCCGAGCGAGGATGTCCTTCTCCTCTTCCCTGGTGGGATAGACGATTTTGACCTTGAGCATGAACCGGTCGACCTGCGCTTCCGGAAGCGGATATGTCCCCTCCTGCTCGATGGGGTTCTGCGTGGCAAGCACGAGAAACGGGTCGTCGAGGGGATAGGTGGTGTCGCCGATGGTCACCTGCCGCTCCTGCATCGCCTCGAGCAGCGCGCTCTGCACTTTGGCCGGCGCCCGGTTGATTTCGTCGGCGAGGATGATGTTCGCGAAAATGGGCCCCTTCTTGGGAACGAACTCGCCGGTCTTCTGGTTGTAAATCATGGTGCCCGTGAGGTCTGCGGGCAGAAGGTCAGGCGTGAACTGCAGCCTGCGGAATTTTGTGTCGATGGTCTTGGCCAGCGTGGAAATCGCGAGAGTCTTCGCAAGGCCCGGCACGCCTTCGAGAAGAATATGCCCTCGGGTGAGGAGGCCGATAAGCAGCCTGTCAAGCATTTTCGCCTGACCGACAATCACCTTGGCCATCTCGCTCTTGAGGAGGGCGACGAAGCTGCTCTCCTCCTTGATTTTCTCGTTGAGAACCGCAATGTCGACGCTCATCGATGTCGTCCTTTCCCGGAAAAAAGTTGCTGTTTGTTGAGAGAGGCTGACGGTCTTTAAAAAGGAATATATTACGATATTCAAAGATAATTATTTTCCGGCCGTGCTGTGCTGGCAAATCCGGCGCGCCTCAGCCAAAAAGACAGGTTGTCGCGGCGCACCGAATATTGTAATTTATAAGTAAGGTCCCGGTTCCCGGGGCCGGTTTTGTCCGCGGAGTATCGCATGACAGCCCTCGCTGCATGGGCAATCCGGCTGATTGCGCTGCTGGTCATCATTCGGATCGCCCTGATTTTTTTCTCGAAAAAGCAGGCTCCCTCCCACGAAGGGCCGCGGGCAGACCAGCGATTCGACGCGAAGGGCAAGTCGGTGGAAGACGGACATTTCAAGGAACTTTAGCGCGGGCGGGAAGGATTCGGCGTGGAACTCTCCATTTCCGACATCGGCGATTTCAAGGTTATCCGAATCAGCGGCAAGGTGGACTGGGAAAACGCCCGCATGCTCGACAAGGAGATCCAGCAGATCATCGACGCCGGGTGCTCGCACATAGCGTTCAACCTCGACGAAGTCACCTACATCTGCTCCGGCGGCGTCGGCGCCCTGGTATTCAACCTTAACAAAGTGAAGAAGATGGGCGGAGCGATGTACATCATCTCGGCCAACGAGTATGTTAATTACATTCTGGAAACCCTCAAGTTCGACATCGTTTTCGACGGGTTTCTCTTCGATTCCTTCGACGAATTCAAGAACCAGATCATCAAAAAGGACTGACGGTGCCCTCGGCCCTGATTGAGACCCCACTACAATTCGAACCTATTTTCAAGGAAAAAATATGGGGCGGCTCAGCGCTGAGTGCAGTGCTCGGCAAGCGGGTGCCGCCCGGGGCCGTCGTCGGGGAATCGTGGGAGCTTTCCGGCGTTGCCGGCAACGAATCCGTCTCAATAAGCGACCCATGCCGCGGCAAGACTCTGCCGCAAATCGTGGCCGCCGATCCCGAGGCGATCGTCGGCGCGCTGCCGCGCTACCGGGGTTTTCCCCTTTTGTTCAAATTCATCGACGCTAACGCGAAGCTTTCGGTGCAGGTCCATCCGGACGACGCGCAGGCAAAGGCGCTCGGCTACGGTGAGTTCGGCAAGTCGGAATGCTGGTACATCATCGACGCGCAGCCCGGAGCCCAGGTGGTCTGCGGGTTCGCGCACGGCGTGTGCCGCGATGATGTCCGCGACGCAGCCGCCTCGAAACGCATCCTCCCGCTGCTCAACTACATCCCGGTTTCTCCGGGCGACGTGATTTTCGTTCCCGGGAGGACCGTTCACGCGGTGCTCGGCGGCGTGCTCTTCTACGAGGTGCAGGAAACCGCCGACACCACCTTCCGCCTGTTCGACTGGGACCGACTTGACAAAGACGGAAAACCGCGGGCGTTGCACATCCGCGAATCACTCGAGATCCTCGACACCACGTGGCACGACTTTCACAAGATCCCTCCCGTGGTGGCCGACCAGACCGACCTTTACACCCGTTCCTTTCTCGTGGCGAGCAGGCACTTCGCGCTCGAGGAATACCGCTTCCGCAGCGCCGCAGAAATACCCTTGCCGGTGAAGCGATCGTTCAAGGTGATTACCATTTGCGAGGGTCCGGTACGGCTCCTGCATAACGGCTCGGTTTGCACGCTTGCCAAAGGAGAAACGGTTTTGGTCCCGGCCCGCCTTTCCGGGCTCCACGCGGCTGCGGACACCGGCGCCCAGTTTCTGCTCTCTTCCGTCCCCGACCTTATTTCCGAGGTCGTCGCGCCCCTGAGCGTCAAGGGGGTGTCCGATGACGCCATCGTGCATTTGGGCGGCAATCCGGCGACGAGCGATCTGGCGGTGCTTGTATAATTTTGTATAAATTAAGAATGCCTGGGCGTCCCCGCCGAAGACGGCGGCGGCCCGTCGCACTTCCGGTCCACCCCTTCGGGTGCTTCCGAGGGTCGTCGGCCTCCGGCCTCGGGCCGCCACGGCCCGTCATGGCCCACAGGGCCGGGTCCGGGCGGCAATCCCGCTTCGGCGGGACCTCCAGTCCGGCCTGGCGCATCGAGATACTTTCTGCTTCGTCAAGTAACTCCCATGGCTCCAGTCGGATATTGGCTGCCCATCAAACATTAATCTTTTTTTGCTATGTTCTTCGTCTGCAGGATGGATCAGAAAGACTTCTACTCACGTCATGATTATGAGTCAAGGGCGGGGTTCTTGAATCATTCAGCCTGAAAAACATATTCAATCTTCCATGAGAACTTCTCACCAACGATGCACTTGCTTCTCCAGATACGGCTCAAACGAAAACGTCCTTTGGTTGGCCCACACCGGCAGAAACGATGGGTACATAGTCACACATCGACCGACACCCTGCCGACTGCAGGATGGCGCAGTTCTGCGGAAAATGGAACGGGGTTTTCTACAACGAGCGGCTGGTACAGACCCTTCTTCCAGTCATACTCCTGTTTCAGTTCCAACAGCCCTTGACTGTTAAGAAAATACCCGGGATTATCGGGAATGGATACCGGGAACCCGAACCGGCACGCAATTCGGTCGAGGGGCGGCGGGAAGAAGGGGTGCGGGAACCAGCGAAGCGGGCATGCCGCCTCGCCGCTGTTCGAAAGCATTGTCGTCGAGACGACACACCTGCCCCTCAGCACAACAGAGCGGGCAATCGAAATATCCCATTTGTCAAATATGTGTCTTGTCCGCATGACGGTTTCCCCGGCCGCTTTATCCACATCCCACGGTGCGAATTCCTCAACCACCGGATTGTCCCGCACATGGAACGGCGCTATCGGGCTTGTGCGGGTTACAACTCCTACCCCGAGCACAACAACATCATCACCTACTTTGGCACCATCTTCGTTGAGCGCCGTCAGAAAAACTTCAGGCGCGCCTTGGCCGTCAAAGGCATTGTAGGACCCGGATCCGAATGTCGGCCCGCTCAGCAGGCAGCCCTTCCGATTGTCTGATACCTGAAAAATATAACCGCCTGTGCAGTATCGTGACCCGAGCAGATGTCTGTCCCCGGCAGGGTCAATTATTTCCACAGAAAGTTCGGAATTTTCAAGCTTTATCATATAAATCAATTCGTTACAAGCATTTAGCGGATGACATTTTTCTGCAATAATACAAGACAAGCTCCCGTATTCCTATCGGCTGCAGTAAGTAGAGTGTCTGATTGCTAGTAGTGTTTGGGTACACAATTCCTCAGTACCTCCTACATTTCTCAAAAGGGCGAACCTGCCGGGGCAGCCACGGCAGGTTTTTTCTTGCTTACTGCCTTCTCTCAACAATGTCCGCTAATCACCGATGACCGCAATTTCCGGTAAGAGCGCTCCGTATACAGAATGACTGCGGTAGAGTGTATCGTAGACCTCCTTTAGGTGATGGTGAAAGGCCCGCCGGTTGCAGTCGCCGGCGGGTTTTTTGTTTCCGGTTTCCTTTAGTGTTATTAAAGTATCATGAACATTACCATCCTTTGTGATTGCACGCCGAAATAGTATAAATCGCTGATGATCGATGCCGCAAGCTCCGAAGTCGCGAAAGCAACAAATTGCCATGCCGATTCCCAGTCAAGCAGTCAAAAGAATCGGACACATCCTTAAGCTTGTTCCGAATCCATAAGACCGGCATTTTCTGATTTGATAATTGCGAGCGGGCGAACCTATATTTTTTCCTCAAAGAAGCGTTTCCCTGTCAATCAGCCCGGACAATAGTATGACATACATTTACTTTCTTTACGGATTGTCTTTCTTCACCCTGGGTATTTCCGTCATTTTCTTTCCAAGAAGAGGGAGCGAATTCCGGATTGCAAAGACGATTGTGTTTATTGCAGTATTCGGAATACTCCACGGACTGCACGAGTGGACGGTGATGTTCGGCCTCATGCAGAATCTCGATGGCGCCGCAGCCCTCAAGCTCTTCGGCCTTGTCCTGTTGCCGTTATCATATTATTTCCTCGTCGTGTTCGGCATGAAAAGCATCCTGAGAGCGGACGCCCCGTTTCCAGCGGTTCATGCGGTCCCGGCGGGGCTTTTTATGCTCTGGATCATCCTGACTGTCGCAGCGGGGCAACATGCTTTGATGGGATCGGTGTGGGCGCGATATCTGTTGGGCGTGCCGGGATCGGCATTGACAGGGTATGCTTTGCTCAGGCAACTGCCCGAAATGAAACGCGTGGACACCTACGTGTACAAGAATGTCGCGGTTGCCGCAAACATGTTTTTCCTCTATGGAATCTTTTCCGGACTTGTCGTGCCCAACGCAGGATTTTTCCCGGCATCCGTCATCAATGACACGATCTTTGCAAAAGCAACCGGAATTCCAATTCAGATCTTCCGGACCGCATGCGCCGTCGTCATCTCCTTCAACATCATCTCCATCTTGAACCTGTTTGCCCGGGAAACGCTGGAGCGGCTGCGCAGCCTGTCGCTGAAGGACGAACTTACCGGCCTGCTGAACCGGCGGGGTTTTTTTACGCTGGCGGAACAGCAGATCAAGATTGCAAAGCGGAAGAAGCACACTATGCTGCTTCTTGTCGGCGACATGGATAATCTCAAGCAGATCAACGATACCCTTGGCCATGCCGAAGGCGACGCGGCGATCATTGACACCGCGGACATCCTCAGGAACAGTTTCCGGGAATCCGATATCATCGCCCGCATCGGAGGCGATGAATTTGCGATCCTTCATGTGGAAAGCACCGGCGGCAATCCTGCGGCGTCTGTTGACCGCCTGCAAAACAACTTTATGCTTCACAACGAGCAAAAAAAGAAGAACTACCGCCTTGCAATGAGCGTCGGCACCGCCTTGTGCGATGCGGCCGGCGCGTATTCAATCAACGAGCTTATCAAGCAGGCCGACGACATCATGTACGAACAGAAAAGAGGAAGAAACGGCGCGACCGTATGACACGCTGTTTTGTGCTCGCTGCCCGTCTTCTGCCTGCGCTGTTCGCGATCTCCCGGGCTGAAAACCTCGGTTTTGTCAATGAGAACATCTTCGCGTCGATCCTGTATCGCTTCGGTGTTCGAGCATTCTACATGCCGGTTGCTGATGGACCCGCCCGTTCTCCTTGGCGGCGTGAAGTGATGATGACGTCGCACCGGTGCGCTGTTTCGCTTTTCGGCCACGAAATCCAACTTCATTAATCATCACAACGCCATTAACGTATTTTATCTCCATGAAATCCACCCCCCGCTGCCTCCCGTGTTTCATCGACGACATTGCGGGTGCGCTTGAGTTGCTTGACGTTCAGGAAAAGATGAAGAACAAGGTACTCAAACGGTGTCTCTTGTACCTTGCACGCCACCTTGACACAAACAAACCACCATCCTACACCATCACGAACCTCCACAGGATCCTTAAACGCACGCTGGGCATGGCTATGCCGTTTGCAAAGCTCAGGCGCGCGTGCCTCAGGGCTGGCATGGCGGCTGCTGCCGCGGTGGACAAGCGGGCGCGGAACCTGTCGGGCCTTGCGCGGTTCAGGTTTCTCGTGCGCTGGGCGGTTGCGGCAAACAGCCTTGACTTCCGCACCGCGGGCGCAGGCTACGGCCTCACCGCCGCTGCAGTGCGGAAGACACTCGATTCCTGCTTCAGAAGGCATCTTGCCGTCGATCATACGGCGAGGCTGTTTGCCACGGCACGCAGGGCGCGCAGAATTGTTTACATTCCGGACAACGTGGGCGAGCTCGCGTTTGACAAGCTGCTGGTGGCGCTGCTCCGCTCGCAGGGGGCAGAGGTTATTGTGCCCATGCGCGGCGGCCCCATAACCAGCGACGCGACAATGGCCGACGCGCGGGCCGTGAGCATGGGAGACGCCGCCTCGCAGGTGATTGTGGCCGGGCCCGACACGCTCGGCATTTCGTTATCGGAAATGAGCCGTGAGCTTTCCTCTGCGCTTTCCCGCGCGGACCTTATCATCGCAAAGGGCCAGGCCAACTACTACGTATTGTCCGAATACGGAGCACAGTATCCGAAGGCGACCATCGCCTGCCTGTTTACCGCAAAATGCAACAGTGTCTGGAAAACCTTCGGCTGCAGCGGCAAGGCTTCGATCGCTGCAATCATCCAGAAAGGCCGCGCCGCATGAAACCGTTCAACCTGGCCATCGCGTTCACGCTTTCGCGCATCGCAATCGCGCCGTTTTTCGCGTTCTTCTTCATCCGCAGCTTTCACGCCGCGTCTCCTGCGCTCTGGCTCTGGGCCTCCATCGGCTTGGCCGCGCTCATCGAGCTGTCCGACGTGCTCGACGGTTTCACCGCGCGGGCGCGCAACCAGGTTTCCGATTTCGGCAAGCTGCTCGACCCCATGGCCGACAGCCTTTCGCGCCAGACGGTGTTCCTCTCCTTTGTCGTGTGCGCGGGCCGCATCATACCGCTGTGGATGTTCCTCCTGTTTCTGTATCGCGATGCGATCCTTTCCATTCTGCGCACCATGTGCGCGTACCACGGCACCGTGCTCGCGGCGCGGCGCGCGGGAAAGCTCAAGGCGGTGGTGCAGGCAGTGGGCGCGTTCGTGGTGCTGTTTCTGTGCCTCGGCATCGCGTACAACGTCCCCTGGATTCCCCGAAGCATCTGGGGCAGGCATCCGGGGTTCTGGGTGATGCTCGTGCCGGCGGTGGTGACGGTCCTTTCGGTGTACGATTACGTCGTCTCCAACTGGCGCGTGGTGAAAATTATGGCGGTCTCGCAGCTTTTCAAGTGAGAGGCATTCTTATATGTCAAAAAGGGTGATCCACGTTGCTCCATCGATACTCTCGGCCGATTTCAGGCACCTCGAACGCGAGGTGAAGGACGCCGAGGCGGCCGGCGCCGACCGCATCCACTGCGACGTGATGGACGGCCATTTCGTGCCGAACCTCACGTTCGGCCCGTTCGTGGTTGAGGCCGTAAGGAAATGCGTGTCGATCCCGCTCGACGTGCACCTCATGATTGCCAATCCCCAGAAGTACATCGCCGATTACTGCGACGCGGGCGCGAACATTCTGCTCGTGCACGCGGAGGTGTGCCCGGACCTGGCGCAGGTACTTCTTGACATCCGCAAGCACGGCGCAAAGGCCGGCGCCGCGGTCAATCCGGACATGGGGATCGAACCGCTCGTGCCGCACCTCGGGAAAATGGACCAGGTGCTCATCATGACGGTCTATGCCGGGTTCGGCGGGCAGAAGTTCATGCCCGAAATGCTCCCCAAAATCGGCGCAATCCGCAACCAGGCGGCGCGGCTCGGCATCTCAGTTGATATCGAAGTGGACGGCGGCATCAACGCACAGACCGCGCGGCAGTGCATTACATTGGGCGCCACGGTGCTCGTGGCCGGCAGCTACGTGTTCAGCGGCGAAAACTACAGGGACCGCATCGACGCGATCCGCGCCGCGGCGTCTTGACGCATGCGCTTGCGCGGCCTGATCTTTGCATTTGCGGCAGCACTGCTTTCCATCTCCTGCCATTGCTCCAAGTACCCGGTGGCGCCGGACGGGGCCAATCTGCTCGAACTCGAAACCGTGTGGCAGTACCTCGAAACGTACTGCATCTGGCAGGACAGCATTCCCCTGGCGCCCGATCCGTTCGCGTTTGACTCGGCCGAGCAGCTTCTCGCAAGCGTAAACGACACGTTTCACGGCTACAATTATACCAGGTACAACGATGATACAACGGCCTTGCCACTTGCCAAGATCGCGGCCGGCGCGCCGGTGCGGGACACTACGGTTAGCGTGGTACCCCTCACCGACTCCACGGTTTACTTGCGAATCTGGCCCGAATTCGAAGATTCGACCTACTCCGGTTTTCTCATCGTGCTCCCGATTCTTGCAAGATATCCCAAGATAATTGTAGACTTGCGAAACAACGGCGGTGGTTTGATTGACGCAGTGGATTCGATCATCGAGTATTTCCTTCCGTCGGGCACGCCCTACATAAGCGCAAAGTACCGGAAGTACGACGCATCCTCGCGCACGGCGCAGACCATTGGATGGGAACACTGGACCACCGTTCACGACCGCACGCCCACGCTCGCAGGCGCGCAGGTCGCCGTGCTCACCAACGGCCTTACCGCGAGCGCATCGGAGATCCTTGTCGCGGGCCTCAAGGACGGCCGCGCCCTTTCCGGCCGCGACACGGTTGCCCTTGTCGGCGAGACCACCTTCGGCAAGGGCATCGGCCAGGTCGTCATCTCGCGCACGTACCTTGGCAAACGCGACTTAAAGATCACGTTTCTGAGGCTTGACGGCCTGGGCGCAAAAACCCGGAATTACCACAGGCACGGCATAGCGCCGGACATTCGGGTTGCGGATCCACTTGCGGAAAATACCGCGCTCCTGCTTCTGGAGCCGTCGGCAAAACCGCTTGCCAAGTCCCTTGTTGCGGCCGCGCCGCAGACGGCCAGCGCCGGAGCGTATGTCGTGGTCCCGGCCAATCCGGCAATTGAGAAGTGATTATGCCCCGCGCGCCGCACAATAATGTGATTGAACCCGCGCAGGTTTTCTTGGAATAAGTATTTTTAACCTCCATGGAAAAGACGCCCAATCCACCATCGCATGCTCCCGAACCTGTCCTCGGCCTTGTGGGCGCGTCCGCCTATCTCCAGGAGTTGCGGAAGGAGATCCGGCGCGTTGCGGAGGGCGATTTTCCCGTCCTTGTCCAGGGCGATTCCGGCACGGGAAAGGACCTTGTGGCCCGCGCGATTCACGCGTGCGGTAAGCGGAGTGGGGGCAGGCTCGTCGTCATCAACTGTTCCGCCGTTCCCGGGCCCCTCGAGGAAGCGGAATATTTCGGCTACGCAAGCAACGCGTTCACCGGCGCGACCGTGACCAAGGAGGGCAGCGTCGGCGCCGCCGACGGGTCCACGCTGTTCCTCGACGAGGTGGCCGACATGTCGCTTGACATGCAGGCAAAAATGATCCGCTTTTTCGACAGCGGCGAGTTCGTGCCGACGGGTTCCGCCGCGGCGAAGAAGGCGGATGTGCGGATCGTGAGCGCCACCAACCGCGACCTCGAGGCGATGGTGAAGCAAATGTCGTTCCGGCAGGACCTGTTCTTCCGGCTCAAGGGCGCGGTTATCGCGACGCAGCCCCTTTCGCGGCACAAGGAGGACATTCCCGCGCTTGTCAATTATTTTCTCGCGCTGCAGGAGGACCCCAAAATCCCCCGGCACATATCGCCCGCGGCGCTCCAGATCCTTGCGAATTACGCCTGGCCCGGGGACGTGCGGGAACTCAAGTACACGGTGGAAGTGGTTCGCATGGCGAGCATCGGCACAAGGTTAGTCAGCGAGAAAACGGTCCGCGCGGTGCTCAGGATGAACGACACGGCCCCGCAGCAGCCGCTTGCCTACCGGGAAGCCAAGGCCGCGATGATGCACGATTTTGAGACCCGGTATTTTACCAAGCTCCTCACCCAGTTTAAAGGGAACATGAATCGGGCGGCAAAGGCGGCGGGCATGTACCGGCCGAACCTCCTCAAGAAGATCAAACAACTGAATATTTCGCAGGATGCGTTTAGGATTAAGAGAGAATTATAATTGCAATAAAGATTTGGAAAGGGCGACCGCTTCCTCCCGTTGGTCGGGTCGAATGCCCTTTAGATCCCGCTGGGAAAGGGCAAACGACATAATGGATGGTGCGAAGCACCATTACCATACCCTTAAGAAATGAAATAACAAAATGCTTATTGTATCCCGCCCTCCCTTCCCTCCCCCGCCGGGGAGGGCTTCAACAGATGTATTTTTCTAATGAATGGCAAAGACGTCATCAATCCACCTTGACGTACTAGAATTTGATTCCGTCGTGCACCTTATCCCGGGAAAATGGTAATGACCTTTTCATCTTCATCCGCCCGATCCTTTTGTCTTGCACTCTTTATCACCCTGGCTCTTTCGTCACTCTCTTCAACCACCTCCGCTCAAACTCTGTCAAGCCCTCTCAAGCCCGACATCCTCAGCAACAAAAGCTACACCGAGGTTTACACGCTCACTGCGCACGCCGACGACAGCACCTTTGTCCAGGTAATGTTCACCATCACCAATCTGGGCATCGAAGACAGGAACGCAGCCTGCACCGCGCTCATTTTTCATCCGTCGAAGAAAGCCTGGAAGGCGAATGAAAAATTCACCTCAAAACAGTGGGCCTATTCGCCGACGCCCAACCCGACGCTCGCCATCGGCTCCAGCGCCCTCACCGTGTTTTCCGACAGGCTCAGCCTTCGCGCGGCCGTGGGAGGGGTAAGGATTGACATCGTGCTTCACGCCGCTTTCGCGCCCGTCAAGCCGCCCAACACCGACTTCCCGAAATCCGCGTCCGGCAAGTTCCGCGACTTCGAGATTCTCGTTCCCTGGTCGGCCGCGCAGGCCACGATCGTGCTTCCTGGCGCGGCGCCGCAGAGCATTTCGGGCTTCGGCACGCTCGACAGGGCCCGGTCGGTGGGAACCACGAGGGACATCTGCCGGGGCTGGGTCACGTTCCGCGGCCACAGCGGTCAGGAGTATTTCCTCGCGGACTTCCGCCTCCCGCCGCAGAAGGACGCCCCGGCCGTCGGATGGGTATGGCGGACGGCAGACGCCGGGCCCGTGGCCATCCAGGGCCTTGACATCCGCAAGGAACCCCTGATTGTTGACGGAAGGAAATCGGAGCGCTGCACGATTTCCGCACTCGACGGAACGTTCACCATTGCCGGCAGGGAGGCGCTGTACCGCTATTCCTTTGTGGACGAGCTCGGCGCCGTTACGGGCGGTCTTGTCAAACTGGTGGTCGGGAAGCCCATCACCGCGTATTGCCCGGCAACGGCACGGTTCAGCGGCGGCACCCGGCCCGTGCCCGGCATGCTGGAGCTGATGACCATCGAGTAACCCATCCGGCAGCGGATCGACAGGAGCAAACCCGTGCGCCCGCGCTTTTTCAAACGAAGAGAATTCCCGGTTCCCACAATATGGGCGTGGTGCGTCGTGCTGGCCTCAATCGCGGCGCTGCTGCTCGTATTCGTATTCACCATTCATTCTTTTCTCGCCCCTGTCAAGCCCGTACCGTCCCGCATCATGGTGGTGGAAGGGTGGCTGCCCGAATACGCTCTTGCGCGGGCGGCCGAGGATTTCAAAGGCAAGGGTTTCCGTCTCTTGATCGTGACCGGCGGCCCGGTTGAAGTGGGCCATTTCCTCTCCGGCTACAACTCACTTGCCAATGTCGGGGCCGCGACCATGAGAAAGCTAGGGATAGACAGTTCTGCAATTGTGGTTGTCCCTGCGCCATTTGTCCAGAAGGACCGGACCTACGAGGAGGCGCTGTCGCTCAAACACTGGCTGCTCAAGTCCGGAACTCCTGAAAAAGCTCTAACGCTGTATTCAATCGGCTGCCATGCGCGGCGGTCGCACCTGCTGTACGCCAGGGTTCTCGGCAGAGAGTATACCGTGGGAGTCGTGGCATGCGTCAACAGAGACTACGACAGCCGGCACTGGTGGCATTACAGCAACGGCGTAAGGGCCGTGGCCGATGAGACGCTGGCATATTGTTATGCGTGGGTGTTTTCGTTGTTTGCGGGAGATTGAAATAAATACTTTAATGGGGGAAGTGCAACCTGTCTCAAAACTCAAGAGAAGATCTGGGCGCCCCGCCGAAGACGGCGGCGGTTCTCCTTCCGGTCTCGGCCGCAGGCCTCGGGCTGCCACGGCCCTATGGCCCACAGGGCCGGGTCCGGGCAGCATCCTGCTCTAGCGGGACCTCCAGTCGCCCTTGGCGCGCGGGCAGAGGTTGACCTGCCGCGAAATGATTTTTCAAGTCAATAAGAAAAAGAGAGTTTTGGCATTCTCGTTCTTTTAAAAAGTCAGCGACGAGTTTACAGAAAGGCTGGAGTATATGCCGTTAACAAGAATATCAATGAATTATAAGATCACGGACAAGACATCGCTGGTGAAAGATATTCAAAACACGCTTGTCAATGTACTCAAGATACCCGAGCGGGACAGGCTTATTATAGTTGATGAAAACCTGGAGGGCTTTTTCCAGCCGCCGGATACCGCCGGGAAGTACGTGCTCGTGGAACTGTCGATGTTCAGCGGCAGAACAAAGGAAACGAAACGGGCGCTTTACAAATCGCTTGTTGACGTACTGGAAAAGCACGGCATCGGGAAGGAAAACGTCAGGATCGTGATGTATGAAGTGCCGAAGGACAACTGGGGCATTCGTGGAGGGAAGATGGCGTCGGAGGTGGAGTTGGGGTTTGAGACGGAGAGGTGAAGGGAAAGTAGGGTTATTTGCGGATAAGAATGCGCGGGTTGCACTAAAAAGTCGCCGGCGAAAATGAAATATCAAAAGCAAATGACAAGTCCTGTGAAATTATCTATTTTGCTATTTGCAAGGTATCTGACGAAGATCTGAGTGATTACCTCTCTGTTAAACGAACGCGAGCGAAAGAGGATAATGCCTTGGAAAGAAATGTTGTAGATAATGCGAAATTCAATAAGAAGGCGGAATTACCTTTTGAGCTCAGGCAACAGGATTTTCAAATGGCAATGCAGGATGTGTACGATTTCTTTTATGATGTAAATTCGCACCTATCTAAAAAGGGACTGCAACGACTCGATGAAATGCTTCGACCTGCTATAATGTCTGGTGTATTGTCGGACATGATCACTGCAAGCCTAGCCAAGCACTCAAGAACGCTAATAGAAAACCACTATTTTAATGGGCATCCCGATTTGGTTGTCCAAGGAGTTTACCCTGGCAATTCTATCAAAGCTGGTACAAAGGGTGTTGAGATTAAGACAACTCGAAAAACAGGCGGAGCAGTTGACACGCACGGCGCTCGTGATCAGTTCATGTGTGTTTTTCTTTATGATGTCGATAACGAAACGGAACCCGCACACGACCGTCATCCGATGACATTCACGGAAGTATATATAGGCAAAGTTTCAGTGGAAGATTTCCGAAAGAACCCGCGTGGCGAACTTGGCACTCGCACTGCAACTCTTCACAAAGATGGTATTAAGAAACTTCGACAGAACTGGGTGTATCGTTTGTAACGTACCCACTACACCGGAGCTTTGCGAGTTTGGGTATGCTTGCACTTGCAAGTTTGAAGTACTTTTCATCTTTCTCGACACCAATACTTGAGTACCCATAAAACTCGGCAGCAGCCAAGGTAGACCCCGCCCCTGCAAAAGGGTCTAATATCTTGCCCTCGCCAAGAGGGAGTACAGCTCTGACAATCTGCCTCAGAAATGCCTGGGGCTTTAGGCTAGGATGTGGGGCTAGTGTACGCTCTGTCTGTCGTGTTGGTGCTGACGGTATTACATCTCCAAATGGCCTTTCGTCACTCGGTCGTCGGAATCCACCCGTTTTCCACTTTCGAAGGTTATCTTGCACTCGTCCTTCAATTGGTTTTCTATATACTAGCCATGGCTCCCACATTGACCTCGGCATGACACTGATTTCTTTGAATTCTTCGTGCGCTGCCTTCGGTCTATCTCCTCCTCGCATTGTCATTGTAAGACGAATTACTTCGCCCCTTCTCTCAAGCCCTGCCTCTGACAAGGCCCCTGCTACGATATACGATAATAAGGGATTCGAAGCAACGATAACATTCGCACCGGGTACAAGTTTAGGAAGAAGAACTTTTCCCCATCTCAGGAAAAAAGTATACAAGTCATCGAGTTGTTCTTTCGTCAATGTTGTAAAGCGTGGTAAAGGCGATCTCTTGTGGCCGTCAAAAGAAGGCGGTATTCTCCACACTCCACCTTTGCCATTTCTTAATTTCTCTTGTTGTTCAGGCGAGTATTCATGAAGACCATAGGGTGGATCAGTTACTACTGCATGGATGCTATTGTATTCTTGCTTCTCAATCCAATCAAAGCAGTCTGCATGAAATATGATCGACTTTCCAATTTGTGCGGGCTTGTTCCAACTCGTGGGTGTATGTTTTGCTTGAATAAAAGATTCCTTGGTCTCTCGCATTCCATACATACCGCGTTCTTCGCGCACAAATTGTTGAGGCGTGTTGAGCCGAAGATAAGATCTTATAGAAGAGCCGGGGGTTGGTCCGATCATCTCACATACTTGAGTCTCAATAGCGGAAACCCCCATTGGTTTTCTACTGCTCTTCAACACTTTAATAATTGCATCACGAACCCGCCCTGGAGCACTTCTTTGACTAATCTTCTTCATAAAGATAATATAAGACGTTTGGACGTTTTATGTCAATACTTATTTTGTTTTTTATTTCGAATTCACGTTGCAATTTTTCAGCTGTTGGGACGTTTCGGAAAAGTCCAGGATTAACACAATGATCAAATCCTCCTCCTCTTCATCTTCCCCTGCTTCCCCCAGTCCTTCCTCTGCCAGCAGAAAAAAACCTCCCCGCTTCCTTACCACAGAAGACAAAAGAGAATAAGAGAAAGAATAGCGCACGAGAAAAAAACCGCCCAATAAAACCAATCCCTCTTCGTATTTTTTACTGCAAACAAAACCCACGTGGGGCATTCCGAGAAGGCAATACTGTTGTATTGGTCAAGCAGACATATTGCATTATCGCTGAATTGGGTTCTTATCACGACGTTCTTGTTTGCGTCCACGATCTTCGCTGACGCGCTTGACTCTGTCAAGAGCGAACCGCCGATTCTCGTCACCGACCCGCTTATTCGTACAACACCCGAGATGCTCAAGCATGGTCTTTGGGGATCTTCCTCCGTCGAGGTCGGGATCGACTCTACAGGTTCGGTAGATTCATGTACCGTTGCGCCATCGGGAAACCATGGGTTCGATTCTTTAGTCAGGTGCAACGTTGCTACAGCGCGTTTTACTCCGGCCATAGGAAACGGCCGCGCCGTGCCTTCTGCCGTCAGGTTTGAAATCGCCGTGCCCTGCGATTCACTTGTTTCACAGTGTTTGCGCCTGCCGCCTAATTTTGTTGGTACGGTGATCGACACCTTCCGAAGGAAGTCTCTCCCGGAAACGCGCATTTTTGTCCACTATACTGACACAACCCAAGACAGTGCGGCTGCCATCGGGTTCAGTCGCTACCTTGGCCTCATTGGCGATAGGGCTGGTCAGAAGTATGACGGAACGTTGATTGTTGCCGTCACCGATTCACTCGGACGTTTTGCATTCAGGCTTCTGCCGCGCGGGCGCTTCACCATGTCGGTACAGTCGGCAGGATACGAGGTCGGTCATTTCCGCGGCAGCATTTCCGGAGACAAACAGCAGGAAAGCCGATATATTCTCAGGTCACTGGAGGAACGTTCTCATGGCAGTGCCTATGTAATCACCGTGTACGGACGGCAGACCTTTGCCGAAAAAAAAATCGACGTTGCCGAAGAGGAGAAACATGTCGGATTCTCCCCTTTGCTGAGCAACGTCGTGCAGGCAAAGGCCGAAATCCGTCGCGTTCCCGAAGGACCGTCGATGATGCTCGTGCGGTCGGGGTGCCCGTACGACAATGTGTACGTGGTCGCCGGAGTGCCCATGCTGGCACCATTCCATTTTGGCGGTTACCCCTATGCCGACATAGACGGCTTGATGATCTCCGCGCTATCAAATGTCAATGTAACGATAAACGATATTGCTGCCAAAATGGTGGATGCAAGCGAATGCATTGTGGCGGCCGACCCGGGAAAAATTTCGTATGATAATGACAGCGCAGCAAAAGGGTTTTATCTGAAGGGCGATTTCAGCATGCTTGGCGTAGATTTATTGGCGGCATATTCGGCTAAGAAAAAAACGGGGGATTTTGTGCAGGTCGGGTATTCGGCGTGCGATAATTATTTGTTGAAATTTGATACTGCTTTCTACCCATCAGTCAAGCAGGGGAATCAAGAAATCGGCATCCCGCTTAACTATGGGAATGCAACTCTTGCCGGATCGAAATCCGTCGGCCCACTGCGGTGCACAGCCTTCGGATGGTTGGCGTGGGACTCGTATAAGGTGCTCCAGGCGACCACCAACCAGGGAATTCGCGACTCATTAGTATATTACGGGCTCGCCGGCAAGGCTGTCTTGCCGTGGGGAATGGGAAGCATCAAATTCACCAATGACTCCTCAAATATGTCGCTCATAATCGGTGGATCGCATCAGTTCTTTGGCACCGGAAAGCAAGTCATTTCCACCGTGTTTTCCACGCGCGCTTTCCTTAACAACGGCGAAGTAACCGCCGACTTCGACACAATCATTCGCAAACCGTTAGTGGCTAAACTCACCGCTCATGTTAGCAACGACCAATGGAACGGCTATCTCTCACGACAAGTAAATAATCAAATAGACACGATTTATCGCGCACAAGGCACAGAAACGGGTTTACACTTCAATACCTCGCTCATCAAGCAAACAGGTCGCATCACTACCGAGTTGGACCTGCTCGCTTCAGCCATCAAATATACCGACAGTATCCAACTCATCGGCGATGCGGGAGCATCGATAACATATGAGGGTGATAACTTTCATACCGGCATCTATTTCGGTCGCATCACCTCGCGCCCCGATGTTCGCGGGCTTCCCGATTCACTTTTCAGAATGCAGCTTGATCGCACCTATGTCGCTTCTCTGCCTATCTTTTTTCGCTATGGCATGGTTACAAAACTCGGCATCGAACCCTATTTCCGCTACAGCACGAATGCACCTCAACTTGATCCCATCAGACAAGTGTGGCAGCAAGATGGAGCGACACGAGTTTTAGCATACGGATCGGATTTCGACTTTCGTATTGTGCCGTTATCGTGGGCGGAACTTTCTGCCGCGCTTAACCTCGCCGACGCTCAAAGGCTAAGCGCAGCCGGCGACCCTCTCGCATACGAATGGAACCTTCCCTGGACAATCCGCGCCAACCTGCATCTTCATTCGAAAAGCGACCGCTTTCATCTTTATGTCGATTACATCCGCTCCCAAGGTCTGCCCTACTACGATCTCGACAACCAGGCCTATGGAACGTTGCCGGTCTATCGTAGTCTCGATCTTAATTTTCAGATCCGCTCTATCCTTCCTCCACCGCTTCGCAATCTCTTTCATTCGAAATTATTTGTTAATAAACTCGACTGCTATATGACGTTCAAAAACGTGCAGGACCTTGTTCATATATCGAATGTGCGTGACTATTATTGGGACAGTAATGGCCGCCGCCAGCCGGTATATCTTGGATTTGGCAGGGTTGATATTGGCGCGCGATTTGGGATTAAATGGTAAAAGAGATCAAATATATTCAATCGACGGCAGGAGCGGTTGATTCATCCGGTAGGCACGCGAGGCGGGTGAAGTCAAGCAACCGTTTGGCCCGTCATTCCCCTCTCCAAATCCATTTCCAGCAAAAACACCTTTTCCCCTTTGTACACAAGCTCGCCGATCACGCGCAGGCCGACCGCCTGGTACGGCCGCACTCTGCGCTCCGAGCACGTGCCGTACATTTTTGTCACGCCCTTTGCGTGGAGTCTTTCCAGAAAAAACTTTGTGAACGACCTCAGGAGGGTCGCGCTGCTCATCACGTCGAGCAGGCAGAACATCTGGATGATCTCACACACGCCAGGCGCGGCCTTGTCTATGGAGAATCCTTCGAGCTCGAGCTGCAGCGGCGAGCCGACGCCGAAATTCACCGCGGCCGCCGCCACGATCCTTTCCCCCGTACTTGCAGTATAGATTTCCTGCGTGTCGTAGGGGATTTTCGCAACGGTCCGCTTTGATTGGCGGTCTATGGTCCAGATGCGCTCGAGGATCTCGGACGGGCCGAAGGCGCGGTACAGTGCGCGCTCGTAGGACAAACGCTGCGCATCGGACGCGGTGTCGAGGACCGAAAATACGAAGTTCTTCCGGGTTTCCAAGAATGCTCCGCGGAAAGGGATTTTGACAAAGCGGAATGCGCTACAGTTCGTCGAGCTTGACCGTGAGGCTTTTTGGCATGATGGGCGGCATTGAAATGGTATGCAGCTCGGGTCCGCGCTCCGCGCCCAGGTTGAACGTGAGCCCGGCAAACGCGATGTCCACCGGCAGAAGGGCCAGGCCCACCTGCGCGTTTAACACATAGGAAAAGCACGACGCCACAATTTCGCCCGCCTTTGCGGCGCCGCTAAACACGGACGCGCCCTTTGCAACCTCCTTGACGCCGGGAGCCGCAGACACGCCGACGATCTTGTGCGAAAGCCCTTTGGCCCTGCGCTCGAAAATCGCCGTGCTGCCCGAAAAACTTTCTTTGCCGAAATCGATCATCCACTGCAAGCCGAGCGGAAGCGGGTCGCGCACAATCGCGCCTTCGGCGAAGATATTGAAGAACCTGCCTTCGAGCCGCAAATCGTTGTGAATGTCGACCCCGCACAGGCCGCCCTTGTTTTCCAGCGCAAACGACAGGCACGCATCGAACAAGCCCGCGGCGTTTGCCGCAGGGGCCAAAAGGTAATAGCCGAACTCCGAGGTCTTGCCGGCCCGGAACAGCGACAGCGGCTGGCCTCCGAACTCGTAGCGCTCCACCGACAGGTAGGGCAGGCCGAGCACGTCCGCGCCGAACAGGCCCTTTGCCGCGGCCCAGGCCCTGTATCCATCGATTGACAAAAGCGCGTGGCTTTCCGAAAGGTCGACCATGCCTGCGCCCTCGGCACCCCGGGAAAGAAGCAATGCCTTGAATGCCGCATCGTCCATGATGCTTTCGGCTAAAAGGAAAAACTGTTCATCGTTGTTGGCAACATAGCAGTCGGCAATAAGGTTGCCGCCTTCGTCGGCGATAAACGTATGCAGCATGCGGCCGAACCGCACCTTTGCCACGTTGCCGGCGCACAGCGCATCGAGAAAGTCGAGCCCCTTGTCTTCCGGGAAACTGCAGCGGTGCATGTAGGAGACGTCGGTGAGCCCGAGGCCGTCGCGCACGAGGCCGTATTCGATCCTCCTATCGGAGACCTTGGAAACAACCTCGGCCCCGAGCCGTTCGGTAAACACGGCATTCTTCTTTGCAAAGCTATCGTGGAAATGCGAAGCCCTCATCGTCCCGCCCCGCTTTCCGCCTTCTGGGCGAGCACGAAATCGACCACCGTGTTGATGGACCGCAATACCGCGATGTTCTCGTCGGGGATTTTGATGCCGAAGGAGTTCTCGATGCACAAAACGATCTCAAGCGCGTCCAGGGAATCGAGGCCAAGCCCCGCTCCCAGGAGCGCGACATCCTCGTGCAGGTCCTCGGGAGTGTAGGGCAGGTTGAGCCGCCGGATGAGTTCCTGCTTGAACGTGTCGATTACGGCGCGGCGCTTGTCGATGACCGCCTTCATTGCATCCGTCATATCGATTACTCTTTCGCCTTGCCTTTGCGGAAAACCGCTGCGCAATTGACGCCCTGCGGTGAGCTGAAAACGGTGAGAATATAGTTTTTTCCGCGCCCCTTTTCCAGGGAAGAATCGGCCAGGCCGTGCGAAAGGGCAAACAGTGGCACCGTGGCTTCCGCGTGCCCGAGCCGGGAGGAAGGATCGAGCCAAGCGGCGTCGCCCTCCCCCATCACGGCGCGGACCGCTTCGGCCCCCCGGCCTATGCTCGGGCCGCAGCACACTGTCCCGATGTCGGCCGCCGTGATTCCGGCGTTGGCAAGAGCGGTCTTGGCCGTTGCGGTCAGCATCGCTTCACCGCTATCGGGGTTCATGCAATCCCCGGTTTCCGTGGAATAGGTAACCGAACACACCGTCCCGAGCACCGCGGCGCCGCGCGCCGCTGCGCTTGATTCGGTCTCCAGCATCACGGCGCAGGCGCCCTCGCCGTAGGGGACCCCACCGGGCGGGACCACGCCCGCCGCATGCGCGTCGGACAGAATGCGTTTGGACAGCTCGTCCACGCTCAGGCTCACGATCGCATTCGCGTGACCGTTCTCGATTGCAAACGCGGCAAACCCGAGCCCCATGAGGCCCGCGCCCGGGCCGAAGCTCAGGGTGGTGTTGTGGCCGGTGAGACGCAGCGCCTTGCATACGTTGCCGGCCACCGAATTCGGCACAACGTACGGAAACGCAGCCACCTGGTTGATGCGGAAATTGCCGCGCAGGAGCGGGACTATGTGCTCGGATTCTGCCCAGGAAGGGCCTGCGGAAATATGAAGGAACAGCCCGATATCCCTTCGGCCGCCCGGCCGCTCCGCGCCCATCGCCTGCGAAAGCGCCAGCCTTGTCGCCGCAACCGCGAAGACGCTCGACCTGTCCATGTTGCGGGTGTCGATGCGGCGGTCAATGGCGGCCATGTCGAAGTCCGGGACCATGGCCGCGCAAACAGCCGCGCCCCCGTCAATGTCAACATCCCGGAAAAGACTTTCAGAAGATTTTACTGCCGCGGCAAGGCGATCAACGCCCACGCCCGCCGGCGACACCGCGCCGATGCCGGTGATCACCACAGGTCCGGCCGATCCCCTGTCGGGCGGACACCCGGCGGAATCGGGCTTTACTTTTACAACAATGCTTGCGTTGTTGCCGCCGAACGCAAAATTGTTCTTGAGCATGGGGCCGGAATCATCCGCGCGTCGGCCCGCGTCCGGGACGTAATCGAGGGTGCAGCCGTCGCGGCGCTCCGAAAAATGCGCCGTGGCCGGGAGTATCCCCTTTGACAGGCACAGGATGCTTGCCGTTGTTTCGAGCGCGCCCGCGGCCCCGAGGCAATGGCCGATAATTGACTTTGTGGAACTCACCGGCATCGACGCAGCCGCGGCGCCGAATGTCTTGCGGATCGCCCTGGTCTCGGCCTTGTCGTTGGCCTCGGTGCCGGTGCCGTGCGCGTTGATGTAGCGAATTGACAATGGCGAAACACCGGCGTCGGCGAGCGCGCGCTCCATGGCAAGCGACTGGCCCGCGCCCGACGGGTCGGGCGCGGTGCAATGGTACGCGTCGTTGCTGAGCCCGAACCCGAGGATTTCGGCGTGCAGGGAAGCGCCCCTGGCCTGCGCGGCCTCCATGCTTTCCAGAACAAGAAACGCCGCGCCTTCGCCCAGGTTGAGGCCGGCGGGCTTTGAAAACGGCGCGCAGGTCCCCTCGCAGGTCGCCTTGAGACCGTCGAACCCTGCAAGTGTAGTCTCGGCAAAGGTGTCGCTGCCCCCGGCGACTGCGGCGTCCACAACCCCCATGCGGATGAGGTCGGCGGCAATCCCTATGGCCGCGGTGCTCGCCGAGCACGCGGTGACCACCGTCGAGCTCGGGCCGGAAATGCCGAATAAATGGGCAAGCGCCTTGGCGCCGGAATAATAGCGAAGCGAGAAGAACTCTTCTTTGGTAAGCGATATATCGCCAGCCAGCACGGCCGCATACCGGCGCTCGATGGTCTGCATGGGCCCGCTGCACGTGGCGAACACCAGCCCCATTCTCGGGCCGAGTTCGCGCGGGTCGAGGTGCGCCCGGTCGAGCGCCTCGCGGCACGCGGCGGCGGCAAAATGGACGAACTTGTCAAGAAAACGTACGTGCGGCGGCAGGAATGCGCGTTCGTCAAAGTGCCGGACAAGGCCCGCGTGCGTGGCACGGAGATGGGAAAGGTGCGGCCGGCCGATGGGCGAAAACGACGCAGCGCCCTGCGCCACGGCTTGTGCAAACGAATCGCAGTCGATCCCGGCGCTGCACACCGCGCCCATGCCGGTTACCATTACGCGCCGCCTCACGGCCGCACCGCGCCCGGTGAAAGAACCAGGGCAAAGTTGTAGCCGAGGTCGGTGCTCGCGAGCGCGAGCGCGTACCGAGGCTGCGCAACCTCTCCCCGGTTGTCAAGATCGGCAATGCCGGTTTTCTGCGGCCACAGCCCCTTGCCGCTCGCCAGGCCCGAAAGCGCGCAGGCGACCGAAACCAGAATGGAGGCAGTCTCTATGTACCCGGTGTTGAACGTGGTGGCGGCAAGCGGAACGCTTCCGAGGCCGCTGTCTGCAAGCACGTCGAGCACCTTCTTGTCCTGGCCGTTACCTTGCGGCGCCCAAATAATAAGCCCGATGTCCCCAAAGCCGATGCCCGCGCGCGACAGCGCGACATCGCAGGCGTGCGCCAGGCCGTCGGGCGCAAGGCTGGGCGCGGAGAATTCCTTTCCGTCAATGCTCATGGCGTACGACAGCACCTCGGCCAGCACGGGCGCGCTGCGCTCCGCAGCGCACTCCACGGTTTCGAGCACGATTGCGGCCGCGCCTTCGCCGATCACCTTCCGTCTTGGTTCCGATATGTCAAGGCGGTACTCATCCTCGGCCGCGCCCTGCTTGAGGAACCCAATGAGGTCGTAATTGTAAAACATCTGGCCGTAGATTTCGTCGGACGCGGCGGCCAGCATGGCCTTTGCGCGGCGCTGGCGCAGCGCGTTGAACGCGTAGGCCACGCTTGCCAGGCCCGCGTGCGGCCCTGGCGCCACGGTCATATTGACGCCCTTGAGGCTCAGCGCATTGGAGACCCAGCCTGCCGTGGAGTTGGCCGTGATGTTCGAGAAGCAGTTGATGTGCGGCTCAAAGGTGTCCGATTTGAAAACGCTGTTCATGTGGTCCGATTCCGGCGGGCCGTTGCACACGCCCATCACGATGCCCGCGTCGTCGCAGTTCTTCTGGCCCACGCGCAGGCCCGCGGCCTCGAGCGCAAGCCGCGAAGCTGCTGTAGCATACCTGCTGATGGCGTTCATTTCCGAAAAATCAAGCCTCCGATCCACGTCCGCCGCGGAAAACAGAGGCACCAGTCCCGCCCGCTTCGACGCGGCGCCGGGGTGCCCCAGCCGGTCTGCCGGCCCGATGCCCTTCTCGCCCCGGCGGAGCCGCTCGAGCGTTTTTTCGACCCCAAGCCCCAGCGACGTCACCGTGCCCGCTCCGGTAATCACCACGCGGCTGAGGTCTCGCTTCCGGGGCGGAAGCGCAAAGTCCCATTGCGTGATGCAGGCGGCTGCGTTGTTGCCGCCGAAAGCGTAATTCGCGGAAAGAAAGGCGCTGTACCGGGCGGGGCGCGCCGCATTGGGAACATAGTCGAGCGTGCAGCCGGGCCGGGGCGAAGAGAAATTGAGCGTCGCCGGGATAAACCCGTCGTTCATCGCAAGAAGGTTGCAGGTGGCCTCAAGGATGCCGGTGGTGCCCATGCAGTGACCGAAAAACGACTTTGTTGACGTAACAGGAATCTGCGCCGTGCCGCAGAACTTGGCGATGCCTTTGGATTCCGCGCGGTCGTTGGCCTCGGTGCCTGTGCCGTGCGCGTTGATGCAGCCGATATCGGCCAGCGCGATGCCCGCGTCGGCGAGCGCTCCCGCGAGCGTTTTGGCAACCCCGTCGCCGCGCGGGTCGGGCGATGTGGGGTGGTAGGCGTCCGAGGTGAGTGAATGTCCCGCCACCTTCGCGTAGATGCGCGCGTGCCGGAGCAGGGCCTGCTCCAGGTCTTCGAGCACCCAGAACACGGATGCTTCCCCTATGTTAAGTCCTACGGGCAGGGAAAACGGCGCGGTTTGCCCGGTGGAAACCGCCTTGAGGCCGTTGAACCCGCTCACGTTCGCCACGCACAGCGAATCCGATCCGCCTACCACCACCGTGGAAAACAGCCCGAGGTTGACAAGCGAGGCCGCAAGCCCGATCGCGCCGGTGGTCGAGGAGCACGCCGTGGTCACGATCCAGATTTCGCCGCCGATCCCCAGCGCCCGCGACAGGGCCTTGCCGAACCCGTAATACTGCGCCTGCAGATTCATCTTCTCGTCGAACACCCTGCTGCCCTTGGCGTGGAGCCACTTGTACTCCTCTTCGGCCGAACGGAGCCCGCCGTTGCAGGTGCCGAGCACGAGCGCTATGTCGCGCCTCGCCTGGCCGGGCTTCCACGAAAGGCCCGCGTCGGCGAGCGCGGCACGCGCGGATGCCACTGCATACAAAAGGTACCGGTCGTCGTATTCGGCGATTTCGTCTTTGTCAAGATACGCGCCCGGATCGAACCCCTTTATCTCGCCGCCCAGGTTGGTGCGGAAATGACGCGCGTCGAACTGGGTGATCGGCGCGAGGCCGTGTTTCCCTTCCCGCAGCGCCCTGAGAATCGCCCCAATGCCGTTGCCGATGGGGCTCAGCGCGCCGATGCCGGTTATCACCGCCTGCCCGCGCACGCCCTGGCGCGTTAGCGGCTTGCCCACCACCTTGCGGCCGTCCTTGAACGTGGACGGCTCAAGGCTTGCCGTATGCGAATCCTTCTGACGCCTGAAAAAGGCGTTCCAGATGCCGATGAATTCCCGGTACAGCTCGTCCCGTGTCATGTTGAGCGGCTCGAACACCACGTGCGCGCCGTTGTAATGCGACCAGTTCCTGTCGACGATGCGGTTCTGGCGTTCGAGCCTGTCCCAGTGCACCGAGCCGGGGTACGGCGTAAACAGGAAGAATTCCGACGTGTGGATGTTTGCCTTGTCGAACAGGTCGACCACCCTGTCGCCGATGCCGGGCCCGTCCCAGTCGCGTCCTACGGCGCACGAGCCGAAGAACCTTATGTCGTGGTTGCCAAGTTTCTTGACAAGATCGAAAAGCATCTGCCGCTCTTTGGCCTCGCCGGCGAGCGCCCGTATCGACACAGGGTCGACGTTGAGCGTGCAGTAGAAATTCTTGACGCCCGCACGCGCCATGAGGCCGAGGAATTCCTCGTCGGTGTTGAGCGCCATGGTGGAGGACACGAAATATTTCTTCCCGAGCGGGATAAGCGCGGCAAGCAGGCTGCGGGCGTATTCCGCCATCTTGCGCTGGGTGAAAAAGAGCGTATCGTCGGCAAGGTAGACGTTCTCGTACTTGAGCTGGCGTATCTCCTCCACCACGTTGTCAATCGGCCTGAACCGGATTTTACTCCCCATGTGCGCGGGAATGGCGCACATGGCGCAGTTGTAGGAGCAACCGCGCGTGAGCTGGACCAGGTCTTCGTCCCAGTCGTAATAGTCCTTTTTGTAAAAGAGGTCCCGCCTGGGGATCTTCATCTTCGCCATATCGAAGGTGCAACCGCCCTTGTAGATCCTCTTGAGGTTTCCTGCCTTCAGGTCTTCGAGAATAAGGGGCCATGTGGGTTCGCCCTCGCCGAGGTTGACGCTGTCCGCGTGCCGCAGGCATTCCTCATGCATGAACGACGGGAAAAACCCACCCGTGATGACTTTGGTGCCGCGGCTGCGGAACCCGTCCCCTATTTCGAAGGCCCGCGTTGCCTGCGGGGTAAAGCAGTTGATGGCCACGAGATCGGCGGCCGCGGAAAAATCGACCGGATCGCCGGCATTATCGTCGACAAGCTCTACCTCGAATTCCGGCGGCGTCAACGACGCGAGAATGGGGATGCCCAGCGACGGCGGCGTGGTGAAATCACCGAGGAAATAGTCGACAAGCCCCTGGTCGAGCTCAGGGTTGTTCGTGAGAAATTTTTCGAATCGAGGATAAATAAAGATGATTTTCACGGGATTTGTACCAACATTAAGTAAAAATAACCCATGGAGAATTGATAGAAGACATGAAAAACATCCTATTGGCGGGGGAGGTTTCCCCCTGCCTGCGGCCGCCTCCGGCGTCCTCCGTCACCCCCTCCTGGGTGCACCCCAAGAGAGGGTCGTTGCAAGAGTCAAGCTTCGGTTGGGGGGCACCCGTGGAGAGTAGTTGTACCGAGCACTTTTCTTTCTCTGTCTCTTTGTCACTTTGTAAGTTTCTGCCTGTGGCGGCACCCAAGGAGAGCAGTGGGAAATAGAGCCGTTGCAAAGTTGAGTAATTGTAATGTTGACAACAGGGAGGAAGCCAGGCCAATCTTTTGCGAATGCTAATTGGCGCAAGAAAAAGTAATTGGCTGAATAGAATTTCCCATGCCGCGCGTTAGGCAGGACTGGAAAAATGGTCCCGCTTGAGGCGGGATGCTGCCTGACCACGGCCCGCAGGGCCCTCGTGGCAGGCGGCCCGAGGCCGAAGGCCGAGACCGTAAGGACGGCCGACCCGAGCGCAACGAGGGGAACGCCACGCTTATTTACTAAATGCGAAACTACGCCTGCAAATCATGGCACTATCCACCGCCCTATCCCCTCGATCTGCGGATCGCTCCCGTTCTTCCATGGCCCCGGATGGCCGGCGACAAATTCGTGCACCGAAAGACCGAGCGCGAGCGGGATGCGCATGGCCGCCGGGATGCCGGCGTCTTCCACGCTCTGGACCTTGACGGGATGGAAATAGGTGGAGAGATATTCGAGCAGGGTGAGGTTGTGCGCGCCCCCGCCCGACACCCACACGGTCTCCGGCGTCAGCACGTGGCGGTACTCGCGCTTGTAAAAATCGAACACGGTGCGCGCGGTGAGGGCCGTGAGCGTGGCAGCCCTGTCTTGGGGAGAAAGCGCCGCGACCTTCGGATGGCGATAGAGTTCCGTGAAGTCCTGCACAAAGGCCTGCTTTGGGCCGGGCCGATTGAACCATTCCTGCGACGCAAGCTCGCTCACACATTCGTTGTTGACGGTACCCCGGGCCGCAAGCGTCCCGTCGCGGTCAAAGCCGTCGGCGCCGCCCGCGTCGCGGGCCGCAAGGTTGACCAGGCACGTGCCCGGCCCGATATCGGTGTCGAGCACGGTGTGCATTGCCTGATTGTCAACCACCGTGAGATGCGCCATGAGGCCGATGTTGAGGTACACCGACACCGGCTCAACGTTCTTTGCGACCTTGACGTTGCCCGGAAACAGCGGCAGTGTCCCTGCGCCCCCGGCCAGGATGTTGTGCCGGGCAAACTCGGTGACCACAGGAACGCCGAACGCCGACGCCAGGAGCTGACCGTCGCCGAGCGTCACGTCCCAGCAGCGCACCTGCCCGCCGTTGTCCATGGGGCCGCTGTAAAGAGTGCATTTGTTAAGCACCACGCAGTGCGGCGTGCGCACGGACTTGTGCGCGTGCGATAGCACCGCGCGGCCGCATTCCAGGAACAGGTGCGACACCTTCCCGTCGAGCCAGGCAAGCCTCCGGATCTCCAGCGCAGCCTGCGGCGAGAACGCCGCGGCCCCTATGGCTTCCTCCACCGCGTCCGGATACGGCACCACCGCGTGCGAAACCGTCTCCCACGCGTCGCCCTCCACGCAGATGTAAATCCCCTGGATGCCGCTCTGCGGCCCGCCCGCAGAAAGGATGAGCATGCGGAGCTTCTTGGTCTTTCTGAGCTTGAGGAGATGGTTCATGGTTTGGTTCCAAGAGTTATTAATGAAAGCGATAAACAGATGACAAGTCATGAAACTGATAACGTCCGTTCGTGCTGAGCTTGTCGAAGCATGAACGGACGCCCTTCGACTAGGCTCAGGGCGAACGGTTGTCATCTATTTTCTGACCGGATTAATACAATGTATAAATACTACATAGCCGGGAAGGGAGCAACAGGGGATTGGAGAGGCGGCAGGTAGATAGGTTTAAGCTATGTTATCAAGCTGTGATATGACTGATTTGGTCGCGAATCAGGGCACTTTATGGTGGAACACGTGGTTTTCCTGCAGAAAACACTTTCTTTACTTTGTCCTTGCTTTTTGATTTTGGTCACGTATATTATCAACAAGGAGGCGGGGGTGCAAGCCCCACCTAAAAGGAATCGGAACTGTTTTTGTTCCGATTTTGGAAGAGGTTTCCGGGAGAAAGCAATCCTTTAGATAAAGGACAAAAGATCATGAAAAGAATCACCCTTGTTGTCCTGTCTGTGGTTATGCCCTTATCTTCGTCATTCGCATCTACCTGCGCCGCCAAGATTGACAATGCGCTGTGTCAACAGATGGCGAGCCTGGCACAGTCATCATCATTAATCCCAATCGAAATCCTGCTGCCCGAACCCCCCTTCAGCTATCCTAATAAAATGGAAGTCAGCGTGGACAGCGCGCGGAACTACAGCCTGATGGTCCAGGACTCTCTGAGCCGCCACCTGAAGGCCATCGAACCGCAGATTGATTCGCTGTTTGTGAAATATGTCCTGCTGTCCATTTCAACCGGCCAAAGAATTTCTCCGCCGAATATTTCTTATGACTATTTTTTGGACGTTAAGGCATCGGTTGCAACAATCAATCAACTGGCGCAGGAGAATCTGGTTGCAAGAATAGATTTGTTTTCGGCCCCCGGTGTCCCCACCGGTATGCCGGCTTTGACTATCCTGGCAATGCAATTTCCTTTTGACACGGTGCTTGCCGGTCTTATCACGGACAATGGAACGCTTTTAGCGGATACGGTCGTCATCGCGCGGTACGGCATGAAATTCAAGTTCGGCCCCTTGTCAACAAGCCTCGTTTGTTGTCCCCAGGACATAGCATTTGATTTTGGAGTTTCGACCCTTAAAGACAACAGGTTCCCCCAGGACGGAACCACGCTTTTGTCCGGGGGAAGCTATGACGGATCGGTGTGCTCTCCTCCATGCACTTCCTATGTAAACATAGACAGCAGCTACAAGACACACGAGTATCGATTTCCGCTGGCAGACCCGCTTGGCCATGTTTTGTACATGAAAGTTATGGATGGGTCAAGACCTGATTCGATAAGGGTTCGTTTTGACACAGTATCCTTTCTCACCAATACCAGCATTAGTGTTCGGTCTTCAGTAACAAATTCCGGGAAGATTGCGGTTGCTTTCGACAAGAACTTTGTGACCGTCTACGGACTTGACAACGCAAGAATCGCAATTTATGACGTCTCGGGCAGGAAGCTCTTTTCATCCATTCTCAATTCAAAAGATTCACGAATACCCTTGCCGGCATTATCAAAGCCCGGAGTCTTTGTCGTCAAGGTGACGTCAGGCCGTGAAGAACTTGTGATCAAGAAATGTATGGTGCGCTGATCTTAGAACTTTGTTTCGGGGAAACGTGAGTAGATTGCTTCGCTCCGCTCGCAATGACAATCATCCCATTTATTCCCCTAAAATGACTGCGCATTGCTGATGCCACCGCTCTCCTCGGGTGCCCCCGCAACAGAGTATGGTTTTGCAACCACCCTTTCTTGGGGTGCACCCAGGAGAGGGTAGCGGAGGACCGGCGCGCGGTTGGTAGCGTGAAAAAAGACGAGAGCGCGCGCCGGGCCGCAGCGAGGGGGAAACTTCCCCCCATGAATACTCTTCATTTTTAATTTTCTTCATCACCTGACTCCAAACTTTTCCTCTCAATATCTTCCCCTTACCCCTGTATCCTGTTATATTTTACCCCCTACCGAAAACCGGGAGAAAACAAACATGCGAGACATCTTTTCGTACACGAATTTCAGGCGCTATCTCAAGGACTACTACCGGGAGCAGAAAAGGGTGAACCCCGAGTTTTCCCACCGGTGGTTTGTGAGGAAGCTCGGCCTCTCAACGTCCAACTACGTGCTGTCGATCATGGAGGGAAGGCGGAACCTGCCGCAGGACATTTCGCTCAGGTTCTCCGCCCACATGGGGCTCAAGAAGAAGGAAACGCTCTACTTCGAGTATATGGTGGCCTTCCTGCAATCAAAGACCGCCTTTGAAAGGAAGGAATACTGGTCCCGCATGGCGGGCCTCAACCCGAAGCTCAGGAAAAGAAAGAGAAAACGTTAGATCCTGGTTCTGCGACCGCACCGCAGACCTTTGCAAACACGACCGGAAATAAAAACGCCGGAGCGCTTGAGAGCGCTCCGGCGTTTTTTGTTCTTCTCGCGCAAAGGTTCTATTTCTTGGGAGACGGCGGCTGGGCGAACCCGGGTGCCGCTGCCGAAGGCTGCCTGGGTTGCTGCTGCGCGGCATAGGCCATCATCTGCTGCCTGAACTGTTCGGCCCGCTTGTCGCCCGGATGCGATTCCTCAAACGAGGTTATCACGGCGATGGCGCTGTCGAACTGCCTCATCTCGAGATAGTTCTTGGCAAGACTTTCGAATCCCGCGTAGTAGTTGGGGTCCTGCCTGATGAGTTCCTTGAGCGCGGGGATCGCGTCCTTGCTCTTGCCCTGCATTTCCAACGCCTGCGACAGCATGCGCATGTACTCGGGGTTTTGCGGGTCGGAGGCGATGGCGTCGCGCGCTGCTTTTTCCGCTTCCGCGTATCTTCCGTGGTTGACGTAGAATTCCTGGAGCAGGGCGCGCGGCCGCCAGTCCCACGGAACGTGGGCGATGCACTTCTGGAGTTCCGCGGTAACGAGGTCCAGCTTGCTCTGGTAGTCCTTCTGCTGCGCGACAAACGCCGCCTTCTTCGCCTCTGCGTCGGGCAGCTTCTTCACCGAAGCGGCTGCGATCTGGGTCTGCAGGCTGTCGAGCTCGTTCTTCTGGTCGAGCAGCGGTTTCCTGAGCGACAGCGCGAGCTCCACGTAGCAGGCGGTGTAATTCGCCTCGAGGCCGCGCGCCGCCTCGTCCACGGGCTCGTCGGTCACCTTGCCGGTGCCGAACCTGTAGACTTTGTCAAGCATGTACGCCGTCTTTTCGATGTTCATGCGCCTGTCCTGCGGCACCGGCGTCGGGTTGATCCGGTACACCAGGCCTTCCATCTGAAGATAGGGGTCCAGTCCCATGAAGTTGTCTTCCGAGACCGTAACCGCGAAATACATGGGCTTGCGCCAGCGGTTGGAATCCACGATGTTGAGCACCATACGGTCCTGCACCCGCATCACCTGCTGCTGCTTCCGGCTGGGAATCACCACCTGGATGCCGGCGTTTGACAGGGTGTAGGGGGCCGGCTCGATAAACGGGTTGAGCTCCGCGTTGAGCGCGTCGATCTGGCTGTAGGAGAACGACACCGGCACGCGCGGCTCCACGTCCTTGAGCTGTTTGATGTACCAGTCGGTGTTGAGAAGGCTCAGATTGACAATCCGGACGTCCTTCCTGATGCCGTACGCCTCCTGGACCGCCCACAGCGGGAACGTGTCGTTGTCGCCGTTGGTGATGAGCACCGCGTCCTTGTCGCACGACATGAGAAAATTGTAGGCGGCGTCGTACGGAATCCAGTTCATGTGCCTGTCGCGCGGGCCCCAGTTCTGCGTGAGCGGGAGCGCGGGCGACACGAACAGCGCGATCACCGCGAGCGGCGCGACCGTGGTGCGCAGCAGCTTGTTCTTGTTGGTGAACAGGAACGTGAGAAAGCACCCCGCGGCGATGCCGAGCCACATGCTGTAAAACATGAAACCCGCGTTCCAGAAGTAGTCGCGGACGCGCACCTCGCGGTGGACATTGGGCACCGGCCCTTCCCTGCCCGCGTGCATCCACGCGAGATAGTCCTGGTGCTCCGGCCTGTTGCCGTCGGCGAAATTCATGTACCACGTGAGGACGACGGTGGTCATGAGGGTCACGAGAATGAGCATGACGGCGACGTTGCGGTCCTTCCGATAGTAGTAGTACCACGCCATCAGCATAAAGGCGGTCGGCAGCAGGTAGATGAGGAGTTTGAGGAACCCGAGCAGGGGGTTTGCCGCCATGAAATTCTTCTGCGTGTCCTTGAGGCTGAAATGAAAGAACTGCGTGATGTGGAACCCGCCGAAGCCCATGTTGCTTTCGATGCCGAACTGGTTGGAAAGCTTGCCGCGACGCCAGAACGACCGCGTTACCATGCTCTCCGAACCGTATTGCTTTCTGTCAAGCGTCGAGGAGAACGCCTTCCACGTGACGGGATGGTCTTCGTCGATGATGGGGTTGAGGTTGGAGCGTATGGGCATGTAGATATGGTTGGAAAACCCGATCACCGCCATGAACGAGAACCAGAAGCAGAACTGCCACTTCGGCTTGTTGCGTCCCTCCATGAACATCATGATGAGGGTGATGAGCGTGGCGCAGATACTCACCGCGATGAACCACGACAGGTTGAACATGAACGTGGACATGCATACGCCGATGAGCCACAGCCGCCAGTCGGTGAGTTTGGATTTGTCGACCATCATGACAAAGAGGAACACCGCCGGAAGCGTGATGCCGGAAATCATGTGCATGCCGACGCCGGAGAACCCGATATAGGCGATGAGGAGCAGCAGCCGGTCGCGCTTGGGATCCTTGGACTGCGCCCACATGAGCGCAAGCCAGAGCGTGAGCACCACCGGAAGCAGGCAGAGGTTGCACTGTTCCGAGAACTCAAGCGAGCAGAACCAGAATGTGCTGCTGTAGGCGCACAGGAGCGCGCCGGTCACGCCGGAGCAGTACAGCGTAAGCCGCTTCCAAAGCGTGTCGGCCTCGCCCACCACATACCACATGACGCGGATGATGATAAGGTAAACGAACATGGCCGTGGCAGCGCTGCCGAACGCCGCGAGCAGATTGAGGCGGAACCCGGGGTCCTTGAGGAACGAAAACACCATCAGGAAAAATCTGGCAATGGGAATGAGCAAGGGCGTGCCCGGCGGGTGCGGAATGCCGAGACAACCGGCCGCCGCAAGATACTCGCCGCAGTCCCAGAGCGCGACCGTGGGGCCTGCGGTGAGGATGTACACGATTGACGAAGCAAGAAACACGAAAATGGCGAGCGCGACATTGACGTTCTTGTGGGCGAACATAACCCGACCTTTCCCAGTCCGGAAAAATGGCGTGTGAGGGTGAATCAGAAACAATCGGTTAAAAATACGTATTTCCACGGGGAGAAGGGAATGAGAAGTTGTATCTGTAATTATTACATAATAAGAATATGGGCGTTTCCCTCGCTACGCTCGGGCCGGTCTCCCTCCGGGCTCGGCCTTCGGCCTCGTTGCCGGATCGCCCTATGCCTATCGGCCGGGTCGACCGGCAATCCCGCTATGGCGGGACCGCTCCGGTCCACCTAACGCGCGGCAAGGGGAATCTGTTTTGTCAAGAAGTAATATTTGCGCCGCAAGGAATTATCATGGATAAGCACATATGAGTCCTTACTTATTAGTCATTGAATGAGTATAGTATTTTCATCCAGAATGATACTCGACACCAAATTCTCCTCCTGGTACGAACGTAACCGCCCCTACCTTACCGGACATGGTCTCTGGCTGGCCGGAAACGAGATCAACACGCTTGACCCATCGGAATACGATGCGCGGCCGAACAGGATCCTTATTGCCCGGCTGTCCACCTACTACGACACCGCCGAATCGTTCTCGCACAAGGTGCTGTACCAGATCGCGCGCAGGCAGCGCGGCACGTTTCCCGATTTCGCGTTTCTCCCGCCCGTGAACGACGGCCCGATCATGCTCTCCGACAACGTGCCGTGGCTTCTTGGCACCTCCACCAAACGCGGGCCGCTCGATTTCAACCTTGTCGCGTTCTCCAATGCCACGCTGCAGGAACTGGTGAACATCCCGGCGATGCTTGAAAACAGCGGCATGCCGCCGGGCAAGAGCGCGCGGCTTTCGGACGAGAACTTCCCGCTTGTCATTCTCGGCGGATCAAACGCGCTGCACGCCACGGTCTTTTTCACGGCCGACCCTCCCGTGGATGGCATTTTTGTGGGCGAGTCCGTGGAGTGCATTTCCCGGATATTCGACATCTGCGGCCAATCGCGCCGGAAGGGACTTTCCAAGCGGGAAACGCTTTCCCTGCTTGAAGAAGTGCCCGGCTTTGTCCAGCCGGACAAACCAAAGAAGACCTGTCGCGCGCACGCAGAATCGCCAGCCCTTAATGGGCTTCTCGAAGATGCGCCGGTTTCCAACCTTGCCCATCGGTACGGTGAGGGCAATCTCCAGATTTCGGAAGGATGCCCGTGCTTCTGCAGCTTCTGCTCCGAAAGCCTCGGCAGGAAACCGTACCGCGAGGTTCCGGCGAGCGACGTCGTCGCGCAGGCCCGTTGCATGAAGGCGGGCATGGGCCTTGATAAAGTGGAACTCTACAGCTTCAACTTCAATATGCACTCCGGACTTCGCTCGATTCTGGAAGGCCTGGCGCGCCTGTTTCCCTCGGTGGGCCTCAAGAGCCAGCGGTTCGACATGCTCGCGGCCGAGCCGGACATGCTCCCGAGCCTGCTCGCCATAGGGAAATCGAGCCTCACCTGCGGCCTGGAAGGCATTTCCCCGCGGCTGCGTCGGTACCTGCACAAAAGCCTTTCAGAAAACGATCTCACACGCGGGCTTTCGCTTATACTTTTGTCACCGGTGCGCGAGCTGAAAATTTTCCTGCTCATTACCGGCAAGGAAGAGGAGCCAGACATGGCAGCCTTTGAGGCGCTTCTCGCATTAATCAAGGAGAAGACGGCCGGGGCCGGCTGCGGTGCTAACGCACGCGTCATTTTCTCAGCCACGCCGCTGGTGCGTTTCCCGTGGACGCCGCTTGAATTCGAGAACGCGCCGACGCCCGAGGCGCTCCGTCCGATTGCGGCGCGGCTCCACAACACCGTCGAACGCCGCGGCTTTGAATTCCGCATGTCAAGCGACCTGGGCGATTATCACCTGTCGCAGATGCTGGCGCGCGCCTCGCACCCGCGAACGTACGAGGCCCTACTGTCCGCCATCCACAGGACGGGGTATGTGTATTACCGGTCGGTGCCTGCGTCGTTTGTCAATGCATTCGTCGAATCGTGCGAAGGTCTCGGGATTTCCCACGAGGCGATGCTCGCCGGCGCCTCGCCCCTCGACACGGCAAAGCCGTGGCTTGCCATTGAAACCGGCGTTGACAGGAGCTTTTTGATAGAACAGCACACAAACGCAGTCGCATTTGTCGACAAAGGTTATTGTCTCGGCGCGCCGGGCAGGGAGAGCGAATGCAGGGGTTGCGGCGCTTGCGAACAGGCTGATTGCAAGGCCATTACGGCCGCGCGCACAAACGCGCCGTTGCGTCCGGCGCAGCTTAAAGAACTTTCGCAGCAATGGCATAGTTGCGAGGAAATCAGTTTTCTTGTCAATGTGCAGGAACCCTGCCGCGGCCTTCCCCGGCAAAGCGTGGGCATTGCCCTTGCGCGCGCGCTCATGACCGCCGAACCCGGGCTCGTCGATTTCTACGTAGGATACCGGGGGTCGTTCTGGGCAAAAGGGGACCAGCCGTGCTGGATCACGGGCAAAGACATCGTGACCCTTTGCTTCCGCAGGCCGGGTGCGGAACTGGTTGAGAAAACCGTATCAACCAAGTCGCGTCTGTCAAAAGTGAACACCGTCTTCGGCAGGTGGGGCACGCTTGTCGGACCGGTCCGAGACACTTCTGACCAATGGACCCTCTCGATCCGGTCACCCTATGAATTTACGGCAAAGGAATATTTTGCGAAAAAAGGACTTCCCTATGTTTTGAGGAAGATCGCGGAGGGAAAGTACGTGTTTGATTTTTCCGCCAAGGCGAAAAAGAAAAAACTTGTGAAGTCGCTTGAGCATGCGGTGACAACAGACGGAGGGGCGGAGCTGCGCATGACAGTGTTTGACAAATTCGACTCTGAGGAGTTTGTCAAAGCGGCGTTTGGGTTCGGGGATGAGAGGGAATGGGTAAGGGTGAGGGTGGAGGCGATTGATAAAGTATTCGCCTGACAATCTATTGCTAAAATTAATAAATTAAGAAATCAAAACGTCTTTGGGTGCTTCGCGGGGTGCAGCGTGGTTGGGCCTGTGGCAAGACCGACACACCCGTTGCGCGCACCCTTGGAGCGGCAGTTGTAAAGTAACGATGTTGTATCCGCTCAAACCCATGGTATTTGGGGGTGTCAGGTGAAAGGGACGATCATGATTTAGCGGCATGTTCTTTTCGCAAGGCGATTAGCAGCGATGTTTAGGACGTGGGCGCTGCTTTTCTTGAATAATATTTGAGACCTTTCATCCTTGAATTTTCGTTGTGAGAAGCCTTCGGGTAATCAAAGTTTCTTTAGATATTCTTTTTGAGTTTTTGTCACGTAGTAATGTGATTCCCTCCAATCTTCTAGACTTTTATTGCATAGCGAGCCATCAGAGTAAAGCCGTCTTCTTTGGTCTAGGTGTGCGCTACTAAAGCTAGAGGTAAATGCGGAAGCGTATTTGTTCTCCCGACAAAGAATTTCTCTTTGTCGTAGAATTTCTGGAATCGTGTCGCTTGATAAGACATATTCCAAATAGGCCCATATTTTAGGATTGGCAGGACAAATCTGATTTATCCAATATTCACGGCTATCTTCGCCAAGTTTTGCCTCAAAATCTATATCGCGACAATATCGCCTTAGATTAAAGATGGCTTCATCTAATAAAGCTACGAAATTCAATTCAGGTGTGGTCCAGAAAGCAGAGAAAAAGGACGGGAAAGAAATTACCCCATATCGATCTACGTGCTGCTCTACAATATCATAAAAAGAGAACTCATGATTTCGATGAGAAAAAATGAGATCGATGTTGATGTTTAAAGTATTCTTGACCTGATCTCTAAGTTTTCCAATGTCGTGAGAATGGTCTTTTATGGAAACATTGTCGTATAGCAATACCGACTTTAGATATTTTTCAAGAGCTTGAGAAATGTGAAACAGTGCTTCCTCTTTTAAGCCCAGTCTTAGTAGATCGCGGCTAATGATGTAGTCGCGGTCTGCTGTTTCGACAAAACAAATCTGAATTTCTTCATTTCTCTTAGCTCGAAAACAATATAGATATTGTGGATCGTCACTTTTATGCGGACATGAATCACAGAATTTACCTTGAACTTCTTGCCACATTTATTGCCTCATTTTATGGTCGGTCATATCGTGAAAACAAAGAAGGAAGATAACGTAGAATCTTTCGGCGCATTTTCATATTCATGTTTCCCAGAAAGACGGTTACAGGTCGCTATCGTAAACCGAGTCAAGGAGGCATGTACATCCATCATGTGCCGGATATTTAGGCCCGGTTCCTTTCTTGTACCTTCCTTCATTCTTCTTGCATATTTTGCAATGCGTGTCGGGATCGCTCAATGTCCATTCCCAGCCTGTTGCGTCTTCATCTTCCATAAGGTCATAGAAGAACTTTTCGCCAATGGCGGATGCGAACTTTGTATCCCTTTTCGTGGCCAATTCATCTGTCTTCTTACGATATTCCTCCCGCAATATTTCCTTTTGAGCTTTTTTGGATTTCTTTGTTGCGGGGTCATCTTTTCGGGATAAATTGTATTTTGACAATTCCAAGCATAAATTCTGATAGAGGATTTTCCGTTCGCTCTTAAATTCCAGATCGGAATTTCGAATTATGTCATTTCGTTCTTTTTCTTTGACTGCTGACCTTACATATTTGTTATCTATGCCATGAGTCAAACACCATTCCAGCTTCTCCGTGTTTAATTTTCGAGTAAGCCCATCGGAAATATGTAAATCCTCGCTTGTAATTTCCTTTTCATTTGGTTCCTGTGTTTTGGGTTTTAATTCAATACCCGGATCTTCAGGGACAATTGCGGAATCAGATTTGAAGATTTTCAAAATACCGTCAACGAGTCCCATTTTATCATGTCCTTTTCGATTAACCCGTTTGGCCGCCCCGCCACGACTGCGGTCTATTTTTTAGAGTGCGCCATGGTCTTATTAATTCTATTTATATTCTTGGGCGGCGGTTAATAATATCATTGGTTAAAAATAATTGGCTTCAATTTCACGTTTCCCAGCACAATTCCCACCATTTACGCCCGCCAGAGTGCCGTTTTAAATTGTCTTTTGTCTTGTTATATATTCCTTTTTATTCATCGCCCAGGATGGGCGATTTCTCGCCTTGCAAAAGAACAGGTATTATTCAGTAACCGGCATATTCAATATTTCCCTAAACTTCCAAACATATTATGCTGTCTTGCCATAATGTCCACCATGTCAACTTCCCTTCGCTTGCCGATCCTGCAACCGCCCATGTCCACCCTTCAGAAACTAGATATTCCCTGTCCTCAAAAGCAAATCCCCCGTCCTCTTGGTCAAGCAATGTACCGTCCTCCCGAATGAAACAGAAACGCCGCGGCTCTCGGGACCGCGCCAACAAAAAAGGAGGAGTGGTGCCAAACCCGCTCCTCCTTCCTTGCCGTCAGGATGCGTTCTCTTATTCCGTCAACGCCAGCTTCCTCTGAACGATGTAGGAACCCGCCTGGAATTTAAGGAAGTAGTATCCTACGGGCAGTTTCGCGCGGTCGAAGTTTACCGAATAGGAACCGGCGCCCTGCACGCCGCTCGCGAAGTGACTGACCAGTTTCCCTCGCATGTCGTAGAGAGCTATGGAAACGCTCGCGGCGGAGGCGAGATTGTACTTGATCCCCGACTTGGAAACCGACACCATGTTTGAACGAAGGGTCATTTCCTGCTGGAGCACGCCCGCGCCCGGCGTAAGGAACCAGCCGAGCGTGGTGGTCTGGCCGGCGACAATGGCAACAGCCAAGCCCGTGTCGGCAGCAAAGCCCGGCGCGCTGACCGAGAACTTGTAATTGCCCGCCGCAAGGCCGCTTAAGGAAGCAACGCCGCTGGCGTTCGTTGTCGCGCTCTGGCTCCCGCCCGAGGTCATCTGAATGGTTGCCCCGGAAATCGGAGCGCCGGTGGTTGTATTATACACGGTGGCGTTCAGGTTGCCCGTTGGCACCGCGACAGAAGCGTAGTACACCGCGCCGGCAAACTGACGGGGAAAAAACGAGGCAGTCGCGCTTGTGAAGTCTGATCCGAGCACGGCCCAGCACTGGGTGTCGAAGGACAGATTTGCGTCCGAGAAAACATACGGGCCGCCCGCACCGGTCTGATATCCTACGCCTAGGTTGGCGGGCGCGAATATGGCGACGCCCAGCTTCTGCTGGACAGAGAGAACGCCGATTGAGGACAGGTCAACGGGAATTATCGTATAGCCGGTGCTCGCCATGGTAAGTCCGGTTGCCGTGCCGACTTTTACCCACAGTCCGTCCTGGAAATTGGCGGGGCTTGCGGCGCGGGGCCACGGCAGACCATTCGGATGGACCCATATTTCAAGGGTCACGCCGGTCGAACCCACAGGGTAGCCCGCCAGGCTGATCTGGCAGAGCTGAACGGGCTTCAAGGCCGTGATCTCGAACGTGATCCCGTTATAACCGTTGTTCGCGGCAAGGCCGGTCGACAGCATGCCTGAGCATACGAGCGGCGTCAGAAACCAACCCACGGTCGTCGTTTGGCCCGAGGCGATGGCGACGGCCAAGCCGGTATCAGCCACAAAGCCGGGCGCAGTGACCTTGAATTTGTAATTGCCGGCCGGAAGGCCGGTAAAGGATGCAACGCCGCTGGCATTCGTTGTCGTTGTGTCAAGGCTCGCGCCGGAGGTTATCTGAACCGTTGCGCCGGAAATCGGAGCGTTGGTGCCTGAGTTATAAACAGCGGCGTTGAGGTTGCCGATGTTGATCGGGGCAAGGGTGTACGAAACAGCGCCCGCAAACTGGCGGGGGAAAAACGAGGGGGTCGCGGTTGTAAACGATGTTCCCTGCAGAGCCCAGCACTGAGTGTCGAAGGACAGATTCGTGTCCGCAATAGTGTACGGGCCGCCCACGCCGGTCTGGTATCCCACGCCTACATTGGCGGGCGCGAATATGGCAACGCCCAGCTTCTGCTGGGCGGCGAGTGTGCCGATTGAAGACAGATCAACGGGAATTGCCGTATACCCGGTGCTCGCCATGGCAAGTCCTGTTGCCGTGCCGACCTTGACCCACAGGCCGTCCTGGAAATTGGCGGGACTTGCGGCGCGGGGCCACGGCAGACCATTCGGATGGACCCATATTTCAAGGGTTACGCCGGTCGCGCCCGCAGGGTACGCAGCCAGGCTGATCTGGCAGAGTTTAAGGGACTTGAGCGCCGTGATCTCGAACGTAATCCCGGTTTGACCGTTGTTCGCCGCAAGACCGGTTGACAACGAGTTTGCGCATTGCGCAAAGACAGCGCCGCCGACGGACGAGCTCATCAGAACAATCGTGCACGCCGCCGCGGTCAAACAGGCCAGCCGCACCAACGCCCTTTCGGTTTTTCCAAAATAGGCGGAAGACATACACACCCCCTTTTAGGAGAGAGTTTGGATGATAGGGGAAGAGAATTGGGAAATGCTTGTACGATTATAAAAGACACTACGGGAATTTCACGTGATCGCTTGAACTCTCGGTTTACGTTCATGTTGCCGGGCTTCCCCATTGCCTTTCGGGAAAGCAGACATAGTAATTATAGACTCTTCCGCTGCTGCTGTCAACCACAAAACGGCAAGGCTCGCGGCTTTGGATCGGGCATTTTGGTTTTGGGCGTAATATGATTCCACCGAAAAACGTGCAAGGAATGTTCAATCCCACAGCGAGCGGATTCCCCGGAGCTTACTCCGGGGTTAGCGAGCGACTATAAGTATGTTTTCTTTCCATAGGGATGGAAGATTCCCCGCAGCTTGCTGCGGGGTTCTTCAATCCTGGTTGGCGCTTACTGAGATTATTGTCAGCAAATACTTAATGAGGCTGGAACCACTTTACATTTCGTCCCCGTCACTTCCCTCTCAGCGCGTCAAGCGCCAGGCCCACGGCGCCATGCGCGTCGAACGCCTCTTTGTACAGCGACGCGTCGATGGGTTCGATTTTCTGCAGGTTCCAAGCGCCGGGCAGGTACACCACGGGCTTGGCGAGGTTGAGCGCAAGCCCGATTTCGCTTAAGGTCCCGAATTTTCCGGGGAAAGCGATGAGCACGTCGGAAGCGTTGACGACAAGCGCATTCCGCGCAATGCCCATGCCCGTCGGGATCACGATACGGACATAAGGGTTTGCCGCGCTCTTGTCTGTTCCCGGAATGATGCCCACCACGGTCCCGTTGTTTTCAAACGCGCCGCGGCTCGCAGCCTCCATCACGCCGCCGAGCCCTCCGCACACCAGGACCGCGTTGTTGTTGGCAATGTACTTGCCCACTTCGTAGGCCACGCTAAGCGTCGCTTCGGAGGCCTCTGCGCCGCCGATCACGCCGATGGCGGGATTCGTTCTTGACATACGCTATTCCCCTATGATTTTTATAAGGACCCGTTTCTTCCTTCGTCCGTCGAACTCGCCGTAGAAGATCTGCTCCCAAGGGCCGAAATCCAGCTTTCCGTTGGTGATTGCGACAATCACCTCGCTTCCCATCACCTGGCGCTTGAGGTGCGCGTCGCCATTGTCTTCCGCGCCGTTGTGTCGGTAGCGGCTCACGGGTTCGTGCGGGGCGAGCCGCTCGAGCCAGTCGTCGAAGTCCTGGTGCAGACCCGGCTCGTCGTCATTGACAAACACGCTTGCCGTGATGTGCATGGCGTTTACGAGGCACAGTCCCTCACTAATCCCGCTTTCGGCAAGCGCGGTCTCCACCTGCGGCGTGATGTTGACAAACTCACGCCGGGTCTTCGTGCAGAACTCGAGGGTTTTTCTGTATGATTTCATACCGATACATCTATTCTCGCTGCCCCCTCGCGGGGCTTGGGGGCATTTTTTCCTACAACCCTAATTTCGCAAGCCTCTGCTTGAGCTCGCTCCCCTTCTTTTCGTTGCCGGGCTTTGACAGAAGCGCAAACATGTTCTTCTTGTACGCTTCGACGCCGGGCTGGTCGAACGGATTGACGCGCAGGAGATAGCCGGACAGCGCGATCGCCTTTTCGAAAAAGTAAAACGCCTGACCGAGCGTCTCCTCGGTCCGGTCCGCAAGCGTGATGGTGGCGCAGGGCACGTTTCCGTCAAGGTGGGCCAGCAGGGTCCCGCGATACGCCTCGGCGTTGACGTCCTCGAAGTTCTTTCCCGCAAGATAATTGAGCTCGTCGCTGTCGTCGCCGAGTTTGGGCAGCGCCACGGACGTGTTGGTGCGGCCGAGCACGACAAAAGTCTCGAACACGTTGCGCAGGCCCTCCTGCATCCACTGGCCAAGAGAATGAAGGTCGGTGGTATAGTCCACGGAGGCGGGAAAAATACCGGTGAGGTTCTTCCCCTCGCTCTCGCCCGCAAGCTGCTTGAACCAGTCGCCCAAGTAATGGAGCTGCGGCGCGAACAGGGCCATCACCTCGGTGGTCCTGCCGCGGCGGAACAAAATGTTTCTTGCCGCGGCATAGCGGCCCGCGATGTTTTTGTCAAGCGTCGATGCAGAGCAGAACCCCATGGCCTCCTTGGCGCCCGCAAGCAGCTTTGAAACATCGAGGCCGGCCATGGCGCAGGGGAAAAGGCCCACCGGGGTGAGCACCGAGAAGCGTCCGCCCACGTCCGAAGGAATGTCGAAGGTGGCGTAGTGTTCCTCGTTCGCAAGCTTGCGCAGCGCGCCTTTCGCCGGATCGGTGGTGGCCACGATGCGGCCCGCCGCGTCCTTCTTTCCATACCGTTTTTCCATCCACTGCTTGATTATGCGGAACGCGATGCCCGGCTCGGTTGTGGTGCCGCTCTTGGATATCACGTTCACCGCAACATTCCTGTCCTTGACAAGTTCGAGAAGGTCGGTGATGTAATCGGAATTTATCTGATGCCCCGCAAAGATCACCCGGGGCTTGCGCAGGTCTTCAAACGACGGCGACACAAACTCGATTGCCGCCCTTGCGCCGAGGTACGACCCGCCGATGCCGATGCAGATGAGAACGTCGGTTTTCGGCCTGAGCGCGGCCGTCGTGTCGCGGACCTTCTTGACAACTGCCGCATCTATGGCCGCAGGCAGGTCGAGCCAGCCGAGAAAATCCCTGCCAGGGCCGTTCTTTTTTTCGAGCATGGTCTGCGCGGCCGCAAAGGAGTCGTTGTAGGCCGCCCATTCGTTCTCCTTTATCCAGTCGCCGAGGCATTTGTCGTCATAACTAATTTTCTGCATGATTCTATTCCTTTCCTATTTATTAATACCAAAAAGATTGGGCGTTCCCCTCGCTTTCGCTCGGGTCGGTTCTCCTTCCGGTCTCGGCCGTTCGGCCTCGGGCCGCCACGGCCCTATGCCGCGAGTACGCGGCCGGGTCCGGGCGGCACCCCGCTATGGCGGGACCTCCAGTCGCCCCTAACGCGCGGCAGAGGAATTCTATTAAGTCAACTCCTTCTTCTCGCGCCAATCCAATTGACCTCACCCCTATCCCCTCTCCTAATGGAGAGGGGCACGGACATGCTATGGCCCCTTCCAATTTTCGCTCGTGGGTGCCGCCGCAACAATGTATGGTCTTGCCGCTGCTTTATCAAGGCGGCTACCCAGGAGGGGGTAGCGGAAGACCGGCGCGCGATGGACGATGGGAAATAAATGAAAATAGCGCACCGGGCTGAAGCGAGGGGGAACCTTCCCCCACCAAATATTTATTGGCATATCCTGGTTTATAAATAAGTATGAACCGAACTCTTCTCCCGCTCCACAGGTTTCGATATTGTCAAGACAATCGCCCCGTTCTTGAACAGCGTCACCATGCCGGTGGACTCAGATACGGTGATCGACAGCGCCTTGGTGCAGGCGGTGATGCCCGCTGCAGCCGCGTGGCGCGAGCCGAACCCGCTCGGCAGCAGCTCCACTTCGGCCTGCGGCCGCAGATAGCTCCCCGCCGACAGCACGATGCCGTCGCCCGTGATGACGAACGCGCCGTCGATGCTCGCGAATTCCTTGACCGTTTCGGCGAGCGCCGGGTCGATGATGTTCCGCTCGGCCTCGCTGTAGCCGCGGAACGGATTGATGATGAGCTGCGTAACGTACTTGTTGACCGTGTTGGTGTCGCCCAGAACGAAGATAGTCCCGAGCGGTTTGCCCTCGCGTCCCTCCACGGCGATCTCGCCCGCGAGCCCGAGCACGCGTTCGAGAACCTCGGGCATGATGTCGGGCGGCAGCAGCGCCGGCGAATTCGTGAAGAAGAATTCGTATTCGCTCGACACGTCGATCGCCACGATGGTGTCGAACTGTCCCGCCTTGGAGTTTCCCGAAATGCAGACCACTTTGTCGCTGTTGTCAATAAGGTTGCGGGACAGGGCGAGCAGCATGCCGATCCTCACCTGCCCCGTTCGCGACGCGGGATACGACGGCGCCTGGATGCACGCGGCGATCCTTTTATCGTCGGGGTCGAACCGCGACTTGTTGCTCGTCACCACAATCACCTTGCCGCGGTTCTTGAGCACGTCGAGGAAATCGTTGTCGCGGACCGTGTCCGCGAACACCATGAGCGCGGTCGCCTTGATGTCCTTGGCGAGGTCGACGGCCGCGTTGAGCACGGGCTGCGGGCCCTTCTTCGCGCTTTTCGCCCCCTTGTCCTCGCCCGCGGTTCCGCCCTGCGCCGCTTCGAGTTCCCCAAAATCAACGGTCGTCGGATCGGTGCGTATCTTCTCCCGCACCAGATCGTTCTTGAAGAACGAGGCGACCTCCGACATGATCTGGAGGTGCTCGGAGCTGTCGGCCTTCTCGTTGGTGATGACCAGCACCAGAATGTACGCGAGCGCGCCCCGCGCCGCGTCGTACTTGATGCCTGCAGCGCTGCGGCCCACCGCGATGGCGAAATCGCCCTTGATGTCGGCGCGGAGATGCGGGATGGCGATTCCCTGGCCGATGAACGTCGAAGCGGCCTCTTCGCGCTTGAGGATCTCATCGACGAACGCCTTCTGCCGCCGCGAGATCCGGAGCGCCTTGCACAGCTCATGCACCAGCTCGCGAATCGCCTCGACCTTCTCCGTCGACGCGAGATCGACCACTCGGGGAATCCTGAGGTAATTCTGGAACGACATACTGATCCCTCCTATTCGGAAACCGCGGACGCGTAGTAGTCTACAATCGGCTGCTTCCTTGTTTTCACCGCATCGCCCCGCACCGACACGGCCTTGACATACCGCAATTGCTCCAGGCCCTTGGCCACGATCTGCTTCGGCGACAGGGAATCGAGGGTTTTAAGGTTCCGCTTCTGCGAGCGAAGGCGTGCAAGGACCGGCCCCACCGCCTGCGCCGCGGCCCCCGTGGTCATCGACGGCCGTTCCCTGAGAACGCTTGCCAGCACGTGCTCGGGAAGCAGCCGGTACAATGACTGCAGCGTGTCGCGCAATTGCGCGCAAACGGCCCGCATGGACGCCTGGTGGCCGGACATCTCGTCGCGGGCCGTCGCTTTGAAGTTTGCCTTGATGTCAACCATTTCCTTCACGCACAGGGGCGTCCCGAAATCAATGAAGACCTCGCCGCGCTTGATGCCGAGGCGCGTCTCGAGAATGAATTTCACAAACGCGATGATGTCGGCGCCGAAATAGAACGGTATGCCTACAAGCCTGGAAACAACATTGGACTGTTTCTTCCGCATCTCCTTGCCCTTGCGGAGCATTTCGAAATACGGCAGCTCGGGGAGGTGCTCATACGAGACCGCGCAGGGGAGCAGCAAAACTTTTTTGTCAGGGTTCCGCGCCTGCGCGAGGATCGCCGACATGAGGATGCCGCCTTTCATCTCCATGGTGCCGCCGCCGTAGCTCCGCCCGCCCTCCGGAAACACGAGAATCGGCTCGCCGTTCTCCATCATGTTCACAACGTCAAGGCACAGCTGCCGCACATAGGATTTGCGGAACGCCATGTCCCTTCGCACGGAAAACGCGCCGAAAGCGCGGAACCGCTTTCCGAGGAAGGGGAAGCCGGTAAGGTTGTCGCCCGCCGCGATGCGCAGGTAAGGGACGCCGTTGTTATAGAGGAGCCAGCCGAGCAGAAAGTAATCGGTCTGGCTCCGATGCGTGGCAACGACCATCACCATGGAATCCTTGAGGGACTCCGGCTCATAGCCGTTCCGGTCAATGGTGATCCGCGTGAATGCCCGGCGGAAGAACCACTCAAGGCCGTCCGTAATATTGTCAACCGCTTGTTCGTAGGGTTTCTTCACAGGAGATGGAAAATACCTTGTGAGGGAAAACCTTGCAAAGGCATTCCGCAGTCGCGGCCGTCAACCGGGCCCGTTGCCGGCTAGAGGTACCCTGTATCGCTCCGAATTGACGGACGGCGCGATTTCCCCGTCGTCAAAGCCGAAGGAAACCGTACACCGCCCGCGGTCCGGCTTTTCAAGGGGAATCACGGCCTCCACCGTTCTTGCCGCGTGCGCGCCGATGCTGTCGCGGGCCGACAGTTCCTGCGCAAGGACCGTGCTGTCTTTCCCGGCGTCTTCACGATGAAGAACGCAGACCAGCCGCACGGGCTCTCCATAGCTGTCGCGTGCAAAAGTCAACGGTGTGCCGCGATGGTTGACGATTTCCAGGGACACGCTCTCCCCGTCCTGCGCCGGGAGCCTGCGGCGCATGGTCTTCAGGGTGATCCGGATGTCCAGGTAGGACGCAAAATGCCTGATCGACACGTAGTTTATCTCTTTGCCCATCCTCGTGACCAATCGCGTGCAATGCCTGTTCCTGCCGTACTTGACAAGCGTGACATCGCGTCCCTGGATGCCGTCTTCCGCCCCGCGTATCTCGTATTCCGATTTCTTGTTCCCGCCGGGATAGAGCGCGATCCCCTGCATGCCGGAGTAGAACGAATACAGCGGAGCCTCGCGGAGCTGGCTCTCAAACACCACGGGGCTTCCGCCCGCGACGCCGCGGATGTCCTGCGCCCACTGCTCTCGGCCGTGGTAGAAATCGACGTTGTTGAAGGTGTTGACGGGAAGGATTGGAAAAGCAAGATAGGTCCTCAGAAAAAGGACGAACAAAAGCGGGGGAACAGACAGCCAATACAGAAGCATCTTTCTTCTGCTGCCATAGTATGAACAGCCAAGGATGATGAGGGGCATCAGCGCAATCGACGTCCAATGGAATTGCACATAACCCTTAAGGGTCGCAAGGCAGAAAAACGCCAGCGTGCCGATTGCGATGAATTTGAGCGCCCGCTCAAAAGCGTCCTTGGTTTTATAAATGAATGGAACGAATACAAGGGCCGGGCCGAGCACAAGGGGCTGCACCCCGAGAAACTCGGTGAGAAAATCGATCCTAAAGCCGCTCGACCGCCCCACCAGATGATACTTGAACGAGACAAAGTCGTGGGTGTACTGCCACCAGAGGTGAGGGACAAACATGACAAGGGCGATGCCGGCCGCGAGCATGAACTTCCTGTTACGCAACAACGACAGATTAGACAGGACAACGAAAAGGATAAGAAGAATCGCATGATACTTGGCGTATAGCATCAGCCCGAGCACGAGTCCCATTGAAACGCCCGACGCATAATCATCCTTTTCAAGGAACCTCTTGTAGCAATAGAGAAATACCGCCGACAGCGCAACCAGCGGCGTATCCGGGAACACAATGAACGTGAGATAATTGAAGAGCGGCAGTGACAGAATTATCAGGTACGGATAGAACTTCCTGTTGATTTTATCGCCGAGCAGCTTCAGGAGAAAAAAAAGCCCGATGCAGACGAGCGCCACATTTACAATCCGGACTCCGAGCTCGCCCGGAAACAGGCGGCATCCCAGAGCGATACACAGCGGGAGAAGAGGAGGATGATCGTAATATCCCCAATCCGCATGGGACGACAAATACCAATAGTAACCTTCATCGCTCGTGAGCGTAGTGAGGGAGGCCTGGACGATGTTCAGAAGGAGATACAGGAGAACAAAAAGAAGCGGCAGCGACTGCGGCGGAATTGCTTTGAGCGAAAAACCGGCGGGATTTCTTAACAAGCGCACAAAAAAGCCCTCACGTCGTTTCTCTGCAAGTCAATCGAATATAATTCTTCGCCGCCCGGATTCTTGTAGGGAAACAGGGCGAAGGACCGTGTCGCGGACCGCTCGCGGCTGTTGAGTGGGCGCGGCCCGCGAGCTATATTCTACCCTTCGTTCATTGCCAGGGGATTTTTTTTCAATCCCGTACCGGTGCTCATCCACCCTTCACCCAAAAGGACCTCTTCATGACGCAAGCATCCTCCCTCACCGCCTCAATCAAGACCGAAAAAGGCGCCATCCGTCTCAATCTGTTTGCCGACAAGGCGCCGCTCACGGTCGCCAACTTCGTGAACCTCGCCAGGCGCGGGTTCTACAACAACCTTAGATTTCACCGCGTGATTGCCGACTTCATGATCCAGGGCGGGTGCCCCAAGGGCAACGGCACCGGCGGGCCCGGGTACAAGTTCCGGGATGAATTTGTCAAGGACCTGCGCCACGACAGGCCCGGCGTCCTTTCCATGGCCAATTCCGGACCCAACACCAACGGCAGCCAGTTTTTCATCACGCATGTGCCGACGCCCTGGCTCGACGACCATCACACCGTGTTCGGCGCGGTGACCGGCGAACAGGACATGGCGGTTGTCAACAGCATCAAGTCGGGAGACAGGATCGATGTGATTGAGATCGAGGGCAACGCGGAGGGGCTGCTCAAAGAGCAGAGGGAGGATGTGGAGAAGTGGAATAAAAAGCTGGGATAAGGAAAAAAACTGGGCGTTCCCCCGCTTCGCGGGGTCGGTTCTCCTTCCAGCTCGGCTGGTCAGCCTCGTTGCCGGTCCGCCCCTAGTCGCGTTCACGCTTCGCGCCCTCCGGGCCGCCTGCGGCGGTGGTCTCCGCGCCTTCGGCGCTCCGGCTCGGCGAGGGGTCGGCCGGCAATCCCGCATTGGCGGGACTTCCAGTCGCCCCTAACGCGCGGCAACAGAGCTCTTTTCCGTCAAGTTTCAATAATTGCGCCATCCGGAATTCTCACCAAATAATTCGGAATCACCCCTTCAACACCATCCGTCAACTGTCAACTATATTGACTTCGCTCATTGGTGCCTCTTGTCAAGGCCGCATCAACCGGTCATTTCATCAACGAAATCATCTTTTCCTGATGTTCCTCGCCCGCTTTGAAGACGACCAGATATGCGCCTGCGGCAAGCTTGCCCCGTTGCATGCTCAATGAATAATTCCCGGCATCCTGATGCTTGTTGACAAGTTCGGATTGCAATTGGCCATTGATACTATACAGCCGCAGGGAGACATGCCCGGCTTGGGGAATTGAATAGGCGAACTTAACTAATGCGCATTTGCAACTGCTTACCTGCAAACCGGCATGCTTTGCGGTTGATGACGCTGAGATGGGTTGGGTCACAAGGGAAGGGGAAGTGCTATCGAACTGGGCGAAATAGGCCTGACCAAAACCCTGGCCTTCGCTGGCGAACAACCCTCCGGCATATATCGTTGATCCCTTCACGGCGAGTGAATAGACACCGCCAGGTAAGTTCGGTTTCCAAGCTAAGACAGTCCCTGCTGTCCCATCCAAGGCTGCCATATCGGAGCGGGTCTGCCCGCCAATGCTGTCAAAGAGCCCCCCGCATATATCGTTGTCCCGCTCACAGCGATTGAATTGACAATGCAATAACTGGCGGGATAGTAGAAATGCCGAAATGCATTCGGGTTCCAAGCCAATGCATTCCCTGTTGTCGCATCCAATGCAGCAATATAGTTGCGGTTCTGCCCGCCAATGTTGGTGAAGCGCCCTCCAGCATACACTGTTGTCCCGTTCACGGCGAGTGATTTGACCCAGTAGTCCGCATTTGGGTTCCAGCTCAATACATTACCCGTTGTCGCCTCCAAGGCCGCGATATAGTTGCGGGTCTGCGCGCCAATGGTGTTGAAGGCTCCTCCTACGTATATCGTTGTCCCGCTCACCGCGAGTGAATAGACACCGTCGCTCGCATCCGGGTTCCATGCCAGGGCATTCCCTGTTGTCGCATCCAATGCTCCTATGTTTTTACGGCTCTGGCCGCCAATGCTGTCGAACAAGCCTCCTACATATACGGTAGTCCCGCTCACGGCAATAGACAAGACATCGCTTATTAAATTGCCGTTCGCATTCGGGTTCCAGCTCGTTGCATTCCCTGTTGTCACATCCAGTGCGGCGATATGGTTGCGTCTTTGCCCGTCGATGATGGTGAAATCCCCTCCAGCATATACTGTTGTCCCGCTCACAGTGAGTGTTTGGACACCGCTGTTTGCATTCGGATTCCAGGCCGTGGGTTCCCCCGTTGTCGCATCCAAGGCTGCGATATTGTTGCGAACCACACTGTGAATGGTGTCGAAGACCCTGTCGAAGACCCCGCCGATACATGGCCCAACCCGAGTAAAATTCCCTCCAATGTAAACTTTGTCCCCGGCGGGCGCAATCGCAGAGACCGGGCCATTGGTGACCCATGTGTTCTGGTTGCACGTGTCCGACGGCAAGGCCTGCAGGAGCGCTGCGAGGGAAATGATAATAAGAGCCATCTTTTTCATAGCGTCCTCCTTGCAGATGATTTTAGCAAATCGTCGCTTTCCGCATTTGACCATTCCTTCCCTATTCAATAATATACAGTATATACCTTTTTGTCCACGGCAATACAACACCCTGCCGAACAAAGCGGTTTCTGCCAGAAAACACCCCTCGCAGCAATGAAGAAGAAAAGAAATTGGGCGTTCCCCCGCTTCGCGGGGTCGGTTCTCCTTCCAGCTCGGCTGGTCAGCCTCGTTGCCGGTCCGCCCCTAGTCGCCTTCGGCGAGGGGTCGGCCGGCAATGTGCTCCGGCACACTTCCAGTCGCCCCTAACGCGCGGCAGAGGAAATTTCTTCAGTCAATTGTTATTTCTTGCGCCAGCCGAAATTTTCAAGGAGCAAATCATTGTTTTCTTCTTGAACTTCTCAACTACTCTCCGTGGGTGCCCCCACACCAAGGTATGATTCCACAGCTATCTTTTCTTGGGGGCCACCCAGGAAGGGGTAGCGCAGGACACCGCAGGCCGAAGGCCGAGGAGGCCGGAGCTAGGGGGATACCTCCCCCGCAGAGCAGCTTTTCTCCACTTTCTAATTGAAACTCTTACATTGTCAAAATCCCTCCCCATCCAGCTTTTGACATTCAATAATGTATATTCCTAAGATTGTAGCATCTGCCTCTTATCTGCAAACATGTCGACGTAAAGGTCCCGGGAAAGGGAACCCCATGAAGGACATAAACATAGGCCTGGTCGGCGCGGGAGTTGTGGGCGGCGGGGTGGTTAAGATGCTGTCCCAGAAGGCGGCCTATTTCCGCGAAAGCCTGGGTCTTCCGCTTGTCCTTAAGCGGATCGCAGACAAGGCCGCCAACCGCTTCACGGAGCTGCCGGTGGGCACTGCGGTGTGCACCGAAAATGCCGATGATATCCTGAACGACAAAGACATTCAGATTGTGATCGAGCTGGTCGGTGGGACCGCCTTTGCACGGTCTCTCATCACCTCGGCGGTCTCGAAGGGCAAGCACGTGATCACCGCGAACAAGGCGCTTATCGCGGAATGCGGCCCGGAACTTTTCCAGCTTGCCGAAAAGAACAACGTGTCCATACTCTTCGAAGCCGCGGTGGGCGGCGGCATGCCCGTGATAAAGACCATCCGCGAGGCCCTGCTTGCCAACGAGATCACCATGGTGAAGACCATCATCAACGGCACCTGCAATTACATCCTTACGCAGATGGCCGACAAGGGCCTTCTGTTCGACACCGCGCTCAAGAAGGCGCAGAAGGCCGGCTTTGCCGAGGCCGACCCGACGCTCGACATCGGCGGCGGCGACAGCGGCCACAAGGTGGCCATCATGGCCTCGCTCATCCACGGCGGGTATGTTCCCCTTAACAAAGTGTACATCGAGGGCATCACCAATATTTCCAAGGAAGACATCACCTTTGCCCAGGACCTGGGATACTGCATAAAACTGCTCGGCATCATCCGGAAGACCCAGGGCGACGACCGCGTTGATGTGCGCGTGCACCCGGCGATGCTCCATCGCAAGCACATCCTGGCCTCGGTGGGCGACGTGTTCAACGCGGTCCTCCTCGAGGGAAACGCGGTGGGCGCCACGCTCCTGTACGGCCGCGGCGCGGGCGAACTGCCCACGGCCTCAGCCGTGGTGAGCGACATCGTGGACGTTGCGAGGAACATCTCGTCCGGCGCGCCGAAGCGCATCCCCATGAGCTACTACCGTCTTGACAACGAGATAAAAGTGAAGCCCATCGGCGAAGTGGTGTCCCGGTACTACCTGTGCTTCTGGGTGTCCGACAAGCCGAAAGTCCTGGCGTCCATAGCGGCCGTGCTCGGCAATTATTCCATCTCGATCGCCTCGGTGCTCCAGAAGGAGTCCACCGAGGAAAGCTGTGTGCCCGTCATCTTTCTCACCCACAAGGCGGTGGAGAAGAACATGCGCGACGCGCTCAAGGAAATCGAGACCATGGAGTTCATCAAGAAGCCGACGCACGTGATAAGGATAACGGGGCAGACGTATTAGGATTTTTGCGCCTCACCCTTTCCCCCCCACCCCCTCTTCCCCTCTCCACTCGTGGAGAGGGGAAGAGGGGGTGGCCGACAGGCCGGGGAGATGAGGTGAGGCGAACGAAAAAGCAAATTTCACTATTAACCAGAATTTGTCATCATGAATAAACCACATCTTCGTCCCTTCGGCAAAAGCGACAAAACCTACCCCATCACCGACATCAGATACCGCAGCGACGACGGCCGCACGCTCGAGGTTGACAATTGCATCGCTCCCATGGACGCAAGAAAAGCGTCCGCGCTGCGCGCACTGTTTGACACAAGGCTCATGTCGCGCAAGCCCCTTGACAGAAGCGGCGTATGGCGCTACCGGGAGTTTTTGCCCGCGTTCAAACCGTATGGCGGCGTGGTTACCATGGAAGAAGGCAACACTACGATTTTCGACATGCCGAAATGCGCGGCGTTCTGCGGCATTGATTCTCTTTTTGCAAAGCACCAGGGGCTCAACCCGACCGGCTCGTTCAAGGACAACGGCATGACCACCGCTGTCACCATGGCAAAAAAGCTCGGCGCGACCATGGTGGCGTGCGCGTCAACCGGCAACACCTCGGCCTCCATGGCCGCGTACGCGGCGCGCGCGGGCATGAAGAGCATCGTCTTTATCCCGGACGGCCAGATCGCGTACGGCAAGCTGTCGCAGTCGCTCGACTACGGCGCGCTTACCATCCAGATCGCGGGCGATTTCGACAAGGCAATGGAGATCGTGGAAAGCCTGTGCAACCGCGGAAAAATTTATCTGCTCAATTCGATCAACCCGTTCCGCATCGAGGGACAGAAGACAATCATGATCGAAATGCTCCACCAGCTTTCGTGGAAAGCGCCGGACTGGGTGATTGTTCCGGGAGGGAACCTGGGCAACTCCAGTTCGTTCGGGAAGGCGTTTGACGAAATGGTGCGGGCGAAGTTCATCAAGAAGGCCCCGAGGATCGCGGTGATCCAGGCGCAGGGCGCCAACCCGCTGTACAACAGCTTCGTGTCGGGCGACAGAACGCTGCATCCGGTTCACGCCGACACACGGGCGACCGCCATCAAGATAGGAAATCCTGTAAGCTTCGACAAGGCGGTGTTCGCGGTGGATTCCACCAAAGGCACGGTGGAACAGGTTGACGAACAGGAAATCGCTGCGGCCAAGTCCTTTATCGGCAGGGACGGCGTGGGGTCCGAGCCCGCCTCGGCCACCACGGTGGCGGGCTGCAGGAAACTTGTCGGAAAGGGAATTGTCGGGAACTCCGACAGCGTGGTGTGCATCCTCACCGGCCATCTTCTCAAGGACCCGGACTATACCGTTGAATTCCACAGGGACGAACTGTATCTTGACGCGCAGCGAAACACAACATTGTCCGGCACCAAGCGTATTTCCACCGGCGGGTTGCATAATAAACCGGTGAAGCTTCCCGCGGATGAGAATGAGATTATAAAGTATATAGATTCGTGGGCGAAGAAATAATAATAGTGTTCTTGGTGGGGGAAGTGTCCCCCTAGGGTGCGGCTTCCGTCGCCTCCTTGATAAATGCAAAACCAGAAAATCCGGAGGCGACGGCGATCCGCACCCATACCCCCTCGTGGGTAGCCCCCAAGAAAGCTGATTTGCAAGAAAGAAACATCGGCTGCGGGGGCACCGAGAAAGAGAGTTGAATAGTTGAGAAGTTGAGGAGTTGAAGAAGATCAAAACAAATTGGTGATCTTTTCTTCGAGAATTCAAGCTGGCGCAGAAAAAGGACGTGGCTGAATATATTTCATCCTGCCGCGCGTTAGGCAGGACTGGAAAAATGGTCCCGCTGATGCGGGATGCGCCCTGACCGCGGCCGGAGGGCCTTTGTGGCAGGCAGCCCGAGGCCGAAGGCCGACGACCCTTGTGACCCTTGGAAATCCCTGGCGAGGGAGAAGCACCCGAAGGGGTGGACCGGAAGGAGGGCCGACCCGAGCGTGGCGAGGGGAACGCCCATCTCTATTTGAAAAGGAAAAAGGATTAACGATGAAATATATAATATTAGTAGGCGACGGCATGGCCGACTTCCCCATCCCCGAGCTTGACAACCGCACACCGCTCGAATACGCCAGGACCCCGAACATGGACGCAGTGGCGAAGGCGGGCCGCGTGGGGCTCGTAAAAACCGTTCCCGACGGTGTCCCGCCGGGCAGCGACGTGGCCAACATGTCGCTTATGGGATACGACCCCGTGAAGTACTATTCCGGCCGCGCACCTATCGAGGCGGCGAGCATGGGAATCGCGCTTGACAAAACCGACGTGGCGTTCCGCTGCAACCTGGTGACGCTCAAGTGCGGGCTCATGGAAGACTATTCCTCGGGCCACATTGAGACGCCGGACGCACACGAAATAATTGCTGCTTTACAGAAGGAACTCGGCGCTCCGGCCGTGACATTCCATCCCGGCGTGAGCTACCGTCACCTCACCGTGATTTCTCATTTCCCGGATGGCAAGCTCGACTGCACGCCGCCGCACGATATTTCCGGAAAGGCCTACGGGGAACACCTTCCCTCGGGGTGCGGCCAGGATATTGTCCGGCGCCTCATGGAGGATGCCCGGCCCGTGCTTGCCTCCTCGCCCGTCAACAAACGGCGCGAAGCGCAGGGAAAAAAGCCCGCCACCGACATCTGGCTGTGGGGCCAGGGAAAGGCCGTGTGTGCTGCCCACGATGAAGGAACGGTTCGCGATTTCCGGGTCCGTGGTTTCGGCGGTGGACCTTGTGCGCGGCCTTGGCGTGCTGGCGGGACTCAACGTGCGCATCGTCCCGGGCGCCACCGGCTACCTCGGCACCAACTACGCCGGCAAGGTCGCGGCCGCCCGCGAGGCCCTTGCGAAAGAGGACTTCGCGTTCGTGCACGTGGAGGCGCCCGACGAGACCTCGCACGAGGGCGACCGCGAAAAGAAACTGCAGGCCATCGAGGAGTTCGACAAAAACGTCGTGGGCGAGGTGCTCAAATTCCGCGAAACATTCCCCGATCTCCGGATCATGGTGCTCCCGGACCACGCCACGCCCCTGTCGCTCAAAACCCATCACGCCGCGCCGGTTCCGTTTGCCGTGTGCGGAAAAGGCGTTGATCCGGACGGCAGTCTTGCGTATTGCGAAAAAGCCGCGGTTGGGAAAAAGATGTATACGGGAGTGACGCTGTTTGAGACGTTTATAAAAGGCAAATTTGAATAATAATAATACAATATTTTTGTGGGGGAAGTATCCCCCTCGCTCCGGCCGTCTCCGGCGTCCTCCGCTACCCCCTCCTGGGTGACCCCCAAGTAGGAGTAGTTGCAAGAATCAAGCACCTGTGTGGGGGCACCCACGGAGAGCAGTGAAATAGTTGAGAAGGCGAGACAGTAGAGAAGCTACAAGATAAAACGTTGTTTTACTCCCTGGGGAATCCGGCTGGCGCAAAAAGATTGTTCTTGACAGAATGGATTCCTTCTGCCGCGCGTTAGGGGCGACTGGAGGTCCCGCCATAGCGGGATGCTGCCTGACCACGGCCCGAAGGGCCCTCGTGGCAGGCGGCCCGAGGCCGAAGGCCGAGACCGGAAGAAGAACCGACCCTTTGTAGAGCCGCATAGCAGTGCGGCTCTACAAAGGGGAACGCCCACCTAAATGCATAATTGAAGAATTAATTATGTTTGCACGATTCATCGAAAAAGCCCTCACCTTCCTCATCGACATCGTCGCCTTCAACGTTGCGTTTGCAACGGCATTCTGGATCCGGTACAAGAGCAATTTCTTTCCCGAAAGCTTCAACGCCGACATCGAGTTTTCGTCGTATATCCTATTGTCAATTACCGTCGCGGGCTGCTGGGCGGCGCTGTTTTTTGTTACCGGCCTGTACCGCGACTGGTACAAAGAGTCGCGGCTCGACGAGTTCTTCGTGGTCGTGCGCACCATTCTCATCGGCATCTTTCTCTTGTTTCTCATAACGAGCGCATCGCAGATCATCGATTTCGCGACCAGCGGCAATTTCGAACAGGTCTTTACAAGAACGAAGTTCGCTGTGCTGATCACCTATGCCGTGTGCCTCGTTTTCTTCACCACCGCAGACCGCTTCATCATGCACAGCCTTCTGTCGTTCCTGTTTGTGCGCGGCATCGGCGTGAGCAAGGTGCTCATCATCGGCGCGCAGGAACCCGGCGCGCAGCTGCTCGACGAGCTGAAGCATTATCCCCAGCTCGGATACCAGGTGAAGGGCTTTGTCGACGACAACGGCAGGCTCACTGGCACGCAATGCGGCGGCCTTCCCGTGCTCGGCACCTATTCCGACATTCCCGCTCTTGTCAAGAGAGACCGGGTGACCGGCCTCATCATTTCCCACGTGTCCGGTTCGGCAAACGAAATTCTCAAGATCGTCAACTACTGCGGCGAGCTCCGGCTCACCATTTCCATGGTGCCGTCGCTTATGGACGTAATCTCGGGACACCTCAAGACCCACCAGATCTTCGGCGTGCCGCTCATGATCCTTCTCCAGGACCACATGCCCGCGTGGGAGGCGCAGATCAAGCGCATCACCGACATTGTCGTTTCGCTGCTCGTGTTGGCGCTCGGCGCGCCGGTCTGGCTGGCCGTTGCCGCGGTGATACGCCTCACCTCACCGGGCCCCGCCATTTACAACCAGGAACGCGTGGGCCAGAACGGCAAGCCCTTCATCATGCACAAGTTCCGCTCCATGTACCAGGACGCCGAAAAGCGCACCGGTCCCATGTGGGCAAAGGAAAAGGACCCCCGCATCACGCCCATGGGGCGTTTTATCCGGAAGACAAGGCTTGACGAAATACCCCAGTTTTTCAACGTGCTGGTGGGCGAAATGAGCCTCGTGGGCCCGCGGCCGGAGCGGGCGTTTTTCATCCAGCAGCTCAAGCAGGAGATCCCCTGGTACGTCCGCCGCATCAAGATGAAGCCGGGCATCACGGGCTGGGCGCAGGTGAAACACAAGTACGATGCGTCAATCGAGGATGTCAAGCAGAAAGTGATGTACGACCTGTACTATTTCGAAAACATGTCCCTCATGCTCGACCTCAAAATAATGCTGCACACCATTCTGGTGGTGTTCACGGGCAAAGGGGCGCATTGAAGAAGGTTGGAGCGTTGGTGCGTTAGAGTGTTGGAGCATTGGGAAATAATAATGTGTATATTTCATAGCTTCACAATCGCTCGAACGCTCCAACGCTCTAACTCTCCAACGGGCAACGTTATAAGGAACAATCTATGAGCTCCCTCTACCGTTTCGGCGTCTCGCTCGAAAAGAGCCTTATCGATGATTTCGACAGGCACATCGGCGGCAGGAACTACCGGAACCGGTCCGAGGCCATCCGCGACCTTATCCGCGAGGACCTTGTCAAAAAGCAATGGCTCTGCGGCAACGAGGTTGCGGGAGCGGTGGTCATGAGCTACGACCACCACAAGCGCGAGCTTGTCAACAAGCTCATGGACATCCAGCACGATTTCCAGAAGATCATCATCTCGAGCCAGCACGTGCACATCGACCACCACAACTGCATGGAGATCGTTGCCGTCAAGGGCAAGGCGCGGGACGTGGAAAAGCTGACAAGCCTTTTAAAAGCGCAGAAGGGCGTGAAACATGTCGCGCTGTCGATGAGCACCACGGGAGAGGGACTGGAGTAAAATTGCCGGGCCAAAAAACGGCCTCATTCCTAAACTTTCTTTCCCATTTCATGCGCTTGATTCATGGCTTCGCTTTTCTTGATCTCTCCAATGTTCCAGGCGCCGATTCCATAGATAATACCCTTTTCTTTTGCTCCGTCAAGGCAGGAGGTGAATGCCCTGAATCCTTCCAGCGTTCGTTCCATTGCCCGTTTATTGGTGTCGGCGGCAGTGACAATGAAATGGAAATCCTTGTTGCTGATTTCGGTATAGCGCGAACAACACCTGTCGATCAGTGTCTTCATCTGCCCGCACATGGTATAGAAATAAACGGGCGTGGCCATCACCATCACATCGGCCGCAACCATTTTCTCCAAGACTTCGGCCATGTCGTCTTTCTGTGGACACGGCTTTTTCCCTTTGAGACAGGCGCCGCACCCTGTACAGTAATTGATTTTCCTGTCTTTCAAAAAAATCTTTTCGGCATGATTACCGGCCTCCTGCGCTCCCCTTATTAATTGGTCGCACAGCAGGTCGGAATTCCCGCCCCTTCGCGGGCTGGAACTCAGAACCACTACTTTTTTGCCGCTCATAGCGTTATCTCCCGAATCTGAAGCGATGATAGATTGATTTTTCCCAGTCCAAACTCGTACGCCATTCTGGTCGTTCGAACCTCTTCACCTTTGATGCCGAGGAGATTAGCACCATACACATCCATAGCGACCCGGTCCACACCGGCGAACACTTTCTGCGGTGCGACCATTTTTCCGGGACCCTGCGGCCCATTCGTCGTGATCATTTGTGTGCCGTCGAAAATACACAGATCCGGCTTTCGTAAAAGATTTATATCTGCGATGCATTGTGAGAGGAACTCGACATCGTCGTAGGAGCCGCTTGTCCCTGATGATCCGGCGTGGAAAAAGCGGTTGGTGCTGCGGGACGTTGCACCCATCATGTTCTTCATGGTGCCGGTAAACCGGACCCCATTGTGATTTTTGGCAATCGGCATGTTGATGAGCACATCGCAATTCAGCAATCCTTTCGCGATTTCGGCTTTCTTGAGCGACCGGCCTTGCGGAATGGAAACATTTACCAATTCATCTCCGCGAAATCGGATGACCTTCGCCTCATCATGGGATTTCTCGGTGCGCGCGCTGCGGCTCCAGTAGGAGTCATCGAGGCTTTTGAAAACCCAGATTTCCCTGGCGCCGGCATCCAGGCACATGCGGATTACCGCCAGGGCAATCTCCGGGTTCACGTAACTTCCCGGATACTTCCAGGGAGAATTGATTAACAGGCCCACGCTCGATTGTTTCGATACGAACTTGGGCATTCCGCCGAGGATTTCAACGGCCTTAATCGTGTTCCCGAAGTAATCCGTACCCTTTACCGCCGCGATGTCGACATTGACATCAGCGAACGCCAATCCCATTGTACCGCTTCCCAGGATCGTTGATGCGCCCAGTAACGCGCCGCTTTTTATAAACGAGCGGCGACTGATTGATTCACTCATGTGGATTCCCCTTTCTCCAATACCATTTTAGAGGCCGGTCCTTCGCTCCAGCTCGTCCGGATACCGATTTCCCTGCACCTCAATCGTTGATGCCGCGTCCTTAATTTCACGAAGATCGTCCTGCGTTAGCTTGACATCCGCCGCACCGATGTTCTCATCGAGGCGGCTTTGCTTCGTGGTTCCCGGGATGGGCACGATCCACGGCATCTGCGCAAGGAGCCAGGCAAGCGCAATCTGCGCAGGCATCGCCTTTTTCCGCGCTGCGATGGTGGTAAGTAAATCGACCAAGGCCTGGTTCGCCTTCCTGTTCTCAGGCGTAAAACGAGGTACGATGTTTCGGAAGTCGGTTTTGTCGAAGGTGGTGCTCTCGTTGATTTTTCCGGTAAGGAAGCCTTTGCCAAGAGGGCTGAATGGAACAAACCCGATGCCGAGTTCTTCGAGTGTCGGCAGCACTTCCTCTTCGGGGCGTCTCCACCACAACGAGTATTCGCTCTGGAGCGCAGCAAGCGGCTGGACCGCGTGCGCGCGGCGGATGGTTTTCACTCCGGCTTCGGAAAGACCGAAGTGCTTCACCTTGCCTTCCCGGATCAGTTCTTTCACCGTTGCCGCCACGTCTTCTATCGGCACACTGGTGTCGACACGATGTTGATAGAACAGGTCGATGGCATCAACCTTGAGACGTTTCAGCGAGGCTTCGGCCACCTCTTTGATATGCCCCGGCCGGCTGTCCTGACCCGATTGCCCTCCCTGGGGACCAAACTTGAAACCGAACTTGGTGGCTATCACCACCTGCCCGCGGAAGGGGGCGAGCGCTTCGCCAACAAGCTCTTCATTCTCAAACGGACCGTACGCTTCGGCGGTGTCGAAGAAGGTGATGCCGCGTTCGACGGCCTTCCGCATCAGCACGATCATTTCCTTTTTGTCCGGGGCTGGACCATAGGCAAAGCTCATACCCATACAACCAAGCCCCATAGCCGAAACTTCCAAACCGCTCTTGCCAAGTTTGCGTTTCTGCATGGTTTTTCTCCTCCACTATTAAATCAGCAGCAAGGACGAGATGTACCTCATGATACCAAAATAAGCAAGGCAATGCTTGGAGGACAAATACAAAAGGCGGGATTTCAGATACAATTTTACTATGCTGCCCTTGCGGCAGGCGCACCGACATTTCCCGGAATTGAAAAAATCTTGGATCAACCATGTTCAGTATTGTCAAAACATTTATTTTAATGGACAAAGGACAGTGAGAATCCGTTAGCAAGGTGACAAAATGAACAAACTCTCACAGGGTAATTTACGCAGCCACGGTAAGCATGGGAGCAGGGTGTTAAGTACATGAACAAATCGTCATCCGTCAATACGACAATGCCCGTCCTCTTCCTCGGCCACGGCAGCCCCACCAACGCGATCGAGGACAACGAATTTTCGCGCGGCTGGCACAGGATCGCGCAGACATTCTCTCGGCCCAAAGCCATTCTTTGCATTTCCGCGCATTGGGAAACGTGGGGCGCAATGGTAACGGCAATGGAAAAACCCCGCACCATCCACGATTTCGGCGGGTTTCCAAGGGAGCTTTACGAAGTGCAATACCCTGCTCCGGGCAGCCCGGCACTTGCGGGTGAAGTCAAAAGGTTGTTGAACAAGAATGGGCTTATGCTCGATCATGAATGGGGCCTTGATCACGGCTGCTGGAGCGTTATTTCGCGCATGTATCCTGACGCCGGTATTCCCGTGGTGCAACTGAGTCTGGACACGTCGCGGCCCGCGCAGGAGCACTACAAAATCGCGCACGGAGCTGGCACCGCTCAGGTCACAAGGCGTGCTCATTGTCGGGAGCGGAAACATGGTGCATAATCTCAGGCTGGTTGAGTTCACGCAGAGACACCATGAGCGACTTCAACAAGCCCTTCGGACTCGATTGGGCCATTGAGGCAAATGAGATTTTCGAGAAGTTGATTAATGATAATCTTCACAACAAACTGATCAATTACCAGTCCCTTGGAAAATCCGTTCGGCTCGCCGTTCCCACGCCGGAACACTACCTGCCGATGCTGTATGCGCTTGCGCTGAAGGAAAAAGGGGAATCGGTCGCCTTCTTTAACGACGTGCCGGTGGCGGGTTCGCTCACCATGACGTCGTTTGTGACAACAACGACGGATTAGCTTCCCGAAATCGCCGGCCGGTTATTTCTCTATCGACCCGCTGATGGATATTTCCGGTTTGTCAGGATGGTCGGTGGTGATCACGAACTGTCCGGCAATGCGCTCCTTCACCGCGGGCGCGGCGAGTTCGAGCCCAAACACCCGGTAGCCGTCGGGCCGCGTGGCGCCGGCGGTCCATTTGAACGGGATCGGCAGCGGGAGATTCGTCTGCCAGAGGGTCGCGGTCGGCGATGATGTTCCGGAGGTCAACCCCACGGCGGTGACGTGGAGGTCTTTCTTTGCGCATGCGAACACGATCGATCGGGGCTTATGCTGCTGGAGCGTTATGTATAGTTCCGACACCTCGATGATCGGCTTTATCGCGGCGGTGATGGTGAGCTGCATCGAGCCGTTGTTCGCGGCATTGGACTTGACGGTAATGTACTTTGACAAGGGGCCGGCGTGGAAACCGGCAAGGTTGACCGTGGCGAGGATCACGCTGGATTTTCCCGGCAAAACCAGGGTGTCGAACTTGACCACCGTGCATCCGCAGCCCGGGCGGACGTTTTCGATTTCAAGCGGCGCGTCGCCGGTGTTTTTGATGGTGAACTGCGCATGGAGCTGGTCGGTTTTTCCTTCGAAAACGGTGCCGCAGTCAACGGAAGACTTGTCGGCTTCTATCGTGGGACCGGCAAAAGCGCAGGAGAGTGAAATGACAATGACATGAAGAAACCAGGCGGGAAATACGAAACATTGAGACCTCAGCTTTCATGTGGTTCCACGCAAGCGTTCGACCGACCGGACGAACCAGCGCGTCTTGGTTTTCAGGCCCCTCCGGTTCCGGTTTGGGTTCCCTCCAAAATACAACGGACAAGAAAAGAGAATCTCAACATTCTTGCAGCGCACTAAAGGAACAGCATATATTCCCCATCAACGATCCGAATCTCTGGAGCACGACGTCGTCATGCAACAAAGTCCTATCGAGCGCGTTCTTGCCTCGACCAACCTCACCCTGTTTTTTTCCCTGCCGTTTCGCCCCGCGGCCAGGCGAAACGCTTTCTACAACGGTCATATCGCGGTCGGCCTCCAAGGCCAGGTCTATCAGGTTTACAACCCGCAACTGCTTAAATCAAGTTTTCTATTTTCAGTGATGCCGGTTGCCGACTGGCTTTTCGGGAAGGGCGGAAAATGGGTCGAACGCGATCCCTCCTCGCCGAAGTTCCGCCATGTGTACCTGTACAAAACCTGCGAGACCAGGCGCACCGTGGTATATGCTGCAGGAATCCGGGCAAGCGAGACCATGGTCACCGCAATCAGGACGGTCTTCGACGACGAGGACAGACGCTTCAGGACCGGCGGGATAAGGTATGACTTCCTAAGGAGCAACTGTTCGTCGATCATTGCCAGCGGGCTTGTCAGATGCGGCCTGCTCGGAACAGGCCCTGCCAATCTGGTACCGGCGTTGCTCTTTAAGAGATTTGTGGCCCGATGCAGACCTCACATGCCTTGTTCGCATTGGAAAAGGCGCCGCCGTTTGACACGGAGCTTCTCGCTGCACCGGTTCTGCATAGGACTGTGGGGAATGCGTCCGAGGAAAGCATGGACCATTGGCTCGTGGAAAAGGCCGCGGCCGCATCATAGCAGCACTGTGCATACGTTCAAACACCGAAAGGAGAAAACTGTATGAAAGAGAATAGCAAGTGCCCGGTAACGGGCGCAACCGGCAAAGCCGCTGCCGGCGGCGGCACGTCGAACAGGGACTGGTGGCCGAACCAGTTGAACCTCAAGATTCTTCATCAGAACTCTCCCAAGGGCAATCCGATGGGCAAGGGGTTCAACTACGCTGAAGAATTCAAGAAACTCGACCTGAAGGCCATTAAGAAGGACCTCTATGCGCTGATGACCGACTCGCAGGATTGGTGGCCGGCCGATTACGGTCACTATGGGCCGCTCTTCATCCGGATGGCGTGGCACAGCGCAGGCACCTACCGCATAAGCGACGGCCGCGGAGGCGCGGGCGCCGGCACCCAGCGCTTTGCGCCGCTCAACAGTTGGCCCGACAACGTGAACCTCGACAAGGCGCGGCGTCTGCTCTGGCCTGTCAAGCGGAAATACGGCAAGAAGATCTCCTGGGCCGACCTTATGATCCTCGCCGGCAACTGCGCGCTTGAGTCGATGGGATTTAAGACCTTCGGCTTCGGCGGCGGACGCGAGGACGTCTGGGAGCCGCAGGATGACATTTACTGGGGGACCGAGAGCACCTGGCTTGACGACAAGCGCTACTCCGGGGACCGTGAACTCGAAAATCCCCTCGCAGCCGTGCAGATGGGCTTGATTTATGTGAACCCGGAAGGCCCGAACGGCAACCCGGATCCGGTCGCCTCAGGCCGTGACGTTCGAGAGACCTTCGCACGCATGGCGATGAACGACGAAGAGACCGTCGCGCTCGTGGCCGGCGGGCACACCTTCGGAAAGGCGCACGGCGCGGGAGACCCGAAGCTGGTGGGCCCTGAACCTGAGGCAGCCCCCATCGAAGAACAGGGTCTGGGCTGGAAAAATGCATTCGGAACCGGTAAGGGAGAACACACAACAGGCAGCGGCATCGAAGGCGCCTGGAAGCCTAAACCGACAAAATGGGACAACGGTTATTTCGATATGCTCTTCGGGTACGAGTGGGAACTTGTCAAGAGCCCTGCCGGGGCCAAGCAATGGTACGCCAAAAACGTGAGGCCGGAGCATATGATCGCGGACGCCCACAATCCTTCCAAGAAACACCCGCCCATGATGACCACGGCCGACCTCTCGCTGCGGTTCGACCCGATCTACGAACCTATCGCGCGGCGCTTTCACAAAGACCCGCAGGCCTTTGCCGACGCATTCGCCCGCGCCTGGTTCAAATTGACACACCGCGACATGGGGCCGCGCTGCCGCTATCGTGGCCCGGAAGTTCCGAAAGAGCAATTGATCTGGCAAGACCCGGTTCCGGCCGTTGATCACAAATTGATCAATAAGCAGGACATCGCGCATCTCAAGGCAAAGATCCTTGCCTCTGGTCTGTCAATCGCCGAGCTGGTCTCAACCGCCTGGGCATCGGCTTCTACTTTCCGCGGGTCCGACAAGCGCGGCGGCGCTAATGGCGCACGCATCCGCCTGGCCCCGCAGAAGGATTGGGAGGTCAATCAGCCTGCTCAATTGAAAAAGGTGCTGCAGACCCTTGAAAAAATTCAAGCGGCGTTCAACAAAACACAGTCGGGCGGGAAAAAGGTATCGCTCGCTGATCTGATCGTGCTTGGCGGTTGCGCTGCTATTGAGAAAGCGGCAAGGAAGGCCGGTCATACCGTGACAGTTCCCTTCTCGCCCGGTCGCACGGATGCGTCGCAGGAGCAAACCGACGCGGCGTCTTTCGCCGTACTCGAACCGGCTGCGGACGGGTTCCGCAACTACCTCAAAACAAAATACGCCGTATCGGCGGAGGAACTGCTGGTTGATCGGGCGCAACTGCTGACGCTCACCGCTCCCGAGATGACGGTTCTCGTCGGCGGCATGCGGGTCTTGAACGCCAATTTCGGACAGTCTGAGCACGGCGTTTTCACCAAGCGGCCGGAGACGCTCACCAATGATTTCTTTGTGAATCTGCTCGACATGAGCACGGTGTGGAAGCCGACCTCGGAAAACAAAGACGTGTTCGAGGGGCGAGATCGCGCAACGGGCGAGCTGAAGTGGACCGGCTACGCGTGTCGACCTTGTCTTCGGTTCCAACTCGCAACTCCGGGCGCTCGCGGAAGTCTATGCATGCGACGACTCGCAGAACAAGTTCGTGAATGACTTCGTGGCGGCCTGGAACAAGGTGATGAACGCGGATCGCTTCGACCTTGCCTGATCGCAGTGTAAACGGGTTCAAGGGAGTGCTCGAGGCGTTCAGGATTCCCTTAAGTGAAGTGAACTAATGATGAAGGCTGGACATTGATTGATTTTTTGAACGGGCTGCGGTGGTTTTTTCTATCGCAGCCATTATATTTTACGTCACCGCGCTCCCGTGATCGCGGCAGACACGGACGTCAAGGTTTTTTCATGCCTGAGAATAATCCAGCATGCCAAGACGTAATCCGGGTTCACGAGGGGGAAGTCCCGTAACCATGACAATCTTTCGACATCAAAGCCTTTTCCGCATTTTTTCCGTCGTCGTCATCGCCGAGATGATTGCGATCGGCGGAATAATTGCGCCTCTGCACCATCACGACGATTTAAAGGACCACGACGATTGCCAGCTCTGCCTCGTTTCGCATCAGCCGGCCACCGATTCCCCTATTGTCCAGATCGCTCCGTCCGTCGCCGTAATCATCGATTATTATTCCGTGCCAAAGTCTCTTGTAAGACAATATGCTCAGTCATTCTTCTCCTCCCGCGCCCCGCCTTCCCTGCTCTGTTCCATCAGCTGATTCTTATTGGCAAGCGCCATCCGGTCGTTTGAATGTTTGTGCCGTGACGACCGAGCAGTGCGTCTTCTTTAGCAACAACAGATCCAGGGAGTTCACCATGATTGAAAAAACATCTCGTGTAACGGCGCTTATCATTGCATCATTGCTGTCCTATGCCTGCGGAGGCGTCACCAATCCCGATATTTCCGCCATCGGCCAGGTGATCGGGAAATATACCAATGATACCTCCTCCGCGTTTTCCAAGAAGCCGACGCTTGAGCTCGGCGAAGTCGAGCTTATGCTTGACGCCGCGCTCAATCCCTATTTGACCGGCGCGTTCGTGTTGTCGCTCGGAACAAAGTCCATTGAGATCGAAGAGGCATATGCCTCGGTGATCCGGGGATTGCCGCTCAATCTCGGCCTAAAGGCGGGGAAATACAGGTTGGGCTTTGGAAGGCTCAACCCGGCGCATCCGCATGCATATCCGTTCATCAGCACGCCGCATGTCATGGATCCGGGCATTGCCAAGCTGCTTCCGGGCGATGAGAGCTTTAATGACGTGGCGGTGCAGGCGTCGACATTGATACCCGTTGTCGGGAGCTGGGCCATTTCCATTTCCGGCGACCTGCTGCAGGGAGACTCGTTTCATCCCGACACCGTCACCGCAAATTTTGGCGGGCTCGGCAGGATTGTCAATTCATTCGTGATCGCGGACATGGTTCCTTCGGAGATCGGTTTTTCCCTGACGCAGGGAACGAACGATCCCCGGCAGGGAACAAAAACGCTTGTCGCCGGCGCCGATGTAAAGACAAAACTTGCGCTGTCTCCTGTTGTCAATGCAATCGTGCAGGGCGAATTGCTCTATAAGAATGCCGGCCACAGGGATTCTCTCGGCATCTTCAGCACCGAAAATCGCATGGGATTCTATGCATTCACCGATTTCCGGTTCCAGGCCCATTACAATGCCGGTATTTTGTACGAGCAATATCAGTCGCCAAACAATGCGGCCCAAACGGATCGCGGCATAAAACCCTTTGTGGGATTTGCCGTTCTTGAAGAAAGCACCCTTGTACGGTTGGCCTACGAGTACTTCATGCCTCAGTCGGAAAAGGCGTCGAGCACCGTGGAGCTGCAATTCCTTTTCAGCATGGGACCGCACAAGGCGCACCTGTTTTGACCAGGATTTTCAGGATTGGAAAGATTGCCCGGATCAAAAAAGGGAAGAAGACTTTTGATGATTAACAAAGGAGAACAAACCATGGGAGCGCAATTAAGGATTGTGTATGCAGGGATCCTCGTTTTGTTTCTATTGGCGACAGCGCCGACATCGGCGGCGATACGCATCGTGGCCGCGCTGCCGGATCTGGGTTCGATTGCGTCGTACATCGGCGGCGACAACGTGGAAGTCTCGGCGATCGCCAAGGCGTCGTCCAACCCCCATTCTGTTGAGGTCTTCCCCTCGTACATGGCCAAAGTCTCGAAAGCGTCGGTATACCTGAAATGCGGACTAGGGCTTGACCAGTGGTCTGATGCGATCATCGACGGATCGCGAAATAACAAGATCATAACCGTGGATTGTTCAAATGGAATTTCCGTTCTTGAGAAACCCACAGGCAAGGTCGATGCGTCTCTGGGAGACGTGCACCCCTTCGGCAATCCGCATTACTGGCTCAATCCGGAAAACGGCATCATCATCGCTCAAAACATTTTGGCGGAACTCCAGAAGATCGATCCGGCAAACGCCGCTGTGTATTCCGCACATTTCGAACAGTTCAAAAAGGAATGTCTTGACAAGACAGAAGCATGGAAGACAAGGCTGAAATTGCTCAACGGAGCAAAGATCATAACCTATCATTCTTCCTGGGCGTATTGGGCCGACGCTTTCGGATTTTCAATCGTTGCCAAGGTGGAACCGTACCCGGGCATACCGCCGACCGGCATTCACCTTGCCGATCTTGTCGGCGTCATCAAAAAGGAAAACGTCGCCTTCGTCATTCAGGAACCCTATTTTTCCGACGACGCCCCGCGTTTTCTCAATCGTCAAACAGGCGTCAAGGTGTTCAAATGCGCGCCGTCGTGTTCCGATGTCACGCCATCGTCCTACTTTGATCATTTCGAAGGAATCACCAATCAATTGACCACCGCAGCCGGAGGAAAACAGCCATGATGCTTTTTCACTATTCTTTTATGCTCCCCGCGCTTGCGGTCTGCCTTGTTCTTGCCGGGGTCCATACGTATTTCGGGTACCATATTGTCCAGCGCGGCGTGATTTTTGTGGACCTTGCGCTCGCACAGATCGCCGCTCTCGGCGCAAGCGTGGCTATCCTTGTGGGCTGGGGAGAAAATGCGCCGTTCCTTAACTTCTGCGTCAGCCTCGCATTCACGCTGGGAGGAGCCGTGCTGTTTGCGTTCCTACGGAAGGGCCAGGACAAGGCGCCCATGGAAGCGCTTATCGGCATTGCCTATGCCGGCGCAATTGCGATTTCCCTGCTCGTGCTGGAGAAATCCGCCACCGGCACGGAACATATCAAAGAGATGCTGGTGGGCACCATTCTGACGGTTTCATGGCGCGAAGTTCTTCAACTCGGCGCCATCGTTCTCGTGGTGGCAATCATTCATTGGCTGGCAAGAAAAAAACTGTTTATGATTTCCGAAGATCCGGACAAAGCGGCGCAGAACCGTCTGCGTCTCTGGTGGTGGGACATCGTCTTTTACGCGACCTTCGGCGTGGTGGTCACCTCCTCGGTCAAAGTTGCCGGCGTACTTCTGATTTTTTCACTGTTGATCATTCCCGCGGTGAGCGCGATGATCAGCACCTCGGGAACAATTAAACGGGTGGTGTTCGGCTGGGTTTTCGGCCTGGTCGGCTGCGTTCTCGGGTTGGAGGCTTCGCTCCGGGGGGATTTCGCGGCCGGCCCGGCGATAATCGCAACTTTGCTGGGGCTTCTGTTGCTATGCGCCGCGGCAGGACCCGCATTGAAGATTGTTCGGGCGGCAAGGAAATAGGAATCCGCGGCACTTTTGCGTTCGTCAAGGCCTTCGACCGTTTCGTATCGGATGCATGAATGCCGCAACGATGATTCTGATGCATTGCACCGTCAATCGATACCGTATTCGCCCTCGTTGATCCGTGCCCCTTCAGAGGCGCCGAAATTGGTGTCCCGGTACGCCACGGATACCGCGGATTGATACACGTCAACGATCATGTACCCCGACCCGGGGAATCTGTCGATTGCCACCCAGTTCGGCAGGAGACGGACGTTGGTGAAAAACGGGATATTGTTACGGAAGCCTGACCAGCGGGAATGAAGGTGGCCGGAAAAATACGCAAGGACGTTGTGATCGTCAAGGAGCCGGAACAGCTCGATTGAATTGAGAACGGCATACAGCGGCGTCTCGGGATGAAACGGATAATGTGAAAAAACCATGAGCGGCGTTTCCTTCGGGATGAAGGCGAGCATCTTCCTGAGCCACAGCTTCCTGGATACCCCCACGGTAACCCACGGTTTCGTGTCGTTCGACAGATCGAGAAATATCAGCCCCACGTTCCTGTGGATCACAAGGTAATTTCCACGGTTCTCTCCGAACAGCGTGTAGTAGTTGTTCTTTCCCGCTTCGCCCACCGCCGTGATATCGTGGTTGCCGATAACCGGATAATACGGCTTTTCGAGTTTGTCAAAGTGCTCCTTCACCGATTTCATGATGGTGATGTTGCCGTGGTTCGTAAGGTCGCCTGCCACCACCGCGAATTCCCATTGCGGCACATCGTTCTTCCATTCGTTGATGACTTTCGTCAGCATGACGCCGTCTTTTTCATCTCCCCGGTAATGGACGTCGTTGCTGAAAATGAAACGGAACCTGCGCTCGGAGCGCCGTTGGGAGATGCCCGGCGACGAGCAGCCCGGCAGAAAAGGCAGCGCAAGGGCCGACGCGGCAACCCGCACAAACCGGCGCCGCGGCATGGCGCCGCAGAAAATCTTGTTTTCGCCCATGAGATTGCGTTTCCTGTTCTCCCCGCCCACCCATCCAGGATTTCACCCCATGAGAGTATAAGAATTTTTCTGATGTTTTTCAAGCTAAAAATCCGAAACTTCCATGCTGTGGACTTACCGGTGGTAAATGGTTCGCATCTTGCATATCACTCAAGGCGGTAAACAACGGGCAGTATGAATTGCAGTCCTATCGGAGCATAGGGGAAGGGGCGGTCCGATGCATCGCATTGACTTCCACTAAAAAACCCTACTGCGGCACATGGGCTTTGCGCCAATTGCGGACGTTGGCGAGACCGACGACCGCCGCAGGGCTGCCGTTTCTTGATCCCTGCGTGAAAAACCCCTCCGCCTCGTCGATGCGCTGCCGATCAAAGGCGATGCTGCCGGCAAGCACGGCCATGTCCGCAAAGTTCGGGAAACGCTTCATGCCGTCACGGCAGGTCTCAAGCGCCACCAGCTGATTGCCGGATTGCTGCTGAAGCAATGCGATGCGATAGAGGGTCCATTGTTTAGTTTTGTCAAGATCAAAGGCCATGGTGAGATAAGAAATGGAGCGGGGAATATCGCCCGCCTTTTCGTACAAGTCGGCAAGAAGCAGATAGACATATAAGGTGTTCTTTCCGTTCGGCGGGAATGATTCGAGCCATTTGATTGCCTCGTCCGCATCCCCCATGTCGCGATACATTTCCCCAAGAGCGATGTAGGCCTCCTCCACCTGTGGATACAGTCTGATTATGTTTTCAAAGGCTGCCACAGCCTTGGCAATTGCACCTACCCGGCGCAGCGTGGCTGCCTGGATCAGAAGCGCTTTCTGGTGAGTCGGGTCCAGTTTGAGCGTGCGTTGTATCGATGCAAGGCATCGGCCGAGGTCGTTGAGCTGGTAATAGCACACGGCAAGGTTGAAATTGGCCTTAAAAAAATTCGGTGCATTCTGGATGCATGCGCGATAGTAAACGACCGCTTCCGCAAGGCTGTCGAGCTGGAAATACGCGTTGGCCATATTGTAGTAGCACAGGGCTGGCGTCTCGCCTTCGCCGGCGGCCTTGCGAAAAAGCTTTATTGCCTGAAGGAAATTCCCGGCATTGTAGGCCTCATCGGCCTGGGAAAGCGAGGTCGTGGCGGCGACAGGCATTGCCGCTGCAATGAGCATCAGGATGAAGAAAATCGTTTTTTTCATGACAGGCAAAGTCACTGATCAAGATTGAAGTGGATTACTTGACGGAACCGCTGGTTGACCGGAATCCCCTTGTTTCGTGCCGGTTTGAAGCGCCATAGCGCCACTCCCCGCTTGACTTCTGCGGTGAACAAGGGCGATGACGATTTTGTGACCTGGATATCGGTTATTTTTCCCTCATGGGTTACAACGAATTCCACTTCGACCGTGCCTTTGATCCCCTGCTCGGCCGCGCGATCGGGATACGGGATGGGCGGCGTGTACTCCGGCGATGCGTCCTGGTCGACTTGGCCCTGCTCAAACACTTCGGCGGAAAGTTCCTGCTTTTGCAGCGCCACACCCGTTCCACCTTCCCCCGAAGCGTCAACGGTCAGGTCCGGCGCGAAACGCATGTTCATCTGTTTCTCAAGGGACCTTCCCTGGTTCGTCGGCGTTTGTACTTGGCGGATGCGCTGCTGCACCAGCTTTTTCTCCTCAGGAGGCTTGCGGACGATGTCCAATGCCGAAATCCTGCGCGGCTGCTGCTTGTCCGACTTGGAACCAAGACCCACTGCGGCATGCAGCAGCGAAACTCCGGTGAACAGAACAAAACTCACCACGACGGCAAGCGCCAGACGCCCGATCCACAGTGACCAATAGGAAACAATATTCATGTGGCATCAGTCCTTGCTTGCCGCGATTGATATCTTCTGCACACCCGCAAGAGTGCATTGGTCGATTACCTCGACCGTCCTGCCGACCGATCCGTCCCGGTCAGACACGATAACCACCGAAATATCGGGCTGTTTGCCGACCTCCTGCTCCACAAGCGTGCGAACGCGTTCGACCGTGGTCTGGCGGCCGTAAATGTGCACCGTGCCTTCACGGGTGATTCCGATAAGTATCGCCTTCTGCCCGGCAGGACGTGCACTCTGCGCCTTGGGCTTTGAAACGTCCACGCCGGTTTCCACATACAGGTTAGCAGTGACCACGAAGAAGATCAATAAAATCATGATCGTGTCGACAAACGGCGCAAGGTTGATTTCAGGGTTCTGGTGTTCCTCCTGGAACGGGTTGTTGATGGGACGCATCGATCCTCCTTTGGAAGGTTCGGCCTTTGCCTCTGGACGGCCGCGCAGAAGTTTACTTAATAGTATGTCCCGGTCTTCGCGAAGGCCGGCAATAAGCTTTTCTTTTGCGGTATTGAGATAATTCAGGAACAAAAGCGACGACACGGCCACTGCCAGACCGGTCAGCGTGGCCTCGAGCGCCATGGAAATACCGTTGGCCATGATTGTCGGATTGCCGAAACCGAACTCGCCGATAATGGCGAACATGCTGTTCATACCGGTGATGGTACCCAGCAGGCCCAAAAGAGGCGCCATAACGATGCAGGCGGTGATGGTAGAAAAACCGCGGTCGAGCCGGGGCTTTATTTGGATCAAGAGCTCGTCGAAGGTGCGTTCAACCTGCTCAGGTTTGATTCCCGGCCTCAGGAGCCGGTTGACAAAAACGTCAAAGGCGGAGTAGCCTGTGCGCGTCGTCGGTCCCGCCTCTTGCGTCACCAGTATGGCGTGAACCCGTGTGCGCGCCTTGCGCAGCTGTGCAAAGCGGATCAGCTTTCCGAATACGATGTGCCAGACCACGACCGACACGGCAAAGATCGGAAACAGCACCCATCCGCCTTCATAAAAGAGCTTCAAAAACGGTGTGAACACTTCTTATTCCTTAGGATAGACGGCATCGAGTATGGCAATCGTGTCATTCTCCAGGTCCGCCATGAGACGGTCCTTGGCGGAACGAAGCAAGTCATGGATAAAAAGTACAGGAATGGCAATGGCCAGACCGGTTTTCGCCGTAATAAGAGCCTCGGATATTCCACCTGCAAGAAACTTTGGGTCCCCGGTTCCATAGTGGGTGACCTCAGCGAACAGCGTGATCATGCCGCTTATGGTTCCCAAAAGTCCAAGAAGCGGAGCTGCGCCCGCGATGACCGCCAGCGTATTGAGATTGCGGCGCAAGGGAGGGGTCTCTAGCGACAGAATTTCGTACACGGCTCGTTCACCTGTCTGCCTGCCTCGGCTTTGTCGTTCAAGGCCGGCCTGAACTATGCGGGCAATTACCCCCTTCTTGCATGATTGCGCCCAAGCCAAAGCGGCGGCATAGTCTTTCTCATTAAGGAACTTCATTGCGGTGGCATATTGGCGCTTGAGCAGACGACCGCGCCCTGCATATTGAAGGATTTTGCCGATCGTCAGGTAAAGCACCCAGAAGGGAAGCATGAGCAGGGGAATCATTACCCAGCCGCCCTTGGCGAACGATTCGTACAACGCAAGCCACGTAGATTGGCTTTTTCCGGCAATCAGCAAGCGGGCCTGGTCATTCTGCATCACCTCCATGAGCACATTTCCGGAAATGCGGCCGGTCGAAAGCCATTTAGGGAACTGTTCTGTCAATTTTGCCGCAAGCTGGGGCGCCGCGATCTTTTCCACGGAATACCGTTCAGCGCCCAGCCTGCCTGTTTGGCGCAGATAAAAGCACGTTCCCGCGGCCGAGTCGATGCCGTAGCCGAATACGTTGCCGAAACGCGAAATTGTCAGTTGTTTCGGCCCGCCTTCTTCGGGGAGGACCACCGCCCTGGTGAGCATTATGGAATCGCCGCGGCCGTACCATGCCAGCCGGTAATTGACAAAGTCTCCAAAGGCCGCGGCGAGCGAATGATGTTCGTCTAGGGACGCCCGGATCTTTTCGAGCTCGGCGCGGCGGATCTCCTTGTCGAGCGGAAAGACCTCAAGGAGGCCGTCCGCTTCTTTCTGAAAAATGTCCTTGATCTGGTTTTGCAGGTATGTCCACTCATCCTTTTTCGCTTCGAGGTTTTTGACTTCATCCGCGAGCGACTGTTCGCGGCTGAGTTCTTCTTCCTTGATCCGCGCGAGTTCCGTCTCCATGCGGTCTTGCTGTTCGTGCAGCTTGTCGAACTGGTCCTTGTTTGCCTCTTTCATTTCCACGGCCTGCTGCTTGACCGAGTATTCCTTTGTAATGAGCTCCTGCAGGCTGTCGCGCGCCTTGTCGAGGGAGTTCTGGAGTTCCTTGCGTTCCGCTTCCTTCATCGCCTGGATCTTTTCGGCCTTGCCGGCAAAAGATACCGTGACCGTAAGGAAAAGAATTGCGAAAAGTATCTTTTTCATTTTGCGCCCCCTTGTCCCGCGTCGACGCCAAGAGGGAGATTTACAAACGCTGGCAGTGATTTTCCTTCCCGGATGTTAACCGCCTGAAGGATCATCATGGCGGTGCCCGGCGAATTCAGGTTCTTCCAGTGAGGAGCGCCGTCGTTTCCCCATCCTGTGAAAACGGCGCATTTCTCCCCCTTGGTGTCAACTACCGCCTCGAAGATGGTCCCGATGCGCAAGACGGTAAACCATGCCTGGAATGTCGGGCGTCGGCGAGCTTTCCTGCGAAACCTGGATGCCGGAGCTGGCTTCGTCGAGCTTGTTAAGGATCTGCACCAGCCGCGTACAGCCTTCGACAATGTCGACCGATTTGGTGGCCAGGTCATTGATAAGAAGGGAAAGGCCGGAGAGCGTGGGCGCCATGATAAGCGGCGGAAGCCTCTTTACCGCCGGAGTAACGTTGTTGCAAAAGGAGATCAGTTTCTGGCGGAACTCGTCCTGCGACAGCTCGATCTCATGGCGTTGCGCAAGCACGCCGCTGATCCGGGCTGCGAGCGCCTCATTGGCTCGCGACTGGACGGTGGTCTCGGACTTCAAAGTATCAAGCTGACTCTGTGTCTGGGCCAGATGCTGGGAAGTGCGTGCACGGTAAGCATCGAAGTCTTGTTTGTCCTTTTCCATTTCCTGGCCTACTCGCTCGGCGTCTACCTGCGATTGTATGAGTTCCTTTCGCAGCCGCGCGATTTCATCATCGATCGACGGGGGCGCGACCTGGGCCGCGACTGCAAAGGCGCAGAACGCCAATGCCGCCGAGAATTTCACCGAGCGAACCATCTTTTTCATGTGCTTAGTCTCCATTCAGAAAAATCTTTTTGCAATTCGCACGATTGCCGGAATTGGGATGAAGGGCCTGCGGTTTTTCGCGGGCAGGCCCTTCACCACACGTATAGAATTATGTCTTCAAACGCAGTCCAACATACAATTGCCTTCCACGCAATGGCCCCCAAATATGCGAGGTATTGAAATTGCCTTGAGCATCCCAATAGTGAGGATCGTCGCGGGCTGACCCTGTCTGGGTGTAGTTGAGCAGATTCTCGGCTCCCGCATACAGGTCCAGCGCCTTAAGCAGCTTCCAACTCGCTTTCATGTTGACCACGAAAAAACCTGGTGCCTGAGTGAGTTTGGGATCGCTTGCTACGCCGTTTTCAAAAACATTGTATTGATTTGCATAGCCGTACGGCGTCAGGTCTCGCGGCGCGGTCCAGGCCACGTCTCCGGAAAGTGAAGCAGGTCCATAATTCATTTCGACGCGTCCGTTGACTTCGGTTTCCATGGCCGCCACCAGTTCTACTGCTTTGTATTGATCGGGAATCTGCTGGTGTTCGACGCCTATGCCTAGCTTAAGCCATGACCATGGAAGAAAAGAGGCTTCGGCATCCACATCCAAAAACGGAAGCTGGATACTATCATTTCGCAAGATGGGACGGGGTAAAGTCGAATCGTTGTCAACATATTCCAGATTAGAGACCTCGGTGAAATAACTGCCGACGGTTACGTTCCATTGCGACTTATCGAAAGAAAGCGAGCCGCCGACTCCTTCGGCACTCTCCAGCTTATGAACGCCAATGTCGAAGCCGTTATCCAACAGGCCATGATCAAGTTCAAAGAAAGTGAGGGGCGCGCGCCAGCCCAAACCCGCAGACAGACGTCCCGTAAGGCCTTCGATAAACTCCCAACGCAGGCTCGCCCTCGGCGCGGCTATGAAATTGTCGATTTTTTCGCCGGGCTTATTGATCCAATTAACCTCAATATCATCCAGGCGCAGCGCCAGGGACAGGTCGCGCTGATGTCCGAAGTTCCACACGTCCTGCAAGTAACCGCCTCCGAAAGTTGCGTTATAAGAATCCGGAGTAATTCCAAGGACTTGGTAATAGTAGATGGGATTGCGACGCCATTCTTCTCGATGTTTCCGTCAATGCCCAGCGTAAGGGTGTTGGCCCAGGCGGTTGCCTGCCAGCGTAAGTCCCCCACAAAGTTATTGTCAGAATTGTTGTAATCCGCGCCGCCCTCATATTCGGACACCTGCGATTGGCTGGCCATGCCCGCCCGCAACTGCCAAGTGCCCAGGTGCGGCGAATCCCACGTTAGCGTGCCCGCAGCCTTCGTCTCGAGTTGTTTGGACCCATTCAATAATATCCTGATTGGATTGCCTATAAAGGTATTTCGCACTACATTCCCTCCTACGTAGAGCGGAATCGAATCCGACGGCCCGACAGCCGCGCCCATGTGATTGGATGTCATCGCCGCGCCGAAAACCTCCGAATAGCTGTGCATGTACCGCAGATTCCACGACCAGTTTTCGCCAATAAGACCGTTCAGTCTCAACAAGGCGCTTTCGTCGTTGAGAGACGGAGACTCCGAAACGCCATTGCCGTCGGCATCCCATTGTCCTTCATAAAAGTGATGCGCAGCAACGAGAATGCCGAGTTTCCCGCTGTCTACCACCGCCGTTCCTGAGAACGAAAGATGATTCCAATCATTATTGCCTATAGCGGCGTCGGCAGTGATGGAATTACGGATAGGGTCACGAAAACGAACATCCATGGCACCACCCATGGCGCCTGGAGCCAGGAGAGAAGCGCCAGGCCCGCGCGAGATATCAATGTCCGTGACTCCGGCCGTGGTGAGCGCGTCAACGCCGTAGAAACTCGTTACGGGAGTGTAAATCGGAAGGCCGTCGACAAGAACGGTTGTATGATTTGCGCCCAGGCCATTGATCTGAATTTGCTTGAAACCGCATGAACTGCATCCCGTCAGGACGCAGACGCCCGGTTCGGACGTCACCGCTTGAGTAAAATCATCCGCATTTTTGAGAAAGATGGCCTCGGGCGTAACAATGTTGGTTGGCTGGATTGCATTTGACAAAGCGCCCAGGCGGTCCAACCGGGCTTCGTTGAGCCTTTGGGTCGTGACGGTCATCGTGTCGAGCAAGTGTATTTTTTGCAAAGAGGAATCCACGTTGGTTTGCGCCTGTGCAAAACATGCAAAAGTAAAAAGAACGGTCACCACGAACAAAAACGATTTACGCATGGGATTATTTGAAATAACAATTCCTGAAAACCCGCGTACGTATTGTAGTTGATATATCAATAATTCCAAATTGAATTTCATATGCCTCCCGAGTCGCATGGTTAAACACATTGCTTTAAGGAATAAGCGCTGAAAGCCCGGGAGAGTTCGGCCTATTTATTTAGATGCTCCGTCTGAATTATATATGCGTTGTGCGTAGATAATTTAGACTTGGAGTATCTTATTTGCCTCCCTGGCTGGTCAGCAAATAAAGGCGAAGTGTTTTAAGAAACCGAGATCAAAGCGGGAGGTGCGCGGCTATCAAAAGAGGACAAAATGCCGGGAATGCAATAGTGGACTACGTGGCGAGGCAATTCGACGATGTAATCGGCGACCGTTGGAAGAGAAAAAACCACTTCAGCCACAGGGGCGTTGTTCTGCATGGTGCAGAAGACGCAATCATCATGGTCCAGACCGTCACTATGGTGGTGGGCAGGTAGGGCAATGCCCAAAAAGAAGCAGATATATAGCGAGAAGAAAATCTTTAAAAAAAGATTTTTTTGTATAGCTTGAAAAAGGAAAAGCGGTTTATCGCGCATAATAAGCTATCGAACTACGTATTGGAAACGCGTTTATTGACGATCTTTTTCCGGTTCGTCCCTCCGAATATTTCAAAGAACAAGAAAAGCCAAATCGATCAATCAATCGATATTTTCACTTTTCTCCAAAGTGTGTCAAGAACAACAAGAAATCCATCGCTACGAGACCAGGACAGGTATTTATCAAAACTTGGTCGTCAGGCTCAGCCGAAAGCTGAGCGGCTCTGACGGATGGATTTCAAAGTCGTTGACGCCCGCGGCAGGCTCTCCTTTGAGGCGGGTCGCATAGTAATATTCCATATCATTGACTTGCGCGTTAAAGATATTTAATACGTCAAGCGTGAGCCGCACATTGCGATTGAAATCGTAGGCAATTTGGCCGTTAAAGAGCGTAGAAGCCGTTGACCGCTCGCTGTTGTCCTGAACAAGCGCCCGAGGGCCAAAGTAGCGCATAAAAAGGCTTGCCGAAAACGGACCAAGCCTATGAATAGAAGCGCCGGCCGACACGGCCGTCTCAATGGCTTCCGGTACATATTGTCCATCCGTATCGGGGTTAATAAAACGGGCCTGAGAATACGCCACGTCGAGGTCAAAGAGCAGCCAGGGCAACGGCTGCCAGCGTTCGCTCCACTCGACACCCATCCGGCGGGACGGCGCCGAGGGGTCGGTGGTTCCTTCGTCTGCGTCCCATACCAGTTCGGAGCTGAAATCCTGAAGCCACAGGGCGAGAGAATTTTGCAATCCGGGGATGACATCGTTGCGTCCGCCGATTTCAAATCCTCGCGACCGCACAAGAAGTGTCACTTTGTCAACGGAATCGCCGGACTTCTCATTTATGGTTGCGGTGGCGCCGCGGACATCGTTTGAGTGATACCCGTCCCCGTAATTGGCATACAACTCGGTTTTTGCCCATGGCCCCAAAACAACCGTTACCTTGGGGAGAAGCATGCTCGCTTCCGCACTCCCGGAGTTTACCGTGTAGTCTGAACGCACATCGGCATTAAGATATACCCCTCTCAGCCCGAGCATAACCTTTATCCAGGGCGTAAGCCGGCTGTCCAGATCAACCCACGGTTCAATTTTTGTTTCCACGACGCTGTCCACGCCCCAGGATTCGAGCACACGGCGGTGATCGGTGTGCAGCAGTCCCACCGGATCAATCAGATCGCAACGCGCGTCGAGGCCTGCCCGGAATTTTTCCTGGAGGCCAAGCAACGAGAATTCCCGCTGCCAATTGTCCGATGTTCCAAAGAACCATCTGTTGTCTTTCTGGTTCATCTGATCCCCGTTCACCGTGTCGTCAAGAAAGTAGGTGAAATTTGAGAAAAGATTCATGTAGTACTGGACAACGTATGCGTTGGCAGAAAGCACGCCGCCTCCGAGCTGTCCTTTCCAGGAGGTTGAAAGGCTGTAGCGGTGAGACGTGCCGCCGTCGCTGGAGTCCTCGGTGCCCCAGATGCTGATGAGGCCTTCGGTCACGGCCCGCTGCGGGATATGGTTGGTGGCATTCCATTCACCGGAATAACCCATTGCCTCTATGTCAAAGGTTCCATCGCCGAGCTGGCGCGACCAGCGCAACATGCCGTTAAACTTGTTGAAGTCCTGGGGAACAACAAACGGTCCATCCTGGTGCATCGCCTCCAATCCGAGAAGAAGTTTGCCGCCGGCCAGATCGGTGGATGCGGCGGCAAGGGAACGGTAGTAGCCATAGGAGCCGATCGTTGCAGTCACAAAAGGGTGGGCAAGCTGCTTGTCATAGAAAATGTTGATCGCTCCCGCGGAAGAGAAATCGCCCTCTGCCGCGTTGTAGGTTCCCTTGAAATAGTCGGCATGATCGATAAGTTCCGGAATAACGAAATTGAGATCGTCGTAGCCCTGACCGTGGCCTTGCGTTGGCAGGTTGACCGGTACGCCATCGACCGAAGTTGCAAAGTCGGTCCCATGGTCGAGGTTGAAACCGCGCAACAGAAACTGATTTGCCTTGCCTGCGCCGCTGTGCTGGGTGACGATGAGTCCGGGAACAAGTTCTTCAACTTCGCCGGGCCGAAGGATCGGACGGTCTTCCAGAAGCTGACTGGTGTAGGACCCGCTGCTGGCGGCTTCGGTGGTTCCTGTTTTGTTCTGATAATGCCCGAGCACATTTATCGGTGCGAGTTCCGTTATTCCTGTCTTCGTTTTCGCGGCCTTGGCCGTCTGGGCGTTGGAATCGGTTGCCGCCTTGGCGCTGTCATTGGAAACCGCAACTGCCGAATCGCTTTCCACCGGAACCGGTATCTCGTCGGGATGAGGAACCTCGGCATGGGATAAGCCTGCAAGAAACAGTACCGCGAGGATAAAACGATGAGCCTGCGAGAATAGAAATCCGGGGCGACCATCCGCTAAACGCACTAAACAAGCTCTCTTTGTCATCGACGCCCCTTTCTGTGAGCTACTGCACATTGGATAGTTTAGCCGTAGGCCGCAGTTGTCTTTCGTAACCATGATTCTCTATGCTGATCAAACATAACTGCTAACGCCTTACCGTGGTAGCATGAATATACCTTTTGTGCTACGAATGATAGCATAAAAATGTTTTTCATGCCACTATATCCATCCACTATTTTTCTGGTCAAGGAGTCCTCATGCACATTCCCGACGGCTATCTCGGCCCCATCACCTGCGGCATCGGCTACGCCGCCATGGCGCCGATATGGGTCCTTGCCTCGCGCCGCGTGAAAAAGACGCTGGCGGCCAAGCAAGTCCCGCTGCTCGCCATCGGCGCCGCGTTCTCGTTTGTCATCATGATGTTCAACATCCCGATTCCGGGTGGCACAACCGGGCACGCCGTGGGCGCCGTACTTGTGGCCATACTGCTCGGCCCGTGGGCGGCCTGCATTGCCGTGAGCGTGGCGCTCGTGATACAGGCCCTCCTCTTCGGCGACGGGGGCATCACCGCCCTGGGCGCAAACTGCTTCAACATGGCGTTTGTTCTGCCGTTCGCGGGGTATTTGGTCTACAGATTGATAAGTGGTAACAGCCCGGTTAAATCGGTTCGAAGGGTTGTTGCGGCGGGGATTGCCGGATACGCTGGACTTGTTATCGCCTCCCTGTGCGCGGGCGTCGAATTCGGCTTGCAGCCGCTGCTTCATCATACAGCTTCCGGCCAAGCGCTGTATTGTCCCTACGGACTGAAAGTCGCGATCACTTCCATGGTGGGCGGGCACGCGCTCGTATTCGGTTGGGTAGAGCTTGCGGTAACGGCGCTGGTTGTCAAATTCCTTCAAGCGCAGGATCCTTCGCTGCTCGGGCGGGAAACCACGGCGCCATCATGAAGACAACGACAAAACTGTGGATCGGACTCGGCGTTCTCGCCGTCCTTTCCCCAATAGGCCTTTACTTGCCGGAAAAATTCAAGGCGGGATCGGCATGGGGAGAGTGGGGCGCGAAGGAAATGCAGGGACTGGTCGGATACATCCCCAGTGGACTGGGGAAACTCGGCAAGCTGTGGAATGCCCCCTTGCCCGATTATGCCTTTAAAGGGTGGGAGAACCTCGGCTTGAGGCATTTGAGCCTTGCATATATCGTCTCGGCGGTTGTCGGCATCGGATTGTGTGTCGGCCTTGCATTTCTGCTCGGGAAACTGCTTTCCAAAAAGGAAAACGGGCGATGAGCGGAAAGAAGACCGGCGGATTTCTGGAGCGAACCATTCTGGGCGCGGTTTCCGTGCTCAAGGAGACCGTGTCGGCGGAGGGCGTTGCCGGCCGCAAAGGATTTCTTCAGGACCGCGATCCCCGCTTTAAGCTCCTCGGCACGATCCTGTTGCTGGCAACGGTCCTGATGTCGAAAAGCGTCGCCGAACTGTCGGCAGTCTATTGTGCCGTGCTCATTCTGACCGGGGTTTCATCAATAGGACTCCTGCTGTTTCTCGAGCGCACGCTCCTGTTTGTCCCGATATTCTCACTCTTTATCGTAGTGCCGGCGATCTTTGATGTCGTGACGCCCGGCGAGCCGCTCGCCTCTTTCAGGTTGTTGGGATGGAACCTTGCGATCACGAGACAAGGGGTTGACTCCGCAATCATTTTCTTTATGCGGGTGCTCGATTCGGTTTCCATCGCGGTGTTGCTCGTGCTCACCACACGTCAGCACGTTCTTCTCAAAACACTGCGCATATTCCGCGTGCCGCAGGTGTTCGTCATGACCATGAGCATGAGCTTCCGATACATCTTTCTGCTTCTCGATATCATCCAGAGAATGTTCATTGCGATCAAGAGCCGCGTCGGGTTTGTATCGTCATCCAAAGAAGGCCGCAGGGTGGTTACCTCCACCATGGCGGGTCTGTGGCTACGCTCGTACCGGTTGCAGTCGCAGGTGTACGATGCCATGGTATCGAGGGGATACTCGGGCGAGGCGTATGTCCTTGACGAATTCAAAGCAACAGCCGGAGATTTTGCCTTTTCCGCTTTGGCGCTCTGCGCGCTGATAGGAACACTATGGCTCAACAGATATTTTCGCTGACAGGCGTCGGGTATTCGTACCCGGGAAGCATTCCGGCCCTCAGGGACATATCCCTCTCCGTCAACGCAGGTGACCGCGTTGCGATCATCGGCGCAAACGGCACGGGAAAGTCAACCCTCCTCACCCTGCTGGACGCATTGATTTTTGCAGGCAAAGGGACCGTGTTTGCCTTCGGCAGGGAGCTTTCCGAAAAATCAATGCGCGACGCCGCGGCACAGCGCAACTTCCGGCGGCGCGTCGGGTTCGTGTTTCAGAACCCCGAGGTCCAGCTCTTCTGCCCCACGGTGCGGGAAGATATTGTATTCGGGCCTCTACAGCTTGGCGTCGATCACGATGAAATCCGCCGCAGGCTCGATGCAATCGCCGGAATCATGAGGATCACCCACCTTCTTGACCGTTCGCCGCACCAGCTTTCCATCGGCGAAAAGAAAAAGGCGGCCATTGCTTCGGTGCTGGTCATGGAGCCCGAGGTGCTGCTTCTCGACGAGCCCACGGCCGGGCTCGATCCCCAGACCATGCGCGACATCATCGACGTGCTCCAGCAGGCGCATGCGGCCGGAAAAACAATCGTTATGGCGACGCACGACCTGCACATCGTGGAAGAGATCGCCGACGTGGTCCACGTGTTCGGCGCGGAAAAAACCGTTATACGCAGCGGCACGGCAGAGGAAATCCTGACCGATGCCGAATTTTTGCAGGCAAACAACCTCGTGCACGTGCATGTGCACCGCCACCTTGGCATCACGCACTCACATCCTCACGATCACGCGCATGATAGTGAACATGCGCATCCTCATGCTGACAAACGCGACATCAGCGGCTTCAGGTAGGAAGCAAGGCTTTGCGGTCTCGAGCGCGCGGCGGGGCAGGCGGAAAAAGAAACCGCCCCGGGTTTCCCCGGGGCGGCCATGACACAAACCCCATAGTCGAACAAAAGCGACGGCAATTACTTTGCAGGTTCAGCGGCAGGAGCGGCTGCAGGAGCGGCTTCCGTCTTTTCTGCTTTCTTCGCTTTTTCGGCTTTGGGTGCTGCAGCGGCTGCAACAGCTATCTTTTCGGCGACTTTCTTTCCGTCAACCATCTTGCAGGTAACCGTCACTTTTGAGTCTGCTTTGATGTCGCCAAGGGTAATTGTTTCTTTTCCGCTTGTGATCTTGGCATCGGTGGCAACGGACAGGGTGTCGTCTTTCTTTCCAACTTTTACAATGATTGTGTTCGCGACTGCGTCGGCGGATACAAACATTCCCTTGATCGCGGCGGGTGCTGCCTCTTTCTTCGCACCTTTGGCCGGCGCGGCCTTAGGAGCAGCGGCTTCCTGAGCAAGCACAAGGCTTGTGCAGGCGAGGGCGAGGACAAGAATCTTGGTGAGCTTCATACGGCACTCCTTTATGTGATGGTGAAAGGTTGATTGATATGGGGTTTGATTGTTTAAGACATTCCTAGTTTCAGAGACAACGCAGATACTGACGCAAACCACTTGCCAAAATAGGCCGCTTCTGTTGGAAACCGGCCAGCTTGTTATGATTCAAAACATTACGACCATTTTGAGATTCAGATTAAGGAAAGGGGCAACAGCCAGGTTAAGCGCATAACATACGATTTGGTGTGTTTACATACACGAAATTGTATGTCGGGGTATAGGACTTGGGGATGCCGGTTGCACGAAAAACAAGGCAGGAAGCAGCGGGGATTCCGGAAAGGGTCAGCCTGTGAACTGCTGCCCCTCCTTGAGCCCGAATTTCTCCGCGCGGTACTGGAAGGTGCGGTAGGTCATTCCGAGAAGCTTCGCTGCATCAGCCATCACCCCGCCCGACTGCTTGAGCGCCTGGGCCAGCATGTTCTTTTCCCACTCCTCAAACACGATTCCCTCTCTCGGAAGGTCCAGGGCGGTGGAAATCGCGGAAACGGACCTGGCTACGCGCAGTTCGACCGGCAGGTCGTCCACCGTGATCCGGTCGCTGCTTGACAAAACAGTAATCCGCTCCATCACCGCCTCGAGCTCGCGCACGTTCCCCGGCCACGAATATTCCCGGAGGAGTTTCATCGCCGCATCGTCCACCGTCTTCGGCCTGCCCGAGCGGCTGAGGAAGAACCGGAGAAGGGCCTCGAGGTCTTCGCCCCGTTCGCGCAGCGGCGGGATGGAAATCGGGATGATGTTGAGCCGGTAATAGAGGTCGTCGCGGAATGTTCCCTGCTTTATCGCCTCTTCGAGGTTTTTGTTGGTGGCGGCGATGATGCGGAGGTCGACCGGGATGCTCTTCGTGCCGCCCACGCGCCTGATTTCCTTTTCCTGGAACACGCGCAGGAGTTTCGCCTGCGTCGACAGCGACATGTCGCCGACTTCGTCGAGGAACAGGGTGCTGCCCGAAGCGGATTCTATGAGCCCCACATGCAAGTTCTGCGCACCGGTAAACGAGCCTCTTTCGTGGCCGAACAGCTCGGATTCGAGCAGGGTCTCGGTGAACGCCGCACAGTTGATGCTCTGCATGGGCTTGCGGCCGCGGCCGCTCTGGTAATGGATGAGCCGCGCGATCCGTTCCTTGCCCGTGCCGGACTCGCCGCGGATCAGCACCGTGGAGTCGCTCTGCGCGACTTTCTTGACAATATCCAGTACGTTCCTCATCACCTCCGACACCGCCACCAGACCTTCCGTCTGCTGTTTCGTAAGTTCGTCGCGCAGTTTCTGACTTTCGAGGCGGGCGGTGTAGGTTTCCGCGGCAAGGTCCACCACCTCCCGCAGGACCTGGCTCTGCAGCGGCTTGCTGAGATAATGGTATGCGCCCAGCTGTTTGGCCTTTTGTTTTATTTCGGGAGATCCGTGGGCGGTTATCATGACGACCTTTGGAGGCAGAGGAAGCCTGGCGACTTCCTCGACCAGCACAAAACCGCTCTTCCCTTCCATCTTGAGGTCGGTAAGAATGACATCGGGCCCAAATTCCGAAAGCTGCACGAGCGCACTGTCCACATTGTGCGCCTCCACGACCAGATGTCCCGCCGACCGCAGGATACTTGCCATGATGTTCCGCTGCGCGGCCTCGTCGTCAACGATGAGTACTCGTGCCATGCTGTGATCCTCTACGATGCCTCGGCGGCCTCGGCCGGGACGGCATCTTCTACTTTGTCAATCGGCAGCACGATGTCGAACTGCGCGCCGCCGCCCGAATGGTTGCTGGCGTGTATCGTGCCGCCGTGTTCCTCGACAATTCTGCGAGCGAGTGCGAGCCCGAGCCCTGTTCCGCCCGGCCGCTTGCTGAAGTACGGTTCGAAAATGCGTTCGAGGTTTTCCGGTGCGATCCCCTGCCCGTTGTCGACGACTCTTATGAGCATGCTGCGGTTTGGGGTGGGCTCCGCGACAAGCGATATCGTGCCTCCCTCGGGAACCGCCTCGATGGCATTGAGGAGCAGGTTGAGGAACACGAGCCGCATCTGTTCGATATCGGCATTGATGGTCTGCGATGTGTCGCCGGAATATTCCATGGAAACGCGCTTCGCGAGAAGCTGCTGCTTGATAAGCATCTGCAGCTGATCGAACAGTTCGGACAAGGGGAATTCGGTCTTCTTGAGCCGCGAAGGTCTGCCGATGGTGAGGAACTCGCTTACCATCTTGTTAAGCTGCTGAACCTCCGCCTTGAGCGCCGTTATCAGCTCCAGGTAGGACCCCCGCCGGCCTTCTTCCTCCGGAAGGTATTCGTCGCTGAGATGATCGGCCGTGAGATTGATAAGATTGAGGGGGTTCCGTATTTCGTGGGCGAGGTTTGAGGCCATTTCGGCAAGGATCGCATGACGCTCAAGATCGCGCAGCTTATCCTCCAGAAGCTTCTGCATGCTCAGCTTCTGCGTCATGGCGTTGAAGGATTTGGTGAGGCGCCCGATCTCATCGCGCCCCTTGTGCGGGAGCCGCACCGACAGGTCGCCCGACGCCACGTGCTCTGCCGCGCTGGAAAGCTGCCGCAGGGGCTTGCTGAGGCGATACAGTACGAAGAACGAAACAAAGAACATGATGAACAGCGCTATCGATGCTATGATGAGGGTCCGTATGTTCAGTTGACGGGCAAGAATCCCGAAATCGTTGACGACGATGGACGTCTCGAGCATGCCGATCACCTTGTTGTCGCGGATGATGGGGACCTGGACGAAATCGTAGCGCACCGGCGTTCCGCCGGAATCCTCGGCGCCGTATTGCGCACGTACGATAATTTCCTTGCCGGATAGAAGACTGCTCTGCTGCCCCACTTTCTTCGGGTTGGTGCTCGCCACGATCTTTTGCGTGCTTCCCACTACCGAAACTTCACGGACGCGACTGTCGCTTTTCATCTCTTCGATGAACCGCTCCAGCGCCTCAAAGTCGCGGCCCTTTCTGGTGGCAAGTTTCTGCGTCGAATAGTGCACCGTATGGACTATGTCCTGAATGTCGCTTTCGAACTGCCGGATGATGTGGCGCTCGAACTGTATTGTAAAGAACAGCATGAGCGCAACGACAATGACGAAAAACGGCGCAAAGACAAGAAAAAGCTTGGTTTGAAAACTCATAGTGATGAACTGTTGGTTTGTGGCGGTTCCGAACCTTCAGTAAAATAGTACCTCATAGCGTGCCGGTAGCAACAATTTGTATGGCCGACAATCCCCTATCTGCGGCCTCCGTTTTTCCACCGGCAGCATTCGGCTCCTTTTCGCCGAATTCTGTGCCCGTATTCGAATTATGTATTTTGAGTGAGACATGAAAAACATGCATGATGCCGAAGCGCTTGTCAGAGTGACCATCTTCGACGGCGCAAAGAAGACAGTGCTTGCCCGCAAGGGCGGCTCACTTCTTGACATATTGCGGAAAGCCGGCGCATCGTTCTTTACCGTATGCGGGGGAAAAGGCATTTGCAGAAAATGCGCCGTAACCGTACGAGGCACAGGACGGAGATTGGCCTGCCGCCACACAGTCACGCGCGACCTGGAAGTCGTCGTGCCGCCGCGCGCCAAGGCGCTCATCCTCGAATCGGGGAAAGACCTGCAGGCGGTACGCCGCAAGCGGCCAAGGCCGTACAATTCACGCTCGCGTCCGAAAAGATCGTATGGCCTTGCCATCGACATCGGCACGACGACGGTGGTGGTTTATCTCGAGGACCTGGCGGCAGGAATATCAGCCGGTGTTGAATCGTTTGTCAATCCACAAAGCGCATACGGCCATGATGTGATTAGCAGGATTCATCACTGCATGGAACGCAGAGGCGGGCTTAGGGAGCTTCGTGATTGCCTTATCGCAGGAATAAATGAATCCATCGGCGCGCTGTGCCGCAGAGCGGGCGTGCAATGCAAAGACATCCGCCGGGCGGCAGTTGCGGGCAATCCCACAATGCTCCACCTTTTTTTGGGGATAAACCCGGTTTCCATCGCACATGCGCCTTACCAACCGGTCTTCACGGCTTCACAAAAAATAACCGGCAGGCTGAGCGGCCTTCAGATGAACGAAACCGGCGTCGTTTGCATCCTTCCGGGCGTATCGGGGTACGTGGGTGCCGACATAACGGCAGGCGTCGCATCCACGCCGATACTTGACAGCAGGGAGTATTCGCTGTACCTTGACATAGGAACAAACGGCGAAATCGCCGTTGGCAATAAAAACAGACTCTGGTGCTGCGCCGCCGCGGCGGGTCCGGCATTCGAAGGCGCGTCGCTTGCATGCGGCATGGGGGGAATCGAAGGGGCATTGTGCTCATTTCATAACGGGAAGTACGACACCATCGGCGATGCGCCGCTCGCGGGGATATGCGGGTCCGGCATCGTCGACATCGCCGCGGTATTGCTTGACAAAGGAATAATTGACGCGAGCGGATACATGAAAGCGCGGTTCGTCGTCGAAAGAGGCGCCCGGACGGCCACGGGACGCTCCATCGCGGTTACGCCGGCCGACATCAGGGAGATCCAGCTTGCCAAAGCGGCAATTCAGGCCGGCATAAGAATCCTGCTCAAAACCGCGGGCCTCCGCATTGAAGACGTGGAACATCTGTATCTGGCCGGCGCGTTCGGCTCCTTCATGAACGTGAAAAACGCAGCGGCAATCGGCTTGATTCCAGGGGAACTAAAAGGCAGGGTGATTTCACTGGGCAACGCTGCCGGCACCGGCGCGCGCAATGCCGTACAGTCAAGCAGCTTCAGGGTGCGCGTTGAGAGAATCGCGGCCATGGCACGGTATATCGAGTTGTCGGGCCGGAAGGATTTCAACGAGGAATTCGTTGCTACCATGGGATTCTGAGCGCGAGTCCCCGGGAGTAATGACCGCCCCGCGGCACGCCCCGAGAAAATTCACCAATCTGCAATCAGCGGCAACGTATTTTTTATAGAGAAATCCGGGTCTCAACGGAAAACAAAGAGGGATTTGACAACATGCGCATCCTATCGGGGATCCAGCCTTCGGGAACGCTTCACATCGGCAACTTTCTCGGCATGATCCAGCCCATGGTGCAATCGCAGGAAGAAAATGAGCTGTTTTGCTTTCTTGCCAACCTGCACAGTCTCACGTCGGTGTTTGATCCGAAACAGCTTCAGACATACACCAACGAAGCGATTATCGACCTGCTCGCGCTCGGTATTAGTCCCGACAAGTCGGTATTCTGGGTCCAGTCCGATGTTCCCGAGGTGACCGAACTCACCTGGTATCTTAACAACGTGACGCCCATGGGGCTCCTTGAACGCTGCCATTCCTACAAAGACAAGGTTGCGAAAGGCCTTCCTGCCAGCAACGGTCTGTTCTCGTATCCGGTGCTCATGGCCGCCGACATCCTCATGTATCAGACGAATGTCGTTCCCGTCGGAAAAGACCAGAAACAGCACGTTGAAGTTGCCCGCGATATTGCCATAAAATTCAACCAGACCTACGGCAACGTGTTCACGGTGCCGGAGCCGAGGATCCGCGAAGAGGTGGCCGTGATCCCCGGCATCGACGGCCAGAAAATGTCGAAGTCCTACGGCAACACCATCGACATCTTTGCTCCGGAAAATCAACTCAAGAAGAGGATCATGAGCATTGTCACCGACCCCACGCCGCTCGAACAGCCCAAGGATCCGGACAGGAGCGTGGTGTTCGCCGTGTACAAGCTCTTTGCAGGACGGGAAAAAACATCGGCAATGGAACAGCGGCTTCGAAACGGCGGGTACGGATACGGGGACGCCAAAAAGGAATTATTCTCAGTCCTCTGGGAATATTTTCTGCCCTTCAGGCAAAAACGCGAACAGCTGGCCGCCAATCGCGACTATGTTGACGAGGTGCGAAAGACCGGTGCCCGCAAGGCCCGCGCCGCCGGAACACCGACGCTCGATGCGGTGAGAAAACTGGTGGGAACGGCGCAATAGCAGGGTCGGCAGGAAACCTGCCGGAACGGACATTCGTGCCTTCGGGTTTCCTCGAGCCAGGCATCACATCATTCTTCCAACCTTGAGCGCCGTTTCCTGCACGCCGAAATTCATTTCCGGCTGAATAAATTCCATTCCCTTGCGGACCAGCGGCACATAGACCAGCATGCTTGACTTGAGAGATAGGGATAAGTCCTTCAGCATGGGAAGAACCCGCTTTTTTGCCTGGCTTATGTCGCCGAGAATAACAGGCACCGCGTCAAACGCCTCCATTGCGTCAAGGGTGACGGGGTAGAATGAAGATTTCTGCGAAACGTCCTGGGACTGTTGCGGTTCCTTCTGGTTCGTGGTGAGCAGCTTGGAAAGAAGGAGAAACAGCTGCGGATTCGCCTTGAACGCGGGTACCCAGAAGAAAAATTTCTGCTGTTCCATGGGTGGCAGCACGGCGCGCGGTGCATTGACAAAACGAATGAAATCCGCAACCGACTCAAGCCGCACCGGGGCTGCCGAAACGTCAAACCGCCAGAATGGAATCCAGAGATCGGCTTTGGAACCGCCGTTCCACACGACATAGTCCGCCCGTTCGAGCCCGTTCCTGGTTGCGCTCCATGCGCGGCCGCAGGTGGCGCATACGACAACAAGACTGTCATGTTCGGCGCTGCAATCCCCTCCGCATTCGGGGCACAGGGTGGAGATGAATGCCGGACCGGCCGGCCGCGAATCAGCCTCCGTATTTATTGGATCGCTCATCGTCCCCACTTCCGCTCCGGAAATCCCGTCAAACAAAACATTGTTTCTCAGGAAGTACGGTGCATACAGCAGATTCACCGCCTCACCGACAAGCGCGGTCTTCAAGACGGGAAAAGCGCGGTCCTGCACTCCCGGAGAGAGGAATCCCGAAACAGCCTCGGACTGCATGGAGACGAAAAGATGCGTTTCAACAGAACGAGAAGGAATGAGTCTGTTCTTGAGAGAATCGAACCCGTAATCAAGCCGGACAAAAACCCCTGGGGTTGACGGCTCAACGAACCTCATTTTCACGGTCTGCGACCGTATGCCGAGCGTCTGGGGAAGAAGAGAATTGTTCGCGGCGATAAGACTGTGGTCAATGATTCTGTGGGAAGTGCCGCCGAGAGAAAGCGAATATTCGGTCCCCTTGAACCACCAGTAGGGCATGTAGAAAAAATCGTGCGCTTCCGGAAGACTGCTGGCAAGATACAGCGAACCATGGTCCTGGAAAGCAATGAACAGCTTGACGCGGCAATAAGGACACGTAAAGAGCCTGTCGGTTTCGGACAGGCTCACCGCCGCGCCGCACTGCGGGCACTGATGCTCCAGGATGCTGTTAGAGGCGTTCACCGCACTTGTTGCAGAATATTGCGTTGAAAAGGTTGTCAAACCCGCAGTGGTTGCAATGTTTGCTCGGGGCCTGCGGAGTAACCTGCTGGCCGCATTGCGGGCAGAACTTGGCAAACGGGGCCAGGTTCTTGCCGCACTTGACACACTGGGAAAATACCAGAAGCTGGTGGCCGCAATAAAGGCAGAACTGGGCTTCGGCCGGGATCTGCTGCCCGCAATCCGGGCACTTCTGGGTCGCCTGCGCCGCCGCCGGGTCTTGCGGGGAGAGCTGTCTGGACAACATGGCGGGCATCATGAGCCCGAATCCCATTCCCATGCCGTTGCCGCTGCCGGGATTCTGAGAGGCTTTCTCGATTGCCATTGCGGATTTCATTTTCATGAGGTCATTGAGATTGCTAAAAAGTCCGAGCTTGCTCCTGTCATCAATCGCCTGCTGAACTTCCAACGGCGGCGTGATTGCATTGATGAAAAGATTTGGAAGCTCAAGACCGAAATGGGCAAAATCCTCCTGTAATTGTTTCTTGAGCCCTTCCGCAACCTCATCGTACTTGCCGGGCAGGTTGAACATGGTGTCAAGATGTTCCCCGAGATAGTCATTGAACCTCGACACAATAACGCTGCTCATGTAATCGGAAAGATCATCCGTTGAAAAACTTCCCACGGTTCCGGTAAGCGAATTGATGAATAGGAGCGGCTGTACGATTCGAACATTGAACTGGCCGTGGGCGCGCAGGCGGATGAGCCCCAGCTGCGAGTCCTTGAAGGCGACCGGGTCCTTTGTACCCCACTTCTGGTTTATAAACGTTTTCATGTTGAGTATGTAAACTTCGGCGCGCAAGGGGCTGGTAAGGCCCCAGGGAATGCTCATGATTTTGTTGAGTATCGGGATATTTGCGGTCTGAAGCGTGTGCCTTCCGGGTCCGAACACGTGGATGGCTTTACCGTTGTAGAAGAATGCGCCCACCTGACTTTCGCGGATGACCAGTTGCGCGCCATACTTGATCTCTCCCGACCCGATTTCCGGAATTCGCTGCACGAATCGGTCGCCGGTCTGGTCAAGCCATTCTATGACCTCCAGAAAAATCACGTTATTTGTGCCCATGAGATGCCCTTTTCTGTAACAGGTTCACCTGCAAGTGCGAAAAATCGACAGAACCACGGCCTCTTGTATATTCACCTCAATCCGGTTTATTGATAGCTCGCATCAGGAATTTGTGATTGAGCCAGACATATAACCGGAAGATAAGGAACAGAAGCAGAAGCACCACTACAACAGCGATCACAATAACTATAATACGGTGTTTTGCGGGTCCTGTCGACTGTTTTGTTGATTTTCCTGTGGCGGGCGCATTGGCCTGTCCGGTAGAAATCGACGGTGAAGTACCAGCCGACTGGGTTAAAGAACCGGTGTCCCTGCGCACCGACGCTGCCAGTGTTTCGGCCGCATGCGTTGCTGCAAGAGGTTTCTCGGAAAGCAGCGAGATCTGTTCCACTCCCGGAATGGAGAGCGTGTCCTCATTAAATTCACCCTCATTCTTCCACTTGTTCGAATACAGGCTTTTCTGTCCGAGTCTCACCAGAAAGGGCGTAGGCGTCTCGTTTGAGAGTTTATGGAAACAATCCCATATGTCAATTTTTGAAACGACCACGCCCACGCACCTTTTCTTCGAAAGGACAGGCACGGTCCAAACCAGGTAATACCTGCCGTTGTCCTCGACAACACCCTGATATGGTTTCTTGTTCTTTACCGTGGCGGCATACCATTCCGCATCACCCACCTTGCGGTTTACCGCCTTCTTGGGAACCTCTCCGCGAATTACTTCGCTTACGATCTTCCCCCGCTGATTGATTTTTGCAAGGTATGAACATGGCTGGTGTTTTTTCAAGAAAGCAACAAACACGCCGCTTGTGGATTTTGAACGCATGTTTTTATGCGCGGTGCTTGCCGCAAGTTTGCCGAAATCCTTCTTGAGGGAGGCAAAGTATTGGTTGAAAGAATCCTGCAGAGACCCGGAAAACGACGGCGTGAAAAAGCACATCAACAGAACGGCACTCAGGATCCTCAGACTCGATTTTTTACGGACGCATTGAACCACAGCCATGCTCTCCTCCTTGGGGGCTAGAGGAACCATCGCTCAACAAATTATAAATAGTTAATGGAAGGAAATGATGGGAAATAAATTTTATGCAAGAGTAAACAACTGCAGCCAAGGGCTTTGGTTCATACCCGAAGTGAGCGGTTTCCAATCATTTCTTGGGCTGGTAATTAGTTGAAAGCCCTCGAGGGAACCCTCAAGGGCAAATGCCGAACCTGCTGATGAGGCGGTCCTTGACAAGTACACGACGGTTCGATTCCATTTGCTACAAGCCTGCGCTTCTCGGGGTTCCGTATTGCAGGGTTGCGGTCGAAGGAAACAGCTGACTTATAAGTGTCTGGGCCGTCTTCCAATTTCTACCATAATTATTATATGTGGGGTCGGCCGTGAGCGTGTCAAGTACAATGGATTTCTTACCTGAGCCGAGGTTGGGCCATTCCTGGGTGTTGCTGCCGCCTGCAAAGGCCACCCAGTCCAGAACCGTATCGCCTGCGGCCCTGGAGCGAAGGCTGAGCCAGTTGCCTGTGGAAGTAAGGTCCAAAGCAGATGAGACGGAACTGTAGGTATCAACCCACGGCAGGCTTCTTCTGCCGACCACAAAAAAACCCTGGGGCTGGATGGAAACAATCCCGAATGCCCGGCAAGTTCCATCAATCTCAATAATAAGTGAATCATTATAGGTCACATTCAGGGGGTTATAGATTTCTATGTATTCAGAATCGTTCGCGTTATACATGATTTCGGAAATAATAAGACGGCCGGTTTCAAAGGCTATTGTCTTGGCACTTCCAACATTTCCAGATACAACCGTCACAGCAGGAATTTGGGCCGTTACCGACACAGACGCGCCGGTTGTGACCCGGTAGAAACTGGTTGAAACACTTGTGTCCCGCAACACTGAGAATGTAAGCCACATGGCGGAACGATATACAACCCCGCCGGCCGTATCCGTGCCTTCCAGCACAAGCGAATCAGAGGTGCTGTCCGGTATATTGTCGATGCTCAGAAACATTTTTGTTGATCTGTCGTCACAGGTGGACATTCCCGCAAACGTGGCACATATCCGGTTTACGTTGGTCGGAATATTCGACAAGTCGATGTATATTGAGCCCCGAACTGGAACCAACTTGAAATCCATGGTCTTCTTTTCCGTTGGGGAAATATCCACGATCTGGGAAACACTAGTATGGATAATGACGTTGTCCTTAGTCTTTGTGAAGACTTCAAACATGCGCTTCTTTCCGGCAGGAATATTGTCTACCAATGTGGAGACATATGGATCAGAAGGACTGAATTTTGCTGACTCGAGAATTGTGTCCATATCGCTTGCGGTAATTCTAACCACCAGACTGTCCCACGTGGTGGCTTGCGCCTCTTGCGTTTTTGCCAGGACATTCTCGGTTTGTGGTTTCACGACCGAAGCCCAGAGCTCGGCACTTCCTGCCTTCCGGCTTGCAAGACCGGAAGGATTGTTGGCGCATGATGTCAGCATGATCGCCAAACTTGCTGCGACTGCAACTGCAAACTGTTTCTTCATGTTGCACACTCCCTTTATTTGTGGTAATGGTTTGGGCTGGGAAGGATACGGATGAAGGAATATGCAGGTCGTGTGCCAATTATCCGATAGAACTGTAAGGTATTGTGGTATCGCGGATTACATTCTGCAACATGCAAATGGAAATCTTCAACCTGGTTGCGCTGCTGCAACCCATTCTTGGGCAGCGACGCGAAAAGGATATAATTTTGCAATCCGTTCTTGCTGACTGACACTATCCATTTCAACAAAGCAACCGGTGTGCTTGGAGGTGGCAGATGGATCAATTGTCGCGGGGGTACAAAAAAACGGGCTGGATAAATATGCAGATTGATCGAGTCAGAGATCTATTCCAATTCTTGAATCCCATAGCGAGCGCATTCCTCGAAGCTTGCTGCGGGGTTCTTCAATCGTTAAATGTCAAGATTGTTTGACTCGATTTCGGGGAAAGGGGCATTCTGACGCTTCGGCGATACCCTAAAGAAAAAGATGCGACGATAGAGGTTTTACAACCCCTTCGTCGTCTTGCTGAATCCCGATGGTTGCTTCTATTTCGACTTGGCAGGCGTGGTCTGGGCCGGAAGTTTCTTGGGCTCGGGTTTCACGGGCGCGGCAGGGGATTTCTGCGCAGGAGCCTTCCCGGGTCCGCCGCCGTCCGGACAACCGTCATCGTCCTGATAGCCATCTATGTCCTCGGGCGTGTTCGGGCATTTGTCAAGTTTGTCCGGAATTCCGTCGCCATCGTTGTCGTTATCCGGGCAACCGTCCTCATCCTGGAACCCGTCAAAATCCTCGGGCTCGTTCGGACACATGTCCTGCGCGTCGAAAATGCCGTCGTTGTCGTTGTCGAAATCAGGACAGCCGTCCTCGTCCTGAAATCCATCCTTGTCTTCGGGAACATCGGGGCATTGATCCACGTCGTCGGGAATGCCGTCGCCGTCGGAATCGATGCGCACCTTGTTAAGCGCAACGTCACTCATGGGCCCGATGTCCGAACCGCCCTTTCCCAGGCCCGCAAGCGGGAACCCTTTTCCCCCAAAACTTTCGAATGAAAATCCGACTATGCCTATGGAAGGAAGCCCGGGGTCCTTCGAGACGTTGGTCTCATTGATTACTGCGAACGGACTGCAAGCCAGCCTGTTTGCATAGAAATCGTTGTAGATGATGCGCGACCTTCTCGAATCTTCGTTGACGTAGATGCCGTATTGCTGATTGTGGAACAGAATGGTGTTCTCGACAAGCACTTCGCTCTTGTTGGCCAGCATGATGCCGCAGTACCTGTTTTCACCGATAAAATTGTGGTCGATTGAGGTGCGTTGCCCATTGGTGATCAACTCGCAGAATATGCCCGTCCATTGGTTTGACTGGATGATGTTGTTCTTGATTTCAGGGAGCGACACAAGGCAGTGGACGCCGGTCCTGTTGTTGCGGATAATGTTGTGTTCGATGGTTGGATTCGTGTTTTTGCAGATAATGCCGGTGCTGCCGCGTTCGATGGTGAAGTTCCTGATAAGGGAGCGGTTTGCTCCTTCCACCACCGGCCTGCCGCCGCTTCCCTGCAGCACCGTCTTCTCGACGTCCTCACCCACCAGAGCCACGTTGTCTTTCATCACGATGTGCTCGCGGTAGGTGCCGTTCTGAACATACACCGTGTCGCCGTCTTCCGCTTCGTCAAGTGCCTTCTGGACCGACCGCGCGTCTCTCGGGACCACGATCTTCTTCGGGGCCGCCCACGAATTGACGGACACAACGACAAGCGCAAGCAGCGCGGCCATCACAATCGCCTTCATAACACCCCCTGAACCTTTCTTTCGACACCGTTCTTGTGGTCTTGTATCATAAACTACGTCTTCTCTTGACCCACACACAAGGGCAAGCATCTCGCTTCCCTACTTCTTGTCTATCTGCTGGAGTTCTTTTTTCTTCTTTTCGATTTCCTCGTTGATCTTATCCTCTTTCTTCTTCTGGTCCTCAATCTGCCGCACCTGACCGCCCGACTTCAGCAGGCTCGTCGCCTTCGCTATCGCATATTCCGCGTCCGATATCACCTGGTCCTTCCGCATGAAAAACTTCTTGTGCGACTGCGCCAGCAACGTATAGTTGAAAAAGTCCCGGTTCTCCTTTGCAAACTTGTCGTACTCCGACTTGAACGCTCCGCGCTCCTCGATCGACTTGTCCGTCGGCTTCCGCAGCGCGTTCTTCTTCACCTTCTCCGCCGTCGGCGCAAACTCGGAAGTCGTCTGACCAAACTTCTGCGTTCGTGCCTGAAGGTCCGCCTCCGTCACGTACTTCACCGTCTTCGTCATGTCCAGGCATTTCTCCAGCGCATCTATCGCATCCTGATACTTCTTCTGCAGCATCAGCCCGTACCCCTTCAGCAAATACGCCTCCGGCACCAGCGGCGATTCCGGGTGCGCCGCGATCAGCCGATCCACCGTCTGCAAACACACCGCAGGCTGGTTCACCTTGATCCACGACCACGCCGTCCCCAACAGCGCCTCGTCCCCGTAGCTCGACCCCTCCGGCACCCGCTTGTACGCCTCCACCGCGTTCCGCAGCTCCACCTGCTCGTAATACGCATGTCCAAGCTTCACGTTCGCCGCGTCCTGCAACAGCTGCGTCGCAGGATCCTGCGTCGTGTCCGCTATGATGCTCTTCAGGTTCCCTACCGCCGCCTCCATCTTCTTGTTCTCGATGTTGATGATCGCCAGCGTGTACTGCCCGTACAAATACGACGGCGACCCCGCCTTGATCCGGCTCAACAGCTGCTCCGCAGCATTGTAGTTCTTCCGCAAAAAGTGTATCTCACCAGCCACATAGTCCGCGTCGGGACGTATGTCGCTCTCCCCGTACAAATTCGTTATAAACGCGTGGTTCTTCAGTGCGTCCTCGTATTTCCCCTCACGGTAGTCGATCGTCTCAAGACCATACAGGTACTTCGACCGCATGTCCGACGTCGTGTATTCCTCCAGCGCGCTCTTGAACACCGCCCGCGCCGTCTCGTTCATGTACAATCGCTTGTAGCTGTCTCCCATGTAATACGCAGCCTTGTCGTTCAAATAAAAGTTCGGGTACAACGACACCACCTTCCCGAACGCAAATGCCGCCTCCCAGTATTTCCCCGCCAGATACAGCCGCATCGCCTCGTTGTACGCGTCCATCGGCGCCAATATCAGCTGATCGTACAGCCGCTTCGACTCCCGCTGCTCACGCGTCGGACCAAAATCCGTCGACAACCGGTGCATCATCGTCAGCCCCCGCTCGTCCTCCTGGCCCGCTATCGGCAGCGCGTACCCTATGTGAACATCGTAGTTCAGGTAGTTGATCATCTCCGGCAACGGATATATAAAATTGAAATTGAACCCAACGTACGGTATGTTGTTGTTCGCCCAACCCGCCTTCAACCACACCTGCGGTATAAACTGCCACTTCACATGCGCGCTCAGCCGAAACGCCTTCTTCAACTCATACGCCTTCGTCACGTCCGGCGTCGCGTTCGTCCACACCGTGTCCGCCTTCAATATCCCCGCATACAAATCTGACAGCGCGTTGTCCACCACCCCCTCAAAATCAATCACCAGCTTGTCGTTCAACCCCGAGTACCTCACCCCGGCGCGAACCCGCGTCACCCCCACCTGATCCAGCGTCGCTCCCGTGTCGTGCCATATCGGTATCGATGGCACCACGTCCTGCAAGTTAAGGCTGAAACCAAGGTCCCCGTAACGAAAATGATCCATCGGATTGACGTACACCCCGAGGTCCAATCCCACCGCAAGCTGCTGGCTCATCCCAAACTTGCTCTCATAACGCAACTTCGCGTTCGCCCCAGCGATAAACCACGGCAATATCCGCCACGAATAATGCCCCACAAACCAGTTGTCCCCAAAATTCGCCTCGCCAAGGTCACGAATCGTGTTCGTCGCATCATTAAAGTCGATCGTCGTCCGGTCGATCGTCGATCCCGTACCTATCCACGACAACCCGATCGTGTGATTCAACCGGATCGGCACCAAAAACGACATCTCCTGGTACCCCAGCGGCGTCGTCGATCCTGCCTCGTCCATCTCCCACCGGTAAAAACCACCCTCCAACCGATACTGGTTCACTCGGTACAACAACGCCGGGTTCACCAGACCCGACGAAAAATCGCTCAAATCCTCAATGAAATCCGCCTGGAAAAACGGCGCGTCGTAACCACCCGTCTGACCCTGCGCTCTCCCGCAGTATGTCAGCATCATCCCCACACACACCATCCACAGCATCCTCGTTATCTTCGTTTCCACAGCCTACCTCGCATGTCTTTGTTCGGTTGAAACCATGAAACCGGGCGCTTCCCGGCTGACCCGGTATGAATAGTCGTGTCTTGGTTGAAAAAGGTTCAATCAAACATCAATCCGGATTTCCTGACGCAGCGGAATCTCGTTCGCCGATACCGGCGCCAAGCCGTCATCGGTTCCGTATCGCGGTATCACATGGCGTCAGGGGGCTGTCGCCATATCAATGCCGACATCGGCAAAAAAGTTTGACGGGTTTTCAGTCGAATGTATATTATTATGCAAAGTCGGCTCCCACGAAAGGGCTGAACAAATACCACCAAACAAAAATGCGCGACCGCGCTGAAAAAGAAGAGAACCCTTCCTATGGCAAAAAAAACCGCAAGAAAACCGCTCCCCGGCAGGAAAACGAAAGCATCCTCCTCGGTCGCTGCTGTTGCCCCGGAACAAAAAACAGCGGAAGATGCTCTGCATTTCAGGGTTGAATTTGAAAAACTCATCACCTCCATTTCCACCAATTTTATCAACCTTGCACCGGAGCAGATCGACAACGGCGTTACCGTGGCGCTCGGGCTGCTGGGAGAATTCACCAAAACCGACAGAAGTTATGTTCTCTTGTTTGACAAGAGCGGCGAGAACCTGGAGCGCACACATGAATGGTGCGCCATCGGCATTGAATCGCAGAGCGAGCAGTACCGCACCATGAGCGCTTCGGCGCTTCCCTGGCTCGTAGGAAAACTCCGGATGCAGCAGACGGCCTACTTTACCGACGTTGACGATTTGCCTTCCGAAGCAAAGGCGGAAAAAAAGGCATTCAAGGAACAAAAGGTCCGTTCGCTTATCAATGTGCCGGTGGTATACGGAGGTTCGCTCCGTGGCGTCATCGGCCTTGAGTCGGTGCTTTCGAATAAATCCTGGTCCCGCGACACCGCAACCCTGTTAAAGATGGCGGGGGAAATATTCTCGAGCGCACTCGAACGCAAGCGGGTGGAAGAGGAGCTTGCCTACGAGCGCGACCTGCTCCACACCCTCATGGATAACCTTCCCGACACCATCTATTTCAAGGACACCGAGAGCCGCTTCACCCGCATCAACAAGGCGCAGGCAAAGACTCTGGGCATACAGAACCCCGTGGCTGCAATTGGAAAAACGGACTTCGACTTCTTCGTTCACGACCATGCGCGCATCGCCTTTGCCGAAGAGCAGGAAATCATGAAATCGGGAAAGTCGCTTATTAACAAAATAGAAAAAGTGAGCCGGCCCGACGGCAACTTCACGTGGTTCACCGCCACAAAGGTGCCCATATTCGACAAGAACAACAACATCGTCGGCACCGTGGGCGTCTCACGCGACATCACCACCATGAAGAATTTTGAAGACGAGTTGCAGAAAGCGAAAAACGAACTTGAGATCCGCGTCGCGGAGCGCACCGCCGATCTCAAGAAGGCAAACGAACGGCTTGAGACGCGTATCGCGCAGCTTGACTTTCTCAATTCAACGTCGTTTGAACTTGCGCAGCTTATCCAGATCGACGAGCTTCTTCCGGCCATTCTCAGGACGTTTGCCGCAAGGTTTCCCCATTCGCAGGCCAGCATCTGCAAAGCGAAGAAAGGCTCGTTCAAGTGCACCCACGCTACGGGCGAGCTTAATACCGACCCCGGCCGTGAGGCCTCGGAGCAGGCGCTCTCCGTTTTCATGCGCACCGAGCTTCAGCGGACCATTGTCGTTGAAAACTGGATGCAGGACCCGCGCCTTTCGCAGTACAAATGGCCCGAGCTTTCGGAACTGCCCTGCTACACCGCGATTCCGCTTCTTGCCGACAACAAATGCCTTGCCGTGGTGCAGATCTTCACCACCCCGGAATACGTGGACGTGTACGAACAGGAACAAACCCTGCTCACGACGCTTGCGGCGCACGCTGCGTCCTGCCTGAGCAATGCCCTCCACTATCAGGATCTCGGCGAAAAGGCAAGACTCGACGGAGAGCTCGACGCCGCCAGGAGCATCCAGCGCAGGTTCACACCCCAGTACAAGCCGCAGATCCCGCATGTCAATCTCAAGGGCGTCTACTATCCCGCGTACGAGGTGGGCGGCGATTACCTCGACTACTTTAAAACAGAGGCGGGAGACTGGGTTGTGGTGATTTCCGACGTGTGCGGGAAAGGCATCCCCGCAGCGCTCCTGATGACCATGCTGCGCTCAACCTTTAGAGTGGAGGGGCGCAATGAAACGTCGGCCAAGCGCCTCCTGTGCGCGGTCAACGACTTTATGACCCTCAACCTCGACGACCGCTCGTTCGTCACCGCGTTGTGCCTTATCATCAAGCATGACGGAACGTCCATGAGCTACGCGCGCGCAGGCCATCCCATGCTGCTCAAGTTGAGCCCGAACAACGAGCCGCCGCTGCCCATAACCAGCAACGGCCTTGCCCTCGGGCTTGTTTCCGACGGCGCAAAATTCACCGCGATGATGGACGAAGTGACGGTGGACCTCAAGAAGGGCGACAGGTTCCTTATCTACACCGACGGCTTGATAGATGCGAACAATCCGGAGCGCAATTCGTACGGCGTCCAGCGCCTCAACGAGGTGCTCGCGCGAGACAAGGATTCGGATGCCGACTCCATGATCTCATTGCTCATGGACGACATTAAGAAGTTCACGCGCGGTGCGCCGTACCACGACGACCTCACCATTCTGGCGCTCCAGGTGACGGATTAAAGGCGTCTTTCCCGGTCTTTGGATCAGATGATTGCTGCGGGAGTGATTTCCGAAGGGAATGTCATGACGCCGGAGGCGTCTTTGGATCCTGCCGGATAAGCAGGATCGACACTATCGGAATCTCATCTCAGCAAGAAAGCACCCCTTCCATCTGCAACGCTCATTGCATTTGTGCAGAGGGAGGGGTACTGACAACTCGAAGAGTGAGGGGACAATTTTCGAACGGATTATCTCTTCTTCTGAATGGGCGGTCTGTTCTGAACCGGCGGCTTGGGTTTGCCTGCCTTCTCCTTGGCTATTTCGGCCATAATTTCCTTTTCCGCCTTCACCCAGTCGTCAAAATGATGGCCCGGCTGGGCTCCGCGATGCAGGAAAAGCTCATAAGCACGTTTTTCGATCCTGTTCTTGAGTGCTGCGTCCATGAATCCTCCTTTGTTATGGGTTCAAAGTGATAAATTTGCTTCATGTGAGGTGTGCAGTTCAATTTAACAAGTTAAATAAGTATAATTCTTTCGGAATGAAAGGTCAACAGGTAATCTTTCAAATCCAAATCAAGCTCTATGGCCTGAATAAAATTCCTCAAGATTCAGCCGAAGCTAGGGCGGCAACTCCCAAGCCTGCTTATGTATCCTTTTTGTTCGTAGCCTGGCATGTTTTTGCACATCCTCAGGCAGTTGCTTCTCCGAAAGCACGTCCCCCCAAATATTCCAATAAAGTATTTTAGGAAACGTCCAAAAGCGGCCCCAGACCAAAACGTCTGCCCGCGTCCCAACCACTTACCGGAAGGATTGCGCAATGGCACAAGAAACAGTTATCACAAGATTCACCCTCAAGGGAAGGGAAATTCTCTCCTCGTACGCCAATTTCACCATGGAAGGGGTGATGACCGCCCGTGTTTCGCGGGGAAAAGACGCCTGGACCATCGAAGAGAGGAACGGCATTGCCAAAGGAACCTCGGATGGTGAAAACGAGGCGATTTACATTCCGAACGACAAGGCGATTGAGTCGATCCGGAAGAACATCGTACCGCTGTTGCCCAAGAAGGTTGTTGTAAAGACGCCGCTCGACATCATCAAGGCATGCGAGGAATTCGACCTGAAGCTTGTGAAAGGCGCAGGCCCCAATAAGAAGATCTGGGGCGGAAACGCGTGCCTCGCGTCGTCGACGGTGTTTTTTCAGACCCTGCTCAAGGCATCGGGGTTCAAGGCCTGGCAGGTGCTGGCGCCAAAAGGATTAAAGACATTTTACATGCCCAACATCGCGTTTAATATGGTATGCGGCGGCGAGCATGTTCCCGGCACAAAGCAGGACATTCAGGAGATGTTCTTCTTCGCCATGAAGGAGAAGTCGATCAAAGATGTATTCGCCACGGGCACAAAGTTCTTCCGCCAGTTCGAAAAGAACCTCGTGCGGGACGGGTTGCCCACGGGAACGGCAAAGGAGCGGGGGTTTGTCTTTCCTGTCAAAGACAACTTTGAAGGCCTGAATCGCATCAAGGAATGCGCGGGCCAGCTCGGGCTTGCCGAAACAGACTGGGCCATAGGCACGGACAACGCATTCTCGGAAATCCAGAAGGGCGAGGAGCTGCGACAGAAAGGGCTGTACGACATGCGGTTCAGCGGGCTTGGCATCAAGACGCGAGAGGAGCTTATCGAATTCGATTACTCCGTGGTAAAAAGCGCAGACAACTTCGTTAATATGGAAGACCCGGGCTCCGAAATCGACATTGCCGCCCACAAGCTCATGAATGAAAAATACGGCGACCGCGTGCAGATCGTGATTGACGATGCGGCAGTGACCCAGTTGCGCTTCATTATTCCGTTCCTTGCGGCGAGGGACCGGAAGGACCGGGCGGGAAACTCGGTGCTCATCAAACTGAACCAGGCCGGGACATTCACCGAAACCTGCCTGGCAACTGAAGTTGTTCTGGGAATCGCAGACCCGAAACGCGTGGAACGTTTTCTTGTCGCGCGCAACGACGTGGAGGTCGTGCTCGGAGAACTCGCAAAGGTGGGCGTGTCGTCGCTCGATGAGGCCGTTGCAAACATCAAGGGGGGCGGCTTCTCCGCGTTCTTCTCGCACAGGTCAACGGAGGGGTCGTCGGAATTCCTTCCCTACATGCCCCTGCTGTACGGATCGGTATGCCGGCGGTTGTGGCTCAAGGCCGGGGCGCCCAACGGCGAGCGTAACCTCCAGAACTACAATCCGCTCATCCGGGCCGAAGAGGAAATGCGGGATGCAGGCATAAAGACGGTGGTGGCGGGTTTCGAAGGTCTGCCCAAGGGAGTTGTTATTCCCGCGGTGACAGGCTAGGCTCTCCAAAAACCTTTGCGGTAGAAGGGAGGGCCGCGGCCCTCCCTTCTTTTTTATTCATGCAGTAACGTATTTTATACGTTAGTTTTTCAAAGGGCGCGTCTGTGGGCGCCGGGAAACTTTACGCAAGGAGAACGGGATGATCAACGTCGGATTCGTAGGATGGCGCGGAATGGTCGGGTCGGTGCTCATGGACCGCATGATTGCCGAAGGGGATTTCAAAGGATTCGAGCCGGTGTTTTTCACCACGAGCAACGTGGGCGGCGCCGGGCCGTCGATAGGTCTTGACATTCCGCCCCTTGCCGACGCTCGGGACCTCGCCGCCCTCTCGGCCATGGACATCATTGTCACCTGTCAAGGCGGCGACTACACCAACGACGTGTATCCGAAACTGAGGGGACAGGGATTCAAAGGATATTGGATCGATGCGGCGTCGGCCCTTCGCATGAAGGACGACAGCATCATCGTTCTGGACCCCGTCAACCTTAAGGTGATCAAAAAGGGACTCCGGGCAGGCATCAGGGACTTTATCGGCGGCAATTGCACCGTGAGCCTCATGCTCATGGCGCTTTCGGGTCTGTTTAAAGCCAGACTGGTTGAATGGATTTCGACCATGACCTATCAGGCCGCATCCGGCGCCGGCGCAAAGAACATGATCGAGCTCGTGAGGCAGATGGCGCACCTTTCGGGCGCGGCGCGGCCGCTGCTTGACAACCCGGCGGCCAGCGCGCTTGAATACGACGCGCTCATTACGGGCGAACTGCGCTCCGGAAAAATGCCCGTCGAGAATTTCGGCGCGCCGCTTGCGGCAAGCCTTATCCCGTGGATCGACAGGCCCATGGAAAACGGCCAGACCAGAGAGGAATGGAAAGGGTGCGCCGAGACCAACAAGATCCTCGGCACAAAAAGGACCATTCCGGTCGACGGCATCTGCGCGCGCGTAAGCGCGATGCGCTGCCACAGCCAGGGGCTGACCATCAAACTGAAAAAAGACGTTCCGCTTGACGAAGTGGAAGCAATGATCGCATCGGCGCACGAGTGGGTTTCGGTCGTTCCCAACGCCAAGGAAGCGACCCTTGCGCAGCTTTCACCGGCCGCGGTATCCGGGAAACTCATTGTTCCCATCGGTCGATTGCGCAAGATGAACATAGGCCCGAAATTCCTGACTGCGTTTACCGTTGGCGATCAATTGCTGTGGGGCGCGGCGGAGCCTATACGCAGGATCCTCAAAATCGTGCTCAAGCATGTCAAGTAAGCTGCACTTGAAATGCGGAGAAAAGGGAGAACGCGGTTCTCCCTTTTTCGTTTTTGTTACGAGGCCACTCCGGTTTGTGTTTAATTCGGTTGATATTTTACCCTTTTGAAGGTATCTTACCCATAGACGCATCCTGAACAAGGTCGGCGGATCATACGCGCCGTTCTCCGCGTCCGGTCCTTTCCTAAGGTTAACAGTGAGGAGGCCCCATGAGTTCGCACACGTCCAGAATCATCCTCTTGTCGGGCATGCTGAGCATCCTGAGCCTTCTGGTCGGCTGCAGCCTTGACCGGTGCCAGATCATCTCGCACCCGTCCACGGCAAAGCCGGGTGACACGATTTCCGTTTTGTTCAGCGACATCTATATCGTTATTTCCAACACGCCTACCCTGTCGGGGACGTTCGCCCGCGACAGCCTGCATGCGGGATACGGCCTGCCCTCCGGATGGTCCGTGCTCTCGTCCGACTATTACATTGCAACCGGCATCCGGATGAGCCAGATGGCCTCGCTCGTGAGCAACCCCTCCCAGATCATGACGCTGATTCAGGACTCGCTTGCCGTGTACACGGCACGGAAATCGCCCATGACCGCAGACAACGGCTGGAGCGCCTTCTTTACAGGGAAGACGTTCGAGGCGCATAACGCCGCGAACACCGACTCGATTCGGGTGGTCGCCAGCACCATCGGCCAATGGACGGCGTACAGCAGCAAAATCAGCCTTTCCATTCCTTCGGGAACCAAAATGGACACCGGCGTGGCGCTGACGGCTTTACCCATCAGTTCCACGATTCAGGCTGAGATAAAAGCGCTGTATAAAACGGATTCCATCTGGGTCAAGGCGATTCCCATCGTTTGTTTTGCCAGCATCATCGCGGGCCAGACCGTCGGCACGGACACGCTTCTTTATTACACCAAGACCGACTCCATTTCCACGTCAACCTCCGCCTACAATTTTGACAAAGGCGATATGACCTACGCGCCAATCAACATCAATCCGAACAACGCGGTGCAGCTCCTGCCCGCTCTGCGTAATGCCCGACCCCTGCTTTCCATTAGCGCGGAACCATGCCGCCACGACGCGCATCGAGGTGGGCGGCCTGGGAGACGGAATCGTTTCCATCTGCGATATGGCGGGAAAAACGATACGGACATTCGATGCGCCGCACAATGCCGCGATCATCTGGGACCGGACGACGTCCTCCGGCGCGAGGATCGGAACCGGCACCTTTGTGGTCCGTTATGAATCCCGAAGCGCCATCGCGGCCCAGACATTGCAAATTGTCAAGTAGGACTTGGTTGACAAACAAAAGTCGTGAGGCGCACGAAAAATAGCGGGGGCCTCTTTTTGCGAAGCATCCGCAACCGAACAGGCATGTATGCTAAGGCTGTAGAAACAGGGCGATTAATCGGCCGGCAATCACACTCAAAGGAGGTCTTGTATGGCGCTCGATCAAAGAATTCCCGGCAAACCGAGCAGTGTCCAGAAAGCCGGTCCTTCCATGGGTCTTGACAAATTCAAAGCTGAAATTGAGAAGCGAGCCAAGGAAATCTTTCTCAAGCGCCAGATTTCCAAAGCTTCGGGGGATGCGCTTTCCGATTGGCTTCTTGCGGAAAAAGAAATAAAGGCGAAATATCATATCGTCTGAAAGCTGCGTGCAACGTTACACGCAGTAACGGCAACCCTGTTCCGCGCAGAATCGCACCCAGGAAAAAGAGCGGCTTTCCCAGCCGGGTTCAGGATGTTGTACAGGCAGGGCAACACCCGCCAAGATTTTGCGGATAGTCCCTTATTGGCGTTTTTCCCTTCCCGAACCCGCACCCCTGTTTGGTGATACTTCCTGATGCGCCTGTTGCTGCTGTTGCCACTGAGATTGCGCCTGCGTTCGGACCGTTGATTCAATAGTTTCTCTGCGCTGCTGCTCCATCCGTGCTTCAGAGTTGAGTTCTTTCACCTGGTTTTGAAATTCCACGGTTGGCCGATACGCCTGGGGAACGGCTGCCTGTTGTCTGCTTGCAGGTGTTTGGGCCACCGATTGTTTCGGTTCCGGTTGCACGGGTTCCGCACGGGGAGCGGCCAGTGGAGCCGGTTGTGGCATTTTCGGAATTATTATCTCCTGCGGCGGTTTCCAGGATTGTGCTCTTTGCACATGCTGCTGGGCTTGGTGGGCTCTCATTGCCTGTACCGCCACTTCCCCTTTCAGGGCTGCCTGTTTCGATTGATTGGTTTCTTTTTGCGCTTGTACATTGAGACGGGTCGTTTCCGTCTGCGCCGCTTGAGCGACCGCGCGTTGGTTTTTTGCGGCCTGCTCTGCGGCATTCCGCTGACCGTTCTGCAGCGTTTCCCACGACTGAGGACTTGTATGCGGGGTAATTATTTTTCCAAAGCCTGATGAAGTCTTTGTAAACCGTTCCTTCACCGCCGCCGGGCTTTCCGGTGCCGCCGCCGCAATGGCAGGCTTGTAGATCACCAACTTGTTTCCGCTTACTGCGGTGGCGCGAATCGACTCGCCCGGCCGAAGATGCTCTTCGGTGAGCGCAACCGGAGCAATGCGCGTCTTGGTTGCCTTCTCCACGGCCGCCACCGGCACCCCGACATTGACAAGATGATTGTTAACAATAGAGAGACTCTTCCTTTCCGGCGCAGTCTTCGCGTAGATGCCCTCGGCATGGGACGACGGCACCACTTGGGCGAACAGGTGCCGGTCGTGAAAATGCTCCATTGGCACGAAGAAAAAATCGCCGAACGACAGTCCGAATTCGAAATCGTCCCCCACCAGGGTTTCTCCAAAGAAGAAACCCCGCCCTGGCACGAACCGTGAACGCGGCGGAAGCGGCGCCCACCCGCAATAATCGGGACCCGATCTCCAGACGACCCACGCGGGGCCCCATTCATTGTCCGGCAACCAAAGCCAGCCATAGGGATCCCGGCGGAACCAGCGGCCATAATGAAATGGCGCCCATCCCCAGGTATAATTTGAAACCCAGGTCCATCCATAGTCTGTCCAAACCCAGCGCCCGTGATTGCAATAGGGCGCCCAATCTTCATCGATGGCCGTCGCATTGGGCTGCCAGCACCAATTCCCATCGACGTTGATCCAGGTTCCATAGGGGTACAGCGCCGAGTAGAAAAATGAAATATTCTGCTCATCAGGAGGCGGAGCCATTACCGGTGAAACCGCCGCGGGACCCAGCGGTGCAGCAGTCGATTCGGGATACGTGCTTGTGGAGTCGGCTTTCAACAGGGAATCGTTGGGCTGATCGTGTTTGAGTGCCTCAATAATCACTTTTGAGGGGACACCAAGGTCTTTGAGCGTCACGATATCCGCTGATGTCAAGGCGAAAGGAGTGGCGGAATTTTCAATATATGCCTTTACCACCTCCTCATCGACCCCTGATTTTGCAAGGGCGATAAGATCGTCAGCAGTTCCTGCCGTCACCTTCGACAGAGCGAACGCCAGCAGTACGAACGGCACAATGCCGACACACCGATGTGAATACATAAGATTCTCCTTAACAAAAGGTAATACGACGCGCTCTCGGTCACGACCTATTTTCCGGCAATTACGTGCAGGGAAACCGGCCCCATTCTTCTTCGTTTATTGAGGAAATCGCACAAGCCACGATTGCACCTGCAGAGCGGTTTGCGGCCGAACTCCTTTGATACGCATTCGTAATATATATGATTCTGCCGGTTCTATGCCCAATCCGAGGCGCTTTCCCTTTCCCGCAACGAAAGACGTTATGACTCCGGTTGCGCCACGCAAATCCCGCCGGCCCCCCGCAACAAAAAACCCCGTCTCTTTTGAGGCAGGGGCTTTTTTGCTTCAGGCTCTTCAACCGCGGCTATCGCCAACTGGGGCAGTATTTCTGCAAAATGGAAGTGCAGTATCTTGAATTTGTTTGATCGATGGTGCCATAGTCGGAGGTCGTTGCATCTCCAAATGCGGTCTGCACAGTTGCCCGGGCCGTAAAAGAACTGGCGTTGGGACTAGTCATTGAATAGGTGAACCATCTGCTTGTGGAGGAAACATCAACATACGCGGAATCTTTCAGGGCCTGCAACGACGTTACGAAGCCGGAACCCTGGGCCTGATATGCCAACTGACCGCTGTAAATACCTGACAACTGTGTCGGAAATTCAGACGCTTTGGCCTTCTGGGAGGCATCGATGAACTTTGGAATTGCAACTGCGGCAAGAATGCCGATGATAACAATCACCACCATGAGTTCGACAAGCGTGAATCCCTTTGCCTTGAAAAGTAAGTATCTCATACAAAGCCCTTCAGGGTAGCTTTCCTTTAACCGACTCACTGTCGCATCTGCATGGTTAGGGAACCATGCAACATGAGGACCTCCCTTCATGAGCATCACGGCTCCGCTACAGTTCTAGAGTCCACCGTAAGTTTATATCGAATCCCTATTTTTGTCAAGATCATTATTCATGATATAATATAAGCCGGCAGATGTGTGCATCACACTCTGGGCCTTGAACCACACCAATCTGTTTCTCATCAACCCAGGCACACCTTCATTTTTTTCCATATAGTACATTGATTTACGGGAAGGCAAGATGCTTCGGCCCTACCGTTTTTCAATTTCCGACATCACCCGTTTGAATGCATCGACCACGGCAGGGTCGAACTGCGTGCCGGAGCACCGCTCAAGCTCCAAAAGCGCTTCTTCGAAGCTTCGGCCCTTACGATAAGGGCGATCGCTCACCATGGCATCGAAGGAATCGGCAACGGCCAAAATCCGCGCTCCAAGCGGCATTTCTTCTCCCGCTTTGCCTGACTTTTCGATAAAATGGCGGTGGTGAAAAAGAACTATTTTGATTGCATCCTTCAGAACGCCGCCTACGGACGCCAGTATCTTGGCGCTCTTTTCCGCATGCTGGCTCATGATGGTTTTTTCTTCGTCGGTCAAAGCCGCTGCTTTATTGATGATTTCCGACGATATTTCGATTTTGCCGATATCATGCAGAAGGCCTGCCACACGGATATTCTCCACTTCAGAAGCTGAAAGCTCCATGGCGCGGGCGATTTCCGCCGCGTACTCGGCGACCCGCACCGAATGTCCCTTGGTGTAGCGATCGGACGCATCAAGATATTTGGAAAGAATCTCCACAACGCCGATATAGGCCCGTTTGAGGTCCGCGATCTTCTTCTGTTTCTGCTCGTAAAGCGTGCCGACCGTGTAGGCCGCAAGAATGAGAAAGCCCGCCCAGATCACGATGTTGGTGACCCCCTGCAACATCTGCGATTCTTCAAAATAGCCCCGAGGATTGAAAAAAATGAAAAAGGCGATGAGGGCGATAATAAAGAAGCTTGTCGAAAGCGCGTGTCGCCGGCCCAGAAAGTACCCGGAAATCAACACCGGCAGATAGTAAACGTTGAGAAACATCAGCTTCTGGTCGACAAAGTAGTTGATGGCCAGCAGTACCAGGGTAATGATCAGAATGAGGATCGTCTCAAAGTGTTGCAGCACCAAGCGTTTTATTGTGTCCATGAAGCGGGCTCCCGCACACGTTGAAGACGTTGCTGAAATCTTCAGGTTGATCTGAAATGTCCGGCGGCAGACAGGCCGACTTTCGGCGTTCCGTCCTTGTCAGACAATATAGATTCGAACACCACCGGCGGCAAACACTCTCCTTGCATGCAAGGATTATTGAAGGTTCCACGCATCTCAAATAAATTTTTCGCGCCGCTGCAAGTTTCTTATGCCCCACAAAATCGCCAGCACGCCTGCCGCTGCAAGCACGACGCGGTTGGCCCGAACAATTGAATCCCACACCAGTTCCCTGGAACCCTGAGGAACCGCATACGGGTTCAAAAAAATATTCCATTGACTTCCGGCCAGAGATCCGCTCAGCAGCCAGGAGCCAAGTCCCGCAAGCACAAGCAGGATTGCCGCGCCGTAGCCGTTCCGCATGAGCGTGGAAAACAGGAACGCGAGCGAACCCCAGAAGAACACCGGAAAGCACAGATGGAAAGCCATGCCAAGAACCGGCAGGTGCACATGCAACACAACGCATGCCCCGCACAGGCACAGAAGCACCGCGGCCGTCACAGCGAAACAGAGCAGCAACCGGAAGAGCCAGACCTTGTAGCGGTAGTCGGGAATCCCGAAAATCAATTCGAGCATCTGCGCGTCCGCATCATTCTGAACGCCGAACACGGCCGGATAGAATACCAGCAGCAATCCCGGCACCAGCAGCAGATTGTACAACATCTCGGGATTGAGCTCCCTTCCCGCCGACAGATTGATCCCGACGACAACAACAAAGAAACCGATTGCGGCAAGCAGAAAATAGAAGAACCGTTGCACAAAAATGATTTTGAGGTTGTAGCCGGCAAGCCTGCACATGAGCACCGCTCCGGGAAGCAGTCCCCTGCACAGGCGCAGGAACGACTCGGGCAGTCTAGCCATCGTCGCGACCTCTTTCATCTGCATTCTTCAGATCCCGCGTAAGGCACAAATACGAATCCTCCAGCGTCGGCTGCGCCGGCTGCGCCTCCGGATGCGGCTTTTCGGACGCAATGCACCGCACATGAATCCGGTCGCCGTCGCTTATATGGCGCACCACCGAGGTCCGGCGGGCAAGCGCATCATATTCCTTGTTGTCAATAGTCGCCTGCCACACGCGTCCGGCCGCGTGCCTGAGCATGCCCGCCGGCTCGCCCGCATAGCGCAATTCCCCCGCAATCAGCACCGCCATGCGGTTGCACGACGACGAAATGTCCTCGATGATGTGCGTGGAAAAAATCACCACCCGCTGGCGGCTCAACTCCACCAGCAGGTTGCGGAAACGGATTCGCTCGCTCGGATCGAGTCCGGCCGTCGGCTCATCGACGACAAGGATGCGGGGCAGATGCAGCATGATCTGCGCGATGCCGATGCGCTGCTTCATCCCGCCCGAAAACGACCCGATCTTCTCGTCGGCATGATCTTCCATATGCACCGCGGTCAGCACCGAAAGGATCCGCTCCCGCCGCGCCGCCGGATCGCGCAGCCCCTTGATGATCGCCTGGTAGTCCATGAATTCCCGCGCCGTGAGATTCGGATACGTGCCGAATTCCTGCGGCAGATACCCGATGAGCCCCTGCAGCTCCTCGCGGTGAAGCGCGGTGTCGAGTCCGTTGATGTACACTTTCCCGTAGGTCTGCTCATAGATTCCCGCCACGATCCGCATCAGGGTGCTCTTGCCCGCGCCGTTGGGGCCGAGGAGCCCGAACATGCCGTGCTCGATCTGAAGACTGACCCCCTTGAGCGCATGAAAGGTTGACCTGCGGGCGCCCAGAACGGGCACCAACTTCACCAATGCGATGAAAACGGCGGCAGGTTTTGCCCACGGTGTTTTCCACGTCCGCGGGTCTGCTCCGGGATTGCTTTCGAGCCAGCGCGACGTGCGGAAAACGGCAAGTCCCAGATACCACACAATCCCGGTAAGCAGAACGACCGAAACTCGTTTCCACGCGTACTGGAAGAAAACCAAATTCGCAAGCGGCGCACCCCAGAATAGAGCTTCGTACACTTTGTCGTGCAGCCCAAAGACTGCCTTGTTTCCCGGCCGCGCAATATTCACGAACAGGCCGTGCCGCTTGAAAAGGAAGAGCGCATAGCAGTACGTGACAAGCGCGAACGCACATTGCCAGAATCCGTTGTCCGCATACCAATAGACAAAATAGAGCAAAAATCCCATAAGCGGGATCTGCCAGAAAAGCGCTCCCCAATCACCTTTCGCAGCACCGTGGGCGATGCCCTGCACGGCGGCGCCCCACTCCCGCGCAAACCGCCCCGGCATATTGTAGATCTTCTGCACATTGCGGATTTGTATGGTGGCGGGCCGCTGTTCCTGGCCGGACATGCGGGCCCTGCGCAGGCTCGAAAGCAGAAACCAGGTGGCGGCCGGGACCGCGACGGTGAAGATGATGACATCGGCCAGGCGCCAGAGCGGATCGTCAACATAGACAAATACGAGCCACACGCACATGGCAAGGGCGCCGAGCTGGACAATGCGGATTGTCCACGAAAGCGACCGCAGGTACCCGAGCGCCGACTCCAACCCGGAGTAACAGGTTGGAATAAAGACCAGCGTAAGCAGCGACGCGGAAATGATGCCGCCGATCACGGTGAGCGCAAAGGGAGCGCCGATGGCGCCGATCTCGCCGCCTTTACCCAATGCAAGCGGCAGCATGCCGACCGCCGTGGTGATCGCGGTTATGAAAATCGGCCTCATGCGGTCCTGACCTGCGGTCATGAGAGCGCGCGCCGTGGAAAACCCGCGCCGGCGCAGCACGCGCGTAAAATCGATGAGGATAATCCCATTGCCCACCACGACGCCGAACAGGATCAGGAAACCCATGAGCGAGTTTGCATTCAGCAAGGAGTGCCCGGTGAGAATCTGAAGCCAGAATGCGCCGATGGCCGCAAGAGGTATCGAGAACATCATTACCAGCGGGGCCGTAAACGATTCAAAAACCGATGCAAGGATCATGTAAATGAGCAGAAACGCGGCGGCGATAAGATAGTAAAAGTCGTTGATTCCGCTTTGCCCGTGCACCGGTTCCACGGCGATACCTGCCGGGAACGTCATGGCATCGATGGTGTTGTCAACCTCCTCGCGGGCGGCCTTGAGCAGCGATTGTGATGACGTAATTTCATCGGCGAAATGATAGGTGATGACGATGCGGTGCTCCTGGTTCGCCCGGTTGATGCTTGCGGGACCGTTGGCGCGGATAATCTTGCTGATCTCCTGAAGCGGGTAATCGGTTCCATTGGAAGCCGAAACCGGAACGTTGTTCAGTTCATCAAAAGTCTTGGCGTTGTTCGCGGTGGCGCCGCGGCCCGAAGCATTCCGGTTCTGAACCGACGCACCCTTTGACGTCACCATAATATCGTATTGGTCGGCGCCCTGCTTGAATTGCAGGCCCGAGGTGAGTTCCTGGGTAAATCCGGACAGTTCCGAAGCAACCGATTGAAGGCCTATGCCGTACTGCCGCATGAGCTGCGTGTCGAAGAACAAATGGACCTCGCCTTGACGGCCGGGAATATCAAGCTGCACCGACTGGACCGTGGAAACATTGTTGAGCTCGAACCTGATTTCGTCGGCCACGGCTTCCATCCGGTCGAAGTCATCACCCCGTACCACGACCGTTTCGTCCTGGCTGCCCACGCCCAACACCTGCTGCAGCCGGGCGTTGGCGTTCACCCCGTTGTTTCCCCGGTAGCGGGAACTCGATGTCGGCTGGGTGAATCCGACGCTTCCCAGCGGAAAGTTATCGAGCCTCTTTTGAATATCGGCCTTGATCTGCGATAAGGTGCGATGCCCGATATCGGAATAGTTCTTCTTGAGCTTGACCGTAAGCACCGCCTCGTCCTCGTACACCATGCTGAGCAGATTGTCTGTTTCGTCAAGGCCCTGCAGGCGTTTCTCAAGTTCGCGCACGGCAAAATCAGTTTTGTCAAGTGTTGCGCCGGTGGGCATGGTGAGGTAGACGCTGAATTGTTCCGTTGCCGCCTGCTCGACCGAGGCGCTGCCCTGCGAAAGGCAGACGCCGAGAGAGATGAGAAAAACCGCAAGCGCCCCGCAGATCGTGATTCCGGGATGGCGCAAGGCTGTTTTGAGCAGCACGCGGTAGATGCGGATTGCGGGCGTGCGCGAATCGACCCTCCGGAACGAAAAGGTGCTTTGCGGGGCCTTGCGCAAACGAAGAAGTATTGCCATGGGGACCAGGAGAAACGCCGTAATCAACGAAATGACAAGCGTCGCGATCACCGAAATGCCCATATGTTTTCCGATCAGCCTGATCGTAAAATCGGACGCGAACAGGAATGGAATAAAAATCACAACGGTAGTGAGGGTCGAGGCGAACACCGAGCGCCATACCTCGGTAGTTCCCCGGGTCACCGCCCGTTCGGGATCGTTTTTGCGCGAGGCCAGCCGATAAATGTTCTCCATCACCACGACGCTGTTATCAACGAGCATGCCCACGGCGAGAGCCATGCCGACCAGGGTGAGGCTGTTGAGCGTAATGCCGAACACGTAGAAAAGGTTGAAGGCGCCCAGCACCGAGATCGGGATCGCCGCAGCAACAATCAATACCAGCCGGAGATTGCGCAAAAAGATCCACAGCACACCGACCGCCAGAAGACCGCCGACCAGGACCAGCAATGCAATCTGACGAAGGCTTTCTTCTATGGAATCGGCGGCATTGGATTGGATCACGATCTGCACATTCTGCGGCGCCAGAGTTTTGTTCAGTTTCTTGATGACGGCCTGCGTCTGGTGCGAAAGATCGATCTGGTTTACCTGCGCATCGCGCACAAGCTGCACGCTCACCGCCTCCTTGCCGTTGACGCGGCTCAGACTCGTGGGCTCCTTGAAACCGTAGAAGACATCGGCGATGTCCTTAAGAAGAACCTTGCCGTTCTTGTTGCTTACGCTGATGTTCTTCAAATCGTCGATGGTCCGGAATTCGGCATCAACGTCCACAAAGAAACGCTTGCCGCCGTCGTGCAGCGCACCCACGTATTGACGGGCATTGTTGTTCTGCTTGAGCAGGTTCTGAACGCGGGTCGGCGTTATGTTGTAGGCGCGGCAGATGTCATCGTTCATGACTATCTCGACGCTTTTCGAACGCCCGCCGAAAACCTGCGCGCTCGCGACGCCGTCTATGTCCTGGAGCGCGGGCGCTATCTTCTGATCCACGATGTTGCGAATGCGGTCGGCCCCGCCCTCGCCGAGCACCTGCAAGGTCATGAACTGGTTGGCGGCCTGTTCGGTGTTTACTTTGTCCACTTCCACCGTGAACTGGGTGGGAAGCTGGCTTACCAGCGCGGTGACCCGCTGCTGCAGTTTGAGAAATTCATACTTGACGTTCACGTCCTTGTCGAAATACACGTAAATGGTGCCCCTGCGGGGTTCCGAATAAGAAAGCAGATTATCCACGCCTTCCAGCATTGCGGCCGCGCCCTCGAGCGGCATCACGCCGTTGCTTTCCATATACGACGGGTCCACATCGATGCGGCTCGTGATACGGATCAGCAGCATGGGCAGTTCGGTGTTGGGATACAGTTCCAGCGGCAGGTAACGAAACGATACTACTCCAAGCAGGCAGATGCCGACAAAAAGCACGCTGATGAGGATTTTACGATTGAGAAGTTGTAGCATCGTTTCTCTTCACGATTTTTTCCCGCCAGTCCTCGACCATTTCGTAAACGCAGGGGATGACCACCAGGGTGAGCAGCGTGGAGGCGGTGAGCCCGCCCATCACCGCGAGCGCCATGGGAGCGCGCAGCGCGGCGCCCGCGCCGAACCCGAACGCCAGCGGCAGAAGCGCCAGAACCGTGGTGAGGCTGGTGATGACGATGGGCCTTATGCGCCGCTGCCCTGCCAGAAGCAGGGCCTCGTGGCGCGAAACACCCGACTCCCGCAGTTGCCGCACGGCGTCAAGCAGGACAATGGCATTGCTCACCACGATGCCCGCGAGCATGATGACGCCGATAAGCGCCATGATGTTGAACGACTTTCCAAGCAGGAAGAAGAGCGGAACCACGCCCACGATCCCAAGCGGAACCGTACACATTATGACAAACGGGTGCAACAGCGATTCCAGTTGCGCCGCCAGCACCATGTACACAAGCAGGACCGCGAGAGCGAGCGCAAAGGCAAGGTCGCGGAACGATTCGGCGCGTTTCTGTTCGTCGCCCGCAATGTCAAGCCGGTAGGTGGGCGGGACGGATAGCGATGCGGCATACCGCTTGATTTGTGCAATGACCTGGCTCAACGCGGCGCCGCCGGTGAGCTGGGCCGTGATCCGCGCCAACCGCACCTGGTCGCGCCGAAGAATCTCTTTCGGCGAAAATCCGCGTTTTATCTGTGCCACGTCCTGCAGCGGCACGGTCGTATTCCCTTCGATCAAGGTGAAGTCGGCCAGTTGAGACTGGGTCATTGCGGGGAACAAAATGGTGATGTCTTTGAGTTCACCGCCATGGTCCCACTGGCCGGCGGCCCTCCCGAGCATTTTATCGTGAAGCTGGGTTGCGATGTCGGCGGCGCTGGCGTTGTAATCGCCTGCGCGCAGGCGATCGACCATAACCTCTATCGACGGCGCGCCCTGCTCGAAATTGGAACTCACATTAGTCAAGCCCTTGATCTTCCTCAGCGCGACCGTTATCGAATCGGCCAGTTTCTCCAGCACGCCGAGATCGTCGCCCTTTACTTCAACGACAACGGGAGGCTCGTTGTTTCCCACGACATCCTGCAGCACATTCTGTTCGGGTTTATATTGAATGACAAGCCCCGATCCGCCGATGCCGGCTTTGGCAAGCATCTCCGCCGCTTTCGCCGCATCAATGGGCTGGTTCTGCTTGAGCACCACGCGAATCTCCGCGGTGTTTTCGTCCTGCGGTTCATTTTCGACATTCGTGATCGTGGCCGTGGTGACCGGGCCGCTTTCGCTGTACACGGTTTGGACCGCATCGCCCAGCACCGAATTAATAAGTCCCTCGAGCCCGCGAACGGTCTGCGCCGTCCGCTGCAAGGTTGTTCCCTCGGAAAGATGAACCGCGACCGTGAATTCACGCGTGCTCACGGTCGGGAAAAATTCGGAGCCGACAAAGGGAATAAGCACCAGCGAAAACGCCATGAGCAATCCGGTGCCCGCAAGAATCGTTTTCCGTTTTTTCAACGCAGCTTCAAGCAGCCCCCGGTACCAGGGAAAATGCAGGGATTTCTGCAACGGTTTTTGTCCCAGAAATCTCGATGAGAGCATGGGAATAAGGGTCAACGCGACGGCCAGAGAAGAGAAAAGCGCGAATGCAACTGTCAAGGCCTGGTCTTTGAACAATTCCGCCGAAATGCCGTGGAGGTAAATGATCGGCAGGAACACCACCACCGTCGTCAGTGTGGATGCGAGCACCGCCCCGCCGACCTGTCCCGTGCCTCGGACCGCCGCTTCCCGCAGGGGACTGCCTTCCTCGACATTGCGGATGATGTTTTCCACCACCACCACGGCATCATCGACAAGCCGTCCGGCTGCCAGCGCCAGCCCTCCCAGCGTCATGAGGTTAAGCGTCAGATGGTTGAAGTACATGAGGTTGAACGTGGCAACAATAGAAAAGGGAATCGCCACGCTGATGATCACCGTGGCGCCGAATTGGCGAAGAAAGAACAGGAGCGCCATGATTGCGAGAAAGATTCCGATAAGTGCGGTCTGCTTCATCTCACCGATGGATTCATCAATAAATTTCCCCTGATTGCTCACGATGGAAAAATCGTAGCCGGGCAACGACAATCGCAGGCGCTTTATGGCGCCGTAGATTTCCTGCACCGCCTTGACGGTATTGTACTTTGTCTCTTTGTAAACCCGCAGTCCCAGGCAGCGAACGCCGTTGACGCGCACAATGTTCTGGGGGTCTTTATTTTTCAGCGAAACTTTTGCCACATCCTTCAGCCGGATCGGCGTTTTGTTGCCCGTTGTCGTGTCCTGAGCCCCCTGCGTCGTCGCGCTCTGACCGAAGCCCACCACAAGATTTTCGAAGTCCGCCAGCGAATTGAATACGCCCACTCCCTTGACCACGTATTTGAGTCCCATCTCCTGGATCGAACCGCCCGAGAGATTGCGGTTGAAATTCTGTATCTGGGTCGCCAGCGTGGCGGCCGAAAGACCGTAGGCCTGCAGAAGATAGTCGTTTGTTTCGATGGTGACCTGATCCTGATCCTGGCCGCATATCTCGACATCGGCAATACCGGGCAGCCGCACCAGTTCGTTGCGCACACAGGTTTCGGCTGTTTTGCGCATGGCGTTCATATCGGTAATTTTCTTATTTGAAAAGCCGAGGATCACCACCGGCTCGTTGTTCGGATCGTACTGCGAAACGCTGATCGTGTCGAGCGAGACGCTTTGCGCGAACGTGGAAACCGCTTTCTGCAAATCGAGAAACGCCTCGTTCATGTCGGCGTCCCAGGCGTATTCCACGGTGACCTGGCCGCTGCCCACGCGGCAGATCGATGCAACGCTCGCGGCGTTGTGCTGCCTGATGGCCTGCGCTTCGAGCTTTTGAACGTACTGTTTTTCGATTTCTTCGGGCGGCTGTTCACCTGCGTTGAAATCGATATAGAGCCGGGGATTGTTGAGGCTTGGGAACAGTTCCATGCCGAGGCGAGAATACGAGAGAAAACCCAGCAGCAAGACACCGAGCGCCGCCATGAGAATCGCTACCGGATTCTTTACGGCAAATGCGGCAATTTTATTCAAGGTCTCTGTGCGTCCTATTCAAGAATTTTTACGTGACTGCCGTCTTGAAGCGTCTCAAATCCTTTTGTCACCAACCGTTCTCCAGCCTTGAGACCGCTTGTGACCTCGATTTCATTTTCGCTCTCGATGCCGGTTTTTATCGCGCGCAGTTGCGCGCGGCCGCGGTCGACGACAAAAACATTTTTGCCTTTTAAATCCGACAGGATGATCTCCTTGGGAACAACCACGGCGCTGTCTTTGCGCGCCACAACGACATCCGCCATGACAAACATGCCGGGACGGAATTTCTTGTCCGGGTTGTCGATGATAAACACGGCCTGAAAGGTGCGGGACGTCGGATCGACTGCGGGCGAGACTTGCGTAATGGTGCCGTGGGCAGTGTCGTTGGGTACCGTGTAATTCGTCATCAATATGGATTGCCCGACATGAACGCGGGCCATGTCGTTTGCCGGAAGCTTGGTCTGGAGACTCAGCCGGTCGTAGTTCATGACCTCCACCATAAGCTGGCCGGTGGCTGTTATGCGCGTGTTCTGCGTGTAATAGGGCAGATTGACGATCACGCCCGCAAAAGGAGGTTTGATCCAGAGCTTGGAATCCTTTTCCACGGCGTCGTCGACGTTGAATTTGTCATTTGCAACAGCCAATTCGGCGTTCTGAAGGTCGGTGGTGGCCGCGCCGCCTTTCTCATACAGGGACCGTTCCTGATCCAGGCTCTGTTTTGCGATACCGAGGGTGAGTTTCTGGGATTCGACCCGGTTGGTGCTTTCGTAATCAACATCGTGCAGCTTGATGATTACCTCCCCTTCCTTCACCTGATCCCCGAGAGCAAACGGCTTGCGGGTACGGGGATTCACCTGGAGATTGTAATAGGCGACCATTTCGTTGATAATAGAGACGTCTTTTTCGGGGGTCACCGTGCCGGTTGTCTGCAGAAGTTCGGCGATGGGCCGCAGCTTTATTTCCGCAACCGAGACCGGAATGGTAACGGTGTTCTGGTCCTGCGATTGCTGATTACCGCACGCAACCATCAATAACGCCGCGCCTACCGCGGCAACGGTGGAACGCACACAATGCATAGGGTTATTCCTTTGGATGTAAATCCGGAATTACCGGTTGGTTTGTCCGGAAATCCCACAGGCTCTGGACTTTCATATTCAGAAGTTCGATCTGGTAATTGACAAGAGCGCTCACCAGGCCGCTTTTCGCCTGCGCAAGCTGGATCTGATACTGGTTCAGGTCCATCGCGCTCAATCCGCCGAGTTTGTATTTTTCGAGATTGATATCATAGGTGAGCGTGGCGGACGAAAGCGTCCGGCGCGCCAGTTCGATCTGCTCCTGCAGGTTCTGGATCGAACGGTATTCCTTGCGGATCGCAAGGATTATCGTGGCTCTCTCATTGTCAAGCAACAGCTCGTCCTGCCGCAGGCCAATTGCCGACGCCTTGACACGCGCACGATTCGCCCCGAAATCCCATAGGGGAACCTGCAGCGTCAGCGCGGCGTTCATGTTTTTTGCCGGTTCCTTAAAAAGCGTGTTGATGGCCGGGCTGGCCCCCACCAGGCCGTAGGAAACATTGAGATTGCCGTTGAAAGCGCCGTTGCTGCGGGCCTGGGTAAGGGCGAAACGCGCATTCTCGATCGTGATGGCATCCTGACGCAGCTCCATACGCTGGCGCAGGCCGCTGGCCACCGCCTTTTGCAGGTCGATGGTCATCACCGAGGTGGTTGTGTCGATCATCAGGCTTATTGCGGTGTCAAGCGGAAGACCGAGCCGCTGTTTAAGCGCCTCGGCCGCGTTCTGCCAGGTGATCTCCTGGTTCTTCATGGTCGATTCATTTTGCGTCAGCGTGACCGATGCCTGGTAGAGATCGGATTTGGCCTGTTTCCCGGACGCCACGCCAACCTCGGTAATGTCATAGCCCTGCTGCGCGCTTCGGACAGATTCCTGGGCGATTTGAAAGTTCATTTGATCCTGGTACAAACCGTAGTAATCGCTCGCGATGCTCGCCTCAATGGCCAGCGCCTGTATCGCGTAGGTGAACTGGTTGGTTTCAAGCGTGAGCTCCTGCTGGCGCAAATTCATCTTCAACTGGTTGTAAATGAGAAGCGGCTGCGAATAACTGATTGCCGTATGATAATCAAACGAACGGCTCTCGCCGGCCCTCGAATAACTGGTGTACAGGTCGTTCCAGCCCATGTCGCCCTCCAGCGCCACGGTGCCGCCGGTGAGAAGCACGGGCTGCGAAAGCTGGAGCTGACCGCTCGACTTGATGTTCCTGGTCGTGTCCCAGGAATTATTGGGACCCAATTGCAAATCGTTGGTATAACTGATGGGAGAAAGGGAAAGGTTAACCGAGAGTTTCTGCGCCGCAACAGCCGCATCGTATACGGCCTGACTTTGCGCCAGGGTCATGCGCGCCTGCACCATTTCCGGGCTCTGGCGCGTCACCAGCCACACGGCCTTGTCAAAAGACAACGTGTCGATCACCTGACCGCTGCAAGCGCAGGTGATGAGGAGAATTGCAAAAACCCGGAGGCACGTCTTCATTATTGTTTCACCCACTTGATTGCATCCCCTGCAACGATCCCCGCGCTTGCCTGGTTTGTAAGCTCGACCAGTGCCGATCCCGGGGAAAGATGATAGCGGCCGAGGGAATTCCAGCCGTTCTGGATATCTTTCAAGTCAAGCGCCACGTTCTCCGTGCCGTCATCGTGATGCACGATGTAATGATAGGCCCCTTGCAACGGTTCCCGGTTCTGACGCCTGCCGTTTCCCCGCTGAAAACCCATGGTTCCGTAGTAGGCATAAATTTCGTACGTGCCGCTTTCCTTGATCGACGCCCGCCAGGCAATGCGTTTGTCGCCGCTGCCCGCTTTTATATAATGGATGGAATGCACGTACTTCCCGTAGAATTGAGGACCCGCGGCTTCAGTCCATTCGGCAGGCGGGTCAAAGAAACGCACACCGGCGAACCGGTCCTGAGCCTGGCCCGGGGAATTCTTGAACCAGTTGAACAGCCCCCCCGAAGGTTTATTCTCAATGGCAAAGCCGCTGTCCTCATCGTCGACAATGGCAACGCCGGATTCCGGCGCAGTGATCCCGGTGATGACCTTTTCACCGTCGAACGCCGCCCGGGTCGCGTCGAATTCCACCTTGTCAAACGGATGCACCATGGTCGCGGGAATATTTTTTGATATGAGGGTGTTGACGGCGAGCATGCGCGGCGGCTGATCCATCATCATGTCGATTTCCTTGCACTGGCGCGGCTCAAGCGAAACGATCCGGTCGACGGTCGCATTCCCGCCCCGGAACCCGCCGGAAAACGCGCCCGCGCCTCCCCCGCCGAATCTTCCGCCGCCGAACGACCCGGTCCGGACGCTCACCTTCACGAATCCCTGCGCGGATTCGGGATTCGCGATCTCAAAACGGACCAGAAACCGGTTGGCCGTCTTGTCGCGCACCTCGCTGGCCTGTATGTTGTCAAGCACATAGCCGGGCAACGGATGTTTCTGGTAACATGATTGCAAGGCGGGATGAAAATCGAAATTGAACCGTTGTTTGATTTCGGCGCAGAATTCTTCAAGGTCAAGAGTTTTGAACCTGTTCTCCCGGACGATCCCCAGCACAAAATCGTCGAAAGCCTGATCACCGATGTTTTTTTGCAGGACCGTGAAAAGGTAATCCCCCAGCGCCTGGGCGACATCGGGAACGAGCGCACGGTTTTGCGGATCCCTGCGGATCTGATCGAAGCCGCTGTTTTCCAGGGCGCCGTTCACCCTCTCGTCGGTAGCTGCCCCGCCCGAGAACATGCGCATCATCCCGGCCGCTTCTCCGCTCGCCCGTTTCTTGAAGTACGATTCAAGCGCCAGCGAAAAGACCGGACATGAGGGTGCACGCACGTTCACCACATAGGAAAAATACTCCGGAAAGACAAACAGGTTGGCATTGGCGGCGCTCACCGGCGGCAGCCACTGCAGCAGCTGGGCCGTCGAGGCAGTGCGATCGACGGGCCGGAGCATCAGCCGGCGGCCGGCATTGTCGCGCTGGAACGTGGAGGTGACAAAACGCACAGAACATCATGCTCTGCTGTTCCTGCGGGGTCATTACCTCCTGATCGCGTCCGCGGGAGAAGTTGAGATTGCCCAAACGAATCGCCCGAAAATCCGCATCGCTCAGCGAGAATCCGTTTTCCGGAAGCAGCGCGATTTCCGGTTGCATTGCCTCATGCCCGCTGGTCCAGACACGGGAGAAGTCCGTGAATTGCAGGGGAACTTCGGCCATGGTGAACCGGGAATAGGGATAATTGCATTTGAGACGGTTTTCGAAATCCGCCTTGACGCCCCGGACAAGCGACGCAACCGTGTCGGTCCGAAGATCCCTGAAATACGGCTTGAAATAGCCGTGATGCGCAAGCGTCAAGAGGCTGTATTCCACGGAATCAACAGCGACCGACTGTTTCGCATATGCCCCTATGATTACCGAAACGCCGGGCAGGGGCATCGACGGATTGAAAACCCATGCGCCGCCCGCCGCGTGCACGGGTTCCCCCGGACTGATGACCGTGAGGGCCGGATCGGCGCTCACCGTGACGCTGAAGTGCGCCAGCGCCGTACCATTCACTTCGGGATGGTCGGAGCAGTATCCCGCGCCGGCCTGAGGGTAGAACTGCGATTCCGGCGTGAGCAAAACGAAACGTTTGTTGATAAAAGCATATCTCGTCTGTTTTCGGAAGAAGAACACGGCGCCGGCGCTGGCTTTTTCCTCGGGCGGGACGTCGAGATAGCAAACCGATTCATCAATCGTCCCGGCGTAATCGAAAGCAATCGTGTCAAGCGACCCGGCCGGAAGCGGATTGGCAGGATTCACCAACACATAGTCGAGCGAACGCCGGAACCGCAGCGGATGACTTCCGCGTATTTCCCGGATCGCAAGTCCCGGATTAAGGCGGAACTGGTATTCCTCGACCGGCCGGCCGGTCTCATTTTCTACCGCAACACGGGCCGTTGCCCGAATCGTGTTGCCGGCATGCGCAATGCTGAGGGAATCGCGAACCACCGAAATGCAGGGAACGCCGAACCGGCGGTTATGCTGCTCGACCATCCGGCCGCGCAGTTCCTGATCGCGCAGGTTCCCCTGCACGTACCATGTGCCGGCGACTGCGGCAGAGCCGCCGAAAAGAATTACTGCGGCAAGCGTTGCTCCCGAAACGAACGTCGATTGCGGAAGGCGTTTCAGACGCAGCGCCGAAACCAGCACCAATGCAATGCCAAGCAGCAGATACACGGCGCGAAGGGCCGCGATCCCGCCTGTCGACCCAAATCCGGTGATGTCGGAAAACATGAGCGGCGTGCGCAACGCGGCAACATCAAAGAGCGAATAGAGCCGGTCGGGCAAAAAGAAGAAAACCAGCCCGAGGATGCCGAATAGTGCGACCAGCGACAAGGGCTGGCTTCGTATGATTGACATAAGGCAGAATGTGAGCCCGATGCAGAAAACGAGCGTGGGCAGACTGATGAGAAGCCCGTAATAACAATAGGCACTCAAACGCACGGGCACGTCACCCGAGAAGAAATTGAAGAGCGCGGCGCACACAAGCGCCACGACGTCAAGGCAGACGAAAACCAGGAGATTGCCGCACGCTTTCCCCAGAACATAGGACGTGTTGGTCATCGACCGGATGTACACCACGTCGGTCGTATCCATCGAGCGGTCGCGTTTCATGAAATCGGTTGCCAGAATGATCGCCACCACCGACTGAATCAAATTGAGAAGCAGCATGGTTGCATAGGGGATGTTTGCAGGGATCGCGCGAAAGACCCAGGTGGAAAACTGACCGACGCTCAGGATCATCGCGTTCAGGCCTACCAGGAGCACCACCATTGCACCCGCGAAAATCCGAAAGAACCAGCTCCGCCACAGGGTAAGCGCTTCGTACAGCGCGACGGCCGTCATTTTCCGCAGAGAATCCATGTCTAGAAATTCCTTCCGTTTTCCTGTTTCTCCATAAAGTAAACGTATGCATGCTCGAGGTCCGGTTGAACGGGCTTGCCTTTAAAGCCGTCCTGATCCTCGGCAACAACTTCGACATCCCATCCGTCCACTGCGGGAATCGTGTTTACTATGGTGTGGCGCAGCTTGAGAGCTTCAAGTTCCTCATTGTCCATTGTTGCGCGCCACACGTGGCCCTGCGCCCGGCGCAACAACTCATCGGGCGTGCCGTGGTATGCCACCTCGCCGTTCCACAGTAGTGCCAGATTTTTGCAGGTGCTCGAAATATCGCCGACAATATGCGTGGAGAAAATGATAACGATGTCCTGCCGGCTCAAGGCGCTGATCAGATTTCGAAAGCGGATCCGTTCCTCGGGATCAAGGCCGGTGGTCGGTTCGTCGATCACCACAATCTGCGGGTCGCCGATAAGCGCCTGAGCAATGCCCAGACGACGCTTCATGCCGCCCGAGAGGCGGTTGGCCATCCGGTCCCGCGCCTCAAAAAGTCCCACCTGCGTGAGCATGCGGTCAACGGCATTCCTTCGTTCCGCGCGACTCTTCATTCCCGCGAGCAGCGCAATATAATCAAGGAATTCCCATGTTCTCAACCTCGAGAAGAACTTGAAGTCCTGCGGCAGGTACCCGAGAACCGCACGGATGTTTCGGCGTTCCTTTTGCAAGTCCGCGCCGTTCACCAATACCCTTCCCGATGTCGGCTCCAGCAGCGTGACAAGAATGCGGATAAGCGTGGTCTTGCCCGCGCCGTTGGGACCGAGCAGGCCGAACATGCCGTTGGAGACTTCAAGATTGACATTCTTGAGCGCGGGTTTCCCGTTTTCATAGATCTTCCCGAGAGATTCAATGGAAATATGCATGCTTTCCCTTTTGGCAAGCGTTTTGAACGCATCCACCCCACGACGCCTCGTTCTTCGCGCGGCCTTTTTTGCTGCCCAATACCATATATTCGTTATGTTGGACTTTGCCAACATGTCGAACGTGACAACTACTCTTTGTCCACAATTAGTAACATAGTATTTGCCGTTTGCGGCATCGGAAGACGGCCGCCGGCCGGAGGGGGAATGCATGGAGGAGGCATGGGCGGCGGCAGAGGGATGCACGGGGGAGGAGGAGGTGGGATGCACGGAGGCGGCGGGCATGAAGCCGCATCCGCGGGCGATTCCGAAGGGCCGTTCACGGCGTCGTTTTCCATCCTGCTGGCCCGAAACCCTGCTCGCTGATTTTCGGGCACTGCAAGACGAGCGCGGGCCCAACGATCCGCTGTTCACCGCTCAATACGTTTGCTTGACAGAATGTTCATAAATGGAGGATCGAGTTTCATGACGGTGTTGAGCGGATGTTCCGACATGAGTATAACTCCTTTCCAATTGGTAACAAGGCATAGCACGTGCTGAAAAAAAGGAGAAGAAAACATATGAAAAAAGGCGTTTTCAGCCAATTTTAACTGAAAACGCCAAATACTGAAAATAAGGGATTGGAGGTGAGGGGAATTGAACCCCTGTCCGAAGAGTGATCAAAGTGGGCCGCTCCATGCTCAGTCTGTCTATTTGTCTCGTCTTCTGCAGCGCTAACAGACAGGCTCTGCAGAAAACCAGCCCCGGTTTATTTCATCCTGCAGTCGGGACGCCCCGCGGGACTATCGTTCATGCTTTATCTGCCGCCCGGCGAACGCTAACCAAACGTCAGATCGGCCGCCTTTAGTTAGGCAGCCATTGCGTAAGAATAATCGTTGGCGATTATTTTTGGTGTCGGATGATTAACGAGGCCAACCGACGTCCTCGGCATGCTGCTCAAATCTCTCGCTCCTCGTCGAAACCAGTTCACCCCCTTATAATTTTAGATTGATGAATGTAGATTGTAGATTGAAAACAATTACCTCCTCAATATAACACATTTCCCTTTAATCAGGGTTCCTAATTATCCATCGATAGGCGTAATTGCATTTGTATTTCAATTCTACAATCTAAATTCTACATTCTACAATTCTTCACGCCGATTCCCTCACGATAAACTTGGTGGGCAGCTCCTTGTGCTTGAGCTCGGACTCCCTGCCTTCCAGTTTGTCAACTATCATGTTGATGGCATAATCGCCCATTTCGAGCTTGGGCTGGCGCACCGTGGTGAGCATGGGTTCGACAACTTCGGCGGCGGGAATATCGTCGAACCCGACGACCGCGAGCTTTCCGGGAACCGGGATCCCCCGCTTTTTCGCCTCCTTTAACACGCCGATTGCCGCCATGTCGCCCGCCGGAACGAACACGGCCGTCACGTTGGCCGGTGCAAGTCTCTCAAAGGCCTTGTAGCCGGCCTCAACGGTGTCGTCATCAACCTCGACCACCAGCGCGGGATTGAAGGCTATGTTGTGTTTGGCAAGGGACTGTTTGTACCCGCTCAGCCTGTCTTCGGCGGGAAGGTTCTGTTTGCGGCAGATCACGCAGGCGATCGCGGTGTGGCCCTTGCTTATGAGATAATCGGTGGCGTCGGCGGCGCCGCCCTCGTTATTGACATAAACGGAATCGAGGATATCGCACTTTCGCGCGACCACAATGCAGGGCACGCTTTCGTCGCGGAAGATCTTCATCTCGTCTTCCGACACCGTGGTGCCGATGAGGATGGCGCCGTCGATGCGGCGCTCGCGCGCCAGGCGCTGGAAGAGCTGCGATTCGTTTTCCTTCTGACCCACGGTGTCAAACAGCGTTACCGTGTAGTCCACGTCGCGGTTGGTGCTTTTGATTCCCTGCAGGATCCTCACCACGAACGACGAGGCAAGATTGGGCACAATAACGCCGATCGAATTGGACTTCCTCGTGGCAAGGCCGCGGGCGATCACGTTCGGATAGTAGTTGAGCTCCTTGGCGATCTTGAGCACCTTTCGCCGCGTCGCCTCGGAAATGTTCGGTTTGTTGTTGATAACCATCGAGACCGTGGCGGATGTCACGCCCGCACGTTCGGCGATGTCCTTTAGTGTTACCGGCATAGGGAAAATCCTTTGTATGGTTTTTCGATCAGTCTGTTACGTCCTCGCCGTATGAACCGTCCGTTCCGAACGGTTGTCTAGAAGTTAAGGGTTGCATGCAGGCCGATTTCTTTATTTTGAGGAACCAGGTCCGGTTCGAGCCTCATCTTGATCCGCGCGTCGTGCAGGTGCGCGTCCACCGCCGCGTCCATGATACCGTAAAGGTAAAACGCCACGGAGTACCAGATCCACATGTTGCGATTCTTGAACGCGGTGGTTCGCCAGTAGTCCCATTTGTTGTAGTCGGTGCCATTGAACAGGACGTACGTTATCGAGTCTGCGGGGGAACTGTTTGCGATCTCATAGTTCTGGCAGTCCTTCATGACCGTATGGTAGTTGATGGCGAGATACGCCATGTAGAACTGAGCCATGAGGATCATGCCCGCTTTTGACAGTTCTCCATTGTATACCTGCCCCAGGCCGAGCCCGGGTATTGCCGACAGCCACATGGCGGTCGCGGGATCTTTCTTCGAGTCGCTCTTCAGCAGGTTGGTGCATTGAAGCGCGTCAAGCACGTTCCAGTAGTAGATCCCGGCCATCAAGGCCACGCTTTGAAAGAAGACGTCCTGCATTTGCAGCTTTTCCATGGCCGCGCTGTCCGCTTTGAGTTTCAGCATTTTGTAGGCAGTTTCCAATGTCCTCGTTGTATCGGACGACTTCTTTATTTGCCACGATTTCGACGCGGACTGTTCGAGCAGCGCAATGCTGTCGGCGTTGTGCCTGAGCCCATTAGCGTAGATGTACCGCTGATACGCGAACAACCCAACCCCGACTTCGGTGGCGAAAAACAGCGCGCCTTGCACATAATGCCTCGTGTAAATCTGGCCCGCGCCCGGGAGCACGAGTGATGCCGCAAGCGCAATGCCCGGGCTGTACGACGGCGCAGGTTTGGGCGGTTCCTTTTTCGCAATTGCGTTTGAGTCGCCTTCACTGCTACGATCCGGCGCGCCACCTCCCTGTTGTGAAAACCCGAGAGATGCAAAGCCAACTACATAAACCAGCAAGAAACGGAACCGTTTCATTTTTTCTTGAATGGACGCATCATGCGCCCCATCATGGGAGAGCGGAAATAAGGTGGGCCGATTTAACCCCTTAAGTAATATACATAATTCGTTCTGCCAATACAGATTATTTAAGCGTTCATTAAATGACCCGGCCAGTCCCCTGCTGATAAAAAGAAGATATGAGAACTCCCTTGGTGATTTATTTATTTTATACCTCAGCATCAGCGCCCGAAAGCTGTTTCTCACGTTCGTTGCACCGCAGAAGAGTCGGGCTCGAAACAGCAACTTCGCATTCTTGATTATGATTGATCCTGCTTTCATCAAACGACGAAAATATTTCATTATTTTCCGGAGGCACCATGGCCGATAATCACCCTGATTCTACACAACGGCTCGGATTTCAGACAGAGGCGAAGCAACTGCTCCACCTCATGATCCATTCCCTGTACAGCCACAAGGAAGTATTTCTTCGCGAGCTTGTCTCCAACGCATCGGATGCGCTGGACAAACTGCGCTTCGAATCTCTCACCAATTCCTCCCTGCTTGGCGACGACACCGAACTGTGCATACGCGTCAAGGTGAATGAAAAAGCGAAGACCATTACCATTTCGGACAACGGCATCGGCATGACGCGCGACGAGGTGATCGACAACATCGGCACCATAGCGCGCAGCGGGTCGCGAGCATTTGTGGAAAGCCTTACCGGAGATCAGAAATTGGATTCCAACATGATAGGCCAGTTCGGCGTCGGCTTCTACTCCGCATTCATGGTGGCCTCAAAGGTCAAGCTTGTCACAAAGCGCGCGGGCGAAGGCTGCACCGCGGTTGTCTGGGAATCGGACGGGCAAAGCGATTACACGATCGCCGAAACCGAAAAGGAAACCCGCGGCACCGAGGTGACCGTGTACCTCAACGACGATGATACTTCCTACGCGGAACCCTACGCCGTGCGTTCGGTCATCAAGAAATTCTCCGATTTCATCGCGTTTCCCATTTACTTTCCAAACGAGAAGGGCCACGACGAGATCATCAACCAGACCAAGCCCCTCTGGAAGCGCCCGCCGCTCGAAATCACGAGCGAACAGTACGAGGAATTCTTCAAGCAGCTCGGGGGCTTCGACAGGCCCGTCGCGACAATCCACAGCAAAGCCGAAGGCGTCCTCGAGTATTCATTCGTGCTCTTTCTTCCTTCCAAGGCGCCGTTCGACCTGTTTCTCCCCGAACGCACGCACGGCATAAAACTGTACGTCAAGCGCGTTTTCATCATGGACCACTGCAAGGAGCTGTTCCCCGATTATTTGCGTTTTGTAAAGGGCGTGGTCGACTCCGAAGATCTGCCGCTCAACGTTTCGCGCGAGATGCTTCAGCACAACCCTGTTATCGAGAAAATGAAAAGGACCCTGGTTGCCAAGGTGCTCGCCAAACTGTCCGACATGGCCGCAACCGAGCCCTCGCAGTTTGCGGCGTTCTGGGACCAGTTCGGCCCCGTGCTCAAGGAAGGCGTGCACACCGACGACGAGAACAAGGACAAGCTCGTGGAACTGTTGCGGTTCCAGTCCACCCTGTCCGAAACCAAGGACGACCTTGTGTCGCTCAAACAGTACGCCGGCCGGATGCGCGAGGGCCAGAAGCACATTTACTACATCAGCGGCGAGAGCAGGGAGATTGTGGAAAAAAGCCCGCATCTCGAGGTGTTCCGCGACAAGAGCATCGAAGTGCTGTACTTCCTCGACCCCATCGACGAGTGGCTGGTGAACGACCTTTACAATTACGACGGCAAACAGCTCAGGTCAGTAGCAAAGGGTGACCTTGACCTCGGCGACCTCGGCACCGACGACAAAAAGCAGCAGGAAGGCATGGAATCGAAATACAAGAAACTGACCGAACGGATAAAGAACATCCTTTCCGATACCGTCAAGGAGGTCCGGGTCACTGCCCGCCTCAAGGACAGTCCCTGCTGCCTGGTGTCCGACGAGCACGACCTCGGGCCGTTTATGGAAAAAATGATGAAGGCCATGGGGCAGGCCGTTCCCGAAAGCAAGGCCATCCTGGAAATAAACGGCTCGCACCCCATTGTGGAAAACCTGCGCACGCTCTACGAAAAGGACGCAAAATCGCCGTTGCTTGACGAATGGGTAAAAGTCCTCCACGACCAGGCCCTGATCGCGGGCGGAGCGCAGCCGAAAGACGCCACGGCCTACGCAAAACGGGTGAATGAGCTCCTGCTCAATGCCTCCAGAGAGGCGATCATATGAACCGGTGCATCGCCCTGCTCACCGATTTCGGCACGAGCGATTGGTTCGCGGCCAGCATGAAGGGCGCCATTCTTTCTGCGAACCCCGACGCCAACATTGCGGATATCACTCACGATATTCCCGCAGGCGACCTTCGATCTGCGGCCTTCTGCCTGCTTTCCTGCTTTTCGTGCTTCCCCAGGGAAACCATCTTTGTGGTTGTCGTTGACCCGGACGTTGGCGGCAGACGCGCGGCAATCGCCGTGCATGCGGGCGGATACTTTTTTGTGGGGCCGGACAACGGCGTGCTCTCGGCCGCTGCGGATAATTTTGACGATATTGAAATCAGGTCTATTGAGAATCCCCTCTGCATGCGCTCACCGGTGAGCACGACCTTTCACGGCCGAGACATTTTCGCGCCGACCGCGGCAAGACTGAGCCTCGGATTCCCTTTCGAAGACGTGGGTCCTTGTCGCGGCGACATGGTGCGCCACGCCATGCCGGTTGCGGAAAAAGAAGGCAATACCATCGTCGGCACGGTTCTTTATGCAGACCGTTTCGGCAATGTCATAACCAATATTCCGCCCTCACTTGTTTTACACCGCGCCATGGCGCTAAGGGTCGGCGACAACGCCATCCCGGTGTGCTCCTGCTATGGAGACGTCGGAGAGGGAGAGCTTCTGGCCCTTGCCGGTTCGTGCGGATTCATCGAATTTTCGATCAACAGGGGAAGCGCGGCGCAGCGGCTGGGGCTCAAGGCCGGCGATACGGTTTTCGTGGATTAGCCGGCTGCCGCACCCTCCTTTTTTTTAGCCCTGTCACCGCCAAGACTGGAAAGCTCGGACTCGGCAGGCCCTTCTCAGCCCCAAGGATTTGCCCCGTGCACCGTTGCCATATATTTTATCTGGCAACCTCATGAACACATCCCTTCCCAAGGTTCCATCGGGCGTTGCGATCGGACTTGTTGTCGCCGCTCTCGGAGTGGTCTACGGGGATATCGGAACCAGCCCCTTGTATGCGTTCCGGATTTGCTTTGACGGACCCGGAGCAATTCCCACAACGCCCGAGAACATTCTTGGGGTGCTCTCACTCATTTTCTGGTCGCTGATCATCCTTATTTCCATCAAGTATCTGTCCTTTGTCCTGCGCGCGGACAACAAAGGCGAAGGTGGCATTCTTGCCATCACCACGCTCCTGGTGAAAGCAAAAGATAACGCTGTTCTAAAACGCAGCATCGTGCTGCTGCTCGGCCTGTTCGGTGCATCGCTCTTGTACGGAGATGGGCTCATAACACCGGTGATTTCGGTGCTCAGCGCGGTTGAAGGTCTCAACACCGCCACGCCCGCGTTTACGCCGTATGTTGTGCCCATTTCCCTTGCCGTGCTTTTGTTTCTCTTCTGGTTCCAGAAACGCGGCAGCGGGACAATCGGCAAGGTCTTTGGCCCTATAATGATAGTGTGGTTTTCCGTGATCGGTTTTCTGGGACTTTTTTCGGTGGCTGCGAACCCGGCGGTGTTTCTTGCCATCGACCCGCGGCACATCCTGCCGTTTTTCCTTCACAACCGTGCGCATGCCTTCTTCACCCTCGGCACATTGTTCCTTGTGCTCACCGGCGGAGAGGCGCTGTATGCGGATATAGGACATTTCGGAACGCGTCCCATCCGTGCCGGTTGGTTCTATATCGTGTTGCCTGCCCTGGTCCTCAATTACTTCGGGCAGGGAGCGTTCCTGCTTCGCAATCCGACGCTTACCGACAACCTTTTTTACCGGCTCGCGCCTCCGTGGGCAGTGATACCCCTTGTCGTCCTTGCAACCGTCGCGACCGTCATTGCGTCGCAGGCCGTGATTTCGGGAGTGTTTTCACTCGCCCGGCAGTCGGTTCAGCTCGGCTTTTTACCCAGGTTGTCCATCATTCATACGTCAAACACCACCATCGGCCAGGTCTATGTGCCCGTTTTTAACTGGCTTCTGTGCTGCGGCACCGTCATTCTTGTTCTTGCTTTCAGGCAATCGGACAGCCTTGCTGGCGCCTATGGCGTTGCGGTGGCCACCACCATGATGATCACGACCCTCCTTCTGTTTCTCATTATGAGAAGAACCTGGAACTGGAACCCTTTTGCCGCCGGCGGCATCTGCGCTGTTTTTTTCATGATCGACTGCACCTTCTTCTGCGCGAATCTTCTGAAAATCCGAGACGGCGGATGGATCTCGCTTGCTGTGGCCTGCTGCGTGATGTTCCTCATGATTACGTGGGACGACGGCAGGCGTTTGCTGCGCGGGAATATCGCAAGCGCGGCCCTTTCCATGAAGGACTTCATTGCCGACATCGTACCGCACAAGCCTCTCCGCGTCCCCGGAATATCCGTTTTTCTTGCCGGAGCAAAGGGGGGCGTGCCGCGCACGCTCCTGCACAATTACAAACACAACAAGATCCTTCACCACCAGGTGGTTGCCCTCACCGTTTCCACCAAAGAGGTGCCGACAGTTGACGAATCGGAAAGGCTGGAAGTGGACGACCTCGGCAACGGTTTTTACTGGATAACGGCGCGCTACGGTTTCAGCGAAACGCCGAACATCCCTTCCACTCTTTCTTCCGCGTCGGTGCGAGGGATCTCCTTCGACCCCATGCAGACCACCTTCTTTTTAGGCAGGGAAACCCTGATTGTTTCGCGCGAAAAAGGCGGGATGTCTATGCTCAGAAAAGGCGTCTTCGCGTTTCTTTCGCGCAACGCGTGCGATGCGTCGAAGTTCTTCCGGATTCCGCCGAACCGCGTCATTGAAATCGGAATTCAGGTGGAGCTCTAGCGAGCAGTTTGTCCTCCCTCCATCGCCACGGATTTCTTATATTTTTATGTGGTATACCATTTCCCCTTCCGGCATAGCTCCCGGCGAGGCCGTTCTTATTCGTAGACATTTGCGGGGCAAGGATTTATAATTGAAAGGCTGCCGGAGTATATCTTGACATGTTGACAAGCGCATTTCTTTTCGGTCGCCGTCCGGAACTACGATGAAAAAAACCACACGCAAGAGCCCCATCCCGCCGTTTGCGCGCGCCGCATCGGCGCTTCAGGCGCGGGAGGAGCTTTCCATTGCCCGCGGGATCCAAACGGCCATGGTTCCAAAGCGGCTTCCGGCAGTGGAAGGCATCGAGATGGCTTCGCTGTACCTTCCTTCGGATCGGTTGGGCGGCGACCTCTTCGACGTAATCCAGAAAAGCGACGACGTTCTTGTGATAACCATATTCGACGTCGCGAGCAGCGGCGTCCCCGCCGCACTGCTCGCGTCCCTTGCAAAAGTGTCTTTTGCAAACAACATACGCGAGGTTTCCTCGCCGCGCGCGGTCATGGAGCGCGTCAACAGGGAAATGATGCGCAGCGTTTCGGCGCGCTATTACATCACCGCGCTCGTCGCGTACCTTGACCTGCACGACAACAGGCTCACCTATTGCAACGCGGCCCACCCCTATCCGATTATCGTGCGCACCGGCTCAGGCGCGGTGGAGCCGATCAAGTCGACCGGCGTGTGCATGGGGCTGTTCGAAACGGGACAATTCGAGGAAAGAAGCCTGTATCTCAATTCCGGCGATTGGCTGCTGTTCTTTACCGACGGTTTGTACAGTCTCTTTCCAGGGGAGAATGCCCTCGCCAGCCGGAGACTGCTGGAACGGGAAGCTGCCGCATCGGCAGGTGACGGGTCGCCCGGGCAATTCATAAAAAGACTGCGGCGGCGCTGCACCGCGGCGGCCCGCAAAGCGGTCCGTGACGATGTCACCGTGCTGTCGATTGTGTTTCTTGCACAGTCACGCAAAAACCTTATCAAGGAAAAACTCGGCTTCATGCAAAACGATCCCGTGTATCTGCAGTTTATCAGTTATTTCGAGGAGATGGACAAGGCGACGTCGGTGATTCTGAGCGCCATGGATTCGCTCGGGTATCCCGACGAAAGCATCAGGAAGATGAAGATCATTCTCACCGAGTTGTTCGCCAACGCCATCTACCACGGGAACAAGGGCGACCACGCGAAGAAGGTGACGGTGGGCCACACCATTGACAACAAAAAGGTGACCATATCCATCATGGACGAAGGGGACGGCTTTGATCCGTCGAAGGTCCCCGACCCCACCCTGCCGGAAAACCTTGTGAAGGATTGCGGCAGAGGAATTTACATTGTGAGAAACTACGCCGATACATTGGAGTTCAACGAGAAGGGAAACCGGGTGACCATAACGAAATACCATGTCACAAAATAACCGTTCGGGACGCATCGGCGTGGCCGGATACATGGGCGCCGGAAAATCGGCGTTTTCGGCTCTGCTCTCCGAGATGAGGGGCACAAGGTGCATCGACGCCGACGCGGAAGCGAAGCTCCTCATGGAGGGCGACGGGCGGCTCCGAGACGACCTTGCGCTCCTTTTCGGGCCCACGGTGGCTGCCGGGGCGGCCATCGATTTCGCGGCGCTCGGAAGAATTGCCTTTTCGTCAATAGCGGAAATGAGGAAGCTCAACGGCCTCGTCCATCCGCCGCTGGTGCGCAGGCTGCGCGACCTCGCATTGTCGCGGCCCGGCCCGTGCATCCTTGACGCGGCGCTCATTCCGTTCTGGCACATCGAAGACTGGTTTGATTGCTGCTTTTGGATTCAGGCGGCGCCCGGCCGCAGGCTACAGCGCGTGCTCTCCGCAACGGGACTGCCGGAAGAGGCGGTCCGGCAGCGGATGCTCATTCAGGAGACGCTCATGGCCGAACCCGCGGGGCCGAACTGGATATTTGTCAATAACGAAGGGACGCTTGGCGACCTTGCCGCCGCTGCAGGCAGGGGTTTGCGCGGATAGGCGTGGCTTCGTGGGCGCGCGTTGCGTCCACGGACATCGAGAACAAGGATTTCGTGAATCCATTTTGCGCATACGCGGAACAAATGCATTTTTTGCCGGATTCACGGCGAGCCGAGGGTATCACCTTCGAAGTTCCTGGCGAGTTTTCACCTGAACAACAGACCCAGCGTTGAGCATGTTGAAGGAACACCCATCCTTTGTCAAGCAGATGGTCGCCGCGGTCGACTGCGCGCTGATCATCGCTGCATTTGCGCTGTCCTATTCCATTGTCGTGCAGGTAAGGCCCCTCTCCCCGGCCCTCAATTACTGGTTCATGCTCGTCGGCTTTCTCGGGTTTTACCTGTATTTCGCCTGGACCAGGGAACTTTTCTCGGTGCTGCAGTTCAACTGGGCACGCCACCTGTTCTGGCGCATCGTTGCCATTTTTATGAGCGCAGGGATCTTGGGCGCATCTATTCTCTATGTAATGCGCGACACCTACAACAGCCGCATGCTGTACCTTTTTTTCGCCGGCATTTCGCTTGTCTTCATCGCCTCCGAGAAACTCGCGCTGCGGCAGTTCTTTTCCCGGATCCGGCGCAGCAACCGCAACACAACCCCGATAATCCTGTTTGGAAGAGGAAGGCAGGCCGTGCAGATGTACCAGGAAATCCTGGCGCACCCGGAATGGGGGTTCCGCGTGGTGAAGATTCTCGACTTGAAGACCATGCCGGCCCAGTTCGAGGAAATCCTCAAGAAAAACCACGTGGAAGAGGTCTTCTTCTGCATACCTCGCCAGATAACCAAGGGAGGGTTCGTTATCGACCCCTACCTCCAGGTCTGCGAGGACATGGGCAGGCCCGCACGGGTTTTCATCAACCTGCTCGACTCGACGCGATTCGCCAGTTGGAAGTACCACAAGTTCATGGAGCGGCCCACCCTTATTTCGCATACCGTGGAGCTCGACCCCGACCAGGTGCTGTTCAAACGCATCTTCGACATCGCGGGGGCAAGTGTCGGTCTTGTGGGGCTTGTCCTCCTGTATCCGCTCTTCGCAGCCGCGATCAAACTGAGCTCTCCCGGGCCTGTTTTTTTCAAACAGGAACGCGTGGGCCGCAACGGAAAACGGTTCCACATGTATAAGTTCCGTTCCATGACCGTGGACGCGGAAGAGCAGAAGAGACTTCTCCTTGACAGAAACGAAATGCAGGGCGCCGTTTTCAAGATCCGCGACGACCCCCGCGTCACGCGCGCGGGCCGCTTCATGCGCAGGTATTCACTCGACGAGCTGCCCCAGTTCATCAACGTTGTAAGGGGGGATATGTCGCTGGTGGGAACTCGGCCGCCCACACCCGACGAGGTGAACACCTACCAGAAATGGCAGTACCGGAGAATGAGCATCCGCCCCGGCCTCACCGGCCTCTGGCAGGTGAGCGGCCGCAACAAAGTACAGAATTTCAACGACATCGTGCGGCTCGACCTCAAGTATATCGACTCATGGAGCATCTGGCTTGACATAAAGATATTGCTCAAGACGGTGTTCGTGATTTTTCAGAGGGACGCGGCATACTAATAATCAATTCGTGTTTTGGGGGAGAGGTATCTCCCCCGGCCTCGGCCGGCTTCGCTGTCCTCGGCACTCCCCTCTCCAGGGTGACCCCCTAGAGGGAGCAGTTGCAAGAGTCAACTACCTGTGCGGGGGCACCCACAAGCTGCAGTTGAGACGGTGCCCGGTGAGAGATACTAAATCTCGCCGTAAGGAAAGGAAAGACTGCATTGACGAACAAGAGAGCTATTTCATCAAGATTGATAAACTCATCATGCATGGCAGCCTTGCTATTAATCTCCATAGCGCCTTCCAATTCCTTTTCCGTTCAGCTCGAAAACTGGCGGCAGCCCTATTATACCCTCGCAAGCCGTCTCGGATGCTATTCCTCCTCGCCAAGCGGCATGTTCTGGGACGATCTGGGGCCGCTTCCGGATTCGGTGGCATTTCTTGACAGAAGCGTGTGGCCCGACAGCGGCAGAACTGCCGCGAACCACTGGATTTTGGAACCCGCAGCGTTCGGGTCGATAGGAAACACGAACTCCTATTTCGGCAAGAACTCGGCGCTTGGCGCCACCTTGCTCAACGACATCCGCTACAAAGGATTTCTCACCCGTCAGGTTATCGACGTGGATTCGAGGTTCATTGACGATCCGCAATACCCATGGTTAATGGACCGCGGAGTTGCCGCGCGTATTTCGGAAGCGTATCTCCAATACGGTTTCAAATACGGCTTTGTGCGCGTGGGCAGGCTCGACAGAAACTGGGGCCCGTTTGCGGACCGAAGTCTGATCCTGTCCGACAATACCTATAGCTACGACGGCATCGAGTTCGGCCTTCATTCGTCGTTTTTCGAGTTTCGCCATTTTTTCGCCGCGTTCCCGGATAAAAACCTATCTTGGGACCTCGACACCACGGGCACCAGCAGGTATCTTACCGCGCATTCCCTCGATTTCATGCTCGGCCGTTTCGGAACGGTCGGCATAACCGAAACCGTTGTATTCGGCAGGAAATCCGGCATCCCAGATTTACAGTATGTCAATCCAATGTCCGTCTATTTCGTCACGAACTGCAACGGCGAGGGCGGGGGCAACCTCATGGAGGCATTCCAGTGGAACCTGCACCCATTCACCGACAAGGTTTCCATCAAAGGCCAGTTCCTTATCGACGACATTCAGGTTGACAGCAAGGGCCCCGGCAACGACAAGCCCAATGCTTGGGGCACTGATATGGGTCTGTTCTGGAACGATTTTCTGCCCTTTTCACTTCCGCACGTATTGTCTTTTGAATACCGGTTCATCTCACGCTGGGTGTATACGGTCTCCGACGACAATTCCGCCGACGGCGAACGGTATACTTACCTTGGAAAGAGCCTTGGTTTTCCCACTGACGATGGCGATAGCGCGAATTTGTCATTCACGATTGCAGGCAAGAATTTCTGGGCGGCGCAGGCGGGCCTGAGTTACCAGCGTCAGGGCCAGGGAACAGTATTGTCAATATGGCATGACGACAGCTTATCGCTGGCAGACCCCTCAAAATATTCGCGCGACGCCCTTGGCTACCGGACGGAGCCGTCGATCCCCTCCGGCATTGTGGAAAGCACGTTCGATTTTTACCTTAACCTCATCGGCTATTACAAAAATTATGTCGATTTTCAGGCGACCCTTCACAACAGATGGATAACCAATAAAGGACATGTCGTCTCTTCCCTCGCATACGATCCGCAGATATCCATTAGCCTCGGGCTGCATTACAGCAACTTCTTCGTCAAGCTGCCCAAATGACCGTACCTGTGCCCCGCTCTTCAAAGAGCTCATTACGGCGGAGCGCAGGACCCGCCCGCAGAACCGACCCGGCCGTTCCGTCCTCAGCAAAACGCATCGAGCGGAAGATCGCAGAAATCCTGAGGCTGCTCGCTGCATCGCGCTATCCGACATGCCTTGACAAGAGGTTTGTCGGCGGCTATGCCCAAGTCCAAAACCTTTTTTCCGCCTATCAACGCGAGGTCCTTAAGGCCTATCCTCACAGGGTCACCTGCAGGGAAAAATGCGGCGTCTGCTGCAACCACTGGCCCGAAGACACCTATTCGTTCGAGGTGCAAATTATTGCCGAGTATCTGAAGAAGCACCGACCCGCCGAAATAAACCGAATCACAAAAACGTTACGCGAGGACATGGCATGCCTAAAAAGAATAAGAACCGCCGTACGAAAAAGGCTGCTTGACCCTTGCGAGCGCGCCGCGCTGGGCGACATCGACCCGTACGACGTGGCGCTGTCGAGCTTCTACCGGTTCAACCGGCCCTGCCCGCTCCTTGACAAGAACGGGTCCTGCTCCATTTACCCTATCCGGCCTTTCACGTGCAGAGTGTACGTGAGCTTTTCGCCCCCACAATATTGCAGGCCAGGCCGTATCCTCGGCGACAAGGCGATGACGTATCTGCTCGATCTGGAAAAAGACGCCAGCGAATTATTCGACAGGCTGCACTTCATGTATGATGAGTTTGACGGGGATACGAGTTTGAGGTCGATGCTGTACAGGGCGTTGACAAGATAATAGATAAACCAAGAATGAAAAGAAGATCTGGGCGCCCCGCCGAAGCCGGCGGCGGCCCTCCTTCCGGTCTCGGCCTTTGGCCTCGGGCCGCCACGGCCCTATGCCGCTTCGCGGCGGGTCCGGGCGGCACCGCGCTCCAGCGCGGCCTCCAGTCCGGCCTGGCGCGAAAAAATCACCAATAAGCAAGTTTGATTTATCGCCGCGAAGCGGCATACCGCAAAGGTTGCGTTGCGAAGGGGCAACGCCGCGCGAGCGCAAGTCGAGCGCACCAGGCGTGCCTCTTTGCTGAAAGGGGTGTGCCACGAGACCCGCAGACGCGCGCAGCGCGGCGAGGAGGCTTGGGGCCAGGGGGAAACGCGAAGCGGTGCCCCCACCCAAGAATTGACATTTTAATTTATTTTACAATCCCCATCAAGCAAGAATTCTTCGTCAAACGCACCCTAGAGATATATTTTTATTAAACAAGATTTAACGGAGGTCAATTACGGGAAAAGTGATCTACTTGGACAACAACGCCACCACGGCCGTGGCCCCCGAAGTCCTCGAAGTGATGCTGCCGTTTTTAAGAGACCGGTACGGCAACCCCTCATCCATGCACCGCTTCGGCGGGCTGGTGCGCAGGCACATCGACACGGCACGCGAGCATGTCGCCGCGCTTGTCGGCGCGCATCCGGAAGAAATTTACTTTACAAGCTGCGGATCGGAAAGCGACAGCATGGCGGTGGTTGGCTTTACAAAAGCGCACAAAGCGCGCAGCCGCATCATCACCTCCACCGTTGAGCACCCGGCCATCCGTTCCCTGTGCCACGGCCTCAAGGCCGACGGCTACGACGTCACCGAGGTCGGCGTTTCAAACGCCGGTCTTTTGTCTGTAGACGAGGTCTCGAAGCTTGCGCTCGACGCCGACACCCTTCTCACCTTCATGTGGGCCAACAACGAGACCGGCGTTCTGTTTCCCGTGCAAGAGCTTGCTTCTCTCGCGCACAACAAGGGCGCGGTGTTCCACACCGACGCGGTGCAGGCCGTGGGCAAGGTCCCTATGTCCATGCAATCGTCGGCGATCGACATGCTTTCGCTCTCGGGCCACAAGCTGCACGCCCCAAAAGGGGTGGGCGCGCTGTATGTGCGCAAGGGTACAAAGATTTCTCCGTTCCTCGTGGGCGGGCACCAGGAGCGCGGCATGCGCGCCGGCACCGAGAACGTGGCCTCCATCGTGGGGCTCGGCAAAGCGTGCGAGCTTGCCCTGGCAAACTTGACGGACGAAAACACCCGCGTGAAACGGATGCGCGACCGCCTCGAATCCGGGCTGCTCGCCACCTGCACTGCCGCGCATCTCAACGGTGATCCGGCACACCGGCTGCCGAACACCACAAACGTAAGCTTCGAATTCATCGAGGGCGAGGGAATACTGCTCTTGCTCGACGAGAAAGGCATCGCCGCGTCGTCCGGGTCGGCGTGCACGAGCGGCTCCCTTGAGCCCTCCCACGTGATGATGGCCATGGGCGTGCCCTACACCCTCGCCCACAGCTCGGTGCGGTTCAGCCTGAGCCGCTACAACACCGACGCGGACGTCGACGCGGTCCTTGCGGCCATGCCCGGCATCGTGGAACGGCTCCGGTCTTTTTCACCGTATGTCAAGAACTAGCATGGCTTCCCCCGCAGATACAATCCGCGCTCTTGCCCGCGAGAAAAACGCCGTGATTCTCGCGCACACCTACCAGCCCGCAGACGTGCAGGACATCGCCGACTACGTGGGAGACTCCTACGGCCTGAGCATCGAGGCATCGCGCACGACCGCCGACGTGATTATCTTCTGCGGCGTCATGTTCATGGCCGAGACCGCGGCCATCCTCAATCCGAAAAAGCGCGTGATTGTCCCCGAGCCGGGCGCCGGCTGTCCGATGGCCGACATGATCACGGCCGCCGACCTTTCGCAGCTCAAGGCACGTTACCCCGATCATGTCGTGATCTGCTATGTCAACTCGACCGCCGACATCAAGGCGCTGTCGGACATCTGCTGCACCAGCTCCAACGCCCTGAGAATCGTGCAGAAAATTCCCCCGGAGCAAGGCATCGTTTTCGTGCCGGATAAGCACCTCGGCGGCTGGGTGCAGGAAAAGACGGGCAGACAAATGGTGCTGTGGGACGGGTTCTGCCCCACGCACGTGCGCATCACGCCCGACCTGATTTTTGCTGCCCGCGCCGCGCACCCCGGCGCCACGGTGCTCATCCATCCCGAAGCGCCCAAGGCATCGCGCGATCTGGCCGACCATGTTTTTTCCACCGGCGGCATGTGCGATTTTGTAAAGAAGGACAACGGCACCGAGTACCTTATCGCCACCGAAACGGGCATCATCCACACGCTGGAAAAGCGGAATCCCGGCAAGCGGTTCTACGCGGTGACCGAGCTGGCGCTCTGCCCCAATATGAAAAAGACCTCGCTTGCGCTCGTTGCGGGCGCGCTTGACGGAACAGTAGGACAAATCGTGACCGTGCCTCTCGAGATCGCGGACAAGGCAAGAAAAAGCCTGGTCAGGATGATTGAGATGAGCTTATAAGAAAAATGGCATGCACGCTGCTCCCAAAAAGAACGCCCGCATGTTGCACCTGCTGGCGTTCTTCACGTCTGCAACTCCCGGCTTTTCACTTCATTTCACAAGCGTTGTTCCCGTCCGTGCATCATAGTACGACATGACGTACGATGCCGTGCGCACTGTGTCCCGCGCAACCACCTGGTTCACATAGTTTGTGTCGCGCTTGGACCCGACAGAGTACGACCAGAGCGGTATTGACAAGTCGTTATTTATAAACGAATGCTCTGTGCGCAACGAGTCGGAGGCAACGGCTGTGTCGCCGGTGGCAATGACGGTTGTACCGAGGAAAACGATGGTCGTATCAGACACGTAGGTTGCATGCATGTTGTTTTGTGTCACCACTTCAAAGCAGGTGCGTGCCGCTCCCGCGAATTGATATGGCTGAGTGCCCGTCACCTCCCCCGAATCACTCATAGACAGGTACAGCTGAAGCCTTATCGGGATTAAGCCCACAAAAATCCTCACCGCCGTGTCCCCCGATAGAGAAAAGCCCTGCCACGACGTGCCGACCGCGAGAGGCAGATCGAGCACCGTCACATCGACACTGTCCTTATTTACAATAAAGAGCCTCGGCGGCACCGTGTAGTCGACCTTGGCGGCCGTGTGCCTGAGAACCATTCCGGATTTCGACGGCTGTGCCGTGTCGGAGAGTAGGGTGTCGGTTGTTTCGATGCCGTAATACAGATTTCCGGCGATGATGCCGGAGAACGTGACCTTGCTGTACTTGTGATGGTGGTCGTTCTTGTTGACAGTAACCCTGATGCCGGCGGTGTCCTTTACATACACCAACGAATCGTATTCATCGGTGGTCCACCACGCGCCGTTGGCGAGTTTCCGCAGACCACCCAGTCTGGTCGAATCCACGACCAGAAAGGAATACGAAAGCGACAGGGAGTCGACCGTGGCGCCGCCCGTGGCGCGGATGCGCACGGTGTAAAGAGAATCCCATTTCAGGCTGTCGCCCGTGAGGTTCAAGGTGACGAAGGCGGTGTCGCCGCTCGAGGTGATATTGTATGCTCCCTGCGGCAGTCCGGTGACAACGGCAGCGGCCTTGTCGCCGTCGCTGTCGCCTATGGCCACCTGGAACGTGGCCGACTGTCCGTAGTACAGGGTGTCGGGAATCGTCTTTGGTGAAACGACCCTGTACCACATGGTGTTGACCGTATCAACAGGCTTGGCAGGGTTACTGCAGGAAACCAGAAGGCAAAGACCGCCGATCAACAATACGCCTTGCGTGAGCAACGTCTTCACAGGACCTCCTTGAGGGTATGGTAGGATGAACAAATGATATCATTCCTTCAAGGTTTGTGCTAGAGGTGAGCCGTCTTTCGGCCGGATTTCCATACTCCGCTTCTCCACAAATCATTTCCCGTATCCATGGTGACTCTGGCTTCAGAACAAACGTATCGTTTATGACGGTGGCAATTGCAAATATGACCTCATCGTCCCAGCCTTGCCTCGATGATTTATATTATTCCGTACCCACATTCCCCCCCCCCAGGAGAAACCATGCGCCGCCATTCCTTTATTATCTTTGTCCTGTGCACCATGTGTCTCGCTCAGCAGTCCACCATCGACATCGAGCAGTACAAAAAATCAAAGAAGCATTCCTTCAGCGAACGTTCCTTTACCGTGGGCAAGCACACCTACCGTGTGGTGAACATCAAGCCGCTCGGCGCGTCCGACACCGCCTGCATATCCGCGGTCGTGCTGGACAAACGGAAATACGTGCTGTTCGACGTCAACGTGACGTCGGGCCCGTTCGGCATGATAGTCCCCTCCCGGCAACCGGTTCCCGGCGGTCTCATTATTCTCAAGGCGTCCCCGCTGGACGCCAAAGTATTTCTTATGTTGTCAAGCGGCAAGGTCGTGACCCTGCCCGGGGCCCTGGTGTTCGCCGACACCGCCGGCTCGTGCCTGTATTGCGTGTGGGACAACGACAAAACCTTCCGGCTCACCGTGTTCGACTACAAGAACCTCCGCCTCGTGTTCAACACCCTTGCGACAGCGGAGCCGAAGCAGTGGTACACCGACGGGTTTGCGTACGGATTTTCGGCCGCCGACGGCGCCTACTACACGGTGGACTTCCTGCAGAAGGCGGTCGTCAAAGGGGAAAAACCGGCAAGCGGGCTTGCGGCCGTGTCCTACGTCGCCGACCTCGACAAAATCGACCGTGCCTCGTGCTGCGGCGCCGCCATCCTCAAGTAGCGACAATGCTCAGCCGCAATACTGTTTGTAAACCGCCAGGATCCGCTTGAGCGTTGTTTCCGGCTCGGCTGAGGTTGTTACGGGCCGCACCATGCAGAAGTTTTTCGCGCCCGCCGAAAGCACCAGGGGCAGGTTTTCAAGGGTTATGCCGCCGATCGCCACCGCAGGAACCGTCGCCTGCCCGATCATTTCCTTCATCCCTGTAATCCCGATTACCGGATCAGGTTTCTTTTTTGTCGGCGTGGCGTACACCGGACCCACGCCCACATAGCCGGGCGCATGGCCGCACGCCGCCCGCATCTGCGCAACGGAATGTGTTGACAAACCAATAATCGCGTTTTCCCCGACAATCCTTCGCGCATCGGCATACGGCATGTCGCTTTGCCCGAGGTGCACGCCGTCTGCCCCGGCTTCCCTCGCGATTTCCGGATCGTCATTGATAATAAGCCGCGTCGCGGTTCCGCGGGTGATCTCGCGCATCGCCCGTGCCGTGTTGACCACGGCATCACGCGGCGCATCTTTCATCCTGAGCTGGACAAACGCAATTTGATAATCGACAAACAGCTTTGTGCAGTACTCGTAGCCGCGCACCGGATCGGTGAGTATGCCGTAGAATCCGAACGAGTAAGGGATCACCATGGGGCGCTGTTCTTTCTGTCAAGGCGCGCCCTGGGGCGGGAACAACGCGCCGCTTGGCGGCCTTACAATTTCCGTATCAATTCGAAATTGCAGATCCGCGCGTCGAAACCGCCCGATTCGTCACGCATGATGACGCCGCCGGGATCGAGCGCCAGAAGAATGTCGTTGCCCTCGAGCAGCGAGCCGTCGTAGCCGAGGCCAAGGAGCCTGCGCTGCACCGAGCCGAAGATCTCCTTGTATTCGGTGTGCGAAATCCGGTTGTTGGTGCGCGCGCTCACCAGGTCCATGGGCCTGCACAACAGTCCCTTCTGCTGGGCGACCCACGAGTCGGGGCCGTTGTAGTATCCGCGGATGGACAGGTAATTGCGGTTTTCCAGGAGGATCGGATTGCCGTCGGGCCCGACAAGGCTCTTGTGCGACTCATAGCGCCTCGCATCGGTCGACTGCTCCATCTTGTCGCTTCCGGTCATGTAAATCGCGCGCACGTACACAGTGCCCACCCCGTGTTCGAGAAGAACCTGCGCAATGGCGAACTCCTCGAACGGAGAGTTGAATCCGAATTCGGCCGCCTTCCGGTTGTGTTCTTCCGACGGGCCGCCTGCGGGCGTTTCTCCCACGCGCGAGGTTTTCCATACGATATGGACGTTGTCCTTGGTCACGGTGTAGAACACCTCGTTGTCCTCCGAAAGCCTGAAGCTCACGGTCTTGCGCCACCGCTCCGGCAGAAAATAGTCGAACAGGCGGGCGTTGCGGCCCACCACCCACAGCTGACCGCCCGTGCTTTCCACATGGCCGTGAACGTACGGCACGCCGAACACCTCCGTTGACTGCAGGTACGGCGGCAGCGGCGCGGGGATGAAACGGTCGCGCTGGTCATCGAGATACGAATGCCTGCGGGAGTACTTGACCTCCTCGTCGTGCGGCGGCGTGCGGAGCAGGAGTTCGTAATCGACGACCGAATAGCGTCCGGCCTCCACGAGACCGTACACGAATTCCACCTGCTTCGTGCGCGCCGCCTCCCCGCCGGAGGCCGCGATCTGCGCAAGCGCCCTCGTGTATTCCTCGCCGACAATCACGTGCTCCGGCTTCATGTCGGCGACCACGTAGCCCTTTTTGTCAAGATCCCCTATTGCCTTGCGGGTGATGGGCTCAAGGGCGGTGATAAGCGCCTCGTCGTTGAGCCCCAGGCCCGCAAACGCCTCCACCACGTTTTCCCCCTGTATCCAGCCGTACACGAGTTTGTACTGCCGGAGGATGTCGAGGTCCACGCCCGGATGGCGCGCCTTGATCTTGTTGATCTTCGAGCGGGAGCGGCCGCTTTGCCACAACTGCATCTTCTCGGGAGGGACGTAGATCGCCAGCGGTTCCTGCGTGTTGATGGCCACGTCCTGGGGGCCGTATTTCCCTTCGCGCAACTCCTCGACAAGGGAGAATTCCTCCCACGGGCTGTTGAACTCCGCGTTGATGAACTCCATGAGCATGTGCGTGTCGAGCGGCACGTCCTCGCCCACGCGGCAGTTCTTCACCACAAGTTCGATGCTCACGCCATCCACGGTTTTCGTCGGAACCCGGTACACGGCGCCGGTCCCCTGGAGGTGCTCGCGGTGCTCCTCGAACCATTCCTTTTCGTACCAGTTTTCGATCGCCAGGAGGGATGCGAGCGGCAGGCCGTGGCGCGTGAAATACATGTCGCCGTTGTCGCTGGTCTTCTTGTGCACATACACCACGCCCAGGATGCTGATGAGGGATTCCGGCGCGACAAGCACCTGGACGTTCGACGGGTTGTGCTGTTCCATGAAGAAAAACGCTCCAATCACGCGGCGGACGCGCCTAGTTTTGCCCCGTGGAAAATAACCCCTGCCGCGTCTCCTCCATCGGGTGGAGCTCGCACCCTGCCGGGAGCGTGAAGGCGTCGCCGCGCACCGCCCTGTTCACCGATGCGGCTGGAGATGAGGACCGTGTCGGCCGTGAGCATGCCGCCGCATTTCCTCCTCACCACGATGCGTACGGGAAAGTCATAGTTATGGCGGCCTTCGTCGAAGCGCGCCTTGAGCTGCTGAAACATCACGCCCTTCTCGTCAAAGCTTTCGATGCAGTCGACAGCGCCCGTTTCTATGCTTCGCGCAAGAATGTCGGTGCCGGAGCGGTTTCTCCGCCCATAGTACCAGTGGGACTCGGTGCAGCCCGCAGGCGTCAAGGTCTCCCGGTCGGCATTGACACATCGGAGATACGCGCCGAAGAAATGGACGGTTTCAAAGAGATCGTCGCACCCTTCCAGGTCCGTTGTGCGGCGCGCTGCATAGCCCGCGTTGCGCCTGGTGTCGATGCCGACAATCGCGGTGTCGTTGACGATAAACCGGTAAAGAAACGGCGCATCGTATACATACGCCGCCGCACCCGCGGCAGCATCATAGGAGAACCGGCCCTTGACGACCTTGGAAAATTTGTTGCAGGAGTTTTTCCTGATAATGGAGCATTCCACGGAGGCGACGCGGCCGGCCATGGGCGCGGCTTCCTGCGCGGAGAGTGAAGACTGCGCGGCGAGAAGTGCAGCAATGAACAGAAGGTATGCGGGTATCATGATTCGTGCTTTACTTACAGCCCCTGCAAATGATAGAATTATGAATCCCGGCGAATACTGCTTTTGACAGCGCCGTTCATTTGATTATATATTGGTGAAAGGCCGGAGAAGCATACTTTTTTGTTCGGTGCGCAGGACATGCGACCGGCGTGGATACGGCACACACTTTTCCGCAAGGGGGTATTCAATGTCGCGTCTTGTGAAAATCACGCTTTTCGCCCTTGGCTTTGTGCTCACAATGACTCTCCCTTCCGGAGCTCTGGTGGGAATAGGGCTGCACTACGGCCTTGATTACACCCTCAGCATGAAAAACACCACGGGGTTCGGCGAGCAGGTGAGCTTCGACAGCCTCAAGCTTGACCTGGGACCAAATACAGGCAACGCCATACTAATCGGGCAGGACATTCCCGCCTATGTCACGCGATCAAATTTCAAGTCCGATTTCGCTTTCGGCGGCAAGATCTATGTCGACGTCATCCCGTTTATTGACGCGGTGGAGGTATCGGCCGATTTCGGCCTGTGGGATTATGTCGGTCAAATCAAATACCCGAATGGAATCGTAGACCCGACTGCGGCAAATCTTGCAGCCCCATCCAATTTCACCTATGACTCGACAAAGCTCACGCTTGACAATTTCGGCCTTGGATACTTCGGGCTCAAGAACACGCCGTACGCCAAACTGCAGCTTGACGCCACCGTGCGCAAGTACATCACACGGCTTCCCAAAACGCTCAAGGTCTTCAATCTTTACGGCGGCGCAGGCCTCACCGTGAATTTCGCCACGCCCATGCTCTCCAGCAATCTCGTGGAGGATGTGATCAAGGAAAACGCGAACAGCAGTCTGGATCTTGGCACCCTTGGCCCCAACCTCCTCGACAACAGCCAGATCATGAAAGGCGTGGTGAATAAGATCATCAGCGGCCTCACCCAGCCCTCCTACGGGGCCCACATCGACCTCGGCTTCATGGTGAAGATCCCGGTTGTCCCCCTCGGCGTGTATGTGGACGGCAAGTTTATGATTCCCTTCGGGAAACTTGACAAGTACGTTGACATCGGGGGATTAGGCGTCCTCCTCAACGGCGGCGTTGCGCTGGCGTTCTGAAAGGCACACATCCATGGACAGACTCTGGGCGCCCTGGCGCATGAAATACATAAAGGAAAGCATTGACAAGCCGGAAAACGGCTGCATCCTGTGCACAAAGCCCGGCCAGGCCGACGACAGAGCGAACCTCATCCTTCACAGAGGGAAAACCGCGTACGTCATCTGCAACAAGTTTCCCTACAACAACGGCCACCTCATGGTGGTGCCCTATGCGCACACGGCCAGCCTCGACGACGTGGGCGATGAGTGCGGCCTGGAGCTGTGGAAGCTCATCGCGCTGTGCCGCAGGATCCTCGCCGATGCGTTTTCGCCCGACGGGTTCAACATCGGCATCAACCTCGGCCGCGTGGCCGGCGCCGGCATCGACACTCACCTGCATATCCACATTGTTCCGCGGTGGAACGGCGACGTCAATTTCATGCCGGTGATTGGGGAGACAAAAGTGATTTCGCAGGGGCTGGAAGAAACGTATGAGGAGCTGGCGGGGAGGTTTACGGCGATAAAGGGCTGACCGCAACCCGGCTTTTCCTCCCGGCGGCAGCGGGTCGTTGCGGAATGCGACACAACGCACGATGCGGCGAACCTGGATTGACAACGTTGCGTGGAGAATCTGTTTTTTTTCGTTGTCGTTTTCCGTCAATGCCGCGCTTCCGCCAACGTTCGCACCGTGAATCCGACTGCACGACAATCGGCCACACACCTATTTCACCGAAGGGCCTCCCATGAAAACCACCCGCTTGCTCCTGTGCGGCATTGCCTGCGCAGCCGCTCTTCTCTCGAATTGCACGACCACCACGGGTCCCTCGAGTCCAACCGGTCCTTCCCAGCCGACGCAGCCCGCCACGCTCACCGTTTACAACAATTCTTTAGGGGTTATCGGGTATGTGTATCTGTCGACAAGCCAGGCGTCCCTGGGAACCGATGAGCTGGGAAGCTCGACGATCTCGGCAGGCTCATCCTTCAGCATCACCGGGATTTCGGCCGGATACTACTATCTTGCGGCCGTCCATCTTTACACGCACGACACTGCTTGGGCGAGCTTGAGTATTACTGCGGGACAATCCTACACCTGGACGCTTTCCGATGCCGACTTTTCCAATGGCTCCCGCGGCGGCCTCACGATCATCAACAATTCCTCCTACACCATCGAATATGTGTATCTGTCGCAAAGCAACTCAACATGGGGCAGCGATTGGCTGGGCAGCAGCACCTGGATATCCCCGGGGTTCTACTACACTATTTCCGGTGCGCCCACCGGATACGTGAACTCGAAGATGGTGTGTACCGATGCAACCAGGTATGCGCTGCACCTGCTCTATGTTCCAAGCAGCGGCTTGGACACGATCACGGTCTATAACACCGATTTTCCAAGCTACGCGCACGGAAGTCTCAAGGTCGTCAATACTTCCTCAACTTCCATTTACTACCTTTTCATGCGCATGTCCGGCACCACCACGTGGAGCGACGACGTGCTCGGCGTAGTATCAACAATCGGCGTTGGTGAACAGTACCAGCAGGACCTGATAGCTCCAGGCACCTACGATTTCCGCGTGGAGTCTTCGAGCGGCGCCGCGCCGAGGTCGACAATCAGGACATCACCGCAGGAGAGCTTCTGACCTGGACGGTAAGCTCGATGAACTGATGATGCGGGAAGCGTGCGTTTGTTTGTGCGGGAGAAACTTCACCGGACTGTTTGAGGTTTCACGGCCGCGGGAGTGGAGCGTCTCACCCCATCTTCTCCGCCTGCCTGCCGGGAAACCATTCCCATAACCCGATCGTTCCGTTTTCCATTTTCGCAAACGTGTATTTCCTGATCCATTCCCCTGTGTTAACGTACACCTTGTCGCCGTATCGCCGCAGTTCCGGACGGTGCGTGTGCCCGAAAATCACGATATCGCTTCCCTCAAGCAGCTTCCTGGCGCAGCGCCGGTATTCCTCGAGCTTTTCCTCGGTGATCCAGTCGGCGAGCATTTTCCTGCTGTTGCCGGAGAAGAATGAGGCCAGCGGCACCCCGATATCGGGGTGAAGCAGCTTGTAAAGCCGTTGATTGAGCCGATTGCGGAGAATGCGCTTGAGGATGCGGTATCCCACGTCTTTCTTGACCACGCCGTCGCCGTGAAACAGATGAACCCTTTTCCCCTGGATCGTTGTCTCGAAATGGTCGAGATGAATGCGAAGGCCCACAATGTCTCGCAGGAAAGGTCCCAGGGCGAAGTCGTGATTGCCGGCGAGATAGTGGATTTCCACCCCCGATTCCACCAGACCGGCCAGCCGCGAAACGACCGCAACATAGTCCGGCCTTATCGCGTGCCGGTATTCGATCCAGAAATCGAAAAGATCGCCCACGATATACAGCGCTTCGGCGCCGTCTTCGATTTCGTCAAGAAACGACAAAAGGTGCTTCTGCCGGTCATCGTGGCCCGGCATTGTTATGCCGAGGTGCGCGTCGGAAATGAAATACGTTGCCGATTTCATGATAGTGCCCGATGTTCTTTACAAAGAGAGAAGACGAAATGCGGGGAATTTTTGGAAGGATGAGGCAGAGCGACCATCCTGGAATGCGCTCTCTGCGGCGTGCGCGTCCGGGGAGTGCCCCGTGCACCGCCGCCGTACGCTCCCGCTATTCCCACAGGTCGTCGGTGCTATCGAGATCGCTTGCCATGTCGCTGAAGTTTGCGTTTTCGTCGTGGAGCGTGCCGAAATTAAGTTCCCTCATATCTTCGGGGGTGTCGTCGTCGTCGTCCAATTCATCTACGTCGCGCAGGATTTCGTCCGCGTCGAACTGTTCGTCCAGAATCATTCGATCTCACCTCCCTTCCCATGATGCTCGCTTGGCGTTCCGTAATTTGCAAGAGAATTATAATGGATTTTCTAATCCGTGTCAATATTTTTTTTGAAAAGGTTTTCGCGCAAAATCCCCGAATTCCCGCCGGTGCGCAACGTCCCGCCACCGGCACTCGATACTACGTCGTGCGTTTCCCGAATATTACTCCCCATGCCGAAAAAGAGACGGACATTCGACGGCGGCTTGCAGGCGTGGAACGGTGCCCGTGTGCGACTGATTTGCCGAGAGGATTATACCGAGGATCCGAGGAGCCTACGACGAGCCTTTTTTCTTGAAGATGTCGTTGATTTCCTGCTGCACTTTCGCTTTGTAAAGCACTTCTTCGAGGTCGTGGGCAATCTGCTTGCCTTCGCTGAGCATTGCCGCCCTTTTTTCGAGAAGTGCGATTTCAAGTTCGCGGCGCTTGTTTTCTTCTTTGCGTATCTTGAAAACAAGGATCGAATGTCCCAGGGAGAGTCCCAGAAGCACGATGAGGATTTGAATAATCCAGAAAATGAGATATTCTTCGAACATCCGAATCGGCCCCGTTTCACTACGTGCGCACCTTTTTCCGCCGCCCTCTTTTCAATGCACCCTTAAAATATCTCCGGCATGAGGGGATTTCAATAATTTCGGGATTTATTTGGCCGCACGTCCAGGCATTTTTCCGGCGCTAGACCACCGGAAACGCATCGGTGTTGAAGTTCATCCTGCGCGCGAATTCGAGGAGCCGGATAAGGGTGTCCCGGTGCACCGAGCCCGGCGATTTCCGGAATTCCTGGTACAGGGGAACAAGCGTGGTTTCCATAATTGAGAAGAAAAGGTCTTCGGGCTTGCTTTTTGAAAACGGGATGCCGAACCGGTCGACGATGTTGAGCAGGTACCGCACACGGTCGGCGGAAACCTCGCTGAGCGTTTCGCCGAATATCTGGAGCTCCGAGAGGAGCAGGTCGAGCAGGAGCCGGGCGCTTTCGGCGTAATCGATGGTGATGCCGTACTTCCGCGACTTTTTCCATAAGTCAAGAAGCCTGGTCCACACCTCGTCCTCGCGGCCGTAAATCTCTATCTCGTTGATGGTGACGTTCCACGTCGCGGTGAGGACGTAGGCGATGGGCGCGGCGACGTACGGGGGCAGCGGCACGCCGAGGCTGGACAGCGAATCGAGTATCTTTTCGTTGCGCTCCATCCATGACGCGTACTTTTCGCGCGTGTCCTTCGCCATCTCGCCGAGAAAGAATCCGGCGAGTCTCACTTTCGATTCCTCGAACATCGACGAAAGGTTAAGCGCCACGGAGGTCGGATGGGCCTTGATGCCCTCGGGGTTCTCCGCGGCCGCATCGGCGGGAACGCACCACCCGTTAAGCAGGCCGTCCTCCTTTTCGAGGCACAGGGAAAAACGGCCGCGCTCCCCGCTGCTGCGGTTGCGTATGTCCGCCGTGAACAAGCCGCCGGCCTTGTGCCCGCCCGGCCGGGCACCCCCCGGAACCGACAGGGACACCTCGAAGCCGTAATAGTCGAACCTGCGCTCGGCCGCCTTGTCCGGCGCGACGGTCTTTTCCGCCGCCGCCGTAAAACAGAGCATTTCGAGATGGCGGAGGTAGGGCGCGACGGTCTCCCGGAAAATGGTGGCCCCGCTCTTTTCCGGAATGTTGCTTTTCGCGCCGGAAAGCATTTGCACGAACTCGTCGGTGACGCTTTCGCGCCGCAAGGGGTCGATGCCGAGCTGGAGCGCACGTCCGGCGTACATGATGTTCTGCACGGTCTCTATGCCGCTCACGTCCGAGAAAAACCACCCGCACGAGGTGAACGAGAACAGCATGTACTTCTGGGCCTCGAGCAGGCGCCTCAGGGCGAGAGCGTCCTCGTCGGAACAGCCGGCGCGCACGCCATGCTTTACAATATGCGATTTGAATTCCGCGAGCGTGCGGGTGTCTGCAAACCCCATATACGCATCGCGCAGTTTCCACGGATCGGCCGCGTGCGGCGAGACGGCCGCTTCGAATTCGTCGTCGACATGCTTCTGCAGGCGCTCAAACGCGGCGCGGAGCGGGCCGCGCCACGCCTGGTTCCACGAGGGCGGGCCGCCCGCCTTGCATCCGCAGTCCCGCGCCCACCTGCCCACGCCGTGGATGCAGCTCCATGCCGTGCCTTCGCCGAATTCGTTCTTGAGCGCCACCTCGAACACGGGAGGATTCTTCTCCAGATACCAGCCGAAATTGACCGGCACGATGTTCATTTCGGACGCAAGCCTTCCAAAGAAATAGGCAAGGCACATGTCGCCGAACGGCTTGTGGTGACCGAACGTCTCGCCGTCGGTGGCGATCACCACCACCTGGTCGCGTTCGTCTGCGTCGTCGTAGCAGGAACGTATCTTCGCTCCGAGCGCGCCGGCGCTCGACAGGAGATCGCCGAAGCTCACCTCTCTCGACAGGCCTTCGTTGAAGAAAAACGCGTCGATGTGGCCGCCGAGCCTTGCGCCGGCCTGGTCGCGGTTGTAAATACGGTACGCGCGCTTCGTGTCGAAACCGCTCCCGGCGGGCCGCCACGGCCCCTTCCCGTCGAGGCCCCGGAATGTCTCGGCCTGGGCCGGCGACAGCACCACGAACCGCACGCCTTCCTCGATGAGGCACTGCACGGTCTCCATGTTGATTGCCGTCTCGGCGAGCCAGATCCCTTCGCATTCGCGTTTGTAACGCGACCGGAAGAATTCCTTTGCCCAGCGTATCTGCGTTAGTTTGTCCCGCCGGGACGCGAGCGGCATAATCACGTGGTTGTACACCTGGGCCACGGCATTGCCGTGCCCGCCCCGGGCCGCGCAGGTCTCCCGGTCCGCCGCCACGATCCGCGCCGTGACCTTCGGGTGGTTCTTTTCGAGCCACCGAAAGAGCGTGGGGCCGAAGTTGTGGCTCATGTGCAGGTAGTTGTTGCGTATGTCAACGATCATGCCGCGCTGGTCGAGGATGCGCGAGAAGGCATTGGGCCGGTAGCACTGGTCGTAGATGCGCTCGTTCCAGTCGTGGTAGGGCGACGCGGAACCCTGTTTTTCTATAAAGTCAAGCCACGGGTTTTCGCGCGGCGGCTGGTAGAAATGGCCGTGGATCACCACGTACCGGTTCGCGGCGCCGCCCGTCATACTACACCGCCCGGGCCCGCCGGGGGTAATTCGCGGAACCTCGGGGAAAATACGCCTGCTCTTTTGTGGATGATCGCGCGTGCGGCCGGCCTGGTGCTCATGGTTCTCCGGGTGAAAGAAATCCGATCCAATCGGTGGAGCCCCGCCGACAGGAGTCGGCGGCACCAAAAATTTCCTTCGGCTCCGGGAGCCGAAGGCTGCTTGTGCGACGCTTCGGCGTCCCCGAAGGGGGGCGACATCCCGAAGCAGAAGGCCCCCGACAAAATCGGGGGCCTTCTGCGTAGTGGGTAAAAATATACTTCATGGAAATCAGCTTCCCGCAGGAGCATCCGTCAATGGCGCGGCCCCTTTCCGAGGCGCGAAAGGAGCTGCTTCGCCCTGATCGCGAACACGTCGCCCGGACTCGAAAGCACGAGTTTTTCCAGAAGGGCGGCGCCCCGGCTGCCGTCGCCTTGCCTTATGAGAATTTCGGCGCGAAAGTATTCCAGTTCCGGCGACGTTTCGGCGGCCCCGATCTGCGAAAGAACCTTCGCGGCGTCGTCGACACAATCCTGTTCCAGCAAAGCGGCGACCATCTCGCACGCAAGCATCCGCCGCGCGCCGGGTGCAAACGCGGACAGCGGCACGGCCGCGGCCTTTTTCGGCCTGCCCAGCCACAGGGCGTATTCCACGGCGCCGAAATCCTTCAGCGCATCGGGCGAGTCCCTGAGCACCTCGAGCTTGTAGCGGAACGCAAGCACCTCGCGGCCGTATTCCCAGCCCGGCGCAACGGCAACCGTGTCGATCCACCCTTCGAGGCTGTCCGCCTGCCCCAGAAACACGGTTGTCCGGATCTTCCACACCGTCTGCGCCTGGCGGTCTCCGCGGATCGCGGCAGCGCACCCGGCCGCGCGTACACAATCGCCCGAATACAGCGCCTGGCGTACCGCAAGGGTGTCCCGGGGGACCGACGCGGGAAGGGCGGCGATCAGGCTGTCTGCTTTGTCAAGGAGCCCGGCTCGCTGCAGGAACGCGGCCGCCTGCGCGCGGAAGCGCGGGTCGGAAAGCCGGGCACGCGGGAGCCACAGTGCGGCCTCCGCGTTTTTTCCCATTTTCAAATAGCACTGGTACACGATGGCCGCAGCCAGCGATTGCTCCCTGGGATCGGTACAGCGGCGGAAGGCCTCTGTGGCCGGCGCCACCGCATCGGAAACAAAACCCATGGCCATCCGCTCGCGCGCGAGACCGAGAAAGTCGCGGGCCGACGGGAAATGCGGCGTGTCGAGCTCCCGAAGCACGTCGACCGCCTCCGCAAACAGGGAGGAATATTCGTAGGTGCGCGACAGCCATTGCTTGATTCTCAATGTGTCGCACCGGTCGCGGGCAAGGGCGCATTGGCGGTACGCACCAAGGGCCAGGCGCCGTGTTTCCATGGGCCTGTCTTTCAGGATTTCGGACAGCCGCGCGCAGGCGAGGTCCGCCATGCCGGGCGCCATCGAGCCGGTTTTGCAGCAGAGCACGCCGGCATCGCCGTATCGGGCAAGCGCGGCCTTTGCCGGCATCCAGGTGAGGTAGTCGAGACCGTCGAGCGCTCCCGCCGAATCGGCGATGGAAAGCAGGCTGTCGGCCTCCGCGATGTTCCCTTTGTCAAGATCGGAAAGGCCGCGCAAGCGGCAGGCTTGGACCTTCTGGCGGTCGAAACGGGGCGCAGCGCCGACCGGCGGCGGTCCGGCGGCCGCCGCGCACACCGCAACAAGGATCGTCAGCAAGGTCTTGACAGCATGCGCCATGGCCTACCGCCCCATCCCGGCCGATATCGGGTTCATGACCGACACATGCACCCTGCCCAGACTCTTGGTGTCCTGATAATTCCTGGCCCACTCAACGGCCGCGCTGCCGATTTTTGACGGAATGCGAATGCCAAGGCCGTAGCCGAAGAGTTTGGTCCCGGAGGACAGGGTAAGACGGTCGGCGGGGCCGAAACCCATGCCGGCGTCTGCGAAGAGATAGAGGGAACCCTGGGGATTGTAATAGAACAGACACTCGGCCTGGCCAAAGCCGACCGTCTTGAACGCGAACTCCTGGTCGGCGTAGCCGCGAAGGGAATTGTAGCCGCCCACGCGATACAGCTCGGCCTGGTTCAGCGAGTCGGCCGCCTCGGAAAACAGCGCGTCACCCGTGAACCTTCCCGCAACTGCCCACCGCTTTGTCAAGGGCACGTGCAGGTTGCCCGTCATGTCGACATGCCAGCGGTCGAACTGCCGTCCGTTGTTTTTCGCTATACCGCTGCCCGACCGGAGGGAAAAACCGCGGCTCAGTTCGCCGGCGCGGTAGGCGTTCACGTTCCGCACCAGGATGATGTCGGCGCCCCCGAATTCCGACGACGAACCGGCGGACTCGTTGGAGACTTGGACTTCGTGCGCGGTCACGGCCAGGCCGAACTGCCAGTAGGAACGCAGCTCCATGAGGCCTTCGAGGCTGCCGTGGAGGTAGCCGTACTGGGACGTATCCTGGCGGATTTCGAGCCCGAAATCGCCGGAAGCGAACACGGGAAAATCCAGAAGATACGGCTTGGAAAGCGAAAGTTCCATGCGCTGAAGGTCCTGCTGGCCGTTGTAGGAAAGCTGGGCCGTTTCGCCCGAATGCAGGATGTTGAGAAGGGAAATATTGACAACGCCGTAAAAGCTGTTCGCAAGCGATGCTCCGCCCGCCTGAAAGGTGAGCGCGCCCTCGAAGCCGAATCCGCTCTTGTCGGAGCAGGAAAACGGGACCATCACTTTGTCCGGCGGGGCCGTATTTGCTGCGCGGCCGACCGTGTCGGACGGAAGCGCCGCGTCGAGCACCACGGCCGGTGACGAGACTTCCACCGAGGTCACGTATGCCCGCGACAGCAGCCGTTCACGGGATTCCTCCACCGCGCGCACGCTGAACGGCGCGTTTTCCCGGATCGAAACATCGTGCAGAAGCAGCTTGCGGCCGGTCTTGAACTTGCCTATAAGGAGCGGCTTTGCGAAAACGTAGCGTCCGTTTTCGCGAACGTCAAAAACAACGGAAAGGGAACGTTGCCGCGCACCGCGGGGCCCGGCGGGAAAATCGGCGATGGTACGGACGGCAACTGAAAGGCTCGCAAACGGGTACCCCCGGCAGCCGAGATAGTAGATCGTCCTTCCGGCAAGCCACTGGACATACCCGGCGTCGTAGGGAAACGGCAGCTTTACTTTCGCAACCGAATCGAGCGGCACGGCGGCGTCGCCCTGCACCCGTACGGAGTCGACGCGGCTGCGTCCGCCCGGGTCGATATGCACGGTCTTCGGGGCAACCGTGTCCCACACGGCAAGGAAGAAACCCAGGGAATCGAGCAGGCCGCGCACAGCGGCCGCCTTTGCGCCGGGAGGCGCCTTCTGCACACGGTCGAGCACAAGCCGCGTTGCGAGGTCGCGTGATTCAACCATGAGATAGGTGTGACCCGAATCGGAGAACTGGACCGGGGTAAACGCTTGCTTTGCGGCTGCAGGAAACGCACAGAGCTGAATTACGAGGAGAAGAAGAACGTGTCGCGCGGGGCGCGGCAGGCGACGCGGCATTAAGAAATGGCGGGAAAGAACCGGAGCGCGAAAAGCGGAAACAACCGCTTTCCGGGTTACGCGGCGCCTTTCTGTTTGCGCTTTTCCAATATTTCCTTGCCCTTCACGGAGTACTTGGCAACCGGGACTTCTTCCAGGCGTTCCACGGGAATCGGCTCGCCCGTCACGAGGCACGTGCCATAGGTGCCCTCTTCAATACGTTGGAGCGCCTCATCTATTTGCTCAAGATATTTCTGCTGGCGTTCGGCCAGCCCCATGGAGAATTCCCTGCCGTAGGCAAGCGACGCAGTGTCGCCGAGGTGATAACTGTACCGTGAGTTCTCGCCGGACTGGTCGGCGATGGAGGTCTTGAGGTTCTCGTTCTGGATCTCGCCCATTTCCTCGAGCACCCTCTTCTTTTCCTTGAGGAGTCTCTCCTTGAAATACGAAAGCTCCTTCCTGGTGAGCTTTCGCACGGAGACGGCTTCCCGGGACAGAGCCTTCGAGGCTTTCCGGGGCTTGTGCGGCTTTTGCTTTTTTGACGGCTTTGAGGGCCGCTTCGCACCCTTTTTCGGACGCGATTTCTTGTTCACGGTAAGGTTCCTTGTTGAAAAAGAATTTTCAAATATAGTTCTCGAAGCAGGTGAAAGACAATCCTTTGTTTTAATCTTTGTCCTTCATTGTATCATTGCCCAGCAAGGCGTGCCATACAAAAAACCGATGTACCGCGCGCCGCAGGTGTTGGTGATGGCCGACCCTGCCATCGTTTACTTCCATAGCCCCCTAATCTATTTTTCGGAAGACGCACGAACATTTTCAGAATGTCTCCAACTCCTGCGCTTTGCCCTCCTTGGGGCCACAGAAAGCGAAACGCACCTTGATGACACGAGTCGAAGCAGCAAAAGAAGGCCTGATCACACCAGAGATGAAAAAGGCGGCCTCCGCGGAGGGCATTGACGCCCGCACCCTTCGCAGCAGCCTTGCCGATGGCTCCATTGTCATCGCCCGCAACACCGGAAGAAAAATCCGACCGCTCGCCATCGGCGCCGGCACGAGGATAAAGGTAAACGCGAACATCGGCACGTCGTCGGCCAAGGCGAGCATCAGGGAAGAACTGCACAAGATGCGCGTGGCGGTCAAACACGGCGCCGACGCGATTATGGACCTTTCCACCTCCGGCGACCTTTCCGCAATCCGCGCGGCCATTCTCGACGCGTGCCCGGTGGCCGTGGGAACGGTGCCCCTGTACGAAATGGCGCTTGTCGCAAAGAGAAAACGCAAATCGATCGTGGATCTTTCGGCGCAGGAAATGTTCGAGGTCGTACAGAGCCACTGCGAGCAGGGCGTGGACTTCCTCACGCTCCACTGCGGCGTAACGCTGCAGTCGGTGGAGCGTTTCAGGCGGGCAGGGAGGCTTGCAGGGTCGGTCTCGCGCGGCGGCACCATCATGATGGAATGGATCCACCACAACCGGAAGGAAAATCCGCTGTACGCCGACTTCGGCCGGGTTCTTGACATCTGCGCAAAGCACGACGTGTGCGTGAGCCTGGGCGACGCCTTCCGTCCGGGCGCCATCGCCGACGCGACCGACCGCGTGCAGGTGGAGGAGCTGGTGATTCTTGGCGAGCTCGTGCAGGCGGCGCGCAAAAAAAACGTGGGCGTGTTCGTGGAAGGCCCGGGCCACGTGCCCCTCAACCAGATCGCGGCCAACGTGCAGATTGAAAAGACCCTGTGCAACAATGCGCCGTTTTACGTTCTGGGCCCCATTGTCACCGACGTGTCGCCCGGCTACGACCATGTCTCGGCGGCCATCGGCGGCGCGGTGGCGGGAATGGCCGGCGCCGATTTCCTGTGCTACGTGACGCCCGCCGAGCACCTGCGGCTTCCGTCCGTCGAGGACGTGCGGGAAGGGGTGATCGCGTCGCGCATCGCGGGCCATGCGGCCGACATTGCCCGCGGACTCCCCGGCGCAGCCGATTGGGACCGCGCCGCTTCCCGGGCGAAAGTGGACCTTAACTGGGACAAGTTCCTTTCTCTCTGCGTCGACCCGGACAAGGCGCGCGCCTACCGCGCATCGCTGCCGCCCAGCGACGATGGGTCCCTGTGCAGCATCTGCGGCGAATTCTGCGCGATCAAGAGGTCTAAGAAGGTACGCCCATTCTAGGCTGGTCCGTACTTTTCCTCACCCCAGGAACATCGTCATGCGAGCCTATTGTCTTACGTGCGAACTTTCTCCTGAGTCAAGCGAGCTTGCCCAGGCCCAATGGTACGGGATAGGGATGCTCGGGTGCGAGGAGGAATCCGCAGGGAAAAACGTGCGGCTCAAATGCTATTTTCCCACGAGCGCGACGCTGCACGCCGCAGAGTTCCATCTCATGGATTTGAGCCCGTCGCAGCCGATTACCGTTTCGGTGGTTCCGGACGAGGACTGGAACGCGCGGTGGAAGCAGTCGATGAAGCCCGTGCAGGTTGCTCCCGGCATCTGGGTGTCGCCCGCATGGCTTAGGCCGCCCCTGTCGCCCGGCCACAAATGGATAAAAATCGAGCCGAAAATGGCCTTCGGCACCGGCCATCACGAGACCACGAGGCTTGCCTGCCGCATCCTGCAGGAAGTGATGGAAAAGGCGGACGCCCCTCCGTCGCTTCTTGACATAGGCTCGGGTTCCGGCGTCCTGTGCCTCGTTGCCGACTGTTGCGGCGCCTCGCGCGCCGTCGGCGTGGAGGTTGACCCCGTGTGCGGCCCGAACATGGCCGAAAACCTGCGCAGGAACCGCCCGAAATCGCCCGTGGGTTTTGCCGTGGGCGACGTGCGCTGCCTCAAGGAAAATGCGCGATTCGACATCGTCGTCATGAACATGATATCGTCACAGGGAATGCCGATTCTCGACGACGTGCGCCTGCTGCTCAGGGACGGCGGGCGGTTTGTCTGGTCGGGGCTTCTGCTGGATGAGAGGAAGGGCCTTACGGCCTCGGCCCGCGCTCACGGATTCGCGTTCGACAAGGACGCCCACGAGAACGAATGGTGGTGCGCCTCTTTTGTCAAGACTGCGTCATAGGGAACCTCCATGGAAAACGGATCACCCGATCGAGAAGTGGAGAGCGGCGGCCCTGGGCCTTCGTCCCCGGGCATTCTCTCACGGGAGATTCCGGTGCTGCCCGACGGCTCCGCTCCCCTGCCGCTCGGCTCCGGCACCATCGTGTCGGTGCTCGGCGAGGGCGGCGTTGCTATCGTGTACGAGATCTGGGTGGAAAAGCTCGGGGTCGCCCGCGCCGTGAAGGTGCTCAAGCCGAACGCCTCCATCGAATCGGCCGGCAGGTTCGAAACCGAAATGCGGATAACGGCCCAGTTGCGCCATCCCAACATCATCGAAATCCACAACGTGGGCGAGTGGCACGGGCTCCCCTACATCGAGATGGAAAAGATAGAAGGGTTTTCCCTCGACACCATCATCCGCGAACGGGGGAGCCTGCCCCTTCCAATCTGCACGTCCATAGCGATCATCACGTGCAGGGCGCTTTCCTACACGCACAACCATGTCTATCTTGTAAACGATGTGGAACACCGCGGGATCCTGCACCGCGACCTCAAGCCGGGCAACATCATGATCTCGCGGTCGGGCGCGGTGAAACTCATGGACTTCGGCCTTGCCACGCCGACCGGCATCTCCATGCACACCATGGAGGGGACCGTGGTGGGATCGCTGCAGTACATAGCGCCGGAGCTTTTAGAGGAAAGCCGGCGGGCCGATGCGCGGTCCGACATCTTTTCGCTCGGCTGCGTGCTGTACGAGATGATAACCGGTCACAAAACGTTCTCCGAGAAGAACATGGCCAAGCTGGTGACGGCGCGGCTCAAGAACGACTACAAACCGCTGGGGGAATTCAGGGTCAAATGCCCTCGCTCGCTTGCAACGCTGGTGACCGGCTGTCTCGCGCTGCACCCGGAAAAACGCTTTCGTTCCGCCGCGGAAGTCCTGAGGCGGCTGGAGAAAATTCACGCAAGACTGACAAATGACAAGCCGGAAGACCTTGTCGAATGCTACATCAACTCCAGCCTCCGGAAGAACACCGTCTCGTTCAGGCGGCCGCTGCCCCGTTTCGGCGTCGCTCCCGCGGTCGCCGCCGCGGCGGTCGCTATCGGCGGGTGCCTGTTTGCCATGCCCGATCTCCCCTACCGTATTGAGCGCTTCATCGCGTACGCGCGATTCACCAGCGCGCCGGAGGCCTATCGCCGGATAACCGGCTTGCCCGCGGCGAGGCGGTTGTCCGGGAAACGGCAGGGCCAGTCTTCCGAAGGACCGGTTCCCTCCCGTAAAGCTTGGACCGGCGAGAATCCTGCGTCCCCGGCCGAGCCGAAGAGCGGCTGGCAGTCCGGTGCGGCTCCCGGCCCGGAAGACCGGGCTCTTGTCGCGGCGCTGCAGAGAAAATACGGCACCAGAGACATGCTCGACATACTGGGCCGCGAAACGGACAAAGGCAAATTCGTTTCCACGCTCAGGCTGTTCGACGCGCTCGACAGGGAGAGCGCCGCCACGGTTAGAGCGCGCCTGTACCTAATGCGCGCGCTGAAGGGGCTGGGCAACAAAGGGGCGCTCGCGGCATTCTTCATGAGGCCCGACATTCCCGACAAGGAATACTTTGTCGCCAAGGCCCAGTACCTTGCGTCCCTCAAACGGTACATCGAAGCGATTGACATGTGCGAAACAGGCAGGCAGTCGCCGGCCTGCATCGGCGTGGCCGATTCCCTCGATCGGATGGCGTCGTATCTCAAGGCGTCCTGCCTCACGAGCCTGTTCGTGGCATCATCGACTGAGGCGAACAGAAAGCGCGCCCTGGAAAGCTGGAACGAACTCAAGGCCCTTATGCGCACCAGGCAGGACGACCCGTACTACGGTCTTGCGGAAAAGAACATCCGCCTGCTCTCCGACCGGCCGAGCGGGGCGGCCCGTGAATAGGATGCCACAGCATGCGCGCGCCGCGGCCGCGCTGCTTGCGTGTTGCGCGCTGCACGCATTCCCCGACGCCATCGTTATCAGCGGCAACGGCCCCGACTTCCCCCTTGACGTGGACAGCGTTTCCTTTGTCGCCTGGCACGACTCCGGCAAAACGGCCGATTCGCTGGTGAAGCCGCTTCCCGCCTCGCTGTACGCCGAAGTGCGGGACAACATCGACTCGGTGTACAATTACGCCTCCGCGCTCTCGCTGCGCAGAAAGGAACTTTCCGGCTGCCCGCATGGACGGCCCTACAACGCGCGCCTTTCGTTCTTCACCATGGGAACGCCGTCGCTCAGGATCCTGTTTTCGTGCGGGAACTACGCAAGCGCCAAGCTGCTCACCGCGACCGACCGGTATCCGTTCGTGGTAAAGTTTACAAAGGGGTTTGCGGAGAAATTGAGGAAGATTGCGCGGGGCAAGCAAGGACGGCTGAGTGAGGTCCCGATAAAGTAGCCGGATATTTCTTGCGAAAAAGAGACTTCTCTTCTGAAATAACCTCACCCCCGGCCCCTCTCCGCCCGGAGAGGGGAGAATGGACTGCTATGAAACAAAATATGACAAGTGGTGTGGTGGCGCTGCAATATGTGGATGATTACAAGAAACGACAGTGCCGCGCTTTACGGCAGGAATCAACCAAAACGGAGAAATTATTCTGGCGTGCAGTCCGAAACAGGAAAATAGAGGGACTTAAATTCCGGCGTCAACAAGTGATCGAAGGTTTTGTTGTTGATTTCTATTGTGAGGAATTGAGGCTGATCGTTGAGTTGGATGGATGCGTACACGATGAAATCGAACAGCAAAAAATGGACGAACAACGAAAAAGAGTATTTGAAAGACGCGGTCTGACTGAAATCCGGTTCTCCAACGATGAAATCATGAATAACATGCCGAAGGTGCTTCAAAAAATAGGTGCCCGAAAATTCCCCTCTCCGGGCGGAGAGGGGATACAGGGGTGAGGTTCCCTCGGATGTGGAAGGCGGATGGCATTTTGATCATTTGGTAAAAGCGCGCACAAGCTGCGGCCCCTATTTCTTCCTACTCTTATGCGTCAACTTTACCTCCCGCCACGCTCCGATGCGCTTGTCTTTCACGAGCTTGAGGTGCGGCGTCTCCCCGGCGTCGAATATCATAAGCTCCTTGTCGGTGATCACCGTGCGTCCGCGCAGCGTCACGCCCATTCTGTTGATCGCCCGGTACTGCGTCACGAGGTGCTCGCGCATGCGCTCGAAGTCGTCGTGCTGCTCGCTGAAGGAGAAGAACAGCGTGGCGATCCCGGCCTCCCGGAGGCGCCGGTAGAGTTTGAGGGGGAACTGCTTGATCTGGCGCCGCCGCTCGAAACCGCGCTTCTGGTAGATGGAATTCCTGTCGGTAAATAGTAAATAACAGAAGTGGGCGTCGGGAAACAGGGTGGCGAGCGGTCCGAACAGGTTGCGCAGGAGATCGTCGGCGTTCACCGTGAGTTTCTCAAGCTTGCTTTCCAGCACCAGAATGTTGCGCTGGCGGAAGTAGCGGTAGTCGAACAGGCCGTCGAGCTCCTTGATGTTCTCATAGCCGAACTTGCCCCTGCCGGTCTTCTTGAGGATCACAAGGTTGGGATATTTTCGTATTTTAAGGATATACTGCTGGGTGTTGGTGATGATGAAATCGTCGCGTTCTTTGGGATTGAAGCGCCGGTCGAAGATACCGCCGGTCTTGCCGAGCGGGTTAACGTGCTTAAGCCAGTATTTGGTGACGCGTCGCGCAATGCGCTCGGCGATGTCGCCCACGATATTGCCCCACGCGGCATTGTCAAACGCGTACGGCGCGGCCAGAAGATCGCCCACGGTGTACAGCGGATAGCTGATGCTTTCGATCCGGTACTCGATGATGACTTTGTCAAGGTTGCCGCGGCCTTCGTTGATTTCGTCGTTGGGGTTGTGCAGGCGGTATGTTCCACGAACGCCGTGGTCGCGCCGCAGGGAATGGATGACCTCGCCGTCCGCCGCTCCGGAAGGGTTCCAGGCGGCCGGCTCAAAACCGGCGAACAGGGAATAGGGATCGTAGGGTGCGGTCATGGTCTTTTTACGCGCCGGTAAATTTACCGGCGGTTGTCAATGTTCACGCTCGCCATTTGTGTAATGAAATACTGCATGGGACGCGCCCGCCGCAACGATTTGCGCCGGGCGTGCCCGGCGCTTGCGATGGCGCGCCGTTTGGATGCATATTTACAGAGTGAAATCCGCCCGACGCGCGGCTGCGGAGAAGGCGCAGGCATCCCATGACCTACGACAGAGAACTCAAAACGGCAATGGACGCGGCGAGGGCCGCCGGTAAAATCCACCTTGCCTATCGAGGACGCGTTATGGCCGTGGAAACCAAAGCCGACGCGTCGCCCGTCACCGAGGTCGACCGGAAATGCGAGACCGTGATCCGCGACATGCTGTTGCGCCGGTTTCCCGCAGACGGTTTTCTGGGCGAGGAGACCGGACGCGAACCGGGAAGGAGCGGCAGAACGTGGATCGTGGACCCGCTCGACGGCACGCGGCCGTTTCTCCGCGGCATCCCGACCCACAGTGTTCTTATCGCCCTTGAGGATGAAGACAAACTCGCGGTCGGCTGCATGCACCTTCCCGCGCTCGGCGAAACCTACTGGGCGCAGAGGGGCCGCGGCGCGTACCTGAATGCAAGGCGCATCCGCGTTTCGAAGACCCGCAAACTTTCCAGGGTGATGGGCAGCGGCCTCGGATTTTTGGAGCATTCCACGGAGCGCAAGGGAAAGCGGCTTCTTTCCCTCATGAAAACGTGGGACTACGCCTACGGGTTCATGGACGCGTATTCGTACGGCGGCGTTGCGTGCGGTCGGCTTGACGTGTGCGTTAACCTTCTCGACAAACCATGGGACTGCGCCGCGGCCGCGTGCATCGTTGCGGAAGCGGGCGGCGCATTTTCTGATGTCAATGGACGCCGGTCGGTGCACAACGGCTCGGTGATTCTTTCCAACGGCTTTGTCCACGATGCTGTTTTAGAGTATTTTGAGTAATCGCTTTGGCTTTTGATACTGGCGTTCGCTGCTCTGGCGGACCATGCAGGAGTTTTCGTGGGCACAAAATCGGACGAAAAACAGGACGAGGGACCGGGGCAGTCGCAGCGGCGATCCGAGAAAGCGGGCATCACCCACTTCACCAAGGACATGGTTTCCGCGCTGGCCATGGCGCTCGTGGCAATCGTCTACATCATTCAGGCGTTCAAAATACCGAGCGGGTCCATGGAAGACAGCCTCCTGGTGGGCGACTTCCTTCTCGGCCTCAAGTTCATCTACGGCGCGCCGGTGCTGCCCTTTTCATACACCAAGTTTCCCGGCCTTGCCGACCCCAAGCCCGGCGACGTCATCATCTTCAAGTATCCCGGCACCGACAGGAAGGACTACATCAAGCGCTGCATCGCGGGCCCGGGCGACATTGTCAAGGTCGACACCACGCGGGTCACGGTCAACGGCATGCCGTTCGCGCTTCCGCCCAAGGGGAAATTCATCCTTGGCGGCCGTGTGTTCGATTCATGCATCACCGACTTCGCGCCGCTGAGAGTGCCGAAGAAGGGCGACACCCTGCGGCTGGACGCCGACGTTCCCGGCCGTGAATTCCTGTACTACAAACACCTTGTCCATCAGGAAAATCCGCACGCGGTTGTTTCGGTGAAATATCAGCTTTACATCAACGGCGAATTCGCCAACAGCGAACGGGTGGTGGTCAGCTATTGGGGAGGCGCGTTCGGCGATATCGATTTCAACCGGATGGACAACTGGGTGGAGATCGACAGGATACTACGGCAGGTGCCGGGACAATTCCCCGGCAAAACGGTTGAAATCAGGAAGCTCTTATACCTCAACAACAGTCTCGTAAAGCAATACGTCATCAAGAACGACAACTACTTTATGATGGGCGACAACCGCGACAATTCCACCGATTCCCGCTACTGGGGATTCCTCAACCGCAACTTCGTGAAGGCAAAGGCCTTTATCCTCTATTTTTCCTGGGACAGCCGCCTGCCGCTGTGGGACCTGCCCGCAAAGATACGCTGGAACCGCATCGGAAAACTCATCCGCACCTGGGACGGCCGCGCGCTGCGCGCGCAGCACGCTGCGGTGCAGTAAGCGTTCCGCACGCTTTCCTCAGTTCTCTTAAGTCAATTTCTCCGGAGTTCGCCGCGCCAGTATTCGAGAAGGTCGCCAAGGGTTGTGGCAAAGGGGATTTCCGGCTCCCACGAGGTTTCGGCGCGCAGCCTGGCGTTGTCGCCGGCGAGCCTGAGGGAGGTCTTTACTTCCCGGAGCTTGGTCGGTTCCTCGACCACGGTCAGGGACGCTGTGGACATCCCCACCAGAGCGGCGAGAACGTCGGCCAGCCTGCGCGTGACGCCCGAACACACGTTGTACACCCGTCCGCGCCCGCCATTGTCCATGATGAGCCGGTAGGCGTTCACCACGTCGCGCACGTCCGAAAAGTCAATTTCAACCTCGCAGTCGCCCACGCGGATCTCCTGCGGCGCAAGCCCGGCCTCGGCCTGCGCGATCTGCCTGGCCCAGTCGGAACAGACGAACAGGGGGGACTGTCCCGGTCCGGTGTGGTTGAACGAGCGGGTGAAGCGGATGTCAAGCCCGTACTGGCGGCAGTATTGAAGCCCGACAAGTTCCGTTGCATACTTGGAAATGCCGTAGAAATTCGAGGGGTTCGGCAGCGCGTCCTCGGACACAAGGCCTTCGGCGGTGATGTCGTATTCCTTTGCCGATCCGACCAGCAGCAGTTTTGCCTGCGGGGAGAACCGTTTCATTGCGTCGATGACGGAAATGGTTCCGACGATGTTGATCGCAAGCGCGCTGCGCGGCGTGCGGTCCGCTTCCGCCGGGAAGCTCACGCCGGCAAGGTGGTAGATTTCCTGGGGTTCATGGCGGGAGAGTGACTGGGCGACCATATCGCTGTCGGTGATATCGACGAAATCGTAGGCAACACCCTCGAGCAGGCACGTCTGCTCGATACCCATGCCTGTAACGCGCCGGCCGTTCCTTGACAGCAAGCCGGCAAGGTGCTGGCCCGCAAAACCGTTTATCCCGGTGATGAGCGCGGTGATCATTGATTGGTGTTTTTCCTGTCCTTATTAAAAATAGTTACCGTGCATGGAATTCATGAAATTTTCGATATACCTCTTTGAGAAGATTTTCGCCTACCAGGGTCTTGAAATCCTTGTCATTCATGTACTTCGCGGTGATCTCCTCATTGCTTTCCATGCGGTCGATGAACAGCCCTTCAAGCGCCTTTACAAAAACATATCCGAAATTTTCCATGGTATTTGCCAAGGCAGCCTGCCGTAAGGCAGGATCAGCCAAGGCATCCTCCTTGATCGAATCGAAAAAGAGCTGGTCGGAAGGCTTGAACTCGGTCCCAAACCGTTCATTCAGAATGTCGATAAGTTTTGAAAGCTCGATTTTCGGTTCACGCACGATATGAGTGCCAACCTCGGACGGTCCGCTCACCGGATACGGTTTCCCGCTTTCAAGAACAATTGAACCCTCGGAAATCTTTTGGAGCCGGTAATATTTGAGCGACACTTCATCGTCGAACGAATAGGATATTCCCGAGGAACGTCTTGGTAATTTGACAAGAAGGAAGCGAACAAATGCGTAGAACTTTTCGAGGTCTACATCTTGAAACGGAATGATCTGCGAAAGGAAGGAATAGAGATTACGAAAAGCAGACAGAACCTTTCGGAAATTCTCCCGTTCCTCTTCTTCGAGTGCCTTAAACCGGCCAACCGCCGGATCGATGGCCGCATTGATGCGGGCGTGGTCGGTGGGCGTCTGGTTCGCCGTGGGCTTAAAGAACGCCTCTGCAAAGGCCTCCACCTCGGCCTTGTAGTACACCTGCGCCGAATCAAGACGGGCTTGGAGTTCATAAAGATGGCGTGCTTCGACCCGCTCCCCCACTTCAGTTTGTTCATAGTAGGGCTGAAATGCCTCTACTATTTCTTCCCTATCATTTACAAAATCGAGCACAAAGGTTTCTTCCTTGCCCGGATGAGTGCGATTCAAGCGAGAAAGGGTCTGAACAGCTTGAATGCCGGAAAGCCGTTTGTCCACGTACATGGTATGAAGGAGCGGCTGGTCAAAGCCGGTTTGGTACTTCTCCGCGACAAGAAGCACCTGGTACTCGTCGGTTCCGAATTTCTCAGGAAGTTCTTTTTCTTTGATACTCTTATTCATGGCTGGTTCCGTATATGACGCATCCGCGTTTTCATGGTCAATGACGGTTCCCGAAAATGCGACAAGTGTCTTGATACCGGCATATCCCTTCTCCGCGATATACTTGTCAAAAGCAATCTTGTACCTGACGGCATGAAGGCGTGACGAGGTCACGACCATGGCCTTTGCTCTTCCGCCAATGCGCTGTTTGACGAAGGTTCTGAAGTGCTCGACCATCACCTCTGTCTTCTGGGCGATATTGTGGGGATGCAGCGACATAAACCTCGCCAGCGCTTTGGCGGCCTTTTTCTTGTCCACCTGCGGATCGTCGGCTATGGATTTGATAAGGCGGTAATAGGTAGTGTATGTGACATAGTTCTCCAGGACATCGAGTATGAATTTTTCCTGGATAGCCTGACGCATGCTGTAAAGATGAAAAGGCTCCGGTTTACCGTCTTTTCCGACAATGCCGAACATTTCCAGCGTCTTGTATTTCGGGGTGGCCGTAAAGGCGAAGAAACTGATATTCGGCTGGCGGCCGCGGCGGGCAAGGGTCTTGAGAATTTCCTCTTCGAAATCGGGCAGGCTGCGTTCCTCCGCCTGCTCTGCCGCGGCATCCCCGGCTTCGCGGCCTGCAAGAACGCCCCGCATTTCAGCAGCGCCTTCCCCGCTCTGCGAGCTGTGCGCTTCGTCGATAATGACCGCATATTTGCGCGACGGCAGGTCGCCGATTTTGTCCGTAACAAAGGGGAATTTCTGTAATGTGGTAATAACGATTGGAACGGCAGATGAAAGCGCCGCGGCAAGTTGGTTCGAGCTTTCGTCAATTTTCTGCACCACACCCTGCTTATGTTCAAATTGGTAAACGGTGTTCTGCAATTGCTGGTCGAGCACCAGGCGATCCGTAATGACAATGACGGAATCAAAAACCTTTTCGTCCTTTGCACTATAGAGGCTCGAAAGCCGGTGCGCCAACCACGCAATGGAATTGCTTTTCCCGCTTCCTGCCGAATGTTGCACCAGATAATTATTGCCAACGCCGTTTGTGCGTGCGTGCGCTATCATCTTCCGCACGGAATCGAGTTGATGGTAACGGGGGAAAATCATGGTCTCTTTCTTGAGTTTCTGCCCGCCGAATATTTTTTCCTCGATTTGCAAATGCAGGAAGCGTGCAAATATGTCAAGAAAACTGTCCCGCTGCCATACCTCTTCCCACAAATACGCCGTCTTGTACCCGTTTGGATTATCCGGATTGCCTGCCGCCGTGCCGTTGCCCTTGTTGAAAGGCAGGAAATAGGTGTTCTGCCCTGCAAGCTTCGTAGTCATGTACACTTCATCCGGATCGACGGCAAAATGAACAAGGCTACGTTTGCGAAATTGGAAAAAGAGGTCTTTAGGATCGCGGTCGTTTTTATACTGGTGAATGGCATTTCGCCAGGTCTGACCGGTTAGTGGGTTCTTGAGTTCCGCCGATACTACAGGAATGCCGTTGATGTTGAGTACAAGGTCAATTTCGTTCTTATGGTTTTGGCTGTAACGAAGCTGCCGCGTTACGGTGAGGCGGTTGGAGTCGTAGAGGCGTTTGATTTCCGGGTTCATTCCGCTTGCGGGCGCAAAATAAGCAACCCTGAAGAGCTTCCCGAAGCACTTGAATCCGTGGCGGAGAACTTTTAGACACCCCTCACTTTCCGAGTCAAGCGCCTTGCAAAGGTCGTCGAGAAGCGTGGCCTCGGCTTTGCCTTTCTGAAGACCTTCGAGATAATCCCAGGTGTCCGGCTGAGTTTTTTTGACAAACGGGATAAGCACCGTAGGATCGAGACAGCGTGCCGGGTCGAACGATACCGGATCGCCCCTGGAGAAGTCCCCTGTGGTGAGAAGGCAATGCTCGATTGCCGTTTCAAAGGCTTTTTCTGAATGGTCGGTGGGCATTTCTTATCTTTCGAAATTGTCTATTGCTATTACTTCCGTATTGCTACTACGCTTCTTTCTGAATGCGGAAGTAGCAAATCGTATCTCGCATTGATTCAATCCATTATATGATTTTACGGCTGCGTTTACTGCTAATTCAATCTCTTTTTTATTGCTATTGTTCTTCCATTGTTGACTTATGTTGTCTTTTGTGTTATCTTATTATTGCAGGCAAGCGCAGGATTGTAGAGGTCGCCGGACAACGGCGGCAGCCCGTTTCGGGTGGGATCCTCGAACCTGGGGCCTGTTAAGAAGCGAACTTCTCAATATGAGAGTTCGCTTTTTTCATTGCTATGCCGAACGCCATGTGGAAATGAATTCCCTGATTTTATTTGCCAATTCATAAACTTCACCACGTTTGGCAGAGGTTTCTTTTTTTGCGAGAATACGCATTATTTGCGGAGGGGTCTTTGCTAATTCAGTGGCAAATGAAAAAAATCTGTTTTTAGCTATGGCTTGAGGCTTATCGGCAGCATTGGCGTATAATGCGGTCAGGCGGCCCAATTTTTCGAGAATTATTTCTCCGGTCATGTTGAAAAGCTCGGTATAGTCTTCGGGATGCTGGCTAATTGTCTTCCATGCCCATTCTTCCGGTACGTCGTTACCAGGGAGAAAAACAATCTGAGCAATCTGGCCCATTTGGGTAGCTTTCGCTTCCAACTCCGGGCCGATTTCCCTTCCGTCACCGTCAAGTACAAAGACCATATCATTTAATTTACGAAATTTTCCCAACGTATCAAGATGATTGGAAAATTGGTCTTTTCCGGTATCCCTGCCTACGTCAATATCATTCTGTAGAAAATCGAGTTCGGGACCCAAATAATCAAGAATACCCCTGATAAAATTTTCCGACTCCTCATCTTCACAAAGGAAAGATAACGTGTTTTGTGATCGACCGTATAAGGCTTTCTGGATTAAATCGCGATATGCATCTCGTCGAACAACGTTCCTGTTTGACCGCTCCAGAAAAAGCCGCCCTTCGGGTGGCACGGTTTCAAGAATCGTCGGGCTATGGCTGGTTACCACGATCTGCAGCTTGTTCCGAAGAGCGAGACGTTGTAATTCCAGCATGAGCATTTGCTGTAAATAAGGATGAAGCCCGGTCTCTACTTCGTCGATCAGCACCAGGGCTTCTGACATTTTCGATACTGCCATAGAGAGTCTCAGGATCGAACGTTCTCCGGCAGACATGTTGAATTCCGAATATGAGGGAATGGTTCCGTCGGATTCGGCGCTACGCTGGGCGAACAACAAGTCGCGAACGCCAGAAGAAATTTTATTCAGCGCGGTGTAACGATACGGTAAAATGGCATGAGCGAAAGCTATATCCGAAGCGTCAATCACGATGGAGTCATATTGTTTATATGCCAATTGGAGGACACTCCTGACTTCAGAAGGATTACTTAAATTCGCCAGTGTGCGAAGGTATACTTGTCGTTCAGGTTGCATGGCCTTGGGACGTCCAAAAAAACTCTTGCTCCACTTTTCCTTATTGCGCTTCCAACGCATCTGCATCGTCGCGCCCAGGTGGATATAGGTAAAAGTCAATTCGGTTTCAAACCGCGTGTCACGAAGATGTTCCTCCCCGCTCGAAGGAGAAAAAGCCGGAAAAAGACGCGCCGGCGTTAAATCGTAGCGACCAACATTATAAGCGGTAGCCAAGGCAAACAAAACCGTCGACTTACCGCACCCGTTCGCGCCGGCCAGAACCGAAACAGGGTATGAAAGGGGTACATTCAACTCGGCAATGCCGCGCAGATTCCTGATTTCGATTTTGTCGAGATTTTCCGCGCGGTTCGGTTTCTGGCCGCGAAGCTGATCCCAGATTTGTTCAAGATTTTTTTTGATCGGATTCATTGAATATCCTCTATTCTTTGTTACAAACTAAAATAACTATTCCACAATCGAAATGGCACTATGTAGCACTATTAGGAACTTTCACTTCGTTGCGGACGTCGATTTTGCCGGTGACGGCGGAGGAGATGAGGGAGGTGCGATATTTTTGAAGAAGCACAACGCTCTGCGCTACTTTGCCAAAAACCCGATCAACCGAATCAAGCGCCTTTTCAACGGCAGAAACGATTTGAGCCTGTTCGTCCGTTGGCGGAATCGCTAGAAAAAAATTGCCCAAGTCTTCCATGGACAAATTAGGCTGAGCAGATTGAACGGCGTCTATCCAAAGCCGTTTTTGCATGAAATCCGATTGTAAGCAAAAATGCAAGAAAGAGGGATTAGCGCTTGGCTTGGGTCTTATAAAAGCAACGGCTTGATTTGTATTGGCGGGCAGAAACTTCTTTTCGAGAATAGCAGATTTCCCAATTGTGGCACCTGCTATAACAAAAAGAATATCGGATTCCCGGAGGCATGATCTGAATATGAGCTTATTTGTTTCATCATCTATGAAGAATTGTGGATTGGGAGAGACCGTATTGTTTATTATGTTTTCAGCCTTAATAAACCGAACAGTCCCTTCAAGTTCAATTTCTTTGCCAATAGTAGAAGGAGTTGTACCCTTAGAAATACGATCAGTTTGGAATTTAAGTCGGGATATTTTCCAGTGCTCCGGCACCTTCCCCAACCATTCCACCCCCGAATCCTTCATCTTCACCTTCGGGTCAAGCCCTTGGGTCACCGCTTGACTTATGAGCGCCACACGTTTCTTCTGCAAGAGCTCGAGTTGTTTGCGCTTCTTTTCTATGAGGGTATCTATCCGCTCGGTCTCGCGGTCGAGAAAGGCGGCGATGGCACGTTGTTCGGGGAGAGGGGGAACAGGTATTGGAATATCTCCAACGATATCTGTGTTAAGGTTAAGTTGGGTGCCAAATTTACCAAGACCGCCATATGGTTTACCACTTGAGAAGATGTAATATAGGAAGTCACGGTTTTGTGAGAGATATGGGAAGTAAACAAAGCCGTCGTGAATACAGCACTTTATTTTGGTGATAATAGGCTTGCCTACTGAGCCTGCAATGCTCAAAAAAAGGTCGCCTGGTTGCATAGGAACGCTGAGTGATTTGCCCAGAATGGAAAGTCGTTGGGTAGTGGACTTAAGGTAGCGATCACTGGCTGTAACATCTGCAATACGAACCCAAGAATATTCACCATCAGCATCGAAATATTTGGGGTCATCTATTGGACGAGGGGACGCACCGCGTTTGACAAGTGATAGCCGTTTGGTTTTCATGACTTGCCAATGAGATGGAACACGGCCAATCCATTGACTACCCGACTCTTTGTATTGCAGGTGGAATTTGTATCTCATTCTCCCCCCGCCAGCATCTCCGCAATCTCCCTCTCAATCCCCTTCAACTCCGCCTCAATCTTCTCCAGCGGTTCCGGCGGCTCATACTTATAGAAATATCTATTGAAATTTATTTCATATCCTATCTTCGTCTTTTCCTCATCAATCCAGGCATCCGGCACATGCGGCAGCACTTCCCGCTTCATGTATTCGTCAACCTTTTCCTTGAGCGGCACGTTTTCGTAATCCCGTAGTTCTGAGTCGGGTTCCGGCTTTCCGTCGCTGTCCAGGCATATTTCCGCGGTTGGGTCGCGTTCCGAAAGTGCATCGAGGATTCCATTAAAAAGACCGGAAGATACGGGCACATCAGCATCCTTGAGGGCACGCCGCAGAATTGAAATAAACTTCTCCCTGTTTTTGCAGAGTGGCTGCTTCTTTAACGGTTCCAAAACGGAAAGTACCTGTTTCTGCTGTTCGCGGCCTTCCTTTTCTTCCTGATCTTTGGCTTTTATGTCCTTTTTCTTTTTGCTCTCCGCAAGGCCAACAAATGATGACAAGACTTTTACCCGTTCAATTCTCTCATCCGAGACAATGAAATTGAGCTTGAGCGGCCTTTCAACGGTGATCCGCCTGTATCCGAAATCTTCATTGTCAAATACTTTCACCTTCTCCCCGTCCTTGTAATCCCCATAGAGCCGAACTATTTCTTCAATGTGGGGCTGTGAAATTTCGTTGCGTTTGTTGCCCAGGCTCTTCCGCATCTTTTGGAAAGCTCCCGTGGCGTCGATCATCTGTATTTTTCCACGCCGCTGTCTGGCTTTGCGGTTGGTGACAATCCAAAGATACGTGCTGATGCCGGTATTGTAGAAAAGCTGGTCGGGCAAGGCGACAATGGCTTCCAGCCAGTCGTTTTCTATGATCCATTTCCTGATGTTACTCTCGCCGGAATCCGCGCTGCCGGTAAAAAGCGGCGAACCATTGAAAACAATGGCCAGTCGCGTTCCACCCTCGGCCATTGGTTTCATCTTGCTTATCATGTGCTGAAGGAAAAGAAACGAACCATCGTTGATCCGCGGCAGGCCTGCGCCGAAGCGGCCGTCTGTGCCGCGTTCGTTGTATTCCTTGTCAATGAAATCTTTTTCCGGTTTCCATTCGACGCCAAAGGGCGGATTTGCGAGCATGTAATCGTATTTCTTACCGGTAAAGTAATCCTCGGTGAAACTGTCCCCGAAACGGATATTCTCGATATTCTGTCCTTTTATCATCATGTCGGAGCCGCACACGGCAAAGGCTTGGTCGTTGTAGTCCTGTCCGAACACCTCCAGCGTCGCATCCGGATTGAGCTCACGAAGATAATCTTCGGAAACCGACAGCATGCCGCCTGTGCCGCACGCAGGGTCAAAAAGCGTTCTTATTGTGCCGGGTTTCCGCAGCAGATCATCATCCGGATCGAAAATCAGGTCTACCATGAGGCGGATAACTTCCCTCGGCGTGAAATGGTCTCCGGCCTCTTCGTTGGAGGCTTCGTTAAACCGCCTGATGAGTTCCTCGAATATGTATCCCATTTCGATGTTGGAAACGACATCAGGGTGGAGGTCAATTTCACAGAATTTCGAAACGACCAGAAAGAGACGGTTGTGCTTGTCGAGGTTTGCAATATGTTCTTCGAACTTGAAATGTTCGATTATTTCTCTCGCATGTGGGGAAAAATTCTTGATGTAGTGAGTAAGGTTTGCTGCAATATTTTCCGGGTCGCCTTTGAGTTTTTCGAACGTAAACCTGCTCGTGTTGTAAAATGACTGCCCGGAAGCCCGTAGTAGGATTCGTTCCTTGCCGATTTCGTTGAGCTTGCCGCCTTTCAGTTCCTTGGCCTTGGCAAGGACTTTGTCCTTGGTTGATTCCAGGACGCAATCCAGGCGCCGGAGCACCGTGAGCGGCAACATCACATCTTTATATTGGTTGGGACGGTACGGGCCCCGGATCAGGTCGGCAACGCTCCAGATGAAACCCACTTTATCGCTGAAATTGGTCATGGGTAACAGTCCTCTTATGCAAAGAGTCAATCGCGGTATCAACAGGCAGTGAGGTAATATAATGCCGAAAGAAGTTTACAATCCAGCAATTTCTTAGTTTCAAAGCAATCGTTACCTCTGCGCGATTTCCTTTCCAACATGGCTCAACCGCATCGCCCCATAACCGCCATGCACGCATCAAACACCTGCGAAACCGGAATTGCACTCATGCACGCCTTTCCGCACTCGCCGAGAGGAATGGAGGTTGACGGATGGCAATGGAAGCACGCTTCCTGCGGTGCGGAAACAACGGTGACGTTGTCGCCCCCGGGCCGCCACACGGCCGGATCGGACGGCCCAAACAGCACGACGCTGGGCGCGCCCGCGGCCGCGGCACAGATGGGAAATTCCGGAGTCGTTGCCCACGTAGAAAACGCAGCGGGAAAAAATATGAACAAGCGCCGGCAGTGAAGCTTCCCGCACAACCCTGTCCTGGGCGCGGGCTGCAACCTTCCGTTCCGCTGGCCCCATGATCCACACGATGCGGACTTTTCTTTCGGCCAATTGTTCCGCTAAATCAAGATAGCGCTCCAAGGGCCAGTTCTTCCTCGCGCTGCCACTGCCGGGATGCAGTGCGACAAAGGTTCCGATTCCGTCAAGCAGCCGGTCCGATTCGCTTTTGAATTCTGGATGAGGGGCCAAAGCCGGGAGGTCGCGCGCGGCCCCGGTTCCCATGCCGAAAAGCGACAAATGGTAATCGCTGACATGAATGCACTGACGCGGAAACGGGTCCTGAAACAGGAGGCGGTGCATTCCGAATTGCCTGAACCGCGCGAGCACCGGGGAGTCGGGCGCGGTAAAAAGCAGGGCAGACCGGACAGCGGACAATTTGGCCTTTATTGACAAAGGAATTGCCGTCTCGCGTGCGTAAAGCCACGAAAACGCCGCGCTTTCGACATCCAAGACCTCGTCAAAAAGGCCGCAATGAACGCCCAGGATGCCGTAGGATGGTTTCCCGAGCAGAACTCTTCTGCTTTGAGTGTCTTGCCTGTTCCATTCCCCCAGCGCAGGAAAGGTGGTGATAAAATCTCCCAGGCCGCCGGTGTGGTAGACAAGAGAGATAGTAGATGATTTTGGTTTGTTGATTTGAGGCATTGGGTGGAGAGTAAAATAAATTTGAAAAAGAAAAAGAGTTGCGCGTTCCCCTGCCTTCGGCAGGGTCGGTCCACCCCTTCGGGTGCTTCGAGGCGTCGTCCCTGTCGGGCTCGGCCTTCGTCCTCGTTGCCGCCCGTCCCTACCGCCTTCGGCGAGGGATCAGGCGGCAATTCGCTTTAGCTCACCCTCCGGTCCACCTAACGCGCGGCAGAGGAATTCTTATAAGTCAAAATAATTTTCCTACGCCAATCAGCGTCAGCTGGAAAGCAATTAATGCTTTTTTGAACTTCTCAACTCTCAACTTTTCAACTTTCTTTCGTGGGTGCCGCCACAACAATGCATGGTCTTGCGACTGCTTTATCAAGGCGGCCACCCAGGAGGGGGTAGCGGAGGACCGAAGGGCCGAAGCGAGGGGGATACTTCCCCCTATAAAAACTTCTTTTCTTATGCTATCAAAAACACAACTTCGTAAAATATTCCTTCTCTTTGTCCAACGACACGTCAGGATATTTCCTCTCCAACTCCTGAACTCGTTTCAATTGCTCATTTCCAAACTTTTTTGCCGCCGCCCCGCCTTTCATCACCTCATGGCACATTGCGTTTCGTATCGGCTCATAGTCTTTGATAAACTTCTTTGATTCTTCATCCACGCACGCCTCAACGAATTTTTCCCACAAGTAATCGATTGCAATTTCATTCGGGTGCGCCATATCGCGTTCATAAAATCGGTAGTCGCGCAGCTCGTCCATCATTATTTCGTAGGCGGGAAAATAGTACAGCCGGGGAAACATCTTTTCCAGCTCGTGCACCGCGCACGCGAGGATCGATTTGCTCACCAGATTTTCATGCGGATTGTCGCGAAGGTGGCGCACCGGGCTCACGGTGAGGATGCAGTGGGCATCGGGGCGCAATGTGTAAACGCGATTGAACATACGGGCGTATTCGTCAACAATATCCTTTACAGACAATAGCTCCCTCGCAAACAGGCCCGGGGGCTGTTTGTGGCAGTTTGCAACGATGTTGCCGGTTATTGCATGCCGGTAGACAAACGCAGTGCCGAAGGTGAGCATGAGAACGTCGAGATTCTTGAATGCCGCGGCCCCGTCGGTGAGTGCCGCATTAATCGCCGCGAGGCATTCCCCGGGTGTGGCCGCCGAGAACGTCCCGTGATGGTCCCAACTGTGCCACAGTCCGCCGCTTTCAAACAGGTCCGCCTCGGCGTATGGTTCCTGCAAGTCAAGTCTTCGAAGAAGAGCGGCGATGGATGCGGGATTGAACAGCGAACCCGAGGGATTGACGCAGGCATCGAAGCGGAAGTCCCGGAGCCGCTGCCCCACGGTCTCGGCAAAGCACGACCCCGCGCAGAGAATGGCATGACGGCGCCCTATTGAGAATTGACTTCCGGGAACATCAACGACAGTCCTGAATCTGTCCGCCGTGCTCATGGCGCCCCTTGCGCGGCCGCTCCCTGCACGGCGGAAAGCCGGGCGGCCACCGTCTCGTTCACCAGCTTGCCATCGGCCCTGCCCTTCACCTGCGGCATCACGATCTTCATCACCTTTCCCACGTCCTGTTTTCCCTGCGCGCCCGATTCGGTGATGGCCGCCGTCACGATCGTCTCGATTTCCACCTTGGAAAGCTGAGGGGGAAGGTACTTTGTAAAGAGACCGATTTGGAACCGCTCGCGGTCGGCGAGGTCGGCACGGCCCGCGGCCCTGAACTGCTCCTCGGATTCGGTGCGCTGCTTGATGGCCTTGGCAACAACGCCTGCAACATTTCCGTCGGAAAGTTCCTTGCGCTCCATGAGTTCGAGGTTCTTGATCTCCGAGTGCAGCGTGCGCAGCGCCAGAAGTTTTTCCTTTTCCTGCGCCTTCATCGCGGCTTTGATGTCGGCAAGCAGCGTTTCGAGAATGGTTAATGCCATGGCGTCTCCTTTTGCGGGTTTGTCGTTACGGTGGAGCCCCGCCGACAGGAGTCGGCGGCACCAAAAATTTCCTTCGGCTCCGGGAGCCGAAGGCTACTTGTGCGACGCTTCGGCGTCCCCGAAGGGGGGCGACATCCCGAAGCAGAAGGCGCATTCATCCCCCGACAAAATCGAGGGCCCGCTTTGCGTGCGTAGTGGGTAAAATACGTTCGGGAAGGGCGCCGCTATGGACCTGCTCCATGGTGAACCGTTTGGAGGCGAGCCGCGCGTCGCCCGCGGTTACGCAGAAGGCCATGTTGAGCCTCATGAGATTGCCGGTGACCGCTGCGGTGTCGAATACGTGGCCGGCCGGCAGCGATGCCGGCGCAACGTTCGTGAAATTGCGGCCGCAGCTCAAGTACGCGGTCGCCCCCCTGTCTGCGCGAAGCGCAGCGCCGTGCGTGCGGCAGATCACCGGCCTCGCCGGATAGGCCAGGCATTCCCCTTTGAAAAGCAACGCACAGCGGTCACCGGTTCTGCGCAAGGTGCGAATCTTTGTCCTTCGGCGGCGTACGGCAAGGAAGGCCGAAAGCGCATGCGCCTCGATCGCGCACACGCTGTGCAGCTCGCAGCATGCACTGCAGCCTTTTGTGCACCGGATCTCATTCCTATACAAACCGGAAACCGATTCGAAGAACGAGTCGCAGTACCGGCAGAGGGCGGCGTAATTGTCAAGAACTGCATGCATGCCGTTCATACCGTTTCAGCGGGGCGCGCAGACGGCCGGCGCGGAAAGCAGGCTGTCGAGAAAGTCAACGGACTTGAAGCCGGAGGCCGTCTGGAAATGATACTGGCAGAACCGCGCAAACAGCCCGAGTATCCTGCCGCGCCTCGACCGCGGAAATGCGGCGCGGTTCCGGCACGCATTCGCCGTCCAGCGGTTCGGACAACGTCGAAAGGACCGCGGCGGGAATGAACGCAGTGCCGCCCCGCGGCAGGCGCGCACACGCGTCGCACGCAAGAATGCCGCTTTCCAGAAGCAGGTGCGCGCCTGCCATTCCCGCAAGGGTTCTTCCGCACGTTCCGCAGGCGTCCACGTTGAGTCCGAAGCCCATAAGCCACGAGAAGTCGTGGAAGAACCGCCATGCCATGGCGGGAAAACACCGGCGGGGCGGCCTGCTTTCCAGACGCGAAAGAAAATCCGACAGATACGAAAAGACATCCGGATGAGGAGCGTCGGTCGACATGGTCTTGATGATCACCTCGAACGCCATGTCGCGCACCGCGTTCTTGTGCAGGTCGGTGCGGATGCCGGGAAAGAAATCGAGCACCGAGATGCCCGAGAGCGTGTGCAGGTCCCGGTGCGGTCTTGAATACAGCAGAAGCTCCACGAGGAACCCCCGCTCCAGGCATGGAAGTCCGGTCTTTTTCCTGCGCACGCCTTTTGCAATGCCGTGAACCAGGCCGTGCCGTTCCGAGTACAGGTACAGGAGGCTGCTCGACTCGCGGTACGGGTTTGCCTTGAGGACAAAGGCCTTTGTCTTTTCGGCGGCCATGGTTGCACTGCGCCCGGCGCGCCGGGCGTTCGTTTACAAACAGTTTTGGGTCGCGCGCGTCGTTGGCCGGCAGCCCGCCCGGCCAAGGAGCGCGCGGGTGCGGATAACGCCCCGCGCCTTGCGCACGGTTACTTCGTCTCCGGAATGAACTTGTACACCTTTTCGTCTTTCCGCGCCATGCCGAGCTTCTCCCGGGCGATTTTCTCCATGTAGGCGGTGTCGCTCTTGAGCCGGGCGTTCTGCGCGGCAAGCGAATCAAGCTCCGCCCGCTGGCGCACGAGCGCGCGTTCTTTTTTCCTCACGTCAACGAAAGACCGGTAGATCCGGCCCACGCCGGCCCTGCCCACAAACAAGGAAGCAACAAGCAGGCATGCCGCGAAAAGCACGATCCATCTGCCTATCTTCTTTGTGGGTATTCTTGGCCGGTGACTCATCTAGTCCGCCCGCACGTATTGCTGGCCCGCCACCTGGCGTATCACGCCCTTGAGCTCGAGGCTGAGCAGAATGTCGAACAACTGCGAGACCGCACGTCCCGCTTTTTCGGCAATTGCATCGAGCCTGAGCGGCTCTGCCGACAGCACGCCCGCCACATTCTGTTCGTCGGGCGAAAGAAGCTCAAGCGGCATGGACGGCGCCGCTTCCCGGCCCGGCACCGCTGCACCGGTGACTCCCGGCATGGAAAGGTGCGTCATGTTGTCAAGGATATCGTCGCCGCTCCGCACGGGTATGGCCCCGCTTTTCAGGAGATTGAACGTGCCCGCGCTCGCGTTTGAAAAGATGGAGCCGGGGACCGCGAACACGTCGCGCCCCTGCTGGAGCGCGTAGCCCGCCGTGATGAGGCTGCCGCTTCTCTCCGGCGCCTCGACCACCAGTACGCCCGCCGACAGACCCGCGATGATCCTGTTGCGCCGCGGAAAATGATAGGCCTCGGGCAGCGACCCGAGATCGAATTCCGACACGAGAGCGCCCGATTCCGCGATGCGTTCCGAAAGCTCCCTGTTTGCGGCCGGGTACACGGTGTCGAGCCCGCAGCCAAGCACCGCGATGGTGACGCCGCCGCAGTCGAGGCACGTTGTGTGCGCAACGGTGTCGATGCCGAGCGCAAGGCCGCTCACGACCGCCACCTTTTTCTCAACCAGCTTCTTTACAATATGGGCGGCGGCGTTCCTGCCGTACTGGCTCGCGCCGCGCGTTCCCACCACGGCGCAGGCATGACCGGCAAAGCTGTCGAGCTTCCCCTTTACGAACAGGACTGGTGGCGGGGCGTAGATCTCGCGCAGCAGCGGAGGATAGGCGTCGTGGTCCCAGGTGAGCACCGTAATGCCGAGGGACTCGGCCCGCATAAGCTGCTCCTGCGCCGCGTCGAGAAGGGCGGGCGGGTCAATGGCGTCGCCGCCGGAAAACGCGGAAGCCGCCTGCACGAGCGAGGCCCGGCCCTCACGCTCAAATAATGAGGTCGCAGAGCCGTAGTGACCGATAAGCGCTTTGATGCGCACGGGGCCGAGGCCCTTCACCGAATTGAGCGCAAGGAGCGCCGCGACCGTGCTTTTGTCCGGGTCCATAACCAGAAAATAATTCGGGGCTGTCCTGTTTACCGTGTGCGTTCACTTGCCAAAAGGCCGGCCATCATTATATTATTAGGGTTCTCACCCACCGAAAGGAAACCTACCGTGAAATGCTACGAAGTGCGAAAATGCTCGAAAGAAGAACGCGAGGCGTGTTACGTCTGGAACAGCTTCCGTGACAATCCGCAGGACATCGAAAACGTCAAGTGCTGGGTGCTCAAAGGAGCCTACCAGGAAGAATCGGGCCAGCAGCTCAAGAAATGCAAACAATGCCCGTATTTTGCCGCCATGAACCGGGATGCCGGCATCGCCTCTGAAGGCGACGCCGACGTTGCGGTCATCACGTGCGAAGGCGCCATCAACACGGAGCGCACCAAGGCGCTGGAAAAAGTGTGGGAAACCCTGCGCCAGCAGAACCGCGTCAAGATTCTTCTCGACATGTCGCGGGTCAGCAACATCTATTCGTGCGGCCTGGGAGCCATCATCAAGATCCACAAGGAGGCCAGCGCCGCCAAGGGCCTGCTCGTGGTGGTGGTCAACGACGAGTACATCATCAACCTGTTTACCGTCACCAAGCTTTCACGCCTTCTCCACATTGTCAAGAACAACCGCGACGCACGCGACGTTTTCGACGCCCTCAAGAAACGCGAACTGGAGGCGCAGAAGAAGGCGATGGAGACAACGGCGGCGGCTGCGGCAAAAGCGGGGGCCGACGCGAAGGCCGCGGCCGAGGCGGCGAAACCGCCCAAGCCCAAGGAGCGGCCCGCATGCTGGGTCTACTGGAAGGGCCACAATCCCAACAATGCGACCAAATGCGACGAGTGCTTCACTAAGATAAAACCCACCGGTCAGCCCTGCTGGATAGTTGACGGAATGATAGAAGGCATCTCGTTCCAGTACGTGGACCAGGACTGCGAGGCCTGCCGGTATTTCCAGGAATTCGCGGGCGCCGAGGAGCTGTAGCCATGGCGCTTCTGGAATGTCCCGAATGCAAAGGCCAAGCGTCGTCCTCCGCGTGCCGCTGCCCGCACTGCGGGTTCCGCCTCAAGGGCCGGTGCGGCCCGCTGTGCCGGTGTGTTCCTGTTGTGCTCGCGTGCGCCCTTGCATGCGCGCTCCTCTTCATTTTCTGCTCCGTTGCCGTGAATATCAACAGCAACAACGGCATGATCAATTTCAACTCGAACAAACGAGGAATCTTCCCGCGGCTCCGGATCAGGTGCGGGCGGCGTTGCAGGTAGGATCGTTTTTGCGCACCCTTGCACCTGTGAAGAATCCCCTTTTCACTTCGCTTGCCAACACTCCGCCAATCGGTATTATCATTCTTGACAAAACTTAATGGGGACCGTATATTCTCATTTGAGGATTTTCTCGGAAGAGACAGCAGTGCAAAGTACAGGGGGGGCAATATGGCGGATGATGAAGAATTTATTGTACTCTACCAAAAACCACTGGAAACAAAATCCCTCTCAGTATCTGTCCGTCCCAGCTTGCGGGCACGTTGCTTTTTCGCCGTGCTGCTGCTTTCCGCTTTTGGAATGTCGGCGGCCGCAGTTGTCCCGGTAAAAGTCATGGGGACTCAACAAACATCGCTTCTGGTTGTCCCAAATCCTTCAAGTCCATCAGCGATGCATGAAATGCCGGGAGAATTTTATTTTTCGAACCAGCCGAATGCCCGTAACTGGGTGCGGGTGGACAATAGAGGAATCGTTATTTCCTTTATGGTTGGCCCCCAAAATTATTCTTTCACGGAATCAAGTCTCAAGATTTATGATTCCTATGGTACTGCGGTGGCTACTGCCGGGGGTTCAATAGTTATTCCTGCCAGTTGGACTGCCGCTTCGAACACCTACGATTACGATGTCTATTGGAACGGCACAAAGACGAATGGGGAATTTGTTCATGAGGGAATTTACACGGCGGAATTGAAGTATACCTTGACAGGTTCAACCGATCCTGTGGTACTGACTGGAGCATTTTACATGGAACAGCCGGGAGCAGCGGATACCCTCTACAGTAATGTAAAAAAGAATGTCTGTGGCACCGGCTATGCTCTTGCACTAATTCCAGCCATAGGTATTAGGCTACGGCGTCCGCTCCTTGCGGCTTTCAGAAAGAAATCGGGGAGGCAATCATGAAACGATTAGCCTTCTATCTCATGATCGTCTTGTTTTCCACGAATGCCTGCTCCTTTGATAACGACCGTAAGGGGTTCGTTTTCGGCATTGGATTGTCACCAGACTTCACGTACACGTATGTGTCAACCTCCCTCGGCAGCCAATCCGGTTGGTACAATAACTATCTTGGGGGACTTGCCGGGGAGTTGCGCCTCGGTTATTCGAGATCAGGGAAGAATATTTCAAGCTTCATTTCTTCCTTTACATGGAATTATCCAAGCGACCAGTTTAATTATTCTTTGTTCGGAGGTTACGCATTTTCCCATTATATCAATGAATCGGGGCCGTCACTTGCATATGATTTTTCTGTGGACTTGGGTTTTAGGCATACCAACGTCATTGACCAAGGAATAGGTTCCTTTGGGATGAGGACGGCTTTCAAGGTGGGGTTTGAGCTTGGCAAGCACATCAGTGTCTGGCTTGGGGACAGGATATTTTATCAGGTTGATTCTTACACTATTAATCGGACGACGATTGATCCAAACGACCCTACAAATACGATCCGCTCTCTGGGCAGCCAAAGTGTGACGGAAAACGGCTTCGGCAATTCGGTTTTTATTATTCTCGGTTACACGCTGTATTGATTAACGGGGCGGGACCCGTTTAAAATAAGAATACCCGCGCGCTTCTCACCTACCGCAGCACCCTTGCCGTCACCTCTTCCTTTGTCAACCCGATAACCTTCACCAGTTTGTTCTTCGATGCCAGCCCATGCAGTATCGAGATGCAGGATTTCGGCAGGTCAAGCGTTTCGGCAAGGAGCGCGATAAGAGCGGCATTGGCCTTTCCCTCGATGGGAGGCGCGTGCACGCGCGCCAGAAGCGAACCGTCGGGCCCTGTTTCGATTGCGTCCTGTTTCGCGTTCGGCCTGAGGCGGACGCCGACGGTGCAGGACGGCGCCATCGCGTTACAGGTCCATGCCCTGCGCGAGGTCGGGCCGGGAGGGAATTTCGTCCAGGGTTTCTTCGCCGGCGATGGACGTGTCGGAAGCACGGCCGGCCGCAGCCCCTCCGCTCAGGTCGTCGCTGATCACGCTCAGCAGTTCGAGCTGGGTCTTGAGCATGGCGCGGAAGCGGGCGAGAAAACTGTCGCGCTGGGTCTTGAGCGATATGATCTCGCTTTCCAGGTCGTGCACGCGGCGGCGCGAATCGTCCTCGTAGCGGCCGGCCCGCACCTGCGCGTCCTTCAGGATAAGCTCCGCTTCCTTCTGCGCATTGAGCCGCGCCTCGTCGGTCGCCTTCTGGGCGGTAAGCAGGGTGTCGCTGAGGGTCTGCTCTATCTTGACATAATGATCGAGCTTCTCCTCGAGGTGCTTGATGCGCGTGGTGAACTCGTCGTTCTCCCGGATGATCTTCTCGTACTCGTTCGCCACCTGTTCGAGGAACGTGTTGACCTGGTCCCGGTCAAACCCGCTCAGGGTGTGGCGGAACGGCATTTTTCTGATGTCAAGGGGCGTAAGGTGCATAGACTGTCTCCTCTTTGAGGTACCGGCTGTGCGGATAAAATAATTCGTGAAGCGCCGCGGGTTTCGGTTTGTGAAGACTCCGCGGGCCGCCGGCTTCCTTGCCTGATTGTTCAAAACCTCGCCGCCAAGGCTCGCCCGCGACCTGATCGGGGGCGCAAAGGACGGGCTAGCGCTGCGGCGCATTCCTGTTCCCCAGAAGCAAGGTCCCGACCCGTATGATGGTCGCGCCCTCTTCTATGGCCCATTCGAAATCCGAGCTCATGCCCATGGAAAGCTCGGGCCTGGGGCGCCATTGCCTGCACCCTTCGGCAAGCGCACGCAGCGCTGCGAACGACGCGCGCGTTGCGGCCTCGGGGGCCGAAAGCGGGCCGATGGTCATGAGGCCGCAAAACTCGAGATTGGCGCAAGCGGCAACGTGTCCCGCGAGTTCGAGGCATTCTTCCGGCGCGCAACCCGACTTGGCCTCCTCGGCCGAGGTCTTCACCTGCACGAGCGCTCTTATTCTCTTCTGACAAGTCTGCGCCGCGGCATTCACCTTGTCGGCGAGACGGGCGCTGTCGATGGACTGGATCCAGGACACCAGCGGGACAGCCTTGTTCACCTTGTTGGTCTGCAAATGGCCCACCAGATGCATGTCGAACGCGCCGCAAAGATGCGGGACCTTGGCCTCGATCTCCTGCACCCGGTTCTCGCCGATGTCCCTTATCCCCGCGTCGACAAGCGCCTGCACGGTCTCTGTCGGGTGCGTTTTCGTCACGACCACGATGCGGATGTCGGAGGGATTTCTTCCGCAACGGGCGCAGGCGGCGGCGATGCGGTCTTGAAGTGCGCGATAGCGGGAGGAGAAATCCAAGGTGTCCATACAGTACCTTTCGCATATACTGCGAAGGAAAAGGGTTTCGATGATATGTCTGATCAAAAAATAATTCGAGCCCCACCGCCGGTTTCCCCGGTTCTCTTTTGCGCGCCGCACCGGCGCTCCTCAGTTATTTTTCCATCAAACACTTTCCTTTCATTAACCTTGTTATCATACAGTATGCCGACACCAACCATCCTTCACTTTTCCACCGGAAGACATTTTCGCGGCGGAGAACGGCAGATCGAATTCCTGCATACCGGTCTCGGCGGCGCGGGAATGCGAAGCATTCTGGTCTGCAGAAAGGGCGGCGGGCTTTCCGGCCGGAACCTTGCCAACGTCATTCCCCTGCCGTGGCGCGGAGAGTGGGACGCCCTAGGTTTGGCGGAGTTTATTCGCATTTGCAAACAGTACCGTCCTGCGATCATCCACAGTCACGACGGCCACTCGCTTGCGCACGCGTCAATTGCCGGCGCGTTCACGGGCGCGGCCGTGGTCCACACGCGGCGCGTGAACTTCCCGCTCGGGCAGTCGGCGTTTTCCCGGTGGAAATATGCGCGGTGCAGGGCCGTCATCGGCGTTTCCGAAGCGGTCGCGCGCGCCTGCAAGGAGGCGTTCCCCACGGTGCGGGTGCACACGGTGCACGACGGCGTCGACTGGTCCGCGCCCATCCTTGCGCGGAGCAACGCGCGGCAAGAGCTCGGCATCAGCGGCGAGGCATTCGTGATCGGCGCGGTCGCATACTTTACCGAAGAGAAAAACCTTGTGCTTCTCGCCTCCCTCGCGCGGTCCCTTCTGTCCCGCTTCCCGTCGGCGCGCGTCGTATGCATCGGACCGGTTCACGCCGGAACAAAGGGACTTCCCCCGAACATGGTCTTTGCGGGGTTTCGCGACAACGCCGTCCGCTACTACGCCGCGTTCGACGCGTTCGTCTCGGCATCCCTGTGGGAGGGCCTGGGCAGCGCGCTTCTCGACGCGGTGGTGCGCGATATCCCGTGCGTTGCGGTTGACGGAGGCGGGACGCGCGACCTGTTTCCCGACCCGGGCGCGCTCGTCAAGCCTGGGGATGAGGAGGGATTCGTTTCCGCAACGGCGCGTCTCATTGACGGATACGAGCAAGCGCGCGCAGCGGCAGCCGCCTGCGGCGTACGCGCGCGGGACATGTTTTCAATCAGGACCATGGTGCAAAGGACTATGGACGTGTATCGGACGGCAGCGTCCCTGTGATCAATGGAAGGTAGTGCGAGATAACGGTGAAAATATCCGGATTTTCATTTGCGAGAAACGCGGACACGCTTGGCTACCCGGTGGCCGAGTCGATTCAATCCATCCTGCCGGTGTGCGACGAATTTGTTGTTGCCGTGGGCAAAGGCGACCCCGGCGACCGCACCCGCGATCTCATCGAAGGGATAGCGTCGCCCAAGATCAGGATCATCGACACCGAATGGACCGACCGCGAGACCCTGAGGAGCCGCATCTACAGCCAGCAGACCAACCTCGCCCTTGCGCAGTGCACGGGCGACTGGTGTTTTTACATCCAGGCCGACGAGGTGATGCACGAGCAGTATCTGCCCGCGGTCCGCGCGAGGTGCGAAGCGCTTCTTGACAATACGCAAGTCGAGGGGCTGCTCTTCGCCTTTCGCCACTTCTGGGGGGATTACCGCCATTACCAGGACGCCCACGGCTGGTATCCGTTCGAGATTCGGATCGTGCGCAACCGCATCGGCGTGCAGTCCATCAACGACGCCCAGTCGTTCCGGAAGGAAGAAAGGAAACTGCATGTCGCCTATGCAAACGCCACGATGTTCCATTACGGCTGGGTCCGGCACCCGAGGCTTATGCAGCAGCGGAACCGCGCGGTGAGAACCACCTACCAGGGAAGCGAAGCCGCGGCCCTCCAGTGCGACAAGGCGCCCGACTCCTACGATTTCGGGGCAGTCGACGCGCTGCCCGTGTTTTCCGGCACGCATCCGGGCGTGATGGAACAGCGGATACGGGCCATGGACTGGGCCCACCTTCTCGTGCGTAAAGGACCTTTGCGGCCGCCCGGCCAGTCGCTCAAGCACCGGATCCTCACGGCAATCGAAAAGCGGTTCTTCGGCGGGAGACAAGTCGGCGGATACAGGAATTATGTGCTGCTGAAGCGGGTTTGAGACGTTGTGCGGCCTGCGGAACATACGAAAGGCGCCGTCATGTGCCGGCGCCTCGTTTGTCATACGCGAATGCCTGACAATCAGAACTGCAAGGTGAGCCCTCCATCGAGAAACCCGAACCCGCCGCAGTCTTCGAGAAACACGCCGAGCTTCGGGGTGAAATGCCAGCGCGCCCCGAGATACTCCCGGACGCCCCAGTCGGGAGCATACCCATTGAGCGCCGGCGCGACCCAGACGGTCGGCCCCACCCACACGTCAAGCTTGTCGCGGACCTTTATCTTGTCGGCCCACACCTTCAGATTGAACGGATGAAACGCGGCCCTGCCGAGAAAGGTGATATAGGCTGCGTCCCAGGGGTACCATGCAGCGTCGGTGTAATAGTATCGAAAACCGATTCCGCCGCCGCCGGATATCGCGTCATGAAAAGCGTAATCGAAGGCAACGTGCGTGCCGAACACAAAAACCGGAAGCGCCACGCCCATGTCGAGATACTTGTCCCCTTTTGCGTAGCAGCTCCCCGAGCCCGTCGCCCAGTCTGCGGCGGCATTGGTTGACAAAACAAAACAGGCGCTCACAACGGCGCACAACAACGCAACGTGCTTTTTCATGGAAAACCTCCCTGTCTGAACGTTTGGGGGACCCTTGCTAAAAATATAACTATTGTCGCGCGACCAAGTCCTGTTTCACGATTCCCTTTACGGCCCAGGGGGTCTGCGGCCGGCCCATCCGGGAAATCGTCTCGCGGTCGTGCGGTATCGGGTTCGATTCGTGAAACAGGTGGTACTGAATCGCCGAGCGCGCCACGGTGCGCACCCGCACGCCAGCGACCTTGAACCGGTTGGAAAGGTTGTTGTCCTCGAGCCCCCTGCCCACGATGCTCTCCTCGTAGCCGTTGACACGAAAGAAATCCCCCGTAAACACCGAAAAGTTGCTGCCGAGGATGCAGTAGTTTTTCCCGGCCGCCCGTTTCCATCCGTCCTCGAGGGCGGCCACGACCGGCGCGCGCACGCCGTGCCTGGAGCTTCCCTGCTCGGCGTGGCCGAACCAGAACGACATTCGCTCCAGCCGCCCGCTTTCCACGTCGTCGAGCGTGAGCGCGGAGGTGAGCTGTTTGTCAAGCATCACGCGCCTGCCGGAAAGCACGGTCCCCACGCGGCGCGCGCGCAGATGGCTGTGCAAAAACCGCCGGTGCGGCACCGAGTCGCCGTCGATGAAGCAGAGGTAGTCGCTGCGCGACCGCAGCGCGGCCCTGTTGGCGATCATGGTCTTTCTGAACCCGCAATGCTCCTGCCGCACATGCGCTACGGGATAGCGGAAGCGGCCCTGCCACTTGTCAATTACGCCGGCGACCTCCGGCCCCGACCCGTCGTCGGCGACGACCACTTCGAAGTCGCCGACGGTCTGGCGTGCAAGACCGGCAAGGACTTTCTCAAGGAAATCCGGCCTCTGGTGAACAGCAACAATCACCGATAGTGCGGGCCGGCACAGATAGACCAGGTCGTTCTTACGGTACGCCTCCGTGATCACGCGCAGCGGATGGGTGCAAGCGCGCGCCGAGGGCCGCGCGCGGAACGTTGCGCGGATAAAGTGGTGCACGAACACGTCGCCGGCGATCATGCACTGCCGGGCGCGGCCGTCTTCGCTCTGCGACTTTACACAACGGAGTTGCAGGTCCCAGTCCGGCGCGGCGGCCGTCTCGTTCCATTGCCCGATCCGTTCGAAGAGGTCCCTTCTCGCCACCACCGCGTTGCCGGAAATGCCGGGATACATAAAGCGCGCGAAGTCCCTGCGTCTCTTGTCGGTAAACCTCTCCCAGTTGCCGTACATGCGGCCTATGAGCTTGCCAAGATCGCGCGCGGCGTACCGGATTCCGGATGCGGCGCGGAGCCGCTGCAGGGCGTTTATCCTCCGCCAGCGCCGCATGAAGCGCTTCGTCTTTTCAGGAGATTCCATGGTCTCGATGCCGCAGGGCGATATCGCATCGAGCTTGTAGTCGTCCATGTAGCCGATGAGGGTCGCGTCCCAGGCTCTTGACAGATAGATGTCGTTGTTGAGGAACGCAACATAGTCGCCCATGGCCTTTTTGAGGCCCAGGTTCTGCGAGCAGCCATAGCAGAGGTTGTGCGGATTGCGGATCACCTCCGCGCCGTTTTCCTCAAAAAAATCGGCCGAGCCGTCGCGGGAGCCGTTGTCGACCACCACGAGCTGATAGGGCTGCGACGTGTACTTCTCGAGCGACTCCAGGAACAGCCTGGAGTACTCGATCTGGTTGTGGACCGCGGTGACAACGGACAGCTTCTTCATCGCGCCTTACCTTTTGACAATGCCAAGGTCGGCCCACGCCTTTGCGGGAAAGCAGTATGCAAGCACCGCCTCCCTGTCGTGCGGGACCGGGTCCGATTCGTGGAACAGGTGGTACTGGAGCGCGACCCGGGTGACCGAGCGCACGGCGGCGCCCGAAAGTTTGAGCCGCTCGCGAAGGTTGTCGTCCTCCAGGCCCCTGCCCACGATGCCCTCGTCGTATCCGTTGACGGAACAGAAATCGTCCTTAAACAGCGAAAAATTGCTGCCGTACATCGAATATCCCTTTTTCCGCAGGTTCGAAAACCGCTGCAGCGCGGGGGCATACAGTCCGTGCTTGCGGTCGGACGGGTCGCAGTGGTTCCACCAGAGCCAGGGGCGCTCGATGCGGCCCGACAACACGTCGTCGTTTGTCAATTTATCGGTGAGGAATTTGTCGAGCATCACACGCCTGCCGCCGAGCACGAAGCCGCGACGGCGATACCGAACATGGTTTTCCAGGAACCGCCGGTGAAGGATGCAGTCGCCGTCGATGAACGCAAGGTACTCGGACGACGACGACGCGACCGCCGCGTTGGCGATGGCGGTCTTGCGGAACCCCTGATGCTCGTGCCGGACGTGCACGATGGGCCGCCCGAACCGCGGCGAGTACTGTTTGACAAGATCGACTATTGCCGGGCCCGAACCGTCGTCGGCCACCACGGTCTCGAAGTCCCCGAGGGTCTGGTTTACAAGCGACAAGAAAACCTTTTCGAGAAAATCGGGCCTCTGGTACACCGCCACAATGAGCGACACGAGCGGCCGGTTCCCGGCCGAAGCAGGCCTTGCGCTCATCATGCCTCACCGCAATTCTTTTTGATCCGCCGCGACCAGTCCTCCGATGCGTACCCGCCGCGCGACTTGACACCCACGTACACGTCCCACAGCGATCCGAAATCGATGAGCCACGATGTTGCGCCCAGGTCGGGATACAGCCGGTGAATGAGCACGTTGGCGGTCATGGACGCCGAAAACGCAAACACCGCGGGACCGGACCGCAAGAAATACTCGCGCGCCTGCGCTTCGGTCTCGCGCCGTGCGGTGTAGCAGTTCTTGAGCGGCACCTCTATGAAATGATCGTAGGGAAACAACATGCTCTTTACGCCGCGAAGGTGCGCCGGACCCACCACCACCACCTTCATGGCCCGGAGCTGCTTTACGAGAGGGAACAGAGTCGCGTCGTTGTTTGCATAGTGGAACACGTCGGCGTCGTGCCAGTCCAGCGCAACCGCGTTGGCGTCGAGAAACGCGCGGATGGCGGTCCCCATGTCGCGGATGGCACGGTATTGCATGCCGCACCAGTAGGCCGGGCGCGAAACGAGCGCCTCGCGCAAATCTGCGCCGAGTTCGGGAAAAAACTCGTGGCCGTCGCAGTTTTCGCCGGGACGGCCCAGTATGGCGTTCCATTCCCCGTCGCCGAACCGGGAGAACGAAAAGGGCTTCCCCGCGGCCATCATCGAAACATAGTGCGACACCGGCCTGGCCTTCACCCGCACGAGCGAGCCCGGAAGATATTTCTGGCGAAATCGTTCAACAAATCTCAAGCGGTTTCCTCTTTGTTGCAGTGGCGCGGGAAGACTGCGACGGCGCCCTGAGGCATGCCCCGGGGCCACGCGCCGGCGGACCCTATCAAAATACATTTTCTCGGCGCGGAGCCATACGGCCGTCGTCAAATCGAAACTGCGGCGCGGTCCTTTTCATTTGCGTCCAGAGCGGACATTGCCGCGCCGGTATATACTATATTTTTCGAACGACATTTTGTGCGGGAAACCCCATGCTCGACTACATTCTCCTCCAATTCCAGCGCCTGCGCGGCCGGCGCCGTTACTTCCTTGCAAAGAACCGTCTTTACGGCCAGCGCGACTATTGGAACTGGCTCGCCGACGGAAAGCCGGCTGCGGTGCCGCATATTGTCAAGCAGATGGCCGTCAAGGAGTATGCGCGGCGGTTCGGGACCCGCGTGTTCATCGAAACAGGCACGTTTCTGGGAGAAATGATCGACGCGGTGCATCCGCTGTTCTCCCGCGTCTATTCCATCGAGCTGGCCGACCGGTTCTTCCGGGAGGCCCGGCACTATTTTCGCGGGCTGCCCCACGTCACCATCGTGCACGGCGACAGCGGCTCCCGGCTCCCCGAGCTTCTCTCCTCCGTCAATGAGCCCGCATTGTTCTGGCTCGACGGGCACTACTCCGGCGGGGACACGGCGCACGGCGCGCAGCCCACGCCCATTGTCGCCGAGCTGCGCGCCATTCTGGGCCATTTTGTCAAGAGCCACGTCGTCCTCATCGACGATGCGCGCTGCTTTACCGGCAGCGGCGGGTATCCCACCCTTCGCGACGTGTACGACCTGGTGCGGCCCGAAGAACGCGGCCTTCGCATGGAACTCCGCGACGACATCGTCCGCATTTGTCCGGACATTGGCCCGCTCGAGACGTTTTCGCGCCCCGCGTGATCTCGTTGCACGCCCGCACTCGGCAGGCTACCCTGCATGCTTCACAAAATGCAATCCGGCGTCAAAGTGGGTCGCGGTCGGCTCGGCCGCGTAAAGTCTGGGGTTGTCGATCCGCATTCCTCCGAGAAACGCCCTGTTAATCTCCTCCGGCGAAACGCCGGCGTTCCATGTTTCTCCCTCGTCCTGAACACGGTTGAGCGGATTGTTGAATACCACGGCGTCAAGGGGCGCCAGGGCCTTCTTTATCCGTTTGACCCACCAGCGATGGCGGTACGCGTGCATCCTGCCTTCAAGGGAGTTGGGGGCCGCAAACGAAATCTCCCGGATGATCTTTTTGATATGCGCGGCATGAAAGATATTGCCGTCGATGCTGAAGGGATAATTCCACGTGACCGGTTTTCTTTTGGAATAATTCCATTTCCACTCAAGGTACGGCTCGGCAACAATAAATTCCGGGGGCATGTCGCACCCATACCTCCTGCTTGCGCGCAGGCTTACAAACAGGTGCTCTTGTGTGAATGCGTCGAGCGTCTCTGCAAGCGAGGCTTTGCGGTGCACGACGTCGTCGTCGACCAGGAACATCGCCAGAGCCTCATCGTCGAGCCTGTTGCACAGCGCCGCCACGTCGCCGCGAAACGATTGTTCCTGCCGCCACAGCAGCCCGTCTGCCGCCGTCTCCCGCTGCGCGAGTTCGTATCCCGCCGCAAACGCGGGGGACGTCGCCCTGTGCAGCACCGTGATGCTGGTGCAGGGCGCATAAAAATGATCGCTAAGGCTTTGCAGGAGAGACAGGACCTGACAGGCGCGGTCCTTGGAAAAGATTACGATATGAAGATCTCGAGACATCGTGGTTTGGTTGCGGACGGGCGCACAAGGGGAAAGCAGGCACGCCTCGGCCGTTACGCGGTCGCCTGCATAAACTGGATCTGATGGAGATACTTGTATCGTTTGTTAAGCTTCATGAGCTCGTCGTGCGTTCCCTGTTCGGTGAGCCGCCCGTCCTCCAGCACCAGGATCCGGTCGGCGCGCGCAATGGTCGACAGCCGGTGCGCCACCACAAGCGCCGTGCGGTCCTTCATGAGGGTGTTGATCGCGCTTTGCACCAGCCGCTCCGATTCGGTGTCCAGCGCGGACGTGGCCTCGTCGAGGATGAGGATCTGCGGGTTCTTGAGCAGGGCGCGCGCAATGGCCAGGCGCTGGCGCTGGCCGCCCGACAGCATGACGCCACGCTCGCCGATTACCGTTGAAAGCCCGCGGGGCATTTTCTCGATAAACTCCCAGGCCTGCGCCGCTTTGGCCGCCTCGACGATGGCTTCGAGCGGCGCGCCGGTTATGCCGTACGAAATATTGTTCTGCACGGTATCGTTGAACAGCACCGTCTCCTGCGACACGATCCCGAACAGGCTGCGCAGGCCGACCAGGTCGAATTCCCTTGTGTCAATGCCGTCGATGGTGATGGAACCGCCCGAGATGTCGTAGAAGCGCGGCAGCAGGTCCAGAATGGTAGTCTTGCCGCTGCCGCTCGACCCCACGAGCGCGACCACCTGGCCCTTCGCAACCGTAAAGCTCACGTTGCGGATCACTTCCTCTTCGCATCCGGGGTAGGTGAAGCGCACGTCGGCCAGCCTAATCTCGTGTTCAAACGCCGGCGCCACGCTCGCGGCCACGCTCGGCAGCTTCTCCGGCGGCGTGTCGAGAATGGCGAACACCCGGTCGGCCGCGGCGAGCCCTGCCTGAATGGAGTTGTTTACCTGCGAGAGCGATTTGAGCGGCTGGAACATGATGAACAGAAAGGCCAGGAACCGAACGAAATCCTCGCCGGTAAATCCTTTTCCCATGAGAACGTCGCGGCCGCCCAGCCAGAGCAGCGCGGCAACCATGAAAATGCCGAGCGTTTCGGTAAGCGGACTCGACATCGCATTAAAGACCTGGACGCGAAAGCTGGTCTTGGTGAACCGCCTGTTCTCGGCCCGAAACTTCGCTTCCTCCGCCTCGTTCATGTTGAACATCTTGACGACACGGATGCAGTTCACCGTCTCGTTCATTATGGAAGAAAGTCCGGATATTATTTCGAGCGAACGCCTGCTTCTGCGGCGGACCGTTCTTCCGATTTGCACGACGAGCACGCCGAGAATGGGATAAATGCCGAACACGAACAGCGTGAGTTTGGGGCTTATGATGATAAGGACGGTAATGAAGAAAATCAGCCGGAGCGGGTCGGTGACGATCTTTTCGAACGTCCCCGTCATCGAATTGTTGATTGCGGCGATATCGTTGAACATGAGGGAAATGATATTACCCGACCGGTTGCGGTCGTAATAGGTTACCGGCAGGACGAGGGCGTGGGAATACAAGTGGTTGCGCATGTCGCGCGTGATGAAGAAATTAAGGTTGCCGGTGACCAGCCCCTTGACATAAGAAAAGATGTTCTTCGCGAGGAAAAATAGGATAAGCCACAGGCAGACGATCTTGAGCGTGTCGAAAACGTTGTCGCGCTTGACAAGAAGATAGGTCCAGTATTTGAGGACCTCGTTGGCGTTGTTGATGGAAAACGCGGGCCGCGCCATGGTGAAGGATTCCGGCTTGAAAATCGACTTGATGAGGGGCCCGAAGAACCACAGGGACAGGGATTCGAACGTCACCACGAGGAGCGAGAGGACCACCGTGAGCACCAGCATGGGGATGTACGGCTTGAGGTAGCCGAGCATGCGGAGATACTGTTTAAAGTGGTTCATCGAACGTTCCTGTTGCGCGGCGCCGACGCGCCTGCGGTACGAAGAAAATACCTCAACGAAGGAATATCATCAACAGATTCGCGCGCGAAGTTTGTGGAGGCGCGCGAGAAACCGATACTATATTAGTTGATCCAAGGATCGATGTCTCATGCCGTTCTCCCTTGTCCCGAGCGAGCCTTCGATGAGATGGGGCAGAAAAAACGTTGCGGGATTGATTGTCCTCTGTTGTTCCTTTTTGGCAATGGGCCAGCAGCAGGAGCTTTCATTCTCCTCGCGTCAACTATATGCCGCCGTAAGCCTCGCCTACAGCGCCCGCGCGGGGTACATCGATTTCGACAGCCCGCAAAAGAGCGTCGCCGTGGCAAAACCGGACCTGCTTGCGCTCGGGCTCACGGCGGGATTCCGCTTTCCCCTCACTCGTCTGCTGCGCGCGCAACTCGGCCTGGCATTCGATGCGGGCGCAGCCACCGACGACACCCTGTTCACCGCCCAGCCGTCTCTTGACAATTACTACTACTACCGCATCTCGTTTGAACCCTCGCTCCACTGTGCGCTCGCGCCGCCGTCGTGGCGCGCGGTCCCCTTTGCGGTGCTCGGCGCGGGCGTCAACGCTGTCTACGTGGACGAGCGGACGTTTTTTGCAAGCGACCCGGGCCAGGAGGTGATCTACACCGACCGGTACTATGTCAAGCAGTGGTCGTGGTCGGTGAGCGCCAGCGCGGGCCTCGGACTCGACGTGCGGCTCACCCGTCGCATGGGAATCACCCTTGTCTCAACCTTTCGCTGGCTGTATCCCGTGTCCTGGGACGTCCAGGAGGATTTTCCGCTGTATGCGCTTCACTACACCGAAACGCTCTACGGCGACGTGACGTGGCTGGGCGTGACCTTCCGCATGTAAATCGCGGCGTCAGCGCCCGTGCTCCGGCAGCACCGCGCTCCTGACGAATCCGCACAATACCACGGCGGCAAGCTCGGTACGGAGCCGGTTCCCGGAGAGGGATACGAACACCGCCTTGCGGGACATGAGCGCCGTACTTTCCTTAGGAGAAAATCCTCCCGGCGGGCCCACAAAGCAGGACACGAACGGCGCATCCCGCACAACGCCGGCCGCCAGAGGCAGGGGCGCGCCCTTTTCGTCGGCAACAAGCGCCGGGCATCCCTCGCCCGCCGAAAGCGCCTCGGAAAATGCCGTCGGCCGGGCGAGAAGCGGCAGCCAGGCGCTGCGCGCCTGCTTGATTCCCGCGATCATTTTGGCGCGCAGCCGCGCCTCGTGTTTTTCCCACGCCCGCCACCACGGCTCCCGGCAGGACTCGCACAGGACCGGGACAATGGCCGCCGCGCCGAGCGCGGCCAGGTCCTGCACGAGGCCGCCGAATTCCTCTTTGTCGCACAGGCCCACGCACATGCGGACCTCGGGCGCAGCCCTCTCTGTTGTCACCATTTTCTCGACCGACAGCTGCGCCCCGTCGGGTGCCCGTCGTCCGGCGCGGCATTCGAAGATACGCCCCTTTCCGTCGGTGACGCGGAGCATTTGGTCCCGCGCGGCGCGCACCGCCGAAAACGCATGCCGGCATTCCTCTTTGTCGAGGAATACCGCGCCGTTTTCGATGCGCGACGAAAAGAAGAGAAAGTGGGACGGGTCCGTGGCCTGTTTCTCCGGTTGATGGGTTGACCAGGTGACGCATGAACGCGTCGACCTCAATCTTCCACTACGATCGCGTCCACCGGGCAATTCGCCGCAGCTTCGCGGCACTTGTCCTTGAGCTCCACGGGAACGCGGTCCGTCGCGGGTTTTGCCACGTTGAACTCATCGTCCATCACAAAAACTTCGGGACACGTGTCGGCGCACAGGCCGCACCCGATGCAAACATCTTTCTTCACCGTCGCCTTCATGAAATCCTCCTGGATGCCGTTTCGGAAAAAATAACTTGCAGCACCGGCCGGGACTACTTCACGTACAACGTGAGAAGGCTGTCCAGCCTCCTGCTCAATTTCTGCGCGCCGGCGTAATTGAGGTGGTTGGGATCAAAAGCCTCGCTGCCGTCGTAATCGTGGTCGCCGCCGTTGTTCGCGTCGTAGAAATGGACAGCGGGGTTGGCGCGGCACAGGCTGTCGACCCATTGCGCAACGAGGCCGTACGTTGCGCGCGACGGCCCGTACCTGCCGATGGAAGAGGTGTATTTGTAAAGAGGGTTCTGGGGATAGTTGACGATAATGAGCTGCATGCCGTGCGCGGCCAGCGTGTCGGCCGTTGCCGCCACGGTGCGCAAGTTGGTCTGGACAAAAGTATCGGCAAAGGCGTAATCTCCTTTGTCAATAAGCGTGTCGCCCCACCCGCCCGACAGCCGGGACAGCGTAAACCCCGTCGAATCGACGTCGGGCCAGGAGGCGGGCGAGAGCGCGGCGATCTTGGACGCGACCTGCGCAGGGATCCCCGCCTTCCAGAAATTGTTTTTCTGATCGAACTGGAACCCCTGCGAATCGTGGAGGCCGTCGAGAAACGGGTCGCTCCAGTAGTAATTGCTGTTGAGGAACCCAGGGTCGAGGTCCAAAATTACCCCTTTAAGGGGCGAATGCAACAGGAAGTAATCCTGGGCCAGCACCTCGGAGAGCAGCAGCTCGCCCATGAACGTGGCCATGTTGACGGCGGAGAAAGACCGGATGGCCGAAGGATCGACACCGTAATACGCGGGGGAACTTCCCACCACGGCGACCTGGAATGCGGCGCACCGTTTCCAGAACAGCTTGAGCTTCTCGGTGATGGTGAGCTGCGAACCGTAGTTGGCCTCCATGGGCACGTCGTACTTGGCAAAATCCACATACGGGTCGGGAACCTCCGACACCTGGGCCGGATCTATCCAAAGGTAAGGGTCGCAGAGTCCGTCGCCCTGGGCCACTTTGAGGTACGACGAATCCTTGAGCGAAATCAGATACAGGGTGCCGTATGAGCCGGAGCTCTGCTTCGCGATTGCCGCGGCAAAATCCGGATGATTCGACCACTTCACATCGTCCCACTCGGCAAAGCCCGAGGGTTTTTCAAACCACTTTTGAACATGGTTGGGACAGGCAACGCACGAATTGCAGACAAAGATTATCGCATGGAATCCATACGGTTTTCCAACGACCGTGCTTGTTTTAGAATATCCGAAATCGAGAAACATGAGCTGGTCGGGATTCGAAAGGCTCGGGGAAATCGACACGTTGCACACCTGAATCGTATCGGCGTTGGTGCCCGAATAGGGCGGGAGGAAATATCGCGACAGGAAATTTTCTTTCACATCATAGAGATAGGCCCTTGGATACCCGGTGGCAAGATACAGTCCGTTTTTAGAAAATCCCCCGTTAAAGGAACCCTTTGCCGTCACCACCTGAGGTGAGGCGGATATCTTGCCGGCGGCAATATGCCAAAGCAGGGTGCGTTGGGAAGTCCATTGCGGGTCGTTATCCATGGTGGCTGCCTCGGCGCACACCAGGCTCGTGTCGCCTGTCGCCGTGTCGACCCACCACGACGGAAAATATGCCGACGCCGAGGCGGAGGTGCGGTCGCTGGGTTTCAGCGAATCGCCGAGCTTCCATACCGTGGTCTGTGAACGAGAGGAGAATCCCATGTCTTTTGATCCGTATGCCACGTATGCGCCGTTGGGAGATATCCGCGGCCCGAACGGCGTGGCCGTATCTCCAATCACGCGCACGGCCGGCGCGGACGAAGTAAAATCGACGTAGCACACCCTGCGCCTGATGCCGTTATCCTTGACAAAAGCAATTTTGAGCGATGATGTGCCGACAAACGTGATAAGGTCCGATTTCTCGCAGGTCACGGTGATGCCCAGCGTGTCGCTCGCGTTAACCGGCGGCCTGCCGGACGTGTCCGGAAAGAAAACGCCGAGCACCGTGCGGAAACCGATGTGCGGGCTGATCACAAGCGCCGGGGCCTTGTAGGGCTCCTCGCTGCGGCTGCTCGAGCGCAGGAACGACGTGCCGAGCTGAAAGCAGCCCCCCCGCACCGGTCGCTCGTAGGTCGCCTCGAATTGCTCGAGCGTCAGGTTTGTGGGTCCAATTGTGTTTGTAAGAGGCGAATCGGGGTACGGTGCGAGCCAGTCATTCACGAACTCGGACACGTTGCCTGCCATGTCGAACAGCCCGAAGGCGTTGGGCCGCGTATGGCCCACCGGGTGCGTGGTGCCTCCTGCATTGGTGGAATTCCAGGCATAGGCGCCCGCAGAAGCGGAATCGGCGGTGCTGTCGCCCCAGAAATAATCCGACGTCGTTCCCGCGCGGCACGCGTATTCCCATTCCGCCTCGGTGGGAAGCCGGTAGCCCATGCGGTCGTATTGCGATCACCAGGTTCTCGAGCATGTAGGGACAGCCCCCCGCCGTAGGGCACACCGCGTCGTAGGTGTACACTGTGTCGTATCCGTCAATCTTGCTTCGAGCGTTGCAGAACAGGGCCGCATTGTACCAGGTCACGTAATACACCGGGAAGCTGTCGCCCACGCCGAAGGTCCCCTGCGTGGCATTGGCCGTGGAGGGGTTTGTCCCCATCAGCGACCGGTACATGCCCTGCGTCACTTCGCATTTGTCCATAAAGTAGGCGTAGGTGAAACGCACCGGGTGCGGCGGCCGCTCGATGTCGTACGACATGCCGCTTTTCGACCCCATCAGGAATACGGCTCCGGCGGACCGGATCTCCACCATCTGCGCCGAGCCGGGTCTTTTGGCAAACCTTGCCGTGACGGAAACGTTCTTAGACGCTATGATACGCAATGGATTGGCGGTGGAACGGACGTCCCCGAAAAATCCAATAAAAACATAGCCGGTGCTCGCGGCAGCAGTCACCACCGCTTCGCTTCCCACAGCCACTTTGCCGCCGACCGGGAAAACAGACACCGTGCCGTTGGAATCGACAGACGCGGTGATGGTCACCTTGGCGACGTTCGGGGAACCGAGCTGGTCGAGAGAGCATGAAACAAAGAGGAGGACAATGGCCGCCACAATGGCACAAGCGGCACGTATGTTGCATGGAGGTGCATGTTGCTTTGACATGACGTTATAAATACGTTTGTTCATCATAATGATTGAGCGATTCTTATTGATTCGCAGCTGCTTGTCGCAGGAAAAATACATCGGAGGACGGAGCGCGGGAACATAGGCGGCAGGGCTGTCATTGACTTTGTCAGTACGCAAGTTCGTCCACTTTCAAATCAGAGCGCTGCCCTCCCTCATCCTAGGTTTCCGCCCGATTTACAAAATGTATATTATCACTCACGGTTATTAATTCCGGTTTCTCTCTCACCCCAAAAGGAACCCCCCCTTGCCCGGTCCCGAAAACCTCAATCTCCTCCGCCTGTTCAGGGGCGCCGCGCTGTACGGCGTTTCGGACGTGGTGTTCGCGCTTGTCAGGTTCCTTCTCATCGCCGTGTACACCCGAATCCTCGCGCCCGCCGAGTTCGGGACCTACGCAATCATCGCGGCCACGCTCCAGCTTGTCTGCATTGTCGTTCCCGCCTGCATCCCCTCCGCAATGATGGTTTCGTTCAGGGAAAGTGACCCGAAAGGCATGGCCGCGCTCAGAAACACCTCCATGCTGTTTATTCTCCAGGTCTGCGTTGCAATCGGCGCGGCTTTCTTTGCATGCGCGCGCACCCTGTTCACGGGCACGGCCGTGTCGTCGCTTGCGGTCTGGCTGATCGTGTGGGGCGCATCCGACATGCTCTGCATGGTGCCGAAAATGTCGCTACGCTTCAACCAGAAAATCGTCCGGTTTGGCGCTGCGCGGATTCTGCGGGTGGCGGTGATGGTGGGCGTGCTCCTGTGGCTTGTCGAAGCCCGCGCCGCCGGCCTTGCCGCGATTGTCATTTCGGAAGCCGCGGCCGCTGCGGCAGAACTTGTGTTCTGCTGCATATTTGACGGGTTTTTGCCGCGACCTGCGCCCCTTGCGGGCCTGGGGACACTGCTCGGGCTGGGCCTGCCGCTCACCGCCGTGGGACTTGGCGTCTTTCTGAATGACCTTTCGGACAGGTATGTGGTCTTCCTGCTTCTGGGCAAGGAGGCAAACGGTTTTTATGCGGCGGCCGCGAAGATAGCCCTGGCAGGCTCGTTCTGCGCAGAAGCGTTCAATTCCATGTGGCTCCCCTATTACTTCAGGTATGCTCAGAAAAAGGAGTGTCATGACCAGGAACTGCGTGAGTTTTCAAAAAAGCTTGTCCTGCTCTTTGGCGCGCTGTTCGGGTTTCTGTGCATCGTGCTGCCCCTCCTGGTGAGCCTCAGGATTCTCGGCAGGGATTTCCTTTCCCCGGCCTATCGCGGGGTTGCGGTTGTTGTCGCGCCGCTCACGCTTGCGTACTTCTTCAAGATGGCCACGTATGTGTCAACGCCCATTCTCACCTTTCGTAGGAAAATCCTGAAACTCTCGGCCATCATCTGGACCGCCGCAGCCATAAATATCGCCGCCAACGTGGTCTGGTGCCGCGTGTTCGGGGAATCGCATCTGTATGCGGCCCTCACCGCAATCGCGCTCATGACCTCCCTGTCCTACGGCGTGTGCATGGTGTGGGTGTCGCGTGACGCCGGTCTGTTTACGATGCGTGACTGGTTTCTTTCGCCCATGACCCTTTTCTGCGGCGCACTCCTTGTTCCGGCTTTCCTGCCCCTGCCGGTGCTGCTCAGGCTCGGACTGTGGGTCGTGCTTGCCGCCGTTCTCTATAAGAGGGAGTTTGCAAACAGCAACATACTGGGGCGGCTGATACACGGGGAGTGAAATGCGCGGCCGGCCGCGGCACATGCACAAAGAAACATCAAAACGCGTTTCTTAATCGTAATGTCTGTTGCGCTGCGCGGTCATTGCCGAGTTTACGGGGCGGCGCCGCGGGAATTAATTTATCCGTCTTGACATTGTCCGCCGGGCAGCGATCAAGGTCGAACGTCATTTTTTCCAAGAAATTCTTTTCATGAAAAGATCCTCTGTTGCGATCCTCTCTCTCGCGTTGACCGGGCTGGCAGTCCCTGCGCTCGCTCCGAGCCCGGTCCACGCGGGCACCATCCTCAAACAGTTCGGCTCGTTCAAGGCCGTCAATGCCGTTGTTCCGGCGGGCAATATGCTTTGGCTTGCCACATCCGGCGGTGTGGTGCGGTACGATAGGACCAGCGGCGCGACCAAAGTCTACGCCGAGGTTTCCGACATTCCGGACCTCAACATTACTGCCGCGGCGATCGACAATGCCCAGGACCTCTGGTTCGGCACCGGAAGCGGGTTCCTCCTGCGATGCCATCCGCAGACCGAGACATTCACCTCGTTTAACGCTCTCGCCTCGACCGGTTGGCAAATCGGCTGCCTGGCACGAAGCGGTGGGTTCCTTTTCATTGGCACCCAGAAGGGACTCGGCATTTTCAATATTGCGCGGCAGTCATTTCAAAACGCCACCCAATTTGGCACCTCCACCACAGACAGCGTGACCGACGTCCGGGTGTTCGGCGATACCGTCGCCTTCGTGGTGCCGGACGGCATGGCCTATACCGTGTCGAACAGTTTTGCAAATACCATTTTTTCCGATCCGAGCATCTGGACCTTTGTCCCCTCTCCCGGTGCTTTCGGAATAGTCCGCCGCGCCGACAGCCTGGTTCCCAGCCCCAGAATTTCGATGCAATCCGGCTCGAACCTGTGGCAATACGGAGGTGGCGGCAACGGTCTGTGGCTCAACGGGACGCCGGTCGGCATACCCGCAAAGGATTTCGGATCTCCGGTGAGGTGCGTCGCCCCGCTGTCCGATTCTCAGGTGGCCGTGGGCACGCAAAGCACCTTCTGGTACCTCTGTGATATGGGGAAACAAACCTACGTTCAGCAGACGCTCAACGGCCCCGAGGATTCGTACATTAAAGGGTGCGCGGTCGACAAGGACGGCGTGCTGTGGTATGTTCCCTACGATCTTACGAACGGCATAGGCAAATTCGACGGGAAGCAGTGGACAAGCTTGACATACCTTACTACGCCGGGACTCCCGCCCATGTACGGCGGCCCGTTCGTCAGCAAGAACGGCGTCATGGTTACCTCGCAGAACGACATCTGGGTTTCGACGTTCGCCTATGGCGCCAAATGGTTCAACCGGCAAGCCAGCACCTGGACATCATACGAGGACAGCTATTCTCCCTATTACGTGCAGCCGTCTCCCATTGTCCGGTATGCTTCCGACACCACGAAGTGGTGGAGCATTGTTTCGTCGGCTTCCGAAGACTCTCTCGGCTACATCTGGCTGGCAAACAACAACGCCTACGACGGAAATTTTCTCCATGTCCGCAAGCCGCGCGACAATGCCGCGTCCGCATGGCGGAGTTTTAATTTCACCCAGCTCAACGACAACAGATTTCCGCTTGCCATCGGCGCCGTTGCCGCAAACCAGAACAGGGCAACCGGTACCCAATACATTTATCTGGGGTTCAACCTGCAAGACGACATGAAGGGCGGAGGCATGGCTATCCTGAGTTATTCGTCGTCGAACAGTCCGGTGGATTCGCAGACCCCGGTTCAATTCCAGACAAACGGGGCGAAGTTGTTTTCGGGGTTCGCGGTTATCAACGACACGCTCGTGTGGATCGCCGTTGAAGACGGGATTTACCGGATAACAAACAACGACATTTCGACCCTTTCCAGGATGAGCGCCATCACCTCAAGCACCACCTTTGACGCGATAGCGGCGGGTCCGAACGGCAAGCCCGTGTTCTGCAAGGACAACGACCTTTATTCATACAACGACGACGACTCCTCCCTCACCAATCTCACACGATGCGGAACGCTCGCCTCGCCGGTGAACTGGATCACCTTCGACAGGAAAAGCGGCGCATACTGGATTGCGACGTCGTCCGGGCTGTACCGGTTCCAGGCCGGCGACACCGGCGCGGTCCAGGCCGGCGCATCGGCGGCAACCATCGACGTATTTCCGAATCCCATTTCGAGGACCGCGCTCCGGAACATGCACCCGATCAGGTTCACCCGGCTCAACGCGCAGAGCCCGCATGTCCGCATTTACGACGCGTCCGGCACGCTCGTGAAGGTGTTGACGGACCAGAACACCACCATCATCAACTGGAACGGCGCCAACAACGCGGGCCGCATCGTGATTCCGGGAGCCTATTTCTACCAGGCGAATTCTTCGAACGGCACGTCGTGCAGGGGGAAGATTTTCATCATTCCGTGACCGGTCCGCCCGAAAGCCGCGCTGCCGTCTCCGGCATCGTCTCCCTCATATACCCCACCATCTTCTCCCACACCTTTGCGTACGAATGGTTTTCCTGTACCCACTGCCGCCCGCGCTTTCCCGCCGCGGTCCGGTATTCCTCATCGTCAATCAGCCTGAGCAGCACGTCGTGCAGGGTCTCGCGGTTCGCAAGGACAAAGGGATGGTCGGTGAGAAATGAGGCGTATTCCGGGGTGAACTCGGTGACCGTGGGGATGTTCATGGCGAGCGTTTCGAGGGAATTGACGCCGTAGCCGGTGCCGCCGAAGTTTCCGATTTGTTCAATGGCAATGTGCGAGCGCGCCTTCTCCGCGATGACGGCGCTGCGGCTCGCGCCCGTGACCATTGCGTATTCGATAGTGCGCTCCCTTGATAATTGCGCAAGCACCGGCTCGATCAGGTGCGTTCCCTTTGCCGCCGGATTCGACGGCGTGTGGATGATGCGGATTTTCCTGCCGACCTTCGCGGCGTCCGGCAGCGGGGAACAGTCAAAGGGAATCGCCAGGTAATTCAATTTCGGGTGCAGGGCGAGCAGGTCGAATTCGCTGGTGAGATTGAGGCCGCTCGCCTCGTCCACCGCCTCCACGATGCCGCGGCCGCGCAGGTCGGGACCGTGATAGTGGCATACGATGGGCCTGCCCATTGCACTGAGTTTTTTCACCCAGCGCGAATCGCGGAAAAAATCGATGCCGCCGTGGAAATGGTAGATGTCGAACCCGTACAGATCGTACTTCTTTGCAAGGCGGGAAAACTCCACGGCCCGCCACTCGTCGCGCAGGGCGAGACAGGCTGCCTCGACAGGATTAGCCGGTTTGTATTCGTGCACGCCGCCGCAAGAGGCTTTCTGCACGATGCTTCGCTCTGCCTGCGCCTCGCGTCTCGCCCGCAACGCGTGCAGCCAGCGCGGATCAAACAGCCGCTTGTTAAGGCAAATATCTTCGGGAATGTTGCCCCGGTGCTTGTAGAGGGTAAGGAGCCGGCCCTGGTGACCCATTGCCTCGTACACTTTGCAGAAAGTCAGCGGAACGTTGACCGTGTTGAAATAGGAGAAATGAAGGCTTTTCACGCTGCGGGCCCCTCCATCGCTTCTTTTATGAAATCAAGATACACCTTCTTCTCGTTTTCCCAGCAGAACTTTTCCGCGGCCGCGAGGCAGTTTTTCTTGTACGCGGCAAGGTCCGGAAACACGGCAAGGAATCCGGCAAGGGCTTCGCGGATGCTTTCCACGCTCGACGGCGACACCACCCAGCCGAGCTTCCACTGGCGAACGATCCGCGAGATTTCCGGCCCGTCGCTGGCGATCACGGGGATCCCTGCGTTGACATAATCAAACAGCTTGCTGGGGAGCGTGATCGTCATGTTGAGGCCGCGGGTCTCATGGATCACCTGGCCAAGATCAGCGTCTTTGAGGTAGTGCGCGAACTCGTCGCTTTTCACCGGATCAAGTAAATGCACCCTGGACGGAAGCCCGAGCCTCGCGGCCTCTGCCGCGAGATGCTCCCGGTAACCGCCCGCTCCAACGAGCACGAAATGCAGGGAGGGCAGCGGCTCCATGGCGCGCAGGAGCGGAAGGAGTCCCCGGTTCTCAGCGATCTCTCCTTTGTAAATTACCAGCGGCGTGCCCGCCCCTATGCCGAGGCGCCTGCGAAGCCGGCCGTCCGGCGCCGCCGCGTAGTCGCTTCTGTTCGGCACGTTGAGGATGGTTGCGGTGCGGGAAAGCGAAAAATCCCTCGCAAGGAGCCGCTCGGTGGTGTTGCACACTGCCGCGACATTGCGCGCGCGGGCAATGCCCGCGCGTTCGAGCAGATGCCACACGCGGCGCATCACGGGCTTTGCCGCGAGCTGATCCACGCCCTGGAAATATTCGAGCGAGAAGTAATTGTACCGCGTCCGGTGGCATGCGGCGGCAATCCTGGCCGGCAGGAGCGCGGGCGGGTCAACCGCTTCGTACAGCCGCGCCTTGAGGCGGAGCAGCACGAAAATGAGAGAAAAGAAATAGCGGATAAAAAAGAGCTTCCCGCGTATGGATGAAGCCCGGATGGTGATTGGAAACGTGTCTATCCAGGGCCATGCGGGATCTCCCTGGCCGCGCCTGCTCTCCCATGAAACAAGCGCGACCCTGTATCCTTTTTCGGCGAGCGCGGATGCCTGTCTGTGGAAAAAAGGATAATACCGAGCGTCGGCGAGATGCACGATGCAGACGTCGTAAGGAGCGCGCGGGATCGGTTTCATAGGTTCACCTGCGCGACAGGAGTGAGCGGTACACGGCATCTATTCCCGCAAAATGCCCGCTCGGGGAGAATGCCTCGGCCACATGTGCGCGGGCGGCGGCGCCGAGCCTTTTCCTGAGGCCATCGTCGGATGCAAGCCGCATCACCCGGTCCGCCGCACCGGCAACATCGTACTGTTTGACAAGAAACCCGTGTTCGCCGCTCACAAAACATTCGCCCACCCCGCCGGAATCAAAGGCAACCACGGGGACGGCCATGGCCATTGCCTCGAGAATCACGCCGCCGAGGCCCTCCTGATAGTTCGGGAGGTGCGCCAGCACCGCGGCATGCGACAGCATCGCCGGAATCTCCTCGTGCCGCACCTGCCCGATTACGGTTATCGCATGTTCGACGCCCAGATCCTTCATGAGCTTTTCCATGGCATCAAAGTAGCGCTCGTGGCCCGGCTCCCTGCCTCCCACAATAACATACTGCAAGCGGCCCGGCGCGGCCTTTTCACAGGCCGCGGCCATGCGGATGAAATGTTCGTGGCCCTTGACACGAAGGAATTTCCCGATGGTGACCACCGCGGGCCTGCCGGCGGCGATACATGCGGGCCGCGGATACTGCCGCGTCGCGTCGAAAAGAAGGGGGTCGGGGCCCGGGTCATACACGACCGCGGCGCGCCCGGCGCCGAGCCCGCTTTTGCGCAGCACGGCCTGCGAAATGCACACCACTGCATCGGCAAACAGCGCGCTCCACAAACGGAGCGCGGCCCGCCCCGCAAAGGTCTCGACCGCCCGCCTCACATGGGCCACCACCCGCGCGCCGGAAATCGCCGCGCACGGATAGAACGGAGCGTCGATGATGTCGGAAAAATGGACAAGCGCGAATCGCTTCCCCTTCATGAACCGGTACATGCGCCACAGCGCGGCCGGAAGCCCGATAGAGAAACGGAAGAACGCCGCACCCCTCCGTGCCGAACGCGCGCGGGAAAACGGGACAATGGATACCGGCACGCCGGCCGCCGAAAGCCTTTCCGCGAATTCACCCTGTTCCGGAACCACGGCGTGCACCTCGTAGCCCGGGTCCTTCACATACCGCATGATAAGCGCATGCGTGCAGATCGGCATGCCCGTGTCAAAGGATGCCACCGACGAGAAGAAACAGATTCTCGTTCTGGAAAGCGTGCCGCCTCCATCGTTCTTCTTTGTTGTGATCTCAGGCATAAGAACTTTCCATCAGACAAATATACATTTCCGTTCACGGGTTTCGTCCGCGTGCCGTGCCCGCGCACCGCGTCAAGACAAGAAAGGCCGGACCGTTTGCACGGCCCGGCCTGTCACGATGCGCTTTCTCGGCGCGCATGCTTGCGTTCATCTCCCGAAATGGATTTCCTGCGCTTCACTCTCGTTGGCACTGTCGGCATTGCCCGCTGCGGGCGGGGCGACGGCGTCGGCCCGTGGTGTTGTCGCCGCTACCGCGCCGATGGCCGGCTGGGATGCCGGCGCAGGATTTGCGGTCTGGGGCTGGCCTGCGGCCGCCTGCTCCTCCGGCGTGAGGATCCTCCTGCGCACAAGCACTTTTCTGCCGTGAAGGACCTCTGTGTTCTCCGGAACAATCGCGAGAGGTTCTTTTTGCACAACGGGCTGGCTGACGGCAATGCTCGGCGGCGGATTCTGCATCGGTTCCCGCACAGGGGAAACCGGCGCCGCAGGCGCAGGTGCGCTTGCCGGCGGGTTTGCAGCGTATGGCATCGGCTGATCACTGCGCGGCCTGTCCGCTTCGGGGCCCCTGCTCCTGTCCGCTTCAGGACCTCTGTTTCTGTCCCTAAACTGGCCGCCCTGCGGCCTGTTGTTTCTGTCCCTTCTCCGGAAATCGTCGTCGCGTCCGCGGTTCGGCCTGCTGTTGTCGGGTCTCCGCTGGGAATTCTGGGGCGGCGCCACAACGTCCCGCATGTTCTTGCGGGCGTTTTCCTGGTCGCGTTCGGCATTCTTGAGCTTAAGATTTATGTCCCGCAGGGATGTCTCAATGTGATCGACCGGCTGCGGTTCCGGCCGAACAAACGGCTTCTGCCTCTGATCCATCATTGGCCTCTTGTTGAAACGGTTGTCGTCGCGTCTTTTCCCAAGGTCACGGGTGTCATTGTTCGCGGGCGAAACCGCTGCGGGTGCGGGCTTTGCAGCCGCTTTTCTGCCGGTAAGAATAAGAATAATCGACACTATCTGAAGAATGATGATAATGGCAGACGCAATAATAAGAAGTATTGTTGCTGAATCCATAATGAATAAACTCCATAAGGTTTGATAATAGTTGCATTGCTAATCGCGTTGGTGCATTGTCACTGTTGCTCGTTCGCTCTTTACAAGCGCATGGTTTTCCGGCGCGCCTTTTGTGCGCGCAACGCATTTTTTGTCGAAAGGTCAAGCAACCCTCCCGCGTTTGCGCGGAACATGGGGTTGCCGTACACGGACACATCGAGCAATCGAACTTTTACTGCCGTGGGCCTCCTTTCTTGTTTTGTCAATAGACGGCGCCGTCTCGGACGCCGCGTTATCCCGTTTGTCAAACATTAGCGGGGACCGCGCCCGCCGCTTCCGGGTTTCAGCAGGACGGCCTCTTGATGAGCACGGTCAACAGGTTGATCTTCTTCGTCGCCGGGTAAGTTCTGCTCCACAGGAAAACGAGAACGAGGAGGAAGAAAAAGAAGTTGACGATCAGGACGATTTCCATGGGGTTGTCTAACGGCAGCCCTCGAATACCCCTTGTTGCGGCTTTACCATATGAAAAGATACGTTCCGGCGCTTGCGGGATGCAAGAAATCCGGAAAAATCACCCGCTCATTCCTCTTACCGCGGCGGATTTATCGCCAGTTTTTCTATCCCGCTCTTCACCACTTTCTGGTTAAGCTTGTCAACAGCGATCACCTGGTACAGGTACACGCCCGGCGAAAGTCTGTTGCCGAAATTGTCCCTTCCGTCAAACAACTCGCCACGCCTGGCGTCTTTGAACACCCGCACCAGGCGGCCGGACAGCGTGAACAGTCGTATGGAGACCACGACCTGGTCCTGATCATTCACCGTCACGGTTTTCGACAGGTCGTAGTAGAAGGAGCTCGACTGCCCCATCGCCATCGGGTTCGGGTAGGTAAACACGTGGTACAGCGCCAGGTCTTCCTGCGCGATAACGTCAAAAGCGACGCTTCGCTTCGCCACATTGCCGAGAAGGTCCTGCGCGGTGATGTTCATGGAATAGGAACCCGGCGTCATTGTCCCGGCGTCAAAGGTCCAGCTTGCAGTGCCGCGCCGGTAGTCCCCCTGTCCGAATTGGAACTTGTGATCGATGTTGGTGCGGGCGACAATGCCGGGAACCTCAAACGTTATTCCCTCGTCCGGTCCGGTGGAAACCGCGTCGATGCCGCTGGAATCGAACAGCATTATTTCGATTGTCAAGGGGAGCGGCGCCGTTATCTTGTCGGTGAACGAAGCGCCCGTGCTCGACGCGGCGGCCGAGGTCGCGGTCCCGCCCTGATACACCGGCCGGACCGATATCGCCGGGCCCACGGTATCCGAGATCTTGGTGGAAGAAAACCCGTGGAAAATGAATCCGCTGTTGCTGCCGAGCGCAACGCTGTCGCCGAGCCAGCCGTACCCGGTGAGCCGGATGCCGGGGGTGTTGAAGGTGACGTTCTTGGGCAGGAGAATATGCTGATTGAGCGTGCCACTCACAATCTGCGTCTGGCCCGCGAAGATCGGGGCGCCGGGCATTTTGTAGGTGGGGTTGTTCCCTGTGATGGCGGCGCCGCCGTCTTTGCGCGTGGTGACATACGGCGGATTGAACAGGCTCAACTGGATTTTTGCATTGCCGCCGGAGCCGAACTGAAGGTCGGCGGTGCCGTTCTTCCTCAGAATTGTTCCCCGCAGGGTCACCTGCTGCAACGCCTTGAGCGTGTCTTTGAGCACCGTGCCGGAATTGTCGACAATGGTGAACGAAACCCTGCGCGCCGGTCTCAGGAGTTCCATGGAAGGATCGCCCAGATACGAATAGACTTTCTGGTTGTTGTCGTGGACGGCAGCCTTTGCATAGGCCAGCGCCTGGCCCATGCTCTGGGCACCGGAATCGGTGGTGTCAAAGCAGTAACCGAAAAAATGCTTTGCCAGGTTGTCGTTGTCGGAAGCATATGCTTCGCGCGTTGCCGATACGGTGGAGATGGCGCCGCTGCTCTGGGCCAGCACCATGTATTCGGCCAGGCACCGCACAGTGCCCGGCAGGTCGAATTCGCCCACCGAACACGAAAACGCGGAGAAAAGGGGATACTGGAGGTTGTTCTGCAGATTGGCGATGTCCTCGGCCATAAAGATGTGCTCGTCGGCAAGCACGTTGGCGGCGCCGTGGCCGAAATAGTTGACACAAGCAACGCCGTTGTTTATGCCGTCGATGAGCGCCTGTTTTGCCTCGGGTTTTTCGTGCTGCGCGTTCCACGGGTATTCGAACAGATAGTCCTTCCTCATGTCGATGGCAGGGCACAGACCCTCAACGATAGAATCAACAGCCTCCGACGACTGCAGATGGTCGGTCCCGAGCGGGTCCGGAACGGCGCCCTGCATGTCGTCGTCGGCGACAAGAAGCATCCTGTTGCGCCAGGCGCCGAAATCCGCCTTGGTGAGGTCTTCCATCTGAATGATTTTATTGACCGCCTGCGACGCGTCCTGGGCCGTCTTGCAGGGAATGCGGCCCAGAAAACAGGCCGGCACGGCGGACAGAAGGTTGGGGCTGTCGCCCGGGTCCAGATACACAAAAAAATCCTCAATGCACAAGTTGCTGACTTCCGCCACCGGGAGAAAGCTTGTGTCCTGGGTCGCGATATTCCGGTAATCGTAATGACCATGGCCCATCAGCACCACGTAGTCGAACGCCGTGTGCCATTGGGAAGCCATGTTGGCACGCACATACTCAAGGCAGTTGCGCAATGCCGAAGGATCGGTGTTGCCGCCCGAGAACTGGTTGTAAATGTCGGTAATCGATATGGCCATGGGATTGCCGAATCGTCCGATGTTTTTCTTGTGCCGCGCAAGTGTCTGCGCCTGAACCATGAAATTGGGATGCGTTACAATGAGATAGTCAATCGAATCGGGGTAAGGGAACGTGCGCAGGTCCCTTACGGTAAAATTCGACCCGCTCGCGGAAGGCACCGGCGTCATCACCGGGGCATTGCCCACCGCCTGCTGCGTGCACACGTAGTACCGCACGCCGAGGCCGGCGGTGTCGGTCCACTCGTACGCGCCGCCGCCCCGCACCGTGTCAACCAGCGACATCGAAGCGTCGGCGTTGGCGATTCTCACGATGTAAACAAGGTCGGCGGGAAGGCCGCTCAGCCGATAGCGCACAATCCCGGAATTATCAGGCGAAAACACGGTCATGGAGGACTGGTTTGTCATGTCGAGCTTCGCCATATATTTGAACTCCACCTGCCTCAGCTCGACAGTGTCCTTGGGGCCGGAGTTTATCAATGATAAAGCGAGACTGCTGCCTGCGGTGTACGAAAAGGGGAACCATATGCCACCATATTGGGAGCATTGCGTGCAGACCGGAGAACCGCCGATCGACAGCGCGATGCTCGACGTCCCGATCGAATGGTCGGCAACCACCTGAACGCTGCACGCAACCGACGGGTCCGCATGGGGAAGAACCAGATTTTTAATGGAAAACAGCGGCAGGTAATACGTGAGTACGGTCCACGCCCACTCAAGGCCGCCGCCGGAGCCCTGATCAAGCGACGGCAACATGGATTTCTTAAGGAGCAGGTGATTCTGAAAGGAAGTGACCGTGTCCTGGACCGGGGCCGACACCGGCGCGGTTTTGACGAGCGACAGGCCGGGCGTGTCCTTCACCGCAATCCAGTAATGGCGATAATCGTCGTAGTGGTCGATCATGTAAGAGTAGAGATGGGGATTCGACGTGGTGTCGAATTTCCAGTCCGATATGCTGCTGACATACGCGAGAAGATAGTCGTTGGCATCAAGCGTATCGTTTTTGTTCACGTCGACCCGGATGACGGGAACTTCGCTTACACCGTCCGGAATCTGGTCGGTCTGCGGGGTCTGCGTCGGAAGTTCGCCCTTGTACGACGCGTACAGGGCGACCCGGTCGATTCGCGGCGAGCTTCCAAGAAGGCGGACGATGTCGCTCCCGCGAATCATGATCATCCCGTTTTCGTTGATCGTTCCTTCGTTGAAACCGCCGGTGCCATCGCCGATGGTGAACGAAAGCATGGGTTGCGTGATCTTCAAAGGATATGCCTTTACCGCAGCGCGCTTCGCAAGGGGCGCCGCCGCCGCCCACCCCGCCGCCACTTGATAATTGAGAAACAGTCTGCGCACCATGCGTGCAAAATCCGAGGTGGCCGGTCTGGTTGCCGGCGCCGTCTGCGCCGCGGGAAATTCGACCGTGATTTCCGCTTTGTCCAGAATCTGCGCGGTGAGGGCCCCTTTTTGGTAATGTACCGGCCTCAGAATAAACTGCGCGCCCCGCAAAGAACCGAACTGGGCGTACAGAGGATCGGAAATCCAGAGTCCGGGGAAGCGCAGGCCCGGATATCGCGGACCGGTTTTCGGCGCGCTCCTCACGCGGAGCGGACTGCGGAGCGGCTCGACATGCGAAGACGCCTGGGTCACCTGCACGGAAACCGCGCCCCGCAGCGGCACGCCGAGATGCACCGAAACCGCCGGAACCAGAGGGTCGCCGTCGTCACCCAAATCCACATTCGCGCCGGAAAAGTCGATGCGCGACGGAATTCCGGCCTTCTGATCTATGCGGAGATTGTCGGTCGTCCATTCAAACGTGAATTTCTGTGGGGAGTTCTGGATCACCCGGATTGAAGAAAACGACACGCTGACGCATCCGAGACAGAGAAGGAACATAATGGCACGGTTGAACATCGGATTCTTTTCCTTTTTTCCGGATCAGCGGGCCTGCGTCAGCACAACACTTTTCAATTCCTGGAAGCGCATGCGCGTGCACTTTTCTCCCTATCGTGAAGAATCGACCTTACGATAATACGTTTTAAAATACTATTTAATGTGGGATAATGGAGATTCTCCTGGAGGAAGCGCATCCTTAAATCCGGGAACCGCAGCAACGCCAGGGAAAACTTGTTCCGCCTTCCTTCATTTTAATCAAGTATACTTCTGTACGACGGCACGTGAACCTTTCTGCCGCACCGTGTCACCGAATTTCCCGCCGGAAAGAACACAACCCTGTGGAACTGACCCTCACGATTGAAAAAATGGTGCACGGAGGATTAGGGCTTTGCCGCACCGAAAACGGCATTGTTTTTGTTTCCGGCGCTCTCCCGGGTGAGACCGTCCGCGCAACGGTTGTGCATACCGCAAGCGGCAGGGCGCATGCCTCGGTTGCCGACATTGTAAAACCTTCGCCCTCTCGCCGGAAACCCGCATGCCCGTTTGCCGGAATCTGCGGCGGCTGCGACTGGCTTCATATCGAATACAAAGCGCAGGCCGCCATGAAGGCGGAAATCTTCCGGGAATGCCTCGGCCGGGTCGGCAAGATCGGCGAGGTGCCGGTTGTGGAAATCGTGGAGTCTCCCGAGTTCGGATACCGCCAGAGGGTGCAGTTCAAGCTCGACCGCGCCGCGCAGACCGCCGGTTTCTTCAGAAGGAAATCCTCAGACATCGTTTCCGTTTCCCGTTGTCCCGTTCTGTGCGACCGCCTCAATGAACTCCTGGCGGTCCTGCCTTCGCGCATGTCAAAATTGCCCCGCGACCTTTTTCAGGTGAAGGCGATGTGCGGCTCGCCGCCGCCGCCGGCGGAAGGCAAAGCGCACCCTGCGGAAATCGCCTCCCATCCCGTCATTCCCGGCATTACCGTTCTGTCAACGATCATTGAAACGGGGGCGCGTCGGTTTTTCGTGGATGGCGAAAGCTTCTTCCAGGCAAACCGGTTTTTATGCGGAGCCATGGGACAATGGGCGGAACAGAATCTCAAGGGTGAAACCCTGTGGGACCTTTTCGGGGGAGGCGGGTTCTTCTCCGTGTTCCTCGGAAAGCAATTTACAAACGGAGTCTTGGTGGAAAGCGAACCGCGCTCCGCCTTAGAGGCGCGGAAGAACATGGCGGAAAACGGCATGGGCGGCATACGCGTGGAGGCGCGGACCGTTGCAGATTTTCTTCGCGACGCGAAGAAGACCGGACTGCGCGCCGATTGCGTGGTGGTGGATCCGCCGAGAGAGGGGCTCCAGAAGGATGTCCGCGAGCTGCTCGCGGCCGTCGCGCCGTCCACGCTGTTGTACGTCTCCTGCGACCCCGCCACCCAGGCGCGCGACGCAGGCCACCTCATGAGGTCCTGCGGCTACAATATAGAAAAAGCCGCGATATTTGACTGCTATCCGCAAACGCACCATCTGGAAACAATAGTGCTGCTCAAAAAGTAGCCGGATTCCAAAACGAGTATGATTATTTTTCACTTGCGGGTTTCATCATGAATACTGTCATTATAAGTGCAGGGTCGAACATCAACCCTCACGAAAACCTTTCAAAGGCCGAGGAACTCTTGGACAGGGACGTGCGCGTTCTTGCCTGCGCGAGCCGCCTCGTCACGAAACCCGTTGGATTCGCGGATCAGCCCGACTTCGTCAACACCGCATTTCTCGTGGAAACCCCGCTCGACATCGCGCCGTTTACGGCATATCTGAAAAACGTTGAAACATCGCTGGGCCGTGTGCGAGGGCCGGAAAAATCGGGCCCCCGCACCATCGACCTTGACATAGCGGTATTCAACGGATCGGTCGTGGACGAGGACGTTTTCGAAAGGAATTTTTTGCAAAAGCTGATTCTGGAAGTCGCGCCGCAGATGAAGGACAGGCTGGTGCGTTGACTGCAGGTTTTGGCGGGTCGTTTGCATGCGGCAAGAAGGTACGATTTATTTTATTGAACACCATCCACGTTTCCCGCACCAAGGAAAGGAACAGCTTTCATGCAGCACAGCCCAACCGACCAGACGCTTGTTCTCATCAAGCCCGACGCGCTCAAAAATTCCCTCACCGGCTACGTTCTATCGCTCCTTTCGGAATTTCACACCGGCCTTCGGTTCGCCGGCGTGAAAGTCGTGCATGTCAACAGGATGCTCGCCGAAGAGCACTATGCCGAGCACAAGGGAAAAGTCTTTTACCCTTCGCTCATAGAATACATCACCGGCCGCCTCCACTATGCCGATGACCCGTGGAAGCGGAGGGTGATCGCCATGGTGTACCAGGGACAAGACGCCATAAAGAAGATACGCGAGATTGCCGGCCCCACCAACCCCCTCAGCGCACGTGAGAAGAAGCCCGGGTGCATCCGGTCGCTCGGCACACTCGCGCCAATCAAGGACGAGGCGGGAAACATCCTTGGCGAACGCATGGACAACCTCATTCATGCTTCCGCAAACGAAGGCGACGCGGAACGGGAGATAAAGCTGTGGTTCAGGCCTAACGACATTCCGCCGGCAATGCAGCCCTATGCGGCGGGCGAAAGCAACGAGCATTATTATTATAAGGAGGGCAAGCTGTTTACCTCCCACGAACCGGGCAGCGCGTGCATCCTTGCGCCCGGCGACATTGCATGGAAATCGGACCTTGACGTTCTGGGAAAGCTGTGCAATGGCGGAAAGCCCGCGTGTTCGCTGCAGGCGGTGGTGGCGAAATACCTTATTAATGAAGAATGGGAAAAGGATTAGGAAACTTCTTAGGATATTCGCAAACGCGGCCGCTACTGAAGGGAGTGGCGAATATGGCGCTTGCACCTGCCGAATGCCAACCGTTACAATTTGCAAATCTTTTACCGAGCGCATTTGACATAAAAGAAACGGACAATTGCGGTACGGTTCTGTGAATTAATTCCCTTGTTTTTGGTCGAGAACCGTGGTAAAATGATATTCTAATCCAGCCCTGCAATCTTTGCTCCAGAAAAAAAAATCGACTTTGGCTTCCCGCCATTTTTCGAAGAATGGTCTTACGTGTGGGAGCTTAAAGGGGAAAAGTGTCACCCAATATCCGGGCCGAAAAGGGACATTATCTGGTTGGCACCACACGTGAATGAAAATACAAAAGATATTAAAGATATTGAAGATAATCCCGGAAATGACATGTGAAACATAATAGGGGGTCTGCGATCACTGGTTCAAAGTGGTTTATGATCTTCGAGGGGAATCTAATGAAAAACTCAAAGATTTTTCTGTTATGTTTTTCTATCCTGTTCTGCATGGGGACAGGGCAAAGAGCATTTGCCGATCCAGACTCAACAAAATGGTATCTCGGCCAGACTGCTGTTTCCGGAGTGACCCCTTCTGCACAAGGTAATCTGCAAGGAACCACCACAGGCTTCGGAACTGGATGGACACCAGTCGTTACTCTTTCAACAACCCCCTATTATTGGTATTCAAACACTCTGAATGGAAGTATCGCTTCAGGATCTTGGTATGATAGCATTATCACAAATGCTACTGCAGGTACAGTGTGCGTTTCAATCTATAAAACTAATAGTGATGGAAGTGGCGCGACCATGATCTGCAGCACATCAGTAACCAACCACGGAGGAGGAAATAATTATGATCCCCTTTCCGTCTCAGGAGTCTCTGCAGTAAGTCTTTCCAATCAACGTTTAAGGGTCGGAGTTTCAGCAAGTGCAGGGATCACCATGGCCTATGCAGTTACCGCTTTTGGCCTTGCTACGGGTGATGGACCAAGCATTAACTCGCCTCCTGTAACCTACGGACCCTCTGCTCCAACCGGTTTAACAGTAACTCCAGGAACGATAACCCAGACAGGTGCCGCATTTACATGGACAGCCGGTTCTGACGGGGCATCATCATATAATCTCCAAGTGTCCACGAGTCCTACTTTTTCTTCACCAGTCGTAACTGCAACAATCAACAGCCCGACTACGAGCTATTCAACGACAGCACTCACAGCAGGCACGACTTATTACTGGCAGGTCCAGGATGACTCATCAGGTATTTATGGTCCTTGGGCTGGTGGGCCAAGATTTGTAACATTTCCCGCAGCACCAAGTTTAACTTCTCCTTCAAGCGATACGACAAATGAATCTAGTTATGCCGACAATGCAATGGGGGTCTGTAACTGGCGCAACTTCTTATACGTTAAAGATTTCAACTAATTCGGATTGTTCATCTCCTATTGATAGTCTATATGGTATTTCCTCAATATCACAAACCGTATCGTCTCCATTGTCAGCCAACACGCAATATTATTGGGAAGTCGGTGCAGTCGATAGTAGCGGAATAACATGGTCATCTTCTATTTGGAGTTTTACAACTGGCACTCCACCACCGATCCCATCACCACCAACCGGCCTGGCAGTAGGAAGCATAACTTCAACAGGGGCGACATTTACATGGACTGGTTCAAGCGGAGCGACGTCATATAATCTCCAAGTGTCTACAAGTCCAACTTTCTCCCCTCTAGCCGTAAATGCAACAGGGATCACAGGCACGAGCTATTCAACCACGGCTTTGACGGCCGGCACGACCTATTATTGGCAAGTTAATGCCATGAATTCAGGCGGTCCAAGTTCATGGGCCATTCCCAGTCCGACAACATTTACAACCTTTGCTCCTCCCGCTTCAGCAAACGGATCGCTCAAAGACACGAACATCAAATATTTTGGCCGATGGGACAAGAGCGATACGACTGTCTACCATGGCTATTGGGGAGGGGCATATCTGAAGGTGAGGTTTACAGGCACGACTGTCAAGATCAATTTAGGAAACAACCTGAGATATTATATAAAAATTGACGATAACCCATGGGTCAGGCTCATGACAGCCACCAATGGGACGAACAATCTCACTCCGACTCCCTTGGCTCAGGGAACGCATACATTGGTCGTCGCCCAGGGACAGGATGTCACCTACGATTTTGCCTTTAAGGGACTCATTCTGGACTCGGGGGCATACACCCTTCCCCCGACCGTGGAACTGACCTTATTGAGTGGATCGGCGATTCCATAACCGACGGGTACATTGATTCCATGAGCGAGTGTCGGCGTATGCCTGGATATGCGCCGAGTCGCTTGGCTGCGAGCACACTCAAATTGCCTATGTCGGTATCTCACTCGTTAACGGATACGGACAGCAGCATACCACAGGAATGACTACGCAATATTTCAAGCTGCAGGACATCAGTTACGGGGCGTCCGTCAATTGGAACTTTTCGCTATACACCCCCAAAGTCGTCGTCATAAATCTCGGCACCAACGACGGAGAGACCGGGAAGCCGACGGACATATACCAGAGCACGTATATTACTTTTCTGGACAGCATCCGGGCGAAATTTCCTAAGGCCAATATATTCGTCCTGGTACCCAACGCGGGATATATGAGAGCACAAGACTCGGCCGCATATCTTGCCCGGCTCGCAGCAGGCGACAGCGGGGTTCATTATCTAAATACAACGGGCTGGCTGACGAGTGCCTATCTGGAACCCGATGGGATCCATCCCAACGAAAGCGGACATGCCAAGCTCGCCGGTTTATTGGGGCCGTTTATCTCCCCGTATCTGACTCCCTCGCCCCCTATTATAAATCCTGACGGCGGCACCTATTCTGATTCCGTGAGTGTCACTATGTCTGCGAAGAACGGGACGATACGATACACGCTCGATAACTCAAATCCGTCCAGGAATTCCACGCAATATACCGCTCCATTCACCATAAAGACAACCACGACTGTGAAGGCCTGTTCATTCACGTCGAAGGACAGCAGCGCCGTGGCGTCAGGATCGTTCGTCATAATAACAAACGGTCAATTAGCGGTCCAATCAATTTCTCCATCCTCCGGAATAAATAACGCCCCGGTCCAGATAACCAACTTGAGCGGCTTGAATTTCATTGCCGGCGCAACCGTCAAACTGGCAAAGGCGGGGCAGGCCGATATCAATGCAACCAACGTGTTGGTTGTTTCTTCAACCAAAATCACTTGCACTTTTGATATCACAAATGCTGCGCCCGGCGCATGGGATATCGTTGTTGTCAATCCCGACACAAAAAGCGGCACACTCAGCCAGGGCTTTACGGCGTCTTCTCCGCCGCCGGTTCTGGTATCCCCCGCCAACAACGCGACCAACGTCAGCCTGACCCCGACTTTGATATGGCACAAGGCTACAAACGACTCCCTTTACACGGTGCAACTTTCAGCTTCATCGGGATTCTCGCCGTTGTTGGTAAATAACAATCAAGTTTCCGATACCTCGTTCGCTTTATCGCCGTCCGTGCTTTCAAATAATTTTTCCTATTATTGGAAAGTGGCCAGTACCAAAAAAGGCGGCGAGATCACGGTTTTCTGCACGCCTTGGACCTTTACCACTGTTCCAGCCATTCCCGGCGTTCCTAATTGCCTTTCGCCCGCAGCAGGCGCAACAAATGTTGCCTTAACTGCTCCGCTCATTTGGAGCAAGGTGGCGGGAGCGATTTCTTATCATACTCAAATCGCAACTGACACCGGTTTCACGGTCGTCGTGAAGGACAGCGCCGGCCTGTCGGACACCACACTTGCATTGAGCGGATTTGCAAACAACACCCGTTATTTCTGGCGCGTTCAGGCCATAAACCCGGGCGGCGCAAGCGCCTGGTCCGTCGACAGCTTCACCACCATTGCGCCACAATCGGTCATTGCCAACGTGGGCTGGAACATGGTCTCCTTTAACATGCAGCCGAAAGATTCCTCATGCGCCACGATATTCGGCAATCTGCCGGGCCTTGTGCTTGTCAAGAACAACGGCGGACAGGTCTACTGGCCCGCCCTTCCCCTCAATACGATAGTAAGCGTGGCGACCGGCCAGGGATACCAGCTCTACACGGACACGCTTGACACAATCGTGATACCGGGCAATCCCTGCAATGTGGCAACGACGCCTGTTTCGCTTGGCGCAGGATGGAACATGTTCGCCTATCTGCCGCAATCTTCCATGGCCCTCACGACCGCTTTGGCAGGCATAACCTCCCAGATCACCATAGTGAAAAACAACGGCGGCCAGGTGTATTGGCCCGCATTGTCGATAAACAATATCGGCACAATGATCCCTGGCCAGGGATACATGGCTTGCATGAACCAGGCTGCCGTGCTCACCTATCCGAACGCAGGCACGCCAAAGAAGGCGGCGATTGCCGATAAAACAATCGCGCTTCCTCTTGCCAAGCATTATGCGCTCAGCAAGAACACCGGCGCCAATGCCACGGTGCTTGCGACCAGTGTGCTGTTGAACGGCAAACCTGCCCCGGACGGGTGCGAAGTGGGGGCCTATGACGCCAAGGGCAATCTGGCCGGGTCCGGGGTCGTCATGAGGGGCGTGACCGCGTTTTCGGTATGGGGCATTGATTCCCGCACAAAGGTCAAGGATGGACTTACAGACGGAGAAGACATTACCCTGAAAGTGTGGAACGGATCCAAAGAGTATCCTCTGGAATTCAGCCCAAGCAACCCAAGGGGTGTAGCAACAGGTCAAGCAGGCGGCGGAGTTGTCCCGGCCAAGCAACTCACCTACAATGGGAATGGAATCTATATTGGAAGCCTTTCAGTCCCAAGCTTCTATTTCATCAAGCAGTTTGCCCTGCATGGAACATGCGCGGGCATTAACGGTCTGGTGAAAATCATGTTTGACGTGCCGTATGACAACAAGGACATGCATAACGTGGCAATCAATCTCTTTGACGTGAGCGGACGTTCGGTGCGGCGGATTGCATCCGGCGCGTACCCTGCGGGCCATTACACGGTCACCTGGAACGGCTCGACCACGGGCACAGGGATATACATCGTGCAGATGAAGGCCGAGAGCTTTGACAGCAAGGCGCGGTTGATGATTGTCAGATAAGGAATAAAATTCCCCGCTCTCGCGTTTTTAAAGGAGCGGGTTTTCCGAGAAAAACAGAATCAGTCCAAGGAACCCGGAGGATTTTAATGACGTTCTTAAAAGTCGGAAGGGCCGTCATACACGGTGTGGCAATCATGTCCCTGATAATGGCCGCGGCTGTTTACAGCCAGACCCATTTTACTTTCACCTCGAATACGGGCAACAACATGACGGTGGGTATCCAAGCATCAATCAATCCCACGGTGAATGGAACCGCCATAGCCACTGGTGACGAAATTGGAGTATTTGACGGCAGTTTGTGCGTGGGCGCGTGCGTGTGGACAGGAAGCACCACAGCCATAACAGTCTGGGGAGCCTGCTCAAACCCCGCGATTGTGGGCGCCACAGTGGGCGATACACTCAAGTACAGGGTTTGGCACGTGTCAACGTCCCAAGAAATTCCTGCCATCGTCACCTATTCGTCAGGCGGACCGACATACTCCGTCAACGGAATCGCCGTCCTGGCGAGTTTGGTCGCAAATACCTATGCGGTTACCTACAACGGCAACGGGAGTACCGGCGGCGCGGTGCCTGTTGATGCGAACAACTATCAGCAGGGAGCTACCGTTACGGTTCTTGGCAACACGGGAAGTCTTGTCAAGACCGGTTATACCTTTTCCGGATGGAACACTGCAGCAAACGGCACCGGTACGAGTTACGCTGCCGCCGTAACTTTCACTATGGGAACGGCGAATGTCACCCTTTATGCGCAGTGGACGTTAATTCCGACTTATACGATGACCTACAGCGGCAACGGGAGTGCCGGCGGCACAGTGCCGACTGATGCGAACAGTTATCAGCAGGGAGCTACCGTTACGGTTCTTGGCAACACGGGAAGTCTTGTCAAGACCGGTTATACCTTTTCCGGATGGAACACTGCAGCAAACGGCACCGGTACGAGTTACGCTGCCGCCGTAACTTTCACTATGGGAACGGCGAATGTCACCCTTTATGCGCAGTGGACGTTAATTCCGACTTATACGATGACCTACAGCGGCAACGGGAGTGCCGGCGGCGCGGCGCCGACTGATGCGAACAGCTATCAGCAGGGAGCTACGGTCACGGTGCTTGGCAACACGGGAAGTCTCGTGAGGACCGGTTATACCTTTGCCAAGTGGAACACTGCCGCAGACGGAAGCGGCACGAATTATGCGCCACTGGCAACTTTCCCCATGGGAACGGCGAATGTCACCCTTTATGCGCAGTGGAACATAACTACCTTTACACTTTCATTAGCGCATGTCATTGGAACCGCCGCTCCGGTTGCCGACAGAGATACCACAGTCAATTACGGGGACACGGTGCGGGTGACCGCGCCCGCGATATCCGGAGACATTTTTGTGGTATGGAGAATTACTGCTGGGACAGCCGCGTTGGTCGATTCAACCGCCCAGCCCGCAAAGCTTGTTCTGACCAGCGGCGATGCAACGCTGACCGCGGTGTATGATGTAGCGAGCGCAGTCTTGAACAGAAGGAATTCTCTGCCCACATCGTTCGATTTTTCCTATAATGCCAGGCTCTCCAGCATCCGAATAGCCGTGCCGCGCATCGCCGGATATTCCAGTGTTTTGGTGCGCGTCGGTCTTTTCGATGCGAAAGGACGTCTCCTGTCGATTCTTGTCGATAGGGAAATGCAGGCGGGTTATTATGACCTGAGGTTGAATGAAGGGAAAAGTGCGATGCCGGTTTGGGGTATTTGCAGAATGGACGCGAAGGGTTTCAGCAGGACGGTAAAGGTGACATGCGCAAGGTAAAAATCGAAAAGGTTTTCTTGCAGGTCTACGACATAATAAGTGCAGCAAGAAATTGTGGTATCTATTTTGGTAACTATTCCCATCGCGTCTATGGCGAACAGGGCGCTTCCGCCTGCCGATTTCATTATGCAAACACCATATGCACTTTGTCAATATGACTTATCGCCCAAAGGTCGCCCGGTCTCAAACGCCCTATCGCCAAGGTGCCTGCGGAAAAAACCAACCCCTGCCCGCTATTGAAGTATCACCTTTTGACTTGCATTCCGGTCTCCTGCGAGCACATTGACAATATAGACCCCGCTCCGGCGGCTGCCGGCATTCCAGATTACCGAGTTATTCGCGATATTTTTGCTGAGATCCGCAACAAGGCGTCCCGCCATGTCGGTGACAGTAATGCGAAGGCCTTTTTCCATAGCCGCGCCATCGATTTTGATGGTGACGTTCGAGTGAAATAAATTATGAGAGACCGCCAATTCTAGCATCGAGGGGGTTCTGGCGATCGGCAGGTTTTTTACGGGAATGGTCAGTGAAAAGGTGCTGCCGGAATCCTGGCCGTAGCCATAACCATGGGCGGGCGGACTCTGATAGGTCATGTCGCCATACAAGGCGTCCGCTCCGGCAACCGATGCCGTGGCCGTGGACAGGACCGAAGACGGCGGCGGTGCGGCGCGCCACACATCCCAGACCACGAGGTTGCCCGAACCGGTGCTGTATGCCTGGAAATTCCAATCGCCCATGTAGGTGTTGTTGTAGAATTTGTTGTTCTGAAGGAATGTCTCCTTTGTCGCGGTCACATACCCCAGATACTGCTGGCCGGTGACCGTATCCGCTATCGTGCCATACGATCCAATGATCGCATTGCGGCCGCAGTTGCTGTTTCCGGCGCCGCCGATGTTGCTTTTGTTTATCTCGAAAACATTGTCATGAATGCGAACGTTGCGCACATACCAGCGGCGCTGGGCATTGTTCAGGTCGATAAGCGGGCAGTATCCGGTGCTCGTATTGGCGACCGAACTGCAGAACCGGTCGGGCGCTTCGAACATCACAACGCCGTTCCAGTTGTCTTTGAAATAGTTTCCGCTGATCTCCGAAACAGCATAGGTTGAACTTACGGCCGCTTCGCCCGAAGAACTTGAGATATAAATCGCGCCGTCCGGAAACGCGTCGGTGCCGCGGGCTTTTCCCTTTACGAGGTTGTTCCGGACAAAGGTATTGTCCTGGATAAGAAAGTTATAGCTGATTTCGTACATAACTCCTTCAGCGTCGTTATCCGAGATATAGTTCCCTTCAACAAGGAAATTACGGTTATCGGTATCCATCCATAACCCGACGCTTAAATTGTTGTGGACATAGTTGCCGCGAATCTCACACCCGTCGGCATCCCAGAACTTGCCGCCGCCGGTGCAACCGCACCCGCCGGGTATCGTGTGCTCCAGATCATCAGTGTTGTTGCCGCTTATCTCGTTGCTGTCGAGCGTTGTGTGTTTGCCGAACACCTGGAATCCGTATTGGCCGTTGTTTCTCAAACAGTTCTGGCAGACCTCGCAGGTGTCGCCCAGGAACACGGCTCCTCCGTGATTGTTCTCGGCTGTGCAATACCTGATGATCCATCCGGGCCCCTGGTCGTGGTTGATGACGCCTTCGTCAACCGGGCAATTGAAATTTTGGATGGTGAGATACTCGATTGTCACATTCCGTGCCTTGGTGGTGAACGCGTACTGATTGAGATTCTGGCCATCGATGATGGCGCCGGGCCCTCCCATAAAAGTGGACCCGTTGCCAGGCTGAATCTGGCTGTATTGGCCTGTGCCGAGGGTGTGAACACCGGAAGCAAACCAGTAGGTGGCGCCGGCGGTTTTAAAATTGACGCTCGAATTGTCTCCCGCAGGCACCGTGATTGCTCCGGCCGGGGCCGAGGACGGACCGGCAAGAAGAGCCTGATTGTCACAAACGTTGACCGGAGGATTTGCAGGAAAAGCATTGGCGACCTGCACACTCCCGGTAGACAGGATTGCAACAATAATGAGGGCCAAAACTGCAAACGTTTTTGTGGAAAGGCCTTTACAATAAGTACACTTGCTGGATTGCATGTAAGCCTCCAGTGTGAGATGGTACATTGTCCTTATCTTTCTTTACGGAATCTGCTCTGAATTCTGACGTCAACGCGGCTCGCATACGACAAGGTTTGAAGCCGCCTGGGCCGCCGTTTGAACGTGCATCACATAGACGCCGCGCGGGAGGGCTTGCCGGCGCATGTCACGCAGCACCGATTCGGTGCTGTTGCGTTGCATGAGCGCCTGCCCTCTCATATTGTAAAGAACAACAAGCTGCCTGCCCGCTGCCGGCGCCGCAACCGCTGCAGGCAATCCGCCACGGCTGATGGATGCCGCGGTCGAATTTTCAAGCAGAATGGGTTTTATTCCGATGGTGACCGTTGTTCCGCTGATGCTGTGGAGGCTGCCCGCAAGGTCCCGGTACTGGACATAACCATTCGGAACAATGAATGTCGAGGTCGAGGCTGTATTGGTGTCCCACACGGCCAACGCTTGATAGCCGCCCGGCCGGGTGAAACCGCAGGTGCCAACCGAACCATTGGCCGTATACGGCTGGCTCATCGTAGCGCCGACCATCCATTTGTATAATTCCCCGTATGCAATTCCCGCAGCATTGAGGCCGCTGGACGGGGCCCACATCTGCCCCCATTGCCAACTGCCGTTATTATTGTCCCAGGCATACCAGGCGTACACCGATACTCCCAACGACCATTGGAGAAGGTAGTGGCGGGCCAGGAAAGCCACACAAGCATCCGTCGTGGGATTATTCGAATTACTCCCCTCGGTTCCCCAGTCTCCTTCGGTGCAAAAGATGGGTTTCGATCCCTGACCGTAAGCATTCATCGCGGCCTTCAGATTCCCCACGATGCCTATTATCTCTTCCGCAGGAGTAATCTGGTTCGCGCCAGCCATGGAGCAATAGCCGTGAAATGCGATAGCGTCTGCATACGCGCCTCCGCCGGCAGCAAAGTAATCGCTATAGAATTGCGTCATGTTTTCCTTGCCGCCGGTCGCATCCGGCGTCAGAACAGTGACGGTCTGATCAATGGATTTCGTAACAGCATAGAGATGCTGGCCAAGCTGCTCGAGCTGAGCGATGGTCCCGGTGTAAAAACCCTCCTGCGCCATGGCCTCATTCCAGACTTCAAGATATTTAATGCTCGTGTGGTAACGGTTGACAAATGCCGTAATGAAGTCATCCCAATACTTAATGCTATCCGGGGGATCGGTGTGGGCAGCGGCCGCCCACGACGGCGTCCCGCCAAAGCAGTATAGAATATCGACATTCTTTCCTGTGAGCGAATCCACTGTCGCATCCAGGCTTTTCCAGCTAAAATTTCCCCTTGACGGCTCAAGCCCGGCCCAGCTGATATCGCCATTTCCCCAGTGGTCCCACGTTCTGAATAAACCGTAGGGCTTGGATGGTGATGGTATCCCATTGGCCCCATAGCACAGGCCGTGCAGGCCGAAGAAACGCGATGGAATAGTATCAGCCGAGGCTTTACAAATGCACAAGGGCAAACAAAAAGCCGCCAGGGCACAAGCTGCCAATGCCCTAGAGAACACCGAAGACCGGGAATTCTGTGACCTTGGTGACATAGGAAACCTCCTTAAGGCTGCGGCATAGGTTCGCCAGATGTACCATGCCTTTGTCAAGCGCTTACTCTTATCTTGTTACTGCCATAATTGTCTTTGATTCGTTCCTGTAAAAATAGACTTGAGGAACTTCAAACGTCTTCAACAAGTTCGGTGCAATCTGACGACCTCTAACATCGTATATTGTCCATTTCGCGTCAGAAACGGCATTTTGTACGATGCTGTTGGCCGGTACTCTGGAGTTTATGGCCGCAATCCCTTGGCCCTGGAGGATGACTGAATAGCCGGTGACATTGAAGGTCTCGTCCACTCCGCCCGTGCTGCAAATCTCCCAGCCGTAGCCGATCATCATCAGGAGACTGGGGTTCGGCAGGTATCCGTGGTCCACCAGCCAATTGAGCATGGCCAGGAGGTCCACACTGCCAGACTGCACCATATCGGCTTCGTGCAGCTTCCAGGCCATGCAATTCGTACCGAACGTGCATAGATACCAGCTCTTGACCGGAACACCGCCAGACCCGCCGAAGGTGGCAGTTGCCACGCCAGTGCAGGCGCCATTCCTGGCGAAGTCATGCTGGATCATGATCTCTGCGCCCGCCTTCATCCAGATGTCCCACATTGCCCAGGCGCTGGTCTGGCTGTTCGGGTTCATGTTCTCGCTGAACGTCGAGATCATGGAGGTGAGGGTAGATAGCCCGGTCCCTTCACTGGTGACTTTTCCGTAGTTCGTGCCGACGCTCGCGTAGGACACCACCGCCGTGTTTCCGTTGGGCATGTTGGCGGTCACGGACCAGTTGCCGGGGTCGGTGGCGATGAGGGTCTGGTGCCATCCGTTGATGGGGTTCCACACGTTGTTCCCGATGTAGGTGCTTGAGGTGGTCGCGTTGATGCCCGGGTAGTTGTCATACGGGCCGCAGCTCCCCTTCGCCTCGCTGGTCGTGCAGGCAGCGTGCGCCTCGATGGCCACAAGAGCCACGGCAACGGCGGCAATCCAGGTTAGCCGGAACTTTTTCTTCATACGTACCTCAGTTGGTGGTAATCGAGAAATCGGTAAACTTAAAAACAGCGTTCGTGCTGTTCGTCGACACAATCTCAACGCCGAAGTCGAGCTGGCCCAGCGTGGAGTTGGCCGGGAGCCAGCCTTTTGATATCGTCCAATTGAAAATTTCAAGTACATCTATTGTGCCTGAGGTGAAAATCGCGGTCGGCACAAAGGCGATGTAGCCGTTGTTGGAAGTCTTGTACACGTTGTAGGTATGGCCGCCCAGGGTCACGGTCGCCGACAGACTACCGGCCGGAACCTGCTTGTAGTTCTCAGTCCAGATCATGAATTCGGTGCAGCCGGCCGTGGCGACGCCATTGGTCCAGATGTCGTAGGCGACATCGTAGATGCCGACATGCGGACTGGTCTCGGCAAACGAGCTCGTGATGGTTTTGAACGAGCTGATGAGTACGTTGCTGTAGTCCTTGTGGACATTCGGATAGGTCTTTACCGCGCCGTCGCCGTTATTATTGTTCATGTTGGCAACCACGTACCAGCTGTGATATGAACACGCGGACAGGGTTTCGGCGCATTGATAAGAGGCAACGTTCCACATGTTGTTGTGGACATAGTAACCTTCGGTGCTCCAGCCGCCGCTCGTAGCCGAGGTCACGAACACGGGACTGGTGCACTCGCCCAGCGTTGAGGCGGTAAGCACGCACACCTGATTCGAAAGCGTGTACGAGGAGATGAACGCCTCGAACGAATTGTATCCGGTCTTTGCCGCGACAAGCGTGTCCGCAACAGCGGCATTTTTGGCAAGCGGCCGGTCCGCCGCGTTTCCAAGCGTCCTGAGTCCCGAGCCCGCGCCGTAGGAGCCGCACAGGGACAGTTTGCAAACAGCCGACCATGCGCCGATCCTGACCTTGACAAAATACACTCCCGACCGCATGTTCCCGGCCGAAGGGGTGAGCGAATACGCGCCCCGGCCAAGCGTTTTGTCAAGCATCGTTGAAACCAGACGGCCGTTCATGGAATACACGTCGATCCGCACCGCCGCCGGCTCGGCAACGGTAAACCGCACCTCACCGCCCGCGACAAAGGCCGCGACGGGAGCCGGATGCCCCGGAAGGGGCGCTGCCACGGTGCTTTGCAAAAGCGAAAACGCCCCTCCGGTGCCGCTGGTGGTTGAGACGCCCGCCGTCGCCAGGCTCACCGTTGCGCCCGCAACGCCGCTGCCCTCTGCGTCGACCACGGTGCCCGTGATGGCAATGTTCTGCGCACCCGCCTGGAGAGCAAACGCCGCGACAAACGCGCACAGAAGATTTCTTTTTCCAATCATACGAGCCTCCTTGCTTCTAAAAAGCAGCATTGATTAGTTGGTGGTAATGGAGAAGTCGCTAAATTTGAAAACAGCGTTCGTGCTGTTCGTTGACACGATCTCAACGCCAAAGTCGAGCTGACTCAATGTGGAGTTGGCCGGAAGCCAGCCCTTGGACATTGTCCAATTGAAGATCTCAAGGATATCCACCGTGCCTGAGGTGAAAACCACGGTCGGCACGAAAGCGATGTAGCTGTTATCGGAAGTCTTCCACGCATTGTAGGTCACGCCGCCCAAGATCACGGTCGCCGATAGACTGCCGGCAGGCATCTGATTGTAGTTCTCGGTCCAGATCATGAGTTCGGTACTGCCGGCGGCGGCAATACCGTTGGTCCAGATGCTGTACGCCACGTCGTAGATGCCCACATGCGGACTGGCCTCGCTAAACGTGCTCGCGATGGTTTTGAACGAGCTGATCGGCACGCTGTCGTAGTCCATATGGACATTCGGATACGTCTTGACGGCGCCGTCGCCGTTATTGTTGTTCATGTTTGCGACGACATACCAGTTGTGATACGAGCAGGCGTACAGGGTTTCCGCACACTGATACGACGCGCTGTTCCACATGTTGTTGTGGACATAATACCCGCTGTCGCTCCAGCCGCCGTTCGGGTCCGACGTCACGAATGCCGGACTCGTGCACTCATCCGCGGCAATGGTTGTGGTGTCGCCCGCCGAGGTCTTGACATTTGCAATTTCAACCGCCGGTGCGGAGACGCGCACGGTCAGAATGCCTTGCGGCAGATCGGTGAAAGAAAACCGTCCCGAGGAGTTGACCAACGCGAGACGCTCCAATCCGTAAACCTGGGCGTATGCCGTACCCGTTACTGAATCGATGGCGCCGATAATGGCTGCATAGGGCCGCAAGGTGCCGGTGCCCAGATGCAACGTATCATGCACGGCAAGCGAGCAGGCAAACAGAACACTCGAACCGCCATCGTTCACTTCGATGCAATAGCTGCCCGGGTCGATGCCGTCGATTTCAAACCGACCCTGCGAATCGGTCAATGCGTCGGCGCCATAGAGCGCCGCTTTGGCAAGCGCAGGCGGCTGGGTTACGTAATCGCTGCGCCGCAGGCGGACCGTTGCGCCCGATGACGGACCGCCGTCGCTTTTGTAAATGACGGCTGTAACCCTGGCGTTGGTGGTTTCGGACCCGGCGCCGACCACCGACTGACTTTTCCCGCAACCCAGCAGCAATGGCGCCACGGCCCAGGCAAGGCCGGCGCCTATTAACGCCCATGGCCGCGTTTGCATCATTGTCGGGTCACCGGAAAAAGTTGAATGTTCAGTTGGTACACCGTGTCGGGTTCCTTGGTGTCAGCCGCGAATTTCAGCAAGGTCGAACGGAATTCTTCTATTGTTTCGTTTATTTCGTCAAAATCTCTTTTCGCCGCTGTAATTGTTACGGTGGAAATGTTGCGCTCCTGCCGGTGGTGCCGGTGCAGGGATTCCATCGCAAGCTTCATGGTTTCTTCCTGAAATGTCTTTACGGCAACAGCAGGACACCCTTCGCCGGAGGTGACAATCTTATTCGTCAATTCCAACGCACCGTTGCGCCGGGTCACCAGGCCGAGCGTTTTCAGAAGCCCGATTGCTTTTCGCGCCTGCGCTTCGGTGATCGGCGGGTCCAGTTGTGCCGCCAGCTTTTTATAATTTCCGGTAAACGGATAGAAATCGAGGAGCGTGAGAATGGCCGAATAATACCATTTCTGGAAATACTCGTATTGTTTTTTTTCAATCGTATAGGCTTGTACCCCTCTCAGGGCAAGGAGCCGCTCGTAGTGCTGTTTGATGTCCCGGTCCGATTTGGCCTTGTTGAAATGCACCAGTGACGCAAAGTATTCGGCATCGGTGCCGGTCAGGCCGCAGAAGTCGATGAAACACTCGATCGACGTGGAGCTTATATGCCGCTGTTTCTGGAAAATCTTGACCAGATGGGAAGCATCGATCGAAAGCTTGGCGCCCATGTAACGGTACGAGAAGTAGGGGGATGCCTTTTTCTTCTCATGGAAAAAGTCTCGCAGGAAGTCCCGATATTCCAAGTAACTCTTTATCGATTGCATATCAGTCAATATACAACCGGCATGGGCGGCACGCCGGAAAAATGACCGCGATTGGCATATTTCGTGGCCATAAATGCCCACACATACTGTAATTATTGCGAGTTATTCCGGGCAAATTGCCGGGATGTTTCTATTTCAGTACCAAAAAATTGCCCACAGAACTATTTGCAGGTCTTTCAAAGGATGACATCAAAGCGCTTTGCAGGGGTTATAGTAACGCCCCTTGAAGAATTCTGCGTTACCTTCATGCAGGTGCGCCCTGCAGCGCGCACAAAAGCAACAAGGCATCCTTTCGGATGCCTTGTCTGTTCCATCACTACGGAGCAAAACTACCGCACCAGGAGAACCTGCTTGACAAAGTGTCCGCCGTCCACGTCAAGACGGACGAACCAGATTCCGGCGCTCGTGGATTTGCCGTTGCCGAGGGTTCCGTTAATCGCGATCGGATGCCATCCCGCCTCGACCCTCGCGTTGGCCGTCCGTTCGAGGATTCTTCCTCTTGCGTCAAGAATCTCCATTGAAACCAGCGAGGGTCTGCTTATGTAATACCGTACCATGCCGTTGAAGGTCCGGATGTCGAGCGCAGGCATGGCGGAAGCAGCCGCCGTCGCACGCAACGCCGGCTTCACCGCCGCCACTATTCCGTTGTTCGGTACCGGAACGACGGTAAACGACGTTGTGCCGGTGTCGAGGCCGGGCGATGTGGCCGTCACGGTCACCACGCCGGGCGTGAACGTTGAACGGATCGCCACCTTGATAAGCCCGCCCTCTGCGGCAAGATTGGGATCAAGCGGCGCATGATAGCCGAGCGGCTGGCCCGCGGTCACATATTGGTTGGCGCCGCCGCGATAGTTGCCGGGCCCGCTCACGCTGAACGTGATGAGATTGCTGGCCGTGGGATTGGTGATGCCGTTTGCATCAACCACCTTTGCAAGTATGAGCTTGGCGTCGGTCCCGTTGGCCGTGATCTGGAACGTGTCGCCGTTTGCCTGGACCGTCGGCGTGTCCGGGATGAGAACGATGTGGTCGGGAGCGCCTGCGGTTTGCTTCTCGTCAGAGCACACCAATATTTCCGCCGGCGTCAAGGCCGTTGGCAAGCAGTGTCCCTGAGGCCCAGGCAACACTCCAGGCTCGCGCCGCCCAGGGGTGTAGGCGTCTTCTTTCCCAGGCTGGTTCCGTTGAGGAACAGCTCCACGCTGGGGCAGTTGGAAAACGCGTTGACCGTTACCGTTCCAGACCTGTTCCAGTGATTGGCAAGAAAGACCACCGGCCTGAACTGCAAAAGGGGTCCAGGCGGCTGCATACATCTTGAAAAGCATCTTGGGTATGCGGTTGAAATCCATCATGGAGGAGCCGAACGACCTCACTCCTGTGGCAGGCGTGCCGTCCATGAAGGCCTGGCACTCACCCGGGGTCTCGGCCATGTACCATTGGCACAGGCCGAAGCACTTGGCATTGACGCTGCTCTGCCAATTATTCATGAATTGGTTGGCGAACGAGATTTCACCGTTGTAATCCGTCCTCGAATCCGCGTTGCCCCATGCCTCCGCGCCCCACGCCGGGTTGCCGGGCTGCCGTTCTTCATGCCGATCTCGCATCCGGTCACCGTGCACGAGATAAGGTCCTTGGGCCCGAACCCGGCGCCGCGGACCGAAATCACGCGCGGCGCAAGCGAGTCCCACGTATTGCAGATAGTCCTGAGCGTGTTGCAGAAGCTGGCGACAATATTGCCGTTGCACACCTCCCACGCAAGGATCGACGGATCGTTTCTGTCGCGTATGACTCCGTCGCGCTGGACCTCCTGCTTGAGAGTCTGCTGGTCCGCGGTTGCCGCGCCGCCAAACAGTCCTTCGCCGTCGCCGCTGGGCTGCATGAGCATCACGCCCGTGTTGTCGCATGCGTAAACAAACCCCGGGCTGCACGCGGAATGGCCGGGCCTCCACAGGCGGCCGCCGCACCTCGTGAGAATCACGGCGTCACGATACTCGATTTCCGGCGGCAGGGCGGTCCCGAGCGCGGGATAGTCGTAGCGGGCCGAAGCGCCGTCCATGTAGTGCATGTGACCATTGATATACGGGTAATTGGCGTCCCACGTGATGGTGCGGATCCCGAGCGGGCTTGTAAACACGTCGACCGTGGTCCCGCCCACCTGCACGATATGGTACACGGTGTACATGTACGGCGTGCCGTAGATGCTGGCGTTTGGATACCACAGGTGCGGATTGGCCACGGTGCCTGTCTGGTCGAAGACGGAGCTCTGCCCCGCGGCAACGGACTGCGCGGCGCTGGTGAGGGTCAAGACGACCGTGTTGCTTCTGTCCACCACCTTGGTGGTGACCGTAGCGCTCTGGGCCGCGGCACCGTCGTTTCTCACGTTTGTCAACATGCGCACCGTGGCCTGTGAGCCGTCGGTAGCGATGGCCGTGGTGGCGACATAGGTACCCCACTGATTGAGCGTCGAATACAGATTCACGGGGACATGAACATTGTCGGTGATGTGCATATAAACAGGGCGGAATATTCCGCCGTCCTCAGACCCGAAACGGAATACCTCCGAAAAACCAGGATCCTCGTAGAATCCCCCGTACTTGCCGACGCGCACGGCCAGCACATTGTCCGCACCTCCGAAGGTGACGTAGGGAGTGACATCCACCACGAATCCCATGAAACCGATGACGTGGGTCGCGTTCGCATCCGCGGTTACCGCGCTGTTACCGGGAAGAAAAGTACCGTTGATGTACACCTGACAGCCCACGTGCACCCCTTGGAATTCAACGATGATCTTTCTGGTGGCATAGGAATTGTCGAGGGAAAAATGTTTCCTGTACCAGACATTGCCTCCGAACATTGAACCGTCGCCGCCGCCGCTTTGCTGGTTGATAAACGTGTCGGTGTCGTTATAGGTGTGCGGAACGCCGATCTGTTTCCACGCGGCATCGTTGAACGCAACGCTTTGAGGATTGCCCGGGGGATCGGATTTGGTAAACAGCCAGGGTGTTACTCCCATATTGATGGTCACCCTGTTGCTCGATTCTCCCGTGTACGTTTGCGCAAAGCCGGACACAACAGCCAGCATCGCGATAACCATCGCCCATCCAAGAATTTTGCTTTTCATTGCTATTCCCTCCTTCAATGGTTTTTTTTCACACGCCATTTGCCGTTCAATGCATGGTTTGGATTGAAGAACCTCGGAGCAAGCTCCGAGGAAAAGGCAAACGACATAATATTGAAGCGCGAAGCGCAATTACCATACCTTAGGGAACGAAGTGACAATGCGCTCGCTGTGGGATTCGAACTCCGCTTTGCATACCCCCTTCCTTAAAGTGGTTACAAAACCAGTCCAACCCAATTCCTAATACCTAATAATATAACCAACATTCGCCAATTTTAAAGGAATACTTGGCTCTCTTATCACCCTTTTTAGCTTTCAATAATCATTGAAGAACCCCGCAGCAAGCTGCGAGGAATCTTCCATCCCTTTGGAAAAAGAACATACTTATAGTCGCTCGCTTACCCCGAAGCAAGCTTCGAGGAGTGCGCTCGCTATGGGATTCACACTTTAGCCGCAGGATTCTTATCAATCCCCAGCTTGCGTAATTTCCTAAAAAGTGTCGCCTTGTGGATGCCCAGCTTCCGCGCCGTCTTTATCTTGCTTCCGCCCATCTCGGCCAACACGCTCATGAGATACAGCTTTTCCAGTTCGTCGAAGTCCTTGACATGCGCAATCGCCTGCATTCCCGCCGTTGGCGCGCTCACCCGGAACTGCGAAGGCAGATGTGCCGTCCCTATCTCCGAGCCGTTGCAGAAAACGAACGCGTGCTCCATGGCGTTCTCCAGTTCGCGGATATTGCCGGGAAAATCGTATGAAAGGAGCGCGTTGAGCGCGTCTTGCGACAGGGTCTTGACGGCCTTGCTGTAGCGCGTGTTGAACCGCTCGATGAAGTGTTCACACAACAGGGGAATATCGCCCCGACGGTCGCGCAGCGGGGGCAACTTGACAAGAAGCACGTTGATGCGGTAAAAAAGGTCTTCTCGGAATTCCCCTTTCTTGACTTTTGCCAACAGCTCCCTGTTCGTCGCCGCGATGACGCGGATATCGACTTTCGCCGATTCGGTGCCTCCGAGTGGCTCAAAGGTCTTGTCCTGCAGCACACGCAGAAGCTTTGCCTGCATGGCGCCCGTGATGTCGCCGATTTCGTCGAGGAAGACCGTCCCGCCGTTTGCGCGCGAGAAAATCCCCGGCTTGTCCTTCTTTGCGTCGGTAAAGGCCCCGGCCTTGTAGCCGAACAGCTCACTCTCCAGAAGATTATCCGGCAGGGCCGAACAATTAATGGCCACAAAGGGCTTGCTTTTTCGGGGACTCAGCTCGTGAATAGAACGCGCCACGAGCTCCTTGCCCGTGCCGGTTTCTCCGGTGACAAGTACCGTGGCGGGCGTCCGGGCCATAACCGGCAGAATGTCGAATATTTCCTTCATAAGCGGGCTGCGGCTCACCATGCTGTGAAAACTCGCCTTGTCCATCATCTCTTTCCGAAGGTTGGCAATGACATGCCGGGCCTCTTCGGTTTCCCGATGCGCCTGCCTGATGCGGGCCTCATCGGCCTTTCTCTTTTCGGTGGCGTCCTGCACCTGCACCAGAAAAAGCCTCGGAGCGTCTTCCTTGTTGTCAAGCGGGGTGACGTTCCAGAGGAAGAAGCGGTCCCCGGCTCCGGCGTTCCCGCCGCCGATGGATGTCACTGTTTCATGCTCGACGCTGTCTCCCGCGGCGAGCCGCTTGCGCTTTTCGTCGGGCAGGCCGGCCATCTCAAACAGAACAAAAGGTACATCGGACGGCTGCGCATGGCTGGGGATGCCGAAGAGTCCGCAGAACGCCGTGTTCATCTCGGTGAGCTTTCCGGTTCCGTCGCACAACGCTATGCCGATGGGCGACCACGAGACAATGCTCTTGAACCGCTTCTCGCTTTCCCTCAGTTTCCGTTCCGCGGTCACGCGGTCGGAGATGTTGATGATGCACATGCGGATCCCCACGATGCCGGTGCCGCCGGCGATCGGAGAGGTGTTGACAAGCAGATGCAGCACAACGCCGTCTTTGCGCGTTACCGTGTATTCGGAGGGGGTTCCAAAGTCGCCGTGACGGATATTGTGGATGTCCTTTTTTGCGCGTTCATGATCGGCCGGCGCGATAAGATCGAAGAGATGGATACCGCGCCTGAAATCTTCCTGGGTGAGCAGAAACGTCTCAAGGCCCTTCATGTTCGTGTAAATCAACTTCATGTCGTTGTCCCACTCGCAGATGATGCCGGGCAGCAGCTGCGCCGTGTCGCGGAACCGGTTCTCGCTTGCCTGCAGCTCCCGCACCTTTTTCGCGAGCTCTTCTCGTGTCATTGCATCAATATTCATGGTTTCTCCTCACCGGGTGGTTATTTCCTAATATAGAATTTCACTTGCGATTTGACAAGTTTGCCGGAACGCCGGTTGTTCCACCTGCTGCGGCCTTCTAGTATTTTGGTGGGCGAAACACGGCTTGAGGTCGCTTGGGCCGGATGGTGCAACCACCGCGGGTTTGCGGAAGCTCCCGTCACAATCCGCAATGACCAAACGTCAACAGCAATTCTCTATCCCCTTGAAACCCTTCAAGCGCACCTATGTCGAAATCACCAACGCGTGCAACCTCGCGTGCACGTTCTGTCCGGGAACGGCCAGGCGCATCGAGTTCATGAGCACCGGAATGTTCGACGGAGTCCTTGCGGCGCTCGGCGGGCATTGCACGCACCTGTACCTGCACGTTCTCGGCGAGCCGCTCCTTCACCCCGCGCTGCCGGAGCTCCTCGACAGCGCGCACCAGCACGGGAAGCTTGTCAACCTCACCACCAACGGGCTTCTCATTGGTAAAGCAGGTGCATCCATTGCGGGGAAACCTGCGCTTCGGCAGGTGACCTTCTCCCTGCACAGCTTCGCGCCCGGCCGCAGCGCCGCCTCGGCCGAAGCCTATCTCACCCCGATCCTCGATTTCGCCCGCAATGCCTCAGCGGCGCACCTGATATGCCTGCGACTGTGGGACGCCGCCGATTCCAGCGACACCGGCAGCCGCGAATCCATGCTTTCCATCATTGCCAACGCGTTTTGTCTGCCGCCCGCGCTCCGCAATGACCTTAAAAGGTCTGCTGCGGTGCGCCTTGACAAAAACATATTCCTCAATACCATGCAACGGTTCGCCTGGCCCAATATGAACGGCCCCGATTTTGGCAAAAGCGGCTTCTGCCTTGCACTGCGCGAACAGATTGCGATATTGGTCGACGGCACGGTGGTGCCGTGCTGCCTTGACAGCAACGGAACCCTCGCGCTTGGAAATATTTGCTCGCTGCCTGTCGCCGATATCCTCGCGTCGGACAGCGCGCGGCGAATTCACGACGGCTTTTCGCGGCGAACGGCGGTTGAACCATTATGCAGGCACTGCTCGTATCGGCTGAGATTCGGAAGTAACGGCAAAGTCATCCATGACGAATGACGGAATATTTTTGTATTGTACGCCGGTCTTTTTCCGAGATCATCTAGCGGCAAGCGCGGCGACTTTCTTTACCGCCGGCGGAGCAATTGTTTCGTCATGAGATTTATTGTTGAGGCTTTTGTTGACTTGATTATACTTCGTCAAGTCTGATAATTGCATACGGGCGGAGTACAATCCGTAAAATACCATCTCGAACTGCCACCTTTCTTCCTCGCTCCTGCCGAAATTCAAGCGGCCGCCTGCAGGCGCGCGCAAACGACTTCTCGTCGAGTGTCCGCGCGGCGAGCCCGTTCGGCATCCTGCAAAGAACTGCTTTTCGAGACGCGGACGCGAGGTTGGCAATAAGGAAACACCTGCGGCCGCCGTTTTCGAGCACGCATCCGTCAATACCCGCGCCCGTCCGCGTAGCAAGCGGCCGCAGCCGGCCGCCGGCGAACTCCCCAAAGTCCGCAAACACATGGTACATCGGAAACACGCGGCGACCGCCGGGCTCCATGATGCCGCAATCGCCGCTTGTCTCGAAATACGTTATGCCTGCGGCGCCGCCCCTGGCCGACCGGATGATGCTTCCCAACGTCCACACGGCTCCCAGCAGCGATTTCTGGCGCGGATCGGGCCCGTGGTCCTTGCGGGGCGCGAGCGGATTGAGCCTTGGCCGCAGGGTGATGGGCGTCACAAAGATCTTTTTTCCCGGGAACCGAGCGCGTGCGGTCCGGAGAACGTGAGACTGTCCCTCCAGATTGAATAGTATCGCCTCATCATCGAAGGTGTGCACCTGCGGATTGACTGAATAGCAAACTCCCTCCGCTCCGCGCAATGCAGGTTTGTTCCTGTTGATTTCCACAAAGTTGCCGTCTGTTCCGGATATCATCTCTGTTTGATCGAACAGCCGCGGTGCACCGGCATAAAATGCTCCACGGGTCTCCTGCGACGTTACTTTTTCCCCCGATCGGAACACGAGGCATCGCTTCACGGGAACGTGGAGTCCGTCAATCATGTCGGCGAGGCGCCCTGCATCCTTCACGATTGAGTGCGGACCACCTCCGAAAGAGAGCGCCAGTTCCAGAGAACAACCAAAGACAGCCGCGCTCCCGGCGGCACGTGATACTGTTTGCAAAGCCTTCCGATCATCAAACCTGAAATCTGATCTGACATGCGAGAACCCGCAGGCGCGGACGAGCTCCGCTTCACGCGCAGGAATCGTTCGAACCGCATCGCAAAGGGCGGTCCCGATTTCGGGGATCGGGCATGATCGTCTGGAAAATTCCAGAGCGTCATCCCGGTGCGGAAGAGAAAACGGCCTCGGTTTTGTTTTTGACGTCAGGCGGACAAGTATCCGCTGCGAAAACCGGGCACCTTTCTTTACCCTGAAAGGAATGTTGTCGGCGAGCGGCGGACAATACACCTTGAACGAGGCATCGGTCCAGTTCCGCTGGTCCTCCATTTCGAACGTGTCGCCTTCAAACCGAATCTCCGACGAGACTCCTCCCGCAAACGTCAGGACCAGAGCACGCATGTTTGCAAACGGCTGATGCGGGCTTATTGTTTCGCCGGGAAACCGCGCCCTGATTCGCGTTCCGTCAACCTTTTCGACCCCGCACGGTTTCCCCAGGCACCCTTCGAGCGGCAGCAGCACGCAGAAACCAATCCTGTTCGTCTCAAAAGATAATCGCGCAGTCCCGTCAAGGGAGAAGGAAACAGCGCCGGTTTCCAAGCCTTCAATTGACGCATGCCACACAAAGTCGATGCCGTCGCGCCGGTGGATGCAGTCGAACCGTATTGAGAACGAATTCCGGCCGCGTCTTATGCGGAGGTTTGCAACAGCGGGCCGCACCGTGTTCCAGTATTTGTCGCGCACCGCAACATACATCCGCCGCACAAGTTCCAAATCGCCCGCCAGGAAATTCCGGAGTTCTCCATCGCTGTACAAAAGCGACAGATGGCCTGCTCGCAGCAAGACCGGTTGCCGCAGCGGCTTCGAGCTTCCGCGGAGCGCGACGTTCTTCTTGGATTCGGAGGCGTGCCTCATAAACAAGACCTTTGAAATGCCGGTTGCGCCATGTGTATAATTATAATATAGCAATGCGGAGCGCGGCGCTCAAAGACCTGCGCGGTATCACGCATCACCAAGGCACACACAATGAACTTCCTTTTGAAGCTTGTCAGGACCCGGCTCAACCCTTTTATTGTGCTTTTTGCCATTGGTGTCGTGTACTTTGCCGTTCAGTCGTTCTTCCTGCTGGTGGTCAACGATGACGCAACCCTTTCCATTTCGGCCGTGCCCATTCTTTTTTCGGGGTGGTTCATGGGCCCCTGGTGGGCTGCCGGCGCCGGAGTGTGCATTTTTATCTATTTCTGTCTTATCAAGTTATTCTCCATGGGACTCGGCACCTGGATCGACCTTGCGGTGGGCGGCGGGTCAATAGCGATCTTCGCACTCATCGGAGCGGCCATCGGCAGGATGGAGCAGCTCAACAGGCTCCTTCAAGAGCAGCTTGCGGCACGAAAAATCGCGGAGCAGGCCCTCGAATCCCGCACGCAGCAACTTGCCCGCTCAAATAAAGAACTCGAGCAATTCGCGTATATCGCCTCGCACGACCTGCAGGAGCCGCTCAGAAAAATCTCCGCATTCGGGTCAAGGCTTGCCTCCAAGTACACGGCCGTCATCGACGACCAGGGCAAGGACTACCTCGCGAGGATGCAGAACGCGGCTGTCCGCATGCAGGGGCTTATCGAAGGCCTGCTCACCTATTCGCGGGTCACCACAAAGGCGCAGCCGTTCTCTCCCGTCGATCTGTTTGCCATCCTCACCGAAGTGCTCGGCGACCTCGAGACCAAGATCAAGGACACCGGCGCGGACGTTCGGTGCGACGTAAACGCAACCATCGACGCAGACCCTTTGCAGATGAGGCAATTGTTCCAGAACCTCGTGGGCAACGCGCTCAAGTACCACGCGCCGGGCGTCTCGCCCGTCATTGACATACGCGTATCAACCGCAAACGGCCTTTGTTCCCTTACCGTTGCCGACAACGGAATCGGTTTTGAGCAGAAATACGCCGAACAGATCTTCGGCGTTTTCCAGCGGCTCCACGGCCGCTCGAGCGAATACGAAGGCTCGGGCATCGGGCTGTCGGTGTGCAGGAAGATCGCCGAGCGCCACGGCGGGAGCATCAGCGCACAGTCGGAGCCGGGCAAGGGTGCGACGTTCACCGTCGTGCTCCCCGCCAAACAGGCCTGAGGCGGCTTGGCCGTTTCCTTTCCGCAGATGATAAGGTATATTCTTGGCTGAACGCTCCGGCCAAAATTTTTCGCAAGGAGTTCTCCATGAACCAGAAGAAAAATTCCGTGGTGATCCTCATGGCCGACGACGACGAAGACGACCGCCTCATGGCGAAAGAGGCGTTTAACGAAGTCAAACTCATCAACCACTTCCACATGGTGGAGAACGGCGAGGAGCTCATGGACTACCTGCGGCGCAAGGGGAAATACGCCGATCCCGCCGTCTCGCCCCGGCCAGGGCTCATCCTCCTCGACCTCAACATGCCAAGGAAAGACGGCCGCCAGGCACTCGCGGAAATCAAGGCGGACCCCTCGCTGCGCCAGATCCCCATTGTGGTGCTCACCACGTCCAAGGCCGAAGAGGACATTTTACGGTCCTACGATCTCGGCGTGAATTCGTTTATTGCAAAACCGGTGACGTTCGAGCAACTGGTCGTCATCATGAAGACGCTCACGAAGTACTGGTTCGAAATCGTGGAACTTCCGCCCCAAGGGTAGGAGCATGGCCCCAGCGTCCGCCATCCGCCTCTGCCTCGTCGACGACGATGAGGACTATTTTGTCATCACCCGTGACCTTCTGGCCGACATCCCTTCGTATAAATTCGCGATTACTTGGATAAACACCTTTGAGCGCGCCCTCGAAGAGATACCCCGGTCGTCTTTTGATGTCCTCGTGTTCGACTACAACCTCGGCGCAAAAAACGGGCTCGATCTCCTGCGGCAGGTGCTTGCGGCCGGGCTGCGCGCGCCCGTGATCATGCTTACCGGCCAGGGAGACCACACCATCGACCTGGAAGCGATGAAGTCCGGCGCCGCCGACTATCTTGTCAAAGGAAAAGTCGACGCGGTGCAGCTCGAACGGTCCATCAGGTACTGCATGGACCGCTTCGCGACCATGGAACAGCTCCGCGCCTCCCGCGACTCGCTCCGCCGGACCACGCAGCAGCTCGAAGCCGCGCTTGCAAAAATCAACGAGGAGCTCGAGACCGCCCGGCGCGTGCAGAAATCACTGCTGCCGCAGACCGTCGACACCTTTCGGGGCGTCGAATTTTCCGGCGTGTATCTGCCGAGCGGCATGGTCGGCGGCGATATGTACGACGTCGTCAGAATCGACGACACGCACGTTGCGTTCCTCATCATCGACGTGTGCGGCCACGGCGTTCCTGCGGCGCTCATCACCGCCATGGCCAAAATCTCCTTTTCACGGTGCATCCTCAAGGATATTTCGCCAAAGTCAATTTTTGCCCAGGTGAACGCCGAGCTGTTCCGCTACATGCCCGAGGGAAGGTACGTGACCGCGTTTCTCGCCATTGTGGACCTCGAAAAGAAGGAACTGGCATTTTCCCGCGCCGGCCACCCACCCGCCCTGCTCGCCCGCGGCCCCGAAGTCGAGTACCTTTCCACCGGCGCTCCGCTCGTCGGCTGCTTCGCCGACAGCCAGTTCGAGGAGGCGACCACGCCCGTCGCGCCGGGCGACACCATCGCGCTCTACACCGACGGCATCGTGGAAAGCGTAAACGGTTCGAACGAACGCTATCCCATGTTGACACTGGAGAACATCATGCGCGGCGCCCGGGAAAAACCCGCGGCCGAGGTGAGCGCGGCGATAATCGACTCCCTCAAAAAATTTACGGGGCCGGTCGCGCAGGACGATGATGTGACGGTGCTGGTGGTGAAGATTTTGTAGGGGTATTCCTTGATGTAAAGCAAGAAGAGATATTGGAAAATGAGGGGCGGTTTGCGGAGATTGGGGCGGGAAACGATGCGGCGGTACGGCGGCGGAGATTCTGCATTCCGCAAGGTTCTACATCAAACAACCTCTCAAAAACCCGCTATGCGTGCAACGATTACTGCCATCATCAATTGCGGTATCTGGTCTCTTATCTCGCCCTTTCCGCAGGAACACGGCAGCCAGCTTCATCACGTATGATACTCCGCATTTATCCGGATATAATCGTACGTCAAATCGCAGGTATGCACCACTGCGCATTCTTTCCCCGTTCCAAGGTCTATGTCGATTCGCACCACATCCGCGCGCATTTTCCTGCTGAGGTCCCCGGCATTAAAGGTAACGGGCCTGCCGTTTCTGAACACGCGCCTGCCGCACAGCGACACCGCAAGACGTTTCTGCGAAAAGGGTGCGCCGGAATACCCGACCGCGCACACGATGCGGCCCCAGTTGGGATCGTTGCCGAACAGCGCGGTCTTTACAAGATTGGAATTCGCAACCGCCTTGGCCGCTTTTTTCGCGTCCGCTTGCGTTGCCGCCCCGGACACGCATATTTCCACGCGCTTGGTGGCGCCCTCGCCGTCCGCCGCGATTTTCCTGCACAATGCATCGCTCACCAGGCGCAGGGACTCCTGAAACACGCTCGCCTGCCAGGCGCTCGTTACGGCCGATCCGGAAATGCCGTTTGCCAGCACGAGCACCATGTCGTTGGTCGAGGTGTCTCCGTCAACCGTCAGGTTGTTGAACGTCGTGTTAACGACCTTCTTGACAATTGTGTTGAGCAGCGTACGGTTGACGGCTGCGTCCGTCGTTATAAAGCAGAGCATGGTCGCCATGTCCGGGTGAATCATGCCCGATCCCTTTGCGCAGCCGCCGATCACATAGCGTCCGGCAGGAGTTTCAACCGAAACTGCGGCTTCTTTCCTTTTCGTATCCGTGGTGAGGATTGCGTCCGCAAACGCTCGGCCGCCCTGCGCGGAGGAATCGATGCGACGGTAAAGAAGGGGAATGTTCTTTTCTATGAGACCCATGGGCAGAGCATGGCCGATGACGCCGGTGGACGCCACGAGCACCGATTGCGGCTTTGCGCCGGCCCGTTGCCCGACCAGCTCGGCAATCCTCTTTGTGTCCCGTTCGCCTTTGCCGCCGGTGCACGCATTGGCATTCCCGCTGTTCGCAAACACGGCGCGCACCTGCGCGCTCGGGAGGATTCCTTCGCACCAGTCAACCGACGAGGCCCGCACCGCGTTCGTGGTAAACGCCCCCGCCGCGCTGCAAGGGGCCTCGCTTATCAGCAGACCGCAGTCCGGCCCCTTTGACATTTTGATGCCCGCGGCCGCCGCTGATGCGCAATACCCCTGCGCCGCCGTAATGCCGCCCGAAACTTCGCGCACCCTTGCGTTCTCCAACAGCCTTGTCTTTCCCATGTTTTCTCCATCTGCTTTTCACATCGTATTGACTGAGTGGGAGCATATAATATATTATGAATACGGCGACCATGCCAAAATACAAGAACTGAAGAATTTGAAAAGGACTTGCTCTTGAAAAATCCCATCGCGGCAATCCTCACGGTATTTCTGATTCTGTCAACAACCGCGGGGCAGACCGGCGAGCAAACCTATGTCATCAAGAAGGGCGACACCCTCTGGGACCTTGCCTTTAAATTTCTCGGCGATCCTTTCAAGTGGTCTCAACTCTGGCACCAGAACCAGTATATTTCCAATCCCAATCTGATCTACCCGGGAAAATCTCTTATCATCGGCGGCAGCAGCGGACAGGACGCCCAAACAGGCATGGCAGGGGAAAACGGTGCACCTGCTGCTTCATCTTCGCCTGCGTCATCCCGGCAGGACGAGTTCTCCTCCGAGACAAAACAGGCATTGGCGCAATCCGAACAGCCGACTTCTTCGCAGTCCCTGGAAACCAGGGGCGCGAAAAAGGTCGAGGCCGACGCGTACGATTCTCTGTTCAAGGCCGCGATGCATAGAAACAAGCACTTCACCTCTGATTTCCTTGAGAAAGTTGCATTTCTCTGGGACAAAAAAGATGAAAAAGGACTTGTATACCCCGGAAACGCCTCCCTGCAGAAAATGGCGAACCCAAAAGAATTGCTCACCAGGTACGAACGGGAGACGTATCAGCACTACGAGGAAGTTCTCATCGAGCCCATTTCAAAGACGCACTACCGCCCGGGCGACACGGTCGATATCTTTCATTCCGAGGGGATCATGAAATACAGGGGAAACCCCGTGAATCTGGTCCACCGTGTTGCCAGAGGCTGCATTCAATCCGTAGGTGACAAAAAGACAAGCGCCATCCTCTTCAAAATATGGGACATAGTACAAAACGGGGACAGAGTCGATACTGTGGCCCATTTCGCCAACCTCGAGCTGGACACGCTTGTGGACCCGAACACTTCCATTAAGGGAACCGTTTTTCTGCGTGTTGAAAACACCGACCTTCCGTACCTATTTCAAACCTTTATTCTCGACAAAGGCTCAAAGGACGGCGTGATGATCGGCGATGTGTTTGCGGTCCATGCAAAGAACGATCCCATTTTCGACAGACCTTCTGCCGTTGCCTGCGCGGTGCGCGTCGACGAGACCTCAAGCACGCTGGCCCTGGAGAAACTCGTAAGTTCGATCGGCGCCGGCGACACGGTTTCCCTCGTGAAGCGGATCCGGTTCAAATAGAAAACAGGTGGGAATAGTGGCCAGATTCTTTCTCCGTCTCGGCGGAGTGCTGTTTTTCAACAAACACCGCAAGAGTGTCCGCAGCAGCGTTATTCTTCTGCTCACGAACCTTCTTCTTTTGGCCGGCATCATCTTTACCGTTGAAATAGTCCTCATTTTTCTGGGCATCGGGAATGTGTTCGTGCCCATGACCAGCGCCGCGTGGGATTTTCTCACCAAGCTTGTATATTGACGTCCGCGCATCTGCGCTCATCCGATTTTTTTCCGCTTCGACATCCTCGCACTTCGGCAGCCCCGCTCGACATGAATCCAAGGCAGCCTTCGTGGCTGACTGATTGCACTTTTTACGGATAGAAACTATTTTGGAAACAGGTTCAAGAGCCCGGCGTCCTGGGCAGTGGGCTTTGCACGTGAGCGTCGAAAACCAAACAATCCCGTCACCCGCACTGCGAGGGAAATATCCATGACTTCATACCGTTCATCCGTAGGCTATCCCAATGTTCTCGGAATGATCATGGCCGGAGGCGAAGGGTCCAGGCTCCACCCGCTCACCAACGAACGTGCGAAACCGGCCGTATATTTCGGCGGCAAGTACAGGATTGTCGACTTTGTCCTCAACAACTTCATCAATTCCGGGATTTTCAAGATAAAAGTCCTTACCCAGTTCAAGTCGGATTCACTCATCAAGCACCTTACGACCGGATGGAACCTCAACCGAATGCTTGGCCAGTACATCGACCCGGTTCCCGCGCAAATGCGAACCGGCAAGAATTGGTATATGGGCACCGCGGACGCAATATTCCAGAACTTCAACCTCATCGAGGATGAAAATCCGGACTACATCGCGGTGTTCGGCGCCGATCACATTTACAAAATGGATATTTCCCAGATGCTCGATTTTCACCGGCGCGCAGGCGCCGTGGCAACCGTGGTTGCAATTCCGAAACCCGTTGAGGAAGCTTCGGCCTTCGGCATCATAGAAATCGATACCGACGGCCGGATGATCGGGTTCGAGGAGAAACCCAAGAATCCCAGAACCATTCCCGGCAACTCCGGGATGGTCCTGGTGTCCATGGGAAACTACATTTTCAACAGGAAGTTTCTCGTTCGCGAACTGTTCAACGATGCCTCGCTTAGCGGCTCCTCTCACGACTTCGGCAAAGACGTAATTCCAAAAATCTTCCACAACTATCCGATCTATGTGTGGGACTTCTCCAACAACCGGATTCCCGGAGAGACGCCGCAGCAGAACATTTACTGGAAGGACGTGGGCAGCATAGACGCCTATTATGAGGCAAATATGACCCTTCGGGATGTGGTTCCTGAGATAAATCTCTACAACGAGGCATGGCCCATCCGCACCGCTCCAGGCCAATCGCCGCCCGCAAAATTCGTCTTTTCCGGGGAGCCACCCGAAAAACGAAAAGGCGAAGCACTCGACTCTATTCTGAGCGGAGGCTGCATCGTAAGCGGCGGCAGGGTCATCCGCTCTGTCCTGTCGCGCGGTGTGCGGGTTCACAGCCTGGCCGTCGTCGAGGACTCAATTATCTTCCCGGACGTGCAGGTCAGCGAAAAAGCCCATATCCGGCGTACCATCATCGACCGCGGCGTCCAGATTATGCCGGGTGAGAGGATAGGGTTCAATATCGAGGAAGACCGCAAGCGTTTCACGGTGAGCGAATCAGGCATTGTGGTCATAAGTCAACCGTCAAAAAACATCCTTCCGTAGGCATGCATTGATGTAATTTTGGCAAGGCAAAATTCCTCGCGCACTTAATCGTATTGTGGACGGAAAGGATTATGATGAGTGTTTGGAAATCAAGAGGTTAATCGTTTAAACGCGTGCCTCTTGCACGTGTTTATGGTATAATTTGTGGGGTGCAGCTAACTTATAACAGCAATTCTTTATTATGCCGACAAGAACTGAATCGCTTTATTTCCGGGACATCAACCGCTTCCGCATCCTTTCGGAAGAGGAAGAGCGGGAAGTCATTAGTGCTGTTCAGAAAAACAAGAACGGCGCCATTTCGACCCTCATAACCAGCAACCTCAGGTTTGTCGTAAGCGTGGCCCGGCGCTACCGGGGGAGAGGGCTGAGTTTTCTCGAACTTATCAACGAAGGCAACATCGGCCTTCTCAAGGCCGCCAAGCGCTTTGACCTTGAAAATAAGGTGAAGTTCATCTCCTATGCCGTCTGGTGGATCCGCCAGTCCATCCAGAAAGCCCTGTTCGAACAGACCGGAACGGTCCGGATCCCGCCCAACAAGATTGCTCTCCTTTCGAAATTCAAGAAGGCGCTTGACAGAAATTCCGGCGACTACCTGCGCACCATCGACATGACGGATTTCAAGGACCACGAGCAGGACATCATCGATGTCATGGACAAGCTCAGGGGGATCTCGCTTGACGCGCCGGTAGGCAGCGGCAACCAGTCCGCGGAAGGCGACTCCACCAAGACGCTGCAAGATATTCTGGGTGAAGATCCGAGCCAGGACAGCGAAAGCGAACGCCGAGAACTCGGCAAGGTGCTCGACAACGTGCTCCAGAATATCACCAGCAGGGAGGAGCGGATCCTCCGGATGTACTACGGACTCAATTTCTCAAAGCAATTCACGCTCGAGGAGATCGGCAAGGAACTCAAGCTCACCCGCGAGCGTGTTCGGCTCATCCGCGACCGATCACTCAGGAAACTTTTCAGAAATCCCGCGTCCCGCGCAAAGCTTTCCTTGTTTATTCAGGCCCGCAAGTAGCCCTTGGCCGCAGCTTCGCTTTTTCGGCGTCCCTCAATTTTTTCTTGGAGAACGCACGTCGGGAATGCATATTGTATGACATGCGGGAATTCCTTCCCTGTCCGGGGAAAGCGCCGACCCCGTCTGCTCCGAGCGCTGCTTCCGCCGACCCGGACATTGCAAACGCCGTTTTATAGAATCAGCGGTTTCATGTCAACCAACCGGATGCGGCCATGTTCTTCTGGAAACACAAGATAATTTCACTTCTTGTTATTGCGGGGATAGCTTATTTCTTTGTCAATCCCCCCCACAAGTTCGGTCTTGCAACCGGCAACTTCGTTGTGTTCAACCGCATTCCGATAACCGGGCTCGACCTCTTCATCGATTTCGATGGCGTAGTGAGGCCCATGATGAACCTCGGCGGAACCGACAATCGCAGAGAGTGGACGAAGTCCATTCTCGAAACACCGCCCGAAGAGGACATGCTTCTCATTGTCGGAACGGGGTTCGGTGCGGCATCATTTCAGTTGAGCGATTCTCTCGTTATGCTGCTCAACACCAGAAACATTCGCAGTAGCCAGGTCCCGTCCGCCCAGGCGGTACAGCAGTATAACGCCGCCCTCGACCAGAAAAAGAAGGTCGCCCTTCTTCTAACGATAAAGAAATAAACGTGATGTGACGGCGGTCACAGCCGGGCGAAAGCTGCGCGTTTTATCTTCTTTTGTACTGTGTTCGCGGCAAGCCCTTTGCCATCCAAAAAATGTGCCGCGCAAGGGCGATTACTATATTCTTGTTTTCCGTTCGGCCACCCGACCATGCCATTGCACAAGGAGACGTCCTATTTCCGAGCTTCTTGACATTATCGTAAAACCCGTTCCGGGCGACGCCCCCATGGGCGCCAATATCAACTACGATGCCGATTTCGACGCCTGCAAGGGTGAAATCGGCAAGATCGGCAACATAGATTACGGGGTTGTCGAGACATCGTGCAGGAAACTCCTTGCCAAAAAATCCAAGGACATGCGGCTTCTTTGCTTTCTAGGCTTCACGTATCTTCGAAGCGCAAAATGGGAATTCCTCGCTGATGTGTTTGAAGGGTTTGTCAAGCTTTGCACGCAAAACTTCGACGCGATGTTTCCCGACCGGGAACGCGCAAAATTTAATGCGATAAAATGGCTTTCCGAGCCGCGCTTCAACGAAACCGCGGCCGCCCAGAAACCGGACGAGGCGGATTATCCGCATGTTGCCCGGCTGCTTGAAAACCTGACATCCCTCAAAGGCTTTCTCCAGGAGAAATTTCCCGAAGGCTCGCCGTTCCCTTCCGGCTTCCATACTGCGGTTCAGAATTGGGAAAAGGCATGCAAGCCCAAGCCGAAGCCCGATGCCGCAGCCGCTGCTGCGGGCGGAACCGCCGCGGCAGAGGCGATGGATACGCCGAAGCAGGCCCAGCTTTCGGCCAGGAAAGCCGCGTACTTTCTTATCGAGAAGGAGCCCCAACGGCCCATGGGTTTCAGGCTCATGCGTTCCATCCGCTGGGATATTTTTGATAAGGTCCCGCCGAACGAAAATGGAAAGACCCAGCTGGCGCCGCCGGCGGCGGAGCTCATTGCGGCGCTTGGGGCAATGATTGCGAACAAGGAATTCAAACCAGCGCTTGATAAAACGGAAGTCGCCTTCACAACCGGCGCCAACCATCTGTGGCTGGGGCTCCAGCGGATCGGCGTGGAGGCGTGCCGGGGCCTCGGCGAATCCTACAGGGCCGTGGAACAGGCCATTGTGTACGAAACGGGTTTTTTCGTCAAACGGCTGCCCGACATCGCCAAACTTTCCTTTTCCGACGGCTCGCCCTTCTGCGACGACGCGACCAGGGAATGGCTTTCAAAACAGGTGCTGCCACTTCTCTCATCCGGAGGCACCCCGGGAGCGACAAAGGATACGGAGGCCTCCGCCGGCGATAGAGTTGAAGCCGAAAAGAAACAGGTGTCAACGCTCAGCGCATCGGGAAAGACGGAAGCGGCGCTGGATCTTCTGCAGAATGCCATCCGCAACTCGTCGAATGAACGGGACAATTTCAGACGGTCCATCATCATGTGCAACATGCTGGCGACCGCGAAGCAGCCGGACATCGCCCTTTCGATCCTCGAATCCCTCGACGGAAAGATCCAGCTGTATCATCTTGATAAATGGGACCCTGACCTCGCCGTTGACGCATGGAGCATCATGGTCAAGGTTCTCAAAGTCGCGCGGGCGAACAAGCCCGCTCCGCTTCAGGCAGGCATGACCGAGAAACAAAACACTATATTAAGTAAGATCAGTCAAATCGATCCCAAGAAAGCGTTTTCACTCACCTCATAATCACCTTCAGGAAAGGTAGGTTTGTATGGCTGGCAGTTTCCAAAACGAAATACCCCCTGCCCGTATCAACCTCAAGCTCGACGTGGGCAAGGGCGGAGCCAAGAAGAAGATCGAATTGCCTCTCAAGACGCTCGTGGTAGGAGACTTCTCCTTCAAGAAACGCGGCGAACGCGTTTCCGACCGGGAAAAGATCAGCATCAACAAGGAGAACTTCACGCAGGTGATGGGAAGCATGGACCTGCAATTGAACTACAACGTCGAGAACAAACTCACCGGCGCCGGCGACCTCAAGGTTGACCTGAAAGTCAAGAACATGGACTCGTTCAAGCCCGAAAACGTCGCCAAGAGCATCCCCGCGCTGTCCAAAATGCTTGCAGCCCGAAACCTTCTGAAGGACCTGAAATCGAACCTGCTTGACAACAGGGAATTCCGCAAGCGCCTCGAGGAAATCATCAAGGACCCTGGCGCCATGAAGTCCCTGCAGGACGAACTCAAAAAAATCGTGGCCGAGGAACAGAAAGCGGAAGAAAAGAAATAGGGCGCGACCTTTCATTACCACCGATCACCACCAAAACGAGGAGCTTTCATTATGGCAGAACAGGAAAAACAGGCGGCCGGGAAGCAGGCGCAGGACGCCCACGGCCTCGAATACATCTATCAGACCATGAACCTCTCCATTCCAAAAAAACAGATTGACATATCGGAATATAAAAACACCGAAGTGCTCGCCGACAGCGACGCCAACGAGCGCATCAGCGCCGCGCTTTCGGTTTTTGTCGAAAGCGTAGCCGCCTCAAGCCAGAGCATCGACAGGATCGACAAGGCGATGCTCGACCATCACATCAGCGAAATAGACAGGAAGCTGTCGCTCCAAATTGACGAGATCATGCACCATGCCAACTTCCAGAAGATGGAAGCGGCATGGCGGAGCCTCAAGTTCCTTGTCGACCGTATCGATTTCAAGAAAAATGCCAAACTCGACATTCTTGACGCATCGAAAGAAGACCTCGCCGAGGACTTCGAAGACGCGCCGGAAACAATCCAGTCGGGCCTTTACAAACACGTATACGTGAGCGAATACGACACCCCCGGCGGCGAACCGTACGGGTCACTCGTTTCGAATTTCGAGTTCGACAGCGGCCCCTCCGACATCACCCTTCTGCAGAACGTGTCGAAGGTGTCGGCCGCCTGCCATTGCCCGTTTTTGGGATTGGCGAGCCCCAAGTTCTTCGGTAAGGAGACAATCCAGGACCTTACCAAGATCGAGGACCTTCACAATTACATGGAACGGTCCGAGTTCCTCAAGTGGAATTCGTTCCGCCAGACCGAGGACGCTCGGTACGTGGGACTCATGCTTCCCCGCTTCATGCTCAGGCTCCCCTACGGCCCGGACACGCAGCCCGTCAAGGAATTCAATTACACCGAGAACGTAAAAGGAACCGATCACGACAAGTACCTGTGGGGCAATTCGACGTTCGCGTTCGCTGCGAACATGGTCCGCTCCTACATCGAAAACGGATGGTGCGTCCAGATCCGCGGGCCCGAGGCCGGCGGAAAAGTGGAAGACCTGCCGGTGCACATGTACGATGTCGGAAAAGGCAAGCAGATGAAGATTCCCACGGAAATCCTCATTCCGGAAACCCGCGAATTCGAATTCGCGCAGGAAGGGTTCATTCCGCTGTCGTTCTACAAGAACCGCAACTACGCGTGCTTCTTCTCCGCCAATTCGGCGCAGAAGCCCGCGGAATACGACAATCCGGTCATCACCGCAAACATGCGCATCAATTCCCGGCTGCCGTACATTTTCCTGGTGTCGAGAATCGCGCACTATCTCAAGGTGATCCAGAGAGAGAATATCGGGTCCACCAAGAACAAGGTGGTGCTCCAGAACGAGCTCAACGGTTGGATTAAGAATCTTGTCACCGAAATGAACGATCCGGGCCCGGATCTCATATCGACCCATCCCCTCAAGGCGGCGGAAGTGACCGTGAACGAAATCGAGGACAACCCCGGGTTCTTCAGGGTGACGCTTTCGGTCATGCCTCATTTCCAGATCGAGGGAATCGATATCAACCTGTCCCTCGTGTCCCAGATGCCGAAAGGAAAATAGCGGAAAACGCCGATCTGTGACGCTCGTCACAGATCGGCGCCGCGCTCAAGTTTATTTTTTTTGGTAATCGGGAACAACCCGCCCCGCAAACTTTACACTGTGAAAGGAGTTTTGTATGCCAATTCCCGCGTATTTGTGGCTCAAGAACGAGACCGGTGCCGACGTCAAAGGCTCCGTGGACGTGGCGAACCGCGAAGGAAGCATTGAGGTGCTCGAATTCCATCACGAAGTCCGCATCCCCACGGACCCGGACACCGGGCGCCTCACCGGCACCCGCAAGCACGAGTCGCTCACGTTCGTCAAGGCCTTCGACGCCTCGTCGCCGTACCTGTACAAGGCCGTGTGCGAAGGCGAGACGTACAAGACCGCCGAGTTCAAATTCTACAACATTGACGACACCGGCAGCGAAAAGGAATACTTCAACTTCAAACTCGAAGGCGTCAAGGTCTGCTCGGTGAAACCGACAATGCCCAATGTAAAGGACCCGACCAAGGAGCGCTACACCCACCTCGAGGAAGTCTCCCTGCGCTACCGCAAGATCACCTGGACATTCCTCGACGGAAACCTTCAGGCCTCGGATTCATGGGCGGAGGGAAGGGAAGGCGGGAGCAAGTAGATTTCCCTGCCCGTTCGCTGTTGGAAGAATCACCGTATGGGGCGCCGGCTGCAGCGCCCCTTCTTATTATGGTTACTCCGGTATCGACATTTCAGCGGACTCCGGTACAATCGCTCAGCCTGAGCACGGCTGTTGATTTTGTATGTTCAACAATGTATGTTTTCAGACTCGATAATTGCGATTATTAAACGAATTTTTCACTTCACAGGACGGCCTCCGACTTGCCGGATATCGGGCAACATAATTCTCGGCCGTCAATCACCCAACTTTCGGAGCAATCATGAGTAAGAATCCCGTTCTCTGCATCGTCGGACTCGGCTACGTGGGCCTGCCGCTTGCCGTTGAATTCGCCAAGCATTTCACGGTCCACGGCTTTGACATAAGCGAAAAGCGCGTTGCGATCCTCAGAAAAGGCAGGGACCCCAACCGCGAGGTGGACTCTCAGGTATTGTCGAGCGTCAAGATCGAGTATTCAAGCAACCCATCGGTCATCAGGAAAGCCGATTTCGTTGTGGTTGCCGTGCCCACGCCCATCGACGACCACAAGATCCCCGACCTTACGCCTGTTGTCAAGGCCTCGGAAACCGTGGGAAGGAACCTGAAGAGGGGCGCGATCGTGGTGTATGAATCCACCGTGTACCCCGGCGTCACCGAAGACGAATGCGTGCCGATCCTTGAGCGCGAAAGCGGGTTCACGTGGAAAAAGGACTTTTTCGTGGGATATTCGCCGGAGCGCATCAATCCCGGCGACCGGGAGCACACGGTGTCGAAGATAACCAAGGTCGTGTCGGGAGACACCCCGCAAACGCTTGAGACCGTCGCCGCGGTTTATGGCGCCGCGGTGAAGGCGGGCGTGTACCGGGCGCCTTCGATAAAAGTCGCTGAGGCGGCGAAGGTGATCGAAAACACCCAGCGAGACATCAACATCGCGCTCATGAACGAGCTGCGCATCATATTTGACAAACTGGGAATATCCACCACCGAGGTGCTCGCCGCCTCAAAGACAAAGTGGAACTTTCTTCCCTTTGAGCCCGGGCTTGTCGGCGGGCACTGCATCGGCGTCGACCCCTACTACCTGGCCTACAAGGCCGAGGAAATAGGCCATCACCCGCAGATCATCATGGCAGGCAGGCGCATCAACGACGCCATGGGCAGGTATTTCGGCAGGGAAATCGTCAAGGAGATGACCAACAAGGGAATCTGCGTCAAGGACACGAGGGCGCTTGTGCTCGGCATCACGTTCAAGGAGAACGTGCCCGACATCCGCAATTCCAAGGTGATCGACATCATGAAGGAACTCGCCGAGTTCGGCGTCAAGGTTGACGTGTGGGAGCCCGTGGCCGACGCCGAGGAGGTGCGGCTGGAATACGGGATCACCCCGATTGCCAGGCCAAAACGGCACTCTTACGACGCAGTCGTGCTTGCCGTGAAGCACCGGGAGTTTCTTGAGCTGGGCAGGGCCGGGCTGTCGGCCTTCCTCAAGCCCAACGGTGTTTTCTTTGATGTCAAGGAAGCATTGGCATAGACCATAAATGCGGTTCTTTGGATAAAAATAACAAATTGGGCGCCCCGCCGCTTTGTGGCGGCGGTCCTCCTTCCAGGCTCGGCCTTCGGCCTCGTTACCGCCTGCCACGAGGGTCCTTCGGGCCGTGGTCAGTCGGCAATCCCGCTTTGGCGGGACCATTTTTCCAGTCCGACCTGGCGCGCGGGCAGATGGACACCGAATCTCTTCAACCCTAATTGACAAGAGGAAGTGAACCTAAGTGACGGGAAGCGAGAGAGCTTGCTCCGGTAGCTGCAATGCAGAACTTGCGTGGACAAGATCTGCAACTATCAATTTTGATTCAGCAATCAATTGAACCGCTTCTCATCCCCCATATTCGGCCTAATAATCAATTCCTCATACTGTTTCCTCAGCGACTCCCCGACCGCGGCATTTTCCCCCAGGCAATCCAGCGCCATGGCGATCGCCTCGACGGTTGCGAGGCCGTGCCTTTTTGTCTGGCCCCGCAACGACGGATGGTCGGGATTGAGCGTGATCCGGTTGAGCTTGAGCAGCCACGGATTCCGCCACCACATAGCCTTTGCCTGCTTCCACGACCCGTCAATGACGATGATGCCTTTGAAACGTGTCGAAATGGCAAGGAGAAGGTTCTTCGGGCTGAACATCTCCAGTTTCCTCGACGGCTCCTTGATGCCTTTGAGCAACAGCACCGCCCATGCATCCGCGTCTGCCTCTTCGCCGAGTGCGTGGGAAAGATTACGCCACGAAAGCCCGACGCGCAGCACGCTGTTGGCAAGCGCGCGGTGGGCAAGCATTGCCGAATTGAGAAGCTTGTGCTGTTCCTGGGGGTGTTGGAGGATAAGAACCTTTGCACCCGTGCCGAAAGGAACCGTTTTTCCGCACATGCACTGCGGAGTGAGGCGAAGGCATACAGGGCAAGCGTTCTTTTTGTCAATCTTCTTGGGGGTGGCTGCGGGCCTTGATGTTTTCATTTTGTGAAACGGCCCGTACCGTTAGTCAACCTGCGGGGCGTCCTGCCCTGCCTGCAGGGGCGCTTCTGCGGCCTGGTCCGGCTCTTTTTCCACGCGCCGCTTCACCAGAATGCGGCCGAACCGTGTTTCCTGCCGGAAGATTATCTCCTGCATTTTGGTGAGCTCAAGGATTGCCATAAACGTCACCACGAGCACGATCCTGCGCTTGTCGTCGGCAAACAGGTCTTCAAATGGAATTTCCCGGTCGGCGGCGATCATGCCGAGAACGTGCTCGATGCGGTCGTCGAGACGCACCATATCGTGGCCGATGACCTGCCGGCTGTCGCCCTCGGCCGCCACGCGGTCAAGCACGCGCTTGAAGGCGGTGATCAGGTCGAACACCGTGACCGCGCCCGCGACAAGGCCGTCGTCGGCCGCGGAAAGCGGCGTTACGGGCTCGGCGCTGCCCCGTGTGAAGCAGCCGATCTGCTCGGACTCGAAATGCCGCAGCGAGTGGGCCGCCTCCTTGTACTTTTTGTATTCGAGGAGCTGCGCGATAAGCTGTTCCCTGTTGTAAATTCCCTCCTCGCCTTCGATCGGCTCCTGCTCCGACGGCGGCAGGAGCTCGCGCGCCTTGAGGCGGATGAGCGTGCTGGCCATGTACAGGTATTCCGCGGCGATGTCGATGTTGAGCTCGCGCATGAGGTCGAGATACTCGAGGTACTGCTGGGCGACCTGCGCCACCTGGATCTGCCTGATGTCCACTTCGGCCCGGTTGACAAGGTAGAGCAGCAGGTCGAGCGGCCCCTCGAACAGCGAAAGCTTGACCTGATATTCCTGTTTCACCTGCATGCGATCGCCTCGATTTCCACCAGGACGTTTTTCGGCAGCGCGGCAACCTCCACCACCGACCGCGCGGGCCTCGCGCCGCAAAGTTCTTCCTCGTAGACCGCGTTGAACGCGGCAAAGTCGGCCATGGAGCGGAGGAACACGGTGGTCTTGACAAGCGCGTCTGTTCCCATCGACTGCGACGAAAGCACGGCCTTGAGGTTTGCAAGCGCCTGCCGCGCCTGGTCGGCGATCGTTGCGCCCGTAACCGCGCCGCTCGCCGGATCGAGCGGGATCTGGCCCGAAATAAAAACAAAGTCTCCCGACGATACTCCTTGAGAGTACGGGCCCACCGGCTTCGGGGCGTTGGGCGTGTAAATCGGCGCTGCCTGCATTCTGTCTCCGGTTATTCTACGGTCACGCTTTTTGCAAGGTTTCTGGGCTGATCGATTTCGCATTTCCGGATGGCGGCGATGTGATACGCAAGCAGCTGCAGCGGGATAACGGACAACAGCGGGCTCAGCATGGGAATCGTGCACGGCACGTGGATCACATGCGCCGCATGCTTTCTGATGCGGGTGTCGCCCTCGGTGGCAATGGCGATCACCTTGCCGCCGCGCGCGTTCACTTCCTGAATATTCGAAATCACCTTTTCGTAAACGCTGTCTTTAAGCGCGATGACCACGGTCGGCATGTCTTTGTCGATGAGCGCGATGGGGCCGTGCTTCATTTCGGCTGCCGGATATCCTTCCGCGTGAATGTAGGAAATCTCCTTGAGCTTGAGCGCGCCTTCGAGCGCGACCGGAAAGTTGTAGGAGCGGCCGAGGTAGATAAAGTTGTTGTGCTTCGAGTACTTCTTCGCGATGTCCCGTATCGCTGCGTTCTGCTTGAGGATTTTCTTCACCTGCTCCGGGATTTTCGCAAGCGCCTGCGCGATGTCAACACCTTGGTCGTGTGAAATCCTGCGCATGCGGCCGAGAAGCAGCGTGAGCAGGGCCAGCACGGTGAGCTGCGAGGTGAAGGCCTTGGTCGAGGCCACGCCGATTTCCGGCCCGGCGTGGAGGTACACGCCGCCGTGGGTCTCGCGCGCGATGGACGACCCCACCGCGTTGCAGATGCCGAGCACGGTGGCGCCCTTGTTCGCGGCCTCGCGCAGGGCCGCGAGCGTGTCGGCGGTCTCGCCGGATTGACTTATGACAAACACGAGGGTGTGCGGGTCTATGATGGGATTGCGGTACCGGAATTCCGAGGCGTACTCCACCTCGGCGGACACGCCCGCGATTTCCTCAATCATGTGCTCGCCCACGAGCGCGGCGTGCCACGACGTGCCGCACGCCACGAAGATGATGCGATTGATCTGGCGGAGCTGCTGCAACACAAGGTTGAGACCGTCGAGCCTGGCGCTGCCGTCGTCAACGAGCAGGCGGCCCCGCATGGCGTTGCGGATGCTGTCGGGCTGTTCGAAAATTTCCTTGAGCATGAAGTGCGCGAACCCGCCCTTGGCAAGCGCCTCGGCGCTGTAATCGACGTGCTGAATCTCGTGCACCATAACCTTCTGATCGAGGTCCATCACGGTGTGGTCGGTGCGGTTGAGCACCACCAGGCTTGAGTCCTTGAGATAGATGACGCGCTTGGTGTAGCGGACAATGGCGCTGGCGTCGGATGCGAGGAAATACTCGCCGTCGCCCACGCCCACCACGAGGGGCGAGCCGCGGCGCGCGCCCACGAGCACGTTCGGGTTGTCCGCGGCAATCACGGCGATGCCGAACGTGCCGTCGACCTCGGCAAGCGCCTTTGAAACGGCGCCCAACAGGTCTCCTTTGTAGTATTTGCCCACGAGCTGGGCAAGCACCTCGGTGTCGGTTTCGGACCTGAAAACAACGCCCTCCTTCTTGAGTTTCTCCTTGAGCGTCCCATAATTCTCGATGATGCCGTTGTGGACAAGGGCGATCCTGTTGTGCATGTCGGTGTGCGGGTGGGCATTCGCCTGCGAGGGCACGCCGTGCGTTGCCCAGCGCGTGTGGGCGATGCCGATGGTGGCCCCTTTTTTCACTTTTTTTTCGGCAAACTCCCTGAGTTGCGCGACCTTCCCCTTGTTCTTCAGGACGGTGATGTTCCCTTTGTCAATAAGCGCCACGCCGGCGCTGTCGTATCCGCGGTATTCAAGCGCGGAAAGGCCTTCCATGAGAACAGGAAACGCTTCCCGTTTGCCGACGTATCCGACTATTCCGCACATGATTCCGCTCCGAGTGTAATTGAGGGGGAAGGATCCAGCATGATGATCGTTGGTGAATAGAAATATAAATGTTTTGAAAAATCCGGGGACAATGATAATGAGAATTGTTATTCTTTCATCACACTGTCGCACAGGAGCCTGCCCGCACCGTGACCGCGCTTTACGCAATCCCCGCTTTTGTTAATTCCGCAAGTTTCTCATCAAGCCGCTTCTGCGAAACCGGGAAAAGCGTCTTGACCTCCTGCTGGGCGAACAGGGAGATCTTGAATTCCTCCACCATCATACAAAAGTCCAGCGCAAGACTATGGTCATCTTGATGACATTTCTTGAGCTTGGTAAGTATTGCAGCGGATTTTTCACGATAGGGCACCACGGTCTGCAGCTTGAGTAGGTACTTCCCAGGATCGGAAAATGCCCTCTGAATCCTGAATCCGAAAGCCTTGAAATACCGAGGATACTGCATAAGCATCCCGTAACTCAATGCCCCGCCCAGGAAGTGTTCCATGTATGATACAAGCTCGCTTTTCAAATCGGAAGCTGCGAGTGCATATCCTTTGGAACTGCTTGCCCGCGACCCGGCCTTTAGTTCACCCAGCAGTTCCGGGTATCCTGAAGCAATCTTTGAAATCAAGGTTCCCGCCTGCGGGCCAACGTCTGCCAGGCGAGACCGCACACGTTTGAGGAGAGCATCGAATTCCCGGAGTTTCAGTATCGACAGGTTCTCATCCGCAAAGCAATGGTCCCTGATGAGCGAAAACATCGTATCCTTGAGGCCGTCGGCCCTGTCGCCTTTGACAAACGAGGAGAACCGCCGGGCATGCGTCTCGATGTCCCGCTCCAGCCACGCCAACTCCTTTTCGAGACAGATTTCCACAAGCCTTTTCACACCCCGGGGGTGATTGTCGGCCTGATCGTCCGTGGAGGTGAAAACTGCGATGTCAACCGAGCCGTCTCGTTCGACAAGCGATGGATACCCGAACACGGAGAATCCGTTCTTGGCAGGGACGACCTCTAACTGTTGGGGCAAATCTCCGAAATTCCAGGCCCGGACATCTTTTCTGATCCACTGCCGCGCGGCCTCGCGCCAGGCAGCAACATTGCTGTTGGGTCCGACCGCCTTGCCGCTCTTGTCAACAATCACCTTGACCATGAGGTGCGGGGGCAGTTCGTGAAAAGGCAGCGCCGCCGGATCAAGCGGCACGTCGATCAACACGGCGGCGCTTTCGCAGACGCTGTCGAGAAAATCGCCGCCGTCATAGCTAAGGGATGCCGCAATTCGGCGTGCAGCCTCCGCAGTATCCCCCGCTTTCTGCCTGAGTGATTTCGGAAGGCTTTCGAGCAGAAAGCGGATGCGCGGCTCGTACAGACCAGGTACAATCCAGTCGAACACCGTATTGTTGACAACCGCAAGCTCCTGTGAGGAGATACGAATGCTGGGCCCGTCGAGCTCCGACGAGGGGTCGAATTCGTAGACAACAGGGAATTCCCCTGCTCCGATGACGACAGAATCCGGAAACCGGGCCACCTCACGACCCGGCCCCTCGCTCATGAGGTCGGATTCCTTCATGTAAAGAGCGTCCGCAGCGCCGGGTTTTCGCAGAAACGCGTTGAGTTCGTGGACCGACGTGACGCCCGGAATCCTGGACTTGTAGAACGACGCCATGGCCTCTTCGCCCGCGAAAACGCCGCTTGTGCGAAGTTTCTTTTCAAACCCCTCCACTCGCTTCCGCATCTCGAGGTTGTGTTGGTAAAACCGGTGCGACGACGTGAGCCTGCCCGCGCAGAGGCCTTCGCGGATGAATACCTCGTTTGCCTCTGCGGGATTTATCCTTCCGTACCCGACCATCCGTCCCGCCACGATGACGAGGCCGAAAAAGGAAACCGTCTCCTTTGCCTTGACGCCGCCGGTTTCCGCATCGAAAAACGGCTCGCTGTACCGCCGTTTGCAAAGGTGCGGGGCGATTGTTTCAAGCCAGAGCGGGTCTATTGATGCGCAGGTGCGGCTGTACAAACGCGAGGTTTCGACCAGCTCGCACGAGACGATCCAGTCCGGCTTTTTCTTAAAGAGCGACGATCCGGGAAACACGGCAGAGGTGCGGTCCTTGGCGATCCGGTAGGTGCCGTCGTCGTTTTTCGTTCCCACGTGGGAAATAAACCCGGCAACGATGCAGCGGTGGATCTGCTCGTAGGTGGCAACGCCCGCCCTGTTCATAGATGTTTCTTTTGCGCCGACAATCGACGCAAGCTGGTCGTGAACGTCTTTCCATTCACGAATGCGGACAAAGGAGAGAAAGTTGTCCATGCAGAAACTTTTGAGCTTCGAGAGCGATTGCTTCCCGGGCCTCACCCATTCACACGCGTCCCACACCTTCAGATAGAAAAGAAAATCGGAAAGCGGGTCGCAGAACCGGGCGTGGGCCGCATCGGCAAGGTCCTTCTTGTCGGCGGGACGAACGCGCACGTCCTGTACGCTCAGCGCCGATGCGATCACCAGCATCTCCGGCACGCACGATTGCCGATGGGCCTCAAGCAGCATGCGCGACACCGCAGGGTCCACGGGAAACCGCGCCATGTTCCGGCCAGTGTCCGTCAGGTTTTTCGATTCGTCAAGCGCGCCGAGCTCCGCAAGCGAGCGGTATCCCTGCGATATCGCCTGGCGCGGCGGCGCCTGCAGAAACGGGAAGTCCTCGACGCGCCCGAGCCCGAGCGACGCCATCGACAGAATAACCTGCCCGAGGTTTGAGCGCAGAATCTCCGGCGGCGTGTATTCCGGCCGCGACAGCAGGTCTTTTTCGGAATACAGCCGGACGCACATGCCGTCGCGCACGCGGCCGCACCTGCCCGCGCGCTGGCGTGCGCTTGCCTGCGACACGGCGCCCACCGGGAGGCGCGTGATGCCCATGGACGGATCGTACTGCTTGATGCGCGCGAGCCCCGTGTCGACCACGAAGCGGACATTGGGCACGGTCACCGACGTCTCGGCGATGTTGGTCGCCACGATGATTTTTCTTTTGTCAAATATGCGGAACACCGCGGCCTGCTCGGAAAGCGGCATCCTGCCGAACAGCGGCGCAACAATGCACGACCGGCCGAGCCTGCCTTCCAGAAGCTGCCGGGTCTCATGGATGTCGCGCTCCGTGGGCATGAAGACCAGGATGTCGCCGGAATCCGACGATTCCAGAAGTCCCTGCGCCGCATCAGCAGCGGCATTCACAAAGGAGATTTCCCCGTTCTCGCCGACTGCGGGCTCCTGATGAAGAATGTCCACGGGAAACATCCTGCCCGAAACCGTGACCACAGGAGCTTTTCCAAAGGCGGCCGCGAAAAGCGCGGTGTCGATGGTGGCCGACGACAGCACGAGCCGCAGATCCGGCCGCCTGGGGAGAAGCCACCGCATGTAGCCAAGAAGGAAATCTATGTTGAGGCTCCGTTCGTGGACTTCGTCGATGATCACCACCGCATACCTGCGAAGGTTTCTGTCGGTCTGCAGCTCGCGGAGCAGAATGCCGTCGGTCATGAACTTGATTTTTGTCTGCGCCGATTCCCTGTCGGTGAAGCGGACTTTGTACCCGACCAGCGATCCGAGCTGGCATGACATCTGCGACGCCACAAAGGAGGCGACCGACGTTGCCGCAATCCGCCGCGGCTGCGTGATGCCGATTGTTCCCCGTTGCCCGAAACCAGCCTCAAGGCAGATTAGGGGCAGCTGCGTTGTCTTGCCCGACCCTGTTTCTCCTGCGACAACAACGACCTGGGAGGAGCGGATTGCCCGGAGGATCTCGTCCTTCTTGCCGTTGATGGGCAGGCCAGCGGGGACTTCGGGACCGGTCATGGCTGGCGTCCCGACGCGCGGCCGGGAGATAACCGTCCCGTCTCAGACCGGCAGCGTCGCAATGTATTGAATGTCATAAAGACACGGGCCTCTCCGTATTCTTTTATGAGGGAGCTGAGAAAACCGTTGCATCGCGGGTGCATGAGTGATACAATATGCAATCATAGGGAAATCTTCACAAAGAGGACAGCGGGATGAACCGCAAGCTCGAAGTCGTCGTGGTTGACGACGAAGAACAGATCACCGAACTCCTGAGGACGTTTATCCTCTGCATTGCTCAGGAAATCCGGATCCATACGTTCACCGACTCCGTGGACGCCAAGGACTTTATTGCGCGCAACCCGGTGGACGTGCTCATCACCGACTACAAGATGCCGCGGCTCGACGGCCTGCAGCTCATGGAATCGGCCCCTGCCCGCGTAAAAAAAGTGATGATTTCCGGTTTCGTTTCGGAAATCGCGGAGGAAAAACTCCAGAAGCTCAATGCCACGTTTTTCGAGAAACCGGTCCCCCTGCGCGCCCTGGCAAAAATAATTTCGGAACAGCAGGAAAAACTCAGGCAGTAGAACGGTGCGGGCGAATTTTTCCTGCCCGCTTTCCACCGCACGGCCGTCATGCACGCAATTTCCTCCGGCATCCCTTCCCGCGATTTAGTTTTTCGATGGAGTCATCCGCCATGAAAACGGCAATACTGTACATAACCGCCAAAGATGCGAAAGAGGCAAGGAAGATCGCCGCGGCGCTCGTGAAGGAGCGGCTCGCGGCATGCGCCAACATCATAGACCGGATTCATTCCGTGTACCGGTGGAAGGGTAAAATTGAAAAAAATGCGGAGGCCCTGGTATTCGCAAAGACCAAGGCATCGCTGGTGACAAAGGCGATTTCCCGCGTGCGCGAACTTCACAGCTACGAATGCCCGTGCATTGTTTCCTTCCCTATTGACAAGGGGAATCCGGACTTTTTAACATGGATCTCCAATGAAACGATGTAACCTGTTCCCTCTCGCGCTGCTTGCATGCGCCGCCGCGTCCGCGCTTTCCCTTTTCTGTGCGGGCGGGTATAAACTGATCAGCCTCGACGATCTCGAATACAAGAGATGCTGGCTTTCCAGGCCCGATGCGGGCATTGCCGTGTTTGCGTCCAAGCAGCCGCTGTACGAAACCGGAAACGTGCAGGCCTACGACGCGTCGGTGAAGCAGAATGCGGGCGTCTTTGCGGTGAAAATCGAAAACAAAGGCGCGCTTCCCCTGTGCATCGACAGTGGCCATATTTTCGTCCTCGACGGTTCCGGAAACCCGGCCGCAATTGTCAAGAACGCCCGCGACGCCTCGAAACTGCTCGGCGCCGGGCAATCGTTGGGAGATGATGTTGCCGCGAACGCCCTCTGGGGCAAAACGCTCGAGCCGGGAAAATCCTACTGCGCCTTCATCTGCGTCACCGCGCCGAAGGACCCGTACTTCGCCACGTATTTCCTGCGGTTTGTCGGCAACAACGGCGAGACGTTGACAGAGGCGAGGTTTTAAAAGCGTAGATGCGTAGATGCGTAAAAGCGTGTTTGCGTATATGAAGGATCCGCATTTTCGCATTCTCGCATATGCGCTTTCACGCATTATCCCTTCACCACCCCTAACGGTCGCAGCTTCACCACCACCTCAACTAAATCCCTCTGCGCGTCGATCACCTCATCGATATTCTTGTACGCCTGCGGCGCTTCGCTCAAGTCAATCTTGCCTTTCCTTCCGCGCGGCCAGGTGTCAAACACAATTCCCTTCATCGCCTGCCGTACCTGCTCATAGGTGAGCGTCCGGTTCGCTTCATTTCTGCCCATTACCCTTCCCGCGCCGTGTGAACAGGACTGGAAACTGTCGGCATTGCCGAGCCCGCGCACGATGTACGACGACGTCCCCATGCTCCCGGGAATGATCCCCTCCAGGCCTTTACTGGCGCGAGTTGCGCCCTTGCGATGCACCACGAGCGTCCGGCCGTAATGTGTCTCTTCCGCCGCGAAATTGTGGTGGATGTTGATTTCCCGCACAAAACCGCATCGCGTTTCGAATTGCAGCTGTTCGCAGCACACGTCTTTCATCCCGGCCCTGTTTTCGGCCGCGAATAGAAGCGCGTAATTCATCGCCGCCATGTATTCCTGGGCCATCGGATTGTCCATGGGCAGATAGGCAAGGTCATTGTCGGGAAGTTCCAGACCGCGCTTGGTGCAGAACGCAAGCGCCTTGTCGTGATACTCCTTAGCAATTTTGTATCCGAAATTCCTGCTGCCGCTGTGGACCATGAGCCACACGAACCCGTCGCTGCCCGCCTGGATTTCAATGAAGTGGTTGCCGCCGCCGAGCGTTCCGAGCTGCTTGTGCGCAGAGTCAAGCTCGCGTTGGACAACCGCGACATCCGGAGCGTTGTCGAACCCGTCCCAATCCTGTGTTTGTTTGTGATGACTGAACCCCATGGGCACCAGCCCGCGGATGCGGTTGAGCACAATGCGCACGGTGTCCGCGTCTATTGACGACACAGGAAGATCGGTCTGCACCGCGCACATGCCGCAGCCGATGTCCACGCCCACCGCGTTGGGCACGATGGTGTCGTTGCAGGCAATAACGCCGCCGATGGGCATGCCGAAGCCTTCGTGGCAGTCGGCCATGAGGGCCACGTGGCCGTAGACAAAAGGGAGTTTCGTGAGGTTGACCGCCTGCGCAAGCGCGCCCGGCTCAATGGTTTTGCACCAGGACTTGATGGGAATTCGGTGGCCGGAGATGATGGATAGCATGATTGGAAAATAGTTTGAATCAGGTATGATGATACCTTGCCATCTTGAAAAGAAATTGGGCGTTCCCCTCGCCTTCGTCAAGACGCAGGCTCGGGTCGGCCCTCCTTCCGGTCTCGACCTTCGGCCTCGGGCCGCCTGCCACAATGGCCCTGCGGGCCGTGGTCAGGCGGCACCGCGCTCCAGCGCGGCCTCCAGTCCTGCCTAACGCGCGGCAAAAGAACTCCGTTCGGTCAATATGTGTCTTCACGCCAGCCGGAACACATGGTGAAAAAATGCCTTTTGCAACGACTCTCCATGGGTGCCCCCCGCAGCAGGGCTTGGTCTTGCAACTACTTTGTCAAGGGGGCTACCCTGGAGAGGGGAGTGTCGAGGACCGTAGGGCCGAGACCAGGGGAGATACCTCTCCCCCGACGGCTTTATCAATTGTTATTTAACTGCAAATTCTAATTTGTCATCCCCCGCCGTAACTTTCAAAGCCTGCCCTTCCTTTAGATCTCCCGCCACCATAAGCCTTGACACCGGGGTCTCGAGTTCCTTTTGGATGGCCCTCTTGAGCGGCCGCGCACCATATACTGGGTCGTAGCCTGTGCTGGCAAGCAGGGCCTTTGCCTTCTTGTCGGCGGAGAACGTGATGTTTCTCGCCTTGAGCAACTCCGAAAAACGCACGAGCTGAATATCCACGATGCTCACCAGGTCGTCCTGCGAAAGCCCGTGGAACACCACGATCTCGTCGACGCGGTTCAAAAATTCCGGCCGGAAATAATTCTTCATTTCGGCCATCACCGTTTTCTTGATCGTCTCGTAATCGCCGCCCGCGTTCTCCACGATGTGCTGGGAGCCGATGTTCGACGTCATGATGATGATGGTGTTCTTGAAGTTCACCGTGTGGCCGTGCGAATCCGTCACGCGGCCGTCGTCGAGGATCTGGAGGAGCACGTTGAACACGTCCGGGTGGGCCTTTTCTATTTCGTCGAACAATATCACGCTGTACGGCCGTCTGCGCACGGCCTCGGTGAGCTGGCCGCCCTCCTCGTAGCCCACGTAGCCGGGCGGCGCGCCGATGAGCCGCGACACGGTGTGCTTTTCCATGTATTCCGACATGTCAATTCTGATCATGGCGTGCTCGTCGTCGAACAGGTTGAACGCGAGGCTGCGCGCGAGCTCGGTCTTGCCCACGCCCGTGGGCCCCAGGAAAATAAAGCTGCCGATAGGGCGAGAAGGGTCCTTGAGCCCGGCGCGGCCGCGCAGCACCGCGTCGGCAACGGCGTCCACCGCCTCGTTCTGGCCTATCACGCGCTCGTGCAGGTGCTTGGCGAGCGAAAGGACCTTTTCCTTTTCGCCTTCAACGAGCCTGCTCACGGGGATGTGGGTCCACCGCGCGACGATGGCCGCGATGTCCTCTTCGTCAACTTCCTCTTTAAGGAGGCGGTTGCCGTTGCCGGCCTTGAGCGCTTTTTCCGCTTCGGCAAGCTGGCGTTCGAGCTGGGGAATGGTGCCGTGCCGGACTTGCGCGGCCGTGTTGAGGTCGTAGGCGCGCTGCGCCTTGTCAAGTTCGTATTTCGCGGTCTCGAGCTTCTGCCGCAGCTGCTGGAGCGCGGCGATTTTCTGTTTTTCACCGTCCCAGCGGAGCCTGAGCTTGGAGGTCTTTTCCTTGACCTCGGCGAGCTCCTTGTTTAATTTGTCAAGACGTTCCTTCGACGAAGGGTCTTTTTCCTTTTTAAGGCCCGTGATTTCTATCTCGAGCTGCATCTGGCGCCGGCTCGCCTCGTCGAGCTCGCGCGGGCTGCTGTCCATCTCGGTGCGGAGGCAGGCCGCCGCCTCGTCGACAAGGTCGATGGCCTTGTCGGGCAGGAACCGGTCCGAGATGTACCGGTCCGACAGCACGGCCGCGGCCACGAGTGCGGCGTCGCGTATCTTGACGCCGTGGTGCACCTCGTAGCGCTCGCGCAGTCCGCGCAGGATGGAAATGGTGTCTTCCACGCTCGGCTGGTCCACGAGCACGGTCTGGAACCTGCGCTCGAGCGCCTTGTCCTTTTCGATGTGCTTTCTATATTCGTCAAGCGTGGTGGCGCCGATGCAGTGCAGTTCGCCGCGGGCGAGCATGGGCTTGAGCAGGTTGCCGGCGTCCATGGCGCCTTCAGCGGCGCCAGCGCCCACAACCGTATGCAGTTCGTCAATAAAAAGGATGATGCTGCCCTTCGCCTCGGTCACTTCCTTGAGCACGGCCTTGAGCCGTTCTTCGAATTCGCCCCGGAACTTCGCTCCCGCGATGAGCGCGCCCATGTCAAGCGACACCAGCGATCGGTTCTTGAGGCCTTCGGGCACGTCCCCTCGCACGATGCGGAGCGCAAGCCCCTCCACGATTGCGGTCTTGCCCACGCCCGGGTCGCCGATGAGCACGGGGTTGTTTTTCGTGCGGCGCGAAAGGATCTGGATCACGCGGCGGATCTCCTCATCACGGCCGATCACAGGATCGAGCTTCCCCTTGTGCGCCATGTCGGTGAGGTTGCGCGAATATTTCTCCAGGGCGTTGAACGTCGCCTCGGGTTCGGGCGAGGTCACGCGCTGGTTGCCGCGCACCGCCTTGAGCGTTTCCAAAACTTTGGCGTGGCTCATTCTGAACCGCTCGCCTGCTTCGCGGCAGTCAGCGTCCTTTTCCAGCAGGGCGAGCAACAGGTGTTCCACGCTCACGAATTCATCCTTCATGCGCGAGGCTGTTTTCTCCGCCTCCGAAATAACCTGCGTGAGGCCGCGCGACAGGTAGGTCTGGGTCGCGCCGCTTCCCGTGACGGCCGGGATTTTGCGCAGCTTGTCGATAACAGTCTCGGCAATGTCCTTTATGTCAACACCGAGCTTCTGCAGAATGGATTGCACAAGGCCGCCCTGCTGCATCACGAGCGCGAGCATCAGATGCAGGGGAACCAGTTCCTGATGGTTCATCTCGACCGCGATCTTGTTCGCGCCTTCCAGGGCTTCCTGGGACTTGCTGGTTAGTTTTTCCGCGTTCACAATAATCTCCTTTAAGTAGTGATGCCCTTTGATAAACGCAAGGTGAATGCCATAAGTAAATATATTGGATGATGTAGTGACTTAGGATGATTAAAATCAAAAGGTTGAAACCAGATTATTGGTTGAAGTCCAGGATTCACTGAGCAATGCCGGCGTTTCGAAATGAAACAATTTCCATCACATATTGGATCATGTAAAATGCCGCAAATTTTCCCGGTCCCTCAATCATTTATATTACCACTGTATGCCAATCATCCGCATCAAGATCTGCGGCATTACGCAATACGACGACGCCAAGACAGCGGTGAGTCTCGGGGTTGACGCGCTCGGTTTTGTTTTCCACCCCGCAAGCCCGCGTTATATCCACCCGGAAGCGGCGCGCGACATTATTGCCAGGCTCCCGCCATTCGTCTCCAAGGTCGGCGTATTTGTCAACGAAACCGCCGAAACGATTTTCTCGGTCATGTCGCAGGCCGGCATCGACACGGTCCAGCTCCACGGCGACGAGACGCCGGATTTCGCCAACGCTCTCTCGTGCCCGGTTGTCAAGGCGTTCGGCGTCAAGCCGGGCTTCGACATCGCCACGCTCGCCCCCTACAAGGTAAGCGGCTACCTTCTCGACACCTGGAGCGAAGCGCGCGGCGGGAGCGGCGCGACCTTCGACTGGTCGCTGGCGCAGCAGGCCACGAAGCGCTACGCCAATGTGATTCTTGCGGGCGGGCTCAATCCCGCAAACGTTCGCGAAGCCCTTGAAAGCGTCATCCCGTATGCCGTTGAATTCAACAGCGGCGTGGAGATCAAGCCGGGCGTCAAAAACCATTACAAAATGCGCGAGGCGGTTGAGATTGTGCGGTCCTGGAAGTAGTTGGGTTTGCTCGCTTGCAGTCCTCGCATATGCGCAGGTCGCGTTCTCTTTTCTTTGAACCCATATTCGTTCATCATATATATTTTCCACTCCGTAATTTGGTTTGCCCCCCATCAAACAGGATTGTCGGGCGAAGGTCCAAGCGGAAGCAGCGCGGTTAAGCGCTATTTCTCCTTCCGCCCGACACCGGCAATACCCGTTAGTCAACCGTGGCAGGCCATGCCGGATTTCCCAATGGCACAACGACAACTCCTTTTTCTGCTGTGCGCCGGCGTGCTGTTCGCCGCATCTTCCGCCTCGCCCCCGCCCCGCCAGCTCTTCTTCCAATACAACAATATTGTGTGGTGGGGAACCGAGTTCGGCCTCAACCGGTTTCAAACCACCAACGAACTGTGGGGAAACATCCGCTCCGAATCGGTGAACGACCTCTGCCTTGACGATCCGGAATTGTGGGTGGCCACCGATCACGGCGCCCTGTACGCCGATCTGCGCTACCTCGACTGGAAGTCGTACACCGCCAAGCATGGCTTGCCGTCCGACACGGTTGTCCGGCTCGTGGCGGACCCGGATTACGTGTACGCCGCGGGCCCGCACGGGCTTGCGCGGTTCAACAAGGTGGTGATGCAGTGGGAACCCATGGGCGCCTTTGCCGACAAGCGCATCTACGACCTGTATTCCAACCAGGCGCAACTGTGGGTCGCCACCGACCAGGGCGTATTCTATTTTGACAAGAAGTTCGAAAAATGGGAAAATTACACCACGAGCACCGGCCTTATTTCCAACACCGCGTTCAGGCTTTTTTACTTCAGCGACCACATCTGGGTCGAGACCGACAAAGGTTTTTCCCGGTATTCGATCAGCATGAAGGCGTGGAACTCCTACCCGCTTAACAACGGCATCGTGGGCTCGGCCGTCAGCTACATGCTGGTTGACGCATCGTACATCTGGGTGGTGTCGCCCGAGGGCGTGGCCCGGTTCAACGGCAGCAGCCAGACCTGGGAAAACTTCTCCCGCAACACGCATGATCGACAAGAAGACCGTTTATTCCCTTTCCACGTCCGGAACTACCGAATGGTTTACCACCTCCGACGGCGTGTATACGTTCGACGAATCCCAGCGCCGGTGGAAGACTTACACGGCGGTGGACGGCCTCAGCGACGACGCGCAGGACGAAGTGTACACCTCGGGCCAGACCACGCTGTGCAGAAAAGGCGCTTCGTTTTCCTATTTGAAAACCGACCAGGACCTTTGGTATGCCACCCAGATGAAGGTGACCGGCATGGGCGGGCAAAGACCGAAATGGAAGGCGCACATGGACGAAACAGGGCTTGGCGTCACGGCGCCGGCAGGCCAGAGTTTGAGCCTTCAGGGGACCGCCGAATACAAAGTGGAAAACAAGGCGACGTTTCCCTCGCCGCTCACCACCAGCATCCCCAATTACCTATTGAACAAGAACCTCGATTCCGTGGTCTACACCTACGACACACTGGCCAACGGCGCAATAACGCGCACGGTCGAAGATACCGTCGCAACATACAAGGACTTTCTTTACGGATGGCCAAAGGCCCAGCTTAATCTGAACGGCGACCTCAATAACGGACGCACGTTCCGGGCCACCTACGACAACACCGATCCTCTCGGCGATCTGCGCTACAGCGCGGAATACCGCGGCTTCGGCGAAGACAATCTGCGAAGGCTTGGCTGGCGCACCGACCAGAAGACCGATTACTTCTTCAGTTCGCTCATCAGCCCCACCTATCTTAACGGCGCAGGGCGTCCGCACCGAGTTCGGCGACCGGGTCGGCGACAAGAAGCTCCGCCGGGTGAATACCGGCGTGTGGGCGGGCTTCGGGAAAACCAAGTTTTTCAGGAAACTCATTCCGTTCCGTGAAGACAACTTTTACGAACTCGACATACAGAATATCGTCACCGAAACCGTGCAAATCCTCGTGGACGGCCAGGTGGTTGACCCGAGCGACTACAGCATCGAGCGGACCATGGGCCTGCTTTCATTCAAGAACGAAGGCCTTGCAAACCCGGATTCCCGCATCGAGGTTTCCTGCCAATACCAGCCGGTCATCGGCGAGTACACGAACCAGATGGCTTCGGTTGAGAACGTGGTTGAGGTGAACGATAAGCTTGCCCTCGGCGTCAACGGCGCTTATCGCGGATTCAAAGAGCCGGACCGCACCGGGCTGGATTCTTCGTACAACCGAGACTTTGCCGGCAGCGCCAACACCAAGATCGAGATGAAATCGGCCGACAACAAGATGTACCTTCGCGCCGTGCCCGAAGTGTCGGGCAGCTACAACGATTCGATTGTCGCGATAAAACAGGGTTCCGCGGCAAAACTCGATCTCTATTCGGTGATGCATAATCTCAAACTCACGGTGAACGGAATTTTCCAGACGCCCGATTACGTTACTCTCGCCGACCAGAATTCCGTTTACGGAAGGATAAACTACCAGGGGCAGGGCGAATTGGTGTGGGACCTGTGGAAGCAGTACATGCCGATCACTGCCGGCGCCGGCGTGATAAACGCTTTGTCCGGCAGCGAAGTGCGGGAGTACGCGCAGTACCTTATCTCGCTGCCCGAACTTCCGTCCCTTCGGCTGTTCGGCATGCATCAGGACATGAAGAACTACACGCAACTGCCGCGCGACTCCCTGCCCGGCGACCGCGACTCGCTCAAGTCGGACCGGTGGAACGGCGTTGTGGAAACGGAATGGGGCCATTCGTTCAAGCGCATGGACAGGATATGGTTCGACCTTTCCTATTCCGTCAATTTCCTCACCGATTCCGTCGACACGAACGTTTCCGGCGGATCGACCCCGGGCACCTACGACCTTGTGCCCCAGTTCGACCAGAAACTCAATCACAATATTTTTGCATGGATCAGGTTCTCACCCTTAAAAAAACTGCAGCTCGAAACCAAGAGCGTTTTCAGGATTTACCAGGGCCGCAGCAGCCTGGACAGTGTCATGGCATTCCGGGGGGACCTGATTCGGCCCGAATTCAAGATCTTTTCCCAGGAGCTTGTCCCGGGCGTCACGCTGTACGGCGATGATCAGCTGCAAACCGCGCAATATGTCGTCAGCTCGTCCGAATGGTTAAACTCAACATCGAACATGGTGAACGCCAGCCTGCTTCTTGTTCCCGGCGTTTACCTCAAGTTTCTCAACCCGTTTCAGCTCAACCTCGGCTACGGATTGTCAACTGCCGATTCGTCGTCCCTTATTTCCACCGGCAACGGCGACAGCACCTACACGTTTTCGAATGCCTCGACCCAGACCTACACGATCAAGCCGATATTCGACTTCACCCAGGACCTTCATTACGACAGCAGGGTGGAAAAAACGAATTCCACAAACCTGACCTACGCGACCGACGACGGCCTCAAGTGGTACAACGAGGCGCGTCTTGCTTTTAGAGACCGGAAGACCAGGTTCGACATCGATCTCAACATGTTCTTCGACGACATGAGCATGCCGAATTACGGCAACCAAGGCCTCGACACCTTTGCCGTCAAGAGCACGTTCGAAGAATTAATAGTCAAGTGGACGGAACGCTGGTCGCCGAATCTCAGGACAGAATCAACAGTCGACGTTTCCCGGCAGAACCTTGACTCAACCTTCAACGATGCAGCCAACAACATCTTCAGGGACACCGTGACCGGGTATCTTAACTCGCTCACGCCCGGAATATTGTTCGACTGGCGCATTCCCGGCAAGATAATAAGGGAATGGCGGACCCAGTACTATATCGGCGCAATGCTTTCCGGCGGAAGGGGTTACGATTTTAACACCTATACGCAGACATGGCAGAACAAGTTCGACATCCAGGTGAAGGCCGGGGCCAATTTCTTCCTGCGCCTGCTGATGGAAGTGGACTATGTGTTCAATACCAAGGTGCTGATTTACAATATGGCCGCAATTGAAGGCGACGGCATTGTTCTAAGGTTGGCGAATTATCGATAAATCGGCTAAATTACGAAGGAGAGCTGCGCGTACTTCACGTGGAATAGAAGAGTTATGATGTTGGGCAGGGCAAGCAGGTGTCGTGTTTGGTGTTGAGGCTACGCTCTTTCGCGGGTTCTCCTAGAAATGGCAGGGTGGCTATGAATCAGAAGAAAATCAATCGAAGAAAATTCCTGGTGGAGTCGCTTGAGACCGCGGCGGGGCTTGGTTTCATTGCAGGCTGCGACAAAAGAACAATCGTTGAGCCGGATGTCCGGCTGCCGGCAGCGCCGACCGGCCTGGCTTACAACCTTGCCTCAAGCGGCACCGGAACCGTCGATTCGGTCATAGTCACCTGGAACCAGCCTGTTACCGATGTTACGGGAGCAAAGTTGTGGACGGGAATCCGTGCCTATGATGTTTACCGCAACGACACCCTGCTTGCGCAGGTGACCGATCCGAGTTTCGCGGATGCCGGCGGGTTTACCGTGGGAAGTACCTGCGCCTACACGGTACGGGCCGTCGACTCCAGCACGGTTATCGGGCCCAATGGCCAGCCGGGAAACCAGAGCCCGCCGTCCGATCGTCTGCTTGTTCCCATTCAGAAGGCGTCGTATGTATATCCCGTCGCCAATGCCGCCGCCAACACCGGCACCATAGGAAGACCGAATATCCAGGCGGCTCCGCTCAAGTCGATGATCGACGCGGCGGTCGCGCAGATGCAGATTGACAAAGGTGCAATTCCCCCGGGAAGCACCCAGGACCCGGCGATCGTGACGGCCGCGTGGGAATCGCTGTTCCCGGGCTTGACTGTATCTTCACTTATAGGAATCAAGGTCAACACGCTCGGCGGTTCAAACGTAAGTACGAGGCCGGAGGTTGTGACCGCCATGGTGAGCAGTTTGACGGCAATGCTCGGCGGAACGTTTCCCGCCTATAATATTATTGTTTTCGACGACAGGTCTCCGGGCGCCCAGATGGCGGCGGCCGGGTTTCCCTTGCGAAACGTGAACGGCACCTACCGGATCGCGTCGGCCAGCTTCAACACCACGCTCAATAATGGGGTTCCCGTAAGCCAGCAGGAGCCGGGGGCTTCTCTGTGGGGATCCACCGTCAACATCGCCGGCGCGGACAGAAGGCTCACCGCAATATTCGACGCCGTTGACTTTCTGATCAACGTTCCAGTCCTCAAGGATCATGATCAGTCCGGAATATCATTCTCCATGAAGAACCTTTACGGCATTACCGACATCTGGAACGGTCCAGGGGCCATGCACGACACGATGTGCAGTCCGTCGATTCCGGCTCTGTATCAAGCCGCCCAAGCAATACCGAACGCAGGAACCGGCTCATCCAAATTTGTTCTCATTGTCGGGGACGCGCTCCAGGGATGCTATAATCTAGGGCCAGAGGGACCGCCCAACTGCCAGCCGAATTCCATTGTCGTGGGCACCGATCCGGTTGCTATGGACACCTGGGCCTTAAAAACAATCAACGCCTTGCGGGCAAAATACGCGCCCACGCTTCCGGAAATTTCCTGGACGCACAGCACCAACCCGGATCAGTCCGATGCCCGGCACATCCTGGATGCGGCCATTCAATACAATCTCGGATCAACCAATTTCGTTGCAGGGAAGGTTTCGCTCGCATGAATTCGTCCGGCTTGAGACATTTCGTATCTCCCCTTTACCGTATTGCAATCATTGCGCTGCCGCTGATATTTCTTACCCAGTGCCGCATCAGCAAGGATCCCGGCGCCGGGGCGGACCCGCAGGACTATTTGCCCCTGGACAACGACATAAGCGGCTATGTCAAGAAGGGCAGCGTCTCGCTCATGACCGACCAGCAGTCGATCTTCAACGCCATCGACGGCGCAGCGCAAAGCTACATCACCTACGGGTTCGAGGAAGGCGTGGTGCAATTGTACAGCAACGGCAGCGTGGACATCAACGTTGAGATTTTCAACCAGGGGACCCAATCATACGCCCAGTCCCTTTATAATTATTTCATGCCCACCTCTCCTCAAATCCTGAGTCAGAACAATCCGGCCGTGGTTGTGGACCTTTCTCAGGCAACGTCGTACACCATCCAGTACACCAAGCAGAGCATATTCATGCGCATAACCACCACCGAGAAATCCGATTTTGCGCTCGATATGGCAAAACAGTTTTATTACAACATCGACAACAAAATCGGCGCGCAATAGATGATGTATATTTTTGATCCGAAATCGTGATGATTTTGTCCCATAAAAAAGGAGCCGGATTGTGATAACGCGAAGAGAATTCATCAAGACCGGAAGCGCGGCCGCCGCGGGCGCCGCAATGTCGTCCGTCAATGTCCTGGCCGAAGACAAGAAGAAGCCGCTTGTCGCGGTTGCAAAGGGAAAGCCCGAGGAGATCGTCAAGAAGGCGGTTGACGCGCTCGGCGGCATGCAGAAATTCGTGAAACAGGGCGACCGCGTGGTGCTCAAGGCCAACATGGGATTTCCCAACCCGCCGGAATGGGGCACCACCACGCACCCGCAAATCGTCAAGGCGGTCGCGCAATTGTGCCTCGACGCGGGCGCGCAGCGCGTCATCGTGCTGGACCATCCCCTGCGCGACGGCGCGGTCTGCAAGGAAAAAAGCGGCATCGGCGCCGCGATTGAAGGCATGAAGGGCGCCGTGGTCGCCCTGCTCGAAGATCCCAAGTTCTACCAGGAAACGCCCATTCCGAACGCGAAGCAGCTCAAGAGCACGTCCATCGCCAAGGAAGTGCTGCGGGCAAACTGCCTCATCAACGTACCGACGGCAAAATCGCATGACGCAACAGGTGTGAGCCTCGGCATCAAGAACCTTATGGGGCTGGTGTGGGACCGCCAGTTCATGCACGAACAGGTGGAGCTCAATCAGGCAATCGCGGACCTTCTCCTGGTTATCAAGCCGCATCTCACCATTGTCAATGCGGTCTACGCGCTCCTCACCAACGGCCCGAGCGGACCCGGAAAGACCGAGGAGCTCAACACGGTTGTGGCAAGCGCGGACCCCGTGGCCGCGGATTCGTACATGGTGGGCATCGCCCGCTGGTACAACAAGGAATTCAAAGGCAGCCAGGTCAAACACATCAAGAACGCCTACGACATGGGGCTCGGCGAGATTGACGTTGAGAAGATGGACGTGAAGATAGTATAACGTTTCGCTCCATGGTGATGGTTGCATGGCGCCCTGATTTTTGTTGCCCTGCTTTGCCGAGATCGACGAGTATGACAGTGAACACCCAAATCCTTGCCCCTGACGAAAAAGCGGCACTTGAGGAGATCAAATACCGCGTGTCCATGCTGTGTCCGGTGCGGCAATACATCCTGTTCGGCTCCAAAGCAAGGGGCGAAGCCCAGCCTGATTCGGACATAGATCTGCTTATCATAACCAAACGGCCATTGACAACGGGAGAACGAAACGGAATTTCACATGAGATTTTCGAAGTGAACATTGCCCGCGACACGAATTTCTCCCGCATCATAGTTGACACAGAAGAATGGGAAAACGGCATGACTTCCGCCCTTCCCTTCCACGACAACGTTCTTAGGGACGGTATTCCAGTATGATAAGTGAGGAAAACAGGCGTCGGATCCCCGCTTTCTGGCTTACCCGCGCGGAAGAATCTCTGGCTGCGGCATCGCTCGCTTTTGAAAACAGCCTTCTCACTTCGGCGGTAAATCGGACATACTATGCCGCTTTTTACGCCGCGTGCGCACTTCTTGCCAAAGACGGGAGTGATTACGGAAAACATTCAGCCGTTAGGGCCGCCGTCCACCGGGACCTGGTCAAGACAGGCAGAATAGGCGTAGAATTCGGTGAACTCTTTTCCATCCTTTTTGAAGAACGCAATGAAGGCGATTACCTTTCCTTTAAAAACTTCTCCGAGACAGATGTCGCGTCTTGGCTGAGCAGGACCCGTGAGTTCCTGGCCGTTACAAGGAAATTGATATCATGAAACTATCAACCTTTCGCCGCATTACGCAGGCCGTCACGTTTTCTCTCTTCACAATACTTTTCATTTTCACTATGTACCCGTTTGCCGCGAAGTTCCCGGTCGACGCGTTCCTCAGGCTCGACCCGCTTGTGGCCACCGTGGCAATGATCGGCTCGCGCGCATTAATCGCCACCATGGTCTGGGCGGCCGTGCTTCTCGCGCTTTCGCTTGTTGTCGGCAGGTTTTTCTGCGGGTATGTCTGCCCGCTCGGCACGCTTATCGACCTTTCGGATTTCCTTGTCCACGGCAAAAAGCACAAAAAGGAAACCGTTGAGCCAAAGCCCAACCGGAGGATCAAGTACTACGTGCTTATCGGCGTTGTCGCGGCCTCGCTGATCGGCGCAAACCTCCTCGCCTTCGTTAGCCCGATGTCCATTGCGCCGCGCATGTTCTCGCTGGTTTTGTTCCCGCCGGTCGTATGGCTTATAAACGCCGCCGTGGACCTGCTTCGTCCCGTGTTTCTCGCCGCGGGCATGGACACCTTTACACAGGTGAATTTCATGCGGTATTTCTTTTCGTCCGGCGTCACGGCGTTTGTTTTTCTCGCCATCATCGTGGCGGCGAGCTTCTGGCGCAAACGTTTCTGGTGCAGGTACGTGTGCCCCACGGGCGCTTTTATTTCGCTGTTTTCCAGATTCGGCATTGTCAAGCGCACCGTGAACGACGCGCTCTGCACCGACTGCAAGCTCTGCGCGGCCAAGTGCGACATGCGGGCCGTTGCCCTCAATCCGCGCAACACCATCTTGTCCGAATGCGTGCTGTGCGGGGACTGCGTTGACGGATGCAAGAAACACGCGATCACCATCGGAATCGCCGGGTTCGGCTTCGGCAAGGCCGATCCGGCCCTCAACATCGAGCGCCGCGGATTCATCCAGTCCGCAACAGCCGGCCTTCTCCTTGCCGCGACCGCAAAGGCCGGGCTCAACAGCCCGAAGAACCTCAACGGCCGGTTTATACGCCCCCCGGGTCCCTGCCGGAATCCGAGTTCCTCGCGCGCTGCATCCGCTGCGGCGAATGCATGAAGACGTGCAAAACGAACGGGCTCCAGCCCGCCGATCTCGAGGCGGGATTCGACGGCCTGTGGACCCCGCACCTGGTGCCCAGGCACGGGCCGTGCGAAGACAAGTGCAACATGTGCGGCCACGTGTGCCCCACCCAGGCCATACGCGGCCTCCCGCTTGAGGAAAAACAGTTTGTCAAGATGGGCACGGCCGTTATCGACCGCCACCGGTGCATTGCCTGGGAGCAGGAAAAGCTCTGCCTCATCTGCGCAGAAATATGCCCCATCCACGCCATAGATTCCATGGTGGTGGACAATTTCAAGGGGCCTTTTAAGCGGCCGTTCGTGATGGACGACAAGTGCATCGGCTGCGGGTACTGCGAAAAAGCATGCCCGGTGCAGGGAAGGGCGGCCATCGAGGTGTATTCTATCGGTGAGAACAGAATAAACAAAGGCTCGTATATCACCGAAAAGAAGAAAGCCCTTCGCGCCATAAAGGAATCCGACGCGGAAAACAGCGTCAGCGCCGATGCCATGGGGTCGGGCGGCGAGATAAAAGGCGCGGAAAAGCCGGGTGGCCCAGCACAACAGGCAGCGCCAAAACCGCAAAATGCTGTCCCTCCTTCAGGGGAAGAATTGCCCAAGGGGTTCACGGAGTAGAGAATTCGTTCCGGCCCGGCTTGTCTGCAAGAAATGGCTGAATCGGAATATTTCAGACAAACCGGCTTTTGCCTAAAATTTCGATATCAAGGCATTCGTAGTCGAACAAGGTGGGAGTGTGTGATTTTGAATCCTAAGCGCCATATCATGCTGGCGGGAGCGATGGGAGTGTTGGGTATGATATCATGCGCAAATGGCCCGACCAGCCGTCAAGCCACGTTGGCTGATTTTTATGTCACCACCCAGGTGGACGGCTGGGTTCCGGCTTCAAACAGCCCTTTTGCCGTCATGCCTATTGAAAGTCTGTATCGCGCAGTCGACGGCGATGCTGCTCTCTACCAGAATGTCGGACTCGAAAACTGGTTTATCGAGCACATGTACGGCGGGCCCACGCACACAGACACCAACGGCAATTATCATTTCGAGGGCTATGTTGAAGAATACGGCTCTGCGGCAAGTTCAAAAGCTATCTTTGACAAGATCACCGCGCTGCACGTGATCCAAAATCCGCTCGATACCACCTTTTCCGACACGGTGCAGCTTGCCGGTTTTTCACTTGACGAGGCGCAGGCGGTCCGGGTCCAGGGGGGAATCGATGTCTATGCCACGTTTGATAGATATTTTTTCAGTCTTGAGTTTACCGGATACGCAGACCCGACAACCGCAGCGCCGGATGCGGTGAATTTTTTGAGCGATTATAAGGCATTGGCAAAATAGAAGCAGTGGATGTTCAGGCGTAGAGCGTAGTATATTTATTTATATAATGGCAAATAAATCAGGCGTAATCGGTTAAATCTAATATATTTATTGATAAAGGCTGGATTGACATCTTGAACGGAGGGGGTTAATGTCATGAAATCGGGTTGGACAAAAGCGTTTTCAAAAGTGCTTGCCGGAGCGATTTGCGGTGTGGGAGTAATGGCGCTTACGTGCGCAGGGCCCACGACGCCGAAAGCCGTAACGACTCCGGTGGACAGTTTGATTATTACCAATCAGATTACCGGCTGGGTGCTTGACTCGTCTGTGTCGGTCTCCGGCGCCGCGACGATGCCCTTCACCAATTCCACGGCAAATAGTAATTGGGTCGATGGCGGATGCCCCAGTTATTGCGGTAAGTGCGATGGGACCGATGCTCTCAAGGACGGTTTCGGTACTTACCTCAAGGAACCGCTTGCCGGCGCCACCCGCAAGCTGGAAGTATTCGTGCTCGACTATGGATCAGCAGCGGCTGCAGATTCGGAATTCAATATCTGGCCCATTAAATACGCGGCGTCGACAAAGGAAACTATTTCACCGTTCCCGAATACCACCGCAATCGGATTCGATGTCGGCGGCGGATTGTACGTTTTTGCACATATGAGCAATATATTTATTGAAATGCAGTTTAGTGACTACGACTCGTCAAGCCAGGCGGTGCCGGATGCGAGTGCGTTCTCGACATATTACAATTCAAAAATAAAATAATGAATAAAGATTGTTAATTTTGTTTTCTTAACCATCTCTTTCACGAGGGGGAAATATCATGAGTGAAAAGACATTGAAGACGAGGCGGAATTTCTTGAAAGCCTCCGCGGCAAGCGCGGCCGGATTGGCGCTTGTTGGGTCCATTGGCGAATAAGGCAAAGGCAGCGAACATAACCACCACGTTGGTCAACCTCAGCACAACGCCGATCAACACGGACGTGGATAACCTGCGCGTTGCCTTTATTCAGGACGCGCCCTCCGGGACTGTTACCTCGACGTCAATGGTTCGGAGTACCACATATCCAGGCTGGACCGACTTCAATAGTCCCACCTACGCGACGGGCGTAAATTTTGCTGCCGTGAAGGCCAACATGGACAAACTGGCATGCGCGCTCGCCAACAAAACGGATGTAACCGCCGCATGGGCCACTCTTTTGAAAATCCCGTCAACAAAGACATGGCAAACGGCCAAAGCAGTGATAAAGCCCAACGCCTTTGCCAGCGACCATCCTTCCGTCCCCATTGTGTCAAGAATATGCGAAGTGCTTATCGGCTTTGGAATGCCGGCTGCCAATATTACAATCGCTGACCAGGGAGGGAATTGTGGCATATATCTTGGCACGGGCTTGTGTCCTGCCGGTGTGGTGGCCACCAGTGAAGGAGGAGTGAATAAAACGGGCACCACAGTTCAATTTCCAGCTTCCGCGGGTGGTGAGACGTTTAGTGCACTCACGTGCGTGGGGGACGCGGATATTCTGGTAAGCATAGGGTGCAATAAAGGCCATGATCAATTTGGTGAGTATAGCGGTGTTACCATGAGTCAGAAAAACACAAAGGGTGCAATATGGTTCGGCTGCAATGACAATAATGCGGCCGGCACAAGGGGCACGCTGCGTTTGGTAAACAACAATTCGTGCGTCTATATGGTCGGCAATATCCCGACTACCTATCCTGCAAAGATGCAGCTCTATATTGTAGACTCGCTGTGGATGGGCAATGCCGCCGATTGGAGCGGTGGAATTACCGATGGGAACAACGGCAATGCGATTGTGATGGGTACGTTTGGAGGAGCTGTTGACTACGCGACAACCATGAAAATAAGAGTGACAAAATTTGCGGCAAGTACGTGGAACCAGCCCATTGTGAACGCATTTATTACAGGCTACGGATACCCTGCTTCAGCTATTACCACAGTCATGAACCCCGTAGCTGCGAACGTGGCAGGGCCGGGCCTTGTTGATGCATCAGGGGTATTGACTTCGACTCTTCCTCAAGAGAATTCGCATCTTCTTCGCGAGGGAAATGTGCAGATCTCGGTATCGGGCAATGGCATAAGGCCGGTCAACACCACGGTTAGCTTTGCCAAAGGCGAAACGGCTCAATCTGCCGAGATTTACAATATGCAGGGCAAGAAGGTTCGGACGCTTGCTCTTAACTCCGGAAGCAATCATGTTATTTGGGATGGCAGGACCGATTCCGGCAGCCTTGCAAGGGCGGGGAATTACATTGTGAGAATCAGAGGCCAGAAGTCCGTGATCTCGGGGGATGTGGCGCTCAGCAGGTAACTTTCCGAATTTCGCTTTGGTTGGTTGTCAAAAGACCCTTTCCGTATGGAAAGGGTCTTTCTTTTTCCGAAACGAATGATATAAGAGGCAGGTTGAAGATTCCGTCGTAGCAGAAAGCAATGCTCCTATTCTTCACGATCTTTGTAACGCCTAAATCGGTCTTTGATAAGGACCCTGTCGACTTCAAGAACAAACTCATCCCTCGAAAAGTGCCGTCCCACGAACTTGAAGTTGTGAACTCCCAATTTCTGCAGCGCCGTTATCTTCTTGTCCGAAAGAACCAACGTCTCAATTTGGGTTTTCTGCTTCATGGCACGATACAAAGGGCAGTGGGAAACATAACTGTCTCCCTCGAACTTCGGGTCCCAGAAAATCTGCGATTTCGAAATCGCCACATAATGGGCCCGCCTGTTGGGACAAAAAGGCACGCACCGCTCATTGATGAGGATTTCAAGTTTGTCAACGCCAAGCCGTTTTATCAGTTCATAATTATCGTTGTACTCAGGCGGCAGCACAAGCAGATCGATCTCGTCGATTCGCTTTTTCAAAAAGGGCACAGAAAGATTCTTTTGGGAGGTTGCAGAACTGATGATTTTGAACTTCGGATAATGCTTCCTGACGTATTCTTCAATCAATGGATTCCCTGTGATAACCGCGTTCATTGAATTGTGTGCAACCTCCAGTGTCAGGTTTGCCCGTTCGTCGCTCAGATCCTTTTTCCCGATCAACGAGTTGGAATAGGTGTATCTGATGCCTATTCCCTTATCGTTATAAGAGCGGATGAGGGATTCCATGCCCAAGGGATGGTACCACAGATAGTTTGCTTTCTTAAACCATTCTTTCTCATCGGCAATATTCGAGGAGAATTGGACGAAGTTCCTTCCCCCGTTCCAGGCTACATTGGGAAAAGTACCGTACAGCGATGAGATCACAAAACGGTGTTTGAGGATTCCCTTGCCGGACAGCAGATCATCTACAACGCCAAGACGATTTGCAAAGGCGCCTATGGAAAGGTTTTGTTTTTTCATGTTTTTTCAAACCCAACCAACCCACTTTTCCATACCATACCTGAAGGACTTTTCTTCGATATGCTGCTCTTGGGAATAGTGTACACTTATAGGCTGCCGTTTGGCGATTGCGTGCTTATCTGCTGCATCTCTTCGACAAACTCAGCGGGCCCATAGTGGCTCCAACCCCTGTCGATTTGAACGGTAATGGGTACCTTGGTCTGAACGTCATACATATAGATTAGGTTCAATACCGCCGAATCAATTTTTGTGCCTCGCTCTGTCACCTTGAGGTAGGTAAGATCTTTATTGGGTCCCCATGAGGCACACGTGACTATCACATTCGATTTGTCGGGTCGAAACCAGGCGGGAAGAAAATCTTCCGACAACCAGAGGCACTTGAATCTCTTGCACGGTTCCGCCGGCCGGTCCGGATAAATTGAACATCCACCGGGTTTCATGAAATGGCACGGCCTTCCTAGATAGAAATGATGCCCGTACACCTGGCCTTCCAGATGCCCTTCGCAACAGGCAGTGCACTCACCGCAAGTCCGCAAGACTTTGGGGAAACCGCTTTTGGCAATTTCGGCAGACTGCTTTGAGGATATCACGTTTCGCTTCATGGAATTTTTCTTCTCTCCTTTCATTACGATAGAAAAACACTGAAATGCACCAAAAAAACAATATCGGTCAAGGTGCAGTATGACCTAAAGTTCAACGGAACCTTACGCTTGAGGGAATTGTCCTGTTTTCTCTGTCCAGATTTGGGACTATGTTGAACTGATTAACGAAAGCGGCGATGGAAAGGTTCTGTTTCTGCATACCTACCTTGTTCAGACCTCACCCACCCGGCTCTAATGACCAGGATTGATTTCGAAGAGGTTAAGAACTCCCTTGCAAGAATGAAATTACTGCTTTACATATCTATACAGGCTTACCACACGAGCATCGGTGATTATTGACAAGTAACAAATATTGTTCCCTGCAGCCAAGAAGACGTGGCTGGCACCTTGTCCTGCCACGGGGTTACTGGTATTTGCCGGAACGCCGACCCCCCGTTCAGAATCTGAGGTTAAAGGATGTTGGCTGATTGGTAGTTATCCCGCTTCCAGGTTCTCCATTAATTTAATGCCATGCTGATATCGGATTTGCTCCCAATGCATAATCTGGGATCAATCCTTCTTAGAATCCGGTGGAAGCGCCGGAAATCTTGACAAGATTGGGCTGGGTGGTATACGTACCGTTTCCAAGTTGTCCGTTGCCGTTGGCTCCGCAGACCCAGACCGTCCCATCTGTTTTCACAACGAAACTCGAACCATTCCCCGCGTCTGCCGCAATATACTGAACTCCGGACATTACGTTTTCTGGAGCCCGTCGCGTGGCTGTTTGTCCGTCACAAAGCTGGCCGTTCAGGTCGAACCCTGTTGCCCAAAGCACTCCTCCGGTCGTGAGCATCAACGTTTGCGTTTGACCTGCCGAAACGCTTGCCACATTGGCTACCGAGAGCATTTGGGCAGGTACGATGTTTTGAGTTGTGGAGCTGTCCGCATTTCCCAGCTGACCTGCGTAATTGAATCCCCAGCTCCAAACCGTGCCATCGCTCTTTATGGCGAAACTCTGCTGGTATGCGGCGGAAATACTCGTGAACGTGCCGGTGATAGTAACGGGATATAGGGTGGAATCGCCATTGTAAAGGGTGCCATAGCCGAGTTCACCGGAACCGTTATCTCCGCAGGCGTACAGCGTTCCATTAGTCATCAAAACCAGTGAGAACCCCTGCCCTGCAGCCACCGCTTTAACGCCCGAATAATAGACCTCCTCCGGACTGGTTCTGCTTATTGTGGTACCATCTCCAAGTTCACCAGAGGAATTTCCGCCGCAGGCCCACAGTGTTTGATCTTTCTTTAGTATCAAGATATGTGTGGAGCTTGCTGACATGCTTTGCACATTTGTCATGATCTTTGTAGTGCTGCCAGATGCGACTTGGTAAAGGTCCCCAGTGCTTGTAAGATAGAGGCTGGAGCCGCCATTGACAGCGACGGCGCTAATAATGCCGGTCTTGACCTTTATGGGCGTGAGCTGAACAGTAGTTCCTCCGTCGCACAGTTCCCCATAGGAATCATCCCCGCATGCCCACAGTGTGCTGTCGGACTTGACAAAGAGGGTATGCATATCGCAGCAAGAGATCTGAGTCACACTGATAACGGTTACTGTGACACTTGCAGTTGAGGTGTTACCACATGGTGTGCTGCTTTCCGCACGTACATAATAAGTTGTGGTCGCTGCAGGAGTAACTGTAATGGAAGTCCCGGCACCTGCAGCGTTCGTGCATCCTGAGTTCGTGTACCATTTCCACGAAGCGCCAGTTCCAAGCGATCCTCCCGAAACGCTCACCGTCGTCGAATTGCCCGCATTGATTTTTGCAGATCCGGCAGTTGCCCCGGTCGGTGCAATTGAAGGCACACTAACGGTTATGGTGGTGGTCGCCGTTGCAGTATTGCCGCATGTGCCCTCGGCTCGCACATAATAGATGGTTGTTGACGTAGGAGAAACTGTTATGGACGCTCCCGTGTTGGTGCCCGTAACCGGGATGGTGCAGCCGGCGTCCGTGTACCAGTGGTACGAAGCGGCGGTACCGAGCGTTCCGCCAGACTCGGTGAGCGTTGAGGTGCTGCCGGAGCAGATGGTTGTCACGGTGGCGCCTATGCTTGTGGGAGCTACCGAGTTCGTGTTGACAGTAACGACTGCCGAGGAACCTGTTGTGTTACCGCAGGCGCCTTCGGCGCGGACATAATACGTTGTTGTGGTGCTTGGCGTCACCGTGATCGGAGTTCCCGTGTTGATGCCGGTAACGGGAGTGGTGAAGCCGGCATCGGTGTACCATTTCCAACTAGCGCCGGTGCCCAACGTGCCTCCCGAAACGCTGAGCGAGGAAGAAGTTCCCGAACAAACGGTTGAAGGCGTCGCAACCGCGCCATTGGCCGCTGTTGAGGGTGTATTCACCGTCACCATCACGCCAGCGGTCGCGGTGTTGTTGCCCGCGCCCTCCGCACGCACGTAATACGTGGTCGTTGACGTTGGAGAAACAGTTATCGGAGTTCCCGTGTTGTTGCCGAGCACGGGCGTCGTGCATGCGGCATCCGTATACCATTTCCACGAGGCGTCTGTTCCAAGAGAACCGCCGGTAACGCTCAGTGAGGATGATCCGCCGGAACAGATGGCGGCCGGATCGGCCGAAGCGCCGGTGGGTGCGGTCGACGTAACGGTCAACTGCGTTGTGGAGGAATCCTTGCCCGTCGGGTTGGTCACCACCACTTTGTAAACCCCGCCGTCGGCGCCTCCCCATGTTTTCGAATAGGAAGCAGTTGTCGCGCCGGTGATTGCCGCGCCGTTGTAGTACCATTGATACGTAATGGGCGGCGTGCCGGATGCAACGATCGTCAGCGCAGTGCTGCTGCCCTGAACAACATTGGTGGTCCCGGGGAGCGGCGTGGTAATGGAGGAATTAATCGTGACCGCAGTCTTTGAGGAATCACTTCCTGCGCTATTTGTCACTACCACCTTGTAAACTCCGCCGTCGCCCGCTCCCCATGTCTTGGAATAGCTGCTCGAGGTTGCGCCGGAAATTGCCGCGCCGTTGAGATACCACTGGTACGTCAGCGTCGCAGTGCCGGCTGCCGTGACTGAAAGCGCCGTCGTGCTGCTTATCGCTATGCTCGTGCTTGCGCCAAGTCCCGTGGTGATGAGCGGGCTTACGGTAACCTGCGTGGTCGACGAATCCTTTCCCGCTGCGTTTGTTGCCACCACTTTATACGTTCCGCCGTCGGTTGCGGTCCAGGTCTTCGAATACGAACTCGATGTCGCGCCGCTGATTGCCGCGCCGTTAAAATACCACTGATAGGTCGGAGCGGTCCCGGATGCGGTGACCGATAGCGCGGTGCTGCCGCTTTGGATTACAGGCGTGTTTGCGGCAAGACCGCTCGTAATAACCGGGCTTACGGTCAATTGCGTCGACGAAGAATCCTTGCCCGTCGGGTTGGTCACCACCACTTTGTAAACCCCGCCGTCGGCGCCTCCCCATGTTTTCGAATAGGAAGCAGTTGTCGCACCGGTGATTGCCGTGCCGTTATAATACCATTGATACGTAATGGGCGCCGTTCCCGACGCGAGGATCGTAAGCGGCGTGGCGCTGCCCTGAACAACATTGGTGGTCCCGGGAAGCGGCGTGGTAATGGAGGAATTAATCGTGACCGTAGTCTTTGACGAATCGCTGCCTGCGCTATTTGTCACTACCACCTTGTAAACTCCGCCATCGCCTGCTCCCCACGTCTTGGAATAGCTGCTCGTGGTTGCGCCGGTGATTGCCGCGCCGTTGTAATACCATTGATAGGTGAGCGTCGCAGTGCCGGCAGCCGTGACCGAAAGCGCCGTCGTGCTGCTTACCGCTATGCTCGTGCTCGCGCCAAGCCCCGTGGTGATGAGCGGGCTTACAGTAACCTGCGTGGTTGAGGAATCCTTTCCCGCGGTATTGGACACCACCACTTTGTACGTTCCGCCGTCGGTTGCGGTCCAGGTCTTCGAATACGAGCTTGATGTTGCACCGGTGATTGCCGTGCCGTTGTAATACCACTGGTATGAGAGGTTGGCGCCGCCGGCAACGACCTGCAGCGCGGTTGTACCGCCTGCCGTGATGGAAGTAGTCGCAGCTAATGGGGTCGTGATCTGAACCGCGATGACCGCGCTTACCGATATCTTCACCGTTACGGTGTCCGACATAGGTGGCGTGCCATTGTCGGTTGCCGCAAACACGGCGGAATCCGTTCCGGTGAATCCTGAAGGAGGCGTCCACGTGAATACAGTGCCGTTGAGCGTAGCGCCCTGCGGGCCCTTGACAAGAACGATAGTGCTGGTCTGGCCCGCGTCGGAATCCTGCACCGACAGCGACAGCGAACATTCCTGCGTCGTGAGGATGTTTCGCACGCCCGACACCTCCAGCACCGGCGGCCGGTTGGGGGTGGGTTTGCCGGCAATAATAATTGATGCCGTAACCGTCTTTTCCGTGCCGCCCGCGAAAACCACAATTGAAACGGTGCGGGTTCCGGCCGAACGGAACGTGATGGAAACATCCTGGGTCTCGGTCCAGGCTGTGCTCTTGTCAAAGACATGAACCGTGTCCGTATCGGTGACGCCGTAAACAGTCACCTTCACCGAATCGATGTAGGAAGGAAGATAGGCGGTCAGGGTGATGGTCACCTGGTTGCCGACACTGTCGGAAATGGTGGAGCCGCTTTTCTGGCCCGCGGAATTTTCAAGTACCGGCGTGACCGTTGCTTTGGAAGGATCGAACGGATTCTGCTGGCTGGTGCAGGTTAAAAGGACAAGTGAGGACACCAACAAGGCGAGCAACGAACCAGGTTTACAGGTACGCATAAGAAAATTCCCCCTGGATTAGGCAAACGGTTAGTTCGATAACAAATACGCTCTGTCAATAAAATACTCTTTCGGTTTTCGCGGGGCTGTGACTGGCGTCACAAAACGGCAATTGCCTTACGGCTACATTCGGGCCTCGGTCGCCTCGACGCTCTCACCGGACAAGTCGTTGACCGCGAATCGAAGCTGAAACATGGTTCCGAAAAGGTCGGCCTACAAATCTTTGAGCAGTCTCTTCACAATCTCATTTGCGCCCATTCCCTCGGTCTCGGCATGAAACGACCGCACGATTCTGTGGCGGAGCACGCAGGGCGCGGCTCGCTTCACGTCGTTTGCATCCGGTGATGGCCTGCCTTCGAGCGCGGCATAGGCCTTTGCGGCAAGAACAAGATATTGCGACGCGCGAGGCCCGGCGCCCCAGGTGACATACTGCCGCACGTCGGCAGGACATTCCGGGCTTTCCGGCCGCGTGGATCTGGCGAGTTTCACCGCGCATTCGACGACCGAATCGGCCACCGGCACGCGGTGCACCAGGTCGCGGAACTGTTCCACCTGGGGTCCGCCGAGCACCGCGGAAATGGCCTGCGTCTGCGACAATGTGCCGATCCTCGCTATCGCCAGCTCTTCGGCATGGCTCGGGTACCCGATTTCCACCGAAAACATGAACCTGTCCTGCTGGGCTTCGGGGAGCGGATAGGTGCCTTCCTGCTCGATGGGGTTTTGCGTTGCAAGCACCCAGAACGGCGAGGGCAGCGCAAAGGTGACGCCCGAGGATGTCACCTCGCGCTCCTGCATCGCCTGCAGCAGCGCGGACTGGGTCTTGGGCGGCGTGCGGTTGATCTCGTCGGCAAGCACGATGTTCGAAAACACCGGCCCCTTTACAAATCTGAATTCCCGCGTTCCTCCGGCCCGGTCTTCGTACAGAATTTCGGAGCCGGTGATGTCGGACGGCATGAGATCGGGCGTGAACTGGATCCGGTTGAACTTGAGCGACAGGCATTCGCCGATGCACCGGATGAGCGTGGTCTTGGCCAGACCCGGCACGCCGATCAGAAGGCAATGGCCGCCGGCAAAGAGGCATGCGAGAAGATCGCGCACAACGGCGTCCTGCCCCACAATTCTCTTGGACAGCTCCGCCTTGATTTTCCCGGCAGCTTCCTGCAGATTCGCAAGCAGTTCTCTGTCATTCATCGGCGCCCCGGTTCTCCTGTTCGATTTTCTTTTCCGCTTCGGAAAGGTCTTTGAACGTCATGTTCAGCTTGAAAAAATAATACAGTCCCAGCAGCGTGACCGTGCCATAGGGAACTGCGTGGTACAGGATGGTCACGGCCTGCGCCTTGTTACGGGCCAGCCCGCACAGAACAAGCCCTTCAAGCATAACCGCGTGGAGCGTGCCCACATAGCCGGGCGCGAGCGGAATGGCCGCGCCAAGTGCGGCAAATGCCTGGGAAAAACACCCTTGAAGCAATCCAAACCCTCCGTTGCCCACCAGGAAAACAACGCTGAGGGAATAACACAAGATAATGCCTGCCGAAAGGGCAACAACGGCAAGGACCTTGCCGATGGAGAACGTCCAGTCGAGGGTCGAGGCGACATCGATGCCGATGCGCCTGATTCGCGGACGCGCCTTGCGGGGCGCCACCGCGAGCGCTGTCCTGCATATTCTGCGGACCCCGGCGGGAAACAGCGAATACGCCGCAAGGAGCCCCACGCAGCATGCGACGCCCGCGGCGAGAATAACCGCCACGGAATGAAGGGTTACCGATTTGTAAACCGACGCGCCCGCGCCGCCGCCGATATCCGGCACAAAAAACACCGGCGCAAAGAAGCAGGCGCTCAGGGCGAGCACGTCGATGCCGCGCTCGAGGATGAGCGAGCCGATGCTCACCGCGGCGCTGTAGCCGTTCCTGCGCCACAACAGCACCGCCCGGGCGGCCTCGCCCATGCGCGCGGGAAGGATGTTGTTGATCATGAACGAGACGGTGACGATGGGAAACAGCTGTTTCTTGTGCGACAAGGGCGGCGACGGCAGCATGATGCTCCACCGAATGGCCCTGAGCCATATCGACGCCACGGCGAGCACTGCCGCGGCAACGATTGCAAGGGGGTTGGCGTGCGACAGCTGATACGCCAGCCCGCGAAGGTCGACGCTGCGGAAAAAAATAAAGAGGCCCGCGGCCGCCAGGCAGACGCCGAGCGCCCATTGGATGATCCGTGTCGGCTTCAACCGTTCTCCAGCCTGTTAAAGACAAGGCCCGAGAAAAACTTCGGAAAAAAGTTGGTTGATTTCTGCGGCATGCGTTCTCCGCCCGACACAATGGCGTTCACCGCGGCAATGTCGAGCGGCCTGATAAAAAACGCGCCGCGGTAGGAATGCGGGGAGCGCACGGCCTCGCCGAATGCCGCGTCCGCATCGTTGACATAGTCGATAAGATCGTGGAGCACGGTGCCGTCCAGCGGCAGGCCGAGCAGCTTGTTGACAACAATGGAATTTATCTTCGATACGTCGAGCCGGTTCCACAGCCGCGACATGCCGCCCGGGTGCGCGGTGAGGTAGTCGTCGCCCGCCGCGTTGAGCGATAGGCCGTAGAGCCGCATATCGGCGGTGTCGAGCAGGAGCATGTCGGCCCCGTTTCCCTTGTCGAGAAAGGCGCGGACCGCCGGAAGCGAGGCTTCGCCGCGGTCCTTGACATCAAAGAACTGCGGAAGAACCGTATGCAGGGGCGCCAGGCCCGGCCCGGGCGACGTTCGAACCAGACGGTGAAACGGCCGGATCACGAGCCCGGGATCGGCCATGGACACGAGCGCCATCACCACCCACGCGTGCGCGGGGTTGCCCGTGTCGCGGTAAAAGGAAAGCGCGGTCTCGTAGCGGTGGTGGCCGTCGGCGATAAGGACCTTTTTTCCGGCAAGCGCCCGCGTGACGCTCTCGATGGCGTGCGGGTCTGCGGTGCGGTACAGGGTGTGCCGGACCGAACCCTCGGATTCGAACGCGCCCACGGCCGGACCCTGCACGCATGCGGCGATGACGTTGTAGATGGGGCCGCTGTCGGGCACGAGGCCGAAGATAAGCTCGGCATGGGTGCGCGTTGCGCTGAGCAGTTCGTAGCGGTCGATCTTGGGGCCGGAAAGCGTGTATTCGTGCGGCAGAATAATTCCCCGTTCGTATTCGGCGAGCTTGACAAGAGCAATGACCGCGGTGCGCCGGCACATCACGTCGGCGCTTCCGCGCCTTACGGGAAACTCGTGCCGGTACACGTACAGCGACGGCGCAGGGTCTTTTGCAAGCACGCCCGAGGCTATCCACTCGTCAAGAAGTTTCGCCGCGCGGTGGTGCCGGTCCCTGTTCTCGGTGTCGAACGGTTCCTTCCGGTTCTGGATAATCCGCACGACATTGCGGGGATCGGCGTCGTACAAGCGGGCAACGGCGGCCGTGTCGATCATGTCGTACGGCGGGGCCGTAAACCGTCCGAGGTCTTCCGGTTTGTCAAGTGCGTACCGGTAGCCGGCAAAAGGCCGAATATCTGCCATTGAAGAATCCCTAAGGTTGCGAATCGTTCTGTTTTTCCCGCCACTCCTGCTCGGAGTTGAAGATCTCGGCGAGGCGATCGATGCCGAGAAGGGCAAGCCACGAATACACGTCGGGGTTTGCCACAATCACGCTCACGCGGCCCGTTCCCGACAGCCGGATGGTCTGGACCACAAGCGTGATGAGCGAGCTGTCCACGGTGGTGAGCGCCGTGAGGTCGATAAGGATGAGGGCCACCGGGTCCTCCGAAAGCGCCATTTTCACCCGGTCAATTGCGCTGTCGAGCTGGGGAAAAAACGTGGACGGCGTCCAGTGTTCGTTCCCGAGGTCGAGCACGGCAAAGCGATACCATTTGCCCTCCCGGGTCGCTTTGAGGTTCATGCGTTTTCCCTTCCTGGCTGTAAAGGGCCGGTTGCGTTTGCAAATGCCATAGACGGCTGCTCCAGAAGGCGCAGGCAGAAGCTCCTGCGATGGATTGGACACAGTCCGAGTTTTCTTATCCTGTCGATGTGAACCGCGGTCCCGTATCCCTTGTGCTGCGCAAACCCGTAGTCCGGAAACTCCGCCTGATACCCGACCATGAGCCTGTCGCGAAAGACCTTGGCGATAATTGACGCGGCGGCAATCGAGGCGCTTGCGGCGTCGCCCTTTACAATTGCGCATTGGACGTCCTGGCCGATCCCCGGGATGGTCTGGTTGCCGTCGATGAGCGCGATCGACCAGGCTGCCTCTATTTTGTCAAGCGCCCGCCGCATGGCGCAAAGGCTTGCCTGCAGAATGTTGCGCTCCTCGATCTCCTCCACCGACGCCTGGCCCACGCCCCACGCCACGGCCTCGGCAACAATGCGGCCGTACAGCGATTCCCGTTTCCGCGCCGGGACCTGCTTGGAATCGAAAACTCCCTCAATGGGCCTGGAAAGGTCGAGCATGACCGCTGCCGCCACCACCGGACCCGCCAGCGGTCCGCGGCCCGCCTCGTCGAGCCCCACCACGCGGCTGGCGCCGCGGCAGACGCGCTCGCGCTCGATGCCGGCGTCGAAATCGTAGAGCGCCTGCGTGTCAGACCGTGCCATACACCTTCCGGTTCTTCACCGTGATTCTTCCCTGCGCGATCGCATCGAGCACGCGCCAATAACTCGCGTGCTCGAGCGCGAGCACGCGCGCCGCAAGCGTGTGCGCGTCGTCGGTGTCGAGCACCGGCACCGTGCCCTGGAAAATGATGGGCCCGTGGTCGTACTCCTCGTCGACGAAATGTATGGTGATGCCCGAGACCTTTGCCCCGTAGTCAATCACCGCCTGATGGACCTTCTCGCCGTACAGGCCCTTGCCGCCGAACGCGGGAAGAAGGCCGGGGTGGATATTGACGATCCGGTCCGGGAACGCGGCAATGACCGGCCGCGGGATTTTCTTCATGTATCCGGCCAGCGCGATAAGGTCGATGTTGTATTCGCGAAGCACCGCGAGCAGGGACGCACTATATGCCTGCTCGTCGGGAAAATGCGACGGCGCGATGTGCCGCCAGGGAATGCCGTGTTTTTTCGCGCGCTCAAGCGCGAATGCGCCGGCGTTGTTCGCCACGCACAGGGCGAGCGAGCAGTGGAGCTCGCCCGACGCCGCCCTGTCGATGAGCGCCTGGAAATTGCTGCCGCTCCCCGATGCAAACACCGCAACGTTCATGCTACGTCCGTTCCAAAGAGGTTACTCTGCCGGAAAACGACAAATGGTATTTGATGCCGCTCCAGATAATCGTGTTTGTAAAGGCAGTGCGCATGCAGCTTACCAGGAACACGAACAGCGATGCCGGCTGAAAAACCATGAACCACCCGAGCCGCGGCATGGCGCCGAGCGCGGGATACATCAGGTCTACCAGGAACTTTCCGGCCACAAGCACGACCGAAGGCCCGCCCCCGAGCGCGAAAAAGGACCGCGCGGTAATCAGGCTCACCACGGCCGCAACCGGCAGCCACACGAGCGTGAGCAGGCATATGAAAATAACCGGCATTGCCGTGAGCCACAGGCCCCTCTGGTACAGCTTGAGAAACATCATCTGGCGCTCGAACCACCGCGTGGCGTCGGCCACGCTGTCGATGAGGTCGTCGGTATGGGTGATGCACGTGGGCACCAGGATCGACTTCTTCCTCCGCTTCTTGATAATCTGCGAAAGGCTGCTGTCGTCCACCACGGTCTCGCTCCAGCGCGCCGCGACGCCCAGGACTTCAAAATCCTTCTTGCGGATGGCCATGGAGCCGCCCCACAGCCCCACGCTTCCCAGGAACGAGGCGGTGCTGTATAAAGTGTACAAAAAGGAATTCATGAAGAAATGCGCCTGCTGGCCGAGCGTGCCGCGCTCTGCGTGAAGCCAGCGGAAGCCCGTGGTGACGCTAATGCCGGGATCGGACAGCGGAAGGATGATTTCGGAAAGCCATTCGGGCCGGGGCGAGATGTCGACGTCGGCGAAGACGAACACGTCCGGAGCGCGGGCCTTCTTGACGCCCGCGAGAAGGTTATGGTTCTTTTGACCGCAGGCGGTGGAAAGACCGGCAACAACCAAAGACGCTTTGTCGCTGCCCGCGACGACGTCCCTGATCGCGGGCACCGCGCCGTCCGACTCGCTCTCAACGGTGTAAAGGACTTCGTAGTTGTCGTAGGGAAACTCCAGAAACGATCTCAGATTGTCTTTGTAATTTTTTGTGCCGCCGCCCTTGCAGGGAACGATGACCGCGCATTTCGGGTGGAACGCGGGATCATACTTTGGCCGATAGAGCTTTCGGTAGATAAACCTCTGGTACAGCAGGGTGAAAAACGAGCTGAGAAACATTCCGGCCACCACGAGGCAGCAGAACACGCACAGCGCCCGAGTCCACAAAAACGGTCCGGCCAGAGCTTGAAACATCGGCGGGTCTCCAAAAAAATATCCCTTAAAATACGTTCCTGCGGGAGGCGGTCAAAGCGGGAATCGCGGCCAATTTCCGGAGCCGCGGAAGCGGGCCGGCCGGTCGGGAAGACCGTCACTTTCTTCTGGAAGAATCAAGCGGCGTCTTGGCGGTCCGCACCTGGTTGCGGCCCTCTTTCTTGGCCTTGTACAGCGCCTTGTCGGCCGTGTGAATGACGTCGATGACGCTCTGGGAGATGTCGTCCCTCGCGGAAACGCCGCACGAGACCTTTACGCTCAGGGTCTTGTTGCGCGTCTTGACCCTCAACGCTTCGATTGACGCCCTCACCCGCTCGATCACCGGTTCCGCGTCGCGGATGCCGATCTGGGGAAAAAACACCACCATCTCTTCGCCGCCGTACCGGCACAGGGTGCCGGCGGGCACCACCTCATTCTGAATGGCCTGCGCCACGGCGTACAGCACCTGGTCGCCGGCCTGGTGGCCGTAGGTGTCGTTGACGTTCTTGAAATGATCGATGTCCACCATCGCAACGGCAAACGGCGGCGAGGTGTCGATGCTGCTCTGCTCCGATATTATCTTGCTGCAGTAGTCCCGGTTGTAAATGTGCAGCAGCGGATCGTAGGAAATGCGGCGGTCCATGCGCATGAACCAGTGGACGATCACGCAGACGGTGAGATACACGGGCATGGCGGTGAATTCCGCGATTTCCAGCGGATAGACCCCGCGGCCCCACAGCCGCGAGACCCAGGCAGGCGCAAAAAAGACCGCCCAGCCCGCAAGCAGGCCGCCAAGGAAGAAATCCTTTTTGACGAAAAGAACGCTCGGGATTGCAACACCGGCAAACAGCAACGCGCCCGCAAAAAATCGCGGGTCCCACATATACGGCGCGTCGAGAAGTTGTACCCACTCCGTCACCTGCGGCGAAAGGCGCGCAACGAGCACCAGCACGCCTTCCACGGTGACGACGGCGAGGGTCAGCCGCCGCACGTCCCGGTATTTGAATTCGCGCGAAAGAAAGAGAATGCCGTAGCAGTTCACAAGCATTACAACATACAGCGCCACAGCATAGCCTGCGCCGGCCCGGGGCAGCGGCGGGCCCCACACAAAGCGGTACAAAACGAAATACGCGATGCCGAACAGACATGTGAGGTACCCTGCCAGGTAGACCCGTACGTTGTGGACTCTCGGGTAGGAAAAATGGCCTGCGAAAAACGCGGCAAGGGAGAATGCAAGGCCGGTCCACGGAAGAATCGCGGTGTACAGGAGCCTGTTGCCGGAATAGGGGCAACAGACGGCGACGACAACGGCAGCGCCCGCACAAACAACCGCGCTCAGGTAAAAGCCAAGGCCCCACTCACGGTCGTTCTCTTTCGGTCTGCTCATGATACGGCGTTGTCCGTAAAAGCGTCAGATTGTTCTTCTGTCAAGCATATCATCGCGCGGCCGCGTCCGGGCCGTTTCGTTACTAAGCAGTTTACCGTGACAGATTTAATGAAGCATTACTTATAAACTGCTTAGTAATGATACCTCGCCGCGCCGGGGATTTCCACAGGTATCACGCAACAGCGGCGCCGCTTTGGGCCCTCGAAAAAAGCCCGGCGCTCACAGATCCGTTTCTCGCCGCCGCGATCACCAGCGCGGAGGCGACGGGCCCGGTCATTCCGCTTTCAAACGATCCGGCGCAAGACGGGTGCGCGGGAAACGCGGGGTACACGGCGCCGTTGGCCACGATATCGCATGCGACAAGCGCCGACAGCATGGCGCCGAGGCCGAACGTCTCGCCGAACAGGGGCCTGGTGAACAGCAGAGCAGGCTTTGGGCCGCCCGCTTTTGCGATTGCGGCAAGGGCCGAAAGCTCGTGCCCGTCCTGCGGCCCTGCCCCCGCGCCCGAAATCACCACGCCGGCGCCGCCGCGCCAGTCGGCGGGATCGACGGGCGTAAACAGGCACAGCGGTTTCTTATCCGTAAAGTGCGACAGGGGCTCGAGAACCGCAAACGCGCTGCCTTCGCTTATGCCGAGTCCCGCCGCGCCTTCCCCGCGCGGAAACGGCAGGTGCGGCGGCGCCGAAGCGCCGAGCCAGCCGCACGTTCTGTATGCGTCGTGCACCACCGGAGAGTATTCTTCCGACGATCCCGCAAGGCAGGCCTCGTAGTGCGAATCCACGATCGCGCGCGCGCAATAGCAAAGCACCTCGCACCCGTTGTTCTCGTACCCGAGCATGGTGGTTCCGCCGCAGGTCATTTTGAGGACCGCGGAAACCGACGACAGCGGCGCATTGGTCACGCCGTTTGAGAAGCTGTTCGGCGACGCCATGTCGGGACCGTAGTCAAAGAGAAGATCGTGGAATTCGACCATGTGCGAGGTTGACCCGTGCGAAAGGCCCATAAAAAGCCCTGTCCGTTCGGCGGCGCGGCCCGCCGCGGCCATGGCGCATGACGCGGCGAACAGCGAGAAGCGCGCGAGCTTCGACATGCGCCGCATGTCGTTTTTGGAAACGCCGCCGATTGCCGGAACGGATTCCACGAGGCGCACATTGCCCGGGCCGGCGCTTCGGGCCGCTCTCAGCGACGCGAGGTCGGTTCCCCAAGGACCGATAAGGCCGATGCCCGAAATGCCGACTGTTGCGTTCACTGCGCGGCCCTCTCAAGAAGCAAGCATGCCGCTTCGCCGCCAAACCCGAGCGACGTGACGGCCGCGCGGGTCAGCGGCATTCTGCGCGGAACTGCGGCAACCCAAAGTCCATTAAACTGTGGATCTATTGTCTCATGAAATACCGTGGCGGGAACGAGACCCGCTTCGAGCGACAGCACGGTGAGGACCGCGCTTACCCCGCCGGCAGCGCCCAGCGTGTGGCCGGTCATTGACTTTGTGGAACACACCGGAACCTCAGCGAGCCTGTCGCCGAAAACGGTTTTGAGGGCATTGTATTCGGAAAGGTCGTTTATCACGGTCGCGGTGCCGTGAAGGTGCACGTGGTTTATTGTTTCGGCGGCCCATAACGCCCGGGCCGTGGACGTGTTCAGCGCCTCAGCGATGCCGCTGCCGTCCGGGTTGGAGCGCGTGTGGTGAAACGCCTCGAGCGCCTCCCCGAACCCCTTGACATACGCAAGCGGCCGCGCCCCGCGCGCCTGCGCGGCGGCAACGCTTTCCAGCACAAGCGCGGCCGCTCCCTCGCCCGGATTGAGTCCGTCGCGGCCGGCGTCGAACGGTTTGCAGGCTTTTTTCGAGAGCAGGCGCAGGGAGTTGAAACCCGCCACGATAAACGGGCACAGCGCTTCGCTGCCGCCCGCGCACACCTTGGATGCCCGGCCGCTCTGTATCATCCTGAAGGCGTGGCCGATGGCCGTGGCGGCCGACGCACATGCGGAGGACAGCGTGTAACGGCGGCCGGTAATGTGGTTTTTTTCCGCCGCAAAGTCCGTCACCGCGCTCGGCAGGAATCCCGAAACGAGCCTGATGTCCGGCGCAAGCCCTTGCTTCTTCTGCCCGTAGTATAATGTTCCGCCGTGGAAATTGCTCGCCGTGGTGCCGACAATGATGTCGGCCTCGCACGGGCCCTGCACGCCTGCCCCGGCAAGCGCCTCCCTGCACGCCATATCGAATAGAAGGCTGGCCCGGTCGGCCGCGGTCTCTTCAATGGAATGCGGAAACGCCTCGTGCGGCACCATGCCGCAGACGACTTCCGTCCGGTATTTTCCCTCAAAGAAAGGATGCGCCGCAAGGCCGGACCGGCCATTGACAAGCGCGTCGCGATGGACCGGCACGCCCGCTCCCAGCGCGGAGACGATGCCCATGCCGGTTATGCAAACGTCATTTTTGTTCATGTGATTTTTTTAATTCAAGAAGAGGATGGGCGTTCCCCCTGCGCCTTCGCCTCCGCTCGGGGTCGGGTCGGTTCTCCTCCGGGCTCGGCTATTCGCCTCGTTGCCGGACCGCCCCTATGCCCGTCGGCGGGGTCGGCCGGCAATGCTGCTCTGGCGCACCCTCCGTCGCCCCTAACGCGCGGCAACAGATTTCTATTCGGTCAATTACTTCTTCTCGCGCCAATCGGCATTCGCAATAAATCAGTCAAGGAATCCTCTTTGAATTCCAACCTCTTCAACTCTCTTTCTTGGTGCCCCCGCAACCAAAGTTTCATTCTTGCAAATCAACTCTCTAGGGGGCTACCCACGAGGGGGTATGGGTGCAGACCCCGCAGTCCCGCGGGACGAGGAGGCTGCACCCTAGGGGGACACCTCCCCCTCCAAGACTCTTTTATCTTCTTTCTTTTCCAATCTTTTTTTAAACAGTTTATACATTTTATAGGTTTGCGGCTCGCTCTTGTAAAACGTGTTCCACGCATAATCGTACAGCTCCTGCAGCTTCTCGGGCGTCATGTGCTTCGGCTTGAACACCACCTCGCCCGCCGTGTAGCGCGCCGGATCGTTGGTGAGGATGCGGCCCTCGCGCTCGAGCTGCTCGCGTATGGGCGTGTGCGCGAAAGGCGTGAGCACGGTGAATTCCGCAAGGTCAAGGTCTATTGCCATGAGAAAATCCACGAGCCGCTTTACAAAGTCCTCGGTGTGGTCGTCGGTGCCCAGGATGATGGTCCCCTCCACGCCGATGCCGAAGCTCTTGTACCGCTCTATTCGTTTCCGGATGAAATCGGAAGTGTCGAACACCGCCTGGTACACGTACCAGGCGCCGGCCTGCGCTGCCTTTTCGAGCACGTCAGGGTCGTCTTCAATGGGATGGCAGCACCAGTGCTTTTTAAACGGAATCATTGCCGTAAATAAATCAAGCTCCCACTTCTTGTCCTGCGCGAGCGAATTGTCCACCACAAAAAGCCCGTCGTTGTCGATGGTGGCGAGCTCCTCGACCACTTTGTCAATGGGCCGGGGCCTAAAGCTCCTGCCGCCCAGAAACGGCGTGCAGCAGGGGAAGCAGTTGAACCTGCACCCGCGCGACGCGTGGAACAGATCGACCATGCGCGTGCCCTTGTAGGCGTATTTTTCGTGATTGAGGATTCCGCGCCGGGCAGGCCCCACCAGCGCAATGTCGGGAAAATTCTGGAGATAATTGTATTCCCGCTTGAAGCCCCCGGCCCTGAGGTCGAGAAACACCTGTTCGAGCCTTCCCTCGGCCTCGCCCAGAAACACGCTGTCCGCGTGACGCTTCACCTCATCGGCATGCAGCATGGCGGCGATGCCGCCGAAAATCACCGGGACCTTTCGGGCGCGGAATTCCCGCGCGATGGCAAACGCGCGCGGCAGTTGACAGGTGAGCATTGCGGAAATGCCCACCGCGTCCCACGATCCGCCGAAGGGGACCGCGTCGACGTTCTCGTCGGCGAACGTCACCGACACCCACGACGGCAGCGCGGCCGCCATCACCACCGGCCCGTGCGGGGGCAGGTGAAACTCGGTCTGGAACTTCAGCTTGGGCCAGGAGGGATAGACAAGAAGGAATTTCAACGGCGAGCCTTTCGTGCTGTCAAAAGCCCACGGAAAAATTCAATCCGAGCTTGTTTCTAAAGGGATCCCACGAGACTTTTGCGTAGAGCTGCCGGGAAAATTCGTACGACTTGTAGAACCCGAGCCGCGCACCCGCCGAGATAACATGCGACACATACACATGGTTCTGCACCGCCGTGTCGCCGACGTTGGGATTGGAGAGCGCCGTAACGTAGTTGTCATTCGAGAAGCCGCTCGTCTTGTTGGTGTAGAAGGAGAGGTCGTACCCTATTTCGCCGTACAGCGCGTCGGCATACGCCGGGCCGCCGTTGATCTGCCGCCACAGGGGGAACACAAAGGAACCCCCGGCGCTCAGATTGAGAAACTCCGAAGACCCGCCCTTGAGAAGGTTGCGCGGGTCCGCAAAGCTGCCTCCCGAGAGCCCCATGTAGTAATCGTCGGTGGTCAGGATAAAGGAGGAGTGTGCCGTAAGCGGGAAACCGTGGTAGAACTGAAACTCGGTCGTCACGCCGGTGGCGGTCGGGTACTTTATGTTCGAGGTGTCGGTCGAATCCACGGTCCAGAAAATGTCCGGCGTAAACGAAAGTTCGGCTTCCGAAACGCCCGAAAGGTTGTAGTTGATGTCCACATTCTGGTATCCGTAGTTGAACCAGATTCCGTACAACGGAACCGCCACCTGGGAAAGCGGCAGAGACAGGGGATAGACGTCGACGGCGGGCGCGATCCCGAAATACCAGTCCCTGGCCGCCTGCCACTGGACTTCTCCCGAGGCAAGAATCTCCGAGGGCATCATAAGGGCGATCGCCACTTCGACGTTCGCGGTGAACGTGACCGCACTCATGCTGTTTTGAAGGGCGAATGACGGGAACAGCGCGGGGATCCAGGCGGTTGACAGTCCGGAATCCCCCGAATTGCTCGTCGAATCCCCCTGCGCGGCAACGGCGGCGGCGAGGTTCCGTTTCCTAATGAAGCTGAGGGTGTGAGCGCCCAGGCCCGCGTCATGCACGGCCGGCGCACCCGAGATCTCCCGCAGTTTCTTGTCGGTAAAGTCCTCGAACCTGTCGTGTTCCAGCGTTCCGGGCCAGGTGAGGGCCCGGCGCAGGGGAAACGTCGCTTCCTGCTCGCTGTCGGGGAGTTCGATCCCCTGGTGCATAACAGCCGCCAGCACGCCCATGGCAAACTCTTTCTTGTCAAGAGCATCGGTCCGGCTCATCATAATGCCCGTGCCGAACGCGATCGCTGCGGTGTCGCTCCACCTCGCGAACCCGTGATTGCGCACCGCGTCGATAATCGAGCCCCGCGGGTCCGCCGCCGTCAGGAAACTCTGAAGCTCCCATACCGGCCGAAGAAGCTGCGCCTTGTACGGCCTGTTCTTTATGATGACCTCGCCTTTGGGTCTGGCCACACCGGAAAACGAACAGGCGTACGACTGCGGCAGGGTGTAGGGCGCTCCAGCGCCACCGCCGCAGGTCACCACCGAGAACGCCTGCCGGGAGAACCGCACGCACAGGAGTTCTCCGTTTTTGTCAAGGAACGGCTGGAACATTCCGCCGGCCGCGCTCGTGTGGCGCCGCAGGTCGCTTCCGTCGGGAAGCATGGAATAGATGTTGAAGGTGCCGTCGAAATCCGCGCTGAAATAAATGCGGCCGTCCCTCCCCCAGTGCGGAAACTCCTGCTGCCCGAAATCCGGCCCGACAATGCGGAGCGATGCGCTTGACAAACCAATAATGCAGATGCGCGCCCTGCCGTCGATCACCCTGCTTGTCGCAATCTTGTACTCGGGGGTTTCGAGGGGCATAGCGGCTGCCGCGGCTTGCGTCGCTTGCGCAAGGCTGTCCTTTTTCGCGGAGTCGGCCCTGGCGGTATCCGACGACGCCCTTTTCTGCACGGTGTCGCGCGCGACACCGTGCGCGGAATCGGCAGGCGCGGGCCGGGGCAGCGACACCTTGACTGGAGAGAACGACAGCCCCATAAACGGCTCGCCCAGGCTGCCCGGCGCGATGTCGGTCCAGTCCCGGCAGTCGGGCCCCGCGGTTCTTACGGCATACACGCCGTTCGCGAACTGCACGCACGCAATCTGCCGTCCGTCGGGCGAAACCGCGACGTCGTAGAAGCGGCCGTTCCTCGTGAGGCGCTGCTGGCTGCGGGTCGCCAGGTCGAGCACATACAGGTCGTTGAACGACGACCCGTGGTCGGACAGTTCCCTTGCTTTAAGGAAATACACGCGCTTCGAATCCGGCGAAAAGTCCCATGAGTTCAGCGCCCATTTGGCAAGAATGACGCCTTCGGTCTTTCCGTACGGCGCCACCACAAGATCGGTGCGGCCGAAATCGTCCTTGTCGCTCGTGAGCCATCCCCACCACGTTCCGTCGGCCGAGACTTTGGGAAGGTAATTGTACATTCCCTTGGTCCAGACCGGCGCGGCCTGCGTGGGGTTCGCGGGCAGCCGCTGGCGGGCGGCGGTTTTCACGCTGTCGAGCCACACCCGGTACAGGTCTTCGAGCCGCTGGCCGGTCTGGTCTGCAAAGTACGAGCGGAAATCGCTCAAGAAAAGCGAGGAATGCCTTCCCTCGTTCCATAGCCGGACCATTGCCGGCGTGCCGATCCTCGACTCGATGAACTTGAGAAACGAGAACCCCTGGTTGTACACGAGCTCGTCGCCGATGCTGTTGTGGTTGAAATAACCCATCGCGTCCAGGCTGAGTTCTTTCCCGTTAAGCACCGCGTCGGAAAGGAGCATCTCACGCCGCGAGTCCCAGCAATCGTTGCCCCGCCGGGCCGATTCGAGCTGGGCTGCGCCTTCGGCCAGCCAGTTGGGCCAGAGCCGCGTTGTGGCGAACGGCTCTTCAAGCGACACGCTCGCCCTGGGGGACTCGTAGTCCAAGGCAAAGGTCCAGTCGAGCAGCTGCATCTTGGACCTTTTTTCGAGCGTCACGATGTGGGCAAGCTCGTGCGTGATCACGTTGCGCAGCCAGGTGTTGTTGCCGCGAAGGTCGAACCGGGCGTCGGTGACCCAGATGATGATGCTCCCGTTTGTCCAGTCGGTCAGACCATTGGCGTAATCGTCGTAGTCGGCGAGCGCGATGTTGATCTTGTCCCGCTCATTGTAGTCGTACAGTTCCGAGAGCGCAGCGTAGGATTCCTCCGCGATCTTCCACGTGGCGTACACGGCGGGCTCGGTGCGGTCGTAGTAGTGGATGATGAAATGGGAGGTGGTGACGCTCTGCCACTTGATTTCCGGATGGTTGAACGCGAACAGGAGGGTCGACAGCAGGAGCACCAACGCCGCTGTGATTCTTGCCTTCATGGGTTCTCGCTTTCGGATTGACGGCAGCCTCGGTTCCGCATGAAACGAACGATATTTTTTCATGAGGGCTGCACGATAACAAGTGATCATTGAAGATACAAGAGGGGTCGCCGGAAAGGCAAAATCATGAAAGAAAACCTTTATGCCTTTCCGCGCGGAAAAGGGGTATAATTAGTCCGAGGATTGGTTCTCCGGAATAGTGCCCTCATGAGTCTGCATTCCATTCCCGTGTTTGTGATGGCCGGCATCACCCTGTATGTCGGTCTCTACAACCTTTTCTTCTGGTTCAGGCTGCGGGAAAAACCCGAGCGGTTCTTCTTCTTCGGGGTTTGCGCTTCGGTGGCTCTGTATGATGTTTTCAGCGCGCTCCTGTACAATTCAGAACGCTTCGAGACAAGCATCTGGTTCCAGCGCGGCCAGTTCTGCTCCATAGCCTGCATAGCATGCTGGACGCTCCTTTTTGTGACCAGACTGTTCCACCAGAAATTCACGGCGGTTTTGTGGACCCTCTTAGCCTCCTACGCGCTCTTCATTTTCGCATCGTGGATCAACTCGCCGCTTTTCCTCCACCTGAGTGCGCGCGCACCAAAAAGTTTCTCCCTGGGGCCCTTGCTTGTCAACTACGTCGAGCTTCAACCCGGCCCGATGTTCATGGCGTTTTACGCGGTTCTTGTGGCCGGAATCGTCGTCTCGTATGCCTATTTCTGGCGGGGCTTCAGGAAGTACAAGGACTGGACGTTTCCCTTTGTCCAGGCAAGCCTGACCGTCTTTTTTCTCGCCAACGTCAACGACATCCTCGTGGGCGCGGGACTCATCAAGTCGATTTACCTTCTGGAATACTCGTTTCTCGCGGTGATCCTCACTATGGATTATGTGATCCAGCACGATTTCACTGTTCTATACAAGAAGGAAAAGACCTACGCGCAGGAGCTCGAGCGGAGAGTGAAGGAGCGCACGGCGGAGCTCGAAACATCGCTCGCCAGCGTCAAGACGCTGTCCGGGCTTATTCCCATATGCGCGTCCTGCAAAAAGATCCGGAACGACCAGGGATACTGGCAGCGGGTCGAGGAATATGTCTCGGCGCACAGCACGGCCGATTTTTCGCACGGGATCTGCCCGGAGTGCATGAAGAAAATGTATCCGGAACAATATGAGCAATACCTCCTGTTGCGAAAGGAAAGCAAAAAGCCCTAGATATTGTCCGTTTGTGAAGGGTTTGATGCCGGATGCGCGAGGTGCTGCGGATTACAGGGATTCTAATTCTGGCTTCAATTTCAATTATGATCTAATCAAGGAACGTCGGGGGAGAGGTCTCTCCCCCGGCCTCGGCCCTACGGTCCTCGGCACTCCCCTCTCGTGGGTGGCCCCCAAGAAAGTTGATTTGCAAGAAAGAAGCTTCCGCTGCGGGGGCACCTAGAAAGAATTGTTGGTAGGGTCCAAGCTCCGGTCCACCTAACGCGGGGCAACAGACACCGCCCACAACTTTTTATTTGTCAAGCGATATCCTCGTCGACACCGTTGCACCGGTGAATTCCGCTCTGAGGACATATACCCCCGGCCGCATTTCATCATGCTTTATCAAGAATCCTGAAGACTTTGGTTCGCTAAGGACGGCCGGGAAAAGGTTCTTCACCATTCTCCCTCGGCCGTCAAACAACGCAGCATTCCTGAGTCCCGAAAGGACAATACTTTTGTCAAGAACAATCCGCAGCCCTTCCGCCGTGTGCTCAATGGCGCAAAGAGCGGCGCCGCGCTTTACGCACGGGACTTGGTTTGCCGAGGCAATGCCGGATTCAAGCACCAGCACAAAATCCCCGTCGCCCCCGCTGTTCTTTGCGGGAGGCGTGAAGTCGTGCGTGCCGGTGTTTGCAAACGGCGAGCCCGCAATTGCGGCATAGGTATTGTTCGACGGGTCGAACCACTGCGCGGTGATTTGCGGCCTCAGCCTGCTCACGTCGACCGTGACCGTTCTGGTTGACGGAAGGTAGGCCGCAAAAAGCGAGCTGTCTGCGCTTACGGACGCCGTGGCATAGTCGTTTGACGCCAGGTCGTAGCCGGTCGAAGCGAACGTGCCGTAGCCCTTTGTCAAGACCGTGTGCGCCTGGTCCGGCACGAGGGTCCACCACGGCCGCGCATCGAAAAACGTCTTGGCGTAGCCGACCTGGGTCGCGCCCGGCGTGTCGTAATGCGTTTTCCAGCCGGACTTGAACGGCCAGGTGTAGCCGTTGCCGTACAGGTGGCCGGTTGCGCCCGAAAGCATGGTCCAGTACACCTGCTCGCGCAGCACCTTGATTGTCGTCATGATGCCGTTGTTGCCCTCAAACTCGTAATTCGCCTCCACCAGGAAAACCGGCATCTTCCCGAGCGCTCGGTTGTAGTCGAGCAGCACCTGGGCATAGGTCGGATAATACGTGTACGAGGCGTCGAGCCCCACAATGGCGGCCCAGTTCGGGTCGTCGAGCGAGCCGCTCACCACATAATCCAGCTCCACGGTGTGCAGATGCCGCGTGTCGTTGTCCTTGATCCCCAACGCCACTGCCGTCGCCACCGAGTCCGAATAGGCGTCGCTCCAGTCCTGGAAATCGTTTCCGCTCATCCAGACGATGTTGTCGAAGGTCTTGTACCGGTTGCCAAGGTAACGGCCGTACGCCCGGCACTTGGCCACGCCGTTCTGTTTCATGACCGAAAGGAAACTGCCGGTCTCGCACGGGTCAAGCACTACCGTAATCCCGTGCGACGCGGCGGACTGGATCATGTGGTCGCACCGCGTAAAGTAGGCTTCGTTGGGCGCGGACAGGTCCATTGCCGTGGTGAACGGCACGATGCCGTCGTAGGTGCTGCCGTCCGCCCGTCCGCCCGTGTAGGTGGCGCACAGGAGGTTCACCCATGCGGCATTGAACCCGTACTGCTGGCGGTCCGCAAAAAATGTGTCCGCATCGGCCTCCGAGATGTTCACCATGAGCGCCTGCGGCGAATCGCCGTTGATAAGGAAGGGAACATTGTTCTGGTCGACAAGGTACCGCTTGTTGGCGCTCATCGTTACTGGATACGCAGGCGCGGCAATGAGCGCGGCCGCCAGAACCAAAACAAGAATTGATGCTGGTGGCAGATAGCACGGTGAGCCGGCGGATCGTAATGATTTCATAGAAATCCCCCTCTATCAGTGATACCCCATGGAGCCGACGGTTCCGCAACTCAAGTCCTTTTTGTAAGATACGCTGCGGAACGCGGCTGTGTCCATAAGTTTCCAGCCTGCATGGTTTTGGTCCCCCAACCGCGGGACTTTTCTCCCGTCGTAAACAATTCCGGTGTCATTACCTTTCGTGAGGGTCTACAGGCTAAGTGAAATGCAGGTGTGCGCCGACAGGAAATCCGTTATGTGGCTGCCCGCAAATCCTCTTGCCTTTGTCTCTCACTGCAATGTATTATTAGAGCTAAATATTAGGATATGCATAACCTTTAGCTCTCAAATGACACAATCATGAAAAAGGGCTTCTTAAACGAACTTCTGCGGTCAAGGCAGACCGTTTTTTCTTTCAGGGAATTGATGTTGCTGTGGGGCGGCATAGACGGCAAAACCGCCAGGGCAAGGGTACACTACTACATTAAACACGACGCCCTGTACCATCTTCGCCGCGGTCTTTACGCCAAAGACGCACACTACGAAAAATTCGAACTTGCAACAAAAATTTTTACTCCCGCCTATGTAAGCTTTGAAACGGTCCTCGGCGCTGCAGGAATGACCTTTCAGCATTATGACCGGATTTTCGTCGCCACCTATCAATCGAAGGAGATTGTTTGCGATAATCAAACATTCGCCTTTAAAACCATCAAGCGCCCGATTTTAACCAGTCCTGCCGGCATCGAAGACCGTGAATGCTACTCCATTGCTTCTCCGGAAAGGGCGTTTCTGGATATCGTCTATCTGCATAAGGATTATCATTTCGACAATCTTTCCCCTTTGGACTGGGACAAGGTTTACGGAATACTACCGGCCTACGGGGGGAACAAGCGGATGGAGAGGCGCGTTAAAGAATACCGGGAGTCGTTCGGAAAAGAACAATAGGGACCTTTTTGTGTCGCTTACTATCGTTACGCATAAAAATATTCTCATCAGAATCCTCAAGGATATATTTACCGATCCGACAGTCGGTCCGGTCCTGGGGTTCAAGGGTGGGACTGCGGCGTATCTTTTTTATGGTCTGAGCCGTTTTTCCGTTGATCTCGATTTTGACCTGCTGGATCAAAGCAGGGGGGACAGTACGTTCAGGCACATAAGAAAAATCCTTGAAAACCACGGCTCAATCAAAGACTGTCGGAAAAAAAGATACAGCCTTTTTTATCTGCTTTCCTACCATGATAAAGAACATGATGCGCAGAACATAAAAATCGAGATAAACCTGCGTAATTTCGGATCACGATATGAGCTGAAATCATATCTTGGCATTGCCATGAAAGTAATGGCCAGGGAGGACATGGCCGCTCACAAGCTTGTCGCCATGTATGAAAGGGGCGGCAAAACGAACCGCGATATATTTGATGTTCACTTTTTTTTGCACAACAATTGGCCGATACACAGGGAAATAATTGAAATGCGCACGCGGTTGCCGTTTGGGGAATTTCTGGGGAAGTGCATCACTATCGTGGAAAAAAAGCCCAGCAGGGGCATCCTATCCGGCATTGGCGAACTTCTGGATGATCGGCAGAAGCAATGGGTGCGCGCGAAATTGAAATCCGAGACTCTCTTTTCGCTCAGATTGCTGCGCGATAATGAAAACAGCAGGCGCGCAGTACGGCATTTCTGACAGCCTGGCATTTTGCGGCAGGACGGCGGGGTGCAAAGGATTGTGGTGGTGCGGTAGTCTGAGAATCCCGAAGCAGGGAATCTGCCGGTAAGGTTCTGCAAAGGTTTGCTGTAGTTGTTTCTTGGTTTTTAATAACACACTTTTCAAAAAGGATGGTTCTCTTATGGCAATCAATACCTATTCAAAACTGCTTCTGACATATTTGATTTGTGCT
>CAVWBU010000025.1:0-23137 GCA_963753345.1 uncultured Fibrobacterota bacterium
ACTACATCATGCCTGCCACTCAAACACAAATTGCCCGATAGCGGACAATCAACCATTCCGAACCCGTTTTCTGGCCTTTTCATGGCATACAACGCTCCTTTAGTCTGCCCATCTCTTCAGGAAACGTTCAAGGAGGCAAGCGGACTTCTGATTTTTGCAATCTCCTCTCTGCTGACATGCGTGTAAATTTGGGTGGTCTTGATGCTCGAATGGCCGAGCAGCACCTGTATTTGACGGAGATCAACGCCTTGCTCAAGAAGGTGCGTGGCGTAACTGTGCCGTAAGGAATGAATACCTCCTCGGCGCTGGATACCGGCCTTCTTGCACGCATTGTCATAAATCTTTTCTACGGTTCGTGAAGGATAGGGTCGTCCTTTTTCCGAGCCTTCAAAGAAATAAACCAGATCGGAGTTTCTTGCCAGGTATCGCCGGATCGGCAGTACCATGCATTGATCGAGCGGCATGTCGCGCTCCTTTGATCCCTTGCCATGAATTCGTATGACTGCGCGGTCCCAGTTGATATCGTTTGGCTTCAACATGACGATTTCATTCAATCGCAGGCCGCAGCCATAGGCCAGCACAAGGACCAACTTATGTTTGGGATTGGATGCAGCCTCAAGGAGCTTTTGCACATCTCCTTGTCCGTAAACCTTTGGAAGACTCTTGCCAACCTTCATGCGAGGTAATCCGGAAACAGCTTCCGCGTTGCCGACAACTTTGCTGTAAAAAAAAGAAATCGCGGCTGCGGCGAGGTTTACCGTTCGGGGAGCCAACCCTCTGTCCGATTTGAGGTGCAGCAAATGGGTCTTTATCCTATCATCGTCTGTGGGTGCAGGGTGTCTGCCTAGGACTTCAAGATACCGCCTTACCGCGTTGCTGTAAATGGCCAGGGTTCTTTGACTGAAATTTTGTACCTTCAATTCTTTGGACAGGCGAGAGATCCATTGGTCCAGTTCGGGCTTCCAGTTTGTCGTGGGATTGCAATAGATAGTCTTCTTTGTTTCAGGCAAGGCAGCCGGAATTTGCGGTACTGTATCGCTCGAATTGATGGGAGTTTCAATCCGATTCTTACGTGTGGGGACCTCTGATGGCTGTCCGGATGGCTTACTCAGCGCCGCCAGGTGCTTTTCCGACCGCGCCACGGTCTCGTAAAACATCACCAGGGGCTGCCGGACGTCGTTCTGTTGCCTCCCGATGAACGAAAGCAACTTGTCGACGTCGATGTCCCTCGGGTTCCCCGGATTTTCCGATAGAAACTTATTGACAATGGCATAATGGAACCGCGAAAGGTTCTGACCGATCCCGCGCGCGGTCAATTCGCGTGACAACTTCTTGAGCCAGACTTCTCGCCATTCGTCGTTTGTGGTAGGGCTGGTCGTTTCCATTCGGGGCCTGATCTCCCGCGGGTTGGAGTGGGGCGTGTCGCGGGGAATGGTTAAAAAACAATTCATGCGGTGTATGGATGCAAGGATAATTGCAAAAGCGGAAATGGACATATCAATCAATCCGGAGATTGCTTCGTCGCCTGCAGTTCCTCGCAATTACACCTCTTCGTGATTAGCCGAAAGAAAATTTGCCATCCGATATTCCGCAACAACAGCTCTCCGCGGGTGCCCCCACAACATAGGTTGATACTTGCCAGTTTACTACCTCGGGGTGCACCCAAGAGGGGGTAGCGCAGGACACCGCAGGCCGAAGGCCGAGGAGTCCGGAGCGAGGGGGATACTTCCCCCCTTGAAATCCGCTTTTCTCTTAGCCTTCAATAACCTCTCTTCAGATAGTATTTTATCTCTACTCATGAAAAACTCTCCATTTTTTCGTCAGAAAACAGGCTCATCGATCCGTCCTGTCCATGCATTTGTGCTTGTTGCCGCGTGGTCTGCTGCCAGCATGTTCCTTCTTTCCGGCGGCTGCGGAAACCCGATTGCCGATAAGCGCATTGCGCCTCGCTTTGCCGCGCCTGCCGACACCGCTGTGTTTGTGAAGGACTCCGTTGTTGTCAAGGCGCACCCGCTCAATGCCGGGACCGGCGGCATGGATTTCGTGTGGTACCTTGACGGAAGCAAGCTGCCCGGCCGCTCGAAGACCGACAGCGCGTGCGGGCTGTACTTCGGCATCCGCGACACAGGCGGCCACAGGCTGGTGGTGTTTGCAGAGGGGAACAACGGTTTATGGTCGGGTCCGGAAACTTCGACTGTTTACGTGCGTCTCGGCAGGCCTGTTTTGCATCTTTCCGTGCGCGACACGATGGTTTTCCCCGGCGAAACTCTTGCGGTTTTCCCGAAGGCGTTCGATACCAACGGGACAATCGCCGGGTTCTCGTCGCGCGTTGATTCCGGCGGCCCGGTGTTGTTCGGCCCGCAGGACACCCTTCGTTTCGTGTTTTCGAAACCGGGGAGCGCTCATCGCATTGTGGTGACCGCAATGGACGACGACAGCCTGGTGTCCGCTCCGGAAAGCCTTGCGGTGGGCGTTCTGTTCGATCCTCCTTCGGTTGCGATCTCATGCGCCGGCTCCGTGGCAATTCACGACACCCTCATGCTGCACGCAGCCCGGCGCGACGCCTTCGGCACCACGGTACGATGGCTGTGGGCAAAGGGCCTCAGGGCGTTTACCGACACGACGCTGGCGGATTCCTTCGGGGTTGTCTTCAACCGCTCCGATTCCGGTCTGCGGCACGTGTACGTGAAGGCCGTGGATACGCACGGTCAGGAATCGAATGTCGACTCCGCGGCCGTTGTGGTGAGGCTCATGGGGCCGGTGGTCGCCATCACGCAGGATACCATGGTGTTCGTAAACGACACGGTCACCATAGCCGCGCGCGGCGCTGACACAAACGGCTGGGTAGCCCGCTATGTGTGGGCGTTCGACTCCTTGTTTTCCGACACCACCACCGTGCCGTTCGTGCGGCACGCATGGCCGCTGGCCGACACTGGCCGGGTGAATCTTGTCCGCGTGAAGGCCATCGACAACGATTCCATCGAATCGCGGCCCGACACCATGAGGGTCACCTTGACATATGGGTTTCCTTACATTGCACGTCCCATACCGGACACGGCCATGCGCTGGACCGACACCATCACCGAACGGTGCATTGCCAACAGCACCGGCGGCAGAATAGAAAAGTACCTGTGGAATGTCGGCGGCGCGGGCTGGACCGACAGCTCGGAGTCCGATTCAATACGCATCACGGGAAAGCGGCACGGCCTTCTCACGGTGGTCGCAGGCGCGCGCGATGTCTCCGGGATTGTCGCGGTCGACACGTTTGTCATCAACTGCACTGCGGTGGTATGCTCGGTGTTTGTCATCAATCCCGGGCAGGCGGATACCCTGTACGTGCCGCTGTGCGGTCTTGGAAAGGGGAAAGTCCGGTTCATGTTCCTGGCCCAGCGCGCGGACCAGGTCGAAGACGCATTTGTCTACAAGGTTTTCACGGGCACGTCGCCGTCGAGCATGAGCGCGCAGTTCAGCGGCACGGCCAATGCCACGATTCTTTCCGTGCTTGACACGGGGACATGCTTCTGGAAGGTGCTCGCCGTGGATTCGCATAACGACAGCGGGTGGACCGCCGGCAGCCAGGTGTGCCGCCTCCAGAAACGCATGTGCTTTGTCGGCCATTCCATCGTGACCGGGCTCGGCGGCGATGCGGGGCGCGGCGGCTTCCGAAGGTCCGTGATCGACAGTCTGCGCGCGCGCGCAGGATACCCGCATGGAATAGGCTGCGAGGGCGCGCTGACAACAGGCCAGCTCAAACCCGATGATGACGATTCATGCATGGCAAGGATCGGCGCGATGGCGTTTGACATTTATGATTCGCTTGCCATGTATCCCGATGTCAACGCGGATATTTGGGTGTTCATGAACGGCGTCAACGACGGATACACCAGGTTTCCCGGCTTTTTCTACTGCCAGAACACGATCGACATGATGCATTCACGGAACCCGAACAGCGAGATCTACGTCATCAACGGCCTGCCGCTGCCTCACGACACCATGGATGCGCTGTACGTCATCGATTCCACCGACAGAAAAAACCTCTACACCTTCAACCGGGCGCTCGATTCCCTTGCAATCCAGCGATGCGCGTCCTGGAAGTCGCAGAAGCAGAACGGCGTATGGCTCGTGGACGCGTTTTCGCCCCTGTCGCTGCCGGACAGTTCGTACAACCCAGCCTACTTCTACGACTTCGTGCATCCGAACCAGTCCGGTTACGATCTCATGGCGCAGCGTGATTCAAATACGATGAAGTCCGCGAACAGCGCTTATTTCCGGTAGACAGGGATGATTATTTGCATGATGTCAAGAGCAATGGATTAGTCATGCGATGAAGGGGTTAGCCATCCGCATTCCACAATCCGCAATCTGCAATAGAAAGGGCCCCGCGGCATTGCCGCAGGGCCCTTTCAGTCTGTTAATGCTACGCGTCCGCTCAGTGCGTGAGCACGATCTTCTTCGCGGGGCACGCTTCGCCGTTGACGGCAACCGTGACAAAGTAGACGCCGGCGGCGCGGATTCCCGCCTCAGCCCTTGGAGCGATTGAGACAGAATGCCATCCGGCGGGCTGGCGCGAGGCCGGAATTCGGCTCACCACCTGCCCGTGGGCGTTGAGGATGTCGATCACAACGTCCGAAACGCCGGGCAGGTAGTACTTGACAAGATGGCCGGCCGTGTAGACCCGCGCGCCCATCGCCCCGCCCGAAAGCGCATTCGGCAGCGCCGGATTTGCCACCACCGTGATGTCGGACACCGGCTTGATGTCGTAGGTGGTGGATGCCGTTGGCGTGGGAAGGCCGTTTACCGTCGCGGTCACGGTGATAGTGCCGGTTGCAAACTGCGAGCGAACGGCGACCATCGCCTTGCCGCCTTCGATGTTAAGTTCCGGATCAAGAGGAGCGTGATACCCGTACCCCTGTCCCGTCGTTACAAACTGGTCGCTCCCGCCGCGGTAGGTGGCTGGTCCGGCAACGTTCCAGGTGATTTTCCCGGAGTCGGTTGGACACCAGTTGCCGTTTGCGTCAACAATGGTGGCAAGAATGAGAGCGACGTCCGTTCCGTTGGCGGTAACGTTGAACGTTTCGCCGTTGGGTTTGGTCGTGTTCTGTTCCTGGGTGAGCACGATATGATTCGGCGCGCCCGCCGTCACCTTCTGGTCGGTGCATACCACGTTTCCGTTCGCGTCAAGACCTTCGGCCTTGAGCGTGCCGGCTTGGAATGCGACGTTGGTGAACGTGCACTGGAAAGGTTCCTGCGTGGTTGTGTTGCTCACATCGGTGATGCCGCCTGAGGCGCCAAGCTGGCCGTTGGGAACCTGTGTGCCCACGACCGTGCTGTTTACGCTGAGGCGGACACTGGGACAGTTGCTCCAAACATCAACCCGAACCGTGCCGGAACGGTTCCAATGGTTGGCAATTGCGATCCGTGGCTGCAGCGAATAGGGGATCCAGCACACGCCGTACTGGTAATACAGATATTTCGGAATGCGGTTAAAGTCGGTCATGGAGGATCCGAAGGAGCGCGCGTTGTTCGAGGCAACGCCTTCCTCATACGGTCCTGTTTCGCCCGGCGTTTCCATCAAATACCATTGGCACATTCCAAAACAATTGTTCTTGATGCCGCCCGCCCAGTCACGCAGGAATTCGCCGCAGAAATCGACCTGAAAGTCGTAGGCAAAACGCGAGCTGTGCCTGCCCCAGTATTCCGAGCCCCACCATGGGAAATTGATGTTGTTGCCGAGCGGTTTCTGCTGCGCATCGCAACCGGTGAGCGTGCACCCATGAAGGTCAATCTTGCCGTTTGTGAAAGGTTTGCCGCGCAGGGAAATGACTCTGGGTGCCAGCGAGTCCCATGTGTTGCTGATGGTTCGCAATGTGTCGGCATAGAGCGAATCCATGTCGCCGTTACTGGCTTCCCAGGCGAGAATGCACGGGTGGCTGCGGTCCCGGATGATCATGTCCCTGTGGATCTCTTTCTTGAGAATAAGACGGGCCGGGGTCGCATTTGCTCCGTCGGAAAAGGCACCCTCGCCTTCGCCGCTGGGCTGGACGATCATGATGCCGAACGCGTCGCACGCCTCAACGAATGTCTCGCTGCATGACGAGTGGCCGGGCCTCCAGAGGTTGCCGCCGATGTCGGCGAGGATCTTTGCGTCGCGCCATTGCAGGGCGGGAGGCACGGCCGTACCGAGCGCCGGATAGTCGTACCGCGACGCGGCGCCGTACAAGTGATGCACATGACCATTGATATAAGGGAAATTTTTGTCCCAGGTGATCGTGCGGATTCCGAGCGGACTCTGGACAAGGTCCACAATTGTATTTCCAACCTTGATTATGTGATAAACCTTATAAAGATTCGGTTTCCCGTAGGGACTGTTGTTAGGATACCACAGTTTGGGATTGGCGATCGTGCCTGTCTGGTCGAAGATAAAGTTCGAGCCTGCAGCGATGCTTTGCGTTGCGTCCTGCGAAAGGGCTACCATGTTGTTTGAAGCGTCAACCACCTTCGTGGTGAGCGTCACCGCCTGGGCCGTGGTGTTGTCGTTCTGGACGTTTGTGAGGATGCGCACGGTCGCCTGCGATCCGTCGGTGGAAACGTTGGTGGTGGCCACATAGGTTCCCCATTGCTGCATGCCCGAGTACTCGTTGCTCGGCACGTGTACCTTGTCGGTGATGTGGAGCCACGCCGGCCGGAAAGGCCCGCCATCGCCCTGGCCGAACCGGAATACGGTTGAAAAACCAGGGTCCGTAAACCAGGCGGCGTTCATGGCCGCGCGGACCGCGATAACGTTGTTGGTTCCGTCAAATCTTACCAGGCTGGTAATGTCATGGGTAAATCCGACAAATCCGATGACATGAGTGGCCTGGGGATTGAGCGCACTTGTGGTGGGCAGCATCGTGCCGTTCACATATACCTGGCAGCCCAAATGGACTCCTTCAAATTCCAGAAAAACCTTTCTGCCGGAGTACTTGGCGTCGAGGGTGAAGCTCTTGCGGTACCAGTAGGGACCGCCCGGCAGGTTGCCGCCGCCGGAAGTATTATTGACAAATGTCTGGTCTTCAGCCATGCAGTGCGGAATTCCGACGGTCGCGCCGGCTGCGTCGTTGTAGGCCGGATCCTGTGCGCCCACAGGGTCGGAGGTGATGTATTTCCATGCAGTTGCCCCGAGATTGATTTCCACCCTGTTGCTCGAATCCGGCGCATAAGTCTGGCCGAAACCGGAAACAGCGCCTGCAATCACCAGCGCAAAGGCCAAGATGCACATTCGTCGAAGAATCATACCGTCCCCCCTTTTATTTATATGTTAGATCAGCTAGAAAAGCGCTTAAGCTTGAAACCTGTTTGTAAACCTGTGCCTCCCGATTTCACTTGCAGAATGCTTATAAATATACGATTATTGTGGCGTTCTTGTCGGTTTTTTTCGCATGCCCCGCGCTTGAAAGTGACAGCAATCCAATTGTAAAATCTGTCTCACTTCAATCCGTCTTCCAGATGCCACAGGTAATATTCCCTCAGCATCGGATGAATTTTTGACTTCCGAAGAATTGAAAACGCCATGCCCCGCAGGCGGTGAAACAGGCGCACATCGCTTTTCTCTTCCCGGCGGTATTTGTCCCACTCCGACTCGACAAGATATTTTGCCTTTGCGGCTTCCAGGAAAGCAGGGTAGAACGACAATGCCTCTCTTGGCTTGAAAGGACGTGGTTTGAGCGTCGTGGCCAAGGTCGAATCGATGACCGAACATTGCCACCTGACGCAATTCGCATACGTGCGCATGGTTGAATTCGAAGTGTCGAAGCCGGGAATCTGGGAAACCGCCCATGCGCAGAAGGACTTTGAGAAAACGCGATCGCGGTGAAATGCCATGCCTTCATCGATTTCCTGGAATACATAGTAGGGATTTCCAGGGAATTCCGCTTCAAGAGAGCGGAAGACCGCCTGTTTTTCAGCAGCTTCGCCGGTGTCGAATGGGGAGAGAAACTGGATCAAATACTCCCGGGCGCCGTCCCTGGTGTACAGCAGAGAATCACCGGAACATACGCGCAAATAGGCAAGGCCCGAATCGAGGCTCACGCTGAGGCCGTTGAAGAGATGAACCGCGAAGCCGATTATCCCGGGTTCGTTTGCAAGCGCGCATTGGAACAGCCCGAGTCCGAGGAAAGCGTCCTTTATCTGCGGAGCAAGCGTTCTCACGGAATCGAGTGTCCGGAATGACTGAAGCCCGTCCCTGAGCGCGGTAAGAGGTTTAGAGCGTATAATCAGTGTCGCGTTGAATCCATTGATGCCCGCCTCAAGAAACATGCGTGTGGGGCGCGTCGAATCGGCAAAGTGGCGTTTGTGAAGAATGTCGAGACATTCCGCGCGCAGAGGGCCGAGTTCCAGGAACAGCGAGTCGCCTTGCTCAGGCGAATCGAATTCGTTGTTGATAATACGCCAGGAGCGCATGGCAAACCGCAGCATTGGACTCAGCGGCAGCGCGGACTCAGTCCTTTCAAGGTTGCGCATCTCGCAGGCGGTGGATTCCGCCCTTTCCCAGTGCTGGGCGAAGAATTCGTGCATCACTTCAAGCGCAAGAATATGCTGTTGAGGCGTGATGCCGGGGTAGGGTGAATTTGTGGCAGACAAGGCATGAATGGGGGAAAAAGTCGTTAAAACGAGAAAGAGAAATAAAAATGGGCGCCCCGCCTTTTCATTGTAGATTTTAGAATGCAGATTGTAGATTGGAAGACAAGGGCGGGATGAAAACGATGAATCCGCATTTGACAATCCGCAATCATCAATCCACAAACCGCAATCATGGGTCCGGCCTGGCGCTCGGGCCAGAATGACATTGCCCGGCAGCTCTTCAGCAGGGTGAACTGAGGTGAGAATAAAACATGATACAGTTTATCTTGGTCCCAAGGTTAGGCTATGATTCTATCATAAACCCATCGTTGGCACGTTCATCTCGAATTAGGCTGTATCTCTCAGCCATTCGATGACATCGTCGCCCAAAACTTACATGTTTATCATCGAATCCATGACGAACGACAACATGACTTGTCATCTGTCTACCGCTCTCGTTAATATGCCACAGCCTAAATCTCTTCGAAAATCTCCAACCCGATTACTCCATAAGCCATTTTTCTATCTCTATGGCCGACAAAACCGTCACGGTAGTAAATCTTTGCAAAAGCTTCGGTGAGCACTCTGTTTTTGAAGACACCTCGGTCGACATCGAGACAGGGTCGGTGTTCGGGCTGGTGGGACTCAACGGCAGCGGCAAGACCACGTTCATCCGGCTGCTGCTCGGACTGCTGCGGCCAGGCCGCGGCAACGTGCGCGTGCTCGGGTTTGAACCGTGGCTTCACAAACAGGAATACTACCGCCGCATCGGCGTCATTCTGGAACACGACGGATTTGCCGGCAATCTCACCGTGGCGCGCAATCTCCGGGTGTTCGGCGATGCCAAGGGGCTGCCGTGGCGGCAGGTGGAGGCGTATGTCGATGACCAATGGTTCGGCACCTTCATTCACCAGGAGCTCCACGGGTCGGCCACCAAGGTCAAACACCTGTCGAGGGGACAGAAAATGCAGTGCGCTCTCTGCCGCGCATTCCTGCCGCGGCCGGACGCCTTTTTCCTCGATGAGCCCACGGTCGCCCTTGACGTGGACGCCATCGACCATTTCTACTCGTTGGTGAACAGTGCCAGAGACAGGGGAGCGACGGTGCTCATCAGCTCGCACCAGCTTTCTGCAATAGAGGAACTTTGCGACACCGTGGGCATGCTGCACGATCGCGGCATTCATATGCTCAAGCCGGATGACCGGAAACAAAAATCCCAATCATGGCTTATCAAATGCGCAGGCGATGAAAAGTGCAAAGCAATCATCGAGGCCGGGTGCGGCGCACCGGCTGAGTATTACAATGGCTGCTGGCGTTTTTCGGTTGCCGACCCGGAGACTATTGTGCCGAAAATCGTTTCCGGTCTTGCCGCCGCAGGGTGCGACATAACCGAGGTGAGTCCCGACGAAGAGGCCATCAAGGAAAAAATGCGCACGCTCAGCCGCGGGCCGGGAGGATAAGACCGCAGTGAAACAGGCCGGGATAATAGTGAGAAAAGAATGGGCTTGCTTTACAGGAAGCGAGAAGGGCGTGTTCGTGGTGTACGCCGTTCTCGTGTTCGTGTGGAGTTTCCTTCCCCGGTACAACGCGGCCGGCGGCCCGGGATTTCTCTCCGGGCTATGGTGGCTGTCGCTCTCGGTGATCGTGAGCAGCGGTTTTGCCAATTCGGTGTTCGCCGCCGAGCGGATCAGCGGCTCCATGGAAATCCTTCTCACGTGCGGATTTTCGCGCAATGCCGTTGTGCTGGGCAAGACCGCGTTCGTTGTCCTCGTTTCCGCGGTCTTGGGAGCGGTCTGCTTGTTGCTTTCGCTGGTGTGGTCCCTTGGAAACCTTCAGTTTGTTCTTGTGCAGTCCACGCTCGCCAACCTGCTCCTGTATTCCGGCGGCGCATTCATGGGCGCGGCTGCGGGTGCATGGATGTCGATACGGTTCTCAAGTCCGAGGATCATGCCTTTCGCAAACCTGTTCCTGGTCATTATTATTTGCACGGCGTACTACGTTGCCGCGCAGTTTGTTCCCATGTCCGAATGGGTCCTGTTCCTCATGACTGCCCTTGCGGGAGGCGCGTTCCTGTGGCGGGCAATAAAGGATTTCCATGGCGAAAAAGTCATTGCACCTATTGACATGTAGGCCCTTCGCACTACTTTTGTGGGTCGCACTCCTTTTATGCTGTGTTTCCCAGAAAAAATTTACACGGCATTTTGCCGCGCTCGATACTGTTATCTCAGTTACTGTCTATTCCTCTTCTTCTCGCACCGATGAAGATTTAGACTCGCTCCAGGCACTTATTGCAAGACTTGAAGATAGCTTGTCTATCTCCAAGGCCGAAAGCGAGATATGTCGCATCAACCGCCGGACCGATTCCGTTGTTATTGTAAACGCCTTGGTATGCCGGATTCTGTCGGTTTGCAGAAGCGAATTCGCCAAAGGCAACGGACTTTTTGACGTGACCGTTGAGCCGCTCAAGTTTCTCTACGGACTTGAATCACATCAGAAAGAGCAATATCATGTTCCAACGCAACAGGAGCTCGGCGCAGCGCTCGCAAACATCGGGTTCGGCCGGATCCGTTTTGTTTCGGACAGCGTTCTGGTGATGCCGGCGGGCATGCACTTTGATTTCGGCGGGATCGCCAAGGGGTACGTGCTTACGCAGGCGAAAAGGTTTCTGTCCGCAAAGGGTCAAAGAAGTTTTCTTGTAAACGGGGGCGGCGACCTCATCACCTGCGGGACCAAGCCCGACCGACAGCGCTGGAGCATCGGCATCCAGGACCCGCGCAGGCCCGACAGCCTTGTCGCCACGCTCGCGTGCACCACTGGGTGCGTGTTCACCAGCGGCGATTATGAACGCTGCTTTATCGCCGGCGGAAAGCGGTATCACCATCTGTTCGATCCGCGCACCGGGTTGCCCGGATGGCACAATATGAGCGCCACGGTGGTGGGGAGCGACCCGCTCCAGGTCGACGCTATTGTCAAGACCGCATTCCTCATGCCTGCGCAGCAGGCGCTGCAATACCTTTCGTCGCGAGGGCTGCAGGGTTTTATGATCGACAGCGCGAAGGTGGGGTGGGCGAGTGCGGGGCTTAAGGATGTGCTTTTGCCAAGTGCGGGGATGGTGATTAATTTCAGATAAATTATCAAATCAATAAAGAAAGATGGGCGTTTCCCTCCCCCTCGACTCCGCTCGGGGTCGGGCCGGCCCTCCTTCCGGTCTCGGCCATTCGCCTCGGGCGGCCGCCACGATGGCCCTCGCGGCCGTGGTCAAGCCGCACTGCGCTCTAGCGCGGTCTCCAGTCCTGCCTAACGCGCGGCAGAAGAAGTCCATTCGGTCAAGTTTTATTATTTCGCCAATCCGAATACGCAATACAAACCCTAATCTTTTTCCCCCAGTCCTGCTGTCAACTGCCAACTGTCAACTTTCAACATCTAGCTTGCTCGGTGCCCCCGCAGCCGGGGTTTCTTTCTTGCCAATAAACTTCCTAGGGGGCTACCCACGAGGGGGTATGCCCCCCGGACCGCCGTCGCAGTATAGTTTTGAGAATTGCAACCTGCGCGACGGCAGCCGGGGGCTAGGGGGACACTTCCCCCTCCAATAGCTCTTTAGTATTACTTGCACCCTTTTCCTCCATCCTTCTCACCACCAGGCTGTACAATCCCTCTGCCCATCTGTCAATTCCCTTCAAACCACCCTTGTTCTGTTCTTTCATGACATCCTTCTTTGAAGAGAAATATGACGCGAATTTCTTTCTGACATACCTCTTGCTGTCCTCCGCAATCCCCGGAAAGTATTCCAGCGCCAGCACGCCCGCGAACAGGGTCTCGTGATGCTTCCTGAACAACCCGTTCAGCGCATCGAACATCACCGCATCGAATCTGAAATAGAAAAGGATCGCCGAAACCTGCAGCCAGGTCCACAGGCGGAGCCATTGTTCAATGGTAAGGTTGATGCCTTCTCGGGTGAGAAAGGGCAGGTTCTCGATGCGGGCGCCGTACGAGAAGAACACGTTGACGCAGGCGACAAACACGAAAAGTACCCAGAACCTGGTCAGCGGCTTCACCAGCGCCGGCCACGACCCTTTCAAAATCACCTGCGCGATGAGCGTGGCGCCTGCGGCGGCTCCGGCAAGCGCGGCAAGCGAGTTTGTAAAGACGATCGCGGTGCATGCCGCGAGCAGCAGCGCCGAGAAAAACCGGTCGCGCGGGGCGGCGGAAAAACGGGACGAGCTGCAAACGCCCGGACGTTACGAGCGCCGGCGCCGCGCGAAACATGCGGTCGGCAAGAGGCGCAAGCCCTCCCACGATCCCGCCGAAAACAATCGAGGCCGCCAGCATGACAGGCACCTGGTAAAAGAGGTGGATGTTGGCCGACATGAGACAGTACACGGCGCAAAGCTGTCCGAAGTTGTGGAACAAGGCGCCGATGATGCCGAGGCCCACGGTGCCCAGCAGCATGTTCTTCCCTGTCAATCGCCACGCAAGCGCCATCGCGCACGTCGCCAGAACGCCGCCGCTCAGCGCAAGCGACATGGTGAGGAAGGAAAACCCGAAGTAGAACCCCACGATCCAGGTTCTCAACAGCGAATAGACGAGCGCATCCACGCCGCCGAATTCGACGATCCAGAGAATGGTGATGACGTTTGCGAGCCCGGGCTTGAGCCACGGGAAAAAGGGGAGGCGCGGCACGAAGAATTCCAGCGCGTTGATGGCCACGGCGCACAGAAGCCATGCCGTTTTCTTTACAAGCTGCGATTGTTCCGTATTACTTTGCAACTGCATCGACGGTGTTCCCCGAGGGCGATTGGAGTTCTATAAGAATGTGATTGGGCGCGCACACGATCTGCTGGCCGGTCTGCCGTATTGTACCCGCGTGCACGCATAGCTGCTTGGGGCAGTTGGAACGCAGGACGCACGCGCCGCCATCGCGGATGGAAATGGTGATATCGCCGAGCCTGCCTTGGAGCGTGACGATCCTGGAATCGGACAAAGGATATTCCGCGATTTTCTCGTTGTCGCGGAACACCGCCACCGTGGCAGGCCGGTGCGACAAAAACAGGGGCCAGAACGCAAGCGCGCCGGCCGCGCACAAGGCGATTACCAGCGCGTCAAGGCCGCCGAACGGCCGAAGAGCCCGGCCGTTCACAGGGAACGCCTGCGCATATTCATTCTCCTATGAAGCGCGCCGCCCAGCTGCGCACGGTTTTTCCGTTAAGGACATGAAACTTCCTGATTTTTTGCATGGTCTCGGCGCTGAACGCGGAAAGCGGAATCCACACGAGACGTTTTCCGCAGGACCGCGCGAGCTTCGTGAGCCGGATGCCGGGCTTTTTCGCGGCCACGTACGCAACGATTTTCTCATGCGAAAAGAGAAGGCCGCCGTACACGAGGTATTCGGCGCGCGTGCGCAGGTCCGGAAGGCCGGGCAGGGAAAACACATCGGGAACCATCCTCGGCGGAAAAAGCAGCGAGAGGCCGCCGTAGTACGAGCGCGCGACGCCCGGACCGACAAGGTCGGCAAACGGATCGGTGGCATAGAAGGTGAGCGTCGATTCCTCGTCGTGCTCGGCGTACCAGGTTGCGCAGTGCGGATATTTTTCGTCGTGGTCGGCGTCGAAGATGATGACGACCGTGTCGAGGTTGCCGTGCGACGGCGGCAGTTCGCGCACGTAAATATCGTTGGTGAACCAGTTGCGCATGGTTTCGCGGATGTCGATGCCGTCCTTCACCGACACGGTGAACTTCTCGGTGACGGCCCTGTCCTCGGCTAGGACCTTGTGCGCCTTTGCCCGCAGGTGCGCGTTGAACCGCTCGATGCGCTCGTCCTCGGGCACGTGCGAGCACGCGCCCGAAGGGTTCCATGCAAAACGGTATTTCCTTTTAGTCAACTGCGACGGATCGGGTCTGAGGGAGAGCGTGCGCCAGACGAGGGAAACATCGCGCAGCAGGTTCACCGCGGGCCGGGAACACGGTTCCGACGGCAGCTGCATCCTGTCGATGCCGAGCGACATGAGGGGAACGCCGAGTTCGAACGGAAGGTACGGGTAATACCGCGCGTTCGCAAGGATGCGCAGCGCATAGGAGTTTCCGCCCACGCCCTTTGCCGCCGCCACGATGTCGGGAAGGGTCGGGACGAGCCCGCTGTCCTGCACCGTAAGGTTTCGCAAGAACGTGAGGCCGCGCTGGATCCGGCCCGGGGAAAGCGCGGCTGCCTCTTCCCGGCTGTCGCCGCAGTCGTCCCGCGTTTCGGTGAACAGGCTCTTGACGCATTCGAGCACATTGACGCGGGAAGAAAACGGATCGTACCGCTCGCGCTCGAACTTGCCGGTCACATAGGGCAGTTCGCCGAGCGCGAAATACAGATGGTCGGGGTTGACAAATTCCCTGCTTATCGAATATGCGGGCGGTTTGCCGAACGAGAAGTTCCAGGTCTGCTCCTGACGCAGATGATGCGCAGTGCGGGCGAAATTCCCCAGGTGCACGAGCGCGAGGATGCTGCTGAACTGCGTTGAGAGCGAAAGCAGCCGGTGCGCGGCGTGGCGGCACGAAGATTCATGTTCGGGCGAAAGGCCGGAGGACGCGGTTGAATCCGGAAAGAACGCCGCATTGACAACCAGGAGGCACAGCGAGGCATAGGCATCGAATCCGAGGCGTGACATTGCATGGTCGTCGGGCAGCGGGGGCAGGGGGTGCGGAGCGAACAGCGCAGGGCCGCCGATGCAGAAGCACGGCACGTGGTTCTGGCGGCTCTGGCGCAGCGCCTCGACGGACGCGTCGCACGGGTCCGACGCGGCGAAATAGGCCGTCTCGCCGTTGTCGCGGCACACCACCGCCGAAATATAGGGGAGGTCCGACAGCGCTTCGAGAAGCTGCTCCGCCAATGCAGCACGGAAGGTCGACGGCGATGCAGTCAAACTTTTTTTGCAGGCACAGGTCCCGCACGTGGTGCGTGAACGCGAGACTCCCGTGCGCGTACGGTACCATCGTTATTGATTCGGCCGGCTTCATCAAAACGGCCTCAGTCGTCCTTGGCGTCGGGATTCAGGTCGTCGTCGTCGGGAAAAAAATAGTCGCCGAGGCTCATGGACGGCAGGTTCATGCCCGACTGCTTGCGGCGCTCCGCAAGAGCATCAAGATCGAGCGCCTCGCTCCCCAGGATCTGGGCAATCGACCCTTCGAACAGGGTGCCGACGTCTTTCGAGGGATCGTCGTGTTTCTTCTTGAGCGTATAGCGGATGGCGTTGATGCCGTCGCGCACCGAGTACGGAAGGTCGAGGCCGTGGGCGCGCTGGAGGAACTCAACGCATATGTCAAGCACTTCCTCGGTGCAGAAGGGCAGGTTGTACGAAAGGATGGCCAGTTCGTCGGGGCGGTCGGGGAACCCGATTTCGATGCCGGGCTGAAGCCGCGACATGATGTAATCGGGGATCTCGAAAGTCGAGGAGTCCTCGTTCATGGTCACCACGGCGCGGAATTCCCTGTGCGCCTTTACGACAATGCCGGCCACCAGCGATTCCGCGGTTCGCCTGTTGTCAAGCAGCCCGGCGAGCGACGCCCAAGATTTTTCGGACATGCGGTTTCCCTCGTCGAGCACGGCGATGCCGCCTTCCAGCACCGCGGAGAGCAGGGGGCTCGCATGGTACGCGATTTTGCCTTTTTCGGAAAGGACAGGGCTCACAAGAAGGTCTTCGGGCCTGGTATCGGCCGTGCACTGCATCACGTATGCGGGCTGGCCGCGCTTGCGCGCCGCGGTGATGGCCAGCGTGGTCTTGCCGATGCCCGGTACGCCGATGAGCCGCGGGGTGAGCGGCAGGTCCGTTTCTGCCACAGAAAGCCAGCACGCAAGGAGCTGACGCAGCGGTTCCTGCTGTCCTATCCATTCCGCGGCAACGTCCACGGGGTGGGAGAGGACGATTTCCACATTGTCAATGGTCACTGATTTCATCGCGCTCCGCGGCGAAATGCGGCATGTGCCGCGGGTGAATCGAAATTGCTGCGGGGAAGCAGTCATCTCTTTTCCTCGTTCAGCTTGTCAAACGCGTCCGATTTTCTCAGCTGCTTTCCCAGTTCATTTCCCAGTTCCTCGCACGCATTGATGAACGGGCTGGACATCGTGCCAGTGCCTGTCGCCGGTGGCTTCCGCAGTCACCGAGAAGGCGGGCTGCCCCGCCGAGGGGGACGCGAAGATGGCGAAGGTCATGCGTATGGTGCCTTCCTTCTGGCCCATGCGCGCCGGCCTGGTCGAATACGATTCGAGATGCGGCCGCAGGACAATCGCCTTGCAGTCTTTCGCATTGTCAAGAGCAATGCTCGATGCGGTGTCGGCCCCGTGCCGAAGCTCGCGGCCCAGTTTGCCCGCCATCTTGTTGTACGCTTCCTTCCAGTCGGATTCTTCCATGTCAAACCCGAGCATTGTCTTGTCGAACGGGACAAGTTCGATAAACGCCCGGCCGTCGCAGTCGAGACTGCCCGGCGTCGCAGGCTGCGGCTCTTCCTTGCGGGGCTCGGCCCGGCGCTCGGCTTCTTTCGGGGCGGGCTGCGGCGCGGCCGCCTGCTGGACCTGCTCCGGCTCGCACAGCCTCCGGGCCACGTCGGCAAGGCGGCCCACCACCTCCTCAAGGTCGCCCTTCACGTCTTCGGAAACGGTCCTGGAAATCTTTGCGGTCTTGATGTCGATGAGACGGACGTTAAGCAGATACAGCGAGCCCACTTTTCCGATCGAACCGGACACAAGCTTCTTGACGCCGAGAATTTGCCCCATTTCGATGAGGCAGGATTCGTTGGTGCACGCGCCTGACTGCTGGAAGCCCTGCTCCTTGAGGATTTCCGCCATCTGCTCGCGTTCCATTACGTCAACCATGCCGGTCTTGAAGAACTCGACGCGGAGCCTGTCGGACAGCAGCTCACATTCGTCCTTGGTGATCCCCGAGCTGCCGTGAAGGGTCATCACCGCAATGGTTTCCTTGGCCGTCTGGCCGCCGAAAGCCATAAGTGCGAATGAGATGATCACGAAAACGGATGGATTCTTCATAGGGCTCTCGCGGATGAAGAAGAAGCGGGAAAAGCCGGACGGTTTCATCCGGTGATGGTGAAAATATACCTTATTATGGGGGAGAAATCCATGACGCGCAGACGGAGGCAGGCAAAATGAGAGGGGAAAATGATGAACACCACAGATTAAAAAAGAATAGTTACAAAAAGTATTGTGCTGGTATTCATCTGACAAATAAAAATACCATAGGCTTTGAACGAACATACCATCTTTGCTTCACAACTGCCGCTCCAAGGGTGCGCGCAAGGGTGTTTCGGTCTTGCCACAGGCCCAACCACGCTGCACCCCGCGAAGCTCCCAAAGGCATTTCTAATAATTGTTGCAATCGATTGCTAGGTGAATGCAATATCAATACACCCTGGAGAACACCCCTACGGTCACTTCTTTCCCATCACCTCCATAATCTTCACCCGAAGCTCCGAAAGCGAAAACGGTTTCTGTATGAATGCCATTACGCCGAGGTCAAGGATGGTTTTAGCCTCACCGTTAAGACTGTAGCCTGAGGCGAGAAGCGCAATGATGCCGGGATTGATCTCCTTCATTGCAAGGAAAGTGTCCTTGCCGCTCATTGCCGGCATGACCATGTCGAGGATCACAACGTCGATGTGCTGCCAATCGCTGCGGTAGTATTCAACGGCCTCCTTGCCGTTGCCGAAGACCGTGGTCGTGCATCCCAGAACGGTAAGGAGTTTTGCCGAACTTGACAGTACGGAAGGCTCGTCGTCCACGAGGAGAACGCGCGCATTGCACTTTTCAACCGGCGCGGGTTCCGGCATGGTGGTCGCCGGCGGTACCGCAAACTCCGCATCCAGCACGGGAAAATACAGGTTGAATACCGAACCCCTGCCGGGTTCGCTGTACGCGGTGATCGCGCCGTTGTGGCTGCGCACGGTCCCGTACACCGCCGCCAGTCCCATGCCGGTGCCTTTGCTCTGTTCTTTTGTGGTGAAGAACGGTTCGAAGATGCGGTCAAGCGTGGTTTTATCCATGCCGCACCCTGTGTCGGAAATGCGCAGGCGCAGGTACGGTCCGGGCGTGATTTCGCTGTGCGGCAGCGATTTGCAATAGTCGTCGTCGAGGTCCGTGTTATCGGTTGCAAAGGTAAGCTCTCCGCTGTCGGACATTGCGTCGCGGGCGTTGAGCGCGATGTTGAGGAACGCGCTGTGCAGCTGCGACGGGTCGCCGAGGATCACCGGCCGCTGGGCCGCCAGGGTCTGCTTGACCGTGATGCGTTTGTCGAGAGTGCGTCCGAGCAGCGAGGCGAGATCGGCGAGGAGCCGGTGAATGTCGACGGGCATCTTGAGCAGGTTGCCTTTACGGGCGAACGCGAGCAATTGGCCAGTGAGGTCTGCAGACCGGCGGGAACTTGCCATGATGTTCTCGGCGTACTGGCGGATGTCGGAATCTTCCTCTGCCGTGATGCGGATAAGGTCGGCAAAGGCCATGATGCCTGCGAGCTGGTTGTTGAAATCGTGGGCGATGCCGCCCGCAAGGCGTCCAATGGATTCCAGCTTCTCCGCCTGGCGGAGGCGTTCCTGACTTGACATCAGCGATTGCGTTCTTTCTTCGACGCGCTGGGCAAGCGAACGGTTGAGTGCGTCCAAGTCCCCATGCGAGCGGGCGCGTGAGGCCTCGAAGTAATATGATATCACGGAAATGACAAAGAGGACTGCTCCGAAACGGATCGCATATTCCGACGAATACTTGTGCGTCCACAGCATGATATCGACCAGAAAGATAAGCGCGGCGGTGAAATCGTAGGCCGCTACTGCGGCAAGGCCCTGGTTGCGTCCCAGGAGAAAGAACGCCACGAGCGGAAACAGCAGACACCACAAGGATACTGTCGGGTGGGGAAACTGGGTTGCCAGAAGGGCAAGGAATCCAATTCCCGTCAAAGCAACAAAACACACGATGATGAATTCTTCAAGGCGGCGGAACACGGAATTCACGATCAGAATCGCAAGCAGCCCGACAACGGACAACAGCGACATGAGCGCTATGAAGGTGGCATGGTGCAGCGCGTCCCGGATGCCGAAAAAACCGGATGCAAGAATACCCGCAGTTAAGGCGACATTGAGGGTCACCCTCCGCATCCGGAGGTCTGTAAAATCAAGACCAACAGGACCGGAATTCTGAACTGCGTCGGCTTCGGAGGTTTTTTCCGGTTGTGCAGGAAGCGTTTCCTGCAAAGGCATGGTTCCGTTCGTTGGCGGCATGCGACAACCCCCTTTTTATATTCGGGTGGCGACAGGCTCTCCAACATAGTGGCGGGTAACTAGGGAGGAATATAAGCGCACGCTGTGCGAAAAGCAAGAGTCGTCTTTGTTCTTTACAGAAACAGCCATGGGAACAATATTCTTAATCACCCGCCGGTCACAAGATAAAGTTCCTTTATGTAATTGTCAAGTGTTACTCCGCCTTGTTGTTCTGAGGAGCGGGTTTGGCCTGCGTGCCGTTTTGTCCCCCGTCGCCACGTTCCTTCTGCCGCTGTGCGATCATGGCATCGTACTTTTTCCGCTGAACGTCGGTGAGCACCGCGGAAATGTCCTTGTCGGCGCCTGCGCGAAGCGCGGTCATTTCCTGCCGCATGCCTTGGCGGTCATCACCGTATTTTTGATGCAACGTCTGCATTGCGTCGCGCTGGTTCTGCAGAATTGCGGTGATTTTTGTCACCTGGTCGGCCGAAAGATCAAGCTGTGTCTTGAGGTGGTTGACCCGGTCTTCCACCGACATCATCTGACGGTGACCGCCTTGGCCTCCCTGTCCCTGCTGGGCAGAGGCGACAGAGAACAAACCTGCAAGCACAAGCGATGCAAGAACAGACAAACAACGCATGGAACCCTCCGATGAAAAATGTGAAAAAAAGCCATTTCGGTCTTGGATGAACGGCAAGGCCCATTCTAAACCTTGTACTAGAATTCGACAGAGTGAAGTGATGGAATGTTACGGGAAAGACGCTGTGAAACAGGCGTTGGTTTGTAACCGAGGCATAAAAGCGGTCCCTTGCAAAAAACGCAAGCGACCGCTTTTATGGGCGGCTTCTTCAGGATCGTTTTTCCATCACGGCATCCCGCTTATTTCGTCACCACGAACGGGGAAGACAGCGTTGCATTATTGCCCCTTATTGACATTAGATAGGTGCCTGTCGACAATCTCGATACTGGAATACTCAGTCTGCCGCTATGAGCCTGAAGTGTGCCTGAATAGATCTTCCTTCCGGCGATATTGACGACATCAACGGTTATTGCGTCATTATTCAAATCCTGCGGCAACAAAACGGCAATACCTGTTCTGCTGATATCGATTTTGATTCCATTGGCATACGGCTTTGACATTTCCTGCTGCGGGGTAGGATTAACTACTGCCAGCATTTCCGAAAGCGGCCTGCGCCAGACACCGGTACCGCCAGCGCCGGCAAAGATGGTGCCGCCGCTTATGGCAAGAGACAAGATTACCGTATTCTCGGGAAGGCCGGAATCAACCGCAGTCCAGGTTGCGCCGTTATTGGTGGAAAGAAAAACACCGTCTCCCCAAGTCCCGGCAAAAATCTTGCTTCCGCTCACAGCAAGACAATTGATCCAAGTGTTCGTGAGGCCGGAATCAACCGCAGTCCAGGTTGCGCCGTTATCGGCGGAAAGGAAAACACCGCCGCCATTGGTCCCTGCAAAGATATTGTTGCCGCTCACGGCAAATGCGTAGACAGATGCGTTCGTGAGTCCCGTATTGACCGCAGTCCAGCTTGCGCAGTTGTTGCTGGAAAGGAAAACACCGCCGCCATTGGTTCCTGCAAAGATGTTGTTGCCGCTCACGACGAATGTGTTGACATGGGTATTGGTGAGACCGGCATTGACCGCAGTCCAGCTTGCGCCGCTGTTGGCGGAAAGAAAAACACCGCCGCCATTGGTCCCTGCAACGACGTTGCCGCCGCTCGCGGCAAGTGCGTGGACATGCGTATTCTTGAGACCGGCATTGACCGCAGTCCATTTTGCGCCATTGTTGGTGGAAAGAAAAACGCCGCTGCTGTCAGTCCCTGCAAAGATATTGTCGCCGCTCACAGCAAGAGCGAGGACTTCCGTATCCCTAGTAAGGCCGGAATCAACCGCAGTCCAGATTGCGCCGTTGCTGGAAAGAAAAACGCCGCCGCGACTAGCCCCTGCAAAAACGTTGCCGCCGTTCACGGCAAGTGTGTAAATGTCTCCACCTTGCGGCGCGTCTGTCTGCACCCATTGAGCACTTGCAGTGAATGTGAACAGGACAAGCGGCCCTGCACCAAGGATAATGTTCTTCAAGAAGCTTTTCACTAGGAAAGTTTTTGCCCTTCGCATTTCATGTCCGATGGTTGTTTTACTCATGCTTTCCCCTGGTTTAATATGCGCGTTTTGCGGGTATCGCATTCTAAAAATATGTTCGGTCAACATCTTCGGTGTGACTGGATTTCGCTCCTGGGGCGTAGATGTGGTCATGGTCGCGTAAGCCTTGGCCTTGCCTGCGGCTTTGAACAAGGCACATCCTCCCGTTCACACCCACCAAAATAATAATGGCCTCCCGCATTTAGCGGGCGACCATTATTATGGTCGGTGTGACTGGATTTGAACCAGCGACCCCTACCACCCCAAGGTAGTGCTCTAGCCGGGCTGAGCCACACACCGACAAAATTGATCCTGTAAAATAGTTTTCGGAAGGACATTCGCGGCAGACAATTTCCTCGGGTGTTGGTCCGGACGCTTCTTTGCGTCGATCTCAGCTCTTTGGCACTCGTCCGACTCTTCTTTTCTCGCTCTCGTCCTTGCTCAGCCTGCACCCGCAGTAATCCTGTCTGTAAAGACCAAGTTCTTTACTCAGCCGGACGCTCTTGAGGAACCCGTCGTTTTTCTTGAAATTGAACGGCTCGTACCTTACTCTGAATTCTGCGGCTGCAGCATTTCCGGTCTTGTTAAGCATATCGATGCGCTTGTGCGGGCTGATGGTCATTACCGTCGTAAAGGCGGGCCAGCCGATGCCTCTGCAGAATTTTGCGGTTTGTCTCAGCCTGAGCAAAAAGCATTGCTCGCACCGCGCGCCGCCTTCGGGAGTGTGGGAGAAATCCCGAATGGCATTCTCCCAATCCTGTGGAGCGTAAGGGGCCGAGTCGAAAGGCACGCCATAATGGTCTGCAGTACGTTTTGCCTCAGCCAGGCGCTTGTCGTATTCCTCCTGCGGCTGGATGTTCGGGTTGCAGAAGAAACAGCGGAGCTCGTATTGCTCGGTGAGGGAATGGACGACCCAGGCCTCGTCAGGAGCGCAGCAGATATGGAGGAGGAGGTGAGGTTTCATGCTATTTGGTTTGTATGTATTGATAATACCATTTGCCAGACATTGATTTCTTCAATTAACAATTCAATAAATCAAAATGCCTTTGGGAGCTTCGCGGGGTGCAGCGTTCTTTAATCAACATTACGCGCATGCTAAAGTTGCCGCCTGTGGTGCGCGCGTGTGCGACAAAAACCTGCGTACCTA
>CAVWBU010000026.1:0-292397 GCA_963753345.1 uncultured Fibrobacterota bacterium
CTACGGGGAATCGAACCCCGGTTTGATGGATGAGAACCACCTGTCCTGGGCCACTAGACGATAGCGCCGGGTAAATGTAGATTGTAGAATGACGAATGTAGATTTAAATTATCAGAGAAAGCTCTGTTGTGTTTTCAATCAATCTACAATCTACATTCTAAAATCTACAATGGAATTGGCTGGGGTGTAAGGATTCGAACCTCAATACCTGGAGCCAGAGTCCAGAGTCCTACCATTGGACGACACCCCAATAAAGCGCCCACCAAAATATATCATTCCTCCACTTTAGACAAGCAGGCCAGTCGCCTAACAATTATTTTTGAACGCCTATGGACGCCATCGCGATTCTTGATTTCGGCGGACAGTACACGCACCTGATTGCAAACCGGATCAGGCGTCTCGGCGTGTACTCGGAAATCGTGCAAAGCGATGTTCCCGCTTCGCAATTCAGTCGGTTCAAGGGCATCATCCTGTCCGGAGGGCCCCACAGCGTGCTCGACGCCGACCGGCCGGGATTCGACGCCGGCGTGCTTGGCCTTGGGATTCCGGTGCTCGGCCTGTGCTACGGCCACCAGCTCATGGCGCAATCGCTCGGCGGAAAGGTGGTTGCCGGAAAGTACCGCGAATACGGTACGGCCCAGATAGACTTTGTCAAGCAAAGTCCGCTGCTTACCGGCCTTTCAAAACGCGAACAGATCTGGATGAGCCACGGCGACGCGGTGGAAGCCCTTCCGCCGGGGTTCGAGGTGCTGGGTTCCACGTCCGGATGCACGGCGGCAGCCATGGGCAACGAGGCAACCCGCATGTACGGCCTGCAGTTTCACCCCGAAGTCACCGACACCCCGCGCGGCATGACCATCCTTGGCAATTTTATTGCGCTGTGCAACTGCTCGCGCGACTGGAACACGCAGACGTTCTTGCGCGAGACAGGCGACGAAATCAAGAAGAAATGCGGTGCAAAAAAAGTGTTTCTCCTCGTGTCCGGCGGCGTTGATTCGACAGTGGCCTTCGCGCTCCTCAACAGTGTGCTTGGCGAGAAAAATGTCGTGGGCTTGCACATAGACAACGGCCTTATGCGGCACGGGGAGTCCGGCGCTATTCTCGATTACCTGAAGGCCGGCGGGTTTGCCAACCTGCACATCGTCGACGCGTCGGACACGTTCCTCGCCGCCCTCAAAAATGTTGCGGATCCCGAGGAAAAGCGGCGGATCATCGGCACCGTGTTCATCCGGGTGCAGGAGCAGGCGCTGCGGGATTTGGGCCTGAATCCCGCCGAATGGATTTTGGGTCAGGGCACCATTTATCCCGACACCATCGAAAGCGCGGGCACCAAGCATGCGGAGCGCATCAAGACGCACCACAACCGCGTGGACGCGGTGATGGAGCTGCTTGAAAAAGGGGAAATCGTCGAGCCGCTGGCGTTGCTGTACAAAGATGAAGTCCGGGACCTCGGCAAGGCGCTCGGACTTCCCGACGCGCTCGTGTGGCGCCATCCCTTCCCCGGCCCGGGCCTGGGCGTTAGGCTGCTGTGCTCGGACGGCAAAGAATTCGCGGTTGACAATGCCGCGTCCTCGGCCGTTGCGGCAATTGCGAAGGAGGCCGGGTACGCGGCGCAGGTCCTGCCGCTGCGCAGCGTGGGCGTGCAGGGCGACTCGCGCACCTACGCGCACCCCGCGCTGGTGACCGGCCCCAAGGACTGGGACAGGCTCGAAGGCCTTTCAACCGCGATCACCAACAGGGTGCGCGGCGTCAACAGGGTGGTGTTCGGCCTGCGGATCGACAGCGGGCCCGAATACCGGCTTGTCAAGGCCTACGTCACCAGGGAGCGGCTCGACCTGCTCCGGGCCTTCGACAGAATCGTCACCGACGCGTTACACCAATTCGGCGAATACGGCATTGTGTGGCAGATGCCGGTCGTGCTTTTGCCTCTTGTCAACAAACAGGGTCGCCCGTGCGCGGTGCTGAGGCCCATTTTGTCTCAGGAAGCGATGACCGCGAGGTTCGCGCGATTGAAGGATGAGACCCTGGGGTATATTCTTGACGAATCGAAGAAGATTGACGGATTGGGAGATGTTTTCTATGATGTGACGCACAAGCCGCCGGCGACAATTGAGTGGGAATAATATTCTCCTTTGGAAATCCTTCCGCCTGATAAAAACACGCTTGAGACAATTCATTTTTCCCTATTCCTCCGCCCAAGAAAGGAATTGCCCAAATGACTTTGCACAGATATAATTTATCTGAAAGGAAAATGGAGGGCAGGATGGGTTTCAAATGAAACTGCAAAGAATACTCTCGGTTGGTAAAATGAATGATGGCTTGAATGGGGCGCGTCTTACTGAACACATGACCGGAGACCAGCGGGTTTCTCTTTTAGAGTACATTCGCCGGGAAATGGCAAAGGTTCGGAACAATGAATATCCAAAAAGACTTCGAAGAGTTCTTGAAGTTACTCCACAAAAGAAGCGTTGAGTATGTCGTAGTCGGCGGATATGCCGTTGCCTTCCATGGCTATGTCCGGGCCACAAAAGACATTGATATTCTCTTCAATAATTCAAAGATAAACATTCAACGTCTTAAGGGTGTTCTCAATGAATTCGGTTTCCCTGCCGACAGTCTGACCGATGTTGCCTTTTCTGAACAGGGAAAGATTATTCGAATGGGTGTTGCTCCAGTCATGATTGAACTTATCAATGCGATAAGTGGAGTTTCGTTTAAAACGGCTTGGAAAAATCGAATCACCGGAAGGTACGGGGGAACCGATATTTACTATTTGTCGAGGTCTGATTTGCTTAAGAATAAAAAAGCTTCAGGCAGGCCCCGTGACATACTTGATATTGATGAGCTAAAAAGGGTTAAGAAATAGAACCGGTTATTTTCTGATAACCTGCCTACAAACACACTTTTTGTTACCCCATTGTTACTCACTCAAAACCTTCACCCTGTAAATCAAGTGCTTAAGGTATCTTTGAACAATTGAGTGGGAATAATATTCTCCTTTGGAAATCCTTCCGCCTGATAAAAATACCCGCGAGACAATTCCTTTTTATTGTATTTGGTTTTCCCAACGGCGCGCTTTACTTTGGGTGCCGCCAATGTTATAATTTGACTTATGAGAGCTGCGATGAGAGCCAAATGAATGATTCGCTCTTTAGCCCCATTGCGCTTGAAAGAGGGACCTCTGAATTTTCCCGTGAAGATTTTTAAAAATGGGCATTTTACTTGTTTACTCCCACCGGCGCGGCTTAGATTCTAAAGTATGCTTAGGGGCGTTATGACTGGCTTTAAAACCGCAATTGCTGTTCTCTTGCTGCTGGCAATAAATATTGGTTGCGCCCGACAACATCATGTTGACATACTAAAATCCGGAGTGGAACAATGGAATAAATGGAGAGAGGAAAACCCAAGTGTTACGCCCGACCTTGCGAAAGCCAACCTTGGGGAGGTCTACCTTGCCGGAGCCAACCTTGCGAAAGTCAACCTTGCGAAAGCCAACCTTGCGGGAGCCGCCCTTATGGGAGCTAACCTTAAGGTAGCCAACCTTGCGAAAGTCAACCTTGCGAAAGCCAACCTTGCGGGAGCCAACCTTGCGGGAGCCGACCTTCGGGAAGCCAACCTCAATGGCGCCATCTTTGAGGGAGCCGACCTTCAGGGAGTCAACCTTCAGAAAACCAGGCTTTACGGCGCCATCTTTGAAGGAACCGACCTTCGCAAAGCTAACCTTGCGGGAGCCGACCTTTTTGGCGTTATCCTTGTGAAAGCCGACCTTAGGGGAGCCAACCTTGAGGGAACCGATCCCGGCAAAGCTCAATCATTTTGCAGGACAAAACTTGATTCAGAAATTCTGCACCAGATAAGGGAGAATAGGCCTGAATTACTTGCAACTGTCTGGGATGACGAAAAAAGAGATTGGGTTATTGATTATTCTCTGCTTGACCAGATCAAGAAACCGGACTGGCATGGGTGGTCGGAGGAAAAACGTCAAGGGAAATAGCCTCTATGGCCATACGCCTAACATTTTTTCATGAAGAATTTTGAGCGTCTTCAGAAATAAATTCACTCAAGAGCAAGGGCGAACTATGACGAGAATCCTGGCAACGGTCTTTCTTTCTATGCTCCTTGCGGGTTGCTCCACGAGGGAAACACGGGAAACCAAATATGACGGCGGTCAACTGAAAGAAAAGTATTGTGTAAAATTGGATGCTCAAAAAAACCAAGTAAAAGACGGCCCCTTTACGGCTTTATATAAAAATGGGCAGAAGGAATTGGAATGCACCTATAAGAATGGGAAGTTAGACGGAAGATATAACAGTTGGTATGAGTATGAGAACGGGCAGAAGGAAAAGGAATGCACCTACAAAGACGGGAAGCTGGATGGAAAATATACCCAATGGTATGAGAGCGGATTGAAGGAAGAGGAATGCGCCTACAAAGACGGGAGAAAAGACGGGGTCAATACCAGTTGGTATATGAACGGACGGAAGGAAGAGGAACGTACCTACAAGGACGGGAAAGAAGACGGGCTAAGTTCACAATGGTATGAGAACGGACAGAAGGAAACGGAAAGCACCTACAAGGACGGGAAAGAAGACGGGTCATATACCCGGTGGCACGAGAACGGGCAGAAGGAGGAGGGTTACCTCTACAGGGACGGGAAGATAGCGGACGGAAAATATGCAAGTTGGCATGAGAACGGCCAGAAGGAAAAAGAATGCATTTTCAAGGACGGGAAAGAAAACGGGCTAAGCACCAGGTGGTATGAGAACGGATTGAAGGAAGAGGAATGCACCTACAGGAGCGGGGAGCTGGACGGAAAATATGCCAGCTGGCATAAGAACGGGCGGAAGGAAACGAAATGTACCTACAAGGATGGGATGTTAGAGGGAAAATATTCCAGTTGGCATGATAACGGCCAGAAGGAAATGGGATGCACCTACAAGGACGGCAAGCTGGTCGACGGACCATATATCAAATGGTTTGAGAATGGTCGCAAAGAAGAGGAATGCTCCTACAAGGACGGGAAGCTGGAGGGAAACTATAAGAGCTGGTGGAAGACCGGGCAAAAGTATGCAAGCAGCACCTACAAGGACGGGAAAGAAGACGGACTAAGCACCAATTGGTACGAGAACGGGCAAAAGGAAACGGAAGGCATTTACAGGAACGGTGAAATGGTCAGTGGCACTAAATGGGATGCGAAGGGGAATGTAATCAAATAGCTTCCGCACCGGCGCGCGTTGGGTTCCGAAGTTTGCACAGGGGACATTATGATTTGCTTCAAAAGCGCATGTGCTGCTCTCCTGTTGCTTGTGACAAATGCGGCCTCGCAGAATCAGATTGACATACTAAAATCCGGCGTGGAAAACTGGAACAATTGGAGGGAAAGAAACAGAGACGTTGTACCTCACTTTGAGGGGGCCGATCTCCGGCTGGCCAACCTTGACAAAGCCAACCTTGAGAAAGCCGATTTTCAGGGAGCCAGGCTTCAGGGCGCCAAGCTTGCGGGAGCGTACCTTGCGGGAGCGAACCTTCAAGGGGCCAATCTCGGGGGAGCCAACCTTCGCGGGGCCAACCTTTGGGGAGTCGACCTTGGCGGAGCCAAGCTTCATAGGGCCGATCTGTGGGCAGCTTACTTCCAGGGGGCCGACCTTCAGGGATCTGACTTTCAGGAGGCCAATCTTGAAAAAGCCAAGCTTCATGGAGTCAACCTTTCGAACGCGAACCTTCAGGGCGCCAATCTTCATGGAGCCTACCTTTGGGGAGCCAAGTTTACCGGAGCCGACCTTCAACGGACTAACCTTCGGGGAACCAACCTTCAATCTGCCTACCTTGTAGGAGCCAACCTTGGGGAAGCCTGTCTTCAGGGAGCGAACCTTAAGGAAGCCGACCTTTTGAAAGCCAACCTCAAGAACGCCAACCTTTCCGGGGCCAACCTTGAGGGAGCCGATCTCCAGCAATCCGACCTGGAGGATGCAGACCTTTCCGGGACCGACCTTCGGGAAACCGACCTTCAGGGAACCACACTTAACAATGCGAAATCATTGTACAAGGCGAAATTTGACCCGGAAGTTTTATCAAAAATAAAAACCAATTGGCCTGAAAAACTTGCAACTATCTGGGATGATACGAAGAAAGATTGGGTTATGGATAATGCTCTGCTCGCACAAATCAAGAGACCAAATTGGCAAGGGTGGCCGGAGGAAAAAGAGCACGGGAAATAGCCCCTAAGGCCGTAAACGCTCCATTATTCCCACCGAAGAATTAAAAGATATTTTCCAATCCCCTGCAATGCATAATGGCCTTGAAAGGTGAAAGAGAACCCTCTGCCAAGGAATTCATCTTGCACGCGCAACAAGGCAATTCATATATTACGTTTCAAGCCGCCCTCATAACCCACACGTTCACGGAGATGGAATTATGATGAGCTTCAAGAGCGTTTTTGCCGTACTGCTATTGCTCGCGATGAAAGCGGCGTCGCAAGATCAAAACCAAATTGACATACTGAAATCAGGTGGCGGACAATGGAACACCTGGCGACAAGAAAACCCCGACGTTGCACCCGACCTTCGGGGAGCCGATTTTCGGGGAGCCGACCTCCGGCTTGTCAACCTTAAGAATGCCAACCTTGACAAAGCCAATTTTCAGGGAGCCAAGCTTCAAGGAGCCAACCTTCTGGGCGCCTACTTTGGGGAAGCCAACTTTGGTGGAGCCCGCCTCGGCGGAGCTAACCTTCATTTTGCCGACCTTGGGGGAGCCAATTTTAGGGGAGCCCACTTTCAAGGATCCAGACTTCAGGGAGTCTTCTTTCAGGGAGCCAACCTTCAGGGAGCCGACTTTCAGCGGGCCCAACTTGAGAAAGCCAAATTTCATGGGGTCAAGTGTTCGGGAGCCAACTTTCAGGGGGCCAACCTTCAGGGAGCCTACCTTGAGTATGCCAACTTTTTGGGAGCTAACTTTGTGGGAGCCGACCTCCGGGGGACCAACCTTCAGGAAGCCTACCTTGTGCAAGCAAATCTTGTTGGAGCCAACCTTACGGGCGCCAACCTTACGGGCGCCAACCTTGCGGACGCCGACCTTACGAAAGCCGACATTTCGGGCGCCAACCTTGCGGACGCCGACCTTCAGGAAGCCGACATTTCGGGAGCCAACCTTCGAGGAGCTAACCTTCGGGAAGCCGACCTTACGGGAGCCAACCTCAGCAAAGTCAAAACATTTTTCAAGTCAATACTTGATCCGGAAATTTTGACCAAAATAAAGGCTCAGTGGCCTGAGAAACTTGCAGCTGCATGGGATGAAATGGAAAAGAAGTGAATGCCACCGCGAGCGCGTTGTCATTTCATTCCCCAAGGTAGGGAAATAGCATTTCGTGTTGAAGACTGACCGCGAACACCGGCAGACATTCTTTTAATATTGACAAACCCGCAGAATCTCCTTATATTCATAGCTTGCCACTGCCTTTAAAACAATACTATTGATTATTGGGGAGGGTGCATGAAAATCAAGGGGATTTCAACGGGCCTTCATTTAAGCGATTACGTGCGTATCAGTTGTGTGTGTGCGCTTGCAGCTTGCTTGCCTGTTTTTTCCGCCGTCACGATGATTGATTCGACCACGACGTGGCACACCAACACCTATGCTGTAAACGCCGATTACGGGTTGGCATCGGTCCAGGGAAACACAAGGATGGCAAAAACGTTCAACTGCAAGGTGATTGACAATGAATACTTGAAAATCATTGTTATACCCGAGTTCGGCGGCAGAATTGTTTCCATGGTGTACAAGCCGACAAACCATGAAGAGTTGTATACCACACCCTGCGGCGTACCGTACGGAATAAATGCCGGCAATTTTTACTACAACTGGCTCATGGTTTATGCCGGAATAATGCCCACGTTTTCCGAGCCCGAGCACGGAAAGTTCTGGCTGAGGCCGTGGCTGTTCCAGGTTGTCAAGCAGACCGCGGATACGGTCACCATTTCGATGAGCCAGAAGGACACGGTGAATTTCGCCGGTCATCCGGGCAAGTTCGGGTATGGCGCCACGGGCATCGAATGCACCGTCACCATTTCAATAGTGTCCGGAAAGAATTATATCGACTTCGGCGTGGTGCTGAACAACCCGGCGGCACAGTCAAAGAATTTCGAATACTGGACCTGCTGCACGCTGGCGCCCGGTTCGTCGAAAACCGATCCGAGGTGCACGGCGGGTGCGGAAATAGTCTCCCCTGTCAAGAACGTCGACATCCCGGGAGGCTATGGCGCGTGCCGGGGCCAGGAACAGAATGTCGGCGGCGATGTCTTTGTTTTCAACAAACTCAGATGGTTTAAGAACTGGCCGGACATGGGCATTTTGTATGCTTGGCCCGACGCGACAACGCCGCTCAACACGTTCTGGGGCGTTATCAATCACGACAACCGCGAAGGAATCATCCGCGTTTCAAATAACGACCAGACCATCGGCAACAAGATGTGGACATGGGGCTATCCGCAGAGCCTCAACACCGACAACAGCAGCAACACCAATACTACGCTTCCTTACATCGAGCTCTGGGCTGGCATTTCGAAAATGTTCTTTACCTCCGCCAGCCTTGGCGCGGGCCAGCAGAAGACCTGGAAAGAGTACTTTGTTCCCACCGTTAAAATCGACAGTGTTACCAATGCCACCCAGGATGTGGTGTGCAATTTCAAGACCGACAAGGCGAGCTACAACGCAACCACCGACGCGGGCGTGACGATCACCGCGGAGCTGTTCTTCACCGCGCCCAATCAGCAGGACAACGTGTCGCTTTCGTTCGGCGGATCGCAGACCGTGGTCGTGCTCGATTCCAACCTTACTGCGGACCCGCTGGGCAACGTCATCACAAAGACAATCCCGTTTTCGAGCCTGTGCAGCGGCTTGAACAAAGTCACCCTGAAGGCGACGTCGGCACAGGGCGGGCAGTTGATAAGCGCGGACATTCCGGTGACGATCGCCAACGCGCAGTCCTGCACCCAGCTTTCGGTGAACAACCCGTTCAGGTCTTCGGCGGCGTCGGTGACGGAAAGGTTGGCATCCGGAAAGATCTACTCGATCAACGGCAGGTGTCTTGGCGAGATTTCTTCGACGGCCGACCTCAGCAGCATGGCTCTGCCGCGAGGCGTTTACATTGTGTACCGCGGGTCTTCGATGCCCAAGAAGGTTATGGTGGAGAATCTGCGATAAAACGGCTGATGATGTAAAGAGGGTTGCATTGTCTGAAAAGGGCGGCCGCCCCGCCCTTTTTTAATTGTATCCGCACTCAGTAGCTTTTATCAAGAATCACCGCGCATCCGCCGTCCATTCCTCGATCCACCGTGAAAAATTCCTTCCGACCCGTTCCATATCAATCACCCCGACCTTTGACCGAACCGGAGCGGTTGACATATCGTATTGGCAAATCCGCGCTTCTCGCATCCTCACGTTGTTGCCGAACCATCTTGACTGCGAAGTGAGCGGAAATGATTTTATTCCCCGGCCTGCCGACGCGGTCCGCGAGGCAGACCGTTTCATACCGAATCCGATCGTTCACGTGCTTTTTCAAGTTCACCACGATAGTCGCGTCAAGGGAGGCGTCCGAATGGTAAAGATTAACAAAGTCCAGCTCGTGCATTTGCAAAAGAAGCTCGGGACCGACGAGGAAATTGGGAACAAGCTCGGGGTGACCCGGCAGGCAGTCCAGCAGATGCGGAAGAGATTCGGCATCCAATCGAGGTGGGCCGCAAACCCGCAGCGCAACAAGAAGATCCGCGCCTTGTCCAAGGCCGGGAAAAGCGGGGCCGAGATCGCAAGGAAATTCGAACTGTCCAAGTCCCGCGTTTATCGCGTGATAGAGATGGGCACTAGAAAAAGATAGCGCTTTGGTCCGACAGAATCGCCGCACTCAACGGGCACTTTCCGGCACCGGGAAGCGCCCGTGTGATTTCCTGACAGGCGGCGCGGACGGACGGACGCAATGGAAACGGCGAGTTTACTTTTTGGGAATCTCCCGGGCTAAAACTCCGCGCCCAGCGAGAAATAGTCCTTCCAGGGCCCGAAGAACGTCGCGAAGTCGGTTTTCCACGCCCTGTCCCACCGCAGCACGAAAATCCCGAGGTTCGCCCGCAATCCGCCCCCAACGCCGCCGTACACCTGCTTCGGCAGCGGTACATTCCTGAACTGTTCGTCCGGGTTCCACGCATTGCCGACATCGGTGAAGAAAGCGCCGTTGACGTACCGCAACGTCAGAGGCAGCGGCCACGCGAGCGTCATTTCCTTGAGGAAGGGGAACCGGAATTCCGTATTGACAACCGCAAACCTCGTTCCGATAATGTCGAGGTAGTCCCAGCCCCTCAGGGGAACAATGATGTCCGAATAGAAGAAATTGTCGGTGTTCGCCTGGTAGGCGGCCGCGTTGTAATTGTACAGCAACCAGTTCTCGTCGCCGCCAAGGAAGAACTTGCGCGCGTTCGGCCCGTTCCGCAGGGGCATGCTCGCCCCGAAGGCGAGCCGGTTTGCCCACACAAATCTTTTGAACAGGTGCCAGTAGTGCCGCAGATCGACGTCGAACGATGCGAATGAGGCATCGATGAATTTGAACGGCGGGGAGACGATCACGCGCGCCTGTCCCCGCGTTCCGTTGAGCGGCCCGGTGATGCCCCAGAGGATGTCGTCGTAGATGAGGGATACCGAGGGCATGAACATGTTGATGGTGCGGCTGCCGCGGCCGGTGTCGACCACGGGAGACTCGGATACGGTATCGTAGAGATACGGAGCGCGGAAGAGATTCTCGTAAAATCCTTCGACGTCGATTCTGGTGAACATGGAGAACGGAAACCTCACCAGGAACATGAGTCCTTCGTCGGTGTCGAAAAAGAGCGAATCGCCGAAAATGTTCGCGGCGGTAAATTCTCTGTTGAAGAACGCGCCCCCGCCGAAGTTGATCTGGCGTTCCAGATTGAGGTACGAGGCGAACAGGTGGGTGTATTCCGCGAGATTGCCCTCGATGTCGCCCATGACCGCGATCTGCTGGTTTCCCATGAGGTCGGTGAACACGGCGGCAATCTGGCCCGCCACGCCGTAGCCGTAGTACGCGTTTGTCCCCAGGCCGACCGAGACGATGTCGGGCGTGAACCGCAGGCGGTACGGACGCGGCTGGACGGTGTCGAAATTGGGGACCGGGCGGGGCATGCTTGTCGTGACGGTGTCGGCGCCGATGGTCGTGACCTGCGCCGCGGGGGCGGGCGTGGTTGACGAAGAAGAGCCCGGGCGCTTGACAAGAGCGGAGTCCTTCCGGGGCTGCACGTGCGCCGTGTCGCGTTCCGAGATATCGTCGATTGTTTCCTCGTTCGCTTTCGGGCCCGGCACAGGGGCCGCGCGATCCCGGTGCGGGGCGGCAGGTTCCTTTTTCACGTGCGGGGCCGCGGTGTCCCCCGGCGCGGCGCGCAGGAAAAAGGGCGCCGTGGTGTCGTCGCACGATTCAACCCATTTCGTTTTCTCCGGGAGCCTCGGCAGCATGTTGTTCAGGGGGTCCGCCATGCGCCAGATGTCCCATCCGCCTTTCTGAAACAGGCAGTACACGAGCGTCGAGGAATCGCGTGCGGCATCGGGGTTCGAGATGCCGCCGATCACGTCGGTGAGCGCACGCGCGCTGTCGGGACTCGCAAACGGCGCCGCATAGAGATTGTCCATGCCGTTTCTGTCCGATACGTACAGCAGCGTTTTTCCGTCGGCGGAGAAGCACGGCGCCTTCTTGTTACCGGGCGAGAAGGTGAGTTGCGTGCGGCTGCGGTCGGCAAGCGAAAGACGCCACAGCTGCATCGGTTGCGCGCCGCGCGCCCGCAGCGCCCGACTCGGTGAGCCGCAGGTATCCTGCCGCGAAAACACGATGCCCGCTCCGTCGCGCGTGAAACGCGGGTCCCCTTCCGTAAAAATATCATTAGTCAAGCGCGTGCACGAGCGCGAGCGAAGGTCGTACAGAAACAGGTCGCAGTATCCTTTGTCAACGCCGCAGAACACAATGGCCGAGCCGTCGGGAGACCAGTCGGGCGCGAACGCCGACGTCAGGGCGGGCTGGAACGTCGAAACAAGTTTTTTCCGTTTGATGTCCACGATTCTGAGCTGGTCCCTGCCGTTGTTGTTCGCAACGAAGGCCAGCTTGTCGCTCTGCGGAGACCAGCACATGCCGCTTCTGAACGGGTGGAAGGATTCGAAACTGCCCGCGTAGCCGGATGCGCCCACTTCCCCGACGATCGATCCTTTGCCGTTGCACACCAGAATACGCGTGTAGTCCCGCAGGTCGCTGAAATAGGCGATCTTCGTTCCGTCGGGGGAGATCCGCGGCTTGAGGTTGAAATTGTCGCGGTCCTTTTCGTGCGCGGTGAGCGCAACGGCGTTTTTCGACGGGTCCCTGCGGCGGCCGATTTCCGGCCAGTAAAGCCGCTTCAGTTCCGTGCGCCACTCTTCGCCGAGTTCCTCCGGTGTCTTTCCGTAAGTCTCCTTGAAGCTCCGCTCAACGTTCTTTGTCTCCCTGAAATGTTTGAGAAACAGGGAAAACATCTTTTCGCCTCGTGAAGCGGCAAGAAAGGCGAAGAAGGACTGGCCGCCCTTGTAGGCCATGTATCCGCCGAGCTCGGGGCCGGGAAGGCCAATGGATCCGTACACCACCGCGTCCATGAGGAACATGTCGGCCTCGGTGTTCCAGCCGGACGAGAGATATTCGGCCAGGCCCTCCGCGAACCAGAGCGGCATCAGGACGTTGCCCCCTGTAAAGATGGAGCTTCCGAATTGCTCAAAGAGAATGGCATACTGGAACCCGTGCACCAGTTCATGGTGAAGGACGTGTCTCAGGTCGTCGTATGATCCGTCGAACGGAACCACGATTCTATTCTTCATTTGCGTGGTGAAGCCGCCCACGCCCTCGGGAAGTATGTCGCTCACGATATTGGTTTGCGCAAAACTGTTCGGGCTGCCGTAGAGGATAACGGGCAGCTTGTCCTTGGGTCCGAAAGAAAAATCATTGCGCAGCGCCTCGTAGTCGTTCTCGATCCATTGCGCGGCAATGGACGGCAGCACTCCCTGGTCCTGATAGAAAAACAATTCGAAATGCGGTGCATTGTAGTATCGCCAGGAGAAATGTTCGTATTCGATTTTGTTCTTTCCGAATCCGAAGAGTTCTGCAGCGACCATGAGCAGGAAGAGAAAAACCACCCTCACGCCGCAGAGCGCGGGAGCGCGGAAAGGGGCCGTTTTCGATGGTGTCATATGCGGGATGCCTTTTCAGACTTGTGCAATGACGATGCTGTAAAATAATTCCAGACGGCGCGCCTCTCGCTTCTTCAGATCGCCGCAGCCGCCGTTTGAAATTTGAAAAAGGAATGATTCCTGAAACGCGTGCAAAGTGCAGTCAAGGGAAAAATCTTCAAGGGAAAAATCTGGCCGAGAAATATCTTGCGTTTCGTGTGAGAAGTATGTTATTTGAATGCTTGCATCTGCTGCGATAGTCAGCGGAAACCAGGGTTGCACCTTATTATTGTCATATGCGCGCAATTGCGTCTTCCAGCAATGGTTGTGTGAACACGCGCGGCGAAACGGTCGGTTTTACCGTGCACGGAACCTTTAATCGGCCGATGAAAGTTGTCGACTGTTTTCCTTAAAAGGCCTTCGGCACCACCGGGCGGGCGCAAAGAAAATCTGGGTATCGACAGGGGCGTAAAAACTTGACACTATTTGCAACCGATAGTATTTTGATTGATGCTTTATCCGAAACGGCAGTGTCATTTCCATAGCCGTGCAAGCAATTTAAGCCCTTAATACTTTACAACAAGATAGGATCTTCACGATGTGCAGAAAAATCCCACCGGCGCTCTTTCTGTACCTTCTGGCAGTCCTTGTCGGCTTGTCATTGGCAGGAAGAAAGATCGTTGTACCGCACGATTTTCCCTCCATTCATGCGGCGCTGGGTGAGGCCGACGAAGGTGACACCGTGTTCGTCTCGAGCGGCGTCTACCACGAGAACATCGCGATGGCCGACAATGTCGTTCTCATGGGTCAAGATATGCTTACCACGATCATCGACGGCAGCCGGAAGGGGCCGTGCGTGATCGGAGCCGACGGCGGCACCATCACGAACTTCACAATCAGGAACGGCACCACCGGCATCCTGTGCAAGAATACCCGTCCCACCATCGTTCGAAATCTCATCATCGACAACAAAGGGGCGGGCATCCACGCCCTGGTGACATTGCCGGATATCAACAACAATATCATCTACCGGAACGAGTGGACCGGCATTTTTCTGGAATCGAGCAGGGGAACGCGCACCTCGATCGATCATAACGTCATGCTCGAAAACGGCTACTGCGCAATCTTCTGCGCGCACCGGACCGAAGTGCTGGTCCGCAACAACATCCTCATGGAAAACAAGCAGTATGGTATTTATATCGCCCCTCAGGCCAAGAAGACCCGCATCATTTTCAACAATATATATATGAATAGGATTCCCTTCAATCCGGTTGCGGTGGTGAATGAAACCAATATTCAGAGAGACCCGATGTTCATCTCGCCGGGCTGGAAGAATTTCAACTACTTTGTCAAGCCAACCTCGGCCTGCAAGGCAAAAGGGGAGAACGGGACGGATATCGGCCTCATCACCGAAAAAATGGTGGAGGCCTTGGTCGGCGATCGCGACGGCGACGGTATTCCCGACGACATAGACCAGTGTCCCGACGTTCCCGAAGACAAGGACGGATTCGAAGACGAAGACGGATGCCCGGATTACGACAACGACAAAGACGGCATTTACGACGCGCAGGACGAATGTCCCAACGACCCGGAAGACCGCGACGGATTCCAGGACACCGACGGCTGTCCCGATCCCGACAACGACAAAGACGGCATCTGCGACCCGTGGGTTGCGGAACAGGGCAAGCAGAATCAGTACGCCAAGATCTGCAAGGGGAGCGACCAGTGTCCGAACCAGCCCGAGACGTTCAACGGGTTCAAGGACGACGACGGCTGTCCCGACGAGAAGCCGGTGGAAATCAAGCAGAAGCTCACGTTGCGCGGTGTCAATTTCAAGACCGCGAGCGCAGAACTCCTTGAAGAGTCCTACTACGTGCTCGAACAGGTTTACAACAGTCTTGAAGCATACCCTAATGTCAAGATCGAGATTGCCGGTCACACCGACAATGTCGGTAACGCCCAGGACAATCTTGTCTTGTCGTATCAGCGTGCGAAATCGGTAATGGATTACCTGATCATGCGGGGTATTTCGCCTGATAGAATGGTTGCAAAGGGATACGGCAAGGAAAGGCCTGTCACGTCGAACGGCACAGCTGAGGGTCGCGCTACCAACAGGCGAGTTGAAATCATCCCAACCAAGTAACGCGTGAAACAATTTTCAAGACATGCGAGGTAGGCTGTGGAAACGAAGATAACGAGGATGCTGTGGATGGTGTGTGTGGGGATGATGCTGACATACTGCGGGAGAGCGCAGGGTCAGACGGGTGGTTACGACGCGCCGTTTTTCCAGGCGGATTTCATTGAGGATTTGAGCGATTTTTCGTCGGGTCTGGTGAACCCGGCGTTGTTGTACCGAGTGAACCAGTATCGGTTGGAGGGTGGTTTTTACCGGTGGGAGATGGACGAGGCAGGATCGACGACGCCGCTGGGGTACCAGGAGATGTCGTTTTTGGTGCCGATCCGGTTGAATCACACGATCGGGTTGTCGTGGATAGGTACGGGATCGACGATCGACCGGACGACGATCGACTTTAATGATGCGACGAACACGATTCGTGACCTTGGCGAGGCGAATTTTGGGGACAACTGGTTTGTGGGGCATTATTCGTGGCGGATATTGCCGTGGTTTATCGCTGGGGCGAACGCGAAGTTGCGTTATGAGAGCAAGTTTGGGATGAGCCAGCAGCTTGCGGTGGGATTGGACCTCGGGGTGTACGTCAATCCGATGGATCATTTTCGTTACGGGGACCTTGGTTTCAGCCTGAACTTGCAGGACGTGGTGCCATCGATACCGATATGGCACGACACGGGAGCGACGCTGGATCAGGTGGGGGTGACGCGGGTTCGCGCCGGGGTGAGGTACTCGGGGTTGAACGACAAGCTGGTGATTGATTTTGAGGGGGTGGTGGACAACGCGCTGTCAGATTTGTATGCGGGGATATTGAAGGCGGACACGGTGTGGACGAACGCGACGCCGGACGTGACGAAGGCGTATGAGTTGAAGAAGGCGTTTCGGCTGAGCGCGCATGTGAAGTGGCAGTTTATACCGCAGGTGTGGTTGAAGGCGGGTTGGGCGAACAACAACATACCGTACGTTGGGTTCAATTTCAATTTTATATATCCGTTGCCGGAGATGATCAACTACCTGAACTACGATGTTCACATAGGGTACGCGCTGCCGATAGCGGGCCAGGAGGACGAGCGGGGGCTGACGATGATGCACCGGTTGTCGACGGATTTTGGTCCGACGCGTGAGCAGCGGGAGTCGAAGCGGCTGTACGATCAGCTGATATTGGCGCCGATGGACGCGTACAACGAGGCGATGCGGCTGTATCTGGCGGGGAAATACTGGGAGGCGGCATTTGCGTTCGGGAAGGTGGTGTCGTTGTACCCGAACTTTTATTTGAACGACAAGGCTGCGTATTACATGGGAGACAGCTACAAGCGATTGTACATGAACGAGACGGCGCGGGCGGTGTTCAAGAGCGCGCTGGAGGAATACACGACGTCGGACATGCGGTCGAAGTACCTGTATGGTCTTGAGACGATCGACTACCGTGAGGGGAAATACGAGGACGCACTGAAGAACCACGCGTTTATAACGAATTTGTACGGGGAGAGCGACATACGTCCCGACGCGGACTATGTGGCTGGTGAGATACACTTTTTGCGGAAGAACTACAATGCTGCGGAGCAGCTGTTGAGCCGGATCAAGGCGGGGTCGCCGTCGTATTTGTACGGGCAGTACACGCTGGCGATCATCAACATCGAGAACAAGAAGATGGAGGCGGCGGTAGGGAACCTGAAGAGCATCATAGCGGACACGACGCAGGATCCTGCGACGCAGCTGTTGCAGGACGCGGCGAACGTGAAGCTTGGACACGCCTATTACGAGCAGGTGGAGCTGCGGAACGCGGTGGAGGCGTACAAGCGGGTGCCCGAGGGTTCGAGCTACGGGGATGAGGCGCTGTTGGGGACGGCGTGGTCGTGGATCAAGGTGAACCAGCCTGCGGTGTGTTTGCAGACGGTGGATCGGTTGATCGCGGCGCACCCGGAATCGCCGCTGGTGCCGGAGGCGTATTTGCTGAAGGGGTACGGGCTGATGCTGCAGAAGAAGTATCAGGACGCGATAGATGCGCTGGAGAAATGCCTGGACATGACGAAGACGGTGAAGTACGTGACGGAGGCGGACCTTCAGGCACGGACGCAGAAGTTTGGTCAGACGACTTCCGAGTTTGCGCCGACGGCGGAGAAGGTGAAGAAGAACGCGCTGCGGAAGCCGACGGACAAGTCGATCGAGGAGCGCGGAGCGTTCAAGTCGGAGTACGACAAGTTTGCAAAGGAGAACCGGGACTTTTTCAACTATACGTTGCTGGCGCAGTCGCACAAGAAGTTTTTCATGCGGAAGGACCAGGTGATATCGGACGCGGAATATGCGATAGCGAAGGCGACGAGCCTGCTGAAGTCGGGCGGTCAGGTGCGGCAGATTGAGGACCAGAAGAAGAAAGAGGATAAGATCAACGAGGAAATCGAAAAGAAGAAAAAAGAACTCCAGCAGATAGACAAGAAGTAGGGGTTTCCCAGTTGCAAGCGGCAAAACAGTCAGTGGGGGATTTGAGGAAGAGGAGTGTGAATTCATGAGAACGAGCAAGCTAAAGCTGGCGCTGTGCATTGCAATGGTATGTGCAATGGGCATTGCCTGGAAGGCCGCATTTGGAGCGGATGACACCGAGGCAAAGAAGCGGGCGATTCTGGAACAGATTAAGAAGCTTGAAGAGCAAAAGGCGCATTTTGCCGGAAAGCCAGCAGCCAACCAGAACCTCGACGAGATCGTTGTCCGGTACGAAAACCTGCTCTCCGGATGCACCAAGAAGAGCGACCGATGCGCCGATGTGCTGTTCACGCTGGCGCAGCTGTACTATCAGCAGGCGCAGGATGGCTACATAAAGGCCCGCGAAGAATACGGCCGCGAGATGGACGAATACGACAAGAATCCGAAAGGCAGGAAGGAACCGGTCAATCCGATCCCGAATTACTCAAAAGCAATGAAAATGTACAACCGGCTGGTTCACGAATATTCCGATTTCCGCACCATCGACGAAGCATATTACCAGATGGGAAACATCTATCTTGTCATGGGGGAACTCGACAGCTCCGGATGGGCCATGGAGCAGGTGATCAAGGCTTCCCCGAACGGTCAACGGACGTCGAGCGCGCATTTCAGGCTCGGCGACTTCGCCTATATGCAGCACGATTTTCCGAAGGCGCTCAAACATCTGGAACTGTGCAAACCGGAAGGCCTTTCCCCGGACAACCAAGGGATGGTTCAGTACCGCAAGGGTGATATCTATTACAATATGGGGGAATTCGACAAGGCGGTCCAGAGTTTTCAAGACTATATCCAGAAATGCGATGCCGGCGAGTACCCGAAGCAGGAATTCCGCGGAGAGGCCCTTGAGATGATGTCGGTGGCTTTTTCCGACATGCCGAAGGGTTCCGAAGAAGCTGAAAGATTCTTCAGAAAAGTCGGCGGCCGGCCGTACGAAGACTATGTGATTTATACCATCGGCATGAAGAACAGGGTTCACGGGCAGACCGACGACGCCATTGTCGCCCTGCAGTATGCGCTCAAGAGGTTTCCTTTTTATAAGGATGCACCAATAGCGCAGCAGATGCTGGTTGAATGCTTTATAATAAAGAAAGATTACGAGAAGGCGAACGCGGCCAGGGAAAAGCTTGTTGATTTCTACGGGCCGAACGGCGAGTGGTCTGCCAAGAACGCCTCTCAGAAAGTCGTCATGGATCAGGCGCGCGACCAGGTGCGCAAGGCACTTGCCGCAATCCCGCTGTATTATCACGGCCTCGCCCAGAAATCCAAAGACAAGGCCCTGTACGAAAAGGCTCTCAAACGCTACAACGAATTTGCGCAGAAATTTCCGGATGACAAGTGGCACAATTATGAATTCAAATATTATATGGCCGAAATCTACAACACGCTTGGCGACTATCAGAAATCCGCCGAGAACTTTGATTTTGTCGCAATGTCCGATCTTGCAAGCTTCGGTCCGTACAAAGAAGACGTCGATACCCTTGGAATGGACCAGACCGAAATCGAAAAGCAGAAAAAGGAAGAAAAGACGGGGCCCATCTCAATATCGCAGGAAGACGCTGCATACAATGCTGTTGTCGCCCTCATGAATGCGCGGAAAAAGGAAATGGCTGCCGATGGCGTGAGCGATGAACAGTCGTTCAATCTGCCGGTAACCAAACAGCTGCTCGATTATATCCACCGGTATCAGGCAAAGTTCGTAAAAAGCGCAAACGCGGCCGAAATCACTTTCATCGGCGCAGACGTCTATTATTCGGCCAAGATGTACGACAATGCGAGCAAGGACTACAAGTTCATCATCGATTCCTACCCGGATTCGAAGTTTGCGCTCAAGTCGATGCGTATGATCGCAAACTGCTATGTAAGCACTGGTGAATTCGACCTTGCCATGGCCAAGTACAAGGACCTTCTGAAGAAGACCCAGGCGAACACGCCGGAATACAACGAACTGATCGAACTCGCCGCCGGGGCCATGTTCAAGAAGGCGGAGTCGATGCAAAAGGCAAATAACGTTATCGGCGCAGCGGACGCGTTCAAGGCGATTGCCGCCGATTATCCGAAGAGCAAAGTCGCCGCGCGCGGATGGCTCGAGGCTGCGCGGTGCTATGAGGCGACCAACAACTTTGAATTGGCCGCGTCGACCCTCCAGGACCTTGCGACAAAGTTCCCGTCTTCCGAACTCAGGGAAAACGCGTTTCTCCGCGCGGCGGAGGACTTCAAGAAGATTGACAAATGGGCCAATGCTGCGAACGTGTACCAGACGGCCGCCCTCACCATCACCAAGCCCGACTTTGCAATTCCCAGTTTGTCGTACGCGGCGGAAGCATACTCGAAAGTAAACGACTTCGACAACGCGGGAAAAATGTACGAGCTTGCCTACGAGCGGTACCCCAAAGACGCGAAGACCCCGCTTGCGCTGTACAATGCCGGGCTCATTTACGAAAAGGGAAAGCTGTACGAGAAGGCGATTCGGGCATACACGGTCCTCACGCAGAACTTCCCCGCCTCCGAATATTCTCCGGAAGCGTTTTTTTCCGTCGGTCTTTGCTATGAGAAGATGGGCAGAAACGTCGACATGGCTGCCGTGTTTACGGATTTCGCGAGAAAATACGAGGGTGACAAGTACAAACAGGTTGAGGCGCTCGTCAAGGCCGGAGACGCGTACTATAATCTCGGCGATTTCAAGGAAGCTCAGAAGGACTATCTGCTTGCCGTCGAGGTATACGAAAAGTTCAAGGGCAAGGCCGACATGAACGTCGAAGCGGTTGCCAAGTCCTACTACAAGCAGGGTGAAATACTCTACAAGGTCTTCGGCGACATCAGTCTTAAGGGAAGCAAGCAGCAGGTCGCCGCCAACCTGAGGGCCAAGGAAGAGGCTCTCAAGAACGCGGCCGGGCCCTATGCAAAGTCGATTGAGCTCGGCGTTGAAGAATGGACCCTGCGCTCCACCTTCAAGATCGGCATGAGCTTCGTAGACTTCGCCGAGGCCATTGAAGATCAATCGATCGAAGGGTCGGCGGATCAGAAAATGGCAGCCAAGATCAAGATCCTTTCGAGCCTCGACAAATATTATGTGAGCGGTCTCAAGTATTTCCAGAAAAACATCGAGTGGGCCTACGATCAGAGCATTGCCGGCGAATATGTCACCAAGTCCATGGACATGTTCATGAAGGTCCTTTTCCTGAGAGCCAATGCGCTTGAGAAAGTCGGTATAATCCTTAAGACGTCTCCCATACCAAGGGACCTTTCCAAAGAAGAAAAGCAGGCGTACCAGGAGTTGCTTGAGGAAAAATCCCTTGAGGCCATGGACAAGGCGCTGCCGCTGTACGAAGAGGCGGTAAAGGCCGCGGCAGACATGGGAATAGCGGAAAGCCAGTGGCTCACCAAGATACGGGAGAGAATCCAGGAGATCAATCCTTCTTCGCAGGCGCTCACTACGAAAATCACGGCCCGCACGCCAAAGGCGCCGCCGCCGGAAGCGATCCAGCAGGCTCCCGTGGAGAATGGCAAGGCGTCGAAAGAGGCCAAACCGAGCACTACCGTTGCTGCTGTCAGTCAACCAGCTGTCCCGCAGTTTCATGACGACACATATCAGCGCAACATGAAGCGCATTCAGAACATCCTTCAGATGGATATTCCTATGGATGACAAGATCCGGCAGTTGAAACGAATCGAGACCGAGGCACAGCGGGCCATCAGTGAAGAGGAGGAAAAGATCCAAGAACTGAAGAAATAAGGATGCATGTAACACAAAGAGAAAGGAGAGAAAAAAGCGGATTTTTCCTGATAAACTTTGATTATCGCAATTCCAACATTATTTTACTTATATCACTTTAATGGAAGGGGTTTAGCTTATGCAAATGCTCAATTTCCTTTTGCTCGGTTTTCAGTCCGCGGCCAGCTTCATCATGTGGATCATCCTGTTGCTGTTCTTTGCCGGACTGGGATTGTTCGTTGAGCGTTTCTGGTATCTGTTTATCAAGTGTGATATGGGAACCGCTGCCTTCATGAAAGGGATTTCGAACTATCTCAAGGCCGGAGATTACGACCGTGCGATCAAGTACTCCCAGACGATGAAGACCCCTCTTGCAAAGGGCGTCCTCACCGTTTTACAGAACCGCACAAAGGGTCCCAAGGCGATCAGAAAAGCGGTGGACGAGGTCTTTCTTACCGAAGGTCCCAAGATCAAGAGAAACGTCTTCCTGTTGAACACGCTTGCCAACCTGGCGACGCTCACGGGACTCACCGGCACAATTTACGGAACCATGGAATGTTTCGACGCCATTGCAAATGCTCCTGCGGCACAGAGAGCCCAGCAGCTCGCATCAGGCATTTCCATCACGATGTCCGCCACGCTCATGGGACTTCTTGTTGCCGTTCCCTGCATTCTCGGACACGGTATTCTGAGCGGCAAAGCGGACAAGATTATTGAGGACATGGACGAAAAGGTGACAAAATTGAGCAATGCGGTTGAGGAATAGATTCAGGGGCATTTTTATAGGTACATGTAACGTTTCGCCCGGATGAGTCGTTGTATTGCTTGGTGAACAGCGGGCAGGCAGGCACTCAATAGAATTCTCTTGTGGCTGCAGAAAGCATTTACGCGTTATACTGCCGGGCGAACCGGAACGCAGTTGTAATCGTTACTAAACTTTAAGACAGGAAAAGAACAATGGCAAAAAGACCCTCCAAAATGGTTGCGGAAGGTGGTGGCCACGATCTGAATATAGATCTAAAGCCGTTCATCAATTTCTTGGTGGTGCTCATTCCTGTGCTCATGCTTTCCGCGGAATTTGCGAAGATTTCAATTATTAATCTGAAACTTCCGGAAGGCCGTGGCTCAAGCCCCTCGATCAAACAGACCGTTGCTCCTGATAATCAGGATGACAACAAGCTGCTTCTTACGATGATAGTAACCGATTCGGTGGTGACCCTCGGTGCCAAAGGCGGATTTCTCCCCAGTCTTTTTTATAGGGAATTCCACAAGTACGTTTCCAAGGAAGACCGGAGCGTGGAGGTAACCGTCGAGTACGATCCTGCGAACCCGAAGAAGCAGATTAAAAACCCGAAAACGGGGAAACCGTTCCAGGTTACCGAACGGCAGGAGATTTTGCTATATGTGACGGATGAGAACCACACCATCATCAACTGCCTCTATGACAAGGGCGGTGACGATGCTCACCGACGGGGCGGGCAATCCGCTCAAAACAGCCGCCAAGACAGGTGATACGGTATTCATTCTTACCAATCCCCGTCGGCAGGTGGTCGTGACAGACCCGTCGGCATATTCGCTTCGTCCGCTGTCTGCATACGATGAAATGAAGAACAGGCTCATGAAGATCAAACAGCGGTACTCGGATGTTCCCGACGCGAATGATATCATTCTTGCCGCGGAAAATCAGGTTGCCTACGACAAGATAGTTCAGCTCATGGACGTGGCAAGACTTGCTGAGTTTCCAAACATCGCGATTTCAAAATTAAGGAGCTAATATGGCTATACAACGGGGAAGAAATAAATATGAAACCCCAAAGTCGGCCGGTTTAATCATCACGTCCCTGATTGACTTTTTCTCAATCGTCGTCATCTACCTGATGAAGAGCTATTCCGCGGAAGGCAGCATCCTGACGAATGCCGACAACCTTACCCTTCCCAACTCTGTTGCGATCACCAAGCCGAAGGAAATCTTTCTTCAGGTTGCCGCCACGAACGATATGGTCCTCGTTGACAATATACCGACTGTTCCGACCGACGATGTGAGAAGAATTTCTCAGGATGTTCCCGACCCGATTGTGGCCAAACTTGAGGAAAAACTCAATGCTTCTTACGCCCAGGAACAGCAAATGGTGAAGCTGGGAGCGCTCAACAAGATCCAGGGCAATGTCATCATCCAAATGGACAAGAATGTCGAATTCGACGTCTTGTTTAAAATCATGAATACCTGCGGAAAAGTTGGCTACAATAATATGAATTTCGCAGTTATGGAAAGGGAGCAGTAGCTGTGAAGTACAAAGTACTCATAAAGAAATGCACAGATGCCGGACGTGCCGACAGGATAGCCGAGGAAATTGCACGGTGGTCCGGTACGACAGCGGATGTGGTACGAGGCGTTATCATGCAGAAGCCGGTATGCATCCGAAAAGAAGCGGACGAGAACGAAGCGTTGCGCCTTAAACAGCAGTTCGAGGCCATTGGCGCCGAGATCGAGTTGGTTGCTCTGGAGAAAGCTCCGGCCGTGCCGGTTGCCGGTGCCGACGACGAAGAAGAGGCTGTGGAAAGCACGCGTTCCCTTTCCGACGCCGACTACACACAGGTTCTCAGCAAACGCCCGGATATTTTTGTCCTCGAAAAGGACGCCAAGCTGCGAAACTTGGTAGTCATTTCAATGATAATCGGGCTGTGCGCCGGTTTCTGGATGAGCACCATAAAAGTTGTTCAGGTGGCTACGGACTTCTTCGAGAAGATTCCGGAAGAGCGTGTTGCGAAGTTTGTAAAAGGCGAGGTGGACGCCACGTTGGACGACCAGAAAAAGAAAAAGGAAGAAGAAGAAAAGAAGAAAGAACAGGAGAAGTTCGAAAACGACAAGAAGACCCTTAAGAAGCAAACCGACAAGAAGGGCGCAGGCGGGAAATTTGGCGGCGGCGGCGACCCCCGCGCGCGCGTGACGCAGAAGGGCGTTCTGGGAATTATATCCGGCAAGATCACCGGTAAGGCCGTTGCCAGCGCCGATATTTTCGGAAAAGGCGGATTCGCAACAGGCATCGACGGGATTTTGCAGGGCATCGGCGGTCTCAAGGCCGGCGGTTCGGGCGGTGTTGGACGAAGGGGCGCGGCCGGAATCGGTTTTGGCGCGGGCTATGGAAGCGGATTCGGCGGCGGAAGCGGATTCTCCGGCGTCGACGATCTTATCGGCGGACTGCTGGGCGGTGAAGGTGAAAGCAGCCTCTCGCTCAAGAAACGGGGCAACCTCACGGTGTCGGAGCCGAAATTCGTAAAGGGCGGAGCCTTGACGGGCGGCAGGAGCAGAGCGAGCATCATGCGCGTTGTCATGCAGAACATCGCGGCGCTCCGGTATGCCTACAACAAGCGGCTGCGCGAAAAGCCAGGCCTCAAGGGCAAGATCACCTGCAAGTTTGCGATCGACGAATTCGGCAAGGTTATTTTCTGTGAGGTTCTCGAATCGACCATGAGCGATCCCTCGCTCGAGCAGGAAGTCACCGACAAAATAAAGAGATGGGTTTTTGAGAAGATTGACAAGCCGGGCGACGTCACCGAAGTGGTGTACCCGTTCGTATTCTCGCAATAGTAGCTTGACGCCGGTTGTTCGAGAGAATATAATAGAGAACGCGGCCCTTTTCTCCACGGAGGATTTGATATGAGGAAGATTGTGTGCGCGGTGCTTCTTGCGGGATGCTTTGTGGGCAGCTATGCGACGGATGCAAGAGTGCTCACCATGGGGGGGAACGACAATTTTTTCATGGATGACGTGAGCATCTTTCGAAATCCCGCCAATATCAATTATTATCCGAATATGCTCATGGGCTCCTTGGGAATATACGTGCCTGGCAAGAACGACACAGGCAGCGCCGCCGCGCTGCAGCGCAGCTCGACGGTCCCCCAGAGGCCCTATGGCGGCACCATTCTTTCCTATTCTCTCAATCAATCCTCGGAATCGGGTAACCAGTATCCTCTTCTCTCTCTTGGGCTGGTGGTCAACAGGTGGGACCCGTATCTAGATTATTTTGATCCGGGCAGTGCGGATTTTACCACGGCGTTTGGAAGCTCCCACATCTGCAACGTGGTAGCGCCGGTCGGCAAAGTCGATCTGATGGTGGGCTACGCAATGTCGAATGGCGCAATGATCGGCGTCGGAACATACCTGGCGTTTCAGAAACAGACAATCGGGTCATTCAACCTGGAGTCTGATCTTTACAAAGGGAACATCGGCATCAACTGGCCCATTGCGAAATCGATGAATCTTGAAGCTTCATTCGGGATTGTTTCTGCAACGGAAAATGCCGAAGTCGTTGACACGCTCAAGCTCAATGCCAACAACGCCTACGACACCGTGTGGATGGCCAACCCTCAGATCATCGCGAAAAACAATTTGTCGTTCAAGGGCGACTTGAGGCTGTTTTCCGCATTGACCGCGCTCAACGGCGATTTTGTCCCTCACCTGTCGGCTGAGTTCATCAATCTCAATGGGTTCTCGGCACAGAATTATTCGCTCGGCATCGGCGTCAATGTCAATATCGACAAGGGCTTTTTCTGGACAGGACTTGAGGGACTCGTTGAACAAAAGTACTTTTCGAAATTCAATTCCTTGTTCTCCTCCAACGCAGCCGTCGGCGATTCCATTTCCACCACGGGAATCGGGGGACGCCTGAGCGCCGGCCTCGAAAGAAACGTGGTGTGGGACTGGCTTGTGCTTCGCATCGGGGTTTCCAAGCGACTGCTGTATGTTCAGAATGGTGACGGCTCGAACAGTCACTGGGAGCAAAACCCTGAAGCGAGCGGGTCCGACGACGATTTCGCCTCGGTGGGCGTCGGGGTGAACATCGAGAACCGCTTCCGGATCGACGGGGTGGTGGCCAAGAACATATTTTACACATTCACGAACCTGATCAGCGGCCCGCAGCCGTACCTTATGAACAGGATAACGCTGACATACAGTTTCTAGCACGTAGCGGCCGAGCGCGGTTGTTTTTTCACGCAGGCGGATGATTGTAACGCAACAACATCATCCGCCTTTGTAATTCTCCCCTATGGCCCAACGCGACCTCCGATTCCGCCTGCTTTCATTCCTTCTCCTTTTTCTGTTCGGCGGCGCGATCGTCGGGGAAACGGTGAGCCTGTCAATGATCGTCACCGTGTCCGGCCCGGCCGTGCTCGGCAAGCTCTTCTTTGTCAATGGCGCCCTGCTCTTCCTGCTCCCGCCTCTCTATTTCAGCAACATCGACCGGATCAACCGCGGCAAGCTGTTTTCCGCTCAGCTGCTTGGCGTATCGTGTGTGCTGGTCTGCTACCTTGCGCTGTTTCTCGTGGCGGGCAAGGACAATCTCGCCGCGATTTCGTTCTGGCTGCTTCTCATTTACCCGATTTCCTATCTGTCAAAAACAACCCTGTTTCTCTCCTTCTGGACCCTGGCGAACGACATCTACACCACCGACGAGGCGAAAAAGGGGTTTCCGAAAATCGCCTCGTGGGGATTTGTGGGAGGGCTGAGCGGAGCGTGCGGCGCGCGACTGCTGCTTGAAGCGGTCGACGCGGAAATGATCCTTGGGCTCTGGGCCGCCGCATACCTGGTGGCCTTTGCGATTTCGCGAAAGATGACGGCCGCATACTGGCTGAAATTCGCGAGGAAGGAAAATCTGGAGCGGGAACAGGCGGGGGCGAGAGGAATGATGGCCGCCCTCAGGCTGGTGCTGTCCAACAAACTCATACGGCTGATCGCGGTGCTCTATTTTCTGGTGTTCGTGGCGATTTTTCTGCAGGACTACCTTTTCTGGAAGAAGAGCGCCGCATGGTTTCCCTCGCCGAACGGGCTCGCGTCATTTCAATTCAGCTTCTATCTCGCGTATTCAATTGTTGTAATAGCGGGATTGCGTTTTGCGATGCCGGGCCTTATTGCGCGATGGGGATTCACCAGGATTTTCGCCCTTCTGCCCCTGACGCTCCTTGCCGGATCGGCGGTTATGATCCTCATGACGGCGGCCGGCGCGGCAGGAACGGTTTGGTTCGTCGGATTTCTTGGGTTCCAGTTCCTCCGGTACGTGGTATTCGAGAACGCGTTTTCCCCCATATACCAGATGTTTTTCGCGGCCATCCCGAGGGACACGAGAGGGAGGGCCAAGACGTTTCTTGACGGCGTGGTCAAGCCGTCAGCGATCATGCTCACCGGTTTGTTTCTCATGTTCGTCGGAAGCAGCGCGCTGGTGCTCCTGTGCATCGTCGCCGGCGCGTCCGCCGTGATGGCGTACGTGGTCGTGCTCATCCGCAGAACGTACACCAAAGCGCTTATCCCTGCTCCTCGGCCTGCGGTGCCGGAAGAAATCATGGCCGAAATAGGCAGCCGCCACGACCAGGGAATTTTGGCGTTAGTCAATGAGTATTCGTCGTCGCGCGGCAGCGACGTCCGGATGATGGCGGTAAGGATCCTCGCGCATGACGGCTCGAAACAGGCTTTCCGGATTTTGCAGGCAATGTACCAGAAGGAAACCGACGCCTCAGTCCGGGAGACCATTGCCGGCTCGCTGTCGCCCTTTGCGGGGCCGGGAACCGATGACCTGTTCCACGCCATGCTCCGCGACGAGAACCCGAGGATACGCGCCAACGTCCTGCATTCCCTGAATGCATCCGGCGGCGCGTGGAAGTCTCGCTTCTACGATGCGATCAGGCCGATGTTTTTTGAAAACAATCCCCGGGTCCAGATCGAGGCGGCCGCATTTCTCTGGACCGCCGGAGACGACAGGGATCGAAACGACGTGCAGGCATTTCTCCGGTATCTCCTTTCTGTCAAGAACGCGAACAGGCGCTCGGGCGGGCTTTACCTTGTTGGGGTGCTCCGGCCCGAAGGGTGGGAGCGCACGCTGCTGTCAAACCTCAACGCATCGTCGATCCAGGTGTTCACCAAGAGCGTGGAGATCATCTTCTCTTCCGCGTCGAGGCAGACCCAGCTTGAAACGCTGAAGCTGTCGGACGGACTTACCCGCCGGCATATCACCGTAGTCGGGAACGCGGTCGCATCGCGGGGCACGGAGGCGCTTGACGTCGTATGCGAATTTCTGCGGGGCGGCGCAGGCAAGCGCATGATGGTTGAGCTCATCCACGCCCTGCGGGCGGGCATCGAATCAACGGCGGGGGCGCATCCGCTCGATGCGGAAACGGGCGCGGTCTTATCGGCGTGGATCATCGGCGAGCTCGAGGACGTGTACCGCGACTGCACCGTGTGGCGTAACCTCGAACAGCACGCCGGCAGGGAAGGAGCCTCCTCCTGGATGCCCTTTCTCGAGGATGCGCTTCGCGAGCACCTTGCCCGTGTGTGCGAATGGGCCCTGGATGTGGCCGCTCTGCTCGACCCGAAGGGCGTGATGGTCGCAGGGAGGCGCAATCTTGACGTAAAGGAATACACGCAGCGATTCAACCTCATCGAGCTGCTGGACAATTTCGGACCGCACCATATTGCCATGCTCATCACGCCGATACTGCGTCGGGATTCCTGGGAGCTGCTTGCGAAAACGGGCAGGGGATTTTTCTCCTTTGACGACGGCTCGGCCGCCGGAGGCATCAGGTATTTTGTCTCATCATCCAACCGCTGGACATGTCTTTGCGCGATTTACGCACTGTGGAAAATCTCCGGCGCGCGCGGTGCCCGCGGGCTTCTTTCCGAGGAACGGGAGGTTTTGGAAACGGTGGCGCGTGAACAAAATTCCCTTGCGTCAAGGGCCGCCGCGCAATTGCTTCTGCCAGACAAGGACCAATCTGCCATGACCATTGACGTTTTCGAGCTGCTGGAACGCGTGATGTCGCTCAAGAAGACGCCCCTGTTCGGCTCAATTCCCGCCGAGAAGCTTATCGAGCTTGCCGAGATCATCCAGCGCCTTGCGTACCGAAAAGGCACGCTTATTTCCCGTGAAGGCGAGTTGAGCGACCACCTGTATGTCGTGGCGAGCGGAAGCCTAAAAATTGTTAAGGTGAAGAACGGCGTAAAAACTATTTTATCCATAGTGGCCAAGGGAGAGACGTACGGCGAAATCGGCCTGTTCAACCAGGCGCCGCGGTCCGCTTCCGCGGTTGCAAACGAAGACTGCGAGTTATGGGTGATCCAGCGGAGCGCGCTCAAGAAGTTCCTGCTCGAGATGCCGGAGATAGCCTACAATCTGCTGGAAGTGTTCAGCGACAAACTGCGCCGGAGCGGGGAAGAGGTCGCCCTGCTCCAGACGACCCTGTCGACCAGCCTGAAGGAACATACCGTTCATGAAGAGTGATACACACAATTCACAAGCAGGAGGGTGTATGAACAAACTTCGTATCGCGCTTGCCGGCGCGTTCGTCGCTGTCGCTATGCTGGGCTTGGCCGGATGTGCGGGCATGAAGAAGCAGAGCCAGGAGTTTACCGTTCTCATCAGGATGATGCCTGCACAGCAGCGCTTCTTTGAGCAAGAGATCGTCGCGAAGTTCAACAAGGAGCACAATTGCAAAATTTCGGTCGCGACCTTCATGAACCAGATGGACATCGAGAAGTTCCTCAAGCTCGACGCGGGCAAAGCACACCCTGAAATCGGGCTCGTCAAGACGCCGTTCGAAGCGACGCGCGTGCTCGTGTACAAGGGATACATGATGCCGCTTACCGCGGCGGAGGATTCGATGCAGGTGATGCAGGACCTCGCCGAGTACCACCAGCTCGCCGCGGGCCTGGGGTACGTGAACGGCCAGGCCTACTACATCCCGCGCAAGCTCGAAACGCGCGTCCTGTTCTACAGGAAGTCAATGGTGGCCGACGCGGTTTCAAAATTTGACAAATACAAGAAGCAGATCAACGATGACCTCAAGAAGCAGAACGGTTTCGGGCTTCCCAAGGATTACGCTTTGGAAAGCGATCCATCGCAATGGGACATTTACGACCTGTTCGTGGTGGGATACATCTGGTCCAAAGAGGAGTACAACGGCGTGAAGATGCCCCGGCTGGCCCACCGCGGCGCCAAGTACGAAGGAACCGCGCTCGACCTTGTGGACCGTGCCCTGCAGCTTGGCGCGACCTCACAGGACATTCTCACCTTCGGTGACAAGACGGCCGAGACGTTCCTCTGGGAAAACGTGTTTATTCGCAACGGCCTCTACAATCCCGGCATGTGGCAGGACCCGTGGCGCGGTTCCGATTTGTACAACGCCATCAAGGATGGCAAGGTGTTCTGCACCTACCTCCAGCAGATCGACTGCTTCAATGTGCACGGCTGGGCCGACGATCCCGGCATGCCGAGCTACATGCCGGATGTCAAGGACATGGGCCTGAGCGTCGTGCCCAAGGCAGTATCGTTCGAGCTTGATGCCCAGGGCAAACCCGTGATCGAAGGGACGCGCATGATTTCAACCGGCGGATGGTGGTGGGGAATACCCAAGACCAGCCCCAATGCCAAGCTTGCCTACGAGTTCGCGCGCTTCGTCACCAACCACGACAACCATGCCAAGGAATGCTCCAAGTTCGGCATGATTCCCGTGCGCAAGGATCTTTTGCTCAACCTTCCCAGCGTGTTCGACGAGGGATGGGTGGGCGAAATTTTCAAGACCTCGGTGGACCAGATCAACCTCAACATGACCAACAACCAGCTCGCCACGGTCCCGCTCGTCAAGGGTTATCCCCAGGTGGCGCAGATCCTTGTTGACGCCTGGGACAAGCTCTGCGTGGGCTACAACGAGAAGAAGGAGGGGAAAATCGACGCGGCGGCCATGAAGCAGAAACTTGCGAACGATTTCGGCGCCAAGGAAAAGGCCGTTCTTGGCGCAGAGTATCCGAAGTAGCCCCGTGAGCGAATGAGCGAGGCATGGCGAAAAGTCAAACAATATAGAATCCACGAGATATGGCCGCTTCTCCCCGCAGCGGTCTATCTCGTGGGCTTTTTGACCATTGTCGGCATCTACCTTCTGGGACTCACCTTCTCGTTTGAAAAGAACGGGGTCACCGCTTTTCCCACCCTGCGGACCATATCGGCGGTGTTTTCCAATCCGGAATTCCGGCGCGCCCTTCTCGACACCACGGTGTTTACGGCAGTGGGCACGCCGCTGGAGCTGGCGGTGGGCCTCTTCCTCGCCCTTATCCTGTACCAGCAGTTCAGGTTCAGAAATTTCATTCGCAGCATGTTTCTGATTCCGCTGGCGATTCCCGCCCTTGTCACGGCCACCCTGCTCTTCATTCTGTTCGATTATCCGGGCGGCCATATCAACCATTTGTTAATGGGCAAGTACGGCTTTTTCCCGGCCCTTATTCACGTGCCGGTGAACTGGCGCGGTTCCGAAGTCCTCGCGCTCGGCATTTCGATGCTGGGAAAAGTGTGGAGGGACATGCCCATTTCCATGCTGATCCTTCTCTCCGGACTGAGCGCGATCGATCCCGAGCTGTTCGACGCGGCGCGCACCATGGGCGCCGGCCTGCGGACGCGGCTATGGCGTGTGGTGCTTCCGCTCATGATTCCATCGATATCGGCGGTCGTTCTGCTCCGTTCCATAGAAATGTGGAAGGAATTCATTTTCCCGTTTGTCCTTGCCGGGAAGTATGCGCTGCTCGGCACGCTCATCGAATCCATGTACAACGACTGGGGAAACTCCGGCGGCGCCGCCGCGGTCGCTCTCGTGCTGGTGCTCTGCATCGTGGTGACGACGTTTGTGTTCCTTTCCATAATGGAAATCCTGAGAAAGACGCTGGTGCGAACGTGAAAAATTCTGTGGCCGCAAGATCGGTTACTCTCAACCAGGTGAAGACCGTCCTGTGGGCCTACAGCCTTGCTGCGGCGGTGCTCCTCGTTGCGGGGCCGGTGTATTTGCTTGTCAAGTACTCCATCAGCGACACCGCGAGCATCAACACCGGCGGCGCGCCCATTCCGCTGTGGCCCTATCACCCGACGCTCCGGTGCTTTACGTACCTCTTTTCCGATTCGCATTTCTACGGCGTCATCTCAAACAGCCTGGTTATCGCCGTGTGCACCGTGGGGCTGTCGATGCTTCTCGGCACCCCGGCGGCTTACGTTCTCGGCCGGTATCGCGTGCCCGGCAGGCGGCTGCTTCTGCTCGGGCTTATATCGGTACGGCTGTTCCCCGACATTTCATCGGTGATCCCGATCACGGAGTTCTTTATCCGCCTCAGGCTGCAGAACACCTATGCCGGGGTGATACTCGCCCACACGCTGCTTGCCCTGCCGTACGTTATTTTCATCGGGATGAGCGCGTTTGAATCGATACCGGCCGACCTTGATCAGCAGGCAAGGGTGATGGGCGCGGGCGGATTCTCGGTGTTCTTCCGGATACTTCTTCCGCTGGCCGTTCCGGGGCTCGCCGCGGCCGCTATTTACACATTCCTGCTCTCGTGGGACGAATTCATCTTTGCATATTTTATTCTGGGACTGGGCAAGATTTCAACGCTCACCCTGTTCCTCAAGCAGAAGCTGGCTTTTTCGCCGCCGCAGAACCTGCTGGCCGCGATATCCGTTCTTCTCAGCCTGCCGGTCATCGTGTTTTCGCTCATGCTGCAGAAATACATAACCACCGGCATCACCACGGGAAGCGTGAAGTAGGGGAACCATGGCGGAAGTACTCCTGAACAGCATTTCCAAGCGTCTCGGCGCGAGCCAGATCATCGACGGACTTTCCCTCGATGTCAAGGACGGCGAATTTGTGACGCTTCTGGGTCCGTCCGGATGCGGCAAGACCACTCTTCTCAAGATGATAGCCGGGCTCGAGACCATTGACAAAGGGGACCTCTTTGTCGGCGGGAAGCGGTACAACGACCTGCCGGCGCAGGACCGGAAGCTGGCAATGGTCTTTCAGAGCTACGCGCTGTTCCCGCACATGAACGTCAGGCAGAACATCCGGTTCGGCCTTTCCGTCAGCAAGGCGCCCGCGGAAACGATCCGCCGGAAACTTGCCTGGGCAGTCGACATGTTCGGGCTTTCGGGGCTGGAGGAGCGGCTGCCGCGGGAGATTTCGGGCGGCCAGCGCCAGCGCGTCGCGCTCGCGCGCGCGCTTGTGCTTGATCCCGACGTGCTTCTGCTCGACGAGCCCCTGAGCAACCTTGACGCGGCGCTGCGCGAGACCGCCATGGAAGAGCTCAAGAGAATCCATGTTCAGGTGGGAAAGACAATTATCTATGTGACGCATAATCAGGTTGAGGCGATGACGATGAGCGAGCGCATCGCGGTCCTGTCGGCCGGAAGGCTCGAACAGTACGACACGCCGCGCATGGTGTACGATGCGCCGGCAACGCGGTTCTCCGCCTCGTTCATCGGAAGCCCGGCCATGAACTTCCTCGACGGCACGGTGGAGGTGCATGGCGACGACGCCGGCGTGGCCACGCCAATCGGATTTGTCAAGCTCGACAAAGACCGTTTCGAGCGCATGCAGGCAATGGCGGGCCGGAAGGTCCTGGCGGGGATTCGGCCGCAGAACATCGCCTATGCCGAACACCACGAGTCCAAACGGTATTCCGACACAACGCTCCGCGTCTCGGTGGAGCTCATCGAAACGCTCGGCGACCGGAGCCTCGTGGTTTCGCGCGGCGAGAACGGCACGGCGCTGCGGTTCCTGATAACGCGGGACATCGCCATCGAGCCGCAGGAAATGGTGGAGGTGTTCGTCGACGGAAGGCGCGTACATCTTTTTGATCCCGAAACAAACAGGAACGTTTTTTTTTAAGCTCGAGGGAAGGCGCGTGAACAAGGGAAGCATTGCGGCCCGGTCCGCCCGTGTCGCGGTAGTTGCGGTCGCTGCGGCATTCCTGTGCGCCGGATGCGGGGCCGGGGAGCCCGACTCTGTGGTGAGAAAGAAGCTCGATATTATCGTCGCCGCCGATTTCAAGACCATTGTCGGCGAATTGCCGAAAGAAAGCGTCCGGGACTCGGCATCTTCGCGGATCACGGAGTACGTGGCCCACGAAAAGGGCATCTATAGTGTGAGGGCCGTGGTCGATTTCTACTATCTGCGCGGCGTGCACATCAAGAGGACCGTCAAATACAGATACGTGAAGAGCGTCCGGAAATGGGAACGCTACGATAATGAGTACCGATTCTACTCCGACAGCACGGCACGGTAGGTTTTCCATCGTGCGCGCGGTTGCGGTCCTGGCCGTTTGCGCGGCGCTGTGCCGGGCCGGTACGCCGCTTCCCGCGGACATGAACGAACTGATATTCAACAGCATCGACCTTGTTTACAAAGAAAAATTCAAGGTTGCGGAAGATGAGGCGAAAAAAATCGTTAAAAAATATCCCGACCACCCGGCAGGGTATTTCTTCTGCGCCGCGGCCCTGGAACTCATGATGGACTTCTATGAAACCGACGCGCGGGAGCGGGAATTTTACGAGTACTGCGACAAAACAATAGACAAAGCGGAAAAGCTGCTGGCCCGCGACCCCCGTGACGACTGGGCGACCTTTTTTCTTGGGGGCGCCAACGGGTTTATGGGAACCTATGAGGGGCGCTATGAAAAATGGATCACGTCGTTCCGCCACGGCTGGAAGGGCGTCTGCGCGCTCAAGGCATTGCACAAGAAGAACCCTCAGATCAAGGACGTTCTGTTCGGCCTGGGCCTGTACGACTACTGGCGAAGCGCGCTCACAAAGATTCTCTGGTGGATGCCGGGCATCGAAAACAAGTGCGAGCAGGGAATCCAGGAGCTCGAACAAGCCAGAAAAGAAGGGCTGTACACGAGCTTCTCCGCCGCTGCGAACCTGATTGCCATTTACAACGGAGAAGGCCGCTTCAAGGAGGCCCTGGCGCTTGCAGATGAGGTGCTTGCGAAGTATCCCGGGTCGGTCAAGTTCTCATGGGGCAGGGCGGCCGCGCTGTTCGGCGAGTGCCGTTTCGAGGAATCGGAAACCGTGTACCATTACATCCTTGAGCGCGTGGAGGCGGAGCCGTTCGACAACCACTACAACGCCGTGCTCTGCCATTACTGGCTCGCAAAAATCTACCTGAAAATGAAGCGGTACACACAAAGCGTCGCCGAATGCAACAGAATGGGATACTACAATCTTGACGATGTGACAAAAGGACGGCTCGGGAAATTTTATGGAGAAGCGGGAAAGGTGGGAGAGCAGGCGCGAGCGGCGAATATTAAGAATCCGCAGGCGGAGATAGTGCCGTAAAGAGTTGTCTTAAAAATCAAGATAAGATCTGGGCGCCCCGCCGAAGACGGCGGCGGCCCTCCTTCCAGGCTCGGCCGTTCGGCCTCGTTGCCGCCTGCCACAATGCCCTTCGGGCGTGGTCAGGCGTCAATGCGCTCCAGCGCACCTTCCAGTCCGGCCTGGCGCCGGGCAGAGGACCATTGCCGTAACCATACATAGGGCCTTCGCACTGGTTTCATTCTAATCAATATTGACATGATGAAAAAATGATGCAAGGGGAGGGTGCTTATTGTTATCGGAGATCACGTCTTCCCCCTCAAATAATTTCCCCTCAATATCCGTAAAAAACTATTTTTAAACTCCTTCAATCGATTCTGCCATGCCGAGATAGCTCAGTTGGTAGAGCAACGGTTTCGTAAACCGTAGGTCCCCGGTTCGAGTCCGGGTCTCGGCTCTCTCAAAACCCCCAAAGAATTGCCTTTTCAGAGCGGAAAACGGCATTTTGAGGGGTTTTTGCTTTGTTTTGCCAGGCTCTGCAAATTTCCCCTTTTTGCTCGAAATTACTACGAAACATTACCGTTTTCTCCGTACTGTGAAAACATTTCACACCATATTGGAATTTTGAAGTGGGTGTGGCCACGAGCGCGCAGCCCCGTGAGTATTTGGAAAACAAAGGTGGAGGTTATATATTCTTATTTTGAAAGGAGAAGCCATGCCCGACAAATTGCCAGAGGAAACAATTGAAAGTAGAATTCACGTTCTACGGGGGAAAAAGGTGATGATCGACCGTGACCTTGCAGCATTGTATCAAGTCGAAACCGCGCAATTGAAAAGAGCGGTGCGCCGCAACATCGACCGTTTTCCCGAAGATTTCATGTTTGAATGCCACAGCCCGCGCGATCCCCGCGACTTGGCGCGGGGGTTAGCGGGCGAATTACAAGTATCTTTTCCTTAGGCATGGAAGAATCCCCGCCACTTGGGGCGGGGTTCTTCAATTGAGCAAGGATGAACTTGAAAGCTTGAGATGCCAATTTGGCATCTCAAGTTGGGGCGGTGAAAGATATCTGCCATTTGCCTTTACTGAACAAGGCGTAGCCATGCTTTCAACTGTTCTCAATTCAAAACGCGCGATTCTAGTGAATATTCAGATCATGCGCGCCTTTGTGCGAATACGAAACCTTGTGGCCGATAATTCGGAAGTACGAAAAGCCATTGTGAATATCGAAAAGCGGTTGAATGTCCATGACCGGCAAATACAGATTGCCTTTGACGCGCTGAAAAGCCTTTTGCAGCCGAAACCGGTGTCGCAGATTGCACCAGTGAAGGAATATTCACCGGATGATGGGAAGAAGATGGGGTTCGGGAAGGACAAGAAGTAACTGGTGAATTTTGGGCGGGGAAATGAAAAAATGTATGTTGGAAACAAACTCAGAGCAGACGTTTTCACAAAGACAGATTGCAGGCCCTTGGAGGCAAGGAAAACATAGGAATTCTTTGTAAGTAATATGGGCAGTCTTGTAAACAAATATATCAACGTCTTCACCCGCAAGTATTCCGCGCTTGGTAAGAAGATTGTCGCGGAATTGCAAGTTGCTTTGGAAGATGCATACGTTGGCGACATGAAGCGGATCGTGGATGGTATTTGGACAAAGTACGACGTGCCGGAACAATACCAGAACCTTCTTCTTTCCGGTATAGCAGGAAAGTTAAGAACAACGAATTTACAGAAGAAGACCGCCGAAACAACGCCTGATTTGTACATCATTGAAGGTCCGACGATGCGACTAGATATTAAGAAGTTAGAGTGGTGTATAAGTCAAGGTATGGATAATGAATATATTAGAAAAGCAATCAGAGAAAAGGAAAAGATTGACAAGTATGAAGCTGCGGATGCAATAATGAAAGATGAACTAGAGGCTTTACGCAATTCAGGGAATCAAACAAGTCCCGAATATAAGAAATACAATATTTTGAGAAGTGATGACCCACAAACCAGAGCAAACAAGAAGGCGCAAAGGGAAAAGATATGGGCGGAATATTTCAGAAAAAAAGGCGAAATTCAATCCAAAAACGGCGATGCCCATTCACGCGCATATGGCGAAAAGTTTTTTGGTGACCTTGACGCCGATGAGGATGCAACCGGATGGGAGTGGATGTTATCAGGCGGAGGAGTCGGAGAGGTTCATTGCGAAATTTGCAAACAGAATGCCGGAATATATGCTAAAGGTCATGGCCCAAAGTTTCCCGCTCACGTCGGATGCACCTGTCTTCTTGGGCCTGTATATCGAATGCCAGAAAGCACCCTGCGACAATAAGACGCGTTTGATGCTGCTGGCCGCGGTTTGTTTGCCATAGCGGCTCTTTTCAAATACTATTTTTGATACGATATTTGACAATAGGGGAATTGGGTAGCACCCGAAAACCGGTTTCCGCAGCGGTTTTCCAGATTTCGACTCTTGCGGAACAACGAGCGGAGGTTGTAGTGTGGATTGGGATTTGTCTTCTGTCAAACCGTAGGTCCCCGGTTCGAGTCCGGGTCTCGGCTCTCCTTAAAAACGCCTTATTCAAATGTGTTTTGAAAGCGAAACGCGCCGAACATCGGCCGCCGTTTTACCGCAGATTCTCCACCACGACCCGCCTGGGCGTCCCGGAATTTCGGTCCACAATGTAAACGCCTTTCGGCAAAGCCATGCTTCTGAGGTCGGCGGTTGAGGAAATCTCACCAAGAAACTTGCCGGCAATCGAATAGATCTTGCCCGCCGCCACTCTGTCCGTTACCGACGCCGGCAGTGACCTGAACGGGTTCTTCGCCGCAAGCTGGGAACAGGACTGGGCGTTGGTGATCGTCACCGGAATGTCTGCGCTTATCAACTGCCCGCTCTGGGCCGATGTCGCTTTCAGCGTCACTTGTTCAGGCTGTTGCACAGTTTTGAAAATGGCACGGTTTTAGTGATGACATTGCCCAGCGGATCAGCGGTAAAGTTGGAATCGAGCACGACCACGGTCTGCGATCCGCCGAACGAAAGCGACACGTTGTCCTGCTGGTTGGGCGCGGTGAAGAACAGCTCCGCCGTGACGGTCACCCCGGCGTCGGTGGTTGCGTTGTAGCTCGTCTTGTCGGTCTTGAAATTGCATACCACATCCTGGGTGGCATGCGTCACGCTGTCGATCTTGACCGTGGGAACATAGTATTCTTTCCACGCCTTCTGCTGGCCCGCGCCGATGGTGGCGGCCGAAAAGAACATCTTCGAAACGCCCGCCCATAGTTCTATGAACGGAAGGTAGGTGTTGGTGTTGCTGCTGGTGTCGGCGTTGACGCTCTGCGAATAGCCCCATGTCCACATCTTGTTACCGATGGTCTGGTCGTTATTTGAAACGCGGATGATTCCTTCGCGGTTGTCGTGATTGATAACGCCCCAGAACGTGTTGAGCGGCGTTATTGAGTCGGGCCAGGCATACACAATGCCCATGTCCGGCCAGTTCTTATACCACCTGAGTTTGTTGAAAATAAAGACATCGCCGCCGACATTCTGTTCCTGGCCCCGGCATGCGCCATACTCTCCCGGGATGTCGCAGTTCTTGACTGCCGAAATTATTTCCGCGCCCGCGGTGCAGCGCGCATTGCCCTGGACGGAACCCGGCGCCAGTTCACCGCAGGTCCAGTACTCGAAATTTTTTGACTGAGCCGCCGGGTTGTTGAGCAGCACGCCGATGTCGATATAATTCTTTCCGGATATGATGGAAATGGTGAAGGTGCATTCGATGCCCGTGGCGCCATAAGCGAATTTACCCGGCCTGCCGGCGAAATTAACCGTGTCCTTCTGGCTCAGCGATATGCTGACCGTGTCCGCGGTTTGCTTGACAATCTGGCACAGCCACGGCCTCAGCCAGAATTTCCCGTGTTCAGGCTCGGAAAACGTGGGAAAGATTCCCCCGTATCCCATGACCCAGTTGTAATAAAAATTCCCCTGGTTTATGCCGAAAGGAATGCCGCACGGGAAGGTGTACAACTGCTGATGGTTGGTGGGCTTGTAGATCATCGAAATGATGCGGCCGCCGAATTCAGGCACGACCATGATCTTGAGGAATTCATTGTCGATGACTTTGCAGTCGAACGTTCTTGCCACCCTGGTGTTGGCCTGAGCCGATATCATCCCGTAGTCCGCGCCGATGGTGTAACTGTTGGAATGAAAGGTCGTGGTCGAATCGATCATCGTGACGGCGGAAAAAACCGGCATGCCGGCTGCAAGTGCGCACAGACAGCAGAAGCGCACATAATCGCGTAATCGAATCCGTCGAAAAAACCCTGTATATTTCATACATCCCTTCCCAGTGCTCAAAACTGATGGTCCATAGGCAATGACAACCCAAAAATATACATGCCCTGTACCTGATGAGTAAATAGTAAGTAGATCAGTTTCTGACTAATAGCTTCACGCCGGCAGCGACCGGCTCCGCGCTCTTCCCTTTTGAGGCCTTCCACTATGATCCGTATTTTGTCCGCCGTTGATATCATACAACGATAGTATCCACGTTAGGCTGATGGAAAACAATAATTTGGTTGATGAAATGACGCAGTATCATCAAATCATTCCGGGTCTTTTTGATGGCCTCGCAATGACGCAGGGAATAACGATATCTCCGTCAACCGCAAAACCAAATCTTGGTCTTTCATTTTTTTCTCTGTGCCCTCTGTGTCTCTGTGGTGAATCTTTTTTTTCTTCTTTGTAATGGGCATTGTCCTTTAGAGTTGATAACATCACCGCAACAGATATATTTTACTACTACTATATATTGTAGCGGAAATGCTAAACTTATACCATAAGGCCTACGGCTCTCAATTTTATCGGTAAAACTGCACCACCAACCCAAGGAGTGAGGCGATGAAATGCCCCTACTGCGGACACGAAGAGGACAAGGTGGTCGATTCCCGTTCGAGCAAAGAGGGACAGGCGGTGCGGCGGCGCAGGGAATGCCTGAAGTGTGAAAAGAGGTTTACGACATACGAATACATTGAAACGGTGCCGCTCACCATCATCAAGAACGACCAGCGCAGGGAGCCGTACGACCGCCAGAAGCTGATGCACGGGATAACGTCGGCGTGCAACAAGCGGCCGATAAGCACCGACAAGATCGAGGCGCTTGTTGACAGAATAGAAAACCAGATCCAGAAGCTGTCCAAGACCGAAATTCCCAGCAAGGAAATCGGCGGGCTCGTGATGAACGAACTGTACCAGATGGACGACGTGGCCTACGTGCGGTTCGCGTCGGTGTACCGAAAGTTCAAGGACAAGGGCGAATTCATCACCGAGGTGAAGGAACTGGCCGCAAAGGGCGACACGCAACACACCCGGGAGAGAAGCAGGTAGCCTGTGCGGGCGGAGCCCGCGGGGCCCCGCCGCGGCGAGAACTAATCGAGCCTGATCACGCTTCCCGACGAATTTGCTTCGTCGAAAAAGTCTTCCTTGAAATAGAAGAACCCCTGATCGTCGTCCGAATAGAATTCGGACGCTTCTTCGGAGAAAAACGATTTCAGCGCGGAATCCTGGTCCTGACTTTCGACGATGCGGTGCCTGAGATTGTTTGCCCTTGCAGGCACGATAAAGGCAATTGAAAACTTGGCCATACGAACGATAACCTCCAGACCTTTCGAAAAGCTGTCACGCAATACAACCCGTGGCTGTTCCTAAAAATAGGTTTTGAAATGATGCAAGAAAATAAAAATAGCAAAAACCGTGCAAAAATTTGCAGTTGCGTACCTGCCGCTGTAGGATCCGAATGCTGCGGACGCGGCGCGCTGGAGTGGGGAAATCCCGTGGTTCGAGCCGTGCGGTGCGGTATTCTGCTCTGTGCCCTTGCATTCGCTGCCGCCTCTGCGCAGCAGTCGGAGGCTCCGGCAGCAAGGCGCGCCGTGGATTCGGCGCAGGCCGGAGTTGCCGCGCAACGGCTTGAGGCGCTGCTTTCCGGCAGCAGATTTCCTGCGGAAAACGTGGCGCTGATCGTAAAAGACCTCGATCGCGATTCCGTGGTTGCGACGCTCAATGCAGATTCAATGCGCAATCCCGCTTCGGTGTCAAAGCTTCTCACCACTGCGATAGCTTTTGAAAAACTCGGTACCAACTATTCATTTACCACACTGGTGTACACTGACAGGCCCGTTCCCGCAGACTCCGGCGTTGAAAGGGGAAACCTGTATATCCGGGGAGGTGCAGACCCCTATTTCGTGGTGGAGAGGATGTGGCTGTTTGTCCAGCACCTCGCATGCATCGGGCTTCGGTCCATAGACGGCGACATAGTGCTCGATGATACGTTTCTTGATTCTGTGTCGGTCGGGCCGGGTTTCGACGAGGACGATTCCAATCGTCCCTACGAGGCGCCGGTGGATGCCGTGAGCGCGAACTTTAACTGCGAAAGCATCTGGATGCGGCCGGGCGCCGTCGTTGGTCTCCCGGTGCTCGTCGACATCCTTCCCAAGTCGGGCCTTGTGAAAGTCACCGTGACTGCCAGGACCGTTGCAGCCGGCAAGCAGAACACCTGCATTGCGTCAACGCAGAAGGACGGGAGCAGGACACTGGTGACGGTTTCGGGTTCCATGCCCATCGATGCGGCACCGGCTCTTTCGTACAAGAAGGTCTGGCAGACATGGGAGTACTTCGGCGACATCTTGGTGCGGCTTCTTGGTGAGAGCAAGATCAGGTTCAGCGGCTCGGTAAGGCGCGGGGTGGTGCCGGATTCCGTGAAGGCGCGGGGGCCGTTCTACACGTTTCCGTCGGTGCCGCTGTACCAGGCCGTGAATTCCATGATGAAGGTGTCGAACAACTACATGGCCGAGATGCTCTTCAAGACCTTGAGCGCAAAGCAGGACTCGGTTGCCGGGACCTGGGACAAGTCGGCCGCGCTGGTGCAATCGTGGTGGAAGGAAAAGAAGCTGCCGGGCGCCCCTCGGATCAGGAACGGGTCGGGCATGGGCGACAGCAACCGCATGAGCGCGCGCCAGATCGTTGAATTGCTGCGCTGGGTGTGGCACCAGAAAAGTTTTTTTCCCGAATACGTGTATTCGCTGCCGTCGGCAGGGGTTGACGGAACGGTAAAGTCCCGGTTCAAGAATTCAAGGCTCAAGGGGATTTTGCGGGCGAAAACCGGCACCCTCAACGATTACGGCGTGAGCTCCATGGCGGGCTATGCATTCGTTGGGAACAGGACGTTCGCCTTTGCTATGATTTTCTCCAGCGGTTCCAGGGCACGACAGTACAGCACATGGGAGATGCAGCAGAGGATTTTGGAGATGGTGATTCCGGAGAAGTGATTTTAAAGACACGGAAGTGAAAAATTGGGCGCCCCGCCGCTTTGCGGCGGCGGCCCTCCCTCCGGTCTCGGCCTTCAGCCTCGGGCTGCCTGCCACAAGGGCCCTGCGGGCCGTGGTCAGGCAGCACCGCGCTTTGGCGCGGCCTCCAGTCCTGCCTGGCGCGTGGCAGCGGAATCTTTCACAATTTCATCAAGATTGATAAACAAGAATTTGCCTCTGCTATTTCCTGAGAATTCAGATCGCGCAAGTACTACGACTTGACTAAATAGACCTTGGTTGCCGCGCGTTAGGTGGACCGAAGGGTGAGCTGGAGCGAATTGCCGCCTGATCCCTCGCCGAAGGCGGTTGGGACAGGCGGCAACGAGGCGAACAGCCGAGCCCGGAGGGAGACCGACCCCATTTGTAGAAGCGCAAAATCCTGCGCCTCTACAAATGGGGGAACGCCCAAGTCCTGATTTTTAAGACAATTCCTTACCCGCCATATTCAAATAAATCAGCCACCTGCACGAATTTACTTAGATGGCCAAAAGTATTTTCTAGGGTTGAAACAACTATATGGATACAACAGTCCAACCCTAGGACAAAAAGGGACAAGAATATTATGGTCAACGGAATGTTCACCGACCGCGTCAAGAAGGTGATGCAGATCGCCCGCGAAGAGGCGGTGCGGCTCGGCAACGATTATGTGGGGACCGAGCACCTTCTGCTCGGCCTCATCAAGGAAGGGGACGGCGTGGCCGTTGCCGTGCTGCGGAGCATGAGCGTGGACCTCGACGAGCTCGCCGCGAACATCGAAAAAGCGATCACTTCAACCGGCGGCATGATGACCATCGGCCAGATGCTGCCTTTTACGCCGCGGGCGAAGAAAGTGCTCGAAATTGCCGCCAACGAAGCCCGCTCAATGTCGCACAAGTACATCGGCACCGAGCACCTGCTGCTGGCGCTTATGAAAGACACCGAATCGACCGCGTCCAACGCGCTCGCCTCCGCCGGCCTTGAATACGACCGCGTCAAGGAGGAGATAAGCAGGGTTCTCCGGGGCGGGGAGAGCGTGGGCGCCCCCAAGGAAAAAAGCAAGACGCCGTTCCTCGACCATTTCGGCAGGGACCTCACCGGTCTTGCCCGCGAGGGAAAGCTCGACCCCGTTATCGGCAGGGAAAAGGAAATAGAGCGCGTGGTCCAGATCCTGAGCCGGCGCAAGAAGAACAACCCGGTGCTCATCGGCGAACCCGGCATCGGCAAGACCGCCATCGTGGAAGGCCTGGCCCAGAAGATCTTTGACAAAAGCATACCGCAGGTGCTCGAGAACAAGCGCGTGATCAACCTCGATATGGCCTCCATCGTTGCGGGCACCAAGTACCGCGGCCAGTTCGAGGAGCGGCTGAAAGCCCTTATGGTGGAACTGCAGAAAAACGAGAACGTCATCATTTTCATCGACGAGCTGCACACAATCGTGGGCGCGGGCGGCTCCGAGGGCAGCCTCGACGCCTCCAACATCTTCAAGCCCGCGCTGTCGCGGGGGGAAATCCAGTGCGTGGGCGCCACCACGCTTGACGAATACAGAAAGTACATCGAAAAGGACGGCGCGCTCGCCCGGCGCTTTCAGACTATCATGGTGGACCCCCCGAACACGGCCGAGACGGTCCAGATCCTCATGGGCCTGCGTCACCGGTACGAGGACCACCACAAGGTGACGTATTCCGATAAAGCAATCGAAGTCGCCGTCAAGCTGGCCGAGCGCTACATTTCGGACCGGTTCCATCCCGACAAGGCCATCGACGTCATCGACGAGGCGGGCGCGCGCAAGCGGCTCTCCAGCATGGAGATCCCGCCCGAGATCCGGCAGATGGAGCTTGAGATCAACGACGTGATCAAGGAAAAGGAAAAATCCGTTGAGCACCAGGAATTCGAGAAGGCCGCCAAGCTCCGCGACAAACAGGAAAAGCTCAAGGAGACACTCCTCGAAAAGAAAGCGCTGTGGCGCAAGTCGAAGTCCGAGGAGCGGCTCCTGGTTGACGAGGCCACCATCATCGAGGTGATTTCCACCATGACCGGCATCCCGCTGTCGCGGCTCGAGGAGGAGGAGTCGAAAAAGCTGCTCCACCTCGAAGACGAGCTGCGCAAGCGCGTGATCGGGCAGGACAAGGCGCTGGAGGCCGTGGCAAAGAGCATCCGGCGCTCGCGCGCGGGCCTGCACAATGCGCGGCGTCCCATTGCGTCGTTTATCTTTCTGGGTCCCACGGGCGTGGGCAAGACCGAACTGGCAAAGGCGCTGGCCGAGAACCTGTTCAACTCCGATGACGCGCTCGTAAGAATTGACATGTCGGAGTACATGGAGAAGTTCGCCGTGTCGAGGCTGGTGGGCGCGCCCCCCGGCTACGTGGGGTACGAAGAGGGCGGGCAGCTGAGCGAGAAGATACGCAAGAAGCCGTATGCGGTCATTCTTCTTGACGAAATAGAAAAGGCGCATCCCGACGTGTTCAACATCCTGCTGCAGATCCTCGACGACGGCCTGCTCACCGATTCGTACGGCCGCCATGTTAATTTCAAGAACACCATCATCATCATGACCAGCAACGCCGGCTCGCGCGACGTGCGCAAAACCGGCAGCCTGGGGTTCGGCAAGAGCACCGACGTGTCCGACTACGAGTCCATGAAGTCGAAGGTGATGGACGAGCTCAAGCGCATCTTCAATCCGGAGTTCCTCAACCGCGTCGACGAAACCATCGTGTTCAATCCGCTTGGCAAAGAGGAAATCGCCAAGATCGTGGAGATCCAGCTCGCCGAGGTGCAGGAGAAGCTTGTCGAGCGCACCGTGACGCTCAGGGTGAGCGAGTCGGCCAAGGCGTTCATCCTCGACCACGGTTTCGACCCGATTCTGGGCGCGCGCCCCATGCGCCGCTCCATCCAGAAGCTCGTGGAAGACAGGCTCGCCGAGGAGTTTCTCAACAACAGGTTCGCCGACGGAGACACGATCCTCATAGAAGCCGGCAACGACCAGCTCGAGTTTTCCAAGGCCGCTCCGGACCATGAAACCACGTAGGTGGGTTATTGTCGTTTTCGCATGCCTTCTCGCCGCGGCCGCCGGGACGGTGGTCGGGGTCCGGCACCTCGAAAAGAGCAGGAACATCGAGCGCGTCCTTGTCCAACGGCTGTCGGCGGCGACCGGAGGAGAGTTTTCGGTGGGGCGCGTGCGCCTCGGTTTTTTTTCCGTCTTCCTCGAGAACATTTCCGCCTCGCTCCAGACCAATTCCCTTAACGCAAGCGTGCGCGACATCGAGGTCGCCTTCTCCTTGTGGAAGCTCATAACAACGCGGGGCGATTTCGGCAAAAGCATATCAAAGATCATCCTCTTTTCGCCCGCGCTTGAAATCCGGCTCGCGCAGGCGCCTTTCCCCGCGCAGGGGCCGACTCTTTCCAAAGGGGAAGGCGTCACGATGCTGTCGGCGTTCAGGAATTTCCCGGTGCAATACCTGCTTGTGCGCAAGGGAACGGTGTCGCTCAGGACCGGCAAGGCCGGCGCCGTGGTCCTGGGCGAGGACCTTTCAGGACGCGTGTGGGACGAGGACCGCGCCGTGATGCTCGAGGTGAAGGGGACTATTGCATCGAACCGCAAGAACCTTTTCGTGTCGGCCGTGTTTTCCAAGACAGGGTCCCGCCACCGCGTGTCGCTCCGGATCGACAGGGTCCCCATCCAGCGCCCCATAGACCTCCATGCGGCAAAGGTGACCGCGGGAACCCTCGACGGCGTGTTCGAGTTTTCGTTTCCCGACTCGGTGACCGCCCGGACCTTCGAGTCGAGCGGCTGGCTCCACATTTCCCGGGGAACCTGTTCCGTTGCCGGGTACGATGCTCCCATTACGTCAATAGGACTTTCGGCGGCGCTTGCCAATACCACGGTGCGCGTCGATTCCTTTTCCTGCGAAACCCGCGGGATCCTCCTTTCGGCCAAAGGTGCATGGGATGTTGCCGGAGCGGACACCGGCCAGAGCGCCATGGTGGTGCGCGCGGCGGGAATCCGACCCGAAGCGGTTTTCGGGCTGCCGAAATCGTTTGCAAAGAACCTTTCCGGAACGGTGTGGGCGGAGGCACGGTTCACAAAGGGGAATGGCGGGACGCAGACAAGGTTTTCCGTCACGGCCGGAGGGCTCAGCGTGTTTGAATTTCCCGTTTCGGCGGTGGAATGCCGGGGCTGGTTCGACGCCACGCAGGCGACAGCCGATACACTGCTTTTGCGCGGTCCTGCGCTCAGGCTCGCGGCTTCCGGCATTGCGACGTACGAAAAAAAACCGGTGGCGTATTCGGTGATGTTTTCCGCGGCGCTCGACTCGATAAGGAGCCTGCCGGCACTGCACGGCGCCATCGCCGTGGCGGGCACGGTGCGCGGCCTCGGCGCCGACTACTACGTCGATGGGGTTGCCGGCAGCCGGTCCCTTTCGTGGAGCGGAATCCGGCTCGGCGCCCCTGACGTGCGATTTACAAAAGCGAACGGAAAGGGCCTTTCGTTTTCGACGCTTCCCTCGAACGGCGCCTATGGTTCCGCCGAGGGAATCATCGACAGCATCGACGCCGGCAGGCCGCTGGCAGCATGCAACCTTGCCGCGGGCCCGCGGCTTCTGGAAGAACTGGTCGCCGAGGCAAGCCCCGGCCTGGCGCACGACATGGATTCGGCGTGGGCAGCGGTGTCCTTCAAGGGCACGGCCCGGGCCTTCGGCGCCCGCGGGCAGGCGGGAATCCGGCTCCGGCCGGCCGGCGCCTTTCCCGCGCTGCGGGGCGGTGTGGAAGTTGTGCTGGACAAAACGGAAAACGACAGGGCGATCCGCTGGCAGGTTTCCCAGAAAGGTCTTGCCGTTTCCGACAGTCTGGTTCCGCTGCGGGGCCAGGGAAGGTTGTGGGAGGATTCGCTGTCAATCGATTCGGCGGTGGCGCTCTCCGTTGTCCGCGGAAACGGCACGGTGCGCTTCGAAGGCGCAGCCTCGGATTTCTCGCTGCGGTGCCCCGGCCTGCCCGTACCGGCGCTGAGCAGGCTGTTCTTCAAAGGTAAATTTCCCCTTTCGGACGGCACTTTTTCCGGGACCTGCCGCTTTTCCGCTGCAGGCGGGGGCAGTGTCCGCACCGACTGCGACCTGCACCTGAGGGGCGGCGTCATGGGCCCGTACACCGGCGTGGAGACGGATGCGATCGTGCAAACCAGGGACAACGCGCTCACCGTCCTTCCGCTCGTGGTGCGTCAGAACGGCGTTGCGCTCATTGCCGTTGACACGGTGACCGCCGGCAAAGGGGGCCTCCGGTTTTCGGGCGCGCTCAAAGAGGTGGAGGCGTCGGCCCTGCTTTCGCCGCTGTTGCCCGAGGACTTCAGGAGCGGACACGAGATCAAGGGGACCGTGTCGTGCGAGTTTTCGTCGACGACGGATGGCGCCGCAAATGTAACCCTGCGCTCGGGCAGGATCTCGCTTGACTCATGGCAAATCGACCGCGTGAAGGCGGCTGCCGTAATTGACGGAAAGGGAATTCTGGTGCGGTTGTTTTCGGCGGAGGACTCGCTTCGGTCGAAGCTCACCGCCTCGGGATTCTTCCCCTGGTCGGTGATGACCGAATCGGAAAACGACGGCGACACGCTCGAGGCGCAGGCAATGGTGAGCGGCGATCTCCTCTCTTCGTTCGGGCGCAACGCGGCGGTTCCCCTGTACCTGCCGGTCTCCGGCAGCGGCGCGGGGACCATCGAGGTTGCCCTGAAAGGGACCCGCGATAACATGCGCCTCACCAAAGCTCTTGTCCAGATTCCGCACGGGGTCCTGCGGGCAAAACCGTACGTGCCGGAGGAAATCCGGGATTTTTCCCTGCGCATGACCCTGGACAACGCAGGTCCCGCGGCCGAGGACTCGGAGGAAGACAATGCGTTCGGCACCGCAAGAATCACCACCGTGGTGACCGGCATTGTAGGCCGCAGGCCCATCCGCATCCATTCCACGCACGATATTCCCGCCGGCTTCGAGCCCATCACGCTCGGGTTCCTCGATCTCGGCGCCCTGCTCTTCAGCACCCCGAAGCGGGGGATCGACGTTCACGTGCCAGGCCTCATGGAAATCGGGGCGCCGGGCGACGTTGAATTCGGCCCCAAGGCGCCCTTTCCGGAATTCGCGCTGTCGGGACCCGTCGACCGTCTGTGCATCACGGGCACGTGGGTGATGCGCTCGATGGACATCACGTTTCCACCGCTTGACAACGTGGAAACGCACGTGCCGTTCGACCCGTTTCCTTACATCACCTGGAACCTCGACCTGCGCGCCGGCAACCGCAAGGTGATGTACTACTACGATGCCGGCAAGAACAGGAAGCTGATGCGTTTCGTGGAGTGTTACATAGACCCGACGTCGGTATTATCGATGCGGGGCCGCGTTCTCGACAATTCGTTCAAGATCCTCGGCGCGCTCCGGTCAAATTCCGGCTCGGTTTTCTTCGCGCGGACCTTCGACAGAAACGTGGACGTGGGGCTCGATTTCGTGCCGCAGCCGCTCGGCGCGGGAAAAGGCTACGACAACATGCCCATCATCTGGGGGAGCGCGGAGGCCATGTCCGACACGAGCAGGTTCGACCGCGTCAAGCTCACCCTCATCGTGCGCGATTCGGTGACGGGGGCGTGGTCGGAGCACGGCAGGTTCTACGACATCCATTTCCGCGCGGGCTCCGACATCGAAAACATCCCCGGTGAATCAGAGAAGCAGTTTGTGAGCGACCAGGGGAGCAAGTACGGTTCCGTCGGCGGCGCAGGCCAGTTCATGTCGTCGGTCGGCGAGCAGTATCTGCACCATGTTTTGCTCCAGAATCTGGAACACCGCCTCGCCCGCACGCTGGGGCTCGACGTGATTAACGTTGAAACGTCCATTGCGTCGAATTATTTTAATAAGCTTTACGCGCACCAATTCGACTGGAACAAATGGGATTACCTCACGTTCGCGAACGTCGGCGTCACGGTAGGGCGGTACGTATTATACGACAAGGTCTTCCTCAAGTGGCGGACGGAACTGGTGCCCATCGACACGGTTCTGAGGCCGCAGTACGACTTCGGGTTTGAGTTCCAACCGCTGCAACCGATTCTCCTGGACGTCAATTACGGTGTTTACAAGGGAGACAAGTCGCTTGAGGCCAACCCCACGGTGTATCTGTGGCTGCAGTTGCCCATCAAAAACGTGCGGAAACTGTTCGACTTCTAGGAACTTCATGAAAAACGTCCATGCCGCCCTTCTCGCCGTGCTCGCCGTCGCAATGCTCGCCGGGGCCAAGATCCTCGACACGCTCGTGATCCAGGGCCTTTCGGTTCAGCAGCCGTCGCTGGTGAGAAACAGCATCGGCCTGCGGGAACACACCGACTTCAACGCTCAGGACGTGCAGCAGGCGCTCAAGAACCTTTACAAGCTCGGGTACTTCAAGTCCGCGGACTTCTATGTGACAAAGGAGACCGACTCCTCGGCGTCGCTTACGCTCGTGCTCGGCGAGTATCCCATGGTGGAGGTGGTTGAACTGTCGGGCAACAAGAGGCTCACCAAGAAGGATCTCGAGGAAAAGATGACCATGAAGAAGGGATCGGTGTGCAGCGACGCGCTCCTGTTCGAGAACACGGTGATTCTCAAGAAGCTGTATGCACAGAAAGGGTTTCACCTGGCCGACATCAAGACCGAGACCATGCCCACCAAGATCCCCGGCAATGTGCTTGTCAAATTCAAATTCAACGACGGCCCCAAGGTGCTCATCAAGAAGATCATGTTCAAGGGCAACACCGCGTTCAAGGAAGGCAAGCTCAAGTGGACGTTCAAAACCAAGGAGCGTCAGTTCTTCTGGGGCGGCGATTTCGACGAGGAACAGTTTAAAAACAACCTCGACTCCCTCATTCTTTTCTACAACGACCAGGGATACGTGGACGCCAGAGTCGTGCACGACAGCATGTGGTACGGGCCGAACCAGAAAGACCTGTACGTCGCCATCGAGCTTTCCGAAGGCAGGCGGTTCGTCACCGGCGATTTCTATTTCACCGGCAACAAGGTGATCGAAACGGGGCGGCTCACCGGCACGATTCTCATGAAGAAAGGAAAGCCGTTCCAGAAAAGCAAGTTTGACGCCACCAAGGAATTCGTGGTGAACTCCTACCGCGAGGAGGGGTATCTCTGGGTGCAGGTGCGCGACCGTCAGATGTTCCGCGGCGACACCGTCGACGTCACCTTCGACATCACCGAAGGAAAACCGGCCATCGTGCGCAAGGTGGACGTCACGGGGAACCTGAAAACCAAGGAGAAAGTGGTGCGCCGCGAGCTTGCCATCATGCCGGGCCAGAAATACAAGCAGTCCCTGATGATGCGGAGCGTGCGCGACGTGTACCAGCTCAACTTCTTTAGCAACGTAAAGCCCGACCTCCACCCCAACGACGACGGCACGGTGGACCTTGAATTCGCCATCACCGAAAAAGAGAACATCGGCCAGCTCTCGCTGGGCGCCTCCTATTCGCAGATCGACGGCATCATGGGCACGTTCACCACCTCGATCCCGAATTTCCGCGGCGCGGGCCAGCGGCTCGACCTCAATCTGGAATACGGCCAGAACCGCAAAGACGTTTCCGTGGGATTCATGGAGCCCTGGGCATTCAACACGCCGACCACCCTCAACGGCAGCATATTCGCCCTGTGGAGAAATTACTACGGCGAGCAGACGCAGTACGGGTTTACGGGCAGCGCCTCCCGCAAGCTCAAGTGGCCCGACGATTATTTTTCGGGGACCGTGGGATACGAATTCGCCTGGAAACAGGAAAGCGATACCACGACCACCCTGTATGCCAACGGCGTGCATCTGGAGCCCAGGGGGTTCCAGAGCAAGGTGTGGTTCTCGCTTGTCCGCTCCGACTTCGACATGCCCACCTTTCCCAACCAGGGTTCGCGCCTCGAGATTTCCCCCGAGATTTCGGGCGTAGGCGGCGATTACCGGTTTGTCAAGACGCAGGTCACCTACGACTGGTATTTCCCGCTGTTCTGGAAATTCGTGCTGTGCACCAAGTCGAAATTCGGGCTCATCACCCCGGCCGACGGTTCCGGGCAGATGCACCTTTCCCGGTACGACGCGTTCGCCGGCGGCGGGTCGTGGATCACCGACGGCATCATACGCGGCTACAAAGACCGCACGTTCGGCGGCGTGGATTACCCCCAGAACGGCGTGGCGCTTCTCACGATGTCAAGCGAAATCCGGTTCCCGGTGATGGAGCAGACGCTGTATCTCTCGATGTTCGGAGACGCGGGCAACACGTGGCAAAGCCTGGAGCAGGTCGATCTCACCGACCTGTATCCCGGCGTCGGTTTCGGGCTCAGGCTCGATGTGCCGATGCTCGGGCTCCTCGGGTTCGATTTCGGCTGGGGGCTCCGTGAGCCCAGCCAGTACAAGCATTTCGGCATCGCGATCCATGGGTTCGAGTTCGGCTTCCAGCTCGGAAAGGGATTCTAGACAGTTCTTGTCAATGTGGGATTGATGTTTAATGCGACGATCACCATCAAATATCCGGAGGTTTTTATGAATTCACGGTTTGCGATGTTCGGCATGCCGATTGTTCTGGCAGGTCTGCTTTCCATGACCGCTGCCCAGATGAAAGTCGGGTACATCAATTCTGAGGAGATCTTCCGCAATTACGCGGGCACCAAGGAGGCGCAGGAAAAATTCGACAAGGAAGTCGCCAAATGGGAACAGGACGCCTCCACGCGCCAGAAGGAGATCAAGGACCTCAAGGACCAGCTCGACAAGCAGAGCCTGCTGCTCTCCGCCGAGCGGAGGACCGAGATCGAAGCGAAGCTCAAGCAGAAGATGCAGGAATACCAGGATTTCCTGCAGACGAAGTTCGGGCAGAAGGGCGAGGCGCTTTCGAAAAACGAGGAGCTCACCAAGCCCATTATCGAGAAGATCCAGAAAATCATCGACAAGATCGCGAAGGAGGACAACTACGACTTCATTTTCGACGCCCGCGCGGGCGGGGTGATCTTCGCGAAAAAGACCTTCGACCTTACCGAACGCGTGCTTAACATTCTCAACAAGGAATAGGCTGCGTGAAGCTCTCCCGCATCGCCCGCGAACCTCGGGATGCGCGCTCTGACCCCGCTCTGGGAGACATCGAGATCCGAGGCCTTGCAGACCCGGGGGAAGCCGACGAGCATAGCCTCACGTTCGTGTCCGACCCCAAGTACCTGCCTCTCGTGGAGCAATCCAGGGCCGTTGCCGTTATTGTCAAGAAGGGAAAGCCGGCCGCCGGAAAGCTCTGCCTCGAAGTGGACGATCCCTACGTCGCGTTTGCAAAGGTGGCGCAGCTGTTCGAAGACCGCTCGCCGCTGTTCGAGGGGCCCGTGCACCCCACGGCCGCGGTTCATCCGTCCGCGCAGGTTGACAAAACGGCGTTCGTCGGGCCATGTTCGGTAATCGGCAAAGACTGTAAAATAGGAGCGCGAACCATTGTGGGAGCGCACTGCGTGGTCGAAAACGGGGCCACGGTGGGCGACGACTGCCGCATCGATTCGGGCGCCGTTGTCCGCAGGAAGTGCAGGATAGGAAACAGGGTGATCATCCAGTCCGGCGCGGTTGTAGGCTGCGAAGGGTTCGGCAACGCGCGCGACGGCGAGAAATGGGTACGCATCCCGTCGTTCGGCACAGTGATCATCGAAGACGACGCGGAAATAGGCGCCTGCACCACCATCGACCGCGGGACCCTGGAAAACACGATTATCGGCCGAGGCGCACGGCTTGACAATCTTGTTCAGGTCGCGCACAATGTGCGCATCGGCGACCATTGCGCCGTGGCGGCGCAGGCAGGGTTTTCCGGCAGCACGCACCTCGGCAAGCGCGTGATCGTGGGCGGCCAGGCCGGGTTCGCGGGCCATCTTGAAATCGGCGATGATGTATTTGTCAATGCACAGTCGGGCGTCGGCAAGGACATCGAAAAAGGCGCAAGGATTTCCGGCTCGCCCACGCGCGATTTTATGACCCTGCGCAGGGCCGAGGCCGCGCAAATGAAGCTTCCCGAGGCGCTCAAGGAGATAAAGCGGCTGCGGCAGGAGCTTGACGAGGTGAGGGCTGTGCTTGACAAGAAGAAGTGAGGCGTTTTGTTGACCCGTGCGACTGGTCGTTCGCCCTGAGCCGGTCGAAGGGCGGCAGCCGGCAATCGAGATCATGAAGTCGAAAGGATTTCAACACAGGGCGCAAGGAAAATCGAGAGGATGATGGGGGTTGCAGGGATTTGAAACCGGGATTCCAATCCCTCGACTATCGGATCGGTCATCCAAGTGCAACTTCCTGCTGTCAACCGTCAACATTCAACTCGGGCTCCGGGAATTAACAATTAAGAAGGACTATATCCAATGCCCCTCCAGCACACCATCCAGAAAGCGGTTTCTCTTGCCGGCACCGGGTTGCACACCGGCGACACCACCAGGGTAACGCTTCATCCCGCGCCGGAGAATTACGGCATACGGTTCGTGAGGACCGACGTCAAGGGCGCAACCGAGATCGAGGCCGACATCGACAACGTGGTAGACCTGGCGCGCGGCACCGCAATAGGGAAGAACGGCACCAAAATCAACTCGGTGGAACATCTCATGAGCGCGTTTGCCGGGCTCGAAATCGACAATTGCAGGGTGGAGGTTGACGCGCAGGAAGTGCCGCTCATGGACGGCAGCGCGCTCCCGTTTGTCGAGCTTATCCAGAAGGCCGGCATCATTGAACAGGCGGCGCAGCGCGAATTCCTCACCATCGACGATTACATGCTGGCGGAAATGAAGGACAACATCACCTTCGGTATCCTGCCGTCCAACACCTTCCGCGCCACCATCATGATCGACTACAATCATCCCGCGCTCGGCGCCCAGCACACCACGCTCTTTTCGCTTCGGGACTACGTGACCGACTTCGCTCCGGCCCGCACCTTCTGCTTCCTTTCCGAAATAGAAAAACTCCGCGAGGCAGGGCTCATCAAGGGCGGACGGCTCGACAATGCGGTGGTCGTGCAGGACGTGGAGCTCACCGCCGACCATATCGCGTATATCCGGAAACTGTTCGACTGGAAGGGTCCTATTGAAAAGGGCAATAATGGATTTGTCAACGATACCAAACTCAGGTTTCCCAACGAGCTTGCCCGCCACAAGATGGTGGACATGCTGGGCGATTTCTACCTGCTCGGCAAACCCCTGCTTTGCCACATCCAGGCGGCGCGCACCGGCCACGCCGCCAATATCGAAATGGCGAAGAAGATCCGCGACCATCTCCGGAAGAAGAAAAAGAAAAGCGAAGAGGGCGAAGCGCCGCCGCCGGTAAGCTTTGAGGAAATTCTCCAGATTCTTCCGCACCGCTATCCGTTCCTCCTCATAGACAGGGTGCTCGAACTGGAGCCGCGAAAGAAGATCGTGGCGATCAAGAACGTCACGGCCAACGAGCCGTTTTTCCAGGGGCATTTTCCCGGCGATCCCATCATGCCGGGCGTGCTGCAGATCGAAGCCATGGCCCAGGCGAGCGGAATCATCGGGCTCGGCAAGAAATTCGACAAGGGAAACGCCATCGCGTTCCTCGGCATCGACAAGGCGCGGTTCCGCGGCTGGGTGAGGCCGGGCGACGTGCTGCGCATCGAAGTGGAGACCCTGCAGGACCGGCGCAGCACCATGCGGTTCGCGGGCAAGTGCACGGTGAACGGCAAGGTGGTGTGCGAGGCCGAAATACTCGCCATGGTCGGCAAAAAGGGAGACGAGCTCTAGTGGGAACGGCCATCCATCCGACGGCGATAGTTGACAAAGGCGCATTGCTCGGCGCCGATGTGACCATTGGCCCCTTTACCGTGGTGGAAAACGAGGCGACCGTCGGCGACCGGTGCGAAATCGGGTCGCACGTGACCATTTCTGGCGGAACGCGGCTCGGCGCCGGATGCAGGGTGTTCAAGGGCGCAAGCCTCGGCGACAAGCCGCAGGACCTCAAATTCGGCGGCGAAACTACCCTTCTGCGCATCGGCGACAACTGCACCATACGGGAATTCTGCACGCTCAACCGCGGCACCAAGGCCACGGGCGAGACGGTGATCGGAAGCAACTGCCTCCTCATGGCCTACTGCCACGTGGCGCACGACTGCCGCATCGGCGATTTTCTTATCGCAGCCAACACGCTCAACCTCGCGGGGCACGTTGAGATCGGCCATCACGTGAACATCGGCGGCACCTGCGCCGTCACCCAGTTCCGCAAGATCGGCGACCACTGCCATCTGGCCGCATATTCCCTTATTGTCAAAGACGTGGTTCCGTTCGCCATCACCGCGCCCGATCCGATGCGCGTGGTGGGCATCAACCGCGTGGGCCTGGCGCGCGCCGGGTTTTCCGAGGAGCGCCGCCGAAACGTCATGCGGGCGTACAAAATCCTGTTTCGATCCGGCCTCACGGCAACCGAGGCGTGCGCCCGGCTCGCCGCCGACTTCACCGGCGACGCCGACATCGAGAACCTGATTGCCTTTGTCAAGAGCTCGACACGCGGGCTCCTGCGCATGCGGGACGGCGCCGAAACCGACCGGGATGCCGTGGCGTAGGACGCGCGGGCGCCCTTACTCACCCATTGAAAGACCCCGCAGCAAGCTGCGAGGAATCTTTCCATCCCTATGGAAAAAAACATATTAATAGTCGCTCGCTATCCCCGAAGCAAGCTTCGAGGAATGCGCTCGCGTGGGATTCACAAAAAGGAAAACCAGTGACCGTTTCGTACTCCCCGGAGGTGTGCCGGGAATTTGAACAGGCGTACCAAAGGTTGGACCTATTCCGGCCCGCGCCCGCTTCGCGCTACGACGAAGGCGCGCTTCTAACCTACGACATGGAGCCTGTCGCTCTGCGGGGCGCCCAGAAAAAATGCCGAGCCGAGGTGAGGGTGGAACGTTTTGTGGGCGGCGGTTTTGCGGGTCAGGTGTACAAAGTGCGCGTCGAGAGCCTGGGACCGCAGGGACTTCCCGGCGTGGCCGTGGGCGGCGTGTACGCTTTGAAAATTCTCATACCGCCGTCGGCATTCTCCAAATGGTTCCGCGACGCGCTTTATGCAATCGGGTTCCAGGGATCCTTTCAGCCCCAATGCAATCCGGCCGCCGCCAGAAGCGGCGCACTGTGGCAGAAGTTCATCCGCCGGGCGGCCCGCGTGAGGTTCGGCGACGAACGCATGGTCAACGATGTTCACGCTACCTTTGCCGACACAGCGCTCGGCAGCATGGGGGAGCTAAAAAGGAAGACCAGTGACCGTTTCGTACTCCCCGGAGGTGTGCCGGGAACTTGAACAGGCGTACCGAAGTTTGGACCTGTTCCGGCCCGCGCCCGCTTCGCGCTACGACGAAGGCGCGCTTTTAACCTACGACATGGAGCCTGTTGCTCTGCAGGGCGCCCGGAAAAAATGCCGTGCCGATGTGAGGGTGGAGCGTTTTGTGGGCGGCGGTTTTGCGGGTCAGGTGTACAAGGTGCGCGTCGAGAGCCTGGGACCGCAGGGACTTCCCGGCGTGGCCGTGGGCGGCGTGTACGCTTTGAAAATTCTCATACCGCCCTCGGCATTCTCCAAATGGTTTCGCGACGCACTTTATGCAATCGGGTTCCAGGGATCCTTTCAGCCCCAATGCAATCCGGCCGCCGCCAGAAGCGGCGCACTGTGGCAGAAGTTCATCCGCCGGGCGGCCCGCGTGAGATTCGGCGACGAACGCATGGTCAACGATGTTCACGCTACCTTTGCCGACACAGCGCTCGGCAGCATGGGGGAGATGAGCGATTGGATCGCCGGCCGCACCTGGCGGCTGGAGATTGACGAACGCATGGACCTCCTGGGCCGGTGGACGCGGGGCAAAAGGGTTGACGAAGCGAAACTCGGATCGCCGGAGTATCGGGCGAAAAAACGGTTCATGGCCGATTTCGTTGCTCTGTTGCACGACGTCGGCGCCCACGAATTTGCACGGCAGTACGAATGGAGCACATGGAAGAGCCAGCCCAACTGCCTCAAACGCCTCGAAACCGACAACGAGCCGGCCGGCGGGCTTGTCGCGGTTGATTTCAGGTCGGGCCTGGCGCTCCTGCCCTTTTTGCCCATGAGCCCCGGCGACGTGGTGCTGATCTTTAAAGGGCTTGCCCGGGGAAGCATTGTCCAGTTTGACCGCGGCGATGTGAAGAAGCTCGAAGCGTTCGTAGCGTCGCACCGGGAACAGTTCCGAGACATGGATGGCATGCTTGACGAACTCAAAGCCGCGGAGGCGATCTACCGCGACTCGATTTTGGATATCACGCACAACCACATCCGGGTTCTTGGAAGCCGCCGTCTCTGGAAAACGATGCTTGACAGCGCAGTAACCGGATGGAGCATCCGGGGCGTGGTTGACGCCGCAGGCGAGCAGGCGCTTCGGAAGAATAGCCCTCAAAACCGTGCTCTTCTCCCTTGCCGGTTGTGTTCCGGTTGCGGGAAAAATTGTCCGCCGCCTGTGGGCCCATGCAGGGGTGGCGGCGCCACTACTGGCGGCTGGTGACAAGCGGGAAATACCTTGGCCGTGCGGTCAAGGGGAAGATGATGGAAAAGGCGGTCACATGGTACAGGGCGGGCCGTATTGACGAACGCGAAGCACGGGCCGTCGCGTCGTCGTTCGGCCGTTTCTGCCTCCACGTCTGCCTGTCGCTTCTGCCCGCCGGTTTCCACAAATTCCTGACCAATTGGGAATTCGCCAAAGATCGCATCGACTACATTTTTATCCGTCCGTTCCGGCTTTTTTTCAACAGCGCCGCGCGCGAGCGATGGCTTCTTGACATGGTGCGCGAAGGCCGCGAGAAGCGTCAGATCAGCGACAGCGATGCCGGGACGATCGCTTCGCAGGTGCATGAGCCTTTCATCCAGAAGTACCTCAAGAGCCTTGCGGTCCACGTCTGTTTGGCGCCGACCACCCATGTCGTGGCGATCGCGCTTGCCATCTGGTATGTCGTCGCGCACCCCGGCATGCCCCGGGCGCAGGCCTGGGCGGTGGGCGCGGGCATCGTCGCGCTATTCCAGGTGATCCCCATTTCCCCGGGATCGATCGCGCGGGGCATCTACGTGCTGTATCTTGTCATCAGGGAGCGCACCGTTAAGGACTACAACATCGCGCTCGTGCTGGCCTTTTTCAAATATGTCGGGTACCTGGCGTTTCCCATTCAGATGACCTACCGCTATCCGGTTCTTGCCCGGTTTATGGCCATGGAGTGGGCCACGGGCGCGGTGCACATCGTGCCGGTGTTCGGCGAGAGCGGCGCGCTCCTGGAGCATGGGGTGTTCGGTTTTTTCTACAACTGGCCGTTGACAATTCGAAACAGGGTGGGCCGCCGCGACCGTCGGCGCGCATCGCTTCCCGCCCGTCGCTGGCATATCGGCGCGTGGGCGATCGTGGGCGCGGCGGTGATGGGCGCGGCCGAGTATCTCTTTCAGAACAAGCTCCACGCTCCGCCCACGCTTAAGAACATGGCATTGCCCATGGTCGTTGTGCCGTTCCTCTTGGGCGCGGCCGTCACGCTGGGGTGCGGCGGTGCAGCGCTTCAGAAGCGCATTGTGTCGGCTGCACTTTCGGGCGTACTCATGGGAATTCTCGCGACAGGGACTTCCGTTTACCTGGGCACGGTGCAGACAGGGGTTTTGCACCTGCTTGCCGGTTTTGTGTGGCGCGTATTCCTTTTCGCCCTTTTTGCGGCAATTAGTGCCATGTTGACAGAGGTGTTCATTCCGGACCGCGACGGTGTCATATAAGTTAAGCACTATTTATTCTTTTTATTTTCTCTGGGCGTTCCCCTCGCCTTCGGTAAACCTCGACTGGGTCGGCCCTCGCTCCGGGCTCGGCTGACGGCCTCGGGCTGCCGGACCGCCCCAAGGCCGGCGTACCGGCGGGGTCCGGGCGGCATCCGCTTTGGCGGACACTCCGTTCCGCCTAACGCGCGGCAGGGGAAGTCTATTCAGTCAATTACTTCTTCTCTCGCCAATCGGGTTCCGCAAACACGATCAATAAAGGTTAATTCTTTGGGTTTTCAACTCCTCAACTTCTCAACCTCTCAACTGCTCAACTACTAAACTTTTCAACTCTTTCTCTGGGTGCCCCCACAGCAAAGCATCTTTCTTGCAGACTGCAACTCTCAAGGGGGTTACCCACGAGGGGGTAGCGCAGGACCGGACGCGCATTTTGAAATACTGGTTTGTAAATGGTGCGTCCGGCGCGCAGCGAGGGGGAAACTTCCCCCACCATAAAATCCTATTATCTAAATACATTCAGACAGGCTGCAGGCAAAATGGCTGGCGCATTGGTTATTTTGATACACAGGGTCATTATGGAAACATCAACATGGTGAGGTCAAACTCATGCCGATTCTATTCCTTGCTCTCTTGTTGCATTGGCCGCCGTTGCCGGCGTTCCCGAGACCGGCCTTCTCACCTCACGCACTATATCGGACGAAGCGTACGGCCTGCCGCTGTTTACAATGCCCGAAGCGAACAACGAATACGATTTCTGCGGTTCTCCGCTGGGGATCTTTGAAAAGGAAAGCACCTCGGTGCGCTGCGGCCTTGAATACCGGACATTCTCCCTTGCAAACGCGAAATCGGCGGACAGCGGGAGCGAATCGGTAAACGTGCCGGTGGTGCCGCGCGTGATGTTGGGGAAACGGGACGTGATCTACCTTATGCTCGACTACGAGCCTTCGTGGATATCGCAAAAGTCAAACGATACGACCCTGTCGCTGTCGCCCCTGCACCGGTTCGGGCTCACGGTCGCCGCGGAAATGCCGTCGAAGTACATGCGGTTCGGGATTGTGGGAAAAGGGTATATCGGGACGCTCGCCACGTCCCTCAATCAGAACACGCGCACCGTGATGGGGCTGTCGGCGCTTTCCGCGTACCTTGGAAGCCAGGTGCACCCGCTCGTGAGGATCGGCATCCACGGCGGGGCAACCGCAAATTTCGACTCCCTGCAGGACAAGACGAACATCGAAACGGACAGGTTTTTCTACGGCGCCATCCCCTCGTTCGGCGGCGATATCGACGTGGGCATGAAGGGCGTGCCCGTACAGAGCAGTTTCAACATCGATTTTGCCACGAACAACTTTGTCTATGTGACAAAGGGAATCCCGCCTGTAAAGCCGGACGGCAACGAGGACGCGCTCGTGGGCGACAGCCTCGCGTGGCAGTGGCGGACCATCGGCACAATCGCGCATGCCGGGTTCGAATACCTTCCCGCGCTGTCCTTGGAGTACTGGCGAAATAGGACTCAGGATTACACTCCCGGCGAAAAAAACTATCCCCTCCAGTACGGGCCCGCGCGGGGCGACACGAACTGGACGTTCTCGTCGTTTTCGCTGGGGCTGGGAGCGTCCTCGCGTCTGCAAACGTATGGAAAAGCCTGGTTCGAATATACCCACGAGTTCTTCAATGCGTCCTATGGCGCGGGCACGAACACCGGCAACAAAAACCGCGGCTACGACCGCATCGGCCTCGGACTGGAAGGAAATGTAAATTCGATTCCCGGCCTGCGCATGCCCAAGTCCATAGAGGCGTTCCTGCGCCTCGGCTATCTTAACATGAGGGAAAACGCGCGATTCGGCGGGTATCATGAGGACGAGTTCCAGCAGATTTGCCCGGTGGCGGCGCGGTCGGAGTTCTCCGGCGACAACGGGGCGTACAGCCTCGCCTTCGGCCAGGACGAACGGGTGAGCCGGTTTTCCCTGGGCGCAGGCGGTACGTTTTTCAACAGGATGTTGGGAGCGGATTTCGTGCTTGCGTTTTTGTCAAGAGAGGCGGATATAAAAGAAAATGGGTTTGAGTTCGGGGTGGGGGTGGAGTATATATTGATGACGGGGAAAGGAAAGTGAAGCATACACAGATCGGCCATGCCCTCAACACGATAGTTCCTCGTGAGAATCGCGAAAAGGAAGAGAAAAGTCATGAATGACAAAATGAACAGAAAACACATAGAAATCGGTGCTTTGAAAGAATTGGAACAAAGCGACAGGAGATATTGGTCAAAAGCGAGCGTGCAAGAGAAATTGGCAACCATAACCTACTTGAGGGAGTGCTTCTATGGCCAAGAGGCAACTACCGGACGACTTCAAAGATTTCATAAAATCATTAAACGAGCATGATGTTCGTTACCTTCTTGTGGGAGGCTGGGCCGTCGGGATTTACGGGAACCCGCGGGCAACCAAGGACATCGATTTTCTGATTGCCGTTGATGACAAAAACATAGCAAACCTGCAAAAAGCATTATACGCGTTTGGGGCGCCCACGGTCGAAAACAAGGTCTTTCAGGAGAAAGGCAATGTTTATCGCATGGGGCGGTCTCCGGTACAGGTTGACATAATCAACGAAGCTTCGGGAATAAGTTTCGAAGATTGCTATGCAAGACGCAATGTCATAACCGTTGAGGATGTCAAGATATCGACAATATCAAAAGAGGACTTGATCAGGAACAAGAAAGCTTCCGGCAGACATCGGGACCTTGCGGATGCGGAGGGGCTTGAGGAAGATCAAATTGAATAGCCGCGGGAAGAAGGCGAAACCGCTCTCCGTGGGTGCCGCCACAACAATGTATGGTCTTGCACCTGCTTTGTCAAGGCGGCTACCCTGGAGAGGGGAGTGCCGAGGACTGCGGAGCAGGCCGAGGCCGGGGGAGATACCTCTCCCCCAATATATTCTTGTTCTTTATCATGAATACTCTTCTTGATTAATCAATACAAAAACAGCTTACTTGACATTCTCCTCATCCATAAACTTCAACTCTTTATACAGCATCTCCATCATCGGCACGTTCACTCCGGCCTTCTTCGCCTCTCTCAGCGGGTTTCCGAAAATCGACCCCACTTCCATGGGCCGCTTTTCATCGTAGTCGATTTTCATGCTCGTGCGGTAGGGCGTCATGGCGTCGGTATAGGCCACCATTTTGTCAATAAACTCCGGTTCTATAGGATGGCCGCGGGCCTTCGCAGCCGCGCGCACCTCGGCCATAATGCTTTTGGCAAGCTCGCGCGAATGGGGGTTCTTGTTAAGCGCGTCCGTCAATGCGGAAAGTACCACCGAAAGCCCGCTGTACGGCACGTTCCACACCAATTTTTTCCAGCGTGCGGTCCCGAGGTCCGGGGACATCTCAACAGATATTCCTGCTTTTGTAAAGTCGTCGGCAATCTCCCCGATTTGGGAAGTGATCCCGCTTTCCGAGCCATCGCTTGTATACTGGGCCACGGTGATGTGGCCGAAGTCAAGGTGCTTGATCCGGCCGGGGCCGGTCTTGGTGACGCATACGAAGCAGAGTACGCCGAGCACGCGGTCCGGGCCGACCATTGTCGCGACTTCCTCCTCGAATCCGATGCCGTTCTGCATGACAAGCACCAATCCGTCCTTCTTGACAATTGAGGGGAGGATGGCCGGCAGGATGTGGTTGGCCGTTGTCTTCAGGGTGACCGCTGTGACGTCGCATTGCGGCATGCGGCGTGCGTCGTCGTACACGTTCACGTGAGGGAGAACGAAATCGCCGTCCTTGGATTCCACGGTAAGGCCGTGGTCGCAAATATGGCGGTAATCACTATGGGCGAGAAAGTGGACGTCGAACCCGGCGCGCGCGAGCCGGGCGCCGTAGAAACCGCCCACCGCGCCGGTGCCGATGATTGCGTAGGTTCTGCTCACGGAAACTGAGGAGCCGCAGACGCGCGCCCGCTACTCTTGAGGTGCAAGCGGCTGGCGGCCCAGTTTGATTGAAATAAGTTCGGGTCGCTTGTAGTGGATTATGGAGAGAAGGCCCACAAAGAGGAACCCGGACGCATACAGCACCAGGAACGGACTCACCAGCGCATTTGAAAAGCCGATGAACACCCACAGGCCGGCGAGGCAGTAGAGGCCGAAAAAGAGCTCTATGATCCAGGTAATGTCCTTGAGCGGCCGGTATGATGTTTTGACGGCCTGGCCCTTCTTGGGAGTGCGGAGAAAATCCGAGTCTTTGTGGAACAGCGCCTCGAGCACGGCCTTGGCGTTGTTGACGGCCAGCCCGGTGCCGATAAGCATCATGGCGGGGATGAGAAGAATTTTGCGCCGCACCTTGTTGCCCAAATAATGCTGGGAGATCATGTACATGCTGGCCGGGCCGCTGGTGGCGAGGATCATCGCGCTGATGACGCAGGCCAGAAGCACGGGGTGCATGTACACCTTGACAAAGAACAAAACCGGCGTGGTGAGAAACGCGAGCATGAGCATGAGCGGGTGCACCGTGTAATGGGTCAGGTGAAGGACCGCTTGGAAGAACTTGAAGTACGAAAGTTTTTTTGCCCGAAGCATGGGAATAATCTTAAGCGCGGTCTGGATGGAGCCTTTGGCCCACCTGAACTGCTGGTTCTTGAAAGCGTTGATGTCTTCGGGGAGTTCCGCGGGAACCTCGAGGTCGGGCACGTATTCGGTCTCCCAGTCCTTCAGCTGCATCCGGTAGGACAGGTCCATGTCTTCGGTGAGTGTATCGTGGTGCCAGCCGCCGCTCGATACAATAGCCTCGCGGCGGAACACACCCGCCGTGCCGTTGAAATTCATGAACAGCCCGTTCCAGCTCCTCGCGGCCTGCTCCACCATGAAATGACCGTCTATGCCCATTGCCTGGCCGCGCGTGATGAGAGAAGCCTTGCTGTTGAGGTGCGCCCAGCGTCCCTGGACAAGCCCGAGCTTGGGCCGGTTGATAAAGAAGCAGATCGACTTCTTGAGAAAATCCGGATTGGGAACAAAGTCGGCGTCGAAGATCGCGACGAATTCGGCATTTGTCAACGTTAGGCCGTACTGCAGGGCGCCGGCCTTGAAACCGATCCGGTTGGTGCGCCGCACCACGGAGACGTTGTGGCCTTTCGCCCGGAGGTCCGCGACCGTCCTGTCCACAAGTGCTCTTGTTTCGTCCGTGCTGTCATCGAGGACCTGGATCTCGTGCTTGGAGCGGGGATAATCCATGGCTGCCGCGGCTTCTATGATCCGTTTCGCCACGGTCTTTTCGTTGTACATGGGAAGCTGGGTTACCACCAGCGGATATTGCTCTTCATCCGCAATGGTATCGAAATAGGTCATTCTTGCGCGCTGAAAGCTGAGCCGGGAGTTCCGTTTCTTGAGGTACAGGTATGTCAGGATGTAGCATTGCGCGCCGTAGGCGAGCAGTCCGAGGGAGCAGACAACGTACAGCGAACACACGATTGCTGGAATCATAGAGTTCTACCTGCTTGGTGAATATGAATAATAGTAAGGTACCATCCGGCTGCGCTCACAGAGCACCAAGGATTTAAGACGGAATAATATAATATATTGATAATTAGGGCACCAAGACAGAATACACTCTAAAATAAATTCAAAGGACGGCGTGTACCAACGAAAAAATGAGGTATTCCTACCGGACGGTCTGGCTGGCCTTGCCGCCAAACAGGCCGTCGATTTCGTTCCGGATTTCACGGAACAGCCCTGCGTCGCGGAGCATGTCGGCCAGTCGCAGGTCCTCCCATCCGCTCTGGCGGAACCCGCTCACCTCGCCCGGACCGCGCATGAGCAGGTCCTGCTCGGCAATCTCGAACCCGTTGTGGTGGGAACAGAAATAGGAGAGGCGCGAATGAGCCGGAGAGCCTTCTGCCGCGTTTGCGAGAAGAAAGCAATAGGATTTCGCGTGAGACCTGCCCACCCTGCCGCGCAGCTGGTGCAGCTGGGACAGGCCGAACCGCTCCGCGTTTTCCACCACAAGTATTGTCGCGCCGGGAACGTCTATCCCCACTTCGACGATGGTGGTTGACACAAGCACCTTGACGTCTCCCGCGGCGAACCGGGCCATGGCCTTTTCCCGCTCGGCCGGGCTCATGGCGCCGTGGACCAGCGCCATTGCAACTTCGGAGAGCGGGCCGCTTTGCAGGGAATCGAGGACTGCGTACACGTCCCGGAGCTCCGGGCCCTCGTCAGAACCGTCGCAGCTCTCTATGCGCGGGGCGACGCAGAACGCCTGGCCGCTTCGTTCCCGTATTTCGTTCAGGATGAACTTTTCCATATCGGAACGCCTGTTGTCCGGCACAAGATGGGTGCTCACGGGCAGCCGGCCGGCAGGCGCCGATTCTATCGACACCACGTCAAGGTCGCCGTACAGCGTCTTGGCGAGGGTCTGCGGGATGGGCGTGGCCGACATCACGAGCATGTCCGCGGCTGGGTCCTTTTCCGCGAGGCAAAGGCGCTGCTCGGCGCCGAACTTGTGCTGTTCGTCAATCACGATCATGCCGAGCTTTGAAAATTTCACCTGCGGCGACAGGAGCGCATGCGTTCCCACAACGAACCGTATACTCCCGCCCGAAAGCCCGCTTCCGATGCGCCTGCGTTCATCCGGGGCCGTTTGGCCGAGAAAGATCTCCGGCCGAATGCCCACGCCCGCAAGCATGCCGGAAAGCGTTTCGTGCGTCTGGCGGGCGAGGATCTCGGTGGGCGTGAGCCACGCGACCTGCATGCCTTCGCTCAACGCAGGCAGGCACGCGAGGAACGCGACCACCGTCTTGCCTGACCCCACGTCGCCCTGCAGGAGACGGTGCATGCGGTGCGGGGACGCGGCGTCGGCGAGAAGCACGGCAAGCGCCTTTTCCTGGTCCTGGGTAAGCGAAAAGGGAAGGGCTGCAACCGCCTTTGCGAAAAGGGAACCCGGCCTCATGGACCGGCCGGGGAGCGCGAACGTGCGCTTGCTCCACCGCAGCGTTATAGCAAGGCGGTACAGCTCTTCGTACACCAGCCGGCCGCGGAACGCGTCGAGGTTCTGCGGGCTGGACGGCAGGTGCATCTCGCGGATGCATTTGTCAAGGGGCGGAAAGCCGCGCTTCTGCTCGATGACGCGCGGGAGCAGCTGGGGATAGTGCTGGACATTGGTAAGCGCCCACAGCTCGGCCTTCTGCATCACCTTCTGGTGAATGCCGGCCTCTTTCATGGCAAGGGTGAGGGAATACACCGGCATATACACGATGGCCGGCGCGGCCGCGTTTTCGCCCAGTCGCTCCACGGACGGATGGATCATCTGCACGCCGGTGTGAAACGAGACGGTGCCGGTGCACAGCACGCGCTGCCCGGTGCTCAGGGTCTTGCGCAGAAAGGGGATGCCGGCGAACCAGAGCGCCTCCATGCTGCCCGAGTTGTCGGTGAGGCGGATGCGCAGCCGGGGCCGGCGTCCGCGCTCGACCCGCGACACGGTGATGACGGCGATGACATTGACAACAGAGCCGATTGCCTTGGCGCATTCGGCAACCGGCGTCACCACGGAGCGGTCGACGTAGCGCAGCGGGAAGCGGTTCAGAAGGTCGCCCAGCGTGAAGATGCCGGCGTCGTTGAGCGCCGCAACACGTTTTTCGCCCAGCCCGGCCACGGCGCTTACAGGCGAAAGAAAATCCAGGCGGGTGTCGATGGAGCGGGTCATGCGCATCTGCAAAAATAAATCGCCCCGGTAGACTAATTATACATAGTTGGGCGCGGTTTGCGAAAATATGGGGAAAGTATATTTATTCAGGATAATGCAAGAATTCACCGCAAAGGCGCAAAGACCGCAAAGGAATACTACGTTTAAAACAGGATTCCTGTTACTCCTAGCAGCAAGCGCCGCATTGTGCGCAAGCGTGGACACGGTGATCATTGCCGACGGCGGCCCGGGCCCGTACAGGCTCGGCAGGTACTTTATCGACACGTCGTCGATAAAGTTGTCTTTGTCAAGCCCTCCCGTCAAGGACAGCGCCGGCCGGGTCCGCGCCGATTCGCTGTACGTTCCGTCGTACCGGTTCATCGACGAGGTTAACGCGCTCCTGTTCTCCGAGCCGCTTGCCAAAGGAAGCAGGCTGCGCGTGCGGTTCGCCACGTTCAACTTCGGCATGCCCCGCATCTATTCCCTGTTTGATAAGCGCTTCGCCGGTTCGCGCGACACGATGGTGATTATCCGCGACTCGCTGTTCAAGGTGAAGGCGAACGAATTCGCCGAGGAGAACGTGATGCTGAGCGGTTACAAGAGCATCAACGTGTCGGTGGGAACCGGCGGCGCCATGAACCTGGAGCAGGCGCTCGACGTGAGCCTGTCCGGCGAAGTGGCGCCGCAGACCGTGCTGTCGGGGCACCTTACCGACCAGGGCACCACCATCGAGGGAACGCGCGAGCTGTCCGATTTCGACAGGATCTATGTCGCGCTTGACAATCCTCGGTATTCGCTCATGGTGGGCGACCAGTACGTTTACTGGCCGGTCGCGGGCGGCATCTTCTCCGGCGACCAGAAGAAGCTCACCGGCATTTCCGCGACCTACCGCGGAGGCTCTGCCTCGGCGAAAACGGGCCTGAACGGCATCGCGTCGTCGCGCATCGAGGTGAAGGCGTTCGGCGCCGTGGCCGGCGGCAAATACACCATCCAGACCATCAAAGGCAGGGCAGCGCTCCAGGGCCCCTACTACCTTACGGGCGAGGGCGAGCAGGGCTTTATCCTGCCCATACGGAGTTCGGTTTCGCTTACGGTAAACGGGGAAAAACGCGCCGAAGGCGATGGCGCAGACTACACCGTGGACTACGAGCTGGGAACCATCACCTTTACGCCCAAGACCCTTATTCAGGACAACGACATCATCCGCGTGGAATACCAGTACCGGCTTTTCGACTACCAGCGCACGCTCGTGGGCGCGAACGTGACCGCTGCGCTGCCCGATTCCTCGGTGAAGGTGGACGGCGGCATCTGGTACGAGGCCGACGACAAGAACCAGCCGCTCGACAATTCCATTTCCGCAAGCGACCTGGCGCTCATGGCGCAGTCGGGCGACTCGGCGCCGCAGCACCCGAGCGGCCGCGCCATTTTGGCCGTGGAAGTCCCGCAGGAGAGCCGCCTGCGGCCGCTGTACATGCTCAATCCGCAGGGCCGCTATGTCTTTACGCAATACAATCCCAACACGCCGGCGCTGGACACGGGGTTCTACGCGGTGTGGTTCCGGGAGGTGGGCCAGGGCAACGGCGCCTACACGGTGGATCAGGATTCCACCGGCGCCCATCCCGAGCTGCACGCGCAGATTTACAAATTCGTGGGCCAGGGGCTGGGCACCGCCACCGATTCCACAGCCGTTCCCCTTCCGCAAGGAATCGTCAACGGAGAAATCCGCGTGGCGCTTGCGCCCCACAAATGGGTGTCGGCCGCGCTCGACGCCGCGGGCACCAACGTGGACAAGAACCTGGCGTCGACCAAGGACGACAACGACGACGCCGGCTCGGCGACCAACGCGCGGCTCCTGCTCGGCAGGCATTCGATTGACCAGCGCTCGCTCTGGCTTTCCGGCTACCACCTGTATGTGACGCCGAATTTCACGCGCGAGGTGGTGAGCACCTACGAAGGCGGCAGCGCGTGGGACGACACGAGCGCGGACATGCGGTCGGGCCTGCGCCAGGCGTGGCAGGGAAGCGCCGGAGGTACCGTTCTGCCCGGAACCTGGGCCGAAATATCGTACGGCCAGCTCAGGCACGACAACGAGCTCCACACCGACCGGATTTCCGGGACCGCGCAGGCGACCGTGTTCAAATACTATTCGCTTGAGTACCAGGGCAGCCTGTTCCGCCATTTTTTGTGGGGCGAGAACACGAGGCGCGACGACCTCGACGCCAGGTTCAAGCTCTTCTCCGTCGACTGCGACCTTGTAGGCCGCGATGAATGGCGCATGTTCCAGGCCTCCGGCAACCGCGGCGATGCGGGCGCGGGCGCAAGCCTGTCGTGGGCCCCCTGGCTGCTCAAGGAGTCGGTGTTTTACGATCTTCACAGAAAGGGAGACGGCGGAGAGCTGGCCGCGCAGGACACGGGCAGGTCGCTCACGTGGGACCAGTCGTTTTCGCACTCGATCACGCCCGCGTGGAAAGTTGACGCGACAAGCCATTACCTCGACCTTGACATTTTCGACAGCTCGCGCACCTCGGCCGTGCTGGTGACCGCGGCAAGCGACGTGTCGCTGCCCAAGAACGGCTTTTCATCGCACCAGGAATACAGGATAAACGTGGAAAAAGCCTCCACTTACCAGACCGGGGCGGTGTATGCGGGGCCGGGCCGCGGGGACGCCGTGTGGAGCGATTCCCTCCACACCTATATTCCCAAGCAGAACGGCGATTACCTCCTGCAGCAGCACGAGCTGTACGACTCGGCCGGCAACGAACGCGTACGCAAGACCCGGCTGCTGGTCAACTGGTCGTTCTCTCCCGTTAAGAAGCGGGGAACCGGAATCCTGCGCGACCTGTCGTGGCTCGGGTCGCTGTCCTGTGAGGAACACCTGTCGCTTGCGCATCCGCAGCCCGCCGCGTCCTGGGTGCCCGGCTACGTGTCGCTCTTTTCCAAGAACGGGCTCGGCGACACCGCGAGCCTCCGGTTTTCCGATTTGTCGTACCGCCAGAACGTGGAATGGTCGCCCGACAGTCTCAAGGGCGTCCACGGCAAGCTGTACGCCGAGCCCTTCGCGAAAAAGCTGGTTGACTATTACGAAAGCGGCGTGGACTGGGGAGCGGGCCTCGACCGGACGCGCGAGCCCTGGACCGTGGGCGCGGACGGCGCCATGCTTTCCGCGTGGCGGCACGGGCTGCTTGACTACAACGAATACGCGCTTGCCGACCGGCACGCGGTCGTCACCGAAAAATACAGCATTATCAGGCCGCTTGCGCTGTATGTAAAGGAGGCGGGCGGCTGGGCCCAGCAGACCGGCATTGCGGCCGCGCAGGGATGGTACTACCGGGTTGTCCCGGGCGTGCAGTGGCAGGTGTTCGGCAAGGGTACGGTGGATGTTTCCTACACGTATTCGTCTGTGGGCATCAACGGCATTGTGGACCCGCGCATCGCGCAGGGATTTACAAGCGGGATCAGCCACACCATCGAGGCGACCGGCCACGTGGACTTCGCCTCGCATTTCAGCCTCGACCTCAGGTACCACGGGGAGCTGGGAAGGAACTATTACAATTCGACGGGCCTGCATGTGCTGTCAATGCAAATGAAAGCTTACTTGTAATTGTCAAGATTGGAAGAAAGAGGGTTCTTGGTGGGGGAAGCGTCCCCCTCGCTCCGGCCTCCTCGGCCTTCGGCCTGCGGTGTCCTGCGCTACCCCCTCGTGGGTAGCCCCCAACAAAGTTGATTTGCAAGAAAGAAACCTCGGCTGCGGGGGCACAGAGAAAAGTAGTTGAGGAGTTGAGGAGTTGGACTCCAAGAAGAAACCTCTACTGATATTCTGCGGATACCGATTGGCGCGAGAAGAAGTGATTGACTGAATAGAATTCCGTTGCCGCACGCCAGGCAGGACCGGAGGGAGGGCCGCCGACGCGAAGCGGCGGGGCGCCCAACTCTTCTTATTCTTGTGAATTTGATAGCCTCTTTAGCAATTGCCCTTACTCTCAAACCCGATATATTTTATAGCGCTTTTGCAATTCGACCGCACGCACATGGGCTAGTAACTCAGCGGTAGAGTATCGCCCTTTTAAGGCGAGAGTCGTGGGTTCAAATCCCGCCTAGCTCATTTATCAAAAAGCCCTTTTCTCCAGCAAATTTGTAGGGAGAAGGGCTTTTTTCGTTTCTCGCCACATTTCACGAAATATTGCGAACATTGATATACTGGACCAATGGAATTACACAACCATCTTCACCAAGATACCCGCGGGTGGTATAGCGGACGACGGCGGCTCCAAATTGGCAGACCAAAAACTACCAAGAAGTATCACGGCTCGGCGCAGGGGTGGTGAAACTGGTCGCGGGTTTTCAATGGATGATTGGGGTACCAGACCCAATGAATCACCCATAATTTTTGCTATTTACGGGTTCCCGATTTTCTCCAACAGGATTCCGTGATACGGTTTTTGCCCGGCTGAAATCCGTTTCCCCCTTACGTCATAATAAATCCCGTCTTCTCTCATCTGTTTGCCGTCCAGAATAATCACCGCATGCCGGTTAATAGGCGCAAGCGGCGTTCGTGCCACAGCCGGGGTTCTCAGAAAACCGGGCCCCGGACCCGCACGACAGGGCGTACCGGAGCTTGGCGCGATTTTTGGGCCCTTTCCGTGCGTGTAAATATATTGTCCGTTACATGAACGTATAACGGATAATGGCCTCATTCCCACCGTTTTCCGGTTAAGAACGGACATGGGGGTTTATATTACCTTCAAGCAGCCGAAATCGCGAAACAATCTTTTGTCGTCAATTTAAAGAAGGAGAGGTGTATGAAGAAATTTTTCTCTGCTGTAGCTCTGTTGTCTTTTTTCTTTGCTGCGATCTCCGTTTCTGCTCAAACAGTGCCGCCCACGGCATGGCCTCATGGCGGCAAGTACGGTTTTGGCACCCGATATTACTACCTGCATAACTACACGGCAAAAGACCTGATTGTCAAATTTACCGGGGCTATTGGGTCTCCGGTAAAAGACACTTTCATGTTGAATGCGGGAAAAGACACAATATGGAATGTCTCGAACAATTGGGGGGCTGCGAGGGTCTGGGCATATTGGGATCCTAAGTTTTATAATGGGCCTTATACTCTCGCCGAGATCACACAGCGGGGATATCAGGGTTCCGATTGGTACGATGTAAGCCTGGTTGACGGGTATAACCTGCCCATGATATATAAACCAGTGCCCGGCACATACATCGATAGTACTCCGTTGAACCAAGGTTGGGCTCCCCAACAAATGTGCGGGACGGCTGGTTGTCTTACTGACATGTATCGAGCATGCCCGAAGGCAGATTTAATACTGAATGCAGCTGGAGACACAGAGGCTTGTGCTTGCCAAGACGATTCCACTTGCCGCAAAATGAAAAAGACCGCCTGTCCGCTCGCCTATAGTTATTCCGTTGACGACTTCACAAGTATAATGCGGTGCCCATCGCCAACGTTACCCGATACTATAGGGCCCGACTATATTCTCGACTTCGGCTTTCCTCCCACAGAGTCGGTCAGCAGGGAACCGACAATCAACTACAGTTTCGTTGATGCCTTGGCAGTGACTATGACAAGACGCGGCGAATTGAAATACACGTATAACGGCGCCTCCACAAGCGCCCGGCTAGCACTGTATTCCTGCAATGGAAAATTGGTGGCCGAGGCCGCCCTCACTGGATCTTACGGGACCATTCATGTGCCTGCTCTGGCACGAGGATTATATTTTGTGGCGCTTTCAACCGGCGAATTCGTAACAACGGCGCGGATGTTGGTTGTCAGATGAAATTGTTCGGTAACGTAACCAATGATCACCTGACGATTACTCGTTTTGACCAAAGTTGCATATCGTGATCTTCAATTCTCATGATGCAAAAACCCGCATGCAGAGTGGATTCAATCATGGAAAACTCACGGTGCATATTCGCCCCCGCCTTAATAACGGCAAGTTTTACTCCCTGAGCAGAATAGAGTGTAAGGTCCAGTTGTTTGTTGGCTGCACGTGATAGTATATCGAGATTGCGCATAGGCGGGTTGTGCAAAGGAAGCATGGTTCTCACCGATGCGGCGAACCCTCCGATCGTTATCTTTACACTATCGGGTATTGTCGTTTGAAGTGTTGAAGATTGCTCGTTAACATCGTCATAGGCAAACGCATAACTTTTTGAGTTGTAACTAATATCAGATTGATGCCAAAACCATACATATTTGTTGTAGGTATCAATGGTGAAGTATTTTGATACATTATACCAGTCTTGGGATTGTCCTCCGGGAATCGTCAAGTCTATAACGCCACGGTTCAACGCAGCACAAAATTGCGCTTGAAAAGCCTTGTCTGCATCAACATCTGGAGTGGCCAGAACATCTTCGGCTATTACGCCTTTAGCTTCTATAACTTCTTGAGTATTTGGTTTTGCGCTGATCCAGGCTGCAACGCCTCCAGGGCCAACCATTTTTAAAGCTCCACTATCAACGCGGCCTCGATATTCGCCTCCGTTGCCAAGTGATACTACCAATTCATTATTGGAATAGTAGTTCCAGATTCTGTCGATGTAGTCTTGGAAATAGGCGGCGGACGCACCCGAATCTTGAAACTCAGCAAGTTTCGATGGTTGTACGATAATACCACCCAACGAATCATTCGCGAACGCATCGGTTTCATAGCAGGGCTTGAAATCGCCGCTTGGAAACGTCGCTTTAAAACGATTGATAATTTCTTTGTGCGATAGCAATTCGCCCGTCTTCATATAGGTGTTGTTTGCGCCGGGGCTGCCCCATAATTCGAGGCCCATTGGATATTGATAGGCATCGACGCGGGAGGTGTTAACCCATAATCCATTATCAGCCCACGCAAGTTCAATAAGCTCCCATCTAATTCCGACATTGGGATCTGTTGGATTTTGAAAATCCGCACCAGCATAGCCGCCGGTTGCAAAAAAATGTATATACAATGGTTTCCTGAATGAGAAAAGCATCCGACAACCAACTATTTTCGGGATATAAACCGTGTGGTTTTTAATATCACTCAATTTTGTAAACATCGACGCATAACCCCAATCGCCGGCTACTTTGTGGAGGGTATTCCATGTGGTGTCGATAGTTTTCTCAGCAGGAGCATTATTACCATTCTCTCCAATATCTATCCATACACCTGTGCTAATCGCTGCATTGGTTTGACCGACCACACCGACATAGATTTCATCGTCACTGAAATCGGGAGAACTGTTGACAATTACGTACGGAACAGTTGCTTCGCCATAACCGTTAAACGATGCTAAGCAGAAAAACAAAATAGAGAGCCACAAGTTTCTTTCAATAACCAGGAGCGTATCTTTTTTCATGGCGCCTCTTATGTTGAAGATGTGTTTGAGCGTCCGAAAGGCCGTGCATGGCCTGCAAATCTGTCGCTTTCTGAACCGGAATATCAAATTGTTGGCGTTCTCCACAAAAATTGTCATTATGGCTGGTTGCCAATGCTATGAAGATAAAATAGTTTCAGCTCCGAGGAAATGAGAAATCGGCATGTTGGGGTTTGCGCACACGATGGGTCCTCCTATAAAGCCAGCGCGATTTTCTGGCAGGTTGTCAGTGCGGCTTTTGCGCCAAGTAGCTCGATGAGGAGAGGCGGGTACATCAACAAAGAATTGTTCCCCGGATGATGGCGGTGCCGGTAAATGGCAAGAGATAACCGGTGAAATTTGCGTGGCGAAATGCGAATATTTATGAGGGAGCACCTATGAAGAGCATTTCGAAAAGTTGTATTGTTGCAGTTGGGTTACTGGTTTTGTTTTCGCATCCTGCAAATGCTCAATGGATATCAACAAATGGGCCGTATCCACATGGGGGGTATGGTGGGATTATTTTTTCACTTGCCGTGAGCGGCAACAATATTTTTGCTGGAACCGATAGCGGTATTTTCCTATATGCCAACAACGGTACAGGCTGGACTGCGGTTGATTCGGGTCTCACGAACACTGTTGTTCAGTCTGTCGGAGTGAGCGGCAGTAACATCTTCGCTGGGACTATAGGTGGCGGGGCTTTTTTTTCGACCAACAACGGTACATATTGGACCGCGGTTAACTCAGGCCTCCCCGCGAATGCTTATGTTTTCTCTCTTGCCGTAAGCGGCAATAACATCTTTGCCGGGACTGGTGGTGGCGTCTTCCTATCCACCAATAAGGGTATGAGCTGGGCTGGAGTCAATTCCGGCCTCACGTTTCCAGTTGTCGGGTCTCTTGCCGTAAGCGGCAGCGACATCTTTGCCGGGACTTGGGGCGGAGGCATTTTCTTTTCCCCCAATAGTGGTACAAGCTGGACTGCGGTCAATTCCGGTCTCGCGAATACTCATGTCTACTCTCTTGCGGTGAGCGCCGGCAATATTTTTGCCGGGACTGACGGTGGTGTCTTTCTTTCCACCAACAATGGTACAAGGTGGATTGCCGTCAATTCCGGTCTCACAGATACTGTTGGCGCGTCTCTCGCAGTGAGCGGCAACAATATTTTTGCCGGGACTGTTCGTGGAGGGGTTTTTCTAACCACTAATAATGGCACAAACTGGACTGCGGTCAATTCCGGCCTCACGGATACTGTTGTTCAGGCTCTTGCTGTGAGCGGTGGCAATATCTATGCCGGCACTGGTAGTAGCGGCGTATGGTACAGGCCACTTTCGGAAATGGTAGGCGATTGACCTCCGCAGCAGGGAAATGGCCAAGCCATGCCGAATGGATTCAAAATCAATATCACCAAGAACGGATATTGCCGTATTGTTGCCGGAAACTTTGAATAATGGCGCAGTATCCGTTGGATTGTTTACTATCGCCGGAAAAAGAATTTATTCAGCCACACATCAAGCTCATAACGGCACCTTGAGTATTCCAATATCGGGATTGTCAACAGGCACGTATCTAATGTCAATTACAGGCAGGAATACCACGCAGTCTTCGTCGTTTGTCATAACCAAATGACCAAATCAGAAAAAGATTTAATGGGGGCATAGATGAAGAACATATTGCTGATCATACTTGCCATCAACATTTGTCTGATAGAAGCACAAGGCGCTCCCACCGATACGGGTCTTTTTATCCAAGCAGTCACCAAGACCATCCCCAATCCGGAAGACCGCACTATGGACAGGGTGACTGTTATTTTTTCAGAACCCATTGTGGGCCCGAACGCTAGTCCGTTCGCGTGGGCTACGGTAGAGCCATCCACAGTGTTTACCGTGTATCGCCTGAATGCGGCCGGAACCGGGTACGACACGATCACCACGGCTTTAGAAGCTATTTTGTCGTTTTCCCAATGCGTCAACGACAGCACGTACACATTCATCATGACAAATGGCGTCGATCTTACCCCTAACGATTACATCAATATCAATAGCCAGGCGGGCCAGATATTTAGCGTACAGGGCAATGCGCCTGTTGTAGACAACAAGAAGGCACAAGTGCAGATAATATCAAAGGCCAACCTTTCTCCCCGACTGATCGTTGTTCCCGATCCGTCAAAGCCGACCTGCAAACATGAAACTCCAGGAACCTTCTACCTGATGAATAATCCCAATGCCCGTAACTGGGTAAGAATAGATGAAGCAGGCATAGTTTTCACGTTCAAGATATCCTTTTCCAGTGAAACCGTTACGGGGTCTATCAAAGTGTTCGACGAAGCCGGCACCGTGGTGAATTCCGCAAGCAGCGTGGACATGCTGGCTTCGCTCAACTACAATCCGAAAAATATCCGCAGCGCATACGATTATGATATTTACTGGAACGGAACAAAGTCTGACGACGATTATGTCCACCCCGGCGTTTACACCGCGGAATTAACATGCCGCGCACAAGGTTCCCCTAATCCGACAATTCTCACCCAATCCTTTTACATGGAAAAGCCGGCTTCCCCGGCAAAAAGCAATGCCTGCGGCACCGGCTATCTTTTGGCGTTCATTCCTCCCATAGGGTTCCGTTTGAAGCGCCCCCTGTTAAAGTTTTTCCGCAGAACCTCCGGGAGGGCGATATGAAGAAACACCTGTGCGGCCTGATATGCATATCCCTGGTGTCTCTCGCATTTACTGCTGACAACAACAGAAAGGGATTCATGCTGGGATTTGGAATACTGCCGGATTTTTCCTACTCGCTCATCTCGACATCCCTTGAAGACAACCAGGATTGGTATTCTCAATATCTTGGGGGATGTTCAGCCGAAGTGCGGCTTGGAGGTTCAATATCCGGAAAGAACGTTTCGAGTTTTGTTTCGAACTTCACTTGGAATTACCCATCCGACCTTTTTTTGTTCTCCCTCTTTGAAGGGTTTGGCTGGTCCCATTACACCCGGGAATCGGCCCCGTGTTTGTCCTACGATCTTTCCGCCGGAATTACCTTCAGAAATTCAGCGGGGATTGACATATCCTATCCCGCGTGGGGGGCAAAAGTGGGATTCAAAGTTGGGTACGAATTCGCGAATCATCTTACCGCGTGGATCGGGTATGCCTTGGGAGCAGAAGTTATGAATTATTCCATTCAGAGGACGGGAATAGATCCCGGCGACCTCACCAACACAATTCGGGCCATGGGCTTGGAAAACGTTACTGATATTATTTTCAAAAACTCAATAGGCATGTCGCTGTCCTACCCGGTATATTTTGGTAAACGACAACAATAAGACCACCGGGTGTGCCCCCATGAAAAAACTGAAACTTCCCCCTCGCCTCCGGAAAAATCCGCTCCACGACCTCGCCTGCTCGAAATGCGGTCAGATAAACCTGCTTGGTTCAACGTCCGACGCGACCATGGCCTTTTGTCCTTCCTGCCAGCAGAACACGCAGCATTACTCTGTTTCAACGCAACAGCCCGAATCCACGACGCCTTTTGGTCTTCCTAGGCGACGGAAAAGAAAAAGCCTTTACTCGCCGGAGGGGAAGAAAAAGATGGGGTTCGGGAAGTAGGGGAGAAATGTCCTGATTGAATGGGTTCGTGGTGGGAAGCGGTCCACCGGGAATGAATGAGGCATGTTGCTTGCTGTTTATTATTTGGCATGATGAATAGAGGAATCCAATTCTTTGACAGTAGATAAATTCAGGCAAAAAAAGGTTTTCACCTTAAGCGATCAAACGTTTTTCTTGCAAAAAGGTTGAAAATCTATCCTACGCAGTATATTATTATGATAGGAAATTCCTTCAAACAAAGGAAAACATTTGATGAATCTCTTAAGTGCTCCACTATATCCTGCGGCGCTTGCGGGAAGATTTGTGAAACTGAGTCCTGGCAGGGTGCGACGCTGGCTTCAAGGTTATGAATATTCCTATGGAAAAGGTGAATTCGATACGCCATGTCATGGGCACAAGGAACCAATTGTCCATCGCGATCAAACGAATGATCCGAGCTATGCATCGTTCTTGGATTTGATAGACCTTTTATTTGTCAAGCGGTTTTTGGATCACGGAATAAGTTTGCAAAGAATAAGAAAGGCTTTGGATGAGGCACATAGTGTTGCTACTGGGCATCATTTTGCACAGAGAACATTTTTCACGGATGGACACAATATTTACTTGAAGGTGAAAGAACAAGGAGGAGCAATTCTTGAACTTCTTTCCGGCGGACAATGGGCAATTGCTCCGATTATTGAACAATTGGCGCATCAAATTGAATTTGACAAGACCTCTGGCTTCGCGCAAAGATGGTATCCATTGGGAAGAGGACAGCCCATTGTGATAGACCCGCTTATTTCCTTTGGACAACCCTCTGTTGTTGGCCGTGGCATCTCGACGTTCAATATCTATGATTTTTTCGAAGCTGAAAAAGAAAAAACTAGCAATGTTTCATCGTGGTTTAGAATAAGCAAGAAAGAAGTGGATGCCGCGGTTGACTTCGAACGGTGGTTGCTTGCCGCATGAGATTCTTCTTTGATAACAACTTGGGGAAAAATCTGGTTGAGGGTATGCGGGCGTTTGGCGAAGATGTTGTTCACTTGAAAGAAGAATATCCCCAAGACAACGTCCCAGACGAAACCTGGCTGAAAGATATCGGCGAGAAGAATTACATCTTGATAACGCGGGATGAGCGTGTGCGATGGAATCCGGCGGAACTCTGCGCTTTTCGTACTTACAGGGTTGGGGCGTTCTTATTAGGTGGAAAAAAGTTGGATAAATGGGCTATTATTCAACAGTTAATTCAAAGTTGGCCCCAAATCAAAAACTTGTCAGACAGCACTCGAAAGCCATTTGCTTTTCGAATTCCGCCTTACGGTTCAAAAATGTCGCCTATTTGCTTGACCTGATGTTTATTTAAGAGTACTGCCTTCTTCTTTTCAGTCAATCCAGCTCATCCGAAGGGGATTCAGGGATCAAGGTTTAAAATACCGTGGCGGATTCGAACTATCCCTTGTACACCCTGCACAGAATCTGGGGAATCCTCGCAAAGTGCTTGTCGAGTGTTACCACCGTGAGCCCATACTCCATCGCGGTGGCCGCGACCCACAAATCGTTGGCGGGAATCGGCGTGCCCGCTTTGCGGAGCGTGGCATGAATGGAGGCGTAGCGCTGGGCGGACTCCTTGACTATAGGTAATACGACGCAGCGCGGCGAGTCGAGAAACAGTTCCAATTGTTTCACGTTTTGTAATGCATAGGCGCCGTGCGCGAAACCCGAAAGCAGTTCGCCGATAACCACGGGGTTTACGCCGATGTTTTCGGCTGTCTGCACGGCATCGAGCACTTCCCTGTTGCCGCGCGCCATGTCCGAATAGGCGGATGTATCCAGAAGAATGCCGTTCATCGCCACAACTCCGGATCGATCTTCCTGGTTTCCGCCAGGTGCTTCCGGAATTCGTCGGATTGCTTTTTATTCCAGGTTCCGTACAGCCAATCGAGATCGTGATGCCGTTTGGACCGTTCTTTTTGCTTTCCGGTCACCGACTCTTCAAGCATGCCGACCACCGCTTTGTTAAGGCTCACGTGTTCGCGGGCGGCCTTCCTGCGTATCGCTTTCTGCACCGGAGATGGAATATGTCTGATGGTGAGCGCTGTCATGAATGGATCTCCTTTCCGGTGAGAAATGAATCATTGGTGATTCTGTGTGATTCAAATATAGATTCATTCAACGGAGGCAGTCAAGGTGGCGAAAAGTCCGCGGCGCAGGAAAGATTATACTCTGGTGTGCTCTCACCCTGAAGGTCATCAGCCACGTCATCAACTCTCCAAGAACTATTTTTGAATCATAACGACCGGGCCTTCCAACATTGTCATCCGCACCTTCTTACCTTGCCTGGTTCTAATTTGCCAAATCGGAAGCCCTCATGCCAATAGAACCTCTTTCCAAACTCTGGTCCCGCGGAACGTTTCCCGGGCTCAGCGAGTGGCTGAGCCGGCGGCCGCAGTCCTCGCTCTTTACGGGCTGCGCCGGCTCGAGCGACGCATTTCTCATTGCTGGCCTTTTCTCGGCGTCGGGCAGGACCGTTCTTGTTCTCGTCGAGTCGGGCAAACAGGCCGAGGTGCTTTCTGCCGAGTGCGCGTCGCTCCTCGGCGAGGACTCGGTCTCCCTGTTTCCCTCGCGCGACGCCGTGCCCTACAACATGAAATCGCCGTTCGGCCCGGTGGTCGAAAGCAGGTATACGGTCCTGTCGGCGCTCCTTGACGGAAAGAAAGCGGTGTATATTGCTCCCCATGCCGCGCTTCTCCAGAAGGTGCCGCCGCCGCGGGAGCTTTTCAACAGGATCATCAGGCTCAACGCCGGGAGGGATATTTCGATCCCCACGCTCTCGTCGTGGCTCGCCGACAACGGTTTCCGGCGCGAGACCATGGTGGCCGACGTGGGTACGTTCTGCATACGCGGCGGCATCGTGGACATCTATCCCTTCATGACCGACGGGCCGGTGCGCGTCGAATTCTTCGGCGACGTCATCGAGTCCATACGCGAGTTCGACGTGTTCTCGCAGAAGACCTCACGATCGCGCGAATCCGTTGAAATCTTTCCCATGAAGGAGCACTGCCTTGGGCCGGAACCAGTGGAGCGCGGGCTTGCGGCGATGCAGGAGTACGTTGCGGGCCGGCGCGACCTTGAGGGGGGATTGTCCAAGCTGTCGCACCAATGGAAAACGCTTCTGGACCACGACGGCATCGAATGGTTCCTCCACTGGTTCGGCCTCGCCGAAGCGTCGCTGCTCGATTACCTTCCCTCCGACGCCATTGCGGTATGGGACGATCTGCTGCCGCCGGAGCGCCGGCTTGACGAATGCGTGCAGAACTACGATCGCCACCTCGAGCGGGTTCCCGCGGCGTTTTCGGCATTCGTATCGCCGCCCGAGAAGCTTCTGGTGCCGGTCAAGGAGGCCGTGGACAGCCTTTCGCTGTTCACCCGCGTGTTCGTGGGCACCGCCGATGTCGCCGGAGTCGACTGGACAACCGCGTGTTCGATGTCCGAGCAGCCCGCGTTCCCGCAGGCGGTGGAACCGCTTGCCGCCGACCTTGCGGCGCACAATGCCGCCGGCGACGAAACAATCATGGTATGCGGCAGCGAGGGCCATGCCGGGCGGCTTTTGGAGCTCATCGGAGAATCGTGTCCCTTTGTAAAGGTGTGCGTCGGCTACCTCCACCACGGTTTTGTCGACAAAACAAACAAACGGCTGTACTATTCGGACCTGCAGATCTTCAACCGCCCGCCCACGCGGCAGATCGTGCACAAAAAAGTGCGGCATGGCCAGCCCCTGCCGTCCTACGACGCGCTGTCGCCCGGGGACTACGTGGTCCACGTGGACCACGGCATCGGAAGGTTTTTGGGCATCGAGCACATCACGGCCGGCGGGGCGGGCCGCGACTGCATGCTCATCGCCTATCAGAGCGGCGCGAGGCTGAGCGTGCCCGTCGAGGACTTCCACAAGGTCCAGAAATACATAGGGAAGGAGTCGGTGATTCCCGCCCTGTCAAGGCTCGGCAGCGAGTCGTGGGAGCGGCTCAAAGCGCGCACCAGGGAATCGCTGCGCGCGATGGCCGGGGAGCTCATCGAACTGTATGCCAAGCGCCGGCACTACGAGGGCATCTCCTTTTCCAAAGACACGCTGTGGCAGAAGGAGTTCGAGGACTCCTTTGTGTACGAGCTCACGCCCGACCAGGCGCGCGCGATAGCGGAAGTCAAGAAGGACATGGAGTCGGCACGACCCATGGACCGCCTCGTGTGCGGCGACGTAGGGTTCGGCAAGACCGAGGTGGCCATGCGCGCCGCGTTCAAGGCGGTGATGGACGGCTACCAGGTTGCGTTTCTTGCGCCCACCACCATTCTCACGGCGCAGCACTACGCCACGTTTCTCGAGCGCATGGCGGATTTCCCGGTCCGCATCGCGATGCTGTCCCGGTTTCTGTCTGCAAAGGAGCAGAAGGAGGTTGTCGCACGCGTCAAGGACGGTACGGTGGACATCCTCGTGGGCACGCACCGCATCCTGTCGCAGGACATCGCGTTTAAAAACCTCGGCCTGCTCGTGATCGACGAGGAGCAGCGGTTCGGCGTGCGGAGCAAGGAGCGGCTCAAGCAGTTCCGGTACAAGGTCGACGTGCTGTCGATGACCGCCACGCCCATCCCGCGCACCCTGCACCTGTCGCTCATCGGCGCGCGCGATCTCTCCATCATCAACACGCCGCCGAGGAACCGCCTTCCCATCGAGACGCACGTGCTCGAGCACCACGAGGAGATTTTCAAGACCGCCATCGAAAACGAGCTTGACAGGGGAGGCCAGACCTACGTGGTGCACAACCGGATCCAGACGCTCGGGTCGATACGCGACACCGTCGAGGTCCTTGTCCCGAGGGCGCGCGTGGCGTGCGCGCATGGCCAGATGCACGAATCGGAACTGGCCCGCATCATGAAGGAGTTTGTCGCCGGGCGGTTCGACGTGCTCGTCTCGACCGTCATCATCGAGAACGGGCTCGATATCCCCAATGTCAACACCATCATCGTGAACCGCGCCGACACCCTGGGACTGTCGCAACTGTACCAGCTCCGCGGCAGGGTGGGACGGTCGTCGGAGCAGGCATTCGCCTATTTTCTCACCCCGTCGTTCCGGGAGGCGAGCGAGCCGTCGCTCCGGCGCCTGCGCGCGCTCGAGCAGTATACCGACTTGGGCTCCGGGTTCCAGATCGCCATGCGCGACCTTGAGATCCGGGGCGCGGGAAACATCCTCGGCGTGCACCAGCACGGTTTCATCGCCGCCGTCGGGTTCGAATTGTACTGCCGGCTGCTCGAGGAGGCGGTCAAGGAACTGCGCGGCGAAAAACCCGAGCCCGCGCAGGACAGGGAGATCATGCTCGACATCCCTCTCGAAGCGTACATTCCCAACGAATATGTGGAAGACGGGGCTGCGCGGATCTCGGTGTACCAGGAACTGTCGGGCGCTGCCTCCACGGCCGACGTTGATGAGGCGGAGCGCAGCCTTGCGGACCGGTTCGGCCCCATGCCCCAAAGCGTGCTGTCGCTCCTGGCGCTCTTGAGGATCAGGGTCCTGGCGCGGAGCCTCGGCTGTGTCAAGGTGAGCGTGTCGCCCGACGGGCGCCTCGCGCTGTCGTTCGCGGGCGACGACGCGCAGGTGCGCGAGGCGATAGGCCGCATCGTTTCGAAATCGCAGCGCAAATTCGACATTGTCAACGGCACGCCCGCAATGCTCCGGACGCAGCTTGAAGCGAAATCGATGGACGACATGGCGCGCCAGACGGAAGATCTGCTCGCCGTGCCGGCGTGAGCGCGTGGCATTCGACGGCACCATCATATATTTTTTTTCGGATATGAACATACCAAAGTGTGCCGCCGTCGGACTTCTGGCCGCCTGCGCCCTTGCCGGGTGTGCAAACCGTCCCAAGGGGCCGGTGGTGGCGCGCGTAGGCGAGTCGGTGCTCACGCTTGACGAACTCTACAAGAGCATTCCCCCCGAATACAGCGAGTACATCACGCGGGAACAGGTCGTCGGCTACGTGAAGCAATGGATCGACAACAAAGTTCTGTACGACGAGGCCCTGCGGCTCAAGATAGACAAAGAGGAACCAATCCGCGAGCGGCTCAGGCGCATGAAGCAGGACCTTTTGTGCGCCGAAATGGTCAGCCGCAGCGCGGCCTCCCCGCAGGCGGCGAAGGTCGGCGACGAGGCGATCGCGGCCTATTACAACGACAACAAGGGGAAGTTTGTCCGCGAAACGAACGTCGCAAAGTTCCTCCAGATCGTGTGCGGCGACGCGAACACCGCCGCAAAGGTCCGTTCGCTCGCGACGGCCGACAATTTTCAAAGCCTCGCCGCCCAGTACTCGAAGGTTCCCTTGCCCGATGCGAAGTCCTTACCGTATGTCAAGTTCAGCGACATCCCGGCGGAGCTTGCCCAGGAGATCGTTGCCGCGAAAATCAACGGCACCACCGGCGTCGTACGGACCGACGCGGGCTTCTGCGTCGCGCGCGTGCTCGACAAGCAGCCCAAGGGCACACCGTGCGAGCTTCCGGAGGTGAGGGACGACATCGCCGCCATCCTTGCCGCGCGCGCGCAGAACGCGGCGGTCGAGCGCCTTATTTCGTCCCTGCGGACAAGAATGAGGGTTGAGACGAACCTCGACCTGATCACCGAGCAGCACGCATCGCCGCAGGAAGGCGGCGTGCAGAAAACCCCGCCAGTGCCGCCGGATTCTTCAACAAAAGAAAGCCAGGAATAACAGCGTGACCCTGCCAAGGACCATGATAAGCCTGCTGTTGGCCGCATTCGCCGCGGCGCCCTTTGCCGCGGAACGATTCGACGGCGTCGTCGCCGTCGTCGGAGATTCCGTGATCCTGCAGTCGGAACTCGACGCCTACATCATGATGCGCCAGACAAGCCAGGGCGCCAAGCCCGACACCGCGCAATTCCGCTCGCTGCGCAAACAGTTTGTGGGCGACCTGGTGGACGGGAAGGTGCTTGTCGTTCATGCCGCGAAGGATTCCAATATCGTCGTAAAGGAAAGCGAGGTGGACCAGGCCGTGGCCGGACACGTTGCACAGATCCTTTCGCAGAACGGCATGACCATGGACGCTCTCGAAAAGGAGCTGCGCGACAAATACGGCATGGGGCTGTCCAAGTTCAAGACGCAACTGAGGTCCCAGATCCAGGAGCAATTGATAAAGCAGAAGGTGTCGCAGCAGTACGTGGGGCAGGTCTCGGTGAGCAAAAACGACGTGGAAAACTTTTACCGCGAGTTCAAGGACAGCCTTCCCACCATCGGCGAGAGCGTTCTGCTGTCCAAGATCGTGCTCAAGCTCACCACGCCCGATTCGCTGCGCCAGGCCGCCTTTTCAAAGGCGAAGAGCATCAAGCGCCGCCTTGACGAAGGCGCGGATTTCGTCGCCGTCGCCAAGCAGTTCTCCGAAGACCCGAACGCCGAAAACGGCGGCGATCTCGGGTTTGTCGGCAAGGGAACGCTCTCCGAGCTGAAGTTCGAGGAGGCGGTCTTTTCCCTCAACGTGGGACAGACGAGCGACATCATCGAGTCTCGTCTCGGATTCCACATTGTTAACATTATTGCGAAAAAGGACCAGATGGTGCACGTGCGGCAGATTTTCGTGAGCCTTACGCCGCCCGAGGCCGCGGTGAAGCGGTCCATGGCGCTCCTCGATTCGGTGCGCGCGTCCGCGAAGACCCAGGCCGATTTCACCGACGCGGTGCGCCGGCTCTCCACCGACCCGCAGACGCGTGCGCATAACGGCCGCGTGGGTTGGGTGCCGCTGTTCAGCCTTACCGAGGCCGCCCGCGCCGCGATCGACAGCCTGCCCGTGGGCGGCATTGCAGCACCCCTCCGCGAAGGCAACGAAGTTTCCCTGTACCGGCTTGACGACCGGATGAAGAACCGGCCGCTCACCATGGAGGACGATTACGACCTTCTTTCCGAAAAGGCAAAAGAGATCGTGGCGCAGAAGAAACTGATCGACCTCGTCAAGAAATGGCGTCGCGAGATTTACGTTGACATAAGGTTGTAGCTCCCGTGAACTACGGCGCCCTTGCTCCTCTCTACGACAGGCTCATGGCGCATGTCGGGTACCACCGCTGGCACACGCTCATCGAGGACGTTATCCGGCGGTACGGGCGGTCAAGCCGGCCGTCCATCCTCGAAATCGGCGCCGGCACAGGCCTCCTCGGCGAGCGGATGCGCAAGGCCGGCCTGCGGTACGTCGGTTCGGACCTTTCGTATGCCATGTGCCTCCAGGCGCGGCCGCGGCTCGGCGGCGCCGTCTGCGCGGACGGCAGGCGCCTTCCGTTCAAGGACTCGCGGCCGTTCGACCTTGTTCTGTTTCTGTACGACGGCATCAACTACCTCATGGACCGGGACTCCTACGAGCAGTTGTTCGGCGAGGTGCACGCCAGGCTGGCGGACGGCGGGCTGTTCCTGTTCGACATCACCACGGTGTTCAATTCCGTCAACAATTTCAGGGAGTATGTGGACGCCGACGATTTCGGCGACTGTTTCTATTACCGGCACAGCTACTACCATTCGGTCCAGGGAATGCAATACAACGATTTCACCATTTTCAGCCGGTGCGACGGACAGGCTGGGTCCGACGGTGCGCAGGGTTTTGTCGCGCCGCTGGACGATGGCCGGTCCGGTTTGTTCGCAAAGAGCATGGAACACCACGAACAGAAGGTCTTTCCGGTGAGCGTGGTCCGCGGCTTCGTACCCGATTCCCTGTTCGAGGTGCTGGGCGTCTGGGACGATTTTTCCTTCAGGAAGTACACCCCGCATTCCGAGCGCGTGCACTTTCTCTTGAGGAAGAAGGATGCGCGATGATCCAGTTCTCCCACGTGACCAAGGTGTACGCCGGGTCGTTCGAGGCCCTTGCGGATGTTTCGGTGTTTATTGATAAAGGCGAATTCGTCTTTCTCACCGGGGCGAGCGGCGCGGGCAAGACCACGCTGCTCAAGCACATTTACATGGAAGAATTCCCCACCAAGGGCCAGGTGTTCGTGGGCGGGTACGACTCCACCTACATGAAAAGCCGCGACATCCCGCACTTGCGGCGCAAGCTGGGCATCGTGTTCCAGGACTTTCGGCTGCTTACCGACCGCGACGTGTTCGAGAACGTGGCGTTCGCCATGCGTGCCACGGGCCGGAAGGAGCGCGCGGTGAAACGGAAGGTCTTCGAGGTGCTCGCGCTCACGGGCCTGTCGCACAAGTGCACGTATTTTCCGCTCCAGCTTTCCGGGGGAGAACAGCAGCGGGTGTGCATCGCACGGGCGATTGTCAACGACCCCTGGATCCTCCTTGCCGACGAGCCCACGGGCAACCTCGACATTGCCGTTTCCAAGGAGATCATGCTGCTGTTCCAGCAGATCAACAGCTGGGGAACAACCGTGATCATGGCGACGCACGACGAATTTCTCAAGCGGCAGTACCATTACCGGGAGCTTGTGCTCGACCGGGGCGCGCTGGTCCGCGGGGGCGACACAACGGTAAGGCCCAAGATCGGGAGGACGTTCGCATGATCCTCGTCACCGGCGCGGCAGGCTTCATCGGCTTTCACGTGTGCAGGCGGCTCCTCGCGGAAGGCAACGACGTGCTCGGCGTCGATAATGTCAACGATTACTACGACCCGTCGCTCAAGGAGGCGCGCCTCAAACAGCTTGAGGCGTACAAAGGGTTTCATTTTCAAAGAATGGACATCTGTGATTACGAGGGGCTTGTCTCCCTTGTAAAGAAATACCCGGTGTCGAAGATCTGCCATCTTGCCGCGCAGGCGGGGGTGCGGTATTCCATCACCAATCCGTTCGCCTATCAGAAGGCGAACAATGAGGGATTCCTCAGCATCATCGAGATCGCACGCCATGCAGAGGTGAAAAACTTTGTGTACGCGTCATCCTCCTCGGTGTACGGCGGAAACACCAAGCTGCCGTTTTCAGAAGCGGACCGGGTCGACAGCCCCATTTCGCTGTATGCCGCCACCAAGCGCTCCAACGAGCTCACGGCTCACTGCTACAGCCACCTGTACGGCGTGCCGTGTTCGGGCCTGAGGTTCTTCACGGTGTACGGGCCGTGGGGAAGGCCCGACATGGCCCTGTTCGTCTTTACAAAGGCGATTATCGAGGGACGGCCCATCGACGTGTTCAACGAAGGAAGAATGAAGAGGAACTTCACCTATGTCGACGATATCGTCGACGGCGTTCTGCTCGCCTTGGCTCATCCCGTTCCGTATGAGGTTTACAATATCGGAAACAGCAGAGCCGAGAATCTCATGGATTTCATCGCGGCAATCGAGAAGAAGGTGGGGAAGAAGGCCGTTGTCAGGCTCAAGCCCATGCAGCCGGGCGACGTGCCGGCAACGGTGGCCGACATTGAGAAATTATCAAGATTGGGGTATTGCCCGAAAACGAATATTAATGAGGGGATCGAGAATTTTGTGGAATGGTATCGGCAGTATTACCGAGTGTGACCGCAGCGGCGGCCGGAAAAGTCCGTGATTTCAGGTGTGCCTTATTGTAAATTATATATTGACAAGAACCTCACCGGCGCTGCCGAGCCCGAATTTTCGCAGTCTATCATGCAAAGGCCGAACACGATGACGTCTATGGTAAAAATCGCTCCGATGCTTGCCCTGCTTTGTGCCGTGGCCGCATTTGGCCAGTTCAGTTCCAGCGACAGCTTGCTTGCAAGGCAGTACATGGAGCAGAGGGGACTGACCGCAACCGACCTGAAAAACCATGCAAGAAGCTATGAGACGCACGACACGCTTTTTAAGGCGCAGAATCCCGCCGATTCGGCCGACAGCGCTCTGGCAGCCCGCCTCAGGGCAGACACGATCCGCCAGGCGTCGATCTACGAGAACATCATCAAAAACAGGACCATCGATCCCGATTCCCTCCTCCGCACGCTCACCATTTTCGGCCAGGATGCGTTTGCCGGCGTAAAGCCTTCCACGTTCGCGCCCGCGGACTACGCGGCCACGCCTGCCGATTACGTGGTGGGCAGCGGGGACGAGATCGTCGTGTTTTTGTGGGGCAGGATCAATGAGGGGGAATACCGTCTCAAGGTCGACAAGGAAGGAAGAATCAACATCCCGCACATCGGCCCGGTTTCGGTGGCGGGCCTGCCGTTCAGCGTATTGCAGGAGAACATCCTGAACCGCGTGCAGAGCATCGAAGGCGTGCAGGCAACGGTTTCCATGGGGGAATTGCGCTCCATAGGCGTTTTTATCATGGGCGAGGTGAAATCGCCCGGCTATTACACGGTGAGCGGGCTTTCCAACGTCACCAACGCGCTGTTCGCCGCCGGCGGGCCCACGCGCCGGGGATCGCTCCGCAACGTTCAGCTCAAGCGCCACGGCGGGGTGATCGCCACGGTTGATTTTTACGATTTCCTTCTGTCGGGCAGGGACAACGCGAACATACGGCTCAAATCGGGCGACGTCATCCTCGTGCCGATTGTCAAGAAAATGGTCGCCGTTGCAGGAAACGTCCGGCGCAGCGCTTTGTACGAAATCAAGCCGAATACATCGCTCAAGGAAGCGCTCGGCCTTGCCGGCGGCGTTTCACCGGCCGCGTGGGGCAGCAGGATTCAGATAGAACGGTTCAAGGACAACGCGATGCAGGTGGTGCTCGACCTCGCATCCGAACCAGGGCAGGCCATTCCGGAATTCGAGGTCCAGGACGGCGACATCATCAAGGTTTTTCCCATTGTCGAAAAGAACAAGAATGCGGTGTATCTTTCCGGGAATGTCATGCGGCCCGGGAAATACGAGTACAAGCCGGGCATGCGGCTCGCCGACATTCTTCCGGATTTCAACGCCCTTCTTCCCGAGACGTACCTCGATTATGCCATTGTGCTCAGGCAGGAGCCGCCCACCTTTGTAAACCGTCTCGTGCCGTTCAACCTCAGGGCAGGGCTTTCGGATCATTCTTCGCCGGACAATATTCCGCTTCTGCCCCGCGACGAAGTGATCGTTTACTCCCGGGACTACTTTGAGCCGGACAGGACCGTCTCGATCGACGGTGCGGTAACGAACCCGGGCAAGGATACGCTTCTCGAGAACATGAGGGTCCGCGACCTCATCATCAAGGCGGGCGGGTTGACCGAGCAGGCAAGTCCCCAGTACGGAGAAATCTACCGTCGGACCTATGATGGTGAAATCGTTTCCACCGAAAAAATCAATTTCTGTGTGAGCTGCGCGCTTGCCAACGATTCTTCAAACAATATGGTGCTCAAGAAATTCGACAGGGTTTACATCCGCACCAAAAAGGGCTGGCAGGACGAGCGGCGGATTGTTTTAAAGGGCGAATTCGTGTTTCCGGGAGAATATGTCATTCTGGAAAAAGAGACCCTTGGGCACATCATCGAAAGGGCGGGAGGATTTACCTCCGAAGCATACCTTCCCGCGTCGATGGTCTGCCGTGTGTCGGTGAAAAACCTTGAGAAGAAAAGAAACGACGAATACGTGAGCGGGCTTCAAAATGATGCGGTCAAGCTTTCCACCGACCTTGTGTCAAAGGGCGCGACTTCGGCTGATGCGCAGGCGCTTCTGCAGCAACAAATGCTGCTGCTGTCGAAACTGCGGTCCAAGGAATCAACAGGGCGGATCGTCATCGACCTTACCAATCCTGCGGCGTACGGGAATTTCAATCTCGAGGACGGCGACAGTATTTTCGTTCCAAAGCTTGCGGGGACCGTTTCGGTGATCGGCGAGGTATACAATCCGGCGACATTCAGGTTCGACAACGCAAATACAAGAGCGAAGTACTATGTTGAAATGGCAGGAGGCTTCAAGGAAAACGCGGCGCAGAAAAATGTTTACGTATTCAAGGCAAACGGCAGCATTGTCACCAACAGGAATATCAATATCATGGAATACAGCCTAGCGCCAGGGGACGTCGTGGTTGTCCCGCAGAAGATCGAGTACCAGAATAACTTCAAGGTCTTCATGGAAACCATCACCGCGATTTTCCAGATCGCAACCATTCTGACCGCTATTGCCACCCTCATCATAGCTATTGATGCCGTAAACAAACCGTAGCCAAGTAGCGTTGAGCAAGGCACCGGGACCGGGTTTCAATTAGATAGAGCGTTTCTCCGCAGGGAGAAGCGCCCTTTTCGTTTGCAGACGCACATCGCCGTCATTATTGAGCAGGCGACTCAGGCCTTTGCTCAGGAGGTTTCGGGCCGGAATCGGGTGTTTTCTCCGGTGCCGGTTCCGGAGATGCCGGGACATCCGGCGTCGCCTGCGCAGGCGACGCCTCGTCGGCCTCGGCCTGCTTGTCCACGATCGCAATATCGACCACTTTGTCGCCTTCGTCAAGATTGATGAGCCGTACTCCCTGGGTATTGCGGCCGATCACCGGGATTTTGCCCACCTCGCAGCGGATGACGATGCCGTTTGTGGTGATGAGCATGATGTCGTGAATGTCGGACACGCGCTTGAGCGCCACCACGCTGCCGTTGCGTTCCGAAGTTTTGATGTTGATGATCCCGGACCCGCCGCGGTTGGTCTTGCGGTATTCGGCAACCGCGGTGCGCTTGCCGAAACCGTTCTCGGTAACGGTGAGCAGCTGGTTTGACTCGTCCACGATCACCATGCTCACCAGCCGGTCGCCTCCCGTCAGGCGCACGCCGCGCACGCCGCGGGTGTTCCTTCCGAGCTCCCGCGCGGCGCTCTCGTGGAACCGGACGGCCTGGCCGTTTGCCGTGCCGAGGATGATGTCGTTGCTGCCGTTTGTCAATTTGCATTCGATCATGCGGTCGCCTTCGTCGAGGTGCATGGCGTTGATGCCGTCCCTGCGGATATTGGAATAGGCCACGAGCGGCTGCTTATTCACCACGCCGCGCTCGGTGGCGGTGACGATGAAATGCGATTCGTCGAATTCCCGCACCGCAACGAACGCCGCGATCTTCTCGTCGGGCCGCAGGCTGATAAGGTTGACAATCGGCTTTCCGCGCGACTGCCGCCCCGCCTCGGGGATCTTGTACACCTTGAGCCAGTAGCAGCGCCCCGCGGTGGTGAAGAACAGGATGTAGGCGTGCGCCGACGCCACGAACAACGACTCCACGAAGTCGTCGTCCTTCGACTCCATGCCCAGCACGCCCTTGCCGCCGCGCCCCTGGGTGCGGTAGGTGTCGACCGAGCAACGCTTTACATAACCGGAATGCGACATGGTGACCACCATGTCCTCGTCGGGGATCAGGTCCTCCATGTCGATGTCGGCGTCGTCGCCCGAGGCCTCCACGATCTCGGTGCGCCGCGCGTCGCCGAAGCGTTTCTTGAGGTCGAGGAGCTCGTCCTTGATGATGGACATTCTCCGCTCGCGGCTGTCAAGGATCGCGGTGTACTCGGCGATGAGGCGGGCAAGCTCGGCAAGCTCGCTCTCCACCTTCTCGCGCTCCAGCCCGGTAAGCCGCGAAAGCTTCATCTCCAGTATGGCGTGCGCCTGCAGCTCCGACAGCGCGAATCGTTCCATGAGCCGGCGCTTCGCCTCCTCGGTGGACGGCGACGCCTTGATAAGCGCGACGATCTCGTCGATGTTGTCGATGGCGATCTTGAGGCCTTCCAGGATGTGCGCGCGTTCCCGCGCCTTGGCGAGGTCGTATTGCGTGCGCCGGGTTACCACCTCGTGGCGGTGATTGATGAAATGGACAATAATGTCCTTGAGCGGGAGCTGCTTGGGCTGCATGTTGACAAGCGCAAGGTTGTTCACGGCGAACGTGTCCTGCAGGCTCGTAAACTTGTACAGCTGGTTGAGCACCACGTCGGCAAAGCTTTCCTTCTTCACGCCGACCACGATGCGCATGCCGGCGCGGTCCGATTCGTCCCGCAGAAACGCCACGCCGTCGAGGGTCTTCTCGCGCACGAGCTCGGCCATGCGCTCCAGCAGGGCGCCTTTGTTCACCATGTAGGGGATCTGGGTGACCACGATCTGTTCGCGGTCACCGTCCTTTTCCACCTCGGCCTTTGCGCGCACAATGAGCTTGCCGTTGCCGGTCTTGTAGGCGGAAAGGATGCCGCTTTTCCCGTAAATGATGCCGCCGGTGGGAAAATCCGGCCCCGGAACGTAGTTGAGGAGGTCGAGCACGGTGAGGTCCGGGTTGTCAATGCACGCGACGATGCCGTCGATCACTTCGCCGAGGTTGTGCGGCGCCATGTTGGTTGCCATTCCCACGGCGATGCCGGTGCTGCCGTTGAGCAGCAGGAAGGGGAGCTTGGCGGGAAGCACCGACGGCTCCTGCATGGAGTCGTCGTAGTTGGGCACGAAGTTTACCGTGTCCTTGTCGATGTCGGCGAGCATTTCCTCGGCAAGCTCGGTCATGCGGCACTCGGTGTAGCGGTAGGCCGCGGGCGGGTCGCCGTCGATGGAGCCGAAGTTGCCCTGGCCTTCGACCATGGGATAGCGCAGGGAGAAATCCTGCGCCAAGCGTACGAGTGTGTCGTAAATGGCCGCATCGCCGTGCGGATGGTACTTTGCCATCACGTGGCCTACCACGTTGGCGCATTTCTTGGTGGGCCTGTTGTGCTGAAGGCCGATATCCGAAAGCCCCATGAGCACGCGGCGGTGCACGGGCTTGAGGCCGTCGCGCACGTCCGGGAGCGCGCGGGCGGTGATCATGCTCATGGAGTAGTCGAGATACGATTTCCGCATCTCGTCTTCAATAAATACCGGGAAAATTTTCTGTGCCTGGCCGTCGTCTGGCATTACGTCTGTTCTCCTTGGCGTCGTGTGCCGCTCTCTTCGAGGCCGGCAAGAAGGGGCAGCGCCCATTCCGCGGTCGCGTCGAAGGAAAGCGGCGTCACGGTGATGTATCTGTTGAGAAGCGCCCGTGAGTCGAATGTGTCAAGCGCTTCAATGTCCTTCTTGTCGCCGTACACGACATAGCCCTCCGGCATCCCCTCTGTCTCCACGCGGCGGTACCGGTCGTCGAAAAACGCCATGCTCTGCCGCGTCACCTTCACCCCCCGGCATGCAGCGGGCGCGCACTCGGGGAAGTTAACATTGTAGAACGTACAGCGGCCGTTTTGCCCGGGGCCGGTCTTCAGAATGCGGTTGAGAATGTCAAGCGCCGTCCGTGAATAGGCGTCGGCAAATTCCGCGGCCTGCGCGCACACCGAAAACGCGATGCTCGGCACGCGCCAGAACGCACCCTCGCGGGCGGCAGCTACGGTGCCGGAGTAATACCCGGAGATGCCGGAGTTCTCGCCGATGTTCATTCCTGCGACAACGGCGTCGGGCCGGTGCGGCAGAAGGTGGCTTATGGCGAATTTCACGCAGTCGGACGGCGTGCCTTCTATGCAATAGCCGTTCATGCCGGCGTCCTGCGGCAGTGCGGCATAGCGCAGGGGTTTGTTGAACGTGAATGCATGGCCGATGCCGCTCTGCTCCCGCGCGGGCGCCGCCACGATGATGTCGTATTCCGCGGCAAGTGCCGAGTGGAGGCTCTTAAGGCCGGGCGCAGCGCAGCCGTCATCATTTGTCAATAATATCGTGGGTCGTTGTTTCATGAGTTTATTGTTTGGCGAATTTTCCGAGTCAAGGCGGTTCTAATCTTTGTATCTTTATGCTTTCAACTCTCAAACTTCAACTTTCAACTTGTTTTTATATATCCAGGTTCTTCACCTTGTAATAGTTGTCCTCGATAAACTTCCTCCGTTGCTCCACATCCTCGCCCATGAGCATGGAGAACACCTTGTCGGCCTCGATGCCGTCCTCGAGCTTCACCTGCAGAAGGGTGCGGCTGTCCGGGTTCATGGTGGTCACGGCAAGCTGGTCGGGGTTCATTTCCCCGAGGCCTTTATAACGCTGGACCGTGAGGTTCTTCCTGTCTTTCCATTCCTCGACCAGCTTGTCCTTGTCCTCGTCTGTAAAAAGGTATTGCTCCTCCTTGCCCGCCTTGACGCGGTACAGCGGCGGCTGGGCGATGTAGACATACCCCTTCTCGATAAGCCCCGGCATGTGCCTGAACAGGAACGTGAGCAGCAGCGTGCGGATGTGCGACCCGTCGACGTCCGCGTCGGTCATGATGATGATCTTGTGGTACCGCGCCTTGTCGGAAGAGAACCCGTCCTCGTCCTCGGTGTTGCCGAATCCCGTGCCCAGCGCCTGCACCATGTCCTGAATCGTCTCGTGTTCGAGGATCTTATCGATGCGCGCCTTCTCCACGTTGAGGATTTTGCCCTTGAGGGGCAGAATGGCCTGGAAGGCGCGCTCCCTGCCCATCTTGGCGCTGCCGCCGGCGCTGTCTCCCTCGACCAGGAACAGCTCGCACCGGGCCGGGTCGCGCTCCTGGCAGTCGGCAAGCTTGCCCGGCAGGCCGCCGCCATCCATGAGCGTCTTGCGCCTCGCAAGCTGACGCGCCTTGCGCGCCGCCTCGCGCGCGATGGCGGAGTTGATGCACTTTTCCACGATCTTTTTTGCAACAGGCGGGTGCTCCTCGAGGTACGTGCCGAGGGCCTCAACCACCGCGGACTCCACAGTGGCGGCCACCTCGGAATTGCCGAGTTTCCCTTTTGTCTGGCCTTCAAACTGCGGGTTGGGCAGTTTCACGCTTATCACGGCCGTGAGGCCTTCGCGAAGGTCCTCGCCTTTTATTTCGACAGTGTTGTTGCCCTTGAGCAGATTGTAGCTCGTGATGTAGCCGTTGATCGCGCGCGTGATGCCGCGCTTGAACCCCACGAGGTGCGTGCCGCCGTCAACGGTGTTGATGTTGTTTGCAAACGAGAAGATATTTTCAAGGTACGAATCGTTGTACTCCATCACGATTTCTATGTCCACACCGTCGCGCTCCTGCCGAAAATAGATCGGCTCCTCGTGCATCGCAATTTTGTTCTCGTCAAGGTACTTGATGAATGAAATGAGACCGCCCGGGTAGCAGAACTCGTGTTTTTTGTCCTCGACGCGCTCGTCGACAATGGTGATGCGGATGCCCTTGTTGAGAAAGGCGAGCTCCCGCAACCGTTTGGACAGGACATCGAAGCTGTAGTCGGTGGTCTCGAATATGGCGGGGTCGGCCTTGAAAGTGATCTTGGTGCCGGTGGTCCTGTCGGTTTCTCCGATGACCCTCACGTCCTCTTCGGGCTCGCCGTGGTTGAATTTCATGTAGTGAATCTTGCCGTTGCGGTATACCTCGGCCTCCATCGTCACCGACAGTGCATTGACACAGGAGACCCCCACGCCGTGCAGGCCGCCGGAGATCTTGTAGGAGCTGTTGTCGAACTTGCCGCCGGCGTGCAGGGTGGTGAGCACGAGCTGCAGCGCCGACATCTTCTCCTCCTCGTGGTAGTCCACGGGAATGCCGCGGCCGTCGTCGAGCACGGAAACGGAATTATCCTTGTGAACAACCACGTCGATGTTGGTGCAGTACCCGGCGAGCGCCTCGTCGATGGAGTTGTCGACGACCTCGTACACCAGATGGTGAAGCCCGGTGGGCCCGGTGCTTCCGATGTACATGGCGGGCCGTTTTCGCACTGCGTCAAGACCTTTGAGCGCCTTGATGCTTTTTGCGCTGTACTGGTTTCCGTCAACCGTGGTCTCGCTCATAAACAGATGCCTCCCGGCGCTCTCAGAAGAATACGATGTCGGTGATGGTGGTGCACGGCGTCTGCGTTCGTATCGAATCGAGAATATGGTGCTTGACGTAGCTGAGTTCCTGCCGCCACGGCGAGGAGGCGACCCGCACGAACAGGATGCCGTTCTCCACCCGGTCGCACTCGGTGACCGAGGCGAGCTTGGCGCCCACGATGCGCGGCCATTCGTTGACCACGCTCCATTCGCGCACGGGCGCGAGATAGCCGCGCTCCGCGAGGACCGAATCCACGATGGCTCCGACGGATTCAGGGGTGCGTGGGCGGCTCATAGTGCGCTCACCGCTCCTTCCCGCACCACGAAACGGGGCAGCGCGAAAACGCCGTTGTCGCGGTCCGACGGGGACGTCACCAGAAGCTGGCCCCGGTGTTCGAGAAGCGGAACAACACGGGAGGACCGGGCGGAATCGAGGTAGCTCACCGCGTCGTCGAAGAGGAATATCATCGAGTCTTTTCCGTAGCGTTCGCTCATGAGCACCGACGCCATGCGGAGCGACAAGGCCACCGTCGTGGACTGCCCGAGCGAGGCAAACGACCGGGCGTCGCAGTTGTTGACAAGAAGAATGATATCGTCGCGGTGCGGTCCCGCCGAGGAGAACCCGGCGAGAACGTCCCTGCTTCGCCCGCTTCTCAGGCTGTTGCAAAAGGCGTTCTCCCAGTCTTCCGGGGAACCGGCCTCGCAGCGCACCGAAGGCTTGTACTCCATCGAGGCGGTCTCCCCATTGCCGCTGATGTCGGCGTACAACGAAGCGAAGACGGGGGCCATGGCTGCGCACAGCGCGCTGCGTTTGTGGAACACGGACGCGCCATGGCGGGCCATCGCGTCTTCGTATACGTCAAGTTGAGCGTCGCCGATCTTCCTGGCAAGCAGACTGTTCCGCTGTGCAAGGCTCTTCTTGTACGAAATAAGCGAGGCAAGATACGGGGGATCGATCTGGCTGATGAAGATGTCGAGGAAATTCCTGCGGTCCCGGGGTGCCCCCTGGACAAGCGCCAAATCTTCGGGGCCGAACGACACTGCCATGCCGTGTCCGAGCCATTGCGAGAACGACGCAATCGGCCTTCCGTCCGCCTTCATCGACACTTTCTGCTCGCGGTTGAACCCGATAGAGACCGGCACGTTTTTCCCGCTCTCGCTGTTCGAAAATACGCCTTCGGCATAGCAGTAATCGGACGAAAATCCGATAAGTTCGTTTCTTGTCGCGCCCCGCTGAGAGCGTGCGGTGCACAGGAGAAAAATCGCTTCGAGAAGGTTTGTTTTTCCGCTGCCGTTGGACCCGGTCAAAAGCATCCCTCTCTCCGGAATGTCCAGCGATAAGTCTTTGTAGTTTCGAAAGTTATCAAGACTGATCCGCGACAGAAACATACCCGTTAAATATATATTATAGATAATTCATATATATATACTTTCTCCGAGTTTCTGAAGCAGTTATCAGTCGCTTTTTGTAAATCAACAAGCTGGAATCGGAAGCGGCGCGACATGGCTCGGTTTAAGGGTTCCGGGCGGCCCCGTGGATGCCGAGATTGCACAAAATCCGGCACGTGGGATTTTTTTTGCTTGACTCCGTGAAGGCCTATGATTTTTATTTAAAGGGTAGCAGGAATCGCTTTCCGGCTGTTGATGCAAATTCCCGCTCCCCTCGAGGGGACGGGGATTTTTTTATTTTGTGCAGCACGAACAGAAATTGGCGGGAAGCCTGCGGCGTCTTCTCGAAGAGATACCACGGCCTATGGCCGTCCCCTGTCGGGGACTTTACCCCTCTGCGGGTCCCTCTTCAGGGATGCCCGAAGGGGCATACTTCCAAGGGTCGTGGTTCTTTACTGTCCTCCCGCTTCATTTCGGAGGTATCTATGGATGACGGACTCATTTACCTGAGCAAGGAAACTTTTGACAAGCTGCAGGAGCAGCTCACGACGCTCAAGACCACGCGCCGCAAGGAAATTTCGGTGCAGCTCCACGACGCGCGGGCGAACGGCGACCTCGGCGAGAACGCCGAGTACGAGGTCGCCAAGGAGGAGCAGACGTTCAACGAGATCCGCATCCGCGAGCTCGAAGACAAGCTGGCGCGCTCACGCATCATCAGGGAAGAGGACCTGCCGCAGGGGAAGGCGGTGCTCGGCACCACGGTGCGGCTCCGCGACCTTGACACATCGGAGGAAATAGAGTACATGCTGGTATCGGAGGTGGAGGCGGATTTTGCGCAGGACAAGATATCGGTGTCGTCGCCCGTGGCTAAGGGACTTCTGGGGCACAAGGAGGGGGATGCCGTTGAGATCAAAGTGCCGAAGGGAATACTGAAGTACAAGATACTGAAGATTGAGCGGACAGCGAAGTAGAAAAAGAAATAATCAAGCAAGATATGGAAAGGGCTCTGCCCTTTAGATCCCGCTTGGAAAATGCTTATTATAGCCCCCTCCAACCTCCCCCGAGGGGAGGCTTGACAACAGCGAAGTCGACAAGTTGATGTTCACATCAGTCTTCTTGATGCCTCATCCCCGATCATCATTCCTTTCTCCGTCAACGCCCAATGTGTTCCCTTATGCGTGATGAGTCTATCGTTCAATAATGCATCCAGAGCTTGTTGCCTGATTCCGGAATAAAACGATTCTCCGGTCGTATCAAAAACCAATTTCTCATCCAATCCATCCGTGGTTCGTAGTTGCAGGAAAATCATCTCGGATATCAATGTTGTTTTATCTATTGTTTCTTCGAAGTCAACCGCTCTTTTCCCGTCATTGATCAACGATACATATCGTTTGACGTCGCCAACATTCGCCCACCGCTTCGGATGAACATACGAATGAGCTGCGGGTCCCAATCCGATGTACGGCGAATGGTTCCAGTACGCTTCGTTGTGCCTGCATCGAAATCCCGCCTTTGCGAAATTCGAGACCTCATACCTTTCAAATCCGTGTTCCCGGGAGGTGCTGAAAAGTGTTTTAGCCATTTCGACAACTTCGTCCTCGTCCGGCAGCGGCAGATGCTTTGCCTTCCCGAACGGCGTGTCCTTGCAGATTGTCAATTCGTATGCGGAAAGGTGACGGATGATGTGGGCAGAAAGCAAAGCATCAAGAGAGTGTCTGAATGATTCGATGGTCTGATGAGGCAGGCCGTACATCAGGTCCGCGCCGATTGATTTGAAAGCCGGCAAGGGCCGGAGATTCGAGCGCCTTCCACGCCTGTTCTGCAGAGTGGGGTCTGCCGAGGTATCGCAGTTCATCATTGTTGAGGGACTGTATCCCGAATGTCAATCTCGTGACGCCCATTGCTCGCCAGAAATCCGCCTTCTCTTCAGTGAATGAATCCGGGTTGCACTCGATTGTCCATTCAACGTCATCGGCAAGGTTCAAATGATTCATCAATGATGATTGCAATGCCAGCCATTGTGAGATTGACAAGATCGACGGCGTGCCGCCGCCGAAAAAGATGGTCTTGATGACAGGGTCTTTGAGCCCGAGTTCATTCTTGACAAGAAACCATTCCTTTGCAAGCGAGGAAATAAAACTGTCGGCAGTTGATTCTTCATAGGGAATAGAATAGAAATCACAATATTCGCACTTCTTGACACAGAATGGAACGTGAATGTAGAGTGAGAGGTCCATTATTTTTGGCAACGATTCCAGGAAATCAGCTTTGAGAAAATATAGATGAAGGAATAGAGGGGGTGCGGTCGTGTGAAAAACAGAGATAGCGCTATGGGTTTACATAGGCGGAAAAGTACTGATTATATGAGAATGAAGGGGGTGGTTTCTTGCGCCAGGGGCAACGGAGGGTGTGCTAGAGCACATTGCCGGCCGACCCGGCCGTTAGGCAAAGGGCGGTCCGGCAACGAGGCGAATAGCCGAGCCCGGAGGAGAACCGGTGCCTAAAGCAGGCGCCCAACTTCGAGATTAATTTACCAGAAAAGAGCAGAAAAATTACAAATCATCCACACTTCGAATACCCGCACGTCTTGCACACCGCGCATCCTTCCTCGTGGACAAGGATGGTGCCGCATTGCGGGCATTGCGGACAGAAGCCCAGGTCGAGGCCCGTGTACTTGATCTTTGCGGTCTCACCGCCGGCGCTGTCGCTCTTGCCTTCGAAATCCGCAATACCCTGCTCAAGCACATGGCCGATCGCGTCCGCGCACGAAAGGATCATCTCGCCTTCCATCCAGGTGGGGATGGGGCAGCGGATGCCGCGCAATTGCTCCGCAATGGATTTCGGGTCCACGCCGGCGCGAAGGGCCAGGGAGATGAGACGCGAGACCGCCTCGGAGTTGGACGCAGGGCAGCCGCCGGATTTCCCCATCTGGGTGAAGATCTCGCACAGGCCCACGCCGTCTGCGTTGACATTTACATACAGGTTGCCGCATCCGGTCTTGGTCTTGTAGGTGCGTCCGTGCGTTACCGCGGGCCGCGGGCGCGGGTGGATGGATCCCGGGGCCGCAACCGAGGCGTCGATCTGGACTGCGCCCTTCTTTGCCGATGTTCCGGAGGTTATCACCTGGTTCTTGCGCGTGCCGTCGCGGTACACGGTGACGCCCTTGCACCCGAGTTCGTATGCGTAAAGAAAAACCTCCTCGACGTCCTTGGCGGTGGCATCGTGCTTGAAGTTGACGGTTTTCGACACGGCGTTGTCGGTGTACTTCTGGAACGCGGCCTGGATGCTGATGTGCCAGCGCGGCTCGATGTCGTGCGCGGTGACGAAAATGTCGCGGATGCGTTTGGGGATGCCGTAGATCTTGCCCAGAGAGCCGGAGAAAGCCACCATCTTCATGAGTTCGTCGGAGTAGAATCCTTCGTCCTGGGCGACGCGCTTGAACTCGGGATGAACTTCGAGCAAATGCTGGCCGTCGAGCACGTTCTTTTCGTAGACAATGGCGAACAGCGGCTCGATGCCGCTCGATGCGCCGGCGATCATGCTGATGGTGCCGGTGGGTGCTATGGTGGTTACCGTCGCGTTGCGCACCTTGAGCCCGCCCTCACGGTCGTATATGGAGCCCTTGAAATTGGGAAACACACCGCGTTCCTGCGCCAGAAACGCGCTCACACGGCGCCCTTCCTCGTTGATGAACTTCATTACCTGTTCGGCCATGTTGGCCGCGGCGGGAGAATTGTACGGAATGCCGAGCTCGATGAGCAGGTCGGCGAATCCCATTACACCGAGGCCGATCTTGCGGTTGCCTTTTGTCATTTTATCGATCTGCGGCAGCGGATACGAATTCACCTCGATGACGTTGTCGAGGAACCGCACCGCGGTGCGGATCGTGTTGCCGAGCTTGAGAAAGTTTATTTCTTTTTTTCCGTTGGTTTCGGTGATCATGTGCGCAAGGTTGATGGAGCCGAGGTTGCACGATTCGTACGGGAGCAGCGGCTGTTCGCCGCAGGGATTGGTGCTTTCTATTTCGCCCAGCTGCGGCGTGGGATTGTCGGCGTTGATCTTGTCGAGGAACACGATGCCCGGCTCGCCGTTTTTCCAGGAAAGTTCCACGATGCGCTTGAACACCTGCGATGCCTTGAGCTTTCCCACCGGCTCGCCGCTGCGCGGGTTCTTAAGGTCGTATTCGCCGTCGCGCTTGAGCGCCTCCATGAATTCCTTGGTGATGCCGACGGAGATGTTGAAATTCGCAAGCACGCCGTCCTGTTCCTTTATCTCGATGAAGTCCATGATCTCCGGATGGGTGCAGTTGAGGATCCCCATGTTGGCCCCGCGCCGCGTGCCGCCCTGCTTCACGGTCTCGGTTGCGATGTCGAACACGCGCATGAACGACAGCGGCCCGCTCGACACGCCCTTGGTGGATTTCACCATGTCGTTCTTGGGGCGGATGTGGGAAAACGAGAATCCGGTGCCGCCGCCGCTCTTGTGGATGAGCGCGGTGTTCTTGACGGATTCGAATATCTCGTCCATGGAATCGCCCACGGGCAGCACGAAGCACGCGGAAAGCTGCTGCAGCTCCCGGCCAGCGTTCATGAGCGTGGGGGAGTTGGGAAGAAAATCGAGGTCGGTCATGGTGTTGTAGAATTTTTCAGTCCAGATGTCGGTGCTTGCGTCGGCGCTGAACTTTTTCTCCGCCGAGGCGATGTTCTCCGCGATGCGGAAGAACATTTCCTCCGGCGTCTCGGTCACCGTGCCGTTATCGTCCTTGCGCAGATACCGCTTTTCGAGCACCACCCGCGAATTGTCGGACAGCTTCACTTTTTTCTTGAGCAGGCGGTCTTTAAGGGATTCACCTTTCTCTTCGGCCTCTGCGGCCGCGTTCGGACGAACCACGGCCGACTTCACTGTCTTGTTCGCGGTACCAAGGGACATTTCTGATGACATTTAGTCCTGCTCCTTCACATTGGGAATTTTTCTTCCGCCTGCATCTGTTCAATGGAATACGATTAGTAAGAGGGCGTGTTTCTAAAAATATGAACGGAAAGGCTTCGGGTCAAGCCAAAAAAGATTAATACACCACAATATATGGTATAGACTTTGCTGTCACCCACAAAGATATTGTGGTATGGGCAGACGGGCCTCATGGCCGGGAAAAAAAGCAGGCCGACAATCAGCTGCCATAACCGCCCAATGTTGTATTTTATCACCCTGCCTGATTTTTACCAAAGAGGAGAAACGCCCATGTCCGAAAAACTCGAGAAGAGCACCCTTGTGGATCTTTCCGGCCGCGTCGACAACCTCCGGAGGTATCTTTGACGTCGACGAAAAACGGAAATCTCTGGCCGAATGCGAGCTTGACACATCAAAAGAAGGTTTCTGGACCGACAACGAAAAGGCCCAGGCAACCCTCAAGAAGATAAAGACCCTCAAAGACGTCATCACGCTGTGGGACAAGACCAAGAAGGACAGCGACGACATCCTCGAACTGTTTTCGCTTTCCAAAGACGACAACGATCCGTCGGTGACCGCGGAGCTGCTGGAGCACGCCAAGGCGCTTGAAAAGGAAGTCTCGCATTTAGAGTTCGTACGGAAGCTCTCCGGCGAAGACGACGACAAGCCCGCCATCCTCACGGTGCACAGCGGCGCCGGCGGCACCGAGAGCTGCGACTGGTGCGACATGCTGTTCCGCATGTACTGCAGGTGGATGGAGAAAAAGGGCTATTCGTACACGGTCCTCGACAGCCAGCCCGGGGAAGGCGCGGGCCTCAAGAGCGTCACCGCACAGGTGAACGGCGACTATGCGTTCGGCCATCTCAAGGCCGAAAGCGGGGTGCACCGGCTCGTGCGCATATCGCCGTTCGACGCGAACGCCCGCAGGCACACGTCGTTCGCCTCGGTGTATTCGTATCCGATCATCGAAAATGCCGACGACTTCGAGCTTGACGAAAAGGACATCCGTATCGACACCTACCGGTCCAGCGGCGCCGGCGGCCAGCACGTGAACAAGACCGACTCCGCCGTGCGCATGACGCACCTCCCCACCAACATCGTGGTCGCATGCCAGAACGAGCGCTCGCAACTTAAAAACAGGGACGTTGCAATGAAGGTCCTCAAGTCGCGCGTGAGGCAGTTCTACAAGGAACAGGACGAGAAAAAACGCACCGACAAGCTTGCGGTGAAGAAAAAGATCGAGTGGGGCAGCCAGATACGCTCGTACGTTCTGCACCCTTACAACCTGGTAAAGGACCACCGCACCGACGTGGAGACCTCGAACGCGCAGGGTGTGCTGGACGGGGATATCGATATGTTTATCGAGGCCTATTTGTTAAATTTTCAATAATGATAATAATACCTTTCCAAGTGGGGGAGGTATACCCCGTCGGGTACTTCCAAGGGTCGTCCCCCTCGCTGCGTCCCGGCGCGCTTGTCAAGAACTTTTCCACAATCAACAAACCGCGCGCCGGTACTCCGCTTCCCCCTCCTGGGTGGCCCCCTTGGAAATGCAGTTACAAGCGCGGGACGTTGTTGCGGGGGCACCCATAAGCGGCGGTTGTTTGGAGAAATCAAACGCTAAAGTGACATTGTCAATATTTCAGATAAAAACAATGCGGGAGAAAAATCATGTCAATATCCCGGGACAAAATCGTCAATTATTTGAATACCTTCCTTCAGATCGACAAAATCAAAGACTCCTCCTGCAACGGTCTGCAAGTTGAGGGCGTCAAGAATGTCGGGCGCGTCGGCCTGGCGGTCGACGCGTGCATGGCGGCGTACAAAAAGGCCGCTGCGAAAAGGTGCCAGATGCTCGTCGTGCACCACGGCATCATCTGGAACGGCCTCACCAGCATCAGGAGCGCGGTGCGCGAGCAGGTTCGTTTCCTCTTGGACCACGGGATCAACCTCTACGCTGCGCACCTGCCGCTCGACATGCATCCCGATGTCGGCAACAATGCCATGCTCGCGCGCGCACTCGGGCTCTCTTCCGTAAAGCCGTTCGGCGAATACAAGGGCAACCTTATCGGATGTCAAGGAGTACTGCCCTCGCCGATGACCGTCGGGGACGTTGGCCGGGCGTGCAGGAAGGTCGTCGGCGGAACATTCACCATGCTGCCCTTCGGGAAAAGGAAATGCCGGGCCGTCGCCATCGTCTCGGGCGGCGGGAGCGATGCCATCCCCGAGGCAATTGACAAAGGGATAGACTGCTTCGTCACCGGTGAGCCCGCACATTCGAACCATCACGCGGCTTTGGAATCTCGGCTCAACGTGCTGTACCTCGGACACTATCACTCCGAGACACTCGGGGTGAAGGCTCTCGGCGCAACCCTGAAGGGAAAGTTCGGGGTGGAGACGGTGTTTATCGGGGAGCCGACGCTGGTGTGAAAAAGCTCATCTGCAAAGGAACCATCCGATTCTGCGGTTTGTTGTTTGGCAATGATTTCATTGCCGTATCAGGCGTGGTAGTGCTTTTTTTCCTCCTCTAATCCATTTCTGGATATTATTCCGGCATCAACATGGTTACATTGAGATGCACAAAGAAAGAATCTGCAATAGTATTATCATAATTTGAATAATTCATTTTGATTTCCGTATTTCCAGCACTTACCAACCAAAGGAATATATTATCTGTTCCACCACTTCCTGGCGTAACCGGCTGATTCTCCTGGTAATTTCTCTTGATTTCTTTTACCATTGATGTGTCTATCTTTACAATTTGCCAAGAATAACCTGTAGTTTGATTACTCGATAATGAAATAACAAGCGTATCAAATGTATTCAAATTTATAGTTGAATTATCCGATTCTGCTCCAATTCGAACGGATTTATAAAAACTAACATTGTTGTTGCAACAAATAAGCATAGAAATTGTTATAAGAAACATGAAGACACATTTAGCTTGCATGATTTGTCCTCCTTTTTCGCGCACTAACGTGAACAAGGTCAAGGCAAAATAGTAGCCCTCCCGTACACCTCGCTCCCGCTTCCGCCTGATGCCGGCCGGGCAATTTTAAGTTCCGTAAAGTAAAGCATTGACGATTGGGCGGTTGTGCCGTTCGCACCGTCCCGGCTAGAATCATCAATCACCCTCACATGCATCCGGCCTTTTCGTACTCGCTCACAATCGTGTAGCCCGAGGCGGCGCTGCGCTTGGCCAAAGCGCGCCTGTCAAGCGCCACCACGAGGTACTTGGTGTTTGCGTATTCGCAGGTGTACTTTGGATATTGGGTAACCGTGATGCCGGTGATTATTGCGGAGTCGTAGTCGGGGTGGGAAATTCTTGCCTGGTATATTGCCGGGCCGCCGGAAAAGCCGTAGGTGGAATCTGCGTCCAGCCAGAATGGATAGGGCTGAGCGCAGGTGTCGCAGGCGACAAGGGTGTCCCCCTTGTTATCCGTGACTTTTATCGTTGCATGGACTATTGCCTGACCGCTTGATGCGTCCTGCAATCTGATTTTGAGCGCGGCGGACGTACATTCGGGGCAGATATAGCCTTTGGGCAAGAGGTCGCAGCCAAAGAGCATAAACAACATTAAGGGAAACAGCGAAATGATCTTCATGGGGCGCCTCCCTGGAAATATTGCTTTCCGGCATCACTCTTTGAACTGCTTCAGACAATAAGATTCCCGCAGCTTCCCGCTCGAATAGTTGAGGTAGCCCACGCACCCAATGGCGGGATTGTAGTAGTAATAGCTCTCGTAGTTTGCTCCTGTCTCTTTGTAAAGGTAGCACTCCACAAAGCTGCCCGCGGTCATGGTCTGCGGGTCGGCGACAAAGAAGGCCGCGTGCGTGGACAGGATTTCCATGGTAACGGCAAACACCGGGTCGCCCGCGCTGTCCGGGTTGAACTGCCACGTTCTGCCGCTGTCGGCCGGGTAGGCGAGCCAGAGTTTTTCGGACGAAAACAGGTGCGGTTCGTTGTCGCGGTACCATCCGACCACGTATAATCCACGCTTGTCAAGCGAATAGTTCCCCCGGTGCGCCACGAGCGCGCCGCTGTCGCGGTTGTCCCATTCGTACTTGTAAACGTATGCCGCGAAGGTGTCGCCATAATTCTGCCAGGTGAGGGTCACCAGCTGCGTATCGTCGACCAGCCCGTAGCCGCTGGGAAGCGCAAGCGCCAGTTCGATTCTGCTTGGAGTAATCTTGTTGCCCAGCGAGTCGTATGCCGTCAATGAATACGTCCACGAGTTTCCGATTGCAAGCGGCAGGATGCTCGGCGTCGCGGGGAACGGAGGGTTCTGGGGCGTCCCGCTGGAGGTCGGGGCACGCAGGGCCGTGCAGCCCGCCAGAACCAGCAGGCTCGCCAGCAGAACAGTTACGCAAAGGGACCGCATCGCTAGTCCTCCTGCCGGGTAAACGACAGATGAAAATTGACAAATACGCTTCCGTCGAATCCGCCGAAGCTGCACGAAAGGGGCGGCGCCGCCGGCGTTGCCGGCAGGGGCAGCGATCCGGAATAGCCGTTGTCGAACTGGACGGGACGGTACTGCCAGCGATACCGTATTTTTGCCCCGATGTCAAGGAACCTGAATACCGGCCAGGTGTAGCCGAGCGCCGCGTAGGGGACCGCCGCCGTCGCGGAGCGGGTCTCGGCGCCCGAGGTTTCCGCGTTGTACAGTGAATCGTAGAACACCGATGAAACATTGAGCTCCGGTTCGTATACGGCGACGCCGATGTGGACGGATGAGTTTCTCATGAACCTGTTCTGAAACCGGTAGCCTGCTCCCAGGTCGATGATCTTCACGGTGAGCGTCTGTTGCACATGCAACCTGCAGCCGTAGGTTGCATTGTCCGGCTGGTTGAACCGTGTGCCGTCGTAATCGGCGGCGGAGGCCTGCGTGAATCCGCCGAACCCGAGGTGCGCTTCAAACCGCTGCCGCACGATCACCTCGCCCGAGATTAGAGGCATCGCCTGGTACTTTTTGTACGAAAAGGTCGGGCTCATGGAATACGCGGTGAATCCCGCGAACCGCTGGGACAAACCGGAAGACAGGCCCGAAAGATCGTACACGCCCCATCCGCCCGAAATGCTTATGCCGGCCTGCGCGCTCCGCGCGCCGCGGCGGGGCTGTTCTCCCTTGGCAATCGACGGCGAAGACTTGACGGCGTGAAAATCGTTCCGGTGCAGGGTGACCACGGATTTTTCCGCAACCGTGGCCTGGGCCTGAAAGCGCAGGCCGCCCTGCGCGCTGATCACATTGTACGTTCCCTGTCCGAGCGCTATCATGACCGCGGCGGAGGGCTTTTTTGTCAAGTCGGCGACCACCGCGCCCTTGTCGCTGAGAATGGTGATGTCCCCCTCGACGTCGCCCGCAAGCATGATGCCCCGGGTGCGGATATTGAGGTCCGCGAGCACGATGTCGCCCTCGCCCTGGATGCGGAACTGGTACGAGGGATGCTGGACGCCGCCCGCGCTTCCCGCCGTGCTCGAAATGGTGCGGTTGTACGCGTACTGGTACGCTTCGCTCAGGGTGATGCGGCCGTCGCCGGCCATGTCGGCGCTGCCGCGCAGCGCGTTAACAAAGTGGAACGTGAACACCGAATTGCCCAAAAGGTCCGATTCCTGCGCGTTTTCGTTGATGGAGCTCGAGCACAAGATCACCTGGCCCTTGGTCTTGCCGTCGTCGCGGAACAAAAAAGGCTCGTCGAGCGTGCCGCCTTTGATGCGCGTGAAGCTGCCGCTCTGGCACGCGTCAAACACCCCGATGCGGACGTCCGCGGGAAACGACGTGAGCATTTCCTTAAGCTTTGCAAGCGGGAAATCGCCGGCGCCCATCTTGAGCGATGACGCGTCGGCATGGCCCGAGTAATAGAACAGGAACAGGTTGTTCCCCGACCCCGAAAGGCCGCCCCCCAGATCGGCCAGGGCCTTTTCCAGGTCGGCAGGCGACTGGTCGTACAGCACCGCAACGTGCTGCGGCGAAAAGCCGCAGAAATCGGTGAGGATGTTCTGCAGGGCGCTGCAGTCGTTCCGGACATATTTGAGCGCGGCGTATGAGGGACCCGCAGCAGTACTGTTGCCTACGAGCAGGGCGTACCGCTCCGCGACCACGCCGTGAACCGCGGCCAGAAGAACAAGGAGTATAAGCAGCCGTTTCGGCATCAGGGGGTTCCTTGCTTTATGGTAAGCAGGTGCGGCACAGTCACGAATCCGCCCCCGAGGCGCAGCGTGTCGGGCAGGCTGCTCTTGTCAAGGGACGAGCCGATGCGCCGCCGCACGTCGGAAAGCGAAAACCGCCGGTCCGAGAACACGCCCGCGAACAGCTCGGGCCCGGTGTAGTTGTCAAGCGCGATTGAATTCGGAAGCGGGATGTCGCGGCCCTTGTCCAGTACCATTGAGGAATCGCCGGACGGCGGGAAATAGGTGGTGACGCCGCCGGCAGTGTCGATGCCCACGAGCGCGAAATGGTTGTCCGCGCCGCAGGAATAGACAAACTGGATCTTCTCTCCGGTAAAGTATTCCCGTCCGGCGCGTTTTTCGATGTCGCCGTGCCGGTCTTTGACAAGAATCGTGAGTGAGGTGTCGCCCTTGATGCGGGTCCCGGGTTCCTCCCTTGTGGCCAGGTAGAGAGAGCCCGCGCCCACGAGCAGGACGAGCGACGCAGCGAGCGCGCACACGGAACGTCGTTGGAAAAACAGGATGCGCTGCGCCGGTTTCCGGTCGTGCAGGGACGCGGCTGCTTCGAACGGGTGCGTGGCGAGAAAAGCCGCCTTTTCCGCTTCGATCGAGGCAAGATACGACCGGCACTTCCCGCATGACCCGATATGGCGCGTGATCGCCCTTTTCTTTGCGTCGCCTGTGTCCCCCGTGAAATACGAGAGAAGGTCTATTTTGTTAAACTGATGCTTTTCCATGCTAAATGCCAAGCCTCTTTTTGACGGCCGGGAGGCCGTCCCTGAATCTCTTGAGGTTTCTGCGGATGGTCGCGGGCGACTGACCCGTTATCTTCCGGATCTCCTCCTGGCCGAATTCCTCGACATACGTGTAGTACACCGCATCTCTCACCCTCTCGTTCTGGTCCGCGAAAATCAGCCGGATCAGGTCCTTTTCGTCAAGCCGTTTGCCCTCGTCAAGCCGCGCCGCCGTCTCGTCCGGATCGATCCCGTCTGCAAACTTCCTGCTGTCCCTGAGCAAGTTGAAACAGTGCCGTTTCGCGGCGATAAAAATCCACGGGACGGTCCGTTCCTTGTTGCGGATGGAGCCGTAGCACTCCAGCAGTTTCAGAAACACGGCCTGCAGGGCGTCCTTGGCGTCGTCATCGGAGCCCAGGATGCGACGGCAGGTGCGATAGATCAGAAACCCGTATTTTTCGTACAATTCCTTTGCCGCAACCGGGCCTTGGTCCAGAGCCATACGTTTACGCCATCCACGTTGATAAGACACGCCAGGAAGGATCAATCGCTCACGCGATGTGCCGACAGAACCGGCACCAACAAAACGGGCGGGTGAATACCCGCCCGTGCAACAGACGACTGCAAGGGGAGTGTTACTTCTTTTTGAAGCTTCCCTTGAGAAAATCAAACGTGATGTACCTGTCTTTTTTGCCGCTTGTTATCGTCGAATCGTACGGGTGCTTCTCGGTTTTCACCCATTCCTTCTTCTTCCCGCTTTCCTTGAGGTTCATGTAGATCTGCTTGTCGCATTTTTCCCGCTTTACAAATATCAAAATGGTGTCGCCCACAAGGTCGTAGGTTCCCCACGACTCGAATTTCCAGTCTTCCTTGAGGCTCGGGTTGGTAAGGCCGGTCCGCTCCTCGACAATGTTCACCTTGCCATCCGTGCCGAAGGAAAAAGACTTCTTCTCCACCGCATTGGCGCCGTCCTGTTTGATGGCCTGCGACCCCGACCACGTTCCGACAAGCTTGGGGCGCAGTTCCTTGGCGAGCTGATTGCTCTTTTCGAGGCTCATGAAAATGGTGTCGGCCTCCATGGCCTTGGCCTTTGCCTCGGGCCACTTGTTCATCTTGATAAATGAGTCAACCACGGAAAGCAGGCTGTCGGCTTCCCTGAGGATCGTGCCGGAGAAATTGAGCTTTTTGTCCCCCAGGGACTTCCGCAGCGACTCCACGGCCGGTTTGACCTGCGCGGTCGTGGCACCGTAGCCCGCTTCGGCCTTGGCGAGGATGGCCATGGCCGAGTCGTAACTTGCTTTTGCGCCGATGCCGTTGCCGAGTTTTTTATCAGTGCGGGCCTGGACAACAAGCACCTGCGCCTCGGAGAGAAGCGAGTCCGGGACCCCGCCCTGACGCAGCGTTTCCATGCGCTGTTCGGCGTCTTTCAGTTTCTTCTCGCTCACGCAGCCGGCGACCATGAACAGCGCGACGCCGCCGACCAGTGCAACAGAAAGGGTCTTGCCCAAGATTTTCATACGGAGCCCTCCGGTAAAGGTTTTTCCTTTGTGATGCATACCATAGGTAAACTAATGCTCTTCTTGCGGGGATGTCAAGGGAATAGAAGCGGGGGGTGATTGGAGGAGTTATATTTCGACCAACGAATGCGCTTGAGCGGGCCTTGCGGCATGGAACCGAGGACAATGCGCCTGGAAGAGGACGGACAGATTTCGCCGGTTACCGGCGCGCACTGCTCGGTTTTCACCCAGAAAACACTTTGTTCACAAACACATTGAAAAATGGAAATTTCCATATATATTATCCTTATATACGCCGCGTGTATCAGCCAAAAGGCTTAGGCGTGTCGCCGAAATGGGGGATTTATGCATAAATTGTTGCTGATTCTCATTGCTTCGATGGCGGTGTCATCTCAGGCTGCGAATCCGTACTTTATAAGTGATAGCGGTATTTGTGCTGGAGCGTTGACCGCTAAGACATACAATGAGAAGATATCTCTTAGATATGACACTGTTTCAAGAGAAAGCACAATGGTGTGCAGTAATGTTTGCAAATGGCAGTATGTTTATAAAATAGATTCAATCTACAGTATATCTTACTTGACCGAGTACACCGCAGTTGAAAAAGTGTACTTTTCATTCTTTGACTCACTCAACAGAGAATTCAAATTTACCATAAATGTTCCGCAAGCTACGGTTGATAGTATCTGGGGTGATACAATGTCCCTGCCCGGCTACAACAAGGTATTGTATGCGAAGATAGATGTTCCATCCGGCAACGCTGACGGGTTGTACGTAAGTTCTTATACTTTAATCGGGACCTTGAAGCAGAATTCGAATGTCAGCTTTTCTGCTGAAATCAGACCATGGACGTCAAATTGCGATTGTCCTCAACCTTGTGGTTGCAGAGATAGTACTTTGCCTCCGCAAGGCGAATGGCACTGGCTTTACACTACCTGGACCGAAATTCAAAGTGGCGGCCATTCTTACTCCTCTGGATATTTAGATCCATCTTCTGTCGGACATAATTATTACTATGTGCTTAAAAAAGATTCGGTATATGGTTATCAGGATGCCGTTGAGCAGTTTGCTGACACTATCGGCAATGTGAACTTGTGCTACGAGTCTTTTTCTACACCCCACGCATTCTGTTCTTCGGATACAAGTGCGAAAGGCGGTTATTACTATTCTTTCATTGGTGATAAAATATTGTGCTTAGAGTATTCGGTCTGCGGCCAAGAATGCATGAGCATGACTAACTACGCATCTTATTTTCTGGCCAATAGTGCTTCTGTCGATCCCAAGGATACGCCACTGCCCAGTATGTTTAGCAAGTTTAGTGTCAAACAGTTGTCGAACAGGAATGTCCAGGTGGTATTAAACCTTTCAAAAGCTTCGGTTGTAAGCCTGATGCTATATTCCGTCTCCGGAAAACTCGTTTCAAATCTCTTCAAGCAACATCAATCGTCAGGGAACTATACGTATGTTCTCAAAATGCCGGTACTGCATGCAGGTTGCTACTTGCTTGTCCTGAAGAAGGGCGATCAAGTTGAAAGTGCTAAATTCAATTATATTCGCTAAAACCCGAATTTGGAATTCTTACCTTTGGACAAGGACTTGTAAATACCTCTCATGTCAATACCACACAAGTCTCTCGAATGTGACCAAACATTCACGTCCAGAATCGTTTTCATATTCACCTGCGTAAGCCTTTTATTGCTTTTTTCAACTTGCTCCCCCAAAATTCCGCCCTATCCCTATCATCTTGTCAACCATTCCTGGGTATACTGCATAAAGCAGCACAACGATTCCCTCTATTTCTCCACCTCGGAGGAAGGCATTTTCCGTTTTCACCCTGACAATCCAAACGCAATCACCAGGGTGGGCAGATGCAGGACCTTGCCGTTCCGCTCAATCGTCTTCCCGCCCGACGGCAGGCTCCTCGCGTCGTCGTATTACAGCGGCGTGTTTGCGGCGGGCAGGGACACGCTGTTTCCCGTAAAGAACGCTTCGTACCCGGCTTGGTCCATGAAGCTTGACAAACGCGGCGCATTCTGGCTCGCCGGGACGCGCGGCGTGATGCGGCAGGCGGGCGACACCGTCGTCATGTTCAAGGACGTGACCGACGCGCACGACGTGGCGTTGTTCGGCAACGCGGTGGCGGTGGCGCACCGGCGCGGCATCACGCTGTACGACAGGGAAAGCGGCGCGCTTTCGGCGGAGTACTGCAAGGGGACGATATGCTGGACGCTTGCGGTGTTCGATTCGGTGCTGGTGGCCGGAGGGAGCAATGTCTGCGCCGTCATCGGCGCGGGCAAATGCCGCCTCATCCGCGTGCCGCCGCAGGGCAACATGCCCTGGTCAATCGAGAAGGATTCCCTGGGCGCGATCTTCATGGGCACGCAGAAGGGGCTCTTTCGCGCGGGGCCGAACGACAGCGTGGCGCGCTGCGTGGGCCTGGAAGGCAGGTGCGTCAAGTCGGTGCTGTTCGACAGGGCGGGAAGGTTGTGGGTAGGAACGTTTTATCGTTGACGGGCGCGACGGCCGCGAAACGACCGGTACCGCGAAAGCGCGGCGCGCGTCGACAAGAAACCGACGGCCGCCAGGTCGATAGCGCCGGGCTTCACAACCCGGATACCGGCGATTTCGTCGTTTGACGCAGCGGCAGAGAAGTCGGGCGTGGTGCAGGTGAAGACCGTGTCGGTGGTGAAGTAGGTGACGCCCCGATAGCGGTAGGTGTTCGGAAACGAGCCGAAATAGGCGATGTCTGCTATGTCAAGATTGATCTCTTCCTTCACCTCGCGCGCGAGCGCGTCTTCGAGCGATTCCCCGTAATTGCAGAACCCGCCGGGAAGATCGAGCATCCCCTTCTTGGGCGCGTTCTTTCGCACGGTGAGCACGATGCCCTTGTTCACGGCGATAATGGCCGCCGTGCACGACGCGCAGTTGTGGAAATACACGTACCCGCAGCGTGCGCACCGCATGGCGTTTTCATCAAACGCCTCAACGGATTGTTTCCCGCAGCGCGGGCAATAGGAAAAGCCGGTATGGGAAAGCATGGAGGGACTACCTGAGCGGGATGCGGGCGCCACGGGTGTCGAAGAACTCCGTCATCCTGCCCGATGGGTTGCTTTTTGTAAAGACGATCCCGTTTTTCGAAAGGTTGCGCGTCACAAGGGAGGAGGCGCAGACCTGGGGTCGGCTGCCCGGTAAAGGCGATGCCACGCCTGATCCCGCGATCATGGAATATGCGGGCAGATCAGAAAGCGGCCTGAGATTTGAACTCGGTTGGGTGGGGCCGGTCCATCCGCCGAACCCGTTGACAAGCGAGTACACGACAGGATACCCGAGGCTGTCGAGAAACGAAGCGGCGGCCGGGCTTCTGTGGCCGCTGGCGCAATACAGCACCACCGCAGCCGTCTTCGGCAGGAGTGCATACTGGGCGCGCAGCACGCCGCTGTTCCAGGGCATGTTGTAGGGCCGGCATGCCGCGGTCCCGATAACGGCGGCCAGTTCCGATGTTTCTCGTACGTCAACAAGGATGAAGCTGCGGGGAGGTCCGCCGGCGATCCATGCGGCAAGCGTGTCCGCATTGAGGGAATCCACGGATGCGCTTGACGAGACGCACAGACCGGCGACAAACAGAAATAAGAGCCGATGCATGTTTGTCTCCCGGTATTCGCACAGGGACGGTTTCCTGCGGGTTCCGTCACATAATATATTTGGATGTGCCAAAATACATCAGAGCCCCCGGAGCAGATAAAGAATGTCCACGTTGACGTGTGAAATAGTGATTCCCAGTTACAATCGCGGAGCCACGCTAGTCGCCACGGTTGCCAGGATCCGGCAGTTGTATCCCGTGGCCGATATCTGTCTCGGACTTCAGGGCGAATCGGCCGAGCAGGAGCTGCCGTCTCAGATTGCGTCCGACCCGCACCTGCGCGTCGAGAGAATGGCCAGTCCGAGTTCAACCGTCACCATGACGACGTGCATCCGGAGGTCGAAGGCGGACATCATTCTCATTCTCGACGACGACGCAACCCCCTGTCACGGGTGGCTCGAGGCGCACCTGGCCGCGTTCGAAAGCGACGCCGGCCTTGCCTACACCGGCGGCAGGGAAGTCCGATTGTCAAAAGGGATACCGGCGTTTTCCGTCGGGGTGAGGATCATCGTGGAAGCGGTGTTCGGACTGTTTATGCCGGCGAACAGGAAGATCAACGGCCGCATCGTCGGATGGTTCAACTGGCTCGGCCTGTTTTTCGGGAATTTCGACCAGCCGGGCGTTGCGGTCGTCAACAATCCGCGCGGTTGCAACATGGCGGTCCGCAAAGGGTCGTTTCTCGCGGCGGGCGGATTCTGTCCCGACATCATCGGCAACGGCTATCTGTTCGAAGTGGAATTCGGGCTCAGGCTTGCGCGGCAGGGGAAGCTCGGCAGATATCTGGGCAACGCCATCGTGATCCACCAGGAATCACCCACGGGCGGCAGCCGGGCAGCAACCCGCATGAAATGGTTCTGCGCCTTTGTGCACAACCACAAGCAGGTGATGAAGATCGTCGGCCCGCAGGGATGGATCGGATCGCTGCCGAGGCTTGTCAAGCGGCTTCTGTTCTGACAAGGGGCGGCCGCGCATCGGTCAGGCGCCTGCGGAGTCCTTTTCGTCGAGCGTGTCAACAACCGAGAAGAATTGCGTCAGCTTGGTGCTCCTCAGCATTTCCCTCAGAAAAGCGTCCGGGCGGTAGAGAAGGAGGGTCTTTCCCGTTGTGTTGGCCTTGCGTTGATAGTTGATAAGGAACTTAAGGCCGTAGGAATCGCAGAGCTTGACATTTTCAAGATCGAACACGATGGCCTGCGCGTCGGGGTTCTCAAACAGCTTGTCGACGATGACGCCGAGGGCGTCGGCATTGCCCAGGAATATCTTCTCGCCGAACCTGTAGACAAGCCTTGCCATACTCTTCTCCGGAGCGCGTCACCCGGCTGGCGTTCGCCGTCCGGGGTGCACGAGCGTCAGTATACGTCGAGATATGCCTCGCCGGTGATCCCCGAAGCGCGACCGTTCATCCTGATCACATTATCCATGGTGTTCACGACGGTCACCGCAAGTTCGTTCCGCTTCGACGAGCACGCCTCGGTGATGTCCATCTCGATGGGCTGCCACACAAACGACCCGAGTATCACGCCGTTGAGCGACACCGAAACGGGGCCCGACACCTGGGAAAACTTGAGCACGAGCCTGTTGTAGTCGCTCGGGATTTCGAAGACCTGACGATACGTCCCGCTCCCGCTCAGATAGGGATAGCCGTACTTTGTCCACGAGTCGTGGCCCGCCATGGTTTCCTGTGTGTCAATCACCCAGCCGCTCGATCCCTTGGCGATGTTGAACGCGCCCGCGATAAGGGGCGGATACGTGATGGCCGCCGGGTCGAACACAAACCCGAGCGTCCGGATGGAAATCCGGTTGAGGCCCTTCCGCAGGTACTCCTTGATGGTGAAACAGGGCGCGCTTGCGCAATAGAAATCGAGGCAGGGCTTGCAGGCATGCTGCGCGGAAACGGACGCAGACGGCGCGTACCCCGGCAGCGGCGGCACGGAGGGGGCGGGAGCAGGGAACAGCGACAGGATGCCCGCGGCGTCCTGGAAGCACGTCTCGTTGATGCGCGTGCCGTTGATATTCACTTCGAGCGCCTTCTCGCTAATTGACAGATCGGAAGTCGCGCCGGTCATGCCGCAGAGGGACATGATGCACACCGGCGGCAGTTCCTTCACTTCGAAATAGGCCTCGTAGAAATGCGAGTACCCGCCCGATTCCCTCGACAGCCCGATGCGCGTGCTCCATGAGGCCAGCGGCATCGGATTGAGCGAAGCGGCCGCAAACTGCCACTGGTCCTTGAGAACGATCCGGTAGTTGCGCTGAACCGTGCCGATCGCGTTGATGGCCGGCCGCTTGCCTTTTGCGACCGGCGACACGTTCATTTTCTGGGCCGAAGCCGCGATGAAGTAGGTCTGCCGCGGCGAGAAATTGAGATTGATCCTGCACAGGTCGTCTTTTCTCTGTATGTCCAGGATTTCGTGGGTTTCGCCCGAAGCGCAGTCGATCCAGTAGAAGTGTCTCTCCTCGGGCACTTCGACGGCGGCGAAATAATCCTGCGCGTCCGATTTGTTCTGCAGCACGTACACGGTCTGGGCCGCCGCGCTTCCGCAGCCCGCCACTATGTCGGGGCATTTTTTGCCCTGAACGGTGACCGAAACGGCGGAGGTGACATGCGCAAGCATGCTTTCGAGGTCCTTGGCCGGCGATACGAACACCCTGCCCGATCTTGAACGCAGGATCCTGTTGACGCGCGCGGTGAACGACGGCGTCATGCCGTCGTCAACGGTTCCCTGCGGCGCCTCCTCGATGAAAACGATGGTCGATTTTTTGGAGGCCATCCGTTCCAGATAGACAAAGAGGTTCTTTGAAACGAGCCTCGAATAGGGAATGATAACCGCCTGGTAATTGCCCTTCCGCACCTTGCTCGGCGAATTGAACTCGCCGTTTGAAAACAGCGAGCACGACAGGAGCTGGTCTTCACTCACGATGTCGAAGTCGAGGTTGAGGCGCGCAAGCTCGTCCATGGTCTTGTGAAGCGCGAGCATTCCTTTGCGCACCGGATCGTCGTTACTGGGAAGGTAGTCCGCCACAAGGGACTCGGTCGGCATGAGGATGGCCACCTGCCGGGAAAGCTGGAGAGGCGCAATCAGTTTCTTCACGCGCGCCGCGTACTCGGTGAGGGCCTGTGCATGGTGGGCGCCCGGCGTGTACCGCGACAGGTTATAGGGCGTCGAGATGCAGCTGCGGTGGTCCACCGAGAAAAAGCATCCGTCAAGTAGTATCCGGGAAGGCCCGGCGAGAGCGGCTTGGTCAATTTCGCTTCTCAGGTTCTGGAACGTAGCGGCGTTTCCCTGGCGCGACCTTCCGATGACGGTGATGGTCTCCCGTTTGAACTCCCTTGCGTTGGCGTCCGCCATCGCCCGGACGGTTCCGGCGTTCTCCTCGCTTCCTTCCTGGTTTTGAATGCCCACGGCGGTGAAATTCTGATCGGGTATCACGAGACAGTCGCGGAGCATGTTCGCGGATTTCTGCACCGGCCGTTCGGGACACAGCACCCAGTGGGAAAGGCGGTACTTCTTGCACCATCTGTCAAGGACAAGCGTGAAGCGTTCGTGAAGCGACTGCACCATGAACGAATAGACATGGGGCCGGTTTCGGGCCTCACGCGCTTCACAGGTGAAGAACAGGCTTGGAAGAAGCGGGACAAGATTTTTCTTGTACTTTGACCGGTATTTCACGACGAGATCGTCGTCCCACGGGATCGCATTGTCTGCCGGCAGGCACGCCGGAACTTCGCTGATGAATCCTTCGAAGGTCGTCGGCATATATCGGGAGAATTTGCGTTTGAATGATTCCCACACCTTGTCGGTGTACAGGCGCGCGGTCTGCTCCCGGAAGACGTTGGGAGCGTAGTGTCCGAGGGGATCCATCGCGTATTTTTTTCTGAAGATCATCACCTGCCACTGGCCCGCGGGCGCTCTCCATGAAAGCATATTCGTGTCGGAGGGAATGGCAAATGTTTTTGTTCTGGAGGATATGAGCCTTTCGTTTTCGACTTTGGCGATCTGGACGATTGCCGTTGAGGGATCGGCAATTTTTTTCTCGTACAGAGTTTTACTGGGGATGATCTCGATATGCTCGAGCACAAGGCATTGAGAACGGATGTGCCTGTTGACCTGGGCAAGACGGTCGAGGGCGTCATGTGAGGGCACCGAGAAATCTTCGGCGAAGCGTATCCCTATCTTGGCTTTTTGCGCAATCTGAAGCGCGCCGTTGAAGAGATCGAAGAATTCCTCGGAAAGGAAGGATGGAGTCATATCTCTTCCGGCCTTGATGGCCACGCCGCCGAAACCTTTTTCAATAAGGAAATTGAGCTGTTTGGCGACCTCTTCCCGGGTTATGCAGAGGTTCCAGATCCACATTGCCCAAGGTTTAAGTTCCCGGGGAAAGCTTACTGCCTGAGGGGCAGGCTTTTGAGCCGGATGATGGGGATGTGCTGTCTTTGGGTGATGTCTTGCCGTCTTACTCAAAGGATTCCTCTTCTGAAGGAGGTGATTTCCGTCATGGAATATGAATGGCTTTTCAATATATATATAAGCATTTCATCCGTCAAGCAAATACTCGCTATTTAAATGACGCTTAAGTGTTGCAACTTACTGATTTAATGGCAGATGAAGAGGAAAAACAAATCATGAATTAATTAAGCTTTCGGTGTCTATTCTGGAAGAAGGTGTTAGCAAGTTTGAGAAAATTGAAGAATCTGTGATCGCGGTGTTTCATTACGAAACGCAGGCTTGCCGATGACACTCTTTGGCAGGCTTCGGGGATGAAAATCTTTGATGCAGATGATTTGAAGATCTTTCAGTCCTCTGCATTCTCACAGCTGCGGGCATCAGACAAATCGCAGGAATCTGTTTGTTCTAAATTGCGGAAAAGGAGGGATTTCTTAAGGGCTTCGTTCTTATCGAAATCCGGATCCGGTTCAAGCTCGGCTCTTTCATCATCCTCGGGTAAATCATTATTGAAATCCGGCAATGGCGAATCTGGTGATGCCTCCAGGTCCGGATCAAAAGCTTCGGGCCCGCACATCCATCCGCTCGCGCCGTATCCCGAATCGGTGGCATAGTTGTCCGCTGCAAGGGACGCGAAATTCACGCGGGCTTCGACGACTCCCTCGCATCCTTTGCCCGCGGCCCTGGCATTGTCCGCGATCAGGTGTCCGGCAATGCTGGCGTGCGGCCTGTTGCACCTGCATGGATCCCCGTCGCCGAAGAAGAGATTGGACTTGACAATTGCAGAAGTCGCCGGTTCGATGCCGATCCCTGCGCAGACCCCGGGGTTGTTCCTGGACCAGCCGGCGCAGGTATTGTTTTCCACCATGATATTCTGCGTCGCTGCGCCTTCGCCGCCTTTTTTTTCCATGATCAGGATCGATTCGGCGCAGCATCGTATGATGCAGTTGTTCGAAACCGTGTGGCCCCTGCCCGCAACCCGGATTCCCAGGCCGCAGTCCACGATCCGGTTGTCGCCTATGATGCTGCCTTCGCCGGCCGCAACGGATATTGCGTGCCCGGGGCAGTTGGTGACCACATTGCCTTTCACCAGCGTGTCGCCGCATTTCACCATGATTCCTTCGGTAGCGCAGTTGTCAATCACATTGTACTCGATGCGGTGACCATGCTGGTTCGCCGCATCGTCCTGCGTGCCCGCGAGGATGCCGTAATCGTAATTGGCGAACCGGTTCCTGCGCGCAATAATGTTGGTTATCAGCCTGCCTTCATGCAGGTCGCCTTCGGAAATCATGAGGCCCACGCTCATGGCGCCGGGGTCTTTTCCCCGCCCGCTGGAAATTGCGGAACGTGCGAAATCGCAGGACTCGACGATGTTGCATGCCCCGCCCGAGCCGCCGAAAAACAGCGTGCAGGAGGCCGCGCGCTGTCGGCCGCAGTTTTCGAACCTGACGTGTTCGAACCTGTTCCGCTCGCACGTTCCCATCACGGAGATCGCACCCTGCGGTGCGTCCCTGAAGGTGAGGCCCGAGACAATCAGATCGCTCACGTCGTATAAATACCAGCAGCCGCCGAGGATGACCGCCTTGGTTTCCTCTGCGGACGCGATGCGGATAGGCAGATCGATGGAACCGGAGCACTGGATGGTTGCGTCGCCCGGATAGGTTCCTTCCGTAAGGACAATGGTGAACCCGGGCCGCGCTCTCGACAGGGCGTCGTGTATCCGGCCGAACGGCTCTTCAAAGCTTCCGTTGCCTGCTGTTTTGCCGCGCGGGGCAACCCACAGGATGTTGGGATCGTTCGGGGAGTACATAGTCGGCAGGGCGGTACAGAGTGAAAGGGGCTGTACTATTTCCCGCGCTCCTTATCGCTCTCTTTCTTGTCTTCCTTGTCTTTTCCCATGAACTGCGAGACTTTCTTGATGAGTTCGGGCGCCAGCGCGAGGATCTTTGCGAGTCCCGGATCCGATTTGGAAACCGGATGCACCTCCACCTTGTCGTTGACGATGGTGATGAACGCAACGGGCGTGATGTTGATCCCGCCGCCCGTGCCCGCGCCGGATCCCGCCTTGTTCTCGCCGCCGGCGCCGCCCGCGGCGAAGCCGACCGAAATCCTCGATACGGGAATGAGGGTGACCTCTCCGGCGCGGATCGGCTCGCCGATCACGGTTTCCGTTTTGGCAATGTACTGGATCTGGTCCATTGCGGTTTTTATGACGTCGGTGAGGTTCATGAGTGCGCTCCTTGAGGCTTTTATCTATTTTAAAACTATGTGTTGCGCAGCGCCCGCAAAACAAAAACAAACGGCCGCGATACAGGGTGTGTTCCTCGGTTGCTTTCTTGCAATTTCCGCCTGCGGCCAGACCGATTCCGGGGTGCGCATCAGCGAACTCTTCCCCCGCGCCCAGGCCGATTGCCCGGAGTGGCTCGAACTGGCCAACACCTCAAACGCGCCTGTCAACCTGCGGAACTGGAAATACGGGCATCCGGACGACACCTGCCTCATTTCAGCGGTAGATTTTGTGATTCCGGCCGGCGGATTTGCCGTACTCACCAAAGACAAGACGCTCTTTTCCTCGAAATATCCGGCGGTGGCTCTGGTCGTTCAGCCGGTGCGATGGAAAACCATGGACAATTATCACGATACGCTTCTTGTATGGGACAGTTCGGGCGTTCTTCGTGAAAATGCGGGCTGGGACTATCGCTGGTTTGATTCGTGGACAAATCAGTCCCTCTCACGTGTTTCGTTTTCGATAAGCGGCCTCGCGAAGCAGGCATGGGTCGTTGCGGCCACGCCATCGCCCGGCCAGCCGAATGCCGAAGCGCTGTGGAGGGCCGGCGGCGCCTCGCTTGACATAGGGCCCATCCCCTTCACGCCGAACAACGACGGCAGAGACGACTATCTGTCAATACGCGTGTCGTTGCCTGCTTCGGCCACGGCGGTGGTGAGCATATATGGGTTTGACGGAAGGAAATACCTCGACCTGCCCCAGCCGCCGTCACCCCAGTACCTCTGGAACGGCACCCTCGCCTCCGGCGGCCCCGCGCCTGTGGGCCCTTTCTTTGTTGTTGCCGAAATAACGTGCAACGGGACAAATCAGGTGCTTCGGAAGAAAGGCGTGCTGTGGAGATGATGTTTCGTTCCGCCTGCGCCGCCGCAGCAGTCCTTGGCATCTTTCTGCCAGCCTTCCCGGCAACCCGCGAGCCGTTTCCCCTCGGATACTCCATGGCAAACGCAGGTACTATTCTGCAGCAGAAGGGGATTTCGGGACGCGAGGGCTTTACTCCTGCGTGCTTCTACGCCGATTCGTTCCGCTACGGCGTTTCTCTGGCCGGGGTGGATTACTTCGACCCCATGGATAATTTGGAATCCTCGCGCATCTATCAGGTCGCCGTAGGCGGCTTCTATTCCCTCCGCGGGTGCACGGCCAAGCTTTCCGTTGAGCATTTCGACGCGCTTGGCGTGTATTTCGAGCAGGAGGGCGCGCTGTCGCTGGGCACAACGCTTGTCCCCTTTGTCAATCCTTCCGTGGAATTGTGTGGCTACCGCGCGGGCCTGTACCGTGGAGACGACCCCGCCCAGACCCACGCCGACCTGGGGATTTCGGCCATGGCGCCCTTCCGCCTTGCCGCGGTGTCGTTCGGGTGCTCCCACATTCCGGTCAAGAAAGCGGGCATCGACGGCTTTTACTCGCCGCTGACCCTGCATGCGGGCGTGCACTCGACCGCCAATGCGTTCGGCAGCCAGGGCATTGTGTGCGAGGCCGACAACGACGGCGGGTGGAAATTCCGTCTGTCAATAGGCGAGGAGTACTGGCTGTTCCGCGCATTCGCGATCTCGGCGGCGTTCACCACCAATCCGGTGATCGTGAGCTTCGGCGTCACGGTCGCGTGGAAGGCCGCTGTGGTGAGCGCGGGGTTTGTGGACCATCCAGTGCTGGGATGGAGTAAGGGGCTGGCGGTGGATTGGGCGGGGAAATAAAAATCAAATTCAAATTAAAAATCTGGAAGGGCCTCGCCGGCCCTTATACCCGGCAAGGAAAATGCTTATTGTAGCCCGCCCTCCAAACCTCCCCCGCCGGGGAGGCTTTTGAAAGTAACTATGTCGTGTTTGGAAAATCGAATGAAAATCAAACCAATTCAAATGATGAACCTGATTGTATTACCTTCACTATGTTCCGGAGAAAAACATATACGACTACTACCACATTTGGACCGCGACTTTGACTGCATACACATGACAGGAGCGGAGGCCTTGCCAATCCATTTCTCGGTTGCTATAGGGAAAAGATGGACTCCCGCTTTCGCGGGAGTGACATGAAAAGAAAGCTTCATGAATAAAGAGAGGTTCCTTGAAAGAAAAGGCCCGGAGATTCCGGGCCTTTTTCATTACTGCGTTTCAACAGTACCTTCACTTCACCACGACAAGCCGCCGCGCGATTGTCTGCTCGCCGTCTCGGGCGACAACCAGGAAGATCCTCACCGAAAGCCGTTCTTCTTGGGGCGGCTTCCAGGTCATTTCATTTTGCAAAGAGATTGAACCTGCGCAACGTCCCTCCAGGTCATACAGCGACACGACAACCGGCCTGCTGCATTCAAATCGTATCGTCCCGCCTGCTGCAAACACGGAGAACCGCGGCAAACTTGCTTTTCGGGAAGGCCCGTACGAACCCGGCAGCGAAACGGACGAAGACGCCACCACGCAGGAACCGAGCGTGAGCCAGCCGGCCGTGTCCTGGGCCCAGGAACTGTTGGAAAAGCAGAGCGTCTTGCCGTTGGTCAAGGGATTGACCGCGCGCATAAGAACGGTATAGTTCCCGGCCGCCAGGCCGTGCGGATACTGCGCTAACGAAAAGGCGACGTCGGTGTTTCTGTCAATCACCGAGGTAAGCTTCCAGGCCGTGGGCCAGATGGCGGTAAGATGCCTGCCGCTGTCGAGCATGGCGATCTGCACCGGCCAGTCGTAGTAGAACGGTGCGACCCCGCGGTTTTGGATTTTAATCGAAACCAGCAGGGAATCCGACCGGACCGTGTCCGGAAGGTTTACCGACGAAACAAACAGGTCGTACCCCATCCGCATGCTGCCTGCAAGAGCGCGGGTGTGCTCGGTACCGCTGTTGCCCGGTTCGAAAAGCGCGTGAGCGATCATCCAGCTTGCATGCGTTGTGTCCACCGCGGCGTTGAAGCACTGCGGGCTTCCGTCGCCGCCGGTCACGCATTGGTCGGCGCTTTGCCATGTTGTCAATTGAATCTCCGGCCGGAGCTCGCCGCCGATCGCCTCGTTCCGCCACTTGTCCTGGCAGCCCGCAGCCACGATTGAGGGCCAGAAGAACCAGGATGTGGCGCCGTAGGTTTCGTAATTGAAAGAGTCGTCGTGGTAGCCGATCGACCGGGCGGCGGGGTTGGTTCCCTTGGGGAGACGCATCAGGATCTTTGTGTTTGTAAAGGACGAGTCAAAAGCGCCCAGGACCTCGTCCTGCGTTGCCGTCGTCGGCATCCAGGTGTCGCAATTGCAGCTTGGACGGTACGTGTGCCATTCGCCCCAGAATCCGATCAGGCCCACCGTGATGAACCCGATGCGCGGGTCGCCGTCGTAGCGCTTCCCAAGGGCCACGATCAAATTATGCATGGCGCGCCGCAGGTCCGCATTATCGTAGTCGGGCGAGAAACTCGTGGTATTGCCATAGTCGGTGTAGCTGTTTTTCGGCACGCCGGACAGAAATGCCGGCACGCCGTAAGGCTCCGTCGGATAGTCGGCGTAAATCCGGAAGACCAGGTGATGGCCGCGTCCCGCGACCTCATTCAGAAGGTTGTCCAGAGGAGCCCAGGTGAAGGTGGTCATAATCTGTTTGTAAATCCTTCCAGGCCAGGTATTGCCATTCCATGCTGTACGGAAACGTTGTGAAACTGCCGTGATAGGGCATGAAACCCTTGAGCGGGTTGTCAACGGGTCCTGCTTTGTAGGTCTGGGAAATCCAGGCCGCGGAGGATTGTATCGGACTCGTGATCAAGAGGAACAGGCACAGCAGGAAAATTGCCGCGAGGCTTTGTGTGATTTCCCGATTATGCATAACAGCCTCCGGTAATAATCGTGGCACGGTTCCCGGTCGAAACTTTTTTCGCAAATCCGGAGTCATTCACAATACAAGCGTCTCGAACTTTTTTCGCCGGCGCGTACCAGAAGTAGCTGCACCCCGCGCTTTCCGACGTGACGGTCACGAGAATTCGTCCCTTGAAGCGCGCAAGGTATCGCTTGATCTCTTTCTTCCCGTTATACAGCTTCTTGATATCCGGCGAAACCAGGCGCAGCGACGCCTTGAACGGGGACAGCCTGATCGCCGTTGTGACGTTGTTGTAGACGTCGAACAGCGGCAAATCCCTGTCGGGTGCGAATGATGCCCGGCTTTCCTTGTCGTATATCGTGTCGTTTCCGCTGATAATGACATGGCGAATAAGCACTCTGTTTTCCGCCTGCATGATGGTCGTGACGCATTTATCCTTTTTCCCGTCGCCGGTGTAATCGATCCGGTCGACTATCGTGGTGTCAAACGCCGCATCCGACCTGGAAAATGCCTTCACGGAATCGTAATGCTGCCGGTCCGTTGCCGTCATCTTCTGCAGATAAGTTTCGTACGCCTGGATGGAACTGACGACTTCGCGTTCCGTCTTCGAGAGGGACGCCTCGTTGAACGCGGGGGAGGGATGGTACCATTCGCATTTGACGGAAGTGCTCCTGCAAATCTTTCGACTCGAAGATTCTCCCGTGCCGCGCATAGATTTCGTTGCGAAGAAGCCTGAGTTCGCCAAGGGCCGAGTCGGAGAAGAAGGCGGCTTCAATCCGTTTTTCGAATGTTGCTTTATTAAGCGCAGGCGGCCCGGGAGGCACAGGTTCCTCGCGGGAGCAGGAAAAACCTATGATTACAAGCGGAAGCACTAACAGGTATATCGGATGATTTTTCAATTTCATTTTTATTCTGTCCGATCTTCATAATAATACAACGAGCCTGATGAGGAATCAAATTTCTGGAGCTTGGATGATGGGACGTTCATGGAAATGCATCAGGCATTTAGCTTCTGTTCGTATTCGTATGACCTCACCCCCGACCCCTCTCCGCCAGGAGAGGGGAGAAATCCCGCATATTGTCAAGTGGTAGAGGGCTCGCGGCAGGGAACAGTAATCCGCGCGTTAGGCCGGAACGGCGGGCGCGCTGGAGCGCGATGCTGCCCGGACTTTTAATTGTAGATTTTAGATTGATGATTGTAGATTGAAAAAATATTCTGGTTGGTCTTCGCATTTCGCATTTCAAATCTACATTCTACAATCTACATTCTAAAATTAAATGGCCCGAGGCGAAAGCCGACGACCCTTGGAAGCACCCGAAGGGGTGGACCGGAGCGAGGGCCGACCCTGTTTTAGGGGCGAAAAATTTTTCGCCCCTAAAACAGGGGAACGCCCAAGTTATCTTCTTGAATTATTTGATGAAAAAAAATGAAGGAATTAGACGCGGTACACCTTCAGCCGCTGGCTCCTTGACGAATGCTTGAGCCTCCGCAGCGCTTTTTCCTTTATCTGCCGCGCGCGTTCGCGGGTGAGGTTGAACCGCTGGCCTATCTCCTCGAGCGTGTGGGCGGTCTCCTCGCCGATGCCGAAGTAGAGCTTGATGACCTCTTTTTCGCGGCAGGTGAGCGTATCGAGGGTCTGATTGATTTCCTCGTGGAGCGAAATCTCCATGACGCCGTCGTCGGGCAGTTCCTGGTCCTCGTCCTGGAGCAGGTCGAGGAGTTTGGAGTCTTCGCCCTGCTGCAGCGGGGCGTCGAGCGACATATGGGAATTGCCTATCTTGATGGTTTCCTGGACTTCTTCTTCGTCAAGCTTTAGCTCGCGCGCGATTTCCTCGATGTTCGGGATGCGGCGGTATTTCTGTTCGAGCTTGCTCTGCGCCTTGCCGATTTTGTGGATGGTGCCCACGCGGTTGAGCGGCAGCTTGATGATGCGCGACTGCTCGGCCAGCGCCTGGAGGATGGCCTGGCGGATCCACCACACCGCGTAGGAAATGAACTTGAAGTTCTTTTTCTCGTCGAAGCGCCGGGCGGCGCGGATGAGGCCGAGGTTTCCCTCGTTGATAAGATCGGAAAGCGGCAGCCCCTGGTTCTGGTAGTTGCGCGCGACCGACACCACGAACCTGAGGTTGGCCTTCACCAGTTTTTCTAGGGCCTTCCGGTCGCCCTTGCGGATGCGCACCGCGGTCTGCGCTTCCTCCTCCACCGGAAGGGTCTTGTTCTTGCCGATCTCCTTGAGATACAGCGCGAGCGAGTTTTCTTCCGTGAGGAACTGGTTCTTATCCATACGCGGCACGGCTATGCTTTCGTGGGGATTTTGTAAAGCATGTGGCGAAGGACTCTACCGGTTGTGGTCGGGCGCAGTTCGGTTCAGGGCTTTGTGAGATGATTGCCGTGTTAGCCAAAATACTACATAATTGTTACGGGGTGGACAAAAAATATGGGACGGAATATAGGGGTTTACCGTGCAGCATTGTTGGGGTCGGACTGAGGAATCGCGCCATGAACCGACCGGGCCGGCCCTACTTCTTCCAGAGGAAAATGAGGTAAAGGATCAGGGCGCAATAGAACGCGCCGCCTAGACAGAGAATAAAAGGATTGATGGACTTCCTGACCTTGACCCATGCGAGCACCGCAACCGCCGATGCCAAAGCGCAGGCGGCCGAAACGAGCGTGGCGCCTTTGAGGTCCCATTCGGTAAAGAGCATGCCGAACACCACCGGGAAACAGCTTTGAAACACCATGGCGCCCGTTATGTTGCCGAGCGCAAGCGTGTCTTTGCCCTTGCCAACCCAGAGGACGGAGTTGATTTTTTCCGGGAGTTCGGTGGCGATGGGCGTGATGATGAGTGACAGGATGAGCGGCGATATGCCCAGCGCCAGCGACAGCGCCTGGACATAGACAACGAAATAATGCGCGCCCGCGATCAGCAGCGCCAGGCTCAGGCAAAGTTGGACAAGGATTACCGGAACCGTTGCCGGCAGGCGAGCAAACCTGGCGAGATACAATTCGCCGGCGTTTTCAACTTCCTTTCCTTCGCTTCTCATGGCCTGCCGAAGGTACAGCGGATACGACACGAGCAGACCGATTGCGACAACCGCCTTGAGGACGGTGAGGCCATGGTAAAAGGTTGCGCTCACCGCGATGCCGTAGAACAGGATAAAGAATACCAGATCCCGTGTAAGGTTGCTTAGGTCGGCGCTCATGCGCATAGTACGTCTGCCCATCAGCGAATAGACAATAATGGCGGTGCCCGTGACGAAAAACGCGAGCGTCGCGAGCATGAAGGGAGCGCCTGCAATCGCGCCGATGCCCACGGCGCGGCCGGCATTCCCGCCGGTGAACAGGATCGCGATGATGGGAATGATGGTCTCGGGCAGCGCAGTGCCCACGGCGGCCAGAACGCTGCCCACAAAGCCCTGGTGCAAATGAAGCGCCTTGCCAAGCAGTTCGATTGCATTGACAAATACGATGCAGGAGAGCAGAATGACAAGCAGGCTTGCGATAAGGAATGCCGAGTCGAGGATCATTGGGTTGTCCGGAAATGGGATGAGTTGTAGAGGCAGAACCTCTGTGTAATCACAAAACTTGATTTTGATGTCATTCCCACGGAAACATGCCATCGACACGCGAGAAAACGCACTTGCCGCTATTCCTGCCCGGCTATCATAAAATAATTATATAACCGCGCAGTCCTGTCGTTTCTCGCGTTTTCACAGAGTGTGAAAACATCAGGATCAAATCAATAATGAATGACCATCTGCAGGGGCGACAGGCACCGTATCTTCACTCCAAGGTTCTTCTTGACTTGCCCAAGCCCGTCTTCTTATTTTGTTGAGTCGCAGAATCCGGTTCTCACGCACCAGTCACACCTAACAAAGAGGAGAGGCTCATGGCAAGCATCAGTCCAGCAGCCACCGCGACCAGCGCGCCTTTGGAACAGGGTAAAAATTACACCCCGGCTCTTGTTACGCTGACGTCGCTGTTTTTCATTTGGGGATTCATGACGTGCCTCAACGACATTCTGATCCCTCACTTGAAGGCAATTTTCACCCTGAATTATGCAGAGGCAGCGCTCGTTCAGTTTGTGTTTTTTGCGGCCTATTTCATTGTTTCATTGCCTTCGGGCGTCATCGTGAGGAAAATCGGTTACAAAGTCGGTATCGTGGTAGGACTGCTTGTTTCCGGACTCGGCTGCGCCCTGTTCTATCCTGCGGCCAGCAGCCAGTCATATCCCGTGTTTCTTGGCGCGTTTTTTGTTCTTGCTTCAGGGATCACGCTGCTTCAGGTTGCTGCCAATCCCTACGTCGCGATCCTTGGAAAACCGGAAACATCCTCATCGCGACTGGTGCTTACCCAGGCATTCAATTCACTCGGCACCACGGTCGCGCCATGGTTCGGCTCCGTGCTTATTCTTTCGGTCGCCATCAAATCGGCAGACGAAATCGCCAAAATGGCAGACCCGGCATTGAAAGCCGCCGCGCTCCAGACAAACGCCCACGCGGTGCAGATGCCCTACCTCATGCTGGCAGGCGTGTTCGCGCTTATGGCCATTTTCTTCGTGATTATGAAGCTGCCGAAAATCGTGGAAGAACCCCGCGAACCCGGCGCGAAACACGAAGGCACCGTCGAACTTTTTATGAAAACGCTCAAGTACCCTCATCTCGCGCTCGGCGTGCTCGGCATTTTCTTCTACGTCGGCGGCGAAGTCGCCATCGGCAGCTTCCTGGTGAACTACATGAAAGATCTGGTCGGGTTTACCGCGGAGCAGGCGGGAAAGTTCCTGATGTTCTACTGGGGCGGCGCCATGGTGGGCCGGTTTATCGGCGCAGCCGTTCTCCGGTTTATCAAGCCAAGCAGGGTCCTCGCCTTCAACGCCACCATCGTCTGCCTTCTGCTTGTTGTTACCATGGTGACCAAGAGCCATGTTGCGATGTGGTCGGTGCTTGCGATCGGCCTTTTCAACTCCATCATGTTCCCGACGATCTTCACGCTCGCCATCGCGAAACTGGGACGCCATACCAGCTCGGGTTCCGGTCTGCTCTGCGCGGCGATTGTCGGCGGCGCGCTTGTTCCGCCGCTTATGGGGAGAGTCGCCGACATGATAGGCTTGCATTTTTCCTTTTTCATCCCGCTTATCTGTTATCTGTACATTTTCTATTACGGCTTCAAAGGGTCCACACCCAAGCTGCCCCAGGGCGTGACTGAAAAAGACTGACGATTTCTTCGCATTCTGCAATATTTCAACTCTCCGGCGCTGGATGGCGCCGGAGAGTTTTTTTGTTGTTTTGCGGGGATTTTTACAGTCAGTCAAATGTATTTTTTGTACAATGAACATCCTCGTCCTCAACTGGCGCGACATGAAGCACCCGCAGGCGGGCGGCGCCGAGGTGCATTTCCAGGAGATCTTCAAGCGGTTTGTCCGGAAGGGGCACCGCGTTGTCCTCCTCACCACCCGCTTCCCGGGCTGCGCAGCGCAGGACGAACAGGACGGCATCACGGTTTATCGCTGGGGGCACACCTACCTTTTCAATTGGGAAACGCCGTTTCTTGTTAGAAAAGTCTTCCGCCGGCACTCAATCGATTGCATCATCGACGACATGAACAAGCTTCCGTTCTTTTCGCCGCAAAGGTTTCCCACAAAGCCGTGCGGCGTGATCTTCCATCACCTGTTCGGCGCAACAGTGTTCGAGCTCGCGGCGTATCCGCTGGCGCGGTACGTGCAGTTCATGGAGCGCCTGAGCGTGCGGGCGTACCGGAACACTCCCTGCTGCGCCGTGTCGCAGAGCACGGCAACGGAGCTTGTCGAGCGAGGATTTTCTCGGGAGAAAATCCGGATCATCGAAAACAGCGTGGACACCGACGCGTACACCCCGGACGCAGGGGTGCCCAAGGAGCCCGACCTCCTGGTGTACGCCGGCAGGCTCAAGAAGTACAAGAACGTGGCAATCGTGCTTGACGCAATGAAACGCCTCGCGGAAACGGGCAGGCGCGTGAGACTTGCGATTGCGGGATCCGGGGACGACGAAAAAAACCTGGCCGCACATGCGGACCGGCTCGGCATTGCGCAGCAGGTGCAATTTCTCGGCTATGTGGGCGAAGCCGCCAAGATCGACCTGTACCGCAGGGCTGCAGTGTTTGTAAACCCGTCGCTCAAGGAGGGGTGGGGCATCACAAACATCGAGGCGGGCGCCTGCGGCACCGCAGTGGTGGCCAACGACGTGCCCGGCCTCCGTGACTCGGTGCGACACAACGAGACGGGGCTTCTTTACAAAGAAAACGACTGCGGCGACCTCGTGCGCTGCCTTGCCGCGGTACTTGCCGATCCGGCGCTCCGCGCGAGGTTCGAAACTGCGGGACGGGCGCACGCGCTCCGGTTTTCGTGGGACGAGAGCGCGCGCAGGATGGAGGCATGGGTGACGGAGGCGGTATGCGCAAGGTAGGGTGGGCAATTGTCAAGGTCCTTGTGACCGTTGCCGTGCTCGTCTTTATCGTGTGGAAGCTCGGTTTCGGGCAAATCCTCTCGACGGTTTCCCAGGCCGATCCCTGGTGGCTTTGTGCCGCGCTTGTCGTGTTCTTCGTGAGCGGGTGGCTGGGCGTGGTGCAGTGGGAGATCATTCTTAAAAACAGGGGGGTCACGCTTCCGTTTTCCCGGGTCTTCTCCCTGTATTTCATCGGCATGTTCTTCAATAATTTCGCACTGGGGATCATTGCGGGCGACGCGGTGAAAGTCGCCTATATCAAGATCGGCGAGGGGCAGGGCAAGGCCGGGTTCGCCGCCACGTTCCTCGACCGTTTTGCCGGGCTCTGGGTGATGCTCGGCTACGCGGTGTTCGGCAGCGTGCTGCTCATCAAGCAGAAGGCGCTCGAAAGCCGGAGCATGACGCTGGCGATTGTCGCGCTGTTCGTCGCGTTTGCCTGCTTCGGCGGCGCGCTCGCGTTCCTCATGTCGAAAAAGCTCCAGACGCTTGCCTTTGCGCTTATCGACAGGCTTCCCTTCCGGCGGAAAGACGCGCTCAGGCGGATACTTGACGAAACGATAATCGAGTCCCACGACGTCCACATCCTCCTGCCCGTGGGCGTGCTGTCGACCGTGGTCCAGTTCATGAGGATCGGCGTGCACATCCTGTGCGCGGGCGCGCTCGGCATGCTTTCCGCAGCGAACATCCACTATTTTTTCATCTTCGTGCCCATCCTCGCCATGATGATGGTGGCGCCGCTCCCGTTCGGCGTGCGGGAAAGCGTGGGCGGCGCGCTGTTCGCCTTTGCCGGGTTCAAGCTGGAGGCCGCCATTGTGATGGGGTTCCTCGCCACGCTGGTGGGGAGCGCAGCGAGCCTCGTGGGCGGTATCCTGTTCGTGATGAACAAACTTCATTTGTCAAGGAAACCGGTATGAAACTGTCCGTTGTCGTTCCGCTGCTCAACGAAAACGAAAGCCTTGCGCCCCTCATGGAGGGGATCGACGCGTCGCTCTCACGCGCGGGTGTCGCGTACGAAGCGGTGTTCGTCGACGACGGCAGCACCGACGGGTCCTTTAGGACGCTTGCTGCCCTGGCGAACCGCTATCCCGGCAGGGTGCGCGCCCTGCGCTTCGGCCGCAACTACGGCAAGGCGGCCGCGCTGTCGGTGGGCATCGAGGCCGCGGCCGGCGACGTCATCGTCACCATGGACGCCGACCTGCAGGACGATCCCGAGGTGATCCCGGACATGGTGAAACTCCTCGACAGCGGCTGGGATGTGGTAAGCGGCTGGAAGAAGAAGCGCTACGATCCCATCACCAAGACCCTGCCGTCAAAACTGTGGAACCTTGCCACGTCGCTCGTCGCAGGCGTAAAGCTGCACGATTTCAACTGCGGGTTCAAGGCGTACCGCGCCGAAGCGGCGAAAAGCCTCGAAATATACGGTGAGCGCCACCGCTACCTGCCGGTGCTCGCCGCGTGGAACGGCTACCGCATCACCGAAATGGTGGTGCCGCACCATCCGCGCAAGTTCGGAAAATCGAAATACGGGTTCGGCAGGGGTCTCAAGGGCATCTTTGATCTTCTCACGCTCCTGTTCCTCCGCAAATACATCAGGAACCCCTTGCACTTCTTCGGCCTGGTGGGGGTGCTGCTCGCGCTGCTCGGGTCATTGGTGCTGGCCTACTTCGGCGTGGAATGGATCGTAACGCGGCAGATGCATATCCGGCCCCTTGTTCTTTTGTCAATGGGGGCGATCATCATGGGCATCCAGTTCGTATCCATAGGCCTCATTGGCGAGATGATCACTCATTCCGCGCCAAAGAGCGTGTACCAGATAAAGGAGCGGCTGTAGGCGGAGATTTACTTCTGCAAATAATAAATAAAGAAATCAAAATGCTTTTGGGAGCTTCGCGGGGTGCGGCGTACTCAATGAAAATCCTCTGCATCTGCCCCATCGGCATCGGCAATTACCTGATGTGCTACCCGGCGTTCGCCGCGCTCAGGCGGCAAAGGCCGGAGGCGGCGCTCCACCTGCTCGCGCTGCGCCACGGGATTGCCGCTATCGCCGAAGGTGATCCGATGTGGGAACGCGTCCATGTTTTCGACCCGGACAGATTGCGGTCGGGCGCTCTGGAATCCGCGGCCGTGCTGTTCAGTCTGAGAGGCCTGCGGTTCGACGCGAGCCTCTGCTTTTTTCCCTCCAATACCTGGCAGTATTTCGCGTTCCCCCTGCTGTGCGGCATACGGCGGCGGTACGGCTTTCGGTACAACCTTAAGCGTTTGTCAAGCCTTTCTTTTCTCGGAACGGATCTTCTTCCGGTCGATCCATCGCTTCACGATGTCAACCAGAATCTCGGGCTGGTTGGCTTTTTCCTCGGTGAAAACATCGAAAATGCCGAAATAACCTTTCCCCGCCAATTCGGCGGAGGACGACGCGAAATGGGCCAAGGATTTCCGCCGCTTGTGCGCGGGGGATTCGAAACTCATTGCCGTCCACCCCGGCTCGAGCGTGGAGCACGGCATGGACGTGAAGCGCTGGCCGCCGGATCGGTTTGCGGCGCTTGCCGACCTGGCGTGCCGGCGGCTCGGCGCCCGCGCCCTTATCGTGGGCTCGGCTGATGAGGCGGATGTCAAGCAGGCCGTCGCCGCGGCCATGAAGGAGGGCGCGACCGTGGTGGAGCCGGTGTCCATCCAAAAGACCGCGGCGCTGCTTGCGGAATGCGCATGCTGCATCGCCAATGATTCGGGCATCATGCACATGGCCGCCTGCATGGGCGTTCCCACGGCGGGCGTCTTCGGCCCAACCGATGAAAAGAGAAACGGGCCGTTCGGCGAAAAGAACCTCGTGATCCGCAAACCGATGCTAGGATTTCCCGTCTATACCGCCGACAATGTGGGCGACCGCTCCGTGCCGCCCGGGATTGACCCAAGGGCTTCTCTGAGGGCATTGACGGCAGAAGAAGCGTGGGATCATCTCGCCTCGTGGCTCACAACAGCGTTCGGCCCGCCGGCGTGAACTCGCTATGGAGGACTTTTGTCTTGCTCGCGCGCCGCAATGAATTGTAAAATCTAGGAAACATCGTCGATTCCATCTCTCAAGGAGGGCTCTTCATGACGGCCAGAAGCGTATTGCCAGCGGTTTTCTTCCTTCTTTCCATTGTCAATTTGTCTCCCGCCGGCTTCAGCGTGCGGCCGGATTCCGGCGTGATCCTCGTTTGGCAGCACGACAAGGCGAACTGGGCCGCGGTGAAAGACACCGCCTCCGTTTCGGCCGGCGATTCGCTGTACCTCGACGACAAATACCACGCAAGACTGTTCCTTGGAAACGGCTGCGCAGTGTTTCTTCGCGGCGAATTGCGCGCGAACCTTGCGGGAAGCGACACTGCTCTCATACTTCACCTCGACGCGGGCCAGCTGTTTTTGAGGCGCGACCCCGGCGCGGTGCTTGCAAATGTCAAGGTGGTCCTGCACGGCTGCAAGTTCGTCCCGGTGGGGACGGCCGCATCCTTCAAGTTCACGCGGCAGGGTGAGCCGTCGGTGGCCGTGCTGTCGGGCAAGGTCCGTGTTGAGCCCGCCAAGGGCGGCACAGCCGAGGTGTTGCCGGGAGAGTTCTGCACCTACGATCCGGTCCTCGGCGTGTTCAAGCAGGGAAAACTCTCCGCCGAAGCGATTGCCGCGCTGGAAAACTGGTCGGGCGCGAAACTCGAAACCGCGTCCGCAGCTTTGTCGTCCGAAATGCCGAAGCAGGCGGCAAAGGATACAACCAGCAAGGCCGTACAGCCTGCCGCCGTGCCCCAAGCGGCGCAGCCTGCCCCGGCCCCGCAGCCTGCGCCCGCAGCGGCCCAGCCTGCGGCCGCCGCGACTCCTGAAAAGCAAGTGGCTACAACGCCTGCGGCCCCGGTGAAGAAGGAAGAAAAACCGGCACAGCCGGCCGCCGCTCCTGCGGAAGCTCCCGCTCAGAAAGAGGAAAAACCGGCCCCGGCTGCACAGCAGGAGAAGAAGGAGCAGCCCAAGGCCGGCCAGAACGGAGCGCCCGGGATTACGTGGGAAATTTCGGCCGGGTCCGTCACCGTGGGAACCGAACAATGGACGCGGCTTGCGATCTCCCCGGACATTTCGATCTGGAAATTCGGCATCGGACTCGACATTGAGCTGTTCCTCAACGCAAACGGAGATTTTTCAAACAAGGCCTGGGATTTCGACCACGACAACTGGGCCGAATCCGTGATGCGGAAGATCAAGTACCTGCGGTTCGGCTACGAGAACGATCCTGTGTTTGTCAAGATAGGCGGGCTGTCGAACGTGACCCTCGGCTACGGGTTCGTGATGGACCGTTTCACCAACATGCTGCACTATCCTGACCAGAAGCTGCTCGGCATGCAGTTTTATCTCAACAACATTTCACCCGTGGGCATCACGCTGCAGACCATGATCGCCGATTTTCTGGAGCTCAAGTACGACGGCGGCATTGCCGCCGCGCGGCTTGCCATTTGTCCCATCAAGACTGCGAATGTTCCTATTCTGTCAAATTTGTCAATCGGCGCCACCTACGCAATCGACCGAAACGAGTACGCGCCCGCGCGCCAGTGGACGTCGGCGGGCGGGCCTCCCGGCGTGGCATACTGGAGGAGCAAGTACTCGCCCGCGGTGGTCGATAGCCTTATTGCGGGCGGGGACGCGGATACCAGCAAGTCGGACACCACCTACCGCGATTCCATTTCGCGCTATGCGATCGCCGGCGTCGACATCGGCCTGCCCATCATCAAGACGGATTTCCTCGGCCTCGACGTGTACGGCCAGGCCGCGGTGGTTGCCGACACTGCGGCGTTCAAGAGCAACCGCACCGGATGGGGTCTGGGCGCGCCGGGCGTGGCGCTTCGTGCGGGGCCGGTCAGCGCGGGCGCCGAGTACCGTCACATCGTGGGAAGGTTCGTTCCGGGATATTTCGGGCCGTATTATTTTGACGAGCGGCTGCAGCGGTATCCGACGGTCGAGACGAAATCGCAGAACATCGACAGCACCACCCTCGACGGTGTGTTCGGCCGGCTCGGATTCAACATTGTCAATGTCGTCTTCATCGACGGCACTTACCAGTATCTTGCGGGAAAGAACGGCGCCAAGGACCAGCGGCTTGAGCTTTCAGGCGGGCTGGGAGACGCGCTTCTCAAGCGGATACCGAAGATAACCAAGGCTGAGATATACCTTGACAAGAAGGATATCGGTTCCACGGTGATGAGCGTCGACAGTATGGGCAAGGAGCACTTCGACGCGTTCTTCGACCTCACGCCGTCGTTCTATTATGGATACCGCATCGGCGTGGCCATCACGCAGGGCGCGTCGCTCATCTGGGACGCGCGCTTCGGATACCAGTGGGACGTTACGGGGAAGCTGGTTCCGGACAACAGCATGAGCATTATGACGGCGATTACGTTTTGACAAGTAATTCCCAAGGTTCCGGAATGGCCGCATGCCGCGCCACTGCCGCGGGCGCCTGAGTTATTTTTTAAGCATGAGCGACCGGCGCGCCATTCTTTCCGAATCCCCCATGATGAAACGGGTGGGGAATGGAAGGAGGGCGCTCTTCGGGTCGCGCTTCCGCATTCCCCGAAAGGGCCGCATCCGCGTCGCCCTTGTCCTTATCGCCCTTGTCGCGGTTGTAAAGATTTTCAGCGCGAGGGAGCCACTTGATCGCGCTTCGGCGCCGGGCCCGGCCCCGACGGCTCCGGAAGAACATGCCGTGCTGCCGTTGCCCGCGGCGGCACACGCCGCGCCGGCGCCGCTCGCTGCTGCACAAACCGCGCTCCCGTCGCAGCCGCATCATCCGCTGTTCGGCTTTTTCAAACCGGAAATTCCGCACCATGCTTTTTCGGCCTCGGTTCTTGCCGACCTGTTGAGGAAATATCCGCCCCGGCTCAACACGTCGTCCGACACCGTTGCCTCAGGCGGCCGGTCATACGTTTTCCATTACAGCTTCGACAGCACGGTGGCGCGTTGCGGCCAGACGCTCCTCAGGCAATATCATCCTAAATACGGCGCGGTTGTGGCGCTGGAGGCGGCCACCGGCAGGGTGCTGGCGCTCATCTCGTACACCAGAGAGGCGGAGCCGGCGCTGGGTGACAACCTGTACGGGCGGAGTCTGTTTCCCGCCGCATCGGTGTTCAAGACCGTCACGGCCTCGGCTGCCATCGAGAAAGGCCACATGAACCCTGACAGCAGGGTTCCGCTCGCGGGCCGCAGGTACACCCTTTACCGATTCCAACTCAAGGAGGAGCTCGCGGCCTACGAGCCGGTGTCGCTGCAGGACGCGTACGCCTACTCCATCAACCCGGTGTTCGGCAGGATAGGGTTGTATGTTCTGGGTCCGGAGATAATCCGCGAATACATGGGCAAGTTCGGGTTCAACTGCGAAATCCCCTTCGAACTTGACAATGAGAAACCGGTTGCGGCCATCGCCGACAAAGACTCCGCGGTCCTTGTGGCGGAAATCGCCTCCGGCTTCAACGGGAAGACCAAGATGTCCCCGCTGTTCGGCGCCATGCTCGCCGCCGGCGTTTCGGAAAAGGGGCGCATGCCCGCCCCGTTCTTTGTGGACAGCGTGACTTGCGGCGACTCCTGCGTGGTGTTCCGCGCCGCACCGCGCGTGTGGCGCTCGCCCGTGCGCGAAAGCACGGCCGCCCTGCTCAAGGGAATGATGACGCGCGTGGCCCAGTACGGCACCGCGAGGAACTCATTCCGGTATATCAAGCACTCATCCCAGTTCGACGACATCGAGTACGGCGGGAAGACGGGGTCGGTCGACGACGAGAAACTCGGCAAGGTGGATTGGTTCATCGGCTTCGCCTCGAATCCTTCGGACGCGCGGCAGCGCATCGCCGTGGGCGTGGTGACGGTGCACGACCAGTTCTGGACCGTTCATTCGAGCTTTATCGGGGCCGAAATATTCAGGAAATACATACGCCGGACACAGAGCATGGAAAAGGCGGTGGTTAAGAATACGACGAGGCCGGTGGGATGATTTGCAAATAATAAATTATCTAGGCGGGGGAAGGCTCCCCCTCGCTCCGTCCTCCTCGGCCTCTGGCCTGCGGTGTCCTCCGCTACCCCCTCCTGGGTGCACCCCAAGAGGGAGCAGTTGCAAGAATCAAGCACCCGTGTGGGGGCACCCGCGGAGAGCAGCTGGTACGGCGCTCGGTTTTTTGATTTTCAATTGCCGCGAAGCGGCATACCGCAATGGTTGCGTTGCGAAGGGGCGTCGCTTCGCGAGCGTCAAGCGAGCGACTTCGGCGCGCCCCATCGCAGGAGGGGGTGTGCCCCAAGACCCCGCAGGCCGTAGGCCGAGGAGGCTTGGGGCCAGGGGGAAACGCGAAGCGGTGCCCCCACCAGAGCTTTTTGATATACAATTTATGGAAAATTTGAAATCAAATTCCCGCTCAGCATTCATTGCCCTTGCGGGAAGACCCAATTCCGGCAAGTCCACGCTCATGAACACCGTGCTGGGCGAGGAGCTTTCCATTGTGTCAACCATGCCCCAGACCACGCGCAAGAACCTGCGCGGCATCTACAATGCGCCCGGGCTCCAACTTGTGTTTATTGACACGCCGGGAATTCACCGGGGAAAGCACGCCTTTAACGAGCGCATGCTCGAAGAGGCCGCGGCCGCGCTCAAGGACAATGCCGACATCGTGTGCTACATCGTGGACCTGGCACGGGAATTCGGCGAAGAGGAAGACATTGTGGCCCGCATCGTTTCCGGCGCAAAGGCGCCGTGCGTAATACTGTTTAACAAAAAGGACATCTGCGACGCGCCGGACGCCATGGTAAAAACGTTTTTCGAGCGCCATCCGGCGCTGGCGTCGGCACCGCATGCAGCCGTGAACGCCAAAGAACCCGCTACAAAAGAAATCTTTCTGCGTTTAATCGACCCCTTTATTCCGGCCGGGCCCGCGCATTTCCCCCCGGATGACTTGACGGACGCGAACACAAGATTCTTTGCGGCCGAATATGTGCGCAAGCAGATCATCTACAACACCACTGACGAAGTACCGCACGCCGCCCACGTGGAGATCACGGGATACCGCGAATCGCCGGCCCAGCATAATGTAGACGCGGTGATCTATGTGGAAACCGACGGACAGAAAGCCATCATCATAGGGAAGGCCGGCAGGCTCATAAAAAAAATTCAGGAACGGGCGAGCCAGGACCTGCAGAAGCTGACCGGCGTGCCGGCGTCGATACGGTGTCATGTGAGAGTGCGGAAGGGGTGGAGGGATGATGAAAGATTTTTAAAGCAGGCGGGGTATGGGAAACAATAGGAGCTTGAAGTAATTCTGTGGAAAAGAAAAGTGTGTGATGGTCCTGGAAGAATAAATCCAAAATAAAGATATGGAAAGGGCTCCGCCCTTTAGATCCCGCTAGGAAAATGCTTATTATAATGCCCCTCCAACCTCCCCCCGGGGAGGCTTTCAACGGAAAGAGCACATAGCGACGCGAAGCGGTGCCCCCACTAAATTAATTATTAATATCCCGAGCTATTTGTACATTCTTTACAGTAGCGCTTGAACCATCAACAAGTGTATTTTTTCATATTCTGAATTCTGATCCTCACCGTCACCGACTTCCGTCCCCCGGAGTGAGCCCTATGTCCCGTTTCTTTCTTCGCATGTCCCTGTTGATTGTCCTTGCTTTGTGCTTCGTGTCGAAAGCGTCACCCCTTGACGATCCTCAGGTGGTTTACAAGAAGGCAACCGACTGCTACAAACAGGCGAAGTACGATTCCTGCTCGGCTGTGATCCGCTCGTTTCTCAAGGTCCATGGCAACGACAGCGCGGCGGAATACCTTGTGCCCCTTCTTATCGAGTCGAGCGTGCGGGAAAACGATTATGCGCTGGCGGGTCGCCTGTTCCAGATCTATCTCAAACGGTATCCCTCGTCCGTGTTCATGCCCCGGCTGTGGTATCTCGACGGACTGTTTCTTGCAAAAAGCGAAAGTTACACCGCCGCGCTCGCCGCGTTCTCCAACGCGCTGTCGGGCGGGGTGGCCGGCGGCCTCGACACGCTCACGCTCGCCAACGTCCAGAAGATGTGCGAGAAGGTGTTCACCGCCGACGAGCTCGACGCGCTCATTCCGCGCTCCGATCTGCATCCCCGCATCGCGGAGGTGCTGGCCTATTTTCAGATTGTAAAGCTGTTCGGCGCCGGCCAGCTGGTGCGCGCAAAGGAAAAGGCCGAGCGCTATCTCCGGGTCTACGACCGTGCGCCGCACGCCGCGGCGGTGAAGGAGTACATGAACAAGGCCAACGAGCTGGAGCGCGGCCAGGTTCAGATCGGGGTTCTGGCGCCGCTCTCGGGCTACGATGCCGACATCGGCAAGCAGATCGTGACCGGCGCGCAGGTGGCGTTCGACCAGTACGCGGCGTCGACCGGCGCCAGGCTCAACCTTGTCACATGCGACACGCGCGGGAACATGATAGAGACCGCGAAGAAGACCAAGGAACTCCTTACGGAGCACCATGTTCCCGTCATCCTGGGGCCTGTGCTGTCGCAGGAGGCGATCGTTGCGGCGTCGATCCTGATGGACAAGGACGCGGTGATGGTGTCCCCCACGGCGACCGACGACGGCATTGCCGGGATGGGGCCGAACATTTTCCAGATGAACGTCACGCTCGCCACCCTGGGCGCCAAGATCGCCCGCTATGCAATGGACAATCTTAACATCCGCGACTTCGCGATCATCGGCCCGTCGTCCGACTACGCCAGGGACCTGGCCCGCGGCTTCCGCAGGGAGGTGGAGAAGAGCGGCAGGGAGATTGTGTCCGAGGAGAGCTACGAAGAAGGGACCAAGGATTTCAAGGTGCAGTTTGACAACCTGAAGACCAAACTCATCATGCGTAAGCAGCAGCGCACAGCCGTGGAAAAAAGCCTGGCCGGCGACGCGCAGCCGTCCCCGAAGACCGACCCCAAACTTGCCGCCGCCGCGGACTCCGGCTATGAGATCGGCGGTATCTTCCTTCCGGCAGAGGCCGAGGACGTGGTGATGCTCGCGCCGCAGGTGCCCTATCACCATATCAGGACGCAGTTGCTCGGTTCCACCGGCTGGCACAACCCGAAGACCATCGCCGACGGAAGGGAATACGTGAACAACGCGCTCTTCTCCTCGAACCTTTCGGTCGGCCTCGCCGAAACCAAGGACTGGCAGGATTTCAAGGCACTTTACAAAAGCAAGTTCGGCGCCGATCCTGACCGCGTCGCCGCCCTCGGCTACGACGCCGCCTCACTCATCACTCAGGCGCTGCGGCAGGCGGGCGTGTCGGCGTCGGCATCCCAGATTTCGCAGGTCCTCGCATCAATCAAGAACTACAAGGGAGCGTCCGGCCTTATATCATTCGATCCCGCGCAGAGGATCAATACCGAGGCGTCGATTATTAAAATTAAAGACAAACAATTTATTAGAGTCCAATAATAGAAGATAATTAACATGTGGGGGAGGTTTCCCCCTCGCTCCGGCCGCCTTCGGCGTCCTCCGCTACCCCCTCCTGGGTGGCTCCCTTGACAAAGTGGCTGCAAGACCAAACATTGCTGCGGGGGCACCCACGAAGAGCAGTTGAGAGGTTGATAAGTTGAGGAGTTGAGAAGAATAATCGCCCTGACTCATAGATTGTGCAAAGCGATTGGCGCGAGAAAGGGAAATTGACTAAATAGAATTCCGATGCCGCGCGTTAGGGGCGACTGAAGGCCGCGCTGGAGCGCGGTGCTGCCTGACCACGGCCCGCAGGGCCTTTGTGGCAGGCAGCCCGAGGCCGAAGGCCGAGACCGGAAGGAGAACCGGCCCGAGCCTGAGTCTTGACGAAGGCGAGGGGAACGCCCAAGTAAACTACTAAAATTAGTATTCAATGCATTTATTCTACTTTATCAAAGAAGCATTCCGCGGGTTCTACCAGGCAAAGCTCATGACCTTTGTCTCGGTGGCGACCATCGGGCTCACCCTGTTTTTTCTGGGGTGCATGGCCGTGGGATACATCAACGTGCGGCAGGGACTCAGGTCGGCGGCCGGCCGCGTGGCGGCCGTGGTGTATGTGAAGGACGGCGCGGCCGCCGACACCGCAAAGCTCGCCGCGCTCGTGGCGCGGGTGCGCGCCTGCCCGCAGGTCGCGTCGGCGCGCGTTGTGGACAAACAGGAAGCATGGCAGCGGTTCAAGACGCAGAACGACAGCGCCATGCTCCAGGCGGTCGACGAAAACCCGTTTCCCGTGTCCATCGAGCTCGTTCTGGCCGAGACATCGCGTTCCGCGGCGTCGCTCGAGACGCTGTCGCGCGAACTGACGGCCATCGACGGGGTCGAGGACTTCCGGATGTCGACCTCGGAGCTGCAGCAGCTCGAGCGCTACACAACGCTGTTTCTGATCGGGACGATCATTTTCTTTATCGTGCTCGTGGTCGCTCCCAACGTGATGATTGCCAACACCATCAAGCTCACCATCTACGCGAGGCGCGAGCTTATCCGCAATATGCACTTCGTGGGCGCGACGCCCGCGTACATCAAGGCGCCGTTTATTCTCGAAGGCATGCTGCAGGGCGTGTTCGGCGGGTGCTTCGGCGCGGCTGCGCTCCTTCTTGTCAAGCTGGCGCTCGCGCATTTCCTCCTTTCATGGGGGCCATGGTACCTGATTGTCTCACTCTTTGTCGCGACGGGGGCGCTGTTCGGGTGCATAGGAAGCATGAGCGCGGTTCGCAGATTCCTCGTGTCCTGATAGCGGTCCTCGCTGTCGGGTGCTGTATCCCGCTGTTTGCAAAAAACAACAGGAAACCCGCGGCCGCGCTCGCGCCCGCGCCTGTCGTAAGCGCGGACTATGAAAAAAAAATCGAAGAGAAAAACGCGGTCCTCGACTCGATAAAAAACGAGCTTGAAAAGGGCAGGCGGAAACTGCGCGAGCTTGCCGGCCAGGAGGGCACGGTGGTCGCGCAGCTCGAACAGGTGGAAGAAAACATCGCCACGTCGGAGGCCTACCTTCTCCGGATCGCGGTGAAAATCGATTCGACGTCGCGTTCCGTTACCGCCCTCGGCGCGAGCCTGGATTCGGCAGACCGGGAGCTTGCGTGGCGCCAGGGTCTCATGAAGAAGCGCCTGCGCGCCATGTACAAGTCGGGCCCCGTGGCAATGACCGGGCTCCTCCTCGCGTCGCGCTCCATTGCCGACATGCTCAACCGCGCCCGGTACTACCGCGAGCTCAACCGCTACGACCGCAGGCTCATGGCCGGCATCGACGCCGTGAGGAAGAGGATCGCGCTTGACAAGTCGGCGCTCGAGCGCGAGGAGAAGCGGCTCACCGCGCTCAAGTGCGACAAGGAGACCGAGCACGGCGCGCTCGTGGCCGAGCAGGCGTCGCACGAAAAGCTCCTTGCCCAGGTGCGGTCGCAGAAAGACGCGTATGTCAAGATGATCAGGGAGCTCGAGGCGGCCCAGCGGGAGGTGGAGAACATCGTGGCGACGCTGGAGAAGAGCAGGCGCACCAAACCGCGCTCCGCGTGGGAAAAGAGCCTGAACGCCACGTTTGAAAAGGAGAAAGGCTCTCTGCCGTGGCCCGTTGCCGGGAGCGTGGTCGCCGAATTCGGCAGGGTGGTGCACTCGGTGTACAAGACCGTCACCAACAACACGGGCATCGACATCAGCGCGGAGAAGGGCGAAACGGTGTACTGCGTCGCGTCGGGCAAGGTGGTCTACGTGGGCTGGATGCGCGGGCTGGGCAAGCTTGTCATTGTGGACCACGGAGGCTACTATACAACGTACGCCAGGCTCGAAGAGACGCGGGTGTCCAAGGACGATAAGGTCGCCGCCGGAACCGTGCTCGGCATCGTGGGCGAGCCCAACCCGTTCGATCCGCCGAAATTGCATTTTGAGATAAGAAAATCGACAGAAGCGATGGATCCGGCGGAGTGGCTGGGGAAAAAGAAGAAGTGAAAATGGGGCGGAAGATAATAGCAAACAAAGAAAGAGAAGAGTTGGGCGTTCCCCTCGCCCTCGCTAACGCTCGGTCTCGGGTCGGCCGTCCTTCCGGTCTCGGCCTTCGGCCTCGGGCTGCCTGCCACGAGGGCCCAGCGGGCCGTGGTCAGGCAGCACCGCGCTCCGGCGCAGCCTCCAGTCCTGCCTAACGCGTGGCAACTGGAATCTATTCTGTCAATTAGCTTTTCTTGCGCCAATCGGCATCCGCAACAAAATCGATATCCGCATGACCTCTTTGAATTCTGAACGTTTCAACTATTCAACGTTTCAACGCTTTTTCTTCTCAACTTCTCAACATAAGATAAGCAACGGATGTGGCGGCTATCCCACTTTGTCTAAACATCTCGAAGAGGATCAGAGCTGGGTGCAGAACAACGGGCAGAGTTTCGGCTTTGAGCTGTTGCAGTACTTCTTGTTAATTGAGTTAATGATTCCCGCGATGGCGTCCTCGGATTCGGTCCGGACCCGTATGGATTTTTTCTGCAGCGTGACCACGGAAACATTCCCCAATGACCCGATCCACTTCAGATCGTCGTCGGCGAAATTGCTGTTCTCCACGATCTTGAAGGTTCTTGTCTGTGAAGTATGGTTGTAGTACATCGCGTCCCCCGGGACTGTTAAAGGACTTGATTCGCGATAGGCAGGCTCGTAAGCTAACATACATCGTCGCTGGGGACAAGGCGGGGTATATCGAAAGTTTGATTAAGGCGTCTGAGTTCAAGATGAATACTTGGGCGTTTCCCTCGCTTCGCTCGGGTCGGCCGTCCTTACGGTCTCGGCCTGCGGCCTCGGGCTGCCTGCCACGAGGGCCCTGCGGGCCGTGTTCAGGCAGCACCGCGCTCCATCGCGGCCTTCAGTCCTGCCTAACGCGCGGCAGACGAAATAAATTCTGTCAATTTATTTGTTGCGCCAACTGCATCCGCTTGAAAACTACTGTCAACTGCCAACTGTCAACCGTCAACTTGCTTACCTCTTTTCTTCTCAACTCCTCAACTTCTCAACCTCTCAACTACTCTTCGTGGGTGCCGCCACAACGATGTGTGGTCTAGCATCCATCTTGTCAAGGCGGCCACCCAGGAGGGGGTAGCGCAGGACCGGCGCGCAATTGACAATGAGTGACAAAACAAACGCGCGCCGGTCCGGAGCGAGGGGGATACATCCCCCGCCAGATTATTCTTTGCTCTTAGAGTAATTTCCTATCTCGCAACAACCAGCCTCTTCACTGGTTGGTACGCCCCGTCTATCCCAAATCGCACAAAGTAAACCCCTGCCGAGATTCCTGACGACGCTCTCGAATTGGAAAGCATCACCGGATGCCATCCTTCGGTCTGCAACGACGCGGGTACCCACCTCACCACTTTGCCGTTTGCCGCCACAATCTGCAGCGACACCAGCGCCGGCCGCGAGATAAAGTACCGCAGAACACCACCGACGAGCGCGGTCTTGAACGACGAAACCGCCAAAGGCGCGGTCGGACGCAGCAGCGTGCCGGTTGAATACACGGGGTCGCTGACCGGATATACGGTGAATGTGGTCGATGCAGCAGGGTGCGGGAGTCCTGCGCAGTTCCCCGACACCGTAACCACGCCGGGCGTGAACACGGAACGCACCGCGATCTTGCACATGCCGCCTTCAAACGTGAGCTCGGGGTCCATGGGCGCGTGATAGGTCTTGGGCATGTTCGGATTGACGCGCTGGTCCGAGCCGCCGCGGTAGTTTCCCGGGCCCGAAACGCTGAACGTGATGTTGTGGCTGTCAAGCGGGCACCAGTTACCGGCGCTGTCGACCACCGTGGCCAGAATGAACGCCGCGTCGGTGCCGTTGGCTCGTATCTCGTAGGTGCCGTTGTCCGGCCGCACCAGCGGCGGTTCCACGGTGAGGACCACGTGGTCCGGAGCGCCCGCGGTTATCTTTTGATCGGAGCACACCACTTTTCCGGTATTGTCAAGACCCTCGGCCCGCAGCGTGCCGGCCTGCCATGCAAGGTCCCAATGGCATTGGAAAGGCATCTGCGTGGCGTTCTGGGTGTGGTCGTTGTCCGGGCTCACTCCCGCGGCCGGGTTGGGCTTCTGCACGCCCTGGCTCACGCCGTTGATAAGGAGCCTCACGCTGTCGCAGTTGGAGAAGACATTCACCCTCACGTTCCCGGACCGGTTCCAGTGGTGCGCAATGGCGATTTCCGGGTGCAGCGAATAGGGGGTCCAGCAGACACGCCACGCGTGATACAGAAATTTCGGGATGCGGTTGAAATCCAGCATGGAGCAGCCGAACGACCGTTCCTTGGTGTTCGGCATGTCCAGAAAATACCCGTCTTCGCCGGGCGTCTCGGACATGTACCATTGCGCAATCCCGAAGCAGTTGTTCGCCTGGCTCTGCACCCATTCCTGCAGGTAATCGGCGATAAAGGCCATCTCGTAATCGTAGCCCCATCTTGACAAACGGCCATAGTTGCTCCAGTCTTCGGAGCCCCAGGCCGGGTTGTTGGGGAAGTTGTGCTTCACGCCGATTTCGCAGCCCGTGGCCGTGCAGCCGAGAATGTAACCGTTGGCCGGGCTCGGCGTGCGGTCTGCCTGGACCCGCGTGTGTATGGAGTCCCATTGGTTCGCGAAACCCTGGCATTGCTGGGCAAGTCCGGTGTTGATGGGCCCATTGCTCACTTCCCAGGCACACACCGACGGGTGGTTCCGGTCGCGGATGATCATTTCGCGGTGAATCTCGGCTTTGAGCGCCGCGTTGCAGCCGCCGCACGCGCCCTCGTGCTCGCCGCTCGGCTGCACGAGCGCGATGCCGTAGGCGTCGCATGCCGCTACGAACTCCGGGCTGCACGGAGAATGGCCCGGCCTCCATAAATTGCCGCCGCATCCGGCAAGGATCTTCGCATCGCGCCACTGCTGCTCTTCGGGGACCGCGGTTCCCAGCGCCGGGTAATCGTAGCGGGCCGAGGCGCCCCAGAGGAAATGCTTGTGTGCGTTGTAGTAGGGGAAGCTTGGGTCCCACGTGAGCACGCGGATTCCCAGCGGGCTTGTAAACACGTCGACGGTTGTTCCGCCCACCTTTACAATATGGTAAACCTTGTACATGTAGGGACCGCCGTACACGCTGTTGTTCGGGTACCACAGGTGCGGGCTGGCGATGTCGCCGGTCTGGGCGAACGCCGACGCCGTGCCCGCCGCTATGGTCTGCGTTCCGGCAAGCGTGAGCACCACGTTGTTGTTCGCGTCCACCACTTTGGTGGTGAGCGACACGTCCGCGGCCGCGGCACCGTCGTTGCGCACGTTGGTCTGAATGAACACTGTGGCCGACGCATCGGTGGCGGTCACCGCGGCGCAGTAGGTTCCCCATTGACTGAGCGTCGAATACAGGTTGAGCGGCACGTGGACCTTGTCGGTGATGTGCATCCACACGGGCCGAAAGAGCCCGCCGTCCGCCTGGCCGAACCTGAAGATTTCGGAAAAACCGGGATCGGTGTAAAACGTGGCGTTCTTGCTCACCCGCACGGCGAGAACGTTGTCCGCGCCGCCGAACTGAACATGCGGAGTGACGTCGACCACGAACCCCATGAACCCGGTCACGTGCGTGGCGTTCGGGCTGGTGGAGCTGTTGCCCGGAAGAAACGTGCCGTTGATGTACACCTGGCATCCCACGTGCGCGCCCTCGATCTCGACGAAGATCTTCCGGTCGGCGTACTGGTTATCCAATGTAAAGTGCTTCCGGTACCAGTTGGTGCCGCCGTACGCGTCGCCGTCATTGCCGCCGCTTGCCTCGTTGAGGTAGGTGTCGGTGTCGTTCCAGGTGTAGGGAATGCCCACGGTTTTCCACGAGGAATCGTTGTAGCTCGTGGCGTGGGGGCCGGTGGCGCCGTTCATGACGGGATCGGACTTAAGAAACCGCCACGGCGTCTCTCCCAGGTTTATCGTGACCCTGTTGCTGGGCTCGCCCGTGTAAACCTCCGGGTAGCAAACCGTTGCCAGCGCGGCAACGAGAACAATGAGACATGCTGCCGTCCTTTTAAGCACCATAGCTCCCCCTTTTCTCAACCATGATTTGCGGCAATTTGAAGAGAACAACCATAATATATATAAGGAAAGGTGGAATTGCAGGCCAAAGGTAAATCGGGGTCACGGGAGTGAACAGATGGCAGTATTAATTTGGAAAAAATTGAAAAAAAGTTGGGCGTTCCCCCATGTGCGACGCACATGGGGTCGGTCTCCCTCCGGGCTCGGCCGTTCGGCCTCGTTGCCGGACCGCCCCGATGGCCTTCGGCCGGGGCACCCCTTCGGGTGCTTCCAAGGGTCGTCGGCCGGCACAAGGCAAGCGACATAATTATAAGGCGCGAAGCGCTATTACCATGCCTTGGGGAACGAAGTGACAATTCGCCCTGGCTCACCCTCCGGTCCACCTAACGCGCGGCAACGGAAATATCATCTGTCAAGTTGCATAATTCCGTTTCTTGCTGAATTGCATAAAAGTGGAGCACGTGTGGAAGATTTCCGACAAAAAGAAAAGGCGTCTCGTTGTTCGAGGAGAATACGGGGAAAGGGAAGAATGTGCGGCACTACGGTCTGTAAAGGGACCCTGCTCTTTCCGCTTTGGTGCAATGTTAGAAAATGATTATTTTCCTTACGCGACATACTTTTCATGAGGCAATGGTAAGACAGATGATCCGGATTGTTTTTTCACGCACGATAATCGCCGATTGTATTCTTTTCCCCGCCTTTTTCTTATGCGTGCGGTTCTGGGTCAATCCATCGTTGCTCTATTACTATCCTGGCTTTTTCCTGAACGTCACCGTTGAGACGTACGCTCCGTGGTTCATCACGGGCGCGCCCGCGTACCCCGGAAAATTGACGGATCTGATCGTGTCCTTTCTGACGCCTTTTCTCGCCGGTCCGTGGGCGGGCACGGTTGTCATTACCGTAATCGCTTTTGTCATGTGCTGGCTTCTCGGCAGGTTTCTCGTCAACATCGGCGCGCACAATGTTCTGGAATTGAAATTTGTTCCCGGCGCGCTCATGCTTATTCAGCTCGGATTGGTAGTTAACCCGCTGCCGGCCGTTGTTTCGATCATACTCGGAATCGCTTTCGTCCTGCTCTACCAGGTTGCCGGAAGGCTCGCGGCATGGCGGCGTTGGGTTCTCTTCGTATTTCTCTCTGCCGCGGTTTACGGCCTTGCCATACAATCCTTTGTCGCATTCGTTGTCCTTTGCATTGTTCTTGAAATTGCGGAAAGGCGAGACTGGCGGTCCGCGTGCGTCCAGGCAGCCATGGCCGTCCTTGTTCCGCTCGTTGTCGGCGGAATATTCTTTCCGCTCTATTCCCCTTTAGACGCTTATAACCATCTTGTTCCGAATCTCCCCAAAACCTGGTCTGTTACGGCATGGCTGCCTTTGGTCTTCTGGATTGTTTCTCCATTGATTGCGATCGTCGCCGCCTTCCACGGCCTTATCGGCCGCGTTGCGGCTGTCCTCAAACGGAAGATTCCCCGGAGCGCTTCAATTGTCCGGCACAGCGCATTGCGGGGGATACTCGCGAGCGCACTGATTGCGCTTTTCACAAGCGGCGCGGTATGGATGTGCCGCGGCGCCGCTATGCGGTCCCATCCCGGCGTGGTGATACATTATGCCATGCTCACCCGTAACTGGGACGTCCTGCTTGGCGAAGCGGAAAAAACGCCTCAACGCTTCTTGACGCCGTACCACATCAACGCCGTGGATCGCGCCCTCTATTACAAAGGCAGACTGCTCGAAGACCTGTTCAAGGTGCCTCAATACCCGAAATCCCTGCTGTTGTTCCCTTTTGCAAGATCAACGGGTCCGACGGAGGGCTTTCAGAATTTTATCTGGGGCGGCTGGACATGGTTCGACCTCGGCCTGATCAATGTCGCGGAGCACTGCGCGCTTGAAGCCATCACGGAATGCTATTATCCCCAGGGACTCCAGCTTTTGTCAAAGATATATTTTGTCAAGAATATGCCCCAGGCCGGCCGAATGTGCCTCACGGCGCTCGGAAAGGACGGCGGTTACCGGCAGTGGGCGAAAGCATACGCCGATTCTGTTTGCGCCGGTTCAACCGTGTCGCTCACCCCCGAACTGCGGAATATCCGTGCCATGGCAATCACCACGGAATTCGTTGTGGCCGATGCGTCCTTGCTTGCGGCCCTCGTGCGGGAAAACCCCGGCAACAGGATGGCTTTTGAATATCTGATTGCGTGGAACCTCATAACGCGGAACGTGGACAGCCTGGCGAGATATGCCGAACTGTTCCGTGCTTTGAAGTATCCCAAGATTCCTCTTCTTGTGGAGGAGGCGCTGCTTCTCAGAGGAGCCTTCGGGGGAAACCGGCCGGCGCTTTTCGGCTATACGCCGAGCGAAGAGGCTGAGGCTGCTTTTTCCAGGTTCTTCACCATTTTATTTACAAATCATAACGGAAAGCCGGATGAAGCGTTCGATGACCTTGCCGAATCGTGCGGGTATTCCTACTTCTTTTATTATACCTACGGCTTTTCAAAAGCGATGACAAATGAAAAAAAATAAAGCCGCAACGGCGTTCCGGACGGTGGTGCGATACGGATTGCTGTCCCTCGGTGCCCTGGCGCCGCTCTGCACACAGTGCGCCCGCGTCGGGCCGGCGGCCGATATCCGTGTTGTAAACAGGCTCCCGGATATTTTCCCCTGTTCCCATGGAACGGTCATTCCGCCCAATATCGCCCCGCTTAATTTTGTCATTCAGGAGCAGGGCGAGCGTTTTCTTGTCGCCTTTTCCGGCCAGGGCGGGAAATGCCTGGCGATTTCGAGCCGGACCCCTTCGATTGCCGTTCCATCCGGGAAATGGAAGGAAATGCTTTTTCGGGAACGAGGCCGGCGCATCGGCGTTGATGTCTTCTGCCGTGTCAACAAGGTCTGGCAAAAGTACCGGACCGTGTGGGACACCGTCGCCCTCGACAGCATCGACCGCTTCGTCGCGTATCGGAAGATCCCCGTGTGCGAGTACTGGAAAGCCATGGGGATGTACCAGCGCGACGTGCAGGATTTTTCCGAGAAGATCGTTTTCCAGAACAAGAGCAACGATGCCTGCTTCAACTGCCACAGCTTTTTGAACAATTCGCCGGCCGGCATGGTCGTGGAGGTTCGCTCCCCGCTCTTCGGGACGCCGATGATGCTCGGAAGGTTGATAAACAACAAATACGAACTTCGCGCGGTGAACACCAAAACGCCGTATTCATCGGGGAAAGTCGGATTCACCTGCTGGCACCCTGCCGGGACCATGATCGCTTTCAGCATGAACCGGTTCGAGATGCTGTATTACTCGGCAGGCGCCGAACCCCGGGCCGTCTTCGACAGGTCGGGGGACGTGGCATTGTACGATATCGCGAAGAATGAAATAAGCAGCAGTCCGGACCTGTCGAGGACGGATCGCATCGAAACCATGCCCGAATGGTCCCGCGACGGCCGCTTTCTCTATTTCTGCAGCGCTCCCCAGCTTCCCGAGAATCACTACCGCGACGTGCGGTGCGACCTGATGCGCATCGCGTTTGATGTGCGGACCAAATCGTGGGGAAGGCTCGATACCGTGGTGACGGCGCAGCAGGCGGGCGGAAGCGTGCTGCAGCCGAGGATGTCCCCGGATGGGCGTTTTATTCTGGTGAATATCGCGGACTACGGGGATTTTCCCGTTGACAAAGTCGGAACCCGTCTGGGGCTCATCGATGTCAAAACGTCTGCCCTGCGCATATGCGCGTCTGGCGTGCGCTGGACGGATTCGTGGCACGGCTGGTCGAGCAGCGGCAGATGGATCGTGTTCAACAGCAAAAGACTCAACGGCAGGTTTTCGGCCGTCTGTTTCAGTTATGTGGACAGCGCCGGCGCGGTGCACAGCCCTTTCGTGCTTCCGCAGAAGGAACCTTCGTTCTACGGGTCTTCGGTTTTTGCCTACAATGTGCCGGAATGCCTGACGGCCGCGATCCCGGTTACCATAGGTCAATCAAGGACGGCGCTGGAGGAGTACAGGAAAAATTCCGCGGCGGACGCGGTGACCGCCGCCAGCGCGAAACAGGGCACGCGCGACGAATTCTGAGGCCAGAGTAAATTCCGCGGATATCAATGTTGCTCAATCGGAGGTCGCGAACGATAGTTCGGGTTTTAAGGAGTCGTGTCCAATGGCTGCTCAATTGCAGGAGTGCACCCCACGGCATCCGAGATTTCTGAATGAAGTTGTTTGCACACAACCGAATGTATTATCAAATAGAATAGATTAACCGTGTCAACTCGGCCTGATAAGGCTGTAATGGTATCGCCGGCTATGATGGTGTCAACAGTCGCACCTGTATCTTTGTGAAAAAATGCTCTCATGGTATAACGGCCGGGGGGAACATCGATTGCATAGCCGGCTTGTGAATCTGTTTTCACCATGCTCGTCGGCGGATTTGTAAAAACACTTGCTCCTATTATCGGTTGAATTAATGAATCATTCAAGTCCGCAAAAAAAACCTTCCCTTGAATAGTGGCTTTCGGCGTTGGCGCTGTCGAAGTGGTGCCGCAACCGAACAAGAACAACAGACCGATCACGAGCCAGTTAGAAGTTCTCATTCTGCCTCCTTATTGGATCCAGCAACCAATGTTATGGTATTGCAAAGACTAGATTAACAGTATCAACCCTGCCTGCTATTGCTGTAACGGTATCACTAGTTCTACTCAGACCATCATTATCAAACGCTCTAAGTGTATATCGACCAGGAGGAACATCGATTACATATCTACCTAGTGAATCTGTTTTTACCGTGTCAGTTGACGGATTTGTAAAAACCCATGCATTTATGCTCAAATGAGCGATAATCCCGGTGTAGGACACTTGCCCTTGAATAACGGCTTTGGTTGTTGGGGCTGTCGAATTGGTGCCGCAGCCGAACAAGAACAATAAACCGATTAGAAGCCAGTTATAAGTTCTCATTCTGCCTCCTTTTGATATTTCCTTTTACGACGATGAAGCGCTTACGCGCTTCAAACGCCCATGGCACTTCTATAGTCGGCGGAAGGACACGGAAGGTTCAATGTCTCATCTCTATTTGGTTCCCGTGTTTTTGTTGTTGACGAAGTGAAAGAAATATGCCTATTTTAGATTGTATTGAACCACCTCATGAACACCCTATCGTTAAAACCCACCCATAAAGTAATAACAGCTTACTACACGCATCTTCGAGAATTGGCCGACCTCAAGGCAATCACCGAAGGATCGCTTGCGCCGGTGTTCGCAGAACTGCTCCGACCTTTGGGAAAGGAATACCAATAGAATGCGAGTCATTCTCGACACCAACATTTTTATTTCCCGCGAAGACAACAAGGTGGTTCCACTGTTGGTGCGGAAGCTTCTTTCAATGCTTAATCAGTACAGGATACAAATCCTGGTTCATCCAAGTGGCATGCAAGATATTGAAAGTGACAAAGACACCGAACGAAGGAGAATAATACAATCAAAGATCGCTGCCTATGCCTTTTTAGAAACACCGCCTGATCCCACTCTTGACATTGAATTCCAGAGTAAGTGCGGGTCGCCAAGAACGGCAAATGATGAAATTGATAACGATCTGATTTATGCGGTCTATAAAGACGCTGTTGATTTTCTTGTTACAGAAGACAAGGGAATTCAGAAGAAGAGTCGTAGCACAGGAATTTCAGACCGCATTCTTAGTGTTGAGGAGGCGGTCGATCTCCTTCAAAGACAGTTCAAGGAGAAGGAAATTGCCATACCCGGTCCCCTGTTTCAAACGCCCGCATTCGAACTGGATATCAATGATCCTATTTTTGATTCTCTGAAAGCCGACTACCTGGAGTTCGAACAATGGTGGGCCAAGGTATGCAGGCAAGGCCGGAAGGCAATTGTCTATAAGCGTGACGACCAGAGCTTAGGGGCCATATATCTTCATAAAATAGAAGAGGAAGCCATAGCCTCAACTCCACCGCTTGCAAAAACCAAACGCGTGAAGATCTGCACCCTGAGGGTCGTTGACACCGGGTACAAACTTGGAGAATTCTTTCTAAGAAAGTCCTTTGAATTCGCACTAGAAAACGGCATATCCGAGGTATACCTGACTCATGTCGTTATCCCCAACGATCCGCTTGTCGGCTTGATTGAAGAGTTCGGGTTTGAGAATATCGCGTCAAAGGGAAAAGAACGCATATTCTTGAAAAGGCTTATCCCTATCCAGAAAGACTTGCCAAAGGCTGTTTTTTCAAAGGTATACTTTCCATGCTTGCGAGATGGTGGCGGGGTAAGGAAATACTTGATCCCTATCGTTCCATCTTATCATCGTCGGCTGTTTCCTGAATTTCCTGAGGTAACGCCTTCTCTGTTTGATGGTAGCGAATTAATTTCTGAGGGGAACACCATAAAGAAAGCCTATTTGTGCAACTCAAGAATCAAGAAAATCAAGGCTGGCGATGTGGTGCTTTTTTACTTGTCAAGGGAAGATCAAAAGATAACTGCGATGGGGACCGTAGAGACCGTTTTTCGAAATTCAAGAGATCCCGATGAAATTATTCGGCAGGTTGGTAAGCGAACGGTATATTCACTTGAAGAAGTAAAAAAAATATCAAGTAAAGATGTTTCAATAGTCATACTGTTTCTCTTTCATTTTTTCCTTCCAAAACCAGTAGCGTTAACTACATTAAAAAGTAATGGTATTCTTCTCAGGGCCCCCCAATCAATCGTCGAACTTTCACAGGAACAATATTTGTGGATAAAGAAGGCAGGAGGGTTGGATGAACGTCTTACTTTCAATTAAACCAAGATATGTCGAAAAGATAATCAGTGGCGAAAAGAAATATGAATTCCGCAGGACTATTTTTAAGGACGTCCAATCAAACAGTATTTTTGTTTATTCATCTTCGCCTGTTAGAAGAATAGTCGGGGAAATGGTTATCGATTCTGTGCTGTCAGCCCACCCAAGGAAATTATGGGAACAATGCAGGGAATTTGCCGGTATCGCCAAAAAAGGATTTTTTCGATATTTCGAGGGGAAGGAAGAGGCCCACGCCATAAAGATCCGAAATATGCTTTTGTTTCATTTCCCGATTGAACCGAAAAGAATAAAGAACGACTTTGTTGCCCCCCAATCCTTTTATTACATACGAGATGAGTTGATGACTTTCTTAGATAAACCAAGATCAATGGTGAAAGATAGGAAACCAACTCTCCAATGCGGATAGAAGCTGCTTACATTTGCAACCCATTGCGGAAACACCATTCAATAAATCCGATAGGAAGATCCTATTGGCTGAAAAATCAATAAATTGGAAATATCTCGTGGCCCAGGATCGGGTCAAGGAGATGCTCGGTTCCGCATTCTTATCCGGCAACCTCGCTCATGCCTATCTGTTCTGCGGCGATGAGGGCGTCGGCAAATTCGCGGCTGCGCTCGACATGGCCATGGCGCTCTTGTGTACGGGCGAAGGCGCGGTCCCGTGCCATACGTGTTCGTCATGCCAGAGAACTTTGGCCTATAATCATCCTGACCTGCACATCGTTCTTCCCATTCCTCTTGGAAAAGGAGTAATGAGCGACGACGACCTGTCGGAAAAAGGGTGGGGCTTGATTTCATCAAAAATACGGGCAAAAATTTCAGAGCCGTATTTACCCGTTACTTTTGAAAAGGAAGAATCAGATGAAGACGAAGATAAAAAGAAGGACGGCTTCAAAGTACCCATAATTCCCAGGGACTTGATCAGAGAGTTCGACCATGCGATGCTGCGGGGAGCCGTCGAGAGTAAAAGCAACGTCGGCATCATGTATGACATCGACGTCATGAGACCCGATTCTCAGAATACTTTATTGAAGACCCTGGAGGAGCCGCCCGCAAATACGTATCTCTTTCTCACGACCTGCAAGCCGGAAGCCCTTTTGCCGACGGTTTTTTCCCGTTGTCAAATTGTTCGTTTCGGCCATGTGCCGGCAAAGCAAATTCAACAGGAACTAACCAAGGTCCTGGGAACGACCGCACATAAAGCGAAAATCGCCGATGCCGTGTATTATTCAATGGGGTCTTTGGGTCGGGCGCTCACCCAAGTTAACATTGAGGAATCCGGTCGCGGGCCAAAGCGTCTGAAGGAAACGGAGCAAGAGGTGAAGGATTTTTGGACGGTGTGCTGTTCGGGTGATTGGCAACAAATTGGGCGCACCGTGGATTCGCTGGTCAAGGAAAGGAATCCTGCGGTGCACGAACAGTTTTTCAGTTACATGCTTTATCTTCTTAGAAACAGCTTCTTGCACAAGACCGGTTGCTCTGAGAATTATATTGATGAAAGCAATATTCTTGCCGACCCGAGCGGCATTTTCTCCGACCCGTCGCGAACATCGGTCATTACCAAAGCCTGCGACGAAGCGCTTTCAAGCGTAAGAAAGTACGGGAACGTCGGGATTATTTTCGTCAATCTCATCATGACGGTCATGGAGACCCTTATTACTCCGGCAACAAAAGATGTGTAAATTGTCGAGCTTTTTATACTGTAACACCGCCCTTTATCTTGTGCATATTTAATTGCCGGAGTAATAATGTCGAAAAACAGCAAGCTGGTTGAGGTCGTGTTCAAGGGCGAACGCCGGGCCATTTACCGGAACCGCAGCGAACTGGACATCTACGAGGGCGACGCGGTGGTGGTGGAGGCCGAGCGCGGCGAGGACCTCGGGCGGATTTCGCTCGTCGGCGCGCTTGTCAAGCTCAAGCGCGGCCAGGGCGACGCCAAGGGCATCATCCGCAAGGCCCTGGAAAAGGACTGGAACCAGCACAACGCCAACCTGGCCAAGGAAAACGACGCCTACAAAGTCTGCCGGGAGAAGATACGGCACTACAACCTCGACATGAAGCTCGTGGACGTGGAGATGCAGTTCGACGGCAGCAAGATAACGTTTTTCTTTACGGCCGCGCAGCGCGTTGACTTCAGGGAACTCGTGAAGGACCTTGCCTCGGTCTACCGCACGCGCATCGAGCTTAGGCAGATCGGCGTGCGCGACGAGGCGAAGCGGGTGAGCGGCTTCGGCATCTGCGGGCGCAAGCAGTGCTGCAGCGCGTTTCTCACCGAATTCGAGCAGATCACCACGCAGATGGCAAAGGACCAGGAGATCTCGCTCAACCCCGCCAAGATCTCCGGCAACTGCGGCAGGCTTTTGTGCTGCCTGCGGTACGAGGAGGAGCTGTACCGCACGGCATTCAAGGATTTCCCGCCCATTGAGGGCAAGCTCAAAATCATTGGGAAGGACGGCAAGGAACGGGACGGCTTGCTCACCTTCATCAACGTCTTCAAGAATCTTGGCCAGGTGCGGTTTGCCGACGGGACCAGCGAGTGGCTCACGCCGGAGGAGCTGTCGAAAGGACGAATGGAAATTAAAGAACCTGTCAATGGTGCACAAAATGACAAATAAGAAGGCCGGCGCGGCCCGGACCATTCTGGTCACGAGCGCCCTGCCCTATGCCAACGGCGACATTCACCTGGGCCATCTTCTCGAAGCGGTGCAGACCGACGTGTTCGTGCGGTACCAGAAGCTGCGCGGGAACCGCGCGGTGTACGTGTGCGCCGACGACACGCACGGCACGGCCATCCAGATCAACGCCATGAAGCGCGGCATCACGCCGCCGCAGCTCGTGGCTGAAATGGGGGAGCGCCACGCTAAGGACTACGCCGGTTTCAACATCGGATTCGACATCTTCTACACCACCGATTCGCCGGAAAACCGTTTCTTCGCCGAGCTCATTTACAAAAGCCTGCGTGACAAGGGGCTTATCGAGGAAAAAGAGATCTCCCAGTACTACTGCGAGCACGACGGCCGCTTCCTGCCCGACCGGTTCATCAAGGGGACCTGCCCGAGCTGCGGCGCGCTCGACCAGTACGGCGACGTGTGCGAATCGTGCGGCTCCACCTACGATCCCACGGACCTCAAATCGCCGGTGTGCATCACCTGCGGGAAAACGCCGGTCCTGAAATCGTCCAGGCATGTATTCGTGCAGCTCGAAAAACGTCATGAATTTCTCGGCGCGTACGTCGGTTCCGGCGCCCTCGCGGATGAGGTCCGCAATTTCGCACAAAGCTGGCTGTCGGTCCCGCTCCGTGAATGGTGCATTTCCCGCGACGCGCCGTATTTCGGATTCGAAATTCCCGGCATGCCGACCAAGTTCTTTTATGTCTGGCTCGACGCGCCCATCGGCTACATTGCGTCAACGAAGAAGTGGTGCGATGGCCATGGCGCCAACGCCGACGACTACTGGTCGAAAACAAGCGGCGCCGAACTCGTGCACTTCATCGGCAAGGACATCGTGTATTTCCACACGCTGTTCTGGCCGGTGATGCTTGACAGCGCGGACTTCAAGCTTCCGTCGAAGATATTCGTCCACGGATTTCTTACGATTGCCGGCGAGAAGATGTCGAAGAGCAGGGGAACCTTCATTCTTGCGCGCGACTTTCTTGACAAAGTGAAACACCCGCAGGCCGCCGAACTCTTGCGGTTCTACTTTGCGGCGAAATCGTCCGGCTCCGTCAACGACATCGATCTCAACGCCGAGGAATTGCTGAACCGGGTGAATACGGTGCTTGCCAACAACGTCGGCAATTTCCACCACCGCACCGTGGTGTTCTGCGAGCGGTACTTCAATGCGGAAGTGCCGGGCGCAGTCTGGGAAGAATCGTTCGCGGAGCAGGTGGTCAAACACGGCGCGATCATTGCCGATGCGTATGACAAAACGGACTACAAGACCGTGATCGAGCAGGTGCAGGAGCTTGGCGACCTAGGCAACAAATATTATCAGGACAGCAAGCCCTGGGAACTTTTGAAGACCGACCGCGCAGCCGCCGCAAAAGTCATGGTGACCTGCCTCAACCTCATCAGGTCGATCGCGGTCTTTTTGAAACCGATCACGCCGGATATTGTAAAGAAAGTCGAAAATCTTTTCGGGGCCGAACTTTCGTGGAAGGACCACGTGTTTTCGCTGAAGGCCGGGAAGCTCGGCGCAACGGAAAAGCTGGTCCAGCCTCTTGAGCCCGAGCAGCTTGAAATGCTGCGAGGGGAGGCAAAGCCGGGGCCGGCTGCCGCCGAACCTGTGGAATCGGCAGTTGACATTGCGGTCTTCAAGTCGCTCGATCTGCGCGTGGGCATCGTCAAGACCGCCGAGAAGATCGAGAAGTCGCAGAAGCTCCTCAAGCTTTCCATAGACATAGGGGAACCCGCGCCGCGGCAGATTGTGGCGGGCGTCGCCCTTTCGTACCCGCCCGAAACGCTTGCGGGCAAGCAGGTGGTCGTTGTGGCCAACCTGAAAACCGCAAAGGTAATGGGCGTGGAATCGCAGGGCATGCTCCTCGCCGCGCTTGACAAAGGCGCGCTGTCCATGGTCCAGCCCGACAGGCCGGCGTCGCCCGGCTCGAAAGTCTCGTAGGCCTTGCATGATGCAGCCGACCATGAATACGGCGCGCGAAACCATCACGGTGAAGACCGCCGACGCCGGACTTGTGCGCGAGCTAAGCCGCAAGCCTCGGTATCCCGGCCGCAGCCGCGGCCATCCTTGCGGTGCGCGGGTTCACCACGCCGGATGAGTGCAAACGGTTCTTTTCGCCCGGGCAGGCGCAGTTCAACGACCCGTTCCTGTTCAACGACATGGAGAAGGCGTGCGACCGCGTGTGCGCGGCCATCCGCGACCGCGAGAAGATCGTCATCTACGGCGACTACGACGTCGATGGCGTCACGTCAACCGTGATCCTCATCCGCCTTCTGCGCCAGTTCGGCGCCGACTGCGAGTACTATCTTCCCAACAGATTGACGGAAGGCTACGGGCTGTCGGAGGAGGGAATCCGCGCCGTCGCGTCGCAGGGCGCCAGGCTCGTGGTATCGGTGGACTGCGGCATTACCGCATGTAAAGAAGTGGACCTCGCCAATTCGCTCGGCATCGACGTGATCGTTTCGGACCACCACGAGCCCAAGGACCTCGTGCCTGCCGCGTTCGCCCTGCTCGACCCCAAGCTCGCCTCGTGCGGCTATCCCGACGACGCGCTCGCGGGCGTGGGCGTGGCGCTCAAGCTCTGCCAGGGCCTGGCGCACCGCATCGGCTCCGCCGAGGACGTGTGGAACCGCTATCTCGACCTTGCCGCCGTCGGCACCGCCGCGGACATCGTTCCGCTCACCGGCGAAAACAGGATCATCACCTATTTGGGTTTTGGACAGCTTCCGTACACCAAGAACGAGGGACTCAGGGCGCTGCTTGCGGTGCAGGACTGCGACGGCAAAGAACTGTCGACCGGCGACGTGGTGTTCCGCATCGCGCCGTGCATCAACGCCGTGGGAAGGCTGGGCGATCCCCGGCGTAGCGTGGAGCTGCTTCTCACCGACGACCCGGCGCTCGCGTCGCTTTACGCAAAGGAACTGAGGGAGGCGAACATCGAGCGCCGTGCGCTCGACAACCACATCCAGGAGGAGGCGTTTTCCTGGGTGGAGGAGAACTGCGACGCGGACAGCGATTTCGCCATCGTGGCCGGCTCGCGGTCGTGGCATTGCGGGGTGGTGGGGATCGTGGCGTCCAAGGTGGTGGAGCGGTACCACCGGCCGGCCATCCTGTTTGCGATAGGGGAAAACGGCATGGCGCGCGGCTCGGGCCGCAGCATTCCGGGCTTTCACCTCCATAACGCGCTCACGCGATGCGGCGACCTGCTCGAGGGGTTCGGCGGACATGCCGCGGCCGCGGGCATGACCATCCGCGAGGAGAACCTGGGCGCGTTCCGGTCGCGGTTCAACGCCGTGGCGCGCGAAAAGCTCACGCCCTCGGATTTTATCCCGAAAGTAAACGCCGACGTGGAGGTGAAGCTTTCCGACCTCACGCCGGAGTTCTACGCCGTGCTGCGGAACATGGAGCCGTTCGGGCCGGGCAACATGCGGCCCGTGCTGGTGTGCCGCAACGTGTCGAACCGGTTCGAGCCCAGGGTGGTGGGCGGCAAACACCTCAAGATGATGGTGCAGGAGGGCCGTGCGGCGCTCGACGCCATCGCGTTCAATTTCGGCGACCGCCTCACCGAAGTGAAAGGCGCGCCGGCGTACACCGTTGCATTCTGCCTTGACGAAAACGAATGGAACGGCAAGAAGAGCCTTCAGCTCAAGGTGAAGGGGATGGAATTATGAAAATGTGGGACGGCCGCTTTGCAAAGCCGACGGCAACGCTTATGGACCGCTTCAACCGCTCGCTTCCCGTGGACGCCGCGCTGTGCCGCGAAGACGCCGAGGGAAGCATGGCCTGGGCGACCGCGCTCAAAAAGGCGCGTGTGCTGTCGGGCCGCGAACACGCGGCGCTGGTGCGCGGGCTTGCGTCGCTGCTTGCCGATTGGCAAAAGGGAACCATCCGCTTCCGGCCGTCCGACGAGGACATCCACATGGCGATTGAGCGGCTGCTCGTGGAAAAAACAGGCGCCGCGGGTGAAAAACTGCACACCGGCCGCTCGCGCAACGATCAGGTTGCCACCGACACGCGGCTGTTCACCATGCGCCGCATCGACGGGATCTTCGCGCTCATCACCGTGGTGCAGAAGGCGCTGCTCGGCCGCGCAAAGGCGGACATAAAAATCATCGCGCCCGCGTTTACGCACCTGCAGCAGGCCCAGCCCGTCATCCTATCCCACTACTGGCTGTCGCTGCTGTTCGCGCTGGAGCGTGAAAAGACAAGGTTTACAGAAGCGAGACAGTGCGCCGACCTCATGCCGCTGGGCAGCGGTGCCGTGGCAGGCAGCGGTTTTCCCGTTGACCGGCAGATGCTGGCAAAGCGGCTCGGGTTTACAAGGATTTCCGAGAACAGCATCGACGGCGTGGCCGGCCGCGACTTCGTTTTGCAGGCGCTTGCTTGCTGCGCGTCGTGCGGCGTGCTCCTATCGCGCTACGCCGAAGACCTTATTATATGGTCGTCGCGCGAATTCGCATTTGTCGAGCTCGACGACGCGTGGTCCACGGGTTCGAGCATGATGCCGCAGAAGAAGAACCCGGACTCGCTGGAGCTTGTGCGCGGCAAGACAGGCAGGTTCGTGGGCAACCACACCCGTTTCGCAACGACCCTCAAGGGCGTGGGCCTTGCCTATTGCAAGGACCTGCAGGAAGACAAGGAGCCGCTCTTCGACAGCCTGGAACAGCTCTCCATCGTCCTCGACGTGTTCGCGAGAGTGATTGCAACGCTCACGGTCAACAGGGCCGCCATTGCAGCCGACCTCGACCCGCTTCTGTGCGCCACCGACCTCGCAGATTACCTTGTGTCAAAGGGCATGCCTTTCAGGCAGGCGCATAAGGTCGTGGGAAAAATCGTGGCGTGCTGCATTGACTCGGGCGCCGTGCTGTCGAAGCTCACCGTCGAACAGTTGCGGGAGTTCTCGCCGCTGTTCGGGAGGGACGCGCTGCAGGTTTTCAAATGGGAAAACGCGGTAGGCCGGAGGAGCGCAGAGGGCGGGACGTCGCCGTCAAGCGTGGCGAGGCAGATAAAACAAGCAGAGAAATTGGTCGGGAGAGGTTGACAGTTTACCGTTGACGGTTGACAGTCAATCCTGAATCTGGAATTTGGAATATGCTGTTGATCGAAAGCATTTACTAAGAAGTTTATAAGTATGATCACATAACGTCGATGTCACCCTGAGTCCTGTGCTGAGCTCGTCGAAGCATTGTCGACCGCGACTACAACCGCATACAAACCCAAGGAGCAATGGCGTCTTCGCCAACGGTCTATCGAGTGCGAGACTGTTCGACAGAGCCTGCACTGAGCGTGTCGAAGTGCTCACCGTGACATATTCAATGTTGTATTACTTATGAGCTGCTTAATAAGCGTCATAGAAAGGGTTCGTTATGATGCGCATTGGTGAAATTACCGTCGGGACAGTGCTTGCGCTCTGCTGTGCGGTTGTCGCCCAGACCGTTTCGCTTCCGGATTCCATCTGTAAAGCAGGCACCGTGCCGGTGAAGTATTCGGGGAACATTAACCTCAACTTCACCGAAGGTCCCGCGGCCGATGCCGCCGGAGACCTGTTCTTTACCGCACCCAATTCCTCCCAGATATGGAAGATTCCGGCGTCGGGCGCCATCCCCGCCGCGCCGTTCCTTTCCAACACCAACGGCGCGGAAGGGCTCACGTTTGACGCCCAGGACCGGCTGGTTGCGGGCCAGCACAGCATGCTAACGCGCTACAACGCCGACGGCTCGGTTGATGAGGTGCTGGCGCAGGCCACGGCCTCGATGCAGTTCGGGAACATCAACGACCTCACCATGGGGACGCAGGGCCAGATCTACTTCTCAAACTCGGGGAGCCAGGTGTTCTACCGCGATCCGACAACCGGCACGGTGTCGGTGGCGGCGACTGGGTTCGCTTATTCGAACGGGATCTTTCTGGTTGAGGAAGACTCGATGATGTACGTCGACGATAACGGGGGAACAAACCTTATTTACAAATACCATGTCGCCGCGAACGGCGCCCTGTCGAACCGGACACAGTTCGCGACCGTCAACGTCCCCGACGGCATACGGGTCGACATCGACGGCAACGTCTACTGCGCCGCCAACGGCGACAAGACGGTGGTCGTCTTCAACAAATCGGGCGTGCTGCTGGGGAAAATCGATTTGAGTGCGGTGACCCAGTACACCACGAACTGCGCGTTCGGCGGACCCGGCAACAAGACGCTGTATATCACCGGATCGAACGCCGTGTATGCCGTGACCATGCAGATCCCCGGCAGAAGGCTCAGCACCATGATCACCGGCGCCGCGAGGGGAAACGCGGGGCGCGCGCCGCAGCAGGGATACAACGTAAGTGCAAGGGGGCAGACGCTATTAATGACATTGCCGTCAGGAAGCTCCGTCGGCTGTCTCGGCGTGTTCGATCTGCGCGGAAGGCTTGTGGAGGAACTTCTGCCTTTTGTCAATAATCAGGGGCAATTGACGGTTGCGTGGGACCGCGGGGCCGCCGCGCGCGGCGAGTATGTGATCCGGCCGCTTGCGGGCGGCGCGGCCGCGGCGCGGTCGCTTGCGGTTGTGGGGCGCTGAAGCTTTACATAAACGGATTCATCCTGCTGTTCATCCGATCATAAAATCTCAAGGGGGGGGCGTCATGATTTCGCGTGAAACGAAGTCCGATTCGGTCAAGGTCTGCCCGAAGACCGGCAGGCTCGTCAGGAACAAAGCTGTCTGGAAAACTCCGCTGATTGCGGTACCGGTGGCAGGGTTTGCCGCGCTCGTCTGGTTCTGTGTGAGGGTGATCCCCAAGCCGAGCCGCATCCACCATCCGTGCCAGCAGGTCGCCCTTCCGCTCGCATCGGGATTTCTTTTCTGGCTGGGCAGTCTTGCCGCCGGCGTGGCCATTTTCCGCACCAGCCTTTCCATGCTAAAAAAAAGGCGTTTCGTTGTGGGCGCGGCGTGCCTCGGCGCCGCGGTCGCCTTCCTCGGCGTGTTTGCCATCCAGTCGGCGCGGCCGAGCGAAGCAAAGGTCAGGAATGTCGCGCCCTCCTCGCTGCCGTGCGGAGTGGCCAAAGGCATTTTCCCCGGCAGGGTGGTGTGGGCGCGCAACCTCGCCGCGGCCAACGAGAACTGCACACAGGCGGCCGGCGACTACTGGTGGATGGACAAGAACACCGACTCGACTGTTGTCGAAAAGATGGTGTCGGACGACCTTCGCACGCTGACGGCAACAACGTCCGATTCCGCCGCGTGGGTCGCGCTTTTCAAGTATTTCAACAAGCAGCGCTACGGCCTGGAAAACACCGGCTACACGGCGGGAGAGAAGATCGTGGTCAAGATCAACCTGTCGAGCGCGCACGACATGACCAGAGGCGGCGGCATGACCAAGGGCGACTGTCTTGACATGACCGACACGTCGCCCCAGATTATGCGGGCCATCCTCAAGCAGCTGATCAACGTTGTCCATGCGGCCCAGACGGACATTTACCTCGGCGATCCTGGCAAGCCGTTCTTCGACCAGTTCTTCTCCCTTGTCCAGCCCCATTTCCCCAAGGTGAATTACATTGACGTTTGGGGAATAAGCGGGCGCATGCCCGCCACGGCCACCGCGCAGCCCGTGATTTTTTATAGCGACCGCAATCTTCCCGACGACCTGGCCGGCTTTCCGCGCCAGGCCTCCGACAAGATCCCGCAGTGTTTTGTGGATGCGCGGTATCTGATCAGCCTCGCGCCCCTCAAGGCGCACGAAAGCGCGGGCCTCACCGCGTGCGCCAAGAACCATTTCGGCTCGCAGCTCGGCCCGAACCCGTTCAACGGCGACCAGGGCGGCGCATGGCACCTGCACTACGCGTTGCCCTCCAACGGGGGAAGGCCCGGCTACGGCGTATACCGCAACCTCGTCGACCTGATGGGGCACCAGCACCTCGGCGGCAAGACGTTGCTCTCGGTGCTCGACGCGCTGTGGTCGGGCAATACCTCGACGCCCATTGCGCCGGGAAAATGGAAATCGATGAGCAATACTTATCCGTCAAGCATTTTCATGTCGCAGGACATCGTGGCAATCGAGGCCGTGGGGCTCGATTTCCTCAAGGCGGAATACACCTCGCCGAATTACACCGATACCTGTTATTTGTATCCCACCCGTGTGGTCGGCATCGACGATTACCTCTACCAGGCGGCAGACCCTGCCAACTGGCCCGACAGCGTTGCCGGCAAGCCGTTTCCCGGATACGACCCCAATGGCGACAGCACCCTTATCGGCAGCCTCGGCACGTACGACCATTGGAACAATGCCACCGACAAGCAGTATTCGCGGAACCTCGACCCGGTCAACGGCAAGGGCATCGAGCTGGTTACCGCCGGCGCCACGGCCGTTTCCCCCGGCTCGGTGAGGCCTGCGCAGGCGGCTCTTGCAAAAAGCAAATCCGCCGCCCTGTATTCCGTGAACGGCAGGCTGGTTGCAAAAACGCTGCCGGCTTCCGGGATGCGCCCGGGCGGTGTAGCTCCCGGCGCGTACATCGACCGGGATACAAAGGGCGAATGCCGGAAGGTCGTGCCTGTCAATTAATGAGTGCGGGGTCTGGTGATTGCACTGTATCAGATTAATGAAGAAGTCGTGTGTTTGCCGTTCATGATTCAACACCTTCGATAGACGCAGTGCAGGTGCTCGCCACGAACGTTAATGCGGTGCACATTTCAGGGCTTTTTCGTTCGGCTGGACCTTGTCGAAGGAGAATGCTGTCCTTTCAAATGATCAGCCCAATGTCGCGGAGAATATAGGCATGAAGCACATTCTTACGTACGTTCTCGTTGTCCTTCCCCTGCTGTTGGCAACGGTGACCACGGAATGCGTCAAGAAAAACACCCCTGCCGTGGTGAACCCGCCCATCGACACGTCGTACGCCGGGCCGGTCTACGGCGACACCGTTATACTCGATTACTCGTTGCAGACCGACTCGGGTGCGGCGCTCAAGGGGTATCCCAAGCTCCAGTCACTGCACAGCGTGTACACGGGCACGTTTGATTTTGACAACCTTGTCCGATGCCCGCTGCTGACGCACCTGTATCTTGAAGCCGACACGTTTGTCAATCTGTCCGAAATTTCCCGGCTTGCCCGGCTCACGTACCTGTACCTGAGCGGGTTCTGCGCGGACACGGGCCTTCCGGGGTTTTCCGCGCTTGTCAATCTTGACACGCTCACGCTGTACGGGTTTCACGGCACCACCGATCTTTCGGCCCTTGCCTCCCTGCCGAACCTCGCGATCCTGAGCCTCACCGCACTTCCGATCGTCTCCCTGCCCGCCTTTACCGCGGCGAACGGAGCCGGCCTGCAGCAGGTGGTTCTGCTCAACTGCACCCGTCTCAAGGATATCACGGGCCTCAAGCAATGCTCGTATCTCGATTCCCTGTCGATGTGGAACTGTGCCGTGGCCGGTTCGCTTATTCCGCCCCTGCCGTCGGTCCAGTACCTTACCGTGGTTGCGTGTTCAAGCGTCACATCGATACAGTTCCTGGCCCAAATGACCAACCTCGAATATCTCACCATCAACGGCCCGATTTCCGATTGGAGCCCGCTGGCCAAACTGGTGAACCTGGAGTATCTTGACATCGGCGGAATCACGGACCTTACGCCGCTTGACTCGCTGACGAAACTCAAAACGCTGAATCTGGGCGACTGGCAGCTCGGCGGCTGCCCCGCGGTGAGCGACATCTCCACCATTGCGAACCTTTCCAATATTTCCTACCTGAGCATCAAGAACACCGCGGTGACCAATTTCACGCCGCTGCTCACCATCATGAACGCGGGCGATACCGTGTGGGTGACCTGGGGAGACGTGGACACCGTGGCCAGCCTGCTTGCGGCCGACAGCATCGACGCCGTGACCAGCGCGTCGATGCCGTGGACGCAGTAGGGGGACCTCACCCCTCCGTCTCCCCTCTCCGCTAGGAGAGGGGAGGGAAATCACTTGGCCCGCAATTCTTTTGCTGTGTGATTATGGTAATCCGCCTATGAAAACAAGAAATGAAGTCTGCGAACAGATCGGCTTCTGGAAGGGCGAGCAGTGCGAGTATTGCGGCGGCGACATACGGGAACGCCGCGTTGAGTTGTACCGCCACAAGAAGAACGGTCGTTACTTGTTTGAGAATGTGCCTGCCGGTGTCTGCGCCCAATGCGGGGCGCATTATTACTCCGCGAATGTTCTCAAGATGCTTGATCGGTTAACGAGTGCGAGGAAACCGCAGGGAGCAACGGTGAAGATTCCGGTGCTTCATTTCGCGTAGATCAAGGCGCTATCCCGAGTCGGGGCGGTCCATATAATGGGTTTGTGTGATGATCCTGCCTGTCTCAAAAGCTGGACCGGCCGTCACTCTATGGCCTTTGCAAGGGACTTGTCGGTTTTTATCAACTCATTCACCACGGAACTAAGATCTTTTTTCTTCTTCTTTGCGGTTTTTTCCACAAAAGAAAGATTGCCCGAGTCCAGATAGATGGGGAGTTTCAGGGTGACGCCCCTGCGGTAGAATTTACCGCGAGTCCCTTTTGAAAATTATTTTCCTTTTTCATGCTTCCAGAAAAGGTTCGTCTCATCTTCCATCTGATTTTGAACATCTCGGCGCGCGCAGTGATAGGTATTGTCGCACAAATGTATCCAACCTTCTAGAGAGCAAATCCTCAGTATAATCAAATCGATCAGCTTTTCGTAACTTACTTATGCATCGCGAAAGCATTGGTGCGGTTAAAATGAATATCAAGACATGGTGTTGTTCTTACATTTCCTTGACCAAGACCTATCATGTTGCTTAATCCTTCATTCTCCGATCTGTCAACAATTATTGCGAATTGGCCATATTCGCCGCCCGAGTAGCTAAGACACTGCCTGAAATCATCGGGCTTTAACTCGACATAATTCTTAACTTCAAAAACTACTTGTCGTGTCTTGTAGTCATCCAATATTCGACTCCAGAACCCAGTTTTTGCCATATTTGTTGCAACAACATCTCTTCTTTGAACTGCATCCCGATTCGGATGCAATTCTGGATTATGAAGCTTTGTATTGAAAAGTAGTTTCACAGCCATTAGGACCCAATTCTCAAAGTCAGCGGCAGTCTCGTCGCCTGTTTGTGAAGGTAAGTCGGCAATAAGTCGGCCAATTTGTTTCATTCTAAGGTCAGGAATGTCAGTACTGCACCGGGAATCATATTCGTCGTCAATAGAGTCTACAGAAATGTTCATGCTTTCTGTTTGGACGATGTCTAACGCCCTCAAGTAGCACGGATGAATATATACGATTTGGTTAGGAAGAATATCGCTTGACGGATAAATCGCGAACCATCGTGGCAAAAAATGATATTTCCTGTTGAGCTGTCCTGAATGCCAACAAAACCGACGCTAAAAAGGGCGTACAAGGCCTGCTTGCCCTCTCCAAGGATTGCAAAGTCCCCCGACCCATCCTCATCGAATTTACTGGTCTGTATCAGTTCCGTGAGCTTGTCTATTGCTTCTTGCGCAACATAATGAGGCTGACCCTGAACAAAGACTTTGACTAGAAGCCTAAGTCCGCGGAACACACTATCGTATTCTTTTATCAAATCTGCCAACCGGTCTTCTGAGATTTGCTTTGATGTCGCATCAATGTCATCTTTAATGATTTCCGTCCTGTTTGAGCGTCCAGCCACCTGACTTGCAGAATTTAACAATACAATTAGATCCCTTGGCCTGTACAGTGTGTGCGACAAGCATTCATTGAAACCATCTCTGTCCTTGAGCTCCCGTTGTGCAAATCTATTCCAAACTTTTATATCACTTTCGATCTTTCCCAGTCCAAGCGAAACTCTCAATCGGTTCGCAACAAGATGGAGAAGTGAGTCTTTGTCCCATTTTAATCTGAGAATTGATCCTTCAATATTCCTGGAGAAATCCGGATCATAGTGAGCCAATGCCCTGAAAATATTGTCTCTGACAAAAAGGACAACATGAATTCCAGATGGCCTATCGGCAAAATCTGCTGTAGCATGGGAGAGGCCTCCCAAGATGGCAGTAGACTGTTTGTTTGGAAGCCAACCCTCGTCGAGACCGTCAAGAAGAAACACTACGCTGTGGCTAGTTTCATTGAGGGCTTCTTGAACCATGTGGTGGAGATTTTCGATGTCGCAATAACGAGCTAAGAGTCCCGGCAGCTCGTTAAGTACGCTTGCTTTTTCAGCTACGGCTTGAATAAGGGAAGTGCATCGTTCTACTGAGGTCTGTTGAAAGAATTCGATGTGGTATTCATAATATGATCGTAGCCGGGATACATCTGCGATCTTGTCTACCTTCCAGTAATCTAGTATTCGTTTTAACACTAAAAGTAGCAAATGTGCTCGCCAAGCAACTCGAATTATCGAACGAATTGTTACATAATCCTCAGTCTTGATTTTTGCGAAAATACCCTGGAGCCCTAGTATTTGTTGCTCAATTATCCTTTCGTTAAAAAGGAAAATCGCCTTATTCGTACTAAAATATTCCGCGGTCTTGATATACAGCGCCGATTTTCCAGTTCCTCTCCGACCAACAACAAAATTGTAGTCATTCGTCTTCGTTAAGCCATGATAGTCTGATGTTTCGACAAATGCATCTCTTAGCATCGCGCCGTCTTTTTCCGCGCGAGAGGCTCCTAAAATATTCCCATATGCTTGCGACACATTGATCCCATCGAAAGCTGTTTCAATTTGAAAACTCTGAAACACCATGAACTAGTTGTCAATATCGCGGAGACAAGCCATATCGCAGGATCTCGTGAACACTAACTTATCAATTCAATTCTTGCCTCCCCAAGAGTCAAGTCTTTTTCCGCGCCCCCCCAATCCTCTTCCCCCCCCTCACCCCAGCCACTCCCTCAAATATTTCCCCGTCGCGCTTGCCGGATTCTTCGCAATCTGCTCCGGCGTGCCCGTGGCCAATACCCGTCCTCCGTTGTCTCCGCCTTCCGGTCCCAAATCGATGATCCAGTCCGCGCATTTGACAACGTCGAGGTTGTGTTCGATCACGATCACGGTGTTTCCCTTATCAACAAGCTCTGCGATCACGTTCATGAGCATCTTGATGTCCTCGAAGTGCAGGCCCGTGGTGGGCTCGTCGAGGATGTACATGGTGCGGCCCGTGCCGCGGCGGGCGAGTTCGGCCGCGAGCTTGATGCGCTGCGCCTCGCCGCCCGACAGCGTGGTGGCCTGCTGGCCCAGGTGTATGTAGCCCAGGCCCACGCGCGACAGCACCGCGAGCTTGTTCTTGATGGACGGGATCCTGTCGAAGAACATAAGCGCCTCGTCGACAGTCATGTCGAGCACGTCGGCGATTGATTTTCCTTTGAACGTGATCTCCAGCGTCTCGCGGTTGTACCGCTTGCCGCGGCAGGTTTCGCACTGGACGTAGACGTCGGGCAGAAAGTGCATCTCGATGCGGATCACGCCGTCGCCCTCGCAGGTTTCGCACCTGCCGCCTTTCACGTTGAAGCTGAACCGGCCCGGGTTGTACCCGCGTATCCTGCTTTCCGGCAGCATGGTGAACAGCGTGCGCACATGGTCGAAGGTCTTGGTGTAGGTGGCAGGGTTGGAGCGCGGCGTGCGACCGATGGGCGACTGGTCGATTGAAATCACTTTGTCAAGCAGGGCGAGGTTCTTGATCTGCTTGAACGGGAGCGACTGGAGCTTTGCGTTGTTGAGCCTTCGCGCCAGCGCGGGATACACCGTCTGGTTGACAAGCGTGCTTTTGCCGGAGCCGGACACACCCGTGACGCACACGAGCATGTTGAGCGGGAACGAAACATTTATGTCTTTGAGGTTGTTGCCGGTCGCTCCTATTATGTCAAGCGAGCGTCCGAGACCCTGCCGCCGCTGCGCAGGGAGCGGGATGCTTTTCTTGCCGCTCAGGTACTGGCCGGTGAGCGACGCGGGGTTTGCGATGATTTCCTTGGGCGTGCCCTCTGCCACGAGGTATCCGCCGTGCACGCCCGCTCCCGGGCCGATGTCGAGGATGCGGTCTGCCGCAAGCATGGTCTCACGGTCGTGCTCGATAACCACCACGGTGTTGCCCAGGTCTCGCAGGGACACGAGCGTGTCGAGCAGCTTGCCGTTGTCGCGCGGGTGGAGCCCGATGCTCGGCTCGTCGAGAATGTAAATAACGCCTGTGAGCCGCGAGCCGATCTGCGTGGCAAGCCGAATGCGCTGCGCCTCGCCGCCCGACAGCGTGGCCGAGGCGCGCTCGAGCGACAGGTACGAAAGCCCCACGTTCACCAGAAAGGAAAGCCGCTCGCTTATCTCTTTGAGGATCTGCTTCGCGATCTGCTCCTGCCGCTTGGCAAGCGACAACTCCACGAAGAACCGCTTGAGGCCGTCAATGGACATATGCGAAAGGTCTGCGATGTTGCGGCCGTCAATAAGGATGGCAAGGCTCTGCGGCTTGAGCCGCTTGCCCTTGCACGCCGGGCAGGCGCGCTGGGTCATGTAGGCCTCGATCCACCGTCGGATCTCCTCGGATGTGGAATCGCGGTACCGCCGCAGGAGGTTGGGGATCACGCCTTCGAAATGGCGCTTGAACTGGCCGTGGCCCTCGCCGGTGCGGTTCTGCCATTTCATGAGGACCCGCTCGCCGCCCGACCCGTTAAGTAAAATGTCCCTCTGTTTGTCGGAAAGGGATTTGTATGGTTTGTCAAGAGGGATCGAGAAGTGCCTGCACACCGAGAGCATCATCTGCTGGTTCCAGCTCCCCATGGTGGTCGCCCCGTTCCACGGCACGATGGCGCCGCTAAGGAGCGTGAGCGACGGGTCGGGCACCACAAGGTCGGGGTCGATCTCCAGAAGATAGCCGAGCCCGCTGCAGGTCTCGCACGCACCGAAGGGGTTGTTGAACGAGAACATGCGCGGCGACAGCTCGTCGTAGGAGATGCCGCAGTGCGGGCAGGCAAGCAATTGCGAGAAGACCATGGGATCCCTGCCCGCCAGGTCCACGGCCACGGTGCCGTTCGACGAAAGCTTGAGCGCGGTCTCGAGCGAGTCCACGAGCCTGCCCTTGATGGACGGGCCGTTTACCAGCCGGTCGACAACGACCTCGACGCTGTGTTTCTTGTTTTTGTCAAGAGGTATCGTTTCGTCAAGGGTGTAGATGCTGTTGTCCACCCGCACGCGCACGAACCCGTCCTTCTGCAGTTTTTCGAACAGGTCCTTGTATTCGCCCTTGCGGCCTGAGACGATCGGGGACAGGATCTGAAATTTCGCGCCTGCGGGCAGCGCCAGCACTTTATCGGTGATCTCCTGCACGCTCTGCCGCGATATGGGCCTTCCGCACTTGTAGCAGGTGGGGTCGCCGATCCTCGCAAAAAGCAAGCGCAGGTAGTCGTGGATTTCGGTGATGGTGCCCACGGTGGAGCGCGGATTGTGGCCCGTGGTCTTCTGCTCTATGGAAATCGCGGGCGACAGGCCCTCAATGGAATCCACGTCCGGCTTTTCCATGAGGCCTAAGAATTGCCGCGCGTACGCGGACAGCGATTCCACGTAGCGCCGCTGGCCTTCGGAATACAGCGTGTCGAACGCCAGCGAACTTTTACCCGAGCCGGACAACCCGGTGATCACGGTGAGGCTGTTGCGCGGGATGGTGACGTCGATGTTCTTGAGATTATGTTCTCGTGCGCCTTTGATTATTATGTCTCGTGATTGCATAAAAGGTTCTGATAAATTACTACAAATTTGGAGTAACTAAGATAAAGATAAAAGATATGGGCGCCCCGCCGCTTCGCGTCGTCGGCGCTCCTTCCAGGCTCGGCCTATCGGCCTCATTGCCGCCTGCCACGAGGGCCCTGCGGGCCGTGGTCAGGCGGCAATGCGCTCCAGCGCCCCTTTCAGTCCGGCCTGGCGCGCGGCAGAAGAAGTCTATTAAGTCAATTTGTTTTCTTGCGCCAACCCGGTCTTCGTCATGAATGAACCTGGAAGATTGGTTTATTCGCGGGCCGTTGCCCCCTCTCCCTGTGGGAGAGGGGGCAACGGGGGTGAGGTTACGCCGGGGGAGCGGAAGGATTTTCGGGGGCCGGTAAAATATCCCTATGATACTCCTCATACATCTGCTGCACCGTCTCGGCGAGCTTGGCGCGGTTGAACGGTTTGAACAGGCAGGGGCACCGTATGGTCTTGTTGATCTTGACAAGCGTGTGTTTAGGGTTGTAGCCGAACCCGGTCATGAGGACCACCTGCGACTGGACGTTGGTCTCCATGAGCCTGCTGATGAATTCGTATCCGTCCATTTCCGGCATGGCGATGTCGGTGAGCACGAGGAAGAACGCGGTGGTCTCGAGCTGCGTCAGCGCCTCGGCGGACGAGGCCGCCAGCGTCACCTGCCAGTCAAGGCTCTCGAGGTAGATTTTGAGAAAATCCAGAACGTCGACTTCGTCGTCGACGATGAGGATGCGCCGGTTAGGTGTCTTTGGTAAAAAGCTCATGAGTCCTGTCGATAAGTTCCTGTTTGCCGAAAGGCTTGGTGATGTAGGCGTCCGCCTTCATCACGTGCAGCCCGACCATCTCGTCGAACGCCTGCGTCTTTGCCGTGAGGATAGCTATGGGAAGCTTTGCGAATTCCGGATCGCTGCGGATCTGCTTGAACACGTCCCAACCGTTCATCAGCGGCATGGAAAGATCGAGAAGCACCGCGTCGGGCTTGTATGCCTTCACCCGGTCGTAGGCCGAGGGCGCGTCGAGCACGGTCTCAACCTCGAAGTCCTCGGTTTCCAGCACGAGTTTCACCAGTTCCGCAATGTCCATTTCGTCTTCGACAACAATGATCTTCTTTTTCATGAGGACTCGCCTTCACCTTTTAAGGTATTCGGAAAATGCCCAGTTCCAGTATTTGAGGCACACGAGAAACGCCGTGCCTGCGGACGCAAACCGCACGAGCATGGGAACACCCTGCGGGACATGGATGTTGAAGTCGTTGGAAATCGCGTCAACGATGGCCGCGACCGCGAGGAGCACCGCGGTGACGTAGAGAATGCGGTAGTACGACCTGATCTTGAGCGCCTCGCCGAGCCTTCGTGACAGGTAAGCGATGATGATCATGGCGAGGATCGCCGATACGTCGAACAGAATAAGGCTGTGGGGAGCGTTCATGGCTATTTCCTCGGTTTTCTCATTTTGTAATACAGGCCGACCGCACTGGCCGCCGACGCCCCGGCGCTCAGGATGAGCAGCGAGGACTGCGCGAAGCCGAGCATCGGGCCGTTGCCCGCGTTGACAAAGACGGTTGCCGCGCACAGGACCGAAAGGATCATCGAAAGCGCGAAGCCCGCCCTCGGGGTCGCCTCGCCGAACTTCTTGTGGTAGAAGGACGAAATGAGGTACATGGTGGCGTTGAGGCACACCACGGCAAGAATGTACCCGGCCAAAATGACCCTGTCGGCGTCCAGCAGGATGGTGACGTTCATCACTTTTTTCCGAAAACGTTGACAAAAGCGTCTTGCGGCGTGTGGTGCGAAATGCCGCTCATGATGCCCTCGCGGCCGGAGAATTTCGCCTCGACTTCGATGCCCTTGGGGCCTATCCGGAAGGAGCGGATGTCCTTCTGGTGGTCGCTGCCCCGCATCTTGAGGATCAGAAAGGCCTTCTGGACCGTGCTGTCGATCTCCACGTAGCGCAGGAGGAAATAGGAATCGACGATGAAGGGGATCTTGCTCGTCACCCTGCTCATCTGCCCCATGAGGCTGTCGTTTTCCCGCAAGAGGATGCTGGTGACGTTCTCGCGCTTGAGGGCGTTGATGAACTTGCGCTCGATCTCGCGGAGGTGGAATTCGTCAAGCGACAGCGACTCGAAATGCGTCACGCTGTCCACCACCACGCGCTTGATCTTCATTTTCTCGATGATCGAAATGAGCGTGCCGTTGACGTCTTCCAGTTCCTTGAGCGTGGTTTCCGGATCGGAAAACGCTATCTTGAGCTGGCCCTTTGCCTCGAGTTTTTTGAAATCCCAGCCGAACTGCATGGCGTCGTGGTAATACTGCTGGGGAAACTCCTCGAAGGTGATGATGAGGCCGGGCTCCTCGAACTGGGTGATGCCGTTGTAGATGAACTGCATTCCCATGGTGGTCTTGCCCGTGCCGGGCGCGCCCTCAATGAGGTTAGCGGTGCCGGGCAGAAGCCCGCCCTGGATCATGTCGTCGAGGCCCTTTATGCCGAACGCCGCTCGTTTTTCCTTCATGGGTGGCTCCTTGGGTCAGGAGAAAAGGTGGACGATGACCGCTTTCTGGATGTGGAGACGGTTTTCCGCTTCGTCAAGCGCTATGGAATTGTCCGAGTCGAGGACGGGGCTGGTGATCTCCTCGCCCCGGTGCGCGGGAAGGCAATGCGAGACGAGCGCGCCGCGGGGCGCCTTTGCAAGGAGTTTTTCGTTGACCTGGAAAGGGGCGAAACGCTTTTTCCGTATCGCCGTCTCTTTTTCCTGGCCCATGCTGGTCCACACGTCGGTGTAGACCACCGATGCGCCGGACACGGCCTGCGCGGCGTCGTGGCCGACGGCAATTGCGGCGCCCGTAGTGCGTGCCACGGCGCGGCACATCGCAACCACGGTCGGATCAGGTTCGTACGTTCTGGGGCCTGCCCACGAAAAATGCCAGCCGAGTTTGGCCGCGAGCACCATGATCGAGTTGCACACGTTGTTGCCGTCGCCCACAAACGCCACCTTGACCCTGGCGCGGTCGCCGAGCCGCTCCCGCAGCGTGAAACCGAAGGCGAGAGCTTGACACGGATGGAATTTGTCCGACAGCGCGTTGACGACCGGAATGGAGCTGTGTGTGGCGAGTTCCACCATGGTCTCGTGAAGAAAGGTGCGCGCGACCACAAGGTGCACCCACCGGTCGAGGTTCTTGGCAACGTCTTTCACGCTTTCGCGCTTGCCCATCTGAATCTGGTCGGATGCAAGATAAATGGCATGGCCGCCCAGTTCGTGGATGGCGGTTTCAAAGGTTATTCTCGTTCGCAAAGAAGGTTTTTCGAATATGAGCACCCCGGTCTTGTCCTCAAAGAGTTTCGGGTCCGCGCTCAACCGCTGCGCCTTGAGTTTGCGGGCAAGCGCAAACAGGCGTTCTATTTCTCCGGGGGAATAGTCGAAAAGGGTAAGAAGGTTCTTCTTTGCGTCTGGGGAAGGCGGTGCTTTCTTGTGGATTCTTGCCGGGCTCATTCTGCATCCGGATTGAAGAGTTTAAACCTGTTAAATGCCCGTGTACACCTACCATCCCGCACCGTGCCCGGCAAAAAAGCGGTCTGCAAGCCATGAAAGATGTAGTAAAATAATTGTTTCTCACTCACGGCTCGCAAGGATATTGAATATTTTAAGTCCCCTCACGGGATTATTCTTGCTTCCTTCCGGCCCAATCTCACATATTATGGAAGAGCGGTCGAACTGCGGCCTTTACACAGGCTTTTCAGGTTCACAAGGGAGGATTTGACGTTTTGAACGCGTGATGATGCCGGACAGGGGCTTTGCCACGGGGTTTGCAATTTTTTGTCAGGAGGCTTCAGGTGGATATTACAGAAGTCAGAATAACCCTTCGGAACGAAGAGAAGCTCAAGGCATTTGCGAGCATCACCTTTGACGACTGTTTCGTTGTGCGCGGCCTCAAGGTCATCAACGGTTCACAGGGCTATTTCGTTTCAATGCCTTCCCGCAAGAGAAGAGACGGCAGCTATCAGGACGTGGCCCATCCGATCAACAACGACATGAGAAAAAAAATCGAAGACAAAGTCCTGGATGCCTTTGAAAATGAGTTGAACAGATCCGGCGGTTCTGCGCCGGCCGCAAAGGAGCCGGGCCCGGCAGAGGAAGAAGATTTCGACGTCGAAGACGAAGCGTCGCGGGCGGAGCGCTGAGCCGGTCTTCCCTTGGCGGTTGTCCGGGGCATTTTCCGGGAATGGAAAATGCCCCTTTTTGTCGCCCGAAGGCGGGCGGAAGATTGTCCTCCCACATAGTTTACTTACGGCGGCTCCACATATTATTTTAGGTGCCTTGCTGGGGCGTCGACAAGCGGCAAGTCACGAGGTTTTGGTCCTCGCATTCGGAGGTTCGAATCCTTCCGCCCCAGCCATAAGCTGGGTGCGGAAGGGTTCGAATGCTTCTCTCGCGGTGAAAACCCGTTGGACTCCCGGAGGCAATCATTCGCTGCCGCGCACATGCGCGGGAGGTACTGCCGTGCGCCTTTACACGGCGGGGAACATACGGTTTTCTTTGAACGAAAATAGTCGCAAGGAGGTTTCCGTTGGATATTCTCAAAATCAAAGCCCGTCCGCGGTCCGGTTCGGGAAAATCGTACACGCGCAAGGCGCGCGTTCTGGGATGGATTCCCGCAATCTATTACGGCCGCAACAGGCAGCCGAAAACAATTGAAATCGACGCCAACGAGTTCATCCAGTTCGTGCGCGCGAAGAAGACGCGCAACCTCTTCAACCTCGGACTCACCGGCGAAGAGGGCGGGGACGCCGTCGCAATTATCAAGGAGATTCAGCGCGATACGATCGACAGGAAACTGTTCCTGCACATTGATTTTCAGCGCGTGGCCATGGACGAAAAAGTAACGGTGGGCGTGCCGATCGAACTGACCGGGCTTCCGCCGATCGGCGTCAAGGAGATGGGCGGTGTTCTCCAACACCCGGCGAAGGTCCTCATGGTGGAGTGCCTGCCCGCCAATATTCCCGAGAAGATTGCGGTCGACGTCTCCCTGCTCAAGATCGGAGACTCGATCCACGTGCGTGACATTGCGGTTGTCAACGGCGTGATCAAAGATTCTCCGGACCAGGTCGTTGCGGTCGTCATTATACCCACCGCCGAAGAAGTCAAGGCGCCGGAACCTGCGGCGGCCGAGGGCGTGGAAGGCGCGGAAGGCGCAGTTCCCGCCGAAGGCGCGGAAGGCGCAGCCGAGGGTGCCGCTCCTGCCGAGGGTGCGGAGGGTGCCGCAGCCAAGCCTGGGGCTCCTGCAAGACCGGGCGCTCCCGCGAAACCGGGAGCTGCGGCGGCAAGACCGGGTGCCGCACCTGCGGCGAAACCCGGCGCTCCCGCAAGGCCCGGCGCGGCTTCTGCCGGCGACGCAAAGCCGTCCAAGGATGCAAAAGGCGGCAAGGGCGGAAAATAGCACAGAGGGCAACCGGCACCCGTGACATCCTTCTTACGCTTTGCGAGGTTTTTCCGCAGGAAGAAACCGCGGGCGAAGGCCGACCTGCTCATTTTCGGCATCGGCAACCCGGGCGACAGGTACAGGGATACGAGACACAACGCCGGGTTCATGGTGGTGGACCATCTGTCCCGGTTTCTTTCGGAAGCGCGCGCGATACACGAGCCGCTGTTTACCGCGGCGGCGGGGACGCTCTGGGGAAAAGAAATTGCGCTTGTCAAACCGTGCACGTTTGTCAATGCGTGCGGGCCGGCGTTTGCCGCGAGCGCCGCACTTTTCGGCGTGCCGCCGGGTTCGGCGCTTGTCGTTGTGGACGATTACCACCTGCCGCTGGGAACCCTGCGGCTCAGGCGCGGCGGGTCCGACGGCGGCCACAACGGGCTCGCCTCGATCATCGAGCGCTGCGGCGGGGATTTTCCGCGGCTCCGTGTGGGAATAGGACCGCTTGCCGCGGACGCGAATGCCGTGGATTTTGTCCTGGGAAGGTTTGACGAACGGGAATTTCCCGTTCTGGACGCCGCGGTGGAAACGGCGTCCGAAGCGGTGCGCGTGTTCTGCGCCGCAGGAATCGAACAGGCCATGAACCTGTTCAACGCGGGCCGGGCAACGCCCGGTCCCGGTGGAGAAAAAAGAGACTTGTAAACCATTGTCGGATGCAAGCGGACAAAACATCCTGCTTCGCCGGCCCGCACCCAGGGAATGCGGCGCGCGGGCGAAGCCGCCAGACCAAAGGAGGTTCACGTTGAAACGACCCTATGAGACCGTCGTCATTTACGACGCGACGCTCCCCGATGACGCCATTGCGGGCGAGAGCGGGAAGATCGAGGAATTCCTCAGAAAGAACGCCGAGTTCGAACAGACCGTGGTGATGGGGAAGAAGCACCTTGCCTACCCCATCCGGAAGAAGAAGGCCGGCGTCTATCACCTGTACCTTTACAAAGGTGAAGGCGACGTCGCGGGCATGCTGGAAAAGCATCTCAAGCTCAACGAGTCGGTGCTCCGCCACCTTTCGGTGGCCCGCACCGTCGTCGCGGCGCCGGCGCAGCCGGCAGTCGTTGGATCAGCGCCGGCGTCGGCAGAAAAGGAGCGTGCATAATGTACCGGAGAGGCAGAGTGAGAAAAGTGTGCTGGTTCGACCAGAATTCCATTGAACCGGACTACAAGGATCAGCGCATGATGGAAAGCTTCATCACCGAGCGGGGCAAGATCGTGCCGCGCAGGCTCTCGGGCGTCTGCGCCAAGCACCAGAAACGGCTTGCGCTCGCCGTGAAACGGGCGCGCTACCTGGCGCTCGTGCCGTTTGTAGCCGAAAACCTCAGATAGGAACAGCACAGTCATCACCCAACGGAACACAAGGGGTCTTGTCCTATGGAAGTTGTTTTGAAAAAAGATCACGACAAACTCGGCAAGGCGATGGACGTTGTCAACGTTGCCGACGGGTACGCTCGGAATTTCCTTATTCCCCAGGGCATCGCGGTGTCCGCCACCGAGGGGAACAGGAAGGCGGTGGCGGAGTCGAAACGCCTTTCCGAGAAACGCGAAGAGAAGAAGCAGAAGGAAGCCAAGGTGCAGGCCGCACAGATCGAGAAGGTGCCGTGCACCATCAAGGTGAAGGTGGGAGAGGAGGACCGGCTGTTCGGCTCGGTGACCACCCAGGAGATAGCCGATTTTCTCGCCAAGGAGGGGTTTTCGATAGACAAGCGCGACATCGAACTCGAGGAGCCCATCAAGCAGCTGGGCGTCTATTCGGTGAAGATCACGCTGTACAAGGACGTTTTTGCGCATCTGAAAGTCTGGGTTGTCAAGGAAGAGGCCTAGCCGGCGGCCGGGAGATCATTCCCATGATACTGCAGGGTTGTTACGTTGCCCTCGCGACGCCGTTTACGAACGAAGGTCTCGTGAACGAAGCGGGCCTGCGAAGCAACATAGAATTTCTGATTAAAAACGGCGTCGCCGGCATCGTGCCGTGCGGCACCACCGGCGAATCCGCCACCCTGTCGTGGGAAGAGCACAACCGGGTGGTCGACATCGCGCTCGACCAGGTGAAGGGCCGGGTGCAGGTCATTGCCGGCGCGGGTTCCAACAACACCCACGAATCCATCGAAGCGGCGACGCACGCACGAGAGAAAGGCGCGCAGGCCATCCTGTGCATCACGCCGTACTACAACAAGCCCACGCAGGAAGGCCTGTACCAGCACTACCGGCAGATCGCCACCACCGTGGATATTCCCATTGTGCTCTACAACGTGCCGGGACGCACGGGCGTGAACATGCTTCCGAAAACCGTGGAGAGGCTGTGCGAGTTCAAGTCGATAGTCGCCATCAAGGAGGCAAGCGGCAACCTGCAGCAGATCTCCGAAATTCACCGGCGCTGCGGGGAGAGGCTTGCCGTTCTCTCCGGCGACGACGCGCTCACGCTGCCGATCCTCGCGTGCGGCGGCAAAGGCGTGATTTCGGTGGTTGCCAATATCTGGCCGCAGAAGATGGTGGCCCTTCTGAATTGCTTTTTCGCGGGCGACATGGCAGGCGCGCTCGCCGTTCACGAGGAGCTGCTGCCCGTTTCCAATGCCATGTTCTTTGAGACGAGCCCCGGGCCGGTAAAAACCGCCATGAATTATCTCGGGCTTGCAGCGGGCCCGCTGCGCCTTCCGCTTGTCGACATGGAAAGCGACAACCGGGAAAAACTTCTTTCGGTACTCAAGCTGAGCGGGATACGGCAGCTTCCGTAGAGAGGGCCCTGCGTGACAACGAGCATCATCGTGAGCGGCGCGATGGGGAAAATGGGCAGAGAGATCGCCGCCGCGGTCATTAACGACCCCTCCTGCACGCTCTCGGGGTGCCTGGAGCACCCCTCGCATTCCGCAATCGGCAACAACTACGCGGCGTGCACCGGCCTCGCGTCGGAGGGCGTGGCGCTCCGCGGGTCGCCTTCCGGCCTTCCCATTGACAAAAGCATTATCGTCGATTTCACCTCGCCGCAGGCGACGCTCGCGCTGCTTGCGGCCGTGGAAGGGAAGGCGGCGCGTCTGGTGATCGGCACCACCGGCTTTTCGGATACGGAGACCGAACGCATCCGGAGCGCCGCGCGGTCCATTCCCATCGTGCTGAGTCCCAACATGAGCCTGGGCGTCAATCTGCTGTTCGTGCTCACCGACCTTGCCGCGAAGAAGCTCGGCGCAACGTTCGACATCGAAATCATTGAGGCGCATCACCGGTTCAAGAAGGACGCGCCGAGCGGCACGGCAAAGAGGCTCGGTGAGATCGTTGCGGCCGCGCTCGGCGTCGGCTACAACGAAGCGGTGAGGAACGGCAGGGCCGGCACAACGGGCGAGCGCACGGGAAAAGAGATCGGCATGCACTCGGTGCGCGGCGGCGACATCGTGGGCGACCATACGGTGCTGTTTGCGGGAATGGGCGAGCGTCTCGAATTGCGCCACGTTATGCAGAGTCGCGCCACCTTGGCCCGGGGCGCGGTTGCCGCCGCGCTGTGGCTGGTGAACCAAGGGCCGGGCCTTTACAGCATGCGTGACGTTCTGGGATTGTAAGGTTTTTTGGCCCAGCCGCAATATCGGTTAATTTTTCGTACCCTGACACGAAATCTCTTGGTCGCATTGAACGCAAACGTTATTGTGTGACGGCGAGTATCACTCCGCAAGGAGCCTGCATGGCCAAACGAATCTCGGTGGTATTCCCCGTTCTTCTCGCAGGCATGTTTTTTTTGGCGGGCGCCGACACGGTGCAGGACTCAGGCGCGGCCTCCGCTTCAAAACAGGGAGCTGCGGGCGGTTCTCCCGCCGCGCCATCCCCCGGCGTAAAGCAGTCCGATGTGCATAAAAAGAAGGCCGTCGAGGAAGACCTCTACGAAGAGATGCTCGTGCCCGAAAAGGGCGCTGCCCAGCCGGCAAAGACGGAACAGGCCGCGCCTGCCGCGGCAAAGGCGGACACTTCCGCGGTAAAGGCCGCCGGTTCACCCAACCCCGCCGACACCTCGAAGGCGGCGGGCGCCGCCGCGCCCGCAAGGGAAACCGTGGGGGCCGCCGACGCAACGCATCCCGCATCCGTGCCCGCGCCTTCGGCGGTGCAGACGACGGCAGCCGACACCGCGAAGAAATCCGCTGTTGCGGCAAAACCCGTTGCTCCGGTGAAAATCGAGGAAGCCCGCCCCATCAATTTCGCAAAAGGCCTCAAGGAGTACCGCTCGCCCAAGCTGGCGATGCTCATGTCGCTTATCGTGCCGGGCCTGGGGCAGGCATATGTCAAGAGCTACGTGCGGGCCGGGCTGTACATTCTTGCCGAGGCGGCCATTATCGGCACCAGCGTGGCCTACAGCAACATGGCAAACGACAGGTACAATCAGGCCAAGGCGTTTGCCAACAGAAATTATTCGGCCGGCAAGATGGTGAACTATTACGACAGCCTCTATACCTTTATCTTGACCAATATCACCTCCCAACTTTACGGGGGAAGCCACCCCGACAGCGATGCCCAGTCGCGGCTGAACGACATCTATACCGACTCCCTCAACGGCTTCAAGCATGACAGTTTGGTCAAGTCGAACCAGTATTATCAGACCCTCGACGAATCGAACGCGTTCATTCAGGGATGGAAAGACTGCCAGCCCACGCTCGACCAAATCGCGGCCGTCAATGCCGGCTCCCCATTGACCGACACGACCGGCCGCGGCTACAAATACACATACACGCGGTACGATTCCATCGAATACTCGTACCTTGTGAGTATCTCGGACAAGACCTCCGGCGCCGTCGTCAATCCCATGGCCTACGGTTATTCCGACAGCGCGCTTGTCTTCCAGAAGCTCATGTCTCAGTACCGGCAAAACTCCAAGATCGCGACCCAAGTCCTGTTCATCCTCCTTGTCAACCACATCGTGAGCGCCGTGGACGCCCTGATATCCGCCAACGTCTACAACGCAAACCTGCTCGGCAAACAAACCTTCTGGCGCCACATAGACTTTGAGGCCGGCATTGCCGGAAGCGGCCTCACGAGCGGGCCGGCGTTGGCCATGAGGATACAGTTTTGAGAAGACTTCGCGCCATTGCGGCCGTTGCGTGCCTGTACGCCGCGCTCGCGGCCCCTGCCGATTGCCAGGTCACGGTGCAGGAAAGCATGAGCACCGACACGGTGGATCTGTTTGCAAAGTCCGCCAGGCCGCATAAATCCATGGCGCTTGCCATGTGCGCATCGGTGTTGCTGCCCGGGCTGGGCCACCAGTACCTGGGCGATAACGCGAAAGCGCTCGCCTATTACTCCACGGAAGCGCTGTTTATATTCGGCGCGGTATTCTGCAGTTACTACGGACGAACGGTGTTCGATAACGCAAAGGTCTTTGCGTGGGACCACGCGGAGGCCGCCGGCGGCGCCGGCGCCGACGATCAATACTGGCAGAACGTGGCCCATTACGACGACCTGAACAGCTACAATCAGCAAATGGAACGCACGTATAGAAGCGAAGTCCAGGACTATCTCACCCCCAATCTCCAGTGGCACTGGGACGATCTTCCCGGCGAACCCACCAACCGGAACATCTTTAACGGCATGCTCCAGCAGTCGATGAGTTGGCAGGTGGCCTCGTCGTTTTTCCTGGGCGCCATGGTGCTCAACAGGCTGGTGGCGTTCATCGACGTACGGTTTGCCACCAAGCAACTGGAGACAAAATCGCTTTCGTCAATTCAATTCTTTCCGCACTATGATCCCGTCGCTCGGGCCGCAGGCCTCTCCCTGAGGACGGGGTTTTGATCCCGCATTTGGCCTTTGCAAATAAATCTTACCGCAAGGACTCACCGAGCGCAAAAAAACTATTTTTTGACTCATGAACCTTGTCCTTCTGTTCGAACAGGACTTTGTTGATCCTACGCACGTTGTTCTCACCGGACGCAGGCTCGATCATATAACCACGGTGCACCGCGCGCAGGCCGGCGATACGCTGAGGGTGGGAAAGCTTGGCGGCACAATGGGCGAGGGACGCGTGACGGCGATCGATGCCGGATCGTGCAGGATGGAAGTTGCGCTCGACAAGGACCCGCCGGCGCCCCTGCCGCTCACGCTGCTCTTGGCGCTGCCCCGGCCCAAGGCGCTGCGGCGGATTATCGAAACCGTCGCGGCGATGGGAATAAAACGTGTTTACCTTATGGAGTCGTGGCGGGTCGAGAAGAGCTTCTGGAACAGCCCGCTCCTTTCCGAGGAGGAACTGGCCGGCCGCTGCCTGCTCGGGCTGGAACAGGCCTGCGACACGGTGATGCCCGTGCTGCAATTCAGGCGGCGCTTCAGGCCGTTCGTGGAGGACGAGGTGCCGGGCTTGATAAAGGGCAGCCGCGCTTTCGTGGCCCATCCCGGCGCCGCCGCCCCATGCCCGCGCGCGGCTTCCGGCCCGCTTACCCTTGCCGTTGGCCCGGAAGGCGGGTTTATCCCTCGCGAAATAAAGCTGCTTGAAGAGCTGGGATTTGCGGCCGTGAATTTCGGACCGAGGATATTGCGGACCGAGGCGTTCGTGCCCGCGGCGGTGGGGAGGATGTTCTAAGAGCACGGTTTCACGATGGTCAAAGAAGATAAGATACATTTATGGGGGAGGTTTCCCCCTCGCTTCAGCCCGGCGCACGCTCTCAATTTGTAAATCAGGCTGATAGCGCGCCGGTCTTTCGCTACCCCCTCCTGGGTGGCCCCCAAGGAAGGTTATTTGCGAGAAAGATGCTTCGGTTGGGGGGCACCCAAGAAGAATTGTGGAATGATGATTGCGGAATGCGGATTGAATAAAGCATAGATGTCATTGCGAGCGAAGCGAAGCAATCTGCGGTAGAATTGACTGTTGGGAAATGGAAGAACGAGTCTTGCCTGTTTGCTTTGTGATACCGGCTGGCGTAAAAAGGTGGCTTGACTGAATGGATTCCCCCTGCCGCGCGTTAGGCGCGACTGGAGGCCGCACTGGAGCGCGGTGCCGCCCGGACCCGCCGCGTCAGCGGCATAGGGCCGAGGCGGCCAGAGGCCGAAGGCCGAAACCGGAAGGAGAGCCGACCCCGCGCAGCGGGGGAACGCCCAGCTTTTTATTACCAGCGCAGAGTGAAGCAACCTCTCCCCGCGCACAACTATTTTTAAGGTAATCTCATGAATACTCCCACCCTTTCCCGCAACGATCCCTGCTACTGCGGCAGCGGAAAAAAGTACAAGAAATGCCATATGCTTGTTGACGGAAAGGACAAATCGCGTGCCGTAAAGTCAATGGCGCGGCTTGTCAAGATGCCGCAGGAGGTCGAGGGCATGCGCAGGGCGGGCGCGTTTAACGGCGAGCTCATGGATTACCTGCGGCAGTTCGTGAAGGAGGGCGTGCCGACGCTGGAGCTCGACACTCTCGCCCGCGAATATACCGTACAGCACGGCCACACCCCGGCCTGCCTCAACTACAAGGGATATCCGAAGTCGATCTGCACGTCGATCAACAACGTCGTGTGCCACGGCATTCCCTCGGAAAAGGAAATACTCAGGTCCGGCGACATCGTTAACGTGGACCTTACCACCATTGTGGACGGGTTCCACGGCGATTCGTCGGAAACGTATCTGATAGGCGGCGTGAGCGACGCCGCAAAACACCTGGTGGCCGTAACGGCAAAAGCGCTGCTGCTCGGAATTGCCGCCTGTAAAGCGGGGAAGGGGCTGCAGGCGATTGCAAGGGCCATAGAGCCGTATGTCCGCTCGCAGGGATGTTCGGTGGTGCATCAGTATACGGGCCACGGTATCGGAACGAAGTTTCACGAGCATTTTTCCGTGTATCACCACATCGACGCCGAGGCCGACGACGTCGTCTTGCAGCCGGGAATGACGCTCACGGTGGAGCCCATGATCAATGCCGGTGGCTGGGAGGTGATCACCGATCCGCACGACAAATGGACCGTGCGCACCAGGGACGGGTCGCTTTCGGCGCAGTTTGAGCACACGGTGCTCGTCACCGACTCGGAACCCGAGATCCTCACCCTCACGCCATCCCAGAAGGCACTGCACGCCGTGGTTTCCATCCCGGGCGTTGCCATTTCATGAAACCCACCCGCCTGTTCGACACCGATGTTCCGCCCCCCACCGAGCGCGTGATTCTGGCCGGGCTGCTCACGAGCGGCACTGACCCGGAGCTGTTCGAGATTGACATGAAGGAAATGCGGATGCTCTGTGCCACGGCAGGCGCGACCATCGCGCAGGCCGTGGTGCAGCGCCGCGAGGCGCCGGTGGCTTCCACCTACCTCGGGCCCGGTAAGCTCACGGAGATCTGTTCCCTCATGAAGCTGCATAAATGCAGGACCGTGGTCATCGACGCGCAGCTGTCGCCCGGCCAGGTGCGGAACATCGAGAAGATCGTGGAGGGGAAGGTGATCGACAGAGGGCAGCTCATCCTCGACATTTTCGCGCGGCACGCCCGCACCAACGAGGCGCGCATCCAGGTGGAGCTCGCCCAGATGAAAACGCTGTACCCGCGCCTCACGCACGCATGGACGCATTTTTCGCAGCAGGTGGGCGGCATCGGCACCAAGGGGCCGGGAGAGAAACAGCTCGAGGTTGACAGGCGGCTTATCCAGAAAAAAATTTCCGACCTCAACGACCGGCTCAAGGACATCGAAAAGTCGCGTGCCACGCAGCGCAAGAGCCGGGCGGGTGAGTTCAAGGTGACGCTGGTGGGCTACACCAACGTGGGCAAATCGTGCCTGCTCAATGCGCTGTCGGGCGCCAGTGTTCTTGTTCAGAACAAGCTCTTCGCAACGCTCGACACCGCCACGAGGCGCACGTTTATCCCGGGCGTGGGCGAGATCGTGCTGTCGGACACGGTTGGGTTTTTGCGCAAGCTGCCCCACCACCTTGTCGCCTCGTTCCGGGGGACGCTCGAGGTGGTGAGCCAGGCCGATTTGCTCCTTATTGTGATGGACGCGGCAAGCCCGTGGTCTGCGCAGCAGCTCGCAACGGTCAAGGAAGTGCTCGCCGACCTTTCCGCCGACAGGATTCCCCATTTGCTGCTGTTCAACAAGATCGATCTTGTTGCCGACCCTGTTGAGCGGAAAAAACTTCTGGTGAACTATCCGGATGCCCTGCTTGTGTCCGCATTATCACAACAGGATATGAAAATGGTAAAGGAGCGCATTGCGGAAATAATAAGGACCTATAAGAAAGATGCGGCAGCTGCCGACATTGTCGCACGGAAGACAAAGGAGCTGAACAGGGACCCGGATGAAGTGATAGGGTTGCCGTGGGACCAAAAGTAGATAATAAATTGCAAATCCATTTAAGAGGGGAAGTTTACCCCGTCGGGTACTTCCAAGGGTCGTCCCCCTTGCTCCGGCCCTACGGTCCTCCGCTACCCCCTCCTGGGCGGCCCCCAAGGAAGTTGATTTGCGAGAAAGATGCCTTGGCTGGGGGGCACCCACGAGAGACAGTTGTAAGTTGACGGTTGACAGTTGACAGCAGGAATATAAAGGGAACAATCTACATTTCCCCTCTCTACTTGTGGAGAGGGGTGGCCGTGACAGCGGCCGGGGTGAGGCTACGGTTTGGCGCGAGAAACACTAATTTACAAAAGATATTTCTTCTGCCGCGCGTTAGGTGGACCGGAGGGTGCGCTGGAGCGCATTGCCGCCTGATCCCTCGCCGAAGGCGGTAGGGACAGGCGGCAACGAGGCGAACAGCCGAGCCCGCAGGGAGAGCCGACCCGACCCCGAGCGAAGTCGAAGGGGAGGGGAACGCCCAAATCTTTCCTAATTGACAAGAAGCCATGGAAAAACAAATCTCATTTCTAAAGCCCGAGCAGCTCGCCCCGATAAGAAGCCTCACGCTGCGGACCAAGGCCATCGTGGAGGGCACCATGGCCGGGCTGCACAAGAGCCCGTACCACGGCTTCTCCGCGCAGTTTCTCGAATACCGGCCGTATCTTTCCGGCGAGGCGGCGCGCCTCATTGACTGGCGCAAATACGCCAAGACGGGCCGGACGGTGGTGCGGCTGTATGAAGACGAGACCAATCTGGTCGCCTGGATCCTTCTTGACAAAAGCGGTTCCATGGGGTTTTCTTCAGCGAAGGGCATGAGCAAGTGGGAGTACGGCCGGACGCTCGCCGCGTCGCTGGCGTGGATCCTTGTGCGCCAGCGCGATGCAGTGGGTTTGTTCGCCTTTGACAACGGGCAGCGTCTTATGGTGCCGCCGCGCTCCACCAACCTGCAGCTCACCACAATCCTGTCGCGCCTGTCCGGGCTGGAGCCGGGCGGCGCCACAGACTGCGGTAATTCCATGGAGCATCTCGCGGTGGGGATAACAAGACGGGGCCTGTGCATCGTGATTTCGGACCTGTTCGACGATCCCGCGGCCGTGATCCGCGGCCTGCGGCATCTTCGGTTCAAGCGCCAGGACGTGATGGTGTTATGGGTGCTCGATCCCCTGGAAAACGAGTTCGTGAATGCTGGCGCCCTTGACGTCCGCGACCTTGAGACCGGCGCCAGGGTGGCGGTGGACGGTCTCACGGCCTCGGAGTTTTTTTCCGGCGGGGTCCTGCGGCACCGCCGCGAAATCGAAGACGCCTGCAGGTCGCTTGCAATCGGGTTTGAGCGCGTGGTGACCAACGAACCGTTCCAGAAGGCGCTCCTGCGCGTTCTTCAGAAGCGGAGGCGGATGTATTGAACGGGATCGCGTTTGTCCATCCGGAATTCCTGTGGGGGCTTGCGGCATGCGCAATTCCGGTGCTCGTGCATTTCCTCAACCGCAGGCGCCTCCGGCGTCTCGATTTTTCCACGCTCCGGTTTTTCCCCCAGGCCGCGGTCCGGACAAGCAGGATGCGGCAGATCAAGCGCCTGCTGCTTCTGCTCGCCAGGCTTGCGCTGATCGTGATTCTCGTCATGATCTTTTCGCGGCCGTATTCCACCCGCGACCCGTTCGCGGTCCTGCACAACCCTGACGCGTCGGTATTCGCGTTTGTCGATCCCACGGTGAGCATGAACTACCGCGACAACGGCGCGCCGCTGTGGCGCGCCGGCTTCGGGCTCCTTGACACGCTCGACAGGGTTCTGCCGCCCGGTGCGAAGCGGTTCGTCTACAGCGCGGAGCGCGCCGAATTTGTGCCGGCGAAGAAATTCGGCACGCCTCCGGGCGCGTTCACCAGGCACGGCCCGGCGCCGCTGCACGAAATGTTTTCGGCGCTCTCCTTGGCGGCCGGCCGCACCGGCGGTAGGCCGCTGCTCGTTGTTGTTTCCGATTTTCAGGAGAACGTGAGCCTGGTGCTCGACACGCTGCTTGCGCGATGCGACGTGCCCGTGCTCTGCGCGAGCGTTGCGCCCGCGTCGCCGTGGAACTTCGGGGTGCGGGACGTGATAGCATCTGCCGCAAACCGGTCGGCGGTGGCCGCGCGGATCTCGTGCAGCGGCAGGGAGCTGCGCAACGCGGGCGTGACCGTCACCGCGGCAGGTTTGCGCGTGGGCCATGCTGTTGCAAACGCCGTACCCGGGCAGAGCGTGACGGTGCCGGTGGCCGTGACGGCCGATGGTGCGAAACCGGGCCAGGCCGCGGCCCTGGATTGCGACGATCCGTTTCCCGATGACAATGTATTCTATTTTGTCCAGGGCGCCGGCGCGGCCCTTCGGGTGCTTATCGTGGGAGAACCGCGAGAGTGTTTCCCGGTGTCGGCCGCTTTCTCGGCGCTGGGCGCCCGCCAATGGGACCCGGTGGTGCGGCCGGGCCGTTTGGTTTCCTGGGACGACGTCGATTCCGCGGCGCTGGTGGTGCTGTGCGGCGTCCGCCAGCTCTCGCCGCCCCTGGCCGCGTTTGCGGCCGGCGCGTCGCAGGGGAAAAAAGCCGTGCTGTTTTCGCCGGTGGTCGACAGCGCAAATCCATCGGCAAACGACGCGCTGCTTCCCGGCAAGGGCCGGGCCGCGGCAAAACTCAAGCCGGTGTTCGAAACGCGGCAGCACAGCCTTGTGCTTCCCGACACGGTGTCGCCCCTCTTCGGGGGCTTCCGGCGCCTGAGGGACGCCGACGTCCAGATTCACGACTACTGCACGGGCCTTTTTGGAACCGTGCTTGCGCGGCTGGACAACGCCGTTCCCTTTGCGACGCACCTTATTGACACAATGGGAAACTCGTGGGTGATGCTCGCCTCGGCCATCGGTCTGGGCGACAGCGGCGCCCCGGCGCAAGGCGGCCTGTATGCCAGCGGCATCTACGTGCCGCTGCTCGACCGGCTTGCACGGTACGCGCTTTCCGCGATCCAGAAGGAGCCGCAGACGTGGACCGCGGGATTCCCGAAACGCAATCCCTATTACGGCGGCCGGAGGGGCGCCGACGTGTTCGACGAATCGGGAAGGAACATTTCTCGCTGGTCAAGTCAGCCCAGGGTAATGTTCGACAAGCCCGGCCTGTACCGCATCCAGCCCGACGGCGATCCGTCCTTTTGGATTGCGGCGAATGTCGACTCGATGGAGGCGGATTTCGCCTGCCGCAGCCCGCGCATCGCCCCCGCCATGGCCCCGCGCGTCAAGTATGTCGAAGCGGGCCGGTTCGCGTCGTTCGTACGACAGCGCCGGCCGGGATCGTTTTCGGGATGGCTGTGGGCTATTCTGGGCTTGCTTGCTATTGCGGAAGTGTTGTTGTGGGAGAGGAAGGGAGTGACGGGCAAGGGCGAATGAATAAGATTGGGAAAGAAGATCTGGGCGTTCCCCTCGCCTTTGTCAAGTCTCAGGCTTGGGTCGGCCCTCCTTCCGGTCTCGCCCTCCGGCCTCGGGCTGCCTGCCGCGAGGGCCCTGCGGTCCGTGGTCAGGCAGCACCGCGCTTCAGCGCGGCCTCCAGTCCGCCTAACGCGCGGCAGAGGAAAAACATTTTGTCAATCTTTGCTTCTTGCGCCAAGCGGACATCCTGACGGAAATCAGCTAATGCTTTGAATTGATCTTCCTTCAACTCTCCAACTGCATCTCAACCTTTCAACTCTCTTTCTCGGTGCCCCCGCAGCCAAAGTTTCTTTCTAGCAAATCAACCTACTTGGGGGCTACCCACGAGGGGGAAGCGCAAGACCGGCGCGATTGGTTCGAATTGCAAATTGGGACCGCCGGGCTGAAGCGAGGGGGACGACCCTTGGAAGTACCCGACGGGGTAAACTTCCTCCCATTAATGCCTTTCTTATATTTTACATGAAGTAGAATATAGAACCAGCAGGGATATGATTTTCACATGGATCACATCGGCCAGAAATTCCTCGACCTCCTCGCATCAAAAACGCCCATATTATTCGACGGCGCCATGGGAACGCAGATCCAGGAGGCAGACGTACGCGCCGAAGATTATCGCGGCCATAACGGGTGCAACGAGATTCTTGTTCTGTCGCGGCCCGAACTCATTCTTGACATTCACAAGCGGTATCTCTGCGCCGGCGCAAACGTGATCGAGACCAACACCTTCGGCGCCAACAGTATAAAACTTTCCGAATACGGACTTGCCCAGAGCGTCCGTGAGATCAACGGCGCCGCAGCAACGATCGCTCGCAGGGCGGCGGAAGAAGCGCGCTGCGAGCACGCGTGCCTTGTGTGCGGTACCATGGGGCCCACCGGGCTTCTTTTGTCAACCTCGGGCGGCGGAAAGGGAAGACGCGCCTTTTCGGAGATTGCGGATGTATACCGCGAGCAGGCCGGCGCGCTTATTGACGGCGGGGCAGACCTGCTGCTTCTGGAAACCATGCAGGACCTCCGCGAACTGCGCGCCGCGGTCCTCGGTATACGGGGCATGCTTGACGAGCGCGGACTTGCCGTGCCGCTCATGGCGCACGCAACGGTCGATACGAACGGCCGCATGCTCTTGGGCTCCGATATTCCGGCGTTTCTCGGTGCCGCCGGAAACCTCGGGCTCGACTGCCTCGGTCTCAACTGTTCTACCGGCCCGCATGAGATGAAGCGCTCGGTTCTGGAACTTCTCAGACTCTATCCGGGCCCGGTTTCCATGATGCCCAATGCAGGTATGCCCGAAAACGTTGCCGGCCGGGCGGTCTACAAAATGGACCCCGCCGAATTCGCCGGCGCTGTCGCGCCCCTGGTCGCGGAAAACGGCCTTGGCATCGTGGGCGGCTGCTGCGGTACCACGCCTGCTCACATTACCGCCCTGCGCAGCGAGCTTGCGGGAAAGACCGTCGCAGCCCGCATTGTGTCCCAAAAAACGTATCTCGGGTCCGGCATTTCGGGCAAGGAGCTCGAAGGCAGTGCGAAGCCTCTTATCGTTGGGGAGCGGCTCAACACCCAGGGCTCGAAGAAGACCAAGGAACTGGTGCTGTCGCGCAATTTCGACGAGCTCTTCCAGGTCGCAGCCGAGCAGAGCAAGAGAGGCGCGACTGCCCTTGACATCTGCGTTGCGGTAAGCGAGCGCGACGACGAGCGGAAAACCATGGCCGATCTCGTGTCGTTTCTATCGGAGCGCATAAGCGTGCCCTTCTGCATCGACTCAACCGAGCCGAACGTGATCCGCGCCGCGCTGGAGGCTTGCCCCGGGTCTGCACTTATCAACTCGATCAACCTGGAGCGCGGCGGAAAACGCGCGCGCGAAATTCTCGCCATGGCCCGCGAGTTCGGCTGCCCGGTGGTGGCGCTCACCATCGACGACGAGGGCATGGCAAAAACCGTGGCGAAGAAACTCGACTGCGCGCGCCGCATCCGTGATCTTGCCTGCGGCGAGTTTCTGCTGCCCGAGCGCTTTGTCTACGTGGACCCGCTCACCTTCACGCTCGCGACCGGCGAGCCGGAAAGCGCCGACGCGGCCAAGATCAGCCTCGAGGCGCTGTTCCGGATCAAGGAGGAGCTGCCGGGCATGCGCACCATCATGGGCGTGAGCAACGTGTCGTTCGGCCTTGCGCCCGCGTCGCGCCAGGTGCTCAACAGCGTCATGCTCCACTACGCCGCGCAGGCAGGCCTCGACGCGGCGATCTTCAACCCGCTGCACCTGGACAAAATAGAAACCGTTGATCCGGTGCTGCGCGGCTTGGCCGAAGACCTGCTGTTCAACCGCAGGCCGGGTACGCTTGCCGATTTTGTCAATGCATTTACGCATGCGACACCTTCGGCGGCGGCGCCGCAGTCGGCGTCAGCGCTGCCGCCCGAAGCGGCGCTGCGCGACAAGATCCTCAACCGCGACCGGCGGGAGCTTGCGGCCTGCATCGAAACACTGCTTGTGTCGCGCAAGCCCGAAGACATTCTTAACGCCGTGCTCCTTCCCGCCATGGCCGAGGTGGGCGCGAGAATGGACAGGGGAGAAATGATCCTGCCGTTCGTGCTCCAGGCCGCCGAGGTGATGAAGGAGGCGCTCGAGATCCTCAAGCCGCGCCTCGCGGGCGGGGAAGCGGGCAGGCGCGGGAAGATCGTGATGGCAACGGTGTACGGCGACGTGCACGACATCGGCAAGAACCTGGTGGCGTCGATTCTTGCAAATCAAGGGTACGAGGTGGTCGATCTCGGCAGGCAGGTGCCGCTGGACGTGATCGTCGCGGCGGTAAAAGCGGAGAAGCCGGACGCGCTCGGGCTTTCGGCGCTGCTCGTCACCACGAGCCGCGAAATGGCCGCGTGCGTTGCCGAGTTTGACCGGCTCGGGCTGCGCGTTCCGGTCCTTGTGGGAGGCGCGGCGGCGAACCGCGAATTCGCCCAGCGGATCGCGGTGCTTGACAAGGGCCGCACGTACGGCGGCGGCGTCTATTTTGCCAAAGACGCGTTCGAGGCGGCGAAAGTACTTGACGAAATAAGAAAGCGCGGGTCCGCGCCGTCCGGCGAGCCTGCGGCGGCAGCGACCGGAGCGCGCGAAGCCGCGCCGGCCGTTGCCACACCAGGGGCGCTTTCCCATCCGGAAATCGTGTCCCCGCAGTTTTACGGCACAAGCCAGGTGCTGCGCTGGGAATGCGACAAGCTTCTGTCGGGCATCGATACGCAGCGGCTTTTCAAGGGATATTTCGGCGGCGGAAATCTGGGGAAAGAAGAATTTGTTGCAGCTGCGGAAAAGGAATTCATGCCCGCGTTTGAATCGCTCAAACGGGGAATCCTTTCCCAAGGTCTCCTTGACGCTGCAGGAATGTACGGGATCTTTCCGGTGTTTACCGACGACATCCGGCTGTTTGTTCTTGATCCGTCGGATTTCCACACCCAGCTTGCCGAATTTGTTCTACCGCGCACGGCGAAAAAGAACCGCTCCATCGCCGACTACTTCCGTCCCGAATTCGATGTTCTGGCTGTCCAGATCGTCACTATTGGAAAAGGCATTGACGAACAGCGCCGCAGGTTCATGGAGGCGGAAAACAAGCTGACCCACGGGTTTTATCTCAACGGCCTGGCAAATTTTCTCACCGAGCTCCTTGCCGACAAGACGACCGCGGAAGTGCGGCGCGCAATGTATATCGCACCGGACCGCGGCCGGAGGTACAGCTTCGGCTACCCCGGTCTTCCCGGCGTGGAGCAGCAGGCCCGATTGTTTGAAATGCTCGGCGTGGAGGAGCGGCTCGGCGTGTCGTTGACAACGGGGTTTCAGATGGTGCCGGAGCACTCGACAATGGGGATTTTTGTGCATCATCCGCAGGCAGAGTATTTATAAATGTAGATTGAAGAATGTAGAATGTAGAATGAAATTTGCAATCTACAATCTACAATCTACATTCTGAATTTATTCTGGCCCCCGGCGGCTAAAGCGCCGCCACCCCCTTGGAAAGGGGGAAGAACTTGAAGCCGCTGATTCCTACACACTGCCGAGATTTGTTTCTTTTCACGCAGGAAAGCAATAAGGTTTAGAATTTAAATCAACAAGATCGCCTACGGCTTCAAGAATGACCGGCCTGTACAGTGACCGTATTCACCTGACACCCCAAAATGCTATGCGCTTGAACGAATATAGAATTTTTACTTCACAGCTGTCGCTCCAAGGGTGCGCGCAACGGGTGTCTCGGTCTTGCCGCAGGCCCACCCACGCCGCACCCCGCGAAGCTCCCAAAGGCATTATAAGTCTATTGATTTGTTGATTGCAGCAATCGATTGTCAGGTGAATGCTATGTCAATGCAACTAAACTTTCGTCCCAGTTGTTCTTCCTTTACGCAGTGAACGCAACGACCTGCTATTGTAAAGTAACACCCCTTCAAGCTGATTTCCCCGGTGCTTCTTACGGCTTGTGCACGTCAATCAGAGGTTGATTTTGTCAACCCCGCTTCTCTTTTCGTGTGGCCAAACGCTATTCCCATAAGAAAAGTCTGAGCATCAGGGCCAAACACGGCATATCGACCGTTCGCTAAAAAAGAACGAAAAATGTCAAACAGGTGTTGCAATTGCCATCATTTGTTTGTAAATTCAATAGTGAACAAAAGGGACAATATGATGCCGTTGATATTTGAATATCTCGATTTCCGAAGATTTCTACGTGACTTCTACGCTGAGAAGAAGCGGAAGAATCCTCGATTTTCCTATCAAGTCTGGGCGCATGCCGCGGGGTTCCGGTCAAAGAGCTATTTCCCCGAATTGATTTCCGGAAAGAAGAATATTGCGGACGACGCAATCGATACGGTAGCTCGATCTATCGGCCTTGATGGCAAATCGGTCGCTTTTTTTGAGGCACTTGTTGCATTCAACCAGTCCAGGACACACGAACAGAAAATACGCTCGTGGGCAAAACTCACCGAATTCAACCGCCGCGGCAATGCTCGCCTCCTCATGCGCGACCAACACGACTTCTACAGGCAATGGTACCATCACACGATACGGGAACTGGTGGTCATGCACGACATCGGCAACGATTGGGAACGCCTTGCCTTACTCGTGGTCCCTGCCATCAAGCCAAGCCAAGCAAAAGCCTCAGTGAAACTCCTGCTGCGTCTGGGGTTGATCCGAAAAAAAGGAAAACGATTCGAATTGGTGGATACCGTAGTCACCAGCGGCGATGAGGTGCGGTCGGTTGCGGTAACCGAATTTCACCTTCAGAACCTCGATGTTGCGAAGAAAGCGATTACAAATTGTCCCAGCGAAGCGCGGGATGTCAGCTCGGTCGTGGCTGCCTTATCACCACATGGATTTGCAACGATAAAAGAAGAAATTCAGAGGTTCCGGAAAAAACTGCTCTCCATAGTCGAAAGCGATAACGCACAAAACCGCGTTTACCATATCAATTTCCAGCTATTTCCGACGAGTAAAGAACATGATGAATAAGTTCTGTTCTTACTCGCTGGCCTTGGTGCCGCTTTCTCTGCTTATGCTGGCCCGCTGTTCCATTAGCATTACGGGTGGCGGCGAAATAGGGAACCCTTCATCAGCCGGCTTCGCTTTTGTCGATTCGGTCAAATGCCCGGGCGTCATGACCTCCGGCAATCAAATTGATATAGGAAACGGCACATCGCCCATCTCGCAACCATCAGGCCAAGGTGAAGCCCGGGTAGGAGAAATGCAGCAGTATACTTATCCTTCAGGGTCCGGTACTATTCGTTTCCTGTTTTCGGGGCCATCCACTAAGCTGGTCACTCAATGGTCTCCAGATTCGCAGATTGATTGCGCATGGACAACAACAGGAGTATGTTCGGTTCAGGTGCAGGTTGATAGCTGGTTGGACACCATGGCATGGTCGAAGCCATTAATAGTGCACGTAATTGATTAGCAAATAATGGCAGATGTGCATCTATCACAATAGTTCTCACAGTGTTTCCATGTCCAAAGGAGAATATCGTGAAAAGGTATCTGATTAATGTTTTTCCCTGGCTGGTATTGACTTGTTTGGGCTGTGCGGGGACAAACAAGACCCCGGTGCCGCTTGCGGCAATAGACCGGCCACTGGTGAATCCCCGCGGAACCTGGTTTGCGCACCCTGGTGTCGGTGGGTATGTCGCCTCCGAAGATTCTATATCATACCGGGGGTTTAATGCTGCGAACATTCTTTCCGTCGGTTACTCGTTATCTGATAATTTCTCGTTGCCCCTGATTCCTTTTCCATATTTTAGCTGGCAAATAACAAAAAGCCCGCTTGTGGATACTGCCGCCAAATACAAATGGCAAGTTGCCTTTTCCGGCGGCCTTTCGGGATATAACTCACAGTTGGGTATTTCCTACGACATGCAGTTATTTTGGAAAAAGAGGCTCACACAATCTTTCTGGTATCAGGGAGGGCTTTTCGATGGGGCATGGCTGGCTTTAAACAGAATAGATGTGGTTGCATATCAACCGGCTGAGGCTTCCAGCGGAATCGGCATACAGCTTTCGCCCAAGGCAGACATAATTCCCTCCCTTATGGTCAGTTATTTTGGCAATCAAAATCATCCCACAAGAGAATATTTAAGCTGCACTGCAACCTTTAATTTCCATTACAGCTTTGCGCAATGGGCTTCAATTTACGTCGGATCGTATTTCTCGTTCTACTATCGGCGGGAAATGGCAGCTGGTACGAATATAGGCGGTGAATTCTACTGGTGATTTCCAAACATTTCCTCAAATTAAAGAACCACGCAGCACCGCGACTTTGGCTGCATGCAAATGATGGGAGCAGAGGCCGTGCCAATCCATTCTGGCTCATGTCAAGGCAAACGGTTTACAATGATGGTTGTTACTTGACACCTAAGAATGCCATGAGCTTGAACGAATCAAAGATCTCCTCTTCACAACTGTCGCTCCAAGGGTGCGCGCTTATGTTTATCTAATTCCAAATTATCACCCTCTCCGTGCCGGAGAGGGCCGGGGTGAGGTTGTTCCGATCTTGCCGCAGGCCCACCCATGCTGCACCCCGCGAAGCTCCCAAAGGCATTCAAATTTATTGATTGATTTGTTGATTGTAGCATCAATTGTTACGTGAATACGATATCAATACAACTAAACGCCTCGTCCCAGTTGTTCTTCGTTTACGCATTGAACTATTTTTTATCACAACAGGAATTCTTTCAATGAACACGAAAAAGAAAAACCATCATCCATCCTATCACAAACCAGCAACGGGCCGCCCCGTATTCGGCGACAATGTCGACCATGTGCTCACAAAGAAAATCATCGGCCATTCCAGGGAGCCGGGCGTCACCAAGGCAAGCCCCGTTTTCGAGTCTGCGCCGATAGACAAGACAAAGGCACCGGATTCCTCGTTCACCTACCGAACGCCGGAGGAGAAACGCGAACAAAAGCGCTCCGGATACGGTCTTGCCGCGCTCGTGTGCCTCGGCCTGCTCGCGGTGATCACCTTCCTCTGGACTAAATTCCGCGACGACGATAGATAACGTCTGCAGTGAAGGTATCTCCACCTGTTGCATGGAAACCCTCACCCCGGCCCTCTCTACCCCTTCGGGTACTTCCAAGGGTCGCCTAGGGGAGAGGGAGAATTTGGAATACGTACCGATGCTTCATCGTGAAGTGTTACTTTTGACATTAACGATAGCGACGTGATCCTTCTCGCCCTTGCCGACATCCATTCGAAGACGGCTTCGCTTAGGTCAATTTCCGGCGATCTTGCTGCCGCCGACGCCGTGCTGCTCGCGGGCGACATCACGCATTTCGGCGGTGCAGCCGAGCTTTCCGCTGTGCTTGACGAAGTGAAGAAGCCCGGCAGGTGGGTGTTCGCCGTGGCAGGCAACTGCGACCGGCCCGAGGCCGCGGCCGCGCTTGCGGAATCGGAGTGCGGGATAGAGGGGAAAATTATTTCCATAAGGGGTGTCCCCGTTGCCGGGATCGGCGGGTCGCTGCCCTGCCCCGGCACTACGCCCAACGAATTCTCCGAGGCGGACTTCGGCAGGCTCCTTTCACAGGAACCGTTCGCGTCTCTTTTACCCGGCTCATTCATCTTTGTTTCGCACGAACCGCCCCTAAACACGGCCGTTGACAAGGCGTGGATCATGAGGCATGTGGGAAGCAGGGAAATACGGCGCTTTGTAGAAATGAAAAAGCCCTTGCTGTGCATCACCGGGCATATCCACGAGTCGCGCGGCGTCGATACGATAGGGGAGACGCGGATTGTAAACCCCGGGGCGTTTAAAAGCGGGAATTATGCGGTGGTCGAAATTGAGAACATGAAGGTGAAGGATGTTTCACTAAGAAAGGTTTGAACAGGCTGCCGGTGTATGATGGAGCAGATTATACGACCTTGATTGTCACTTTATCAACGCGCGTATTCTTTAGACTCTCCCACTTATTCCCCGCAATATTCCCAATATGCTCCACGGGCCATGCCGGCGTCTGGCCGAAGAAAATGCAGAGATATGAACCTTGGTAACTGTAGGCAATGCCGCCAGGGGGAATGGCTGAGACGAGTTTTCCTGGTTCGTCACAGGAAAGGGGAAGTGTCCCATATAGCTCCCCGCCCCAGGAAGTGAGATCGATTGTTGCTGGAAGAATTTTCACCAGTGCTTCACAGATCGGCAAGTCAAAAAGTTTGGCACGCAGGTCAAACGTGCCAAAATCGAGGACTATTTGACTGGGCATCTGAAGCAACCTTTCACATGGTCGTTTACCATGCCCACCGCCTGCATATGCGAATAGCAAATCACCGACCCAACAAAGGTAAACCCCCGCTTCCGGAGGTCCGCGCTCATGGCATCAGAAATTCCAGTGCGCGCCGGAATGTTGTTCCAGGTCTTGTAGGGCCGTTTCGGCAGGAGCGTTGTATTGTCGGTAAACCTCCACATATAGTTGGAGAAGGTCCCGAATTCCTTTCGCACCTCGATGAAGCGTTTGGCGTTGTTGATCGTTGAAACGATTTTGAGCCTGTTGCGTATGATGCCCGCGTCTGCCATCAGCCGTTTCACGTCGCGGCCGGAATACCGCGAGATCGTGTCCCAGTCCCAATTGTCAAACGACTTCCTGAATTTTTCGCGGCGTTTGAGGATGGTGATCCAGCTGAGTCCCGCCTGGAACCCTTCGAGGATCAGAAACTCGAAGAGCTTTTTGTCGTTATGGACCGGCACGCCCCACTCGTTGTCGTGATAGGCGAGGTAGACGGGGTCGGTTCCGGCCCACGAGCATCGGATAGGGTTTTTTAGCTGATGTGCCATGATGGAGAAGATACTTTTTCTAAAAAACAAAATCTAAAAAATATTGGGGGAGAGGTATCTCCCCCGGCCTCGGCCTCCTCGCCGCTTTGCGACTGCGGTGTCCTCGGCTCGCCCCCCTCCTGCGTGGTCCCCTTGATGGAGCAGATGCAAGCGCGAGACATTGTTGCGGGGCACGCACGAGAAAGTAGTTGAGCGGTTGGGAAGTTGAGGGGTTGAAATGCCAGGAAATGAGATTCTGTTAATTCTTGCAGATGCCGATGGCGCAAGGATTAGTTCTTGACTGAGGAGATTTCTTATTTCAGCGCGTTAGGTGGACCGTAGGGTGAGCTGGAGCGAATTGCCGCCTGATCCCTAGCCGAAGGCGGTTGGGACAGGCGGCAACGAGGCCGAACGGCCGAGCCCGAAGGGAGACCGACCCCGCCAAAGGCGGGGAACGCCCAGATTTTTTCAACAATTACCAAATAATATCTGCATGTGGTATTTTTTTCTTTCACTCAATCTTAAGAAAAGGATCCATCATGCCCGAAAAAACAATTGACATAACGAAATGCACGCGCTGCAACCGCTGCGTCGAAATATGCCCAATCGAAATCTGGGAGATTGACGCGGCAACGGGCTTTCCGGCCGTGTCGCGGCCCAGGGACAAGCGCTGCACGGCGTGCGGCCACTGCGAGGCGATATGCCCGGTAAACGCCATCGTCGTGAGAGGCGGGACCTTGCAGGATGCATTCGTTCCCTCTGCCGGTTCCGCGTTTTTGCCGGAACAGGTGGCAGCCTATTTTACCGCGCGAAGGTCAACGCGGCGATTCTCTCCCGAACCCGTGGAAAAGCAAACGCTGGAGAAGATCCTCGACATCGCGCGGTACGCGCCGTCGGGAGTCAACCGCCAGCCGATCTCATGGAGCGTCGTGAATTCCCCGGAAATGGTGAAAAACCTCGCCGCATTGGCGGCGGAATGGATGCGCGCACAGGTGCAGTCCAAAACGCCGGTCTCGCTCGCCCTGCGGTTCGACGTGCTCCTTGACTCATGGGAAAAGGGCAAAGACCCGCTGTGCAGGAACGCGCCCGCATGCGTGTTCGCAAGCGCGCACCGGGAAGACCGCATGGCCGGCACGGACGGCACCATCGCGCTTGCGCACGCGGAGCTCGCAGCGCCCGCGTTCGGGCTCGGCGCGTGCTGGGCGGGGTACCTGAGCATTGCGACAAACGCGCACCCGCCGCTCAGGGCCGCCGCAGGGATTGAAGACGAGTATGCGTGCCTCGGCAGCCTGATGATAGGCAGACCGAAATATTCGTTTGCGCGGGTGCCGAAGAGGAATGCGGGGAAGGTGAAGTGGGTGTGAGGAGAAGGAAGTGGGTGAGGGGAAATTGGCCTTGCCGTTGATTATTTTTTCGTAACAATGATAAAATTCATGGCTCTTTGCCTGCACCATGTTTTGGCGCGTTCGTGTTTTCGTATTGTATCCGGGTTGTCAAGAAACTGCGTCCCTTTGACTTCATGCAATTCTATTTTACCGTCTATTTTTTCCACAAGAAAATCGGGACGGTAACCGCGCTTGTTGCCTGCCTCCGTGATGTATTCAATCACAATGCCGTGGTTCTTTGTCCATTTTTTTACGGTCTTGTCGAGTTCAAGCTTCTTCATGTATTGACATTCCCACGAAGACTCGTAACGCTCAACGGAATAGGCCGATTTCTTCGGATTGTCAAAATCGCCATGTTCACTTGTCGGCATTTTGGCCCCCCTTGCGGTACTTTACCATGCTCGCAATTAATCCCGGTTTCTCCTCGATATTTTGGGAAAGAGTGTAACGATGATTAATCGCGTGCCTGAGTGTCTCTGCTGAAGACTCTCCGGCGCTTTTTCCCTCCAGAAGCTTGTCCCGCACATGGTCCATCAAAATGCCATAGATATACCCCAGTTCGTGCGAGCCTATCCCTTCTTCGGCGAGAAGATCCGCGGCAATATCCCTGACGCTGTGTTTGAGGGTCTCAATAAGGTCTTCCAGCCGGGGTTCGATTGTCTTTTCTTCCACCTTGGATTGCGGAGGCGCGTCGAGGATTTCGGTAAATCCATTGTCATCCAGTTTTGTCCCGCTCACGCTTGCTATTTCAACTTTGGTAATCTGGACTTCAGCGCCATATTCAAAACTTGCAAGAATGTTTTGCCAATTCGGATAATCCCCTTCAACCACCGTCAAATCATCAAGATCGCTGAAATCAGCGTCCTCTTCTTCTTCCGGTTCCGGAATTTTTATTATGTTCTCCGGGTTAATTAATAGTTGCGGTTTTCTTTTTGGCGGCAGGTCTTCATCGCCGAAAAGATTACCCTGGTCAACGTCCTTTTTAATCCGCGCCCCGACGATTTCCCATAACCAATGATGATCCAGTTTTTCATGGTCGACGATGGCGCAAAATTCCTGCGCATCCTCACCGCGAATATTGAGCCGCAACCCGCGCCCGACCACCTGTTGGCCGTACACCCGTGAAGAAAATTTTCTGAGAAGAAGTATTACCGACACGGCCGGAAGGTCCCAGCCTTCCCGCAACATGAGGACGCTCACCACCGCCTCAAGCCGGCTTCCCCGCTCGATAAGCTCCTGCGCCTTGCTCAATCCGACTTTTCGCTCAAGGTTCTTCTTCGTCTCCTCAAGAGCGTTCCCCCGTTTTCCGATAACGCCGGCAAGGAGGCGTTCTTCTTCGGTCGATTCTTCGGTTACCACGACGGCCTTTATTCCGAACCCTCCTTTTTCCTTGGGCAAAGAAAGCATTTCGGCGGCGGCCTTCGCGTCTTTTATGCAGATGCCCACCACAAAGAGAATGGGCGTGTACGCGCCGTGCCCGATTGTCAATGCTCTTCGTTTCTGTTCCTCCAGCCGTTCCAGCGCGATGCCGATCTGTTTGCGCATAGGGTCCGGGTCCGTCACCCACTGCGTTGGACTCAACCCTTTTTCAATTTTATCGAATTCCTCATCCATCTCGTCCACGGTCCGGCGTTCGCCGGTGTCCGGATTGGTGTAGGTGAGCTGCACCGAGGCCAGTTTCGGCTGATACACCACGATGCTTTTAATGATCGGCGGGACTTCGGATTGCGCGTCCGCTATCATGTACTCATAAATCATTTTCGTGTCGGGGGTTTTACCGTCGGCCCTGTCCGGTGTTGCTGTTGTGTCAAGCCGGAACTTGCACTTGGGAGAAAGGGCGAAAAGCGTACGGTCATATTCTTCCGCAGGCGTATTATGGGCCTCGTCGTTGAAAATCGCCAGTTGTTCAACGTAATTCATAATGAACGCGAGGTTGCGCTGGCCGTTTATGTTTGATTGGTACAGTTGATGTATGTTCCCAAGCACAATCCCATTATCAAGAATTCCCTGCGGGTTCGCGCCGCATTCAAGAATGTGCAGGCCAAGCTCGTTGGTCAAATGTTCGGTGCCCGGCTGGAAAAAAGCAAAATTCCTGAAAACAGAGGCATCGGCGAAATCGTCTTCAATCCGGTCCCGCACAATGGTATTGGGGCATAAAATGAGGAATTTGTGAATATTATGGCATGTCTTAAGCCACGAAATAACCGCGCCGATGATCGCGGTTTTTCCGCCGCCGGTCACGATATTAAGAAGGACATTTTTAAGCTGGAGCAACTCATAGGAATAAACGATGCGGTAAACGGCTTCCTGCTGGTGCCGCCACAGCTTGCGCGGCGCGTCTTCCCGTTTCAGATATTCCAGAAAATCCCTGGAAAGCGGGTTTATTTCCGGGAAACCCGCGTCTATCCATTGTCTGAAGTCCTGTTCGTAGTGCTGGAAGGCATTGTACATTGGTTACTTTATCTCAATTTCCATGATAACGGTGCGTTCGCCACCCTGATCGTCCTGCACCGAGCACGCGATCTTTTTCTTTCCAGCGGTTTCAAATTCGTATTCCACGATAAGGACCGGCCTCCCTGTCTGCTTATCCCGCAAAAATGCAAACCCCTCTGTCGAACTGAATCTGTGGACATAGTCAAAGTCCCATTGCACGTTGGCGATAACGCCGTCTTTATTAAGGCTCACCGATTCCGAAACGTCAAACCGGTATTTGAGCCTGCCGGTCCTCGTTGGCGCCACCCGCACTTCCGGCGGCTGGATAAAGCTCAATAATTGCCCATAGTCTTTATGTTTTGTCACCACATGCTCGCGGAACGCTTCATCCTCAAGGCGCACCAGATTAAGGCGGACAAAATCAATCCTCTTGTTCTCCCGTGCGGAAAGGATTTGCGCGGCCTTGCGGGCGTCCGCTGAAAAATTCCAGGCCAGCATTGCGCCGAAATTTGTTTTCCGCTCCTTGAATATCGCCTGGGCGAATCTGGCGACGTCGTCTTTGGTTATGCGGGAACTACGCGAAGGCTCGCCCACGTAAAGAGGCACGCCGTAGCGGGTGCCGTGGATGTTCGGCGAAACGGTTTCTGTTTTGCCGCCAAAGGCTTTTACCACGAATTCCCTGAATTCGCCCTGCTTGAGTTTTTCAAGAATGGGGGTTTCGTAAATGCCCCAGTGTTCGACGGTGAAATCGGGCACGGGAAAAAGACGGCCGCTTCCTTCCTTTTCTTCGACAACACGGGCGATCCTGTCCGCAGTGACCGCGACCGCGATGCGCGATTGGTCGCAGGCGATCCAACGGCGGTTGAGGCGCTGGGCGACGGCTGGGGTTGTGCCGCCGCCGGAGAAGAAGTCGGCGACGACGTCGGATTCGTTGGAGGATGTTTCGATCAAACGGCCGAGTAAGGATTCAGGTTTTTGAGTTGGATATCCAATAGATTCTGCAGAGGAAGAGGTAATTAAATCAATGTCGTCCCAAAAATCAGTTACAGGAACACCTTTATTATCTTTTAAATAATATTTAAGTCTTGGAAGTCCACCTTCCTTTTGTGGCCAATAAATTAAGCCGTTTTTCTCATATTCATCAAGTTTTTTCGGTTTAGTAACCCAATGGCTTCCACTCTTGCCTACTTTATTTGGATTAATTCCTTTCCATGTTTGTCCTGTTTCACCGTTCCTTATTCCGCTCACAATGAGTGGAACAAGTTGATAAAATCCCTTTTCATCCTTATTTTGAGAATACAAATCTTTTGATGCATCTGATAATTCCTTGTACTGAATATTGAAAGTGTAATTATTGGTTTTTGAATAAGCTAGAATGGTATCATGAGATCGCTTAAATATTTTGCTTATTGATGACCGTGTTTGACTTCGCCTCCACACAATTTCACTTATAAAGTTATCCACCCCAAAAATCTTATCCATTTCCACCTTCACATAATGGCTCGCATGCCAATCTAAATGCACATAAATGCTTCCCGTGTCCTTCAACAACCGTTTCATCTCATACAGTCTCGCGTTCAGCCATATCAAATACCCCGGCATTCCGCCTTCCCAAATATCCGTAAACGACCGGACTTCGTTCCTGTCCCCGAAAATAACGTTGTAGTTTCTTCCCGAAAAGAAAGGCGGGTCAATGTAGATCAGGTCAATGCTCTTGCTCGGCAATTGACGCATCATATGAAGGTTGTCGCCGAAGAAAAGGCGGTTTGCGCCTTTGGGGAAAAGGTCCGTAGTTTCAAACTAATCCGCTATGGCCGAACTCAATCCTCTGGACTTCCTGAAATGGCAGGAAAATACGGGGGAATGCGTGCTCGAATTTGGTAATCTTGGTTTCGTGCCGCCTAGTTTCCACTTCCCATCCGAGCGGAGCCTCGTCCACGGGCACTGCGCCGAAACGAGCCGGAATTTTATAAAATTCTACCTGCTTCGGGATTTCCGTTTCGGTCCCAGGAATTTGAATGGCGACTGGATCGAGGTTTTTCTTTCTCATGGCCGATCTTCTCCGGAGTCCGGCCATAAAAAAAAGAGGCGCGAACTCCAAGTCCGTGTCTCAACCGAGGGCTGCTACACCCTGTTGTAGAAACACAAAACGAGAAGCCGCGCCCTTTCGGGCGCGTTCCCGCCAGTGTCGTCTCTACAACTTTGAAAAGTGCTAGTTTTCGGTAGAAACGATTACTGCGTTAACGCAATGTCAAGATTCTATTTTGACCTTATTCAAGCCTCCATCACTCGGTTAAGTCTTAGAGTAAAAAATATACGCCAGTATTGCTGAAAAGCAAATTTCAAACATAACTCCGGATAAAAACCATTAGGAAGTCGAAGGGGGCTACGCGCCGGCCCCTTGAACATAGGGCGCAAAACGACACAAGTCAAAATACATAAGTCGGGTTTTCATCGCGTAATCGTTCCCAGTCAGGAAAACAAAGCTGTTTCGGGTATAAAAAGAAATGGTATCCGGGTTATTGTAGGCGTCCACGGTTATGAACCGGCATCCTGTTTTATTGTTGCTGAGAAAGGACATTTTTATTGAATCAAGTAATTGCGTCCCGATTTTCATCCTCTTGTATTTTTGGGTCACGCCAAAGCGCCCGATTTTAACGGCAGGATATCCCTTCAGTTTCTTCTTTTCCGGAAAAAGACTCCGAAACCGTTTCCAGGCATTTCTTGAAAGAGATTCCGTATCGTAGAATATCTTGTCGTTTGAAACGCTGAAAAAGGCGACAATTTCGGCGCCGTATTCGTAGAGGTATGTCACTGCCAGAAGTTCGGAAAGGAAATTTTTCGCATCTTGGAAAAGGAATTCGTTGAGGTCGGCATCATTGCAATCGAAGGGTTTTATTATCGTGTCGGGCGCAAGGCGGATCAGTTTGCAGTCGGATAAATGGACCACATTCAAAACCTGCAATCCGTTTTCCGCCTCATTTCCTCATACGTCTTCTTCGCCCGGTCATAATCCTCTTTTGATATGGGCCGCGCCGCCGCTGTTTGGGCGTTTTCCGCGAATTTTTCCGCATCTTCTCCATGCAATATTGGTGTTTCCCTTATTGGTAGCGCCATTGTATCCTCCTCTTGTTCTTAAATTATATCCTGCTCAACGATAAAATATTCTATGACGGATGCCATGTAAAGCCGGGAGGCTGAAATGCGTCCTTCAACGAGCTTAGTGTGACATCAAAGCTGGGTGATCATACAGATGAACTGATTTGTAATTTGCCGGACTCGAGCATCAACCAGCCTGACCACATTTTGCCTTCCCTTCATCCCGGTTGTCATTATGGTTGTCAATAATCCTGATTCATTGTAGAGTTCTAACCGCGCGTAGTAGTTTTTAATCACCAAAACATCTCCGGCGCACAACCACCCATGCCCTCAAAACTAACATTCTCACTCCTTCTCTCCCTCGCCATAATTATTAGGCTCATTTATGTATTCCTCCTCCCGCCCACCCAAACGGTTTCTTTCCGCCTCGAAGGCCTCAACGACGAAGCGTCGCACCTCAACTACGTGCATTACCTCGCGCAGAATAAAAGCTTTCCGGTGCAGCGGCACCATGCCCGGGAGAAGGACGCGTTTGTCGTTAACGAGTTCGAATACTATCAGGCGCCGCTGTATTATGTGATCGGCGCGGGTTTGGAGCTGGTTGCCGGCAAGGACAACAGCCTTCTTGCGTGCAGGCTGCTGTCGTTTCTGTTCGGCGTTCTGTCGCTGCTTGTCATAAGGAGAATATTCAGCGCGGCCTCGCTTTCCGAGGCCGCGGGAAACGGCGCGATGCTGTTTGCCGCGCTTTTTCCCCCGCACGCCTATTTCTGTTCGGTTGCCTCCAATGACTCCATGAGCTGGCTTGTTGCCCTGCTTATGACGCTCGAGCTGGTGCGCATGTGCAGTCCGGCGGATGCCCCTCAAGCGCGTTCTCCTTTGAGGTCGGGCGCATATTTCGGCCTGCTGCTCGGCATCGGCATGCTCACCAAGGCGTCCTTGTTCCTGTTCGCGCCCGTTGCCGCCGCGGTCTTTGTGTGGCTGTTCTTTACAAGGCGCGAGCCAGGCCGGCGGTATGCGCTCGTTGCAATGCTCTGTGTTGCTGCCGTTTGTGCCGGTCCCTGGTATCTTCGGAACCTTCGGATGTACGGCTCCCTGTTCGCGTTCGGGGTGGGGAACGGCCCGCCGCAGTTTTTTCTCTTTGCGCCGCAGCAGTTTGTTCGGTTCGTCAAGATCGCGGTGTACTGTTTCTGGTTCCCCATGCAGCACGTGCCGCCGTCGCACGCCGTGGCCGCGATGATCGGGTTTGAGCTGCTTGTTCTCGGAGCCAACATATGGTTGTTTGTGTCTTATATGATCCGAAAGAGACGTGTTGCTTTATGGGAAGCTGTGCTTGGTCTGCTCCTGATTCTCAACCTTGCCGCGTATGTCAACTACAACCTGCACTGGGACAATGCGGATGGGCGGTTTTTGTTTCCGTCACTGGCAGTGCTGCTGATTTACTTTTGTGTTCCTCTTGAGAAATTCTGTGAGAGGCATGGTCTGAGAAAGTTGTATACCCCATTACTTGCCGCCGAGGCGCTGTTTCCCTATATTCTCTTGTTGTTGGTGTCGTGATTGGTTATATGCTGTCTTCATTATCAACAAACCTGTTTGCACATTCGTCAGAAACCTTTTCCGGGGGCTTCACCCCCGGACCCCGACCAAGGGGTGCTCAACAGCGAGCACCCCTTGGAACCCCGCGCCGCGCCTGCAGCGCCGCCTGGTCCCTCGGCCGTCGGGCCGCTCGCGAACTCGCCCGGCCAGAAGCAAATGTCAAGCAGTCAACATTGGTACATTTCAGTATATTCGTTCAAACTAGACCGGGCCGGGCTCAACAGCGCGAGCGTCCAAGTAACCCGCCCGTCCCGTTGGGCGGGTTAGCGCCGATGGCCTCAGGGGCGGCGCTGATGGCGGGAAGAAACGGATACGGCAACTTTCCTATGCCCGGCGCCAGGTTGGACTGAAGGGTGCGCCAGAGCGCATTGCCGGCCGACCCTCCCCGAAGGGGACTACGGGCGGTCCGGCAACGAGGCGAATAGCCGAGCCCGGAAGGAGAACCGCCGCCGTCTTCGGCGGGGCGCCCAGATCTTCTCTTGGGTTTTGAGACAGGCTGGACTTCCCCCCTAAATAATCTTCTTGTATTGAAAAACTGTGTAAAGAACAATATAGTATAGACTATACTCATGCATCAGAACCGTCTTCGATCATTCGCCTTGAGAACCGCGCTCCTGTCAGCAGCCATGGCGCTTCTCGCAATTCCCGGCTGCGGTATCCACCGGTACACCAATCCGGATCTTCTGAAGAAAACAGAAGTCACCTTTCCGAAAGAATACCAGAACATCATCTCGCCGCTTGACAGCGCGCTTGTCCCGATCCGCAAGCGCATATTCCTTCTCAGGAATGACGTGGCCAAGATGAAGGACAAACTGTGGGACGGCGGATCAAACCAGCGTATCACGAGGATCGACGACAACATCGACACCGCACGAAAGGAAATTTCGACGCTTTCGGCGATCCAGAAGGAGATCCTCAATACAATTTATCACATCTATCCGGGATACGAGGAGCCCGAGATCCTGCCATATGTCGGAGAGGGGAAGAAATACAAGGAAATCAAGAAGCCGATCATCTTGGTGACCCTGCAGGACCAGCGCGATTACGAGGACGTGAAATCGGGCGGCGGCAAGCTGTCCGAAAGCCTGGAGTACAAGCCGCTGGTGCGGTATGCGCTCAAGCAGTACGACAACCTGCCCGATTCGCTCAAGCCGAAACCCGAGCCCATCGGCTCGCCCGGGCCTGTGCGCAGGCTGGAGCCGTACGAGCCGCCAAAGCCGAAATAAGCCAGGGTTGGTGCTTGACATAAGCGCAACAATCAGCGGTGAATTCAGAGAAAAAAATGCAAAGATTAAAACCAGCATGTCTACTACTGCTGCCGGCGGAAGAATAATCCCCGAAAAACCTATTGGGCCTTGTATTGAAAAATGACTTTACCAGCCTTATTTATATAGCCGTCGATTTCTTTTGAGATGCCGACATTTGCTATTCCGTCTGAAAAATTATAACCGTGGGAAAATGGTGTTTTTATTGAAATATCTCCGTTTCTGTCAATATAATAGGTTTTACCCTTTATGGAAACAGGAGCGAGTCCTTCAGAAAATCTACAAGGCGAATAAGCTTGGTCTATTTCTATACTTTTAGATAAAACGTTCCCAAGGGTATCAATCATAACAAATCTGCCGTTTAGATTGACAAAACATCTTCCCTCATGAAACACACTATAGCTGCTAATTTGAAGGCCATTGTAGGCTGAAAACTGGCAAGGTATGACAAGTTTGCCGGATCTGTCGATGAAGCCTATTTTGTTATCCCTGATCACCAAGGCGCGTCTTTCATTGAAATGGGAACCGTATTCAAAAGGCGTTTTTAAAACTATATTGCCGTTTGTATCTGCGTAAGCCAAAAGTCTATTCGGCGAAAAGACCGGAGCTAATCCTTCAGAGAATCGGTTGTCGTAGGTATATGTCGTTAGAAAAACAGGTTTTCCGTTTCTGTCAATATAACCGTAATTCTTTCCAAAGCAAACAAACGCTCTGGCATTGTGAAAGTCTTGTGCGGTTGAGAATTGCTCTTGGATTACAATCCTGCCGGTCTTGTCAATGAACCCTACATTACGGACATCTGAATTCTTTTGTAAGGAAGCAAGTCCTTCGCTAAAAATGCCTATACAGTTGAAAGCTGGCTCAATCACGACTTTGCCGTTTTGGTCAATGAACCCTTCCGCCACGTTTAACGGGAAATGAGTCACATAAAAAGGAATTAGATCGGCATCCTTCGCGTACATATAACCGTTTAGGGTTCCCTTGATCGACGGTTCTACTACAACTACACCGGTACTATCGATAAAACCAATTTTAGCATCAACACAGAAAGGGTAATGTGTGGCTGCGGCCAAACATTTTATGCCGATGACAATTATTCCGAAAATCAATTTTCGTTTCATCTTGGACGTCCAGTTACCCTTCTTACCGTCGAGCTACCAGCTTTCTTATGCATTCCGCGCCTCTGAGTGGATTTTCTCTTTTCCTGAAGCGCCTCCGCCATCTCAAAATCCTCTTTCGTGGTGATCTTGAAATTGAGCGGGTCGCCCTGCGCGACGCCGACGGCGACGCCGGCAGCCTGCATGAGCATGGCTTCATCAGTGGGCGGCGAGGGAAGCAGGGCCGCGTGTTTGAACGCGGCCGTTAGTCCCGAGCGCCTGAACAATCTGGGGGGTCTGGACGCGGACCAGTCCGTTTCTGTCAAGCGTATTGCCGGCGCAATCGCCCGTGAATCCCATAGCGAGCGCATTCCTCGAAGCTTGCTTCGGGGTTGGCGAGCGACTATGAGTATGTTTTTTTTCCATAGGGATGGAAGATTCCTCGTCCCGCGGGACTGCGGGGTTCTTCAATTCCCTGATGGTATCGACCTCGGGCGTGGCGGCGATCACCGCGTCGTACTTTCCAGAAACGGAAAGCACGGCGTTGATGATTCTTTTCGTCAAGAACGGCCGGGCCGAGTCGTGGATCATCACCCATTCGGCCTTTGATACGTCCACGCCGCTTTTCACCGACAGCCAACGGTGAAGGCCGCCTTTTACAATGATGATCTCTTTTTTGACACGTAAGGTTGAAACGATCTTCCGTGCTCTATCCGTCATTGCCGCAGGAACAACGAGGATGATTTTGTCGATGGCGCGATGGCGTGCAAAGACAAGGAGGGAATGGACAAACAGCGGCCTGTCACCAAGATTGACAAACGCCTTGGGCATTTTCGCGCCCAGCCGCTTTCCGCTTCCCGCAGCGACAATGATGCAATCGGCGATTGTTCGCTTTTCGGTCATATTGTTTGTCTTTAACTGTCAACCGTCAACTGTCAACTCTTTCTTCTTTCAACAATCCCCGCCACCTTCATCGGCAGCCCGAAGATCCGTATGAACCCCCGCGCGTCCTTCTGGTCGTAGAAATCGGTGTCGGTAAAGGACGCGAGGTCCGAAAGGTACAGCGATTTCGGCGATTTTGAGCCGGCCGGGTAGATGCCACCCTTGTACAGCTTGAGCCTTACGGCGCCGGTGACATTTTCCTGCGTGGCATTGACAAAGGCATCCAGCGATTCACGGAGCTTTGAGAACCACTGGCCGAAGTACACGAGCTCGGCATAGCGGAGTGCCACGGTTTCCTTGTAGTGCAGGGTGTCGCGATCGAGCACCAGGCGCTCGAGCTCGCGGTGCGCCGCGTAGAGAATCGACCCGCCGGGCGTTTCGTACACGCCGCGCGACTTGATGCCCACCAGCCTGTTTTCCACCATGTCAACATGCCCCACGCCGTGCAGCCCGCCCAGGCGGTTGAGTTCGGACAGCAGCGCCACGGGCCCAAGCGCCTTGCCGTTCACCGACATGGGCGTGCCTTTGCGGAAGGCGACCGTTACATACCCGGGCCTGGCCGGCGCTTTTTCAACCATGCTTGACAGAGTATACACATTGTCCGGAGGCTCGGCCGCAGGATCTTCGAGCACGCCGCCCTCGTGGCTGATGTGCCATATGTTGCGGTCCTCGGAGTAGATGCGTTTCTTTGACTGGCTCACGGGGATGTTGCGCGCAGCGGCATAGGCAAGACAGTCTTCGCGCGACCGCAGCGTCCACTTCGGGTCTTTCCAGGGGGAAATGATTGCAAGCGACGGGTCGAGCGCCATTACGGTGAGCTCGAAGCGCACCTGGTCGTTTCCCTTGCCGGTCGCGCCGTGCGCCACGGCGTCGGCGCGTTCACGGTGCGCGATTTCCACGGCGCGCTTCGCAATGATGGGCCGGGCAAAGCTCGTTCCGAGCAGGTAGCTGCCCTCGTACACGGCCCCGGCGCGCAGCGTGGGGTAAATGTAATCGACGATGAATTCCTCGCGCAGGTCTTCGAGGCAGAACTTGGAGGCGCCGGTTCTGAGCGCCTTCTGCCGGAGGCCGCGCGTTTCCTCGGCCTGGCCCACGTCGGCGCACATGGCGATCACCTGGCAGTGATAGTTCTCCCTGAGCCACGGGATCATTATCGACGTGTCAAGACCGCCGGAGTAGAGGAGGACGACTTTCTTCATGATGCGATGCCTTTCGGAAAATGAAAGGGGGATATGATCGATTTTTCTTTCGACGAGCGGTGCGGTCTACCGAGTGCTAAGCGCGCCCCGGGTCACAGTTTGCATTTGACAAGAACGTTCCCGAATATTTCAAGCGCGGCCGTGATGTCCTTTTCCTCAACGATGAGGGGAGGCATGAACCGCACCGTGTTGTGCTCGGCCTTGATAAGGAGGAGTCCCTCCTCCTTGCACAGCGGGATTATTTCCTTGGGGTCGTGCGCCATTTCCACGCCGACAAGCAGGCCCATGCCGCGCACCTCCTTCATGCCGGGATGCGACAAGGCAATCGTCGTGAGTGCCTTCTTCAGGATGCCGCCGTTCTTGGCGACGTTGGAAAGAAAGACCGGCTGCGAAATAATGTTGAGCGTCACGCACCCGAGGGCGCAGGCGAGCGGGTTGCCGCCGAACGTGGTGCCGTGGCTGCCGGGCGATACGGCCGCGGCGATGTGGTCCTTGCAGACCACGGCGCCAAGGGGAAGCCCGCCGCCCAGAGGCTTTGCCGCCGCGAGGATGTCCGGCACGATGCCGTACTGCTCGCAGCACCAGAGCGTGCCGGTGCGGCCCATGCCGCACTGGATCTCGTCGAACACCAGCGCGATGTCCTTCTTGCTCGCATACTCGCGCAGAAACCGCAGGAATTCCTTGGAGGCCAGGTTCACCCCGCCCTCGCCCTGCACGGGCTCCACGATGATGGCCGCGAAGTCGTGCTTGTCAAGCATTTCCCCGGCCGCCCCGATGTCGTTGAACGGCGCGTGGTGAAACCCCTCGAGCATGGGGCCAAACCCGTCCTGGAAATGCTCCTGCGCGGTCGCCGACAGCGCGCCGTAGGTGCGGCCGTGAAATCCGCTTGAGAAGGACAGGACATGGTACTTTTCTTTGTCAATTTGCGCCGCCCGTTTCCGTGAGAACTTGATGGCCGCCTCGATCGCCTCGGTGCCGCTGTTGCAGAGAAACACCTTGCCGCCGAACGTTTTTTCCGAAAGCAATTTCGCAAGCGCCAGCTGCGGCTGAGTGAAGTAGAGGTTCGAGGAATGGATCAGGAGCGACCCCTGTTCCCGCAGCGCCGCGATGATGGCGGGATGGCCGTGGCCCAGCGCGTTCACCGCGATGCCCGCGCCGAAATCGAGGTACCGCCTGCCGTCGGCGTCGAACAGATACATGCCCTCGCCCCGCACGAGCGGCGCGCCGCTCCGGGAGAACGTGGGGACGAAAACGTCGGCGTTGTCTGGATTCTGTGAAGGTGCTTTATGATCTTTGTTCATGATGAAAATCCTTGCTGTCAACTTCTTGAATCTTGAACTATTGAAGAAGCCCGCCAAATGGCGGGGCTTCTTCCTTGCCCAGGGAAAAGATATTTGTAATTCGCCCGCTAAGGTTAGCGGGCTGTGGCAATCAACGTTTCAACGCTTCAACTTTTCAACGTTGTCACGCTAGGACAACCGTGCCCCCGGCAGTAGCCGGGTCAAGCTCACGAATCAGCGTTTCCGCCCCGTTCCATCCGCAGATGTGGACCCGCGCCACTCCGCGGTTCACGGATTCGGCAGCGCCGCGCAGCTTGGGCACCATGCCGCCCTTGACATGTCCTGAGGCGATGAGGTCCTCTATCTCGGATATCTTTATGCTGGGCTTCACTGAGCCGTTGACAAGCACGCCCGCTACGTCGGAAACGAACACCAGGTGGTCGGCGTGCAGCACCGCCGCGATTTCGCTCGCCGCGACGTCGGCATTCACATTGTAGATATTACCGCCGTCGTCGCGGGAAATGGGCGATATCACCGGCACGATGCGTTCGCCCCGGCACAGGTCGATTATTTTCTTGTCAACCTTGCGTATTTCGCCCACGAAGCCGATGTCCCGGCCCTTTACGGTCATGCGCGACGCCGAAAGCAGGTTGCAGTCGACCCCGCTTATGCCCAGCGCGGTTACGCCCGCGGTCTCGAGCGCGTTCACCAGCCGCTTGTTGACGTCGCCGGACAGCACCATCTGCACGGTGCCCACGGTTTCGGCATCGGTCACTCGCATGCCTTCAACGAACGTGTATTCCTTCTTGAGCAGGTCGAGCTGGCGGCCGATGTCTTTGCCGCCGCCGTGGACTACCACCGGAAAGCAAGAGGAAACAATGGCGGCAAGGCTTTTGCCGAAGGCGGGGAAAAACCCCGGGGCGTCGAGCGTTGCGCCGCCGATTTTGATGCACACGGTTTGCATGGACAAGGATCCTTCGCGCTACAGGAGGCCGCTCGTCTCGGGGAACCCGAACATGATGTTCATGTTCTGCACGGCCTGGCCGCTTGCGCCCTTCACGAGATTGTCGAGCGACGACACCGCAATCACGGGCCGGCCGTTCTCGCCCGCGGTAAACGTGATGTCGCAGTAGTTCGTGTTCGCCGTGCCGCCCGTGGTCGGCAGGTCGGAAGGCTCCCGCATCCTCACAAACGGCTCGCCCCGGTACGCCTTTCCCACGATGTCAAGACACTCGGCCGCGGTCCGGTTCGTGGTGAGGTAGATGGTTGATAGAATGCCCCGGTTCGTGGGGAGAAGGTGCGGCGAAAACGTGATGGTCACGGGTTTGCCGCAGGCTCTTGAAAACTCCTGCTCGATTTCGGCGATGTGCCGGTGGCTGTGGCCCACCGAATAGGCGGAGAAATTCTCGTGCACTTCCACGAAATGGCTCGAAAGCTTAAGGGCCCGTCCGGCGCCGCTCAAACCGGATTTTGAATCGGCAATGACAAGAGAGAGCATGGTGCCCTTGTCTCTGAAGAGCGGCAGCAGCGGCAGCATGATGCTCGTGGAATAGCAGCCGGGGTTCGCCACGATCCTGGCTTTTGCGATGTCGCTTCTGTACCATTCGCACAGTCCGAACACGGCTTCGGACAAAAGCTCAGGGCACGGGTGCTCGGTCTTGTACCAGGCGGCGTATTCCTTCGGGTCCCGTATCCTGAAGTCGGCGCTGAGGTCGATCACCCGCACCGAATTATTGATAAAGGGCAACAGGAAGCCCGCAGAGGTCGCGTGCGGCAGGCAGGAAAAGACGCAGTCCACGGCGACCTCTGCGGTTTTGTCGGGCGCGAGCAGGACCTTGTCGCAGATGCCCTTCACCTGGGGGAATACGGCGCTCAGCTTCTGTCCCGCGTACGATTGCGACGACACGAACGCGATTGACGCGTGCGCGTGCCTCGCAAGGATTTTGACCAGCTCGATGCCCGTGTACCCGGTCGCGCCGAGGATGCCGATGGTGATTTTGTTTGTCATTGCTACTATGCCTTTTCCGCGTTTTTCGTATCAAAGGTAAAATAATTTACTCGCAGGATTGTAAAGTAGGTTGGATAGACCTCAGTTACCAAACGGTACACTTGGGCGCCCCGCCTTCGGCGGCGGCCCTCCTTCCAGGCTCGGCCTTTCGGCCTCGTTGCCGCCTTCCACGAGGGCCCTGCGGGCCGTGGCCAGGCGGCAATCCCGCCTTGGCGGGACCATTTTTTCCAGTCCGGCCTGGCGCGCGGCAAAGGAAATATATTCCGTCAAGCATCCTCAATGCGCCTGCCCGAGTTCAAAGTTAATCGGTTAGAGTTTGTTCTTGTCCGAAATTGTGAGGCCACAAGGTGGGCAGGTGAGGGATGGAGCGGGCGACCGATTCACAGCCACTGCTCGCGGGGCAAAGGTTTCAAGAGGGGGGAGAAACACCTTTGCCGGACGGCAATGGCATGTGAACCGTGAAGCCGCTCGTTATTACCGAGCAGGATTGCAGATCAGCTTTGCATTTACAACAGATCCGTCCCTGCTGAATATTGCCAGATATGAACCTGCATGTTTGATCCGCGGAATATTTTCGACCGACGTGTTGCCATTGAACGTGAAACGTTCGAGCAATCTACCGCGCACATCGAACAGCTTCAACTCATCAAAAGCAGAGCTCACGTTTATTGACAAGGGAGCAAACGTAACTGCTGTGGGCGCTGGCGGAACATAGGGCCCGTATTTGGCTCTTATCGTATCCACCCACCAGCGCACGCCCGGATCCGCCGAGGAACCGTACCCGCCGAAACCGGCATTAGGGCCTAAGGGCGGAACCGCCTGCAGCCACATTGAGGAATACATATATCCTTCGCCTTTAGTCAAGTGGCCAAAAGTGCCGCTGATCGCGGATTTCTCGTCAGAGGCCGCATAGACCCCTATGGCAGAAGCGGTGTAATTGCCGCTTCCGTAACTCCATATGCCGTCGCCTTCGGTCTCGGCATACGGTTTAGTGGCGTCGTGTGAAGAAAGATGGATTGCAAGATCGGCAGCTGCAGGACACGTCCCGAAGTATCCCGCAACAATAGCGGTGGGGTTTGCGGCTTTTCCGGCCATAACCACGCTGTCCGTACTTGTATATTTTTTTTGTTGAAAAGCCATGCCTTCGTTGTCGGCATCAAAGAACACGTTACCGTAACCATGGTTTTTTGCCCAGGCTACGGTATTTGCAAGAGCATGTTCGAAATCCTGCTGCCCCCAATTTGAAAAATTTGCATTGTTTGTTCCATAGTAACAACAGCCGACAAGGACCACCATTCCTTTGGCGTCTGCAGCCTCAATGATTTTACCCATGCGCGCGCTGTAAATCGGGTTGAGCGTCGCATCCTGAGTATACCCCCCAATGTTGCCGTAGCGCGAGCCCTGGAAGTAAACGCTGAACGAATTAAGGCCGTATAACTCAAATGAGTCAAGATGCGCTATCAGGTCGTTTGCCGCAGAGTCGTTGATGAGCGAGTTTGAGCACCGGAATCCTTTAAGGAGAATTTCCTGGCCGTTTAAATAGGTCTTTGTCCCGGAAACCGAAAAAACATACTGCCCGGAAAAACAGGGCATGCAAAGCAGACCGACAAAGGCCAGAGTTCCAACGACTATCCCGGTTTTTTTCTTGGATAGGATACGCAGAGGGTTCATACTTACTCCTTTTGTAAATTGGTGCCTATCTCATTATGAAACAGCCTTTTTGCAAAAGACCTTTCAACGACCAGTATTGCAGAAAGATTTGATATTAATAATATCATTTCCCTTGCTGTAGACCACGACATTCACGCGCGTATTCCTGGATAATAGCTTCATGCTTGCGTTTAGCATGTTGCCAGAATACGTCGCAACCAGTTTGCCGCGCAGGTCGAATACTTTGACGTTATCATAGGCAGCAGTCGCAATGTGCAACGGGAGCTCATGCGACACCCCAACCTGCAGGGGCGGGGGCGGGTTCCATGAGCCCCATGCGGCTTTGAGCGCTTCGAGCCAAAAGCGTATTCCGGGACTCCCGGCAGTGCCGTTGCCACCCGGATTCATGTTGGGACCAAGCGGCGGGGCAGCCTGCAGCCACATATCAGCTAACATAAATCCTTTTGGGCCGGCAGCCTGCGCCTGTGATACGGCGCATCCACCATGTTGTGTACCTATGGCCGATGCTGTATAGTTGTTGCTACCGTAACTCCAAGTGCCGCAACCTTCGCTCTCGATGTAGGGTTTCCCTGCGACCTGTGTTCCGATATGGACTGAAAGATCCGCGGCCGCTGCCGCCGCCGCATCGCCCCAATCACACGAAAAAAGAATCTGAGGATCGACTGCCCTTCCTGATTGTATCGCCTCAACCTTGTTAGGTATGATACCGCCGGCCATGCCTTCGTTGTCGATATCAACAAAGACATTCCGATAATTATGGCTACTGATCCATCTCGCCGTGTTTGCAACAGCAGTGTCTACGTTACTCTGGCCCCAATCGGTGAATTTTGCAGTGGTACCCCCCCAGTAAAGGCACCCGACCAGCACTATCATGCCCTTGGAATCAGCGGCCTCAATTATCTGGCCAAGCCTTGCGGAATAGATAGGGTTAAGGGTGCCATCGTGGTTGTACCCCGGAATGTTGCCGTAACGCGAACCCATTATGTAAACACTAACGATATTACATCCGTAGTACTTGAAGGTGTCAAGATAGAAGATCAGCGAATCGGTGGCCGCCTGGGTGATGAGCGATTGGGAACAACGCACCCCTTTGGCGACGAAGCCCACGCCGTTGATGACCGTCGAGTCGCCGCGTACCGAAAAAACATATTGGGATGCCGAAGCGGAAACGATTAAGAACGAGAGCGCCACCATCGCGCCTAACGCGAAGCGGCTGAACTTAACATAAGACATTTTCATAACGACTCCTTGTGGATTTGTTAAGGATTGCATATCCGCTTCACATTGACAACGGCTCCGTCACTGCTGAAAAGCGCCAGATACGGACTCGCGTACTTGATGCGCGGCATATATTCAAACGGCATCTTGTTGCTGAAGGCGAATCGCTGCAGCAGCCTTCCCCTCATGTCGAATATCTTCAGGTCATCATATACAGGGGAGATATTTCTTGACAATGTAGCAACCGAAACCGACGTTGTCATCGGCGGCGGCGGTGTCCATGCCCCGTATTGGCCTTTCAGCCATTCCAGCCACCAGCGGATACCGGCATCAGGCATGATCGTGGTGACAACGGGATTAATTTGGGCATCTGTATAATTCGAATACCCGCCAGGCACCATGAAAGGCCCACCTACAGGCGTTCCCCCGGTAACGCCCGCCCCAGGCCCGCACTGTGCCCAGGTAGAAGCGGTCCACCACCCGTTGCGGGTGCTGACGCCATTTGTGGTATTATTTTCAAGAGTGGTTTTCATTGTCGCGGTATATAGACCTATGCGGATATAATTGTTTGGAAAACTAGCATCCTTGCTGTAGGTTGTCCAATACGGGGGATTTGCATCAACCCCTTCGGTCTCCATATATGGTTTTGTAGCATCGTAGGTGCCGAAATGAATGTTAATGTCTGCACCGGTTGCGCCGGTTGTATTGCTTGCAATCATGATTTTCCCGGTTGAGAAAGTGTCGGCAGCGTGAGCCGCGGCAATCTGTGTGGTTGTATTGCATATTCCGGCTGCCGCTGCCATACCTTCATTATCAGGGTCTACAAAGACGTTGAGGTAGGTGTGCTGATGAATCCAATTGAGAACATTGATAATGGCTGCATTCGCCTGAGTCTGCTTCCAAGCGCCGAGAGCACTATTGGCCGCGGAGCCGCCCCAATAGAGGCACCCGACCAGCACGATCATTCCCCGCGCGTCGGCTGCTTCAATGATTCGTTGCATACGCGGCGTATACACCGGGTTAAGGCTGGCATCAGGCAGGAATCCAATGATGTCGCCAAATCGGCTGCCCATCCAATAAACACTAAAGGAGTTGATTCCGTAGGATTTGAATGTATCAAGATACATGATCAATGAATCGGTCTTTGCGTCCGACACCAAAGCATTGGATAGGCGAAGACCGAGGGATTTGAATGCGACATTGTTGATGTAGATTTGGTTTCCCGTTATGGAAAACTTGTATTGCGGTGTGTAGGCATGAGTGCAGAAAGAAATGCCGACAACAACGCAGAAGAAAAGAGAGATTCGTGACAGGAAAGTTGAATTCATGGGTCCTCCTTGTGGCAGTGTGAGGTCATTAAATCGTATTTAAATTTCCTCGGCCTTTTTCTCCTGCTATAGCCCCAGGCACCAGTTCACGGCAGCGTCAAATAGCTTCCAGCCGTTTTCATTCAAACTGAGAGCGACTTCCATTTTTAGCAGCATCCCCACCCTGCGGTCCGGTGCAGGCGTAGCGTCGTAGAGAGGCGCTCCGGCTTCATAACAGAATATGGTTGCCTGGGTCGGCTGGTTCGGGATAATTGCGACAACCGTCGCTGATGCAGCGGGCGCAGCCCACGGCAGAGCCAGGTTCTGGTTTACAACCGTTACTGTCCCTGAAAAGCCCGCAGCCAGCGGATGCGATGGCGCGGCGATGGAAATGTTGTCTATGCTGTCCGTGATATTTCCAAAATCAACGCCGGTTGTCGGACCGCAGAGGTCCATGGCATTGAACAGAACCGTTTCACAGGCGATAACCGGCTTTTTTAAAACACGCAGCATACCGGTTGCAGAGCTGCTGATCGTTGACGCGAAAAATATTGCATTTATATTCGCGGTATCTGCAGCGGAAAGGGAATCATCCACCCTGATCACCATGGCAATTCCCCTGGATTCCAGCCGCTGCATGAACAGGGTATCACGTTTGACAAGTGACGTATCTTTGGCGACATAGAGCACCCGGTAATTGGCGGTCCGAACAGTGTCGTTGGAGGCAACATGCACATTTCGCGCCGCGATGGAGGATGATTCCGGCTGTGCGGCGGAACAGAACAGGATTGTGGAGAATATTCCCGCAGGAATGGAATCCATGGTGATTGCCGGGCCGGTTCCGGAAAAAGCGGCGGAAAAGGTGGTGCCGGTCATGAAGACGAATCCTGACGCAGGACGCAAACTGTCTGCAATGACCACCGTGACGGTCCCAACAGCCTTGAGAAAACCGGCCGGGGCCGGCGTGGTGTCGTCTTTCCTGACATCAAGGCCGGAAATGAACAAACGTGTCCGTTCTGTAAGGTGAACTGCTTCTATATTGTAAAGGCCTGGATTGGAAACCCTGAACTTGTAGGCACCCATATCATCGGTCGTGTCAAAAAGAACGGCGCTGCCAGACTGCGGAACAACCGGGTTGTGCTGCACCGGCACAAGCATTACTTGAGTGTTAGCTGCCGGCGAATTCCCCTGTTCCATGATAGTGCCCCTTACATATCCCACATCGCTGGCCGAACCGCCGGTTGAGGCAACCGGGCTCGTGCCGCAGGAGAACAATTCCGCCGCGAGACACGGCACAAGTAGGAAAAGAATCCTTTTCACGAAGGCCTGCCTCTCTTTTTGGGTGTCTGTTCCAGAGGGAGAAGCTGCATGCCGATCGAATGCACTTTCCTGGACGTTCCCCCGTCTTGTGCAATGATATTGACAATCCTTTTGCGCGTGTTGTCAAGTTCGAGTTTTATCCGGCCGAACGCCTCGTCCGAAAAACTGCCTGTGATGGTCCTCAGATATTGTTTCTCGGCAGGGGTCGAATCCATTATGGTGGAGCTTATTTCCATCATGGATTTGTGCAGGTTGCGTGCGGCAATGCTGTTAATATCCGATCCTGTGGAGATGATCCGGTCGCTCACCTGGTAAAATCCATCCTGCCCGAGCCTGATGAGCCCGAGGTCAAGAAGCAGCTTGATGGATTTCTTTGCCTGACGAGGCGTGATTTTGGGAATAATTGCCTTGATAAGACCCCGGTAGTCATCGAGGAATTTGTGGGAATGAACGTATTCGCGGATGGCGAGGTTATGCCAGCAGGAAAGATAGTCGAACTGGTCAGTGCGTATCCTTTGTATTTCCGAACGATGTGAGAATCCGGACAGCAGTATAAAGTATTTCTGCTTTTCCTGTAGTGTGCGGGCCTGATTGTACCGGACCAGGTTCGAAAAATATTCGGTTTCCTTTATAGATAGCCCGCACGCTATTGCAAACTTCTTTATCGAATCGGCGGAAAGGTTCTTTTTTCCGTCAATGACATTTTTAAGAAAATTTGGACCCGACATGCCAGCCTTTTTGAGGAAGAGCCGGTGAGAAAATCCCGGCGTTGTCTGTTTTTGAAAAACATAGAAATCCGCCAGATACTGTCGGTAGTCGGTGTATTCGAAAAGGGCGTTCATGCCTTATAAGATAACGGAAACTTGGCAAAAAGTCAACTATTTAATAGACTACACAAAAATGAGAGTTTAAAAGTTGTGTATAATTTTAAAGATCAATAAGTTATAAGTTCAACAAATTTTAAATTATTTGAGATATAATAGCATAATATGATCAAGTGTAGAGTGATTATAATAAGTGATGAATCAGAAGAATATTCATCGAATCCGATTGATTCCTATCGGTCTTCCCATCAAGGTGTGCAGGCTAAATCACATGCAGGTTGTTCAAGAGGGGATGGCGAAAGCGCTGGAGGAAGGAATACAGAATACAGAATAAAGAAACAGCCGGATATCTCCTATGGGTTGTTATCTCTCAACTTTTCAACAACTCTTCTCTGGTGCCCCCGCACAGGAGTTTGGTTCTACAACTACTTCATCAAGGGGTGCACCCAGGAGGGGGTAGCGGAAGACTTTGCGAAGCAAAGGCTGAAGCGAGGGGGAGCCTTCCCCCACATGAACACTTCTTCGTATTGCGACCGGTATTATTTCCTCGTGTAGGTCCCCACAAGCTCCCCCGAATCCAGCACGTGGCCCTTCATGGCCTTCTCGATGTCGAGCTTGGTCTTTCCGGCCGGCGCGGTGAGCATGACGTCAAGGGCGTAGACTTTGAAGAAGTAGCGGTGGGTGCCGCCGGGAGGGCAGGGGCCGCCGTAGCCCGGTTTGTGGAAATCGGTGGTCCCCTGCTTTCCGCCGCAGGCAAGGCCGTCGGCCGGGGGAATGCCTTCCGCAAGGGAATCCACCGAGGCGGGAATGTCGTAGCATACCCAGTGCACCCAGGTGCCCATGGGCGCGTCTGGATCGTCGCAGATAAGCACAATGCTTTTCGCCGTTTTGGGAACACCGGTCCAGTGCAGGGGAGGAGAGACGTTTTTGCCGTCGCACGTGTACCGGGAGGGGATGGCTTTCATGGAACCGAACGCGGAACTTGACACCGTAATAGTACCCACGGCTGCTCCTTTGTGATCGCACAGCACGGTCTGGCACAACAGGGCGATAATTCCGAACGCAACACAGCAGGACGCCTGTTTCATGGCCCACCTCGACGTTTTGAGGGTCGTGCTACGAATAGAAGGCGGAAAAGAAAAACCCTCTTGGCTGAAAAGACAAAAGGGTGAAATGTTCATCCGTAAAGGGGAAAGCAGGCTTTCTACTTCCTGCGTTTGCGCTGCGTCCCGCCGCGGATGATGCGATACACCTGCGACACCGACATCTTGAATTTTCTCGCGAGTTTGGTCCCCGGCGTTCCGGACTTGTAAGCCTTGGCAATCTCGGCGTTGCGGTCGGCGTGCTTCTCCGCGAGAGGGCCGATGCCGAACTTGTTACGGATCTGGTGCACGGCCTGCCGTGTGATGCCGAACAGGTTGCCGATTGCGTCGTCCGTCTTGTACTTTGCCTGCAGTTTAATGAGCTGCTGCTTGGAAATTCTCGCCATGATAAGTGCCCCCTTCGGATGGATACGGCGGTTTCGCGGTATTAACAGTAAGAGAATATAGCTCTGTGATATTCGCCGGGCAAGAAAATAGTTACGGCAAGGTTTGACAAAAGGACCCGCCTGGCCGCCGGAAAAAGACCGGCAGCGGCACTCACGGCGCGGCCTCCGGTGCCGCACACGACAGTACCCCGTTGATCTGGTCTTTTGTCAATGCCGCCTTGAGGCTCACGGTCCAGCCCTTGCCCGTGCGGTGGCCCTGCTTTGCGGTCACGAACGATGCCGCCAGTCCCACGCATCGGGCCAGGGATTCCTCTGAGACCGTGTTCGTATCGGTGCGGGGCCGCAATTGCTGCACGATTTTCTTTATGGCTGCCCCCCGCGCCGCCTCGCGCGCTTCGTCGAGCGATTCGCGGCCCGCGGTGGCGGTCGCGGAGACGGACTTGAGCGTCACGGTCCTGCGCGGCAGCGCGTTCCCTGCAGTGTCCGCAAAGTCCCATGTCCTGTCTTCATGGAGCACGATGTTCTTGTCGCCATATACGTTCACGGTGGTTTCGCCCGGCAGGGCAGCGGACGTTCCGCCGCCTTTGATGCTCCACGTGTAATCGTCGTGGAGTACGAGCGTGCGGCCGTCCGAAAGGGTGACATTTTCGTCGGCGGAAGATACGGGCAGCACCGCGGCTGCGACAACAAGGAATGCCGAAATGAAAAAGGACATGATGCGCATGATCGGCCTTTCGTGCTTGGGAGATCTATCCAAAGGCGTAAGTCTGCTTCACAAAATAGATTGGTGAATGGGAGGCAGGCAAATTGGCTACTTTTATAAAGAGGGAATATTGTTGGTGGGGGAGGTGTCCCCCTGGCCCCCGGCTGCCGTCCCGATGGGACGGCGATCCGGGGGCACACCCCCTCGTGGGTAGCCCCCAAGAGAGTTGATTTGCAAGAAAGAAACCTCGGCTTCGGGGGCACCAAGAAATAGAGTTGAAAGTTGACGGTTGACAGTTGACAGCAGGAATATAAAGGAAACAATCTACATTTCCCCTCTCTACTTGTGGAGAGGGATGGCCGTGACAGCGGCCGGGGTGAGGCGACGGTTTGGCGCGAGAAACACTAATTTACAAAAGATATTTCCTCTGCCGCTGCGTTAGGTGGACCGGAGGGTGAGCTAGAGCGAATTGCCGCCTAACCACGGCCCGCAGGGCCCTTGTGGCAGGCGGCAACGAGGCGAATAGCCGAGCCCGGAGGGAGACCCGACCCCATGCAGAGCCGCATGGCTGTGCGGCTCTGCATGGGGGAACGCCCAACTCTTTGTATTGATTTTCAAGTTATTCTACCAAGGATGGACATTATTAGCCCTTGTCCTCACCCCTCGCCAAAGGTATAATTGTACTCTCAGGTTCATCTTCTCAATTTACCCTGGTTCAAACCCAAGGAATGCCCATGGATTCAAAGTCTTTGTTTACGTTTCTCCGGGAAAAGGTCGAGCTGTTCAAGGATTTTCCGGAAGACAAGCTGAAGGAACTCATCGATGGTTCGCGTCTGACAACGTTCGAGAACAACGAGGCGGTTATCAAGTTCGGGGAAGAGGGAAGGTTTCTGGGTGTGCTGCTTTCGGGCCAGGCTGAGGCTGCGGTGACCGACAACACCGGCCGCAAGGTGCGGCTCAACCTTCTCGAACCGGGCAGCATCTTCGGCGAGATTTCCCTGATGACCGGGAACCAGACCATAGCAAACATTATCGGCATACGGCGGTGCGAGGCGCTCCTCGTTCCGCAGCAGCTGTTCTCCACCATGCTTGTCACCCAGCCGTCGGCCATCCGGTACCTTTCGCGCACCATGACGACCCGAAGCACGGAGTGGGCGGCCCTGAGCAACCTCGCGGCCGAGGCCGTCCAGAAAAGCGACGACCCCTACGGCCTGCGGCTCTTCACCGAAACGCCGTCGAAGTTCCTTGTTGTCAATTGCGGTTCGTCGTCGCTCAAGTATTCGCTGTTCGACACGGCAAACGAGTCGCGCGTGGTGCGCGGCTCGGTGGAGCGCCTCGGCATGCCTGCCGTTAAGCACACGTGCCGCGTGGGCAACGAGGAAAAGGACGTTGTTGCGCCGCCCGCAGGCGGCGGTCACCGCGAGGCGTTCCTCGCAATGGTAAACGCGCTTTCGTCAAAGGCCGTTAGTGCCATGGGTGGTCCTGCCGACGTCACGGCCGTGGGCCACCGCGTGGTGCACGGCGGCGACAAACTCAACACGCCCGTGGTGATAACGGGCGACGTGATCGCGGCCATCGAAGAGGCGTCGTCCATCGCGCCGCTGCACAACCCGGTCAACCTGATCGGCATCCGCGAGGCAATGAAGCTGTTCCCGCACGTGCCCCATGTTGCCGTGTTCGACACGGGCTTCCATCACACCCTGCCGCCGTATGCGTACATGTACGGACTGCCGTACGAGTTTTACAAAGAGAAAAAGATCCGGCGCTACGGTTTTCACGGAACGTCGCATCTGTACGTTTCGCTCAAGGCGGCCGAGTTCCTCAAACGGCCCTTTTCGGGCCTCGACCTCATCTCCTGCCACCTGGGCAATGGCGCGTCGCTGTGCGCCGTGGACCACGGCCGGAGCGTGGACACGTCAATGGGCTTCACGCCGACGCAAGGTTTGCTTATGGGAACGCGCAGCGGCGACCTTGATCCCGGCATCCTGATCCACCTGATGCGCACTGAGAAAATGGGCGCCGATGACCTGGAAAAGCTCATCAACAACAAAAGCGGATTTCTGGGCGTGTCGGGCATCACCAACGACATGCGCGAAATAGAGATCGCGGCGCAGCAGGGCCATCACCGTGCCCTCCTGGCATACAAGACGTTCTGCTACCAGATCCGCAAGTACATCGGCGCGTACGTGGCGGCCATGCAGGGGCTCGACGCGGTGATCTTTACAGGCGGGATAGGCCAGGGGAGCGCAGGCGTGCGGAGCCTTGCCTGCCAGGGTCTGGGCTACATGGGTATCGAGATCGACGAGACAAAAAACCGCAGCATCGACGGATTCGCTTCTGTAAACGACATTTCTGCCGACGGCGCCCGTGTGAGGGTGCTCGTGGTCCCCACCGACGAGGAGCGCATGATCGCCCGTGAGACCATCCGCGCGGTGTCGTCCGGCTACATCGGCGACATCCTCAAGGCGCAGAAGAGCACGCCCGTGCCCATCGAAGTGTCGGCGCACCACGTGCACCTGGCCGCGGAGCACGTGGAGGCGCTGTTCGGCAAAGGCAGCACGCTCACGCCCGAGCACGAGCTGTCGCAGCCGGGCCAATTCGCGTGCAAGGAAACGGTCAACCTCGTTGGCCCCAAGGGACGCGTTGAGCGCGTGCGCGTGCTCGGGCCCGTGCGCAAGGAAACCCAGGTGGAAATCGCCATGACCGAGCAGTTCAAGCTGGGCATCCACCCGCCCATCCGCGAATCGGGCGACCTGGAAAACACGCCCGGCATCACCATCGAGGGAACGGCCGGCTCGGTCGCCATCCCCAAGGGCGTGATCTGCGCGCTGCGGCATATCCATATGTCAACCGAGGACGCGCTCAAGTTCGGCCTGCGCGACAAATTCAAGGTGCGCGTGCGCGTGGAAGGGGAGAGGGAATTGGTATTCGGCGATGTTCTGGTGAGGGTCAATCCGCAATTTAAATTGGCAATGCATATAGATACCGATGAGGGAAACGCGGCGAATATCAAGACGGGCGCGGTGGGGCATATTGAGGCGGTACAAACAAGAGATTAGATATATAATTATCTCAAGTCAAGAAGAATGTCTGGGCGTTCCCCCTTGTAGAGGCACACGGCCGTGCGCCTCTACAAGGGGTCGGCCCTCCTTCCGGTCTCGGCCTTCGGCCTCGGGCCGCCTGCCACGAGGGCCCTGCGGGCCGTGGTCAGGCAGCACCGCGTTCTAACGCGGCCTCCAGTCCTGCCTAACGCGCGGCAGTGGAAATCTATTTAGTCAAATATTTATTCTCGCGCCAATCGATATTCAAAACACGCATACGTAAACGCGTCTACGCGTGTACCTGCCAAATTCTCAACTTCTCAACATCTCAACTACTCTTCGTGGGTGCCCCCGCACAGGTGCATGGTTCTGCAACTGCTTCTACTTGGGGTGCACCCAGGAGGGGGTAGCGGAAGCCCGGCACGCGTGTGATCTCAAGAGTCAATATCGTGCCGCGTGCCGGGCTGGAGCGAGGGGGAAACTTCCCCCACATGAATATTATAAAACGATGCTTGACAAATAACTTCTACGCCTTTTCCGCCAACTCTTTAATTAGTCTCTCCGTATCATCCCACCCCAGACACGGATCGGTAATCGACTTCCCATATACATTTTCATCCGGCTTCTGCGTTCCTTCCTCAATAAAGCTCTCGATCATGAGGCCGCGAACGATTTTCCGCAGCGTGGGGGACTGTCTTCTGCTCTCCATGATCTCGAGCGCGATCCTCGGCTGGTCCTTGTACCGCTTGTTGGAATTGGAGTGGTTGGTGTCGACCACGATTGCCGGATTGACAAGCCCGCGCCGGTGGTATTTCTCCGCGCAGAGCATGAGGTCCTCGTAGTGGTAGTTGGGGATGTTCTGCCCGTAGTGGTTCACCGCGCCGCGCAGCACCGCATGCGCGTGCGGGTTGCCGCTCGTGCTCACTTCCCACCCGTTGTAGAGAAAAACGTGGCCCGTCTGCGCCGCCGCAATGGCGTTGAACATCACCTCCATGTCGCCGCTTGTAGGGTTCTTGGCGCCCACCGGAATGTCAAGCCCGCTCACGGTGAGGCGGTGCGCCTGGTTCTCAACCGAGCGCGCGCCGATTGCGACGTACGAAAGCAGGTCTTCGAGGTAGGGATAGTTTTCCGGGTACAGCATTTCGTCGGCTGCGGAAAGCCCGGTCTCGGAGAGCGCGCGGATGTGCATGCGCCGTATGGCGCGCAGGCCCTCCACGATGTTCGGCTCCTTCTGCGGGTCGGGCTGGTGAGCCATGCCCTTGTATCCCACGCCCATGGTGCGGGGCTTGTTGGTGTAGATGCGCGGCACAAGGATGAGGCGGTCTTTCACTGCTTCGCCGGTCTTGGCGAGCCTGTTGATGTAGTCGCACACCGCGTCTTCGTCGTGCGCCGAGCACGGGCCGACGATGAGCACGAATCGGTCGGTTGTTCCCGACAGGGCGTCGATGATGTCGCGATCGCGCTGCTGCTTGATGTCGGTGAAGTATTTTGACAAGGGCATCTGCGAGAGAATTTCCTTGACTGTGGGGACTTTCTTGAGTTTCTTGAAGCTCATGGATATTTCCAATACAATAAAGGGTGATGACTGAAACGGAAAGTTACCTTTTGAAATATACAATCAAGAGATGTGATTTAGGTGGGGGAAGTGCCCACTTGTAAGTAAGAAAGGCGGAAATTGGGCGCCCCGCCGCTATGCGGCGGAACGCCCAATTCTTCTTTCTATCGTACTTACCATGCAGTCAATAATCCGCTATTATCTCCTCGCCATTGACAACTACGAGTCTCGCCTCCGGCTCGCCCATGATGAGTTCTTCGAGAAGGTCGGCACCGGGTTTCTGCGGAAAGCGCAGGCCCGTGATGTCGGCCCGCAGCCCCGTCGCAAGGCTTCCGATTTGTGAAGATGCGCCGAGCGCGGCCGCCGGGTTTGAGGTGATCCAGCGGAGCATGTCGGCCGCCGGCACATGGGGGTACGCGCGCCGGGCGCAGAACAGTTCGTCGAACAGGTTCATGGAGCGCTCGAGCGAGAGGCTCTCGGTGGCGGCGCAGAGCAGCATGCCGCGGTTGATCGCGGCGTCGAGCGGGAAAGCCTTGTGGCCCGCTTCGCGCGAGTACTGGAAGCAGAGCACGATGGACGCACCGAGCTCGGCAAGCCGCGAAAGCTCCTGGCCGTTGACGTAATTGCAGTGGTAGCAGATCGCTCCCGGCGGGATCAGGTTTTCCGAAAGCGCGCAGTCCATGGAGCCCGTGGTCACCCGGCCGAAAGGCCAGGGCTTTCGGCGCGTCATCTGAAAATAGAGGTCGCCGGTCTGATCGGAAAACGCCTGGAGCTCCTCTGCGCTCTCCGCGACATGGCACGACCACAAATACCCGTTTCGGCGTCCGAACTCGGCAAGGGCCGCGTGAGCGTCCGGCGACAGCGAGTACACCGCATGCGGTCCTACCCCGGTGGCGGCGCGGTCCGCGGCCGCGCCGATACGGTGGGAAAGCGCGACGACGATTTCGTTCTCGTCCTCGGCCGTCTCGGGGTGCGCCTCGTGGAACACATAGGAGCGGATAGGCTCCTGCGCAAGCACGCGGCCGGAAATTCCCCTTTGTGAACAGTCCGCCACGGTGGTGATGCCGGACGAAAGCATTTCCCTGGTCGCGAGCCGCACCGCGTTTTCAATCGCGGCGTCGGAACAATGGCGCAGCCGCGTGCCGCGCTTCGCGGTCCACGAGGCGAATGTTTCGTTTTCGGCCCTCGGCATGTCGCGCACTACGTTTTCCTCAAGGTGCGTGTGGATGTTGATGAGGCCGGGCAGAAGAAACATGTCGCCGAGGTTCACCACGCGGTCTTGGTCGCCGTGTTTCGTCCAGCCCCTTGGTCCGGCGCTCAGGATACGGCCGTTCTCCACGGATACTGCCGCGTTGTGAAGCACTTCGAAGGAGGGGAGAAGGACCCATTTGGCGAAATAAATAGTAGCCATGTGATGAGGTGCAAAATAAGTCTTCCAAGAGACGAGAAGATCTGGGCGTTCCCCTCCCCCTCGACAAGCTCGGGGTCGGGTCGGTTCTCCTTCCGGTCTCGGGCCATGCCCTCGGGCCGCCACGGCCCTATGGCCCACAGGGCCGGGTCCGGGCGGCATCCCGCTATGGCGGGACCTCCAGTCGCCCCTAACGCGCGGAAACGGAATTCTATTCAGTCAATTACCTATTCTTGCGCCAATTGGAATCTCAGGGAGAAAAGCAACATTCTTGATGTTAACTTTTCAACTATTCAACTCTCTTTCTCGGGTGCCCCCGCAGCCGAAGCTTGTTTCTTGCAAATCAACTCTCTTGGGGGCCACCCACGAGGGGGTATGCCGCCCGGATCACCGGTGCGCAGCGCCGGAAGCCGGCAGCGAGGGGGACACTTCCCCCACCAACTAAGTACTATTTACCAAAAATTCTAGAAATTACAGTTGCACATCAATCCATCACGGAGCCATTTTTGAGGGCTGTCGAAAATGCGACGCGGGCAAAATTGGTTTATTACTCAGCCGAGAAACGTTTATGAACGCCGCCCCCAACGCTCCGAACCGGCCTGCCCCGAAAAGGTCCCTTCTCAAGTCAAAAACCGCCGCCGATGCAAGGAAGCTCATTGACGCATGCGCATGCACCGAAGGCGAGGCGTTTCGCATTCTGCAAACCGGGCAGGCCGGGCTCTCAGCGCAACAGGCTGCGGAGCGCCTCGCTACGGTAGGTCCCAACACCCCGGCGTCGGCGCGGAAGACTTCCGCATTGGTGGACCTTTTCCAGCGCGGAAAGGACCCGCTGGTGATCCAGCTCATGGTGATAAGCGTCGTGGCACTGCTCATGGGCGACGTGCGGTCGGCCGTGGTGGTGGCGCTCATGCTGATGCTGAGCGTGGTGCTCGCCTATGTTCAGGAGCAGCGCTCCATCCGGGCGGCCGAGGAGCTCAAAAAGCTGGTTCAGACGTCGGCGCTGGTGGTCCGCGACGGCAAGGAACAGGAGATACAGCTGTCCGAGGTTGTTCCGGGCGACCTTGTGGTGCTCGCGGCCGGCGCCATCATCCCCGCCGACATCCGCGTCGTATCGGCAAAAGACTTCTTTGTCAACCAATCGTCCATGACCGGCGAGTCCATGCCCGTGGAAAAGGGCCCGGCGGTCGCGGCCGCGCCGGTGACCGAGGCGCTCGACCTCCCCAACGCGTGCTTCCAGGGGAGCACCGTGGTGAGCGGTTCGGCCAGGGGCGTCGCGGTGTGCACCGGAGGGTCAACGCTGCTCGGCGCCATCGCGCGCGACGTGTCGCGCGACAAGGAGGCCACGAGCTTTGACAAAGGGGTAAAATCGTTCGTATGGCTCATGGTGCGGTTCATGGTGGTGATGGTGTCGGCGGTGTTTCTTATTGTGGGCATCACCAAACACGACTGGATGGAGGCGCTTTTGTTCGGGCTTTCGGTGGCCGTGGGTCTCACGCCCGAGATGCTCCCCATGATAATGACCGTGTGCCTGTCCAAGGGCGCCATCGCTATGTCGCGGAAAAAGGTTATCGTCAAGAAGCTCAAGGCCATTCAGAATTTCGGGGCCATGAACATATTGTGCACCGACAAGACCGGCACGCTCACGCAGGACAAAATCGTGCTCGAACGGTACGTCGACGTCACCAACCGGCCCAGCGAGGACGTGCTGCGCTACGCCTACATGAACAGCTACTACCAGACCGGCCTGAGAAACCTGCTCGACAAGGCGATACTGGGCCACGAAGACCTCGATGTGGAACGCTCCTGCCGCAAGGTCGACGAACTGCCATTTGATTTCGTGCGCAAGCGCATGTCGGTGGTTATCGACAGCGAAGACATGCATGTTCTTATCTGTAAAGGCGCGGTCGAGGAGGTGTACGGCGTTTCCACCTATTACCAGGTGGACGACGACATTTACCCCCTGTTTGATGTTGTGCGCAACGATCTCATGGAGGAGTACCAGCGCCTGAGTTCCGACGGCTACCGCGTGCTGGCGGTCGCCTACAAGGAATTCCCTAAAGACAAGGAGTCGTTTTCCGCAGCGGACGAAACCGGCCTGGTGCTGCTCGGGTACCTCGCGTTCTTCGACCCGCCCAAGGAATCGTCGGCGCAGGCCATCAAGGCGCTCTCGGAAGCGGGCGTCGCGGTGAAGATCCTCACGGGCGACAACGAACTTGTCACGCGCAACGTTTGCAGGAACGTGGGGCTGGACGTGGACACCGTGATCACCGGTTCCCAGCTCGCCGGGCTTTCCGAGGAGCAGCTCTGTAAGACGGTGATCGAGGGCGTGGCGTTCGCCCGTCTGTCTCCCATGCAGAAGGAGACGATCATCGAGTGCCTCAAGCGCCAGGGCAAGACCGTGGGCTTTCTGGGCGACGGCATCAACGACGCGGCGGCGCTCAAGGCCGCCGATGTGGGCATTTCGGTGGACACCGCGGTGGACATCGCCAAGGAATCGGCCGACATCATCCTCCTCGAGCGCAGCCTGCTCGTGCTGGAGGAGGGCATCAAGGAGGGCCGCAGGATTTTCGCGAACATCATCAAGTACATCAAGATGGGCGCGAGCTCGAATTTCGGCAACATGTTCAGCGTGGTGGGCGGCAGCTACTTTCTGCCCTTCTTGCCCATGGCGCCCATACAGGTGCTGCTCAACAACCTGCTCTACGACATATCGCAGACCGGCATTCCCACCGACCATGTCGACGAGGAACTGGTTGCGAAGCCGCAGGCCTGGGACGTGGGGTTCATCAGGCGGTTCATGATGATTATCGGGCCTATAAGCTCGATATTCGACTATGCCACGTTTTTTCTCATGCTGTACTTCTTCAAGTGCATTGTGTTTTCGCATGAGGGAACGTCCCACGAGATGAAATCGCACCTCGAATGCCTGTTTCACACCGGGTGGTTCATCGAATCGATTTTTACCCAGACGCTCATCGTCCACATCATTCGGACCAACAGGATCCCCTTTCTGCAAAGCAGGCCGAGCGCCGGACTCCTGTTCTCCACCCTCGGCATTCTCGCGGTGGGGGCGTACCTGCCGTATTCCCCTTTGGCAACATACCTCGGCCTCGTGCCGCTGCCGCTTGTCTACTGGGGGTGGATTGCCGGGTTTATGGCCTGCTACGCGCTCATCACCAACACGGTGAAGCAATGGTTTAACCGCAAATACGGAGTGTAACCATGAAGAGCCTTCTCTCGGCGCTCCAGGAAGGGCGCCTCGTGGAACTGCCGGACCCCAACAAGGAAAAGGCGCTGGAGTACCTTGCGCTGCTCATCGAGGCCATTCCCGACGGGCACGCCCAGGCCGACATTGTCCAGGAAGTAAAGCAGCGGGAGGCGGCGGCGAGCACGGCGCTGGGCAAGGGCATCGCGTGCCCGCACGCGCGCAGGATCGGCGAGGGCGACCTGCTCTGCGCCGTGGGATGGTCGCCGCAGGGCATCGACTACGGCGCGCCCGACGGCCAGAAGGTGCAGCTCGTGATCATGTACTTCATTCCCGACTCACAGCGCAATTCGTACCTCAAGGAGATCTCGGGCCTTGCCAAGGCCGTTGACAAAACAAAAGGCATCGCGTCCATCGCCACCGCGGGCGACATCCATGCCGTCCGCAGCCAGCTGCTTGACTGGGTCGGATACGCCATCGACTCCGCGATCCCCGATGCCAAGGCGCGGATGATCAAGCTTCAGGAGAAGCAGGCTGCCATCATGGCCGGCGAACCCGGCAAGGCGGCGCGGCCGTTTACCATCGTTCCGTTCTACGTTCTCGTGGCCGAGGCGGCAAAACCCGTGGTGCTCGCACCCGACGCCGATTTCGTGAAGGCCATCGAATCGCAACCGTCAATTACCGACCTGCTCCGAAAGACCGACGCGTTCGAGTGCGGCGGTTACCAGATCATGGTGCGCTCGGCCTCGAGCTTCGCGGCCAACAGGGTTCTGCATGATTGTCTTGCAGTAAAGCCTGCTCAGAGTCCTGGATCTTCCAATACCAAATAATGAAGCTGGGCGTTCCCCCTTTGTAGAGTTGCACAGCTGTGCAACTCTACAAAGGGGTCGGTCTCCCTCCGGGCTCGGCCTGTCGGCCTCGTTGCCGCTTGTCCCAACCGCCTTCGGCGAGGGATCAAGCGGCAATGCGCTCTGGCGCACCACTCCGGTCCACCTAACGCGCGGCAGAAGTTGACATCCGCAATTTTACGCTCCTCTTCGCACTATTAATCAAATCGATGAGTACCTTTCGCTCCCCCTCTCCCCGTGGGAGAGGGGGACGGGGGGTGAGGTTCTCCCCCTTATCAAGGGGGAGGTGCCGAAGGCGGAGGGGGTTCTTCCGCAGTGGTTGCGTTGCAAAGGGGCGACGGCTCGCGAGCGCCAAGCGAGCGACATAGCCGCGCCCCTTTGCTGGAGGGGGTGTGCCCCGAGACCCCGCAGACGCGCAAAGCGCGGCGAGGAGGCTTGGGGCCAGGGGGAAACGCGAAGCGGTGCCCCCACCAAGAGCATTAATATTAACTATTGGTATTAGTCAATCATGAGCCGAAATCGAAAGCTTCCCCCGTGCCAGCACCACGGCCCGGATGGCGTTGTCGGTGAGGGTGACGCCGCCCAGGGCGAGCGAGTCGATGTCGCCGGTGACAAAGAGGTTCTTCGAGATTTCCTTGTGGGAGAGCATCTTCTGGACAAGGAGCTGCGTTTCGAGCAGGTGCTCGCGAAGCGGAAAGCGGAGAAACGGTTTCACCTTGTCAAGGATGATGCCGTGAAAGAGCCAGCCCGCGGCGGCATGCAGCGCGTTGCGCGTAGTGATGTCGAACTCCAGGTCCTCTATTGACACGGTGGAACTCGCTTCGTCGTACCGCACGCGGCCGATCACGTACACCGTACCCGAAAAGGAGCCGGTGAACTGGATGCTCACCACCGCATATCCCTGCATGCCGTACAGCGAGACGTCCTGGACGATCACTTCCTTGTCGCCTGCGGTAAAGTTCCTTCCCTTGAGCGCGCTTATGAGCATCTGGCTTGCGCTTGCATAGGAAATCTCGCTGTACAGGTTTATCACGAACGACGTGTCGATGCTGTCCGACACCGTGAACGGCGGCAGCGAATCGACCGGGTTTGACGCGGGCCGGTTACCCAGGAACGTTTCGGCAACCGAGCGTATGCCCACCGACCCCCGGATGGTTCCTGCCGTGCCCGAAAGCTGGGTCATGTACACCGACTGCGGGGAAAGCCTCAGCCACAGGCTGTCGGGCGCATTGGTGAGCAGGATGGGCGTCTGGATGCGCGTCCAGAGGGGCTGCAGCATTTTCTTGAGGTCGAGAGAGCCGTTCACGGCGCTGTCGACCATCGCGCCGAGCATATTCTGCTGTGTCAAGAGAATGACGTCCGCGACCGGAGTGACGGGAATGGCAACAAACCGCAGGCGCAGCATGGGCTCGGATATCCATTCGTACCCGTCCGATTGCGTTGCGGTGACCACCTTCCAGTCGTTCTTGACGGAAAAGTGCGAGCGGAACTTGAGCGCCAGCGCCGCCTCCACCTCCTGGTATTCGGTGTGCGAGAACCCAAGCGCACCGACCGTGAACTGAAATTGCAGCCAGATCTTCAGCGGCACGCGGTACGATATTTCGTTTCCGTCAAGCGCTATCCGGATTGAGTCGCCCTTCCACACCTTAAGCTTGACCGGCTTCATGCCGGCAACGGTCATGGTGTCGCATTCGTAAAGAAGGCCGTTCACCTGGTCGTTGAGGAGCTTCTCCAGGTACCACGATTTCATCTCAAGGGGCACGTCGATCACCGACGGCACGGGCGCAAACGCGGCCGCGGGAGAGATGTCGGCCGGCAGCTCGGGCTTGGCGTTCTGGAGGGAAGGCTGCTTGCAGGATACAACAGCGAGGAAAAAGGAAAGGAGGATGATTTGTTTTTTCATGACTGATTTTTTGGGCCTCAGGGTGAGCGGTTGACTCATCAGATCAAGAAGGAACAATGGTTCCAACAATGGATATAAGCGCCATGGGTGGCTCGGAAAGGAATATAAATGATAGCCGTGGACGAAAAAAATACGGCTTGTCAACCATAGGGGTCAACAAACCGCATTTCCGGCAGAATCAGCTTACATCTCGTGATGATGATGCTTGTGCGGCCCCCATCCGCCGAGCACCAGCCTGATATACGGACCCGCCTGCTGGATGGACGGCAGATCGCTCAGGACGACTCCGTCGGAATACCAGCGTTTGGTGTAGTACAGGTCCGCAAGGAATCCCACCCTCAGCCCTGCCGTAAGCCCCCTGGTGCCGTCTTTGTTGGCAAACAGGAAATTTGACCCGAGCCCGAGGTCAAGCAGCGGGGTGAACTGCCAGGCGTAAACATTCGGTTCGCTTGTCGCAAGGAGCGAGGCGAGGGTTCTTGAATTTGCACGGAAGAACATCGCGTTCAGTCCCGCGCCCAGTCCGAGATACGGGTACAGGCTTGCAAACAGGTCGGGCGGCAGCACATTGAACCCGGCCCTGCCGGTAATGTCACCGACGAACAGCGAGGTTCGCAGACCCGCGTTGAGATTGTCGCCGTAAATGTCTAGCGACAGCGAGCGCTCCATGATCAGCCTGCGGAACTCCTTTTCCCTTCCGAACGACAATGTCCAGGCGTGGTCAGGAAATCCGCTGAGGCCGGATGAAGCAAGAAAACCGTTCAGTTGTCCCAGGGAAGTCCACGAGATCCCCGGGCTCACATAGCCGAACTCGCGGGTCGGCGTCATCATCTTTTTCATCGCCGAATCGCGGCTTTCCTGGTTCGGCTCTTCTGCGGCAACGGCCGACAGCGAAAGCAGCAGCATGCTTAACAAGATCCTGTTGAGCGTTCTCATACATGCCTCCTTGATGGTGTATCTCCTCTCGGGAAGGTGCCCGCTTCCCCTTCTTCCTATCTCTGTATTGTTAATTTACGGACAAGTGCCGTGAGAATTGCGGGTTTTGGATGATTAATCGCCACGGTTGGGCCGATTAGGACTGCGGGGACCATGCCATGCGCCGGCAATCCAGCGGGTTTACAGGAGCTTGCATCAAATTTTGCAGGGGGTTATTTTTGTCCCGTTCATCGGTACGCTGCGTTTCCCACAGAATGCGAAGGATGCCACACCCATGCCTCTCAAACTCACCTGGGCGGAACGCCAGATCTTCCTAAACCGCGCATGGGGGCCCGGTCCTCTGCTCGACATGTTTTCCGCGCTCGGGTTCAAGGCGGTGTGCGCCGCCGTGAAGCTGAGTCTGTTTGAGACCCTGGAATCCGGCGGCCCTCAAACGCCGGCGCAGGTCGCTTCGACCATCGGCGCCGACGGCCGGGGCGTGGAACTTCTCCTGCGCGTGCTGCAGGGACTGGGGTACGTGCGCCGAAGGGGAAAATCGCGTTATGTCAATTCTCCGATGACCCGCGCCTGGATGCTTCCCGACTCGCCGGTCGACTGCTCCGTCATGCTGGGATATTTCGAGGACGCCTGCGAGCGCTGGTCGAGGCTCGATGCCTCAATCCGCGGCGGCGCGCCGGCCGAGACCTGCGACAAGTGGCTCAACCGCCACCCGGGAACCTGGGAGCGCTATCACGCGAACATGTACGGTGTGGCGCGGCTTATCTCCGGGGAAATCGGGGCGCGGTGCAAACTGCCGCCGTCCGCGAAACGGCTCATCGACCTCGGCGGCGGCCACGGGCTTTACAGCGTGGAATTCTGCAGGCGCAATCCCTTGCTCTCCGCCGTGGTCTTTGACTGGCCGCAGGCCAGGGCAGCCGCCGAGCAAACGATACGCAACCACGGGATGGCCGAAAGGGTTCGCTTTACGGAGGGGGATTTCTTCCGTGACGACATCGGCGCCGGCTACGACGCCGCGCTCCTGTTCAACGTGATCCGGATCTTCATGGAGGGCGACGCCGTGGCGCTCCTTTGCAAGGCGCGGGACGCGCTCAGGGCGGGCGGCAAGGTGTTCGTTGCAGATCAGTTCAACTCAAGAACGCCCACGGAGTTCTCTAAAGTAAACGCATTTCTCGTTCACCTCGAACTGTACAACGGGTGTCCGGGCATTTCGTACACCGCCTCCCAGGCAATGGACATCCTGGGCAAGGCGGGATTTTCGCAGGCACGGGAAATTCCGCTCAGGCGCGCCGGGGGCGTGAGCGTGATCGAGGCGGTGCGCGGCTCCTAGACGCCTTCGCAGATGTCCCTCATTTATCTGTTGCGCTAAAACAGGAACATACTATTTTTCTCTTTGGATACTCCCTTCCTTTTTTACAGGAGGCTACCGTGAGAAAATCAATGAAAGTCGCCGCGGCACTGTGTCTAGCCGCGCTCTTTGTTTCCTGCAGCTCGCCTTCGTCTTCCTCTTCGACTACTCCGGTCACACCCAAAGCGTTTACGTTGACCGCCACTGTTGATGGCACAACGCAGTTTTCCGGCGGCGCCACGATCACAATCTTTCCTAACGGCAATACGTCGGTGATCGATATTAAGGCCACCTCTTCGTCGCTGGGTCAAAGCATGGAGCTTTCTTTTGTGTCTCAGTCAAAGGTGACAGCGCCGGTCACGCTTGGCCCTACCAGCCCGGGATTTGTGAGGGGCCAATACTTCTATGGTGACGTGGGGAGCAATACAGTCTGGCTCAGTGGAGACACCGCTACTGCAACCGTCGATTCCTTTTTCGTGGGACCGACCGATACGACCCTTGCCGTTGATTTTTCATTCGCTGCATGGGGCGGTGAAGGTACAGGAACCGCGACCCTCAAGAATGTCACGGCAGGAAGGGTTCGGAAGAACTGACGCCGAATAATCGTGTCTATCAAAAACGAAAGAGGCGCGGGCAAAATCCGCGCCTCTTTTGTCATCTCCTAACGTTCCGATCCGCTGCTAGTTGTACATCCCCAGGTGCCGCCGCACAGTTTCCGTGAGCTTTCCCCACGGAATAAAGATGGAATCGGTGCGGATGCGGTTCTGCGGCCCCGTGGTCACCTGGTGGATGATCTCGACGCCGTCCTTCTCCTCGTAATACCAGTTGTGCTCGTCGATATTCTGCGGTGCAACCGAATGGTGCACGAGATGAATGTTCCGCTCCAGGCCCGTGTCGCTCTGCTTTCTCATGAGAAGTTCTCCTTTTCCTGCGGCACAAACGCCGCCGCTATTCTTCCTTAATAGTGATATTGCCGCTGGTAGCCGAACAGGTGATGACGGCCGTGGAATCCCCGCCGTTGAGGGCGGTTTTATTTCCGTGCGGAGTGGTAATGACCCCTGATTTTGTGGAAAGCGCCAGGTTCGCGCTGAAGCTGCGCGGGACGCTGATGCTGATATTCCCGCTTGTCGTGTTGAATGTTGCGCTTGCAAAGGTGCTGTCCGGCTCAAGGGTTGCGTCGATGTTCCCGCTTGTCACGCTGATGTAGCAGCCGTGGACGACGTCGGCGCTTACGTTGCCGCTGGTGGATTCCAGATTGATAAACCCGTTGATGCCGGAGAGCGTGATGTTGCCCGAGCTGGTTGTTGCGTACACGTCAAGCGAACGGTTGACCACAAGGGTCGCCTCTTCGAACCGGAGAAGCTCCCACAGGTCCTTGTTGTCGGTGAGGGAGAACCCCACCGTTGCCACGCCGTTTGCCGGGGTGACCGTCACGGTAAGCTGGTCGGCCGCGGTCTCGCCCGAACCCTGTATCGCCATTTCGCTCACCGTGAGGGTCGCCTTGACGACCGAATCGGCGGTCCCGCTTACCGTGATATTGCCCAGACGGTCGCCCAGATCGATCGACGCTACGTTGACGGAAGCGCTTGAGCACTCGCCGCTTTTCTCGGTGGTGATCCTCGTTGCGTTAAAGACGCATCCGGCCGCACCCGCCGCGGCGAGCGCCGCCAGGGGCCACAGAAGGCTTCGAACCGTTTTCACGTTCATCGGAGTGCGGTCCTTTCGTCAGAAGTTGAAGGCGTAGGACATGCCCACGTCGATCCACAGTGCGCCCTGCGGCAGCACGCCCGAGTGCTGGCTCAGCGCCGCGGTGTAGTAGGGTCCGTAGGCCGCGTAGTTGAGGCGCACAAGGGGGCTAATCGAAAAATGATTTCGTACCCATACTTCGTTGAACAGCGCAAGGAACGGCGCCACGCTTGCGCGGGCAGGGTGCCCCGCGCCCACCCGCCCCTCCACCGAAACGCCTGCCACGGCGCCGAGCTGCAGTCTCTTGACAGGAAAGATTGCGAATCGCGCCGAAGGAGATGCCGCCACCGCGTACCGCTGTCCGTCCGGCGTCTCCTCCCAGTAAGCCGTGATGTCCTGCAGGCCCAGGTCGAAGTTCTTGGTGAGCGTGTAGGTGAGGAACATGCCGTGGAGAAGGAGCAGGTCCAGCTTCTGCTGGTTGTAGGGACCGACGTCGGTGATGCGGAGCTGGAACCCGAAATGCAGGGGAAACCGTTTTGAAAGCGCAAGCGGGTTCTGGTCTTCGGCGAGCCTGTTGGCTTTTTCCGAAAGGTCTTCCGCAAGGTCTTCGCGCTTGCCGGCGGTCTCCTCGAGTTCACGGGCCTTGACGGACATCTCCCGGGATTTGTCGAGGAGCTCCTGGGAGTTTTCCTGGATTTCCTGCACCAGTTTTTTCTGCTGTTCCAGGTCCTGCGACGTATCACTTGACATATGCGAAAGCACGGCGTCGAGGCTGTCCGCCTGGAATTCGTACAGGGAATCTTCCGCGGTCTTCGCGCCGTGCGCCCGCCTCACGCGCTCGACGTCGGCCTGGATGAGTTTCTTGATCCGCTCGATTTCCGTTCGCACCTGCCCGGCGGCGTGGCGGACGTCCTGCTCGCCGATTTCCTGCTGGAGTTTTTCCGCCTTTTGCTGGGCTTCGACGGCCCGCTTTTCAGCGTCGTCGGACGAGCGGTTGAGGGTATCTGCCAGATCGCGCAGCGCCTTTGCCTCCGCCTTGAGCCGCGCCGCGTCGGCGCGCAGGCTTTCAACGCTCACGCGGTTGGTTGCGGAATCTTGGGCCGCGTTCAGGGGAAAAAAAAGTGCGAGCAGAATTGCGGGCATCGCGCGCACCAGTTTCGACGAAAGTGTCATGTGAAACCTCGTTTGTGCTGAACGATAGGGGCCGGGTTCTGTAGAAGAATTTACCATTGCCTTTGTAAGCCGGGCAATCACGGAATCCGCCACCTGCACGCGGGGTCGGTGAACTGCATCGCGCGACAGGCGGTAACGGGGAAATCGGGCGCTTCTGTCAACAAACGGGAGGGGCGGTCACGCGGCCGGGCTTTCCAGCCTTGTGCGGATTGCCTGATAATGCGTCCGGCTCACCGGGAGCAGGGTACCGTCGCGCAGCTCGAGCTCGTACCTGCCGCCGCCATGGACGCGGATTTCCTTTGCGTCAAGCAGGTTCACGATGTACGACTTGTGAATGCGGCAGTAGGTTGGGGGCAGGAGGCGGGAGAGCGACTCCATGGACTTGGCGTACAGCTCGAGGGTGCCGTTGGTCAGGTGGAGTTCCACGTAATCGTCGGCCCCCTTGAAGAACCGAACGGATTCCACGGGGATGAGCCGGACCGCGCCCAGGTTTTTTACGGCAAGGAGCCGCATGCCGGGCGACGGCGCGGGCACGGCCGACCGGAGCCTGTCGAAAGCCTTTTTGAGGCGCTCGCGGTCGTAGGGCTTGGGCACGAAGTCGAGCACGCCGTACTCGAACGCCTTGACGGCCTGGTCAAGGCTTGCCGAGACCACAATGGTGTGGAACGATCCTGCCGCCATGCGCGACAGCAGTTCGAAGCCGCTGGCGCCGTTCAGGTTGAGGTCGAGAAGCACGAGGTCGGCACGGTGGCCGGCAAGGTGTTCCTCGGCCCCGGCGAGGGAGTTCTTTATTGCCAAGGAACCGGCGGCGGCGCCGAGGATCTCGGCGGTCATGCGCTCAAGCCGGCGTGCGGCAAGCGCCTCGTCTTCCACAATGAGGATGTCCATGGTCACGCTGCCCCCTGCACAATCTCCATGCGCGCCTCCCAGCCTCCCGGCACCGGGCCGCCGGAAAATTTCCATGCCCCCGGAAACGCCTCCTCAAGTCGGGTCTTTACGTACCGGACGCCGGTTCCCTCGGGGCCCGGAACCACGGCCGCGTCGCCTACGCCGTCGTTGAAAATAATGTAGGTGACGCGCGCGCCGTCCGTCTTCCGGCGGAACACGAACTTCCCGCGGCCGTCCTTGCAACCGTGGGTGAGGCCGTTTTCCACCAAGGTGTGCAATACCAGGGGCGGAACGCGTTCGGCCTCCGGCGCTGTTTCCGCTTCAAGAACGTAGGCGCGGTCGTGGCGCAGTCCCATCACCTCAAGGTGAAGGCCGCACAGCCTGAGTTCTTCGTTGACCGGAACGAGTTTCTCCTTTGAAAACTGAATCATCAGACGCAGCTCTTCGGCAAGGGCGTTGACAAGACGGACCGCATTGGCGGGGTTCTCCTCCAGCCACGCGACAATGGAGTTGAGCGAATTAAGCAGGAAATGGGGCTGGATGTGCTTCTTGAGAAGCTCGAGTTCGAGCCGCGCGCTCCGCAGCTCGCTTTCCTGGCGTCTGCGGTTCTGTTCGGCCATCTGGCGGGAGAGCGACAGCGTGAGCAATACGATGAGCGCGCAGAACCCCAGGGCCCAGGCATAATCGGTGCGGCGCTGGAACGAAACGTAGATGCCGGCAAACAGCGCGATGCAGCCCGAAAGGGCGAGCACGGCCCCCTTGTTTCTGCGCAGAACATTGATAAAAGCGATAACCGCCGAGAACAGCGTCACGGCATACATCAGGAAACGGTTCGCAACGTCGAAGACGGGAAGCCAGCCCACCGGCAGCAGCCCGAACATAATGAGCCGTGGCGGCACGATACAGGCAAGCGCCACGACAGCAATTGCGGCCGAGAGTTTGTGGCGCAGCGGGTGGGCGAACTCGTACAGAAAGAAGACCGGCAGAAGCGCCATCATGAGGAACCACGGGATGTCGTTGACAAGTGCGATGGCGTAGTAATGCGCCAGGTTGGTGGGGAAGTAGCTTACGGCGACGTCGATGAGCAGGTACACGGCCGACGACAGGCACAGCACCGCGAACAGCGCGTAGGCGGGCCCGCGCGCGCGTCCGAGGATCACGGCGAAGTGGAACAGGGCGGTGATGAGGAAGACCCCGGCGCACAGGATCAGCAGGGTCTGGCTGCGGCGCATGCCGCCGAGCAGCTCGTCGAAATAGCCTATTTGTAAAGGAGTTTCCACGAGGCCGGAGAACGTTTTTGCGTTTCCCACCCTGAGCGCGACCGTGTGCCTGCCCGGCGTTGCAAGGTAGCGCGGCACAATCGCAAACGCCGCCGAAACGCCGGGGGCCTCGGGAGAATTTCCCATGGCGATCCTGCCGTTTTGCGAAATGAGAACGCCGTCCCAGTACAACTCCGAGGCGCATACAGCGGCGCGGCAGAACAGGCCGCAGGGCCTCAGGGAATCGAGCGGCTCCGGAAGAAAGATCGTCTTGCGGTACCACTGCACGCCCGTGCCCGGCGCCTTGTCGCGCGCCCACAGCGTCCCGACCGCTTCGGCGGTCCAGCGCGAATCATCGAAGCCTGGAAAGCGCCATGCGGAATCGTCTCCCCGGCGTGTTTTCCACAGCGCCAGAAAGGTGACCGGCGTTTCATTGGGAAACAGGTACACGGCCGTGGAATCGGCAGGCTGGGCGCCGCATTCCGGAATTCCGCAGACGCCGCAGACAATCAGTATATTTAGAATGACACGAACTGCCAATAATTGGCGCATATTCAGGATGATTTCGTGAAAGAAGTCGTATCCTTTACAGTGCCGGATTTCCCGTATGTCAGGATTTCGATCATAAGAATACTTGATGGGACATCCGCGTGCGAGAAAATAATTCGCGGCTGCCGGCGGCACTTCCGGGAGCATTTCCGGGCATGACAAGCAAACGGAAACAATTGCGAGGATTCCGATCAACGGCGGCGGTTTTGGCCCTTATCGCGCTGTGTATGGGCTGGCTTCCCTTTGCGCGCTCCGCGCGGGCGCAGGTCTTCCGGGGATATTCGCAGAGCGGTTCTTTACAGATGAAATCGGACCTGCGGGGCAACAGAAAAGTCATCACCACGTATTACGCGAGCGGCAAGCTCGAGGCGGTTTACGAATACGAAGACGGGAAGCTGAACGGCGTGACGCGCCAGTACTACGAAAACGGGGTGCTGAGGACCGAAACCTGGTACAAGAACGACAAGCGGGACGGTACGGCGAAGTTCTATTATCCGAGCGGCATGCTCAAGGCGAGGATCGAGTATCAGAACGATGTGCAGACGGGCGTGCCACGGCTGTACGACGAGAAAGGCAGGCCTCTTCCGGTTCCCGGCGCAGAAAAACCCGCCGCCACCGTCCCTTCCTCTTCTGCTCGATAAAGAGTATTGTCCTGTCAACCTTCGGCATCGTCGCGGGCTTCCCGCGCGCCTTTCTCCAACCTCGTGATATCGCGGATCGGCAGGCCGCCCAGCGCGGCGATCACCGATCGGTCCGGAATCTGCTTGTTCTTCCGGATGAACGAGTACTGTCCGATGACGCAATTTCTTCCGATGGTCACTCCCGGACTTATGTAGCATTGCTGGCCGATGAAGGTGTTGGCGCCTATCTTTACCGGCTGCAACAGCAGGAAGCCATGCTCAAACGTGTGACAGGAGATGTCGGACTTGCCGCCGATGATCACGTTGTCGCCGATTTCAAGAAGGTACGCGTCATTGAGAAACCACGTATTGATCGAAACGTTCCTGCCGATTTTCGCACCGATAATCCGGAAAAACAATGTTGCCAGGAAACTGAGCGGAATTAACTCGAGGATCGTTTTACCTGCCAGGTGATAGATGCCGCTGTACGTGAGCCACCGAATCATGGTGAACGACACCATGGGATACCTGCCTGCCTTCATGCCGAGGCTGAGGAGCCGGACCACAACGCTCATCACAATGGTGCCGGAAATGAAATACAGGAATAGCGCAAGTCCGCAGGCCACCGAAAATGCAAGAACATGGAGCGGCGCACCCTGCGCCAGAATAACCTTCTTCGCCCAGAATACGAGGCAGATCGACGGTGTCAGCGAAATACCGATGACTAGCGCGTCTCCGGCGTAGATGACAAGAGTGACAAGCGCCTGAATCAGTTCCGATTTGCCAATGGCGGCAATGACTTTGTTCATCACACAATCCCTTGGTTCTGGTTTGCGGCAAGCCTGCTTTTGATTTCTGCGTGCTTTGCCGCGTTGATGGGGTAAAACGCAAGGATCGCAAGTCCGGCAGCAATAAAGGCGAGCGGCAACCCCGCAAGAAGCACGTTGATTCCCCGGATGGCGCTTAAGGATTGGTCGAGCACCGCGCCGCCCGGTGCCTGGGCAAATCCGGTCGCCGAGAGAACGGCGCCGTTGATTGCTGCGCTTGCGGCCATGCCGAGCTTTTGGACAAAAAACCACAGGCCGTAATAGATGCCCTCATTGCGCCGGCCGGTCTGCATTTCCCCGTATTCAACCACGTCGGGAATCATGGACCACAGCACGATGAAGAACGACGACAGGCCGATTCCGGAAACTATTGCCAGCGAATAGAAGACCCCCTGGCCCGCGGCAAGCCCGATCCGCGAAACGCAAACAAGCCCCGCGGCAAACACCGCCATGCCTGCGAAAAGCGAAACTTTCTTTGATGCCGCCTTCGAAACCCAGGCCCAGAGTGGCAGCGCGGCGATCGCGGCCATCACCAGCACTCCCATAACGAGGCTCGACTGGAAGTCGCTGCGGAGCCTGAGCGAATACTTCACAAAGTAAACGAATATCCCCGATACGCCGGTGGTGGCGATGGTGAGCAGCAGATACGACGAGACCAGGAGCACGAACGGCCTGTTGCGGAAGGCCGAAAGCCATATCCGGAAGTGGACGCCTTCCGGTTTGTCAACCACCGTGTCGCGGTTGCGCGTTGCGGCAACGGCGGTGAGGCCGCCGCCGAGCATCACCACGCCGTACACGCCCGCCATTCCCGGGTACCCGACGTGGGGCAGGCCCGCGAGCAGCTGGGTGGCCCCGGCGCCGATGATCATTGCGAAGAGGGAGAAGACCATCCGCACGCCCGTGAGGCTCGTGCGTTCGTGGTAGTCGCGGGTGAGATCGGCGGTCATGCTGCCATAGGGAATATTGTACATGGTGAAGGAAGTGGAGAACAGAACAAACAGCAGCGAATACACGACGAACTGCACCGATCTGATTTCCGGGAAACCTGAACCACAGCAGGGCGAAGAATATAACAAAGGGGCCGATGGCGGCAAGCATCCAGAACCGGTGCTTGCCTTGCTTCGACGTCGTGCTGTCGACAATCATTCCCATCACGGGGTCCATGACAGCGTCCCATGCCCTGCCGATAAGGAGTACGAGCCCGGCAAGATAGGCCGGCATGCCGACAACCGTGTTGAGGAAATAAAGATAGAAAAAATTGAGGACGTTAAAGGCAAGTCCGGCGACAAGATCGCCGGAACCATAGCAAAGTTTTATGCGCAGCGAAAGTGATTCCCTGCCGTGCGGGCCGCCGTCTGCAAGGTTCATGGCCCTATTCCTTTGGTACAAAGGCGTCCGCAAGCCGGAAATCGGCGCCGAGCATGCAGCCGACAAAGTACCTGTGGTTAAAAAGCGGATCCTGCGGATAGAAACCGACGGTCACCGCCGCAAAGGTGGATTTGAGGGCCGGGCGCGTCGGCTTGACAATTGCAATTGCGCACAGCCGTTGCGACCGGAGCGCCGTCCCCGTCACGTACGCGAAGCGGTACGTGGCGCCGGCCAGAAGCCAGGGCGAGCATTCGGCGAGAAGATATGCTTCGTTGATGACGTCGAGATCGTTCGTGCGGTGCGGCAGGTACGAGCGCACCTCGAGGAAATACCCGGTGCCGTTGATGCCCAGCTGGTTCACCGTCACGGTGTTGAGCGCGACAAGCCGCCAGAGTTTCGCCTTGAGGGTGGGAGCCACCGAAATCCAGTATCCGCGGGCGTTGTCCGGCGTAAGCTTCCGTTGCGCGTCCGGCCCGTACGCGTCCTTTGGAGACCCGAGCCTGAAACACCCGTAGCCGAGCAGGTTGTACATGTCGTATACGCCCGCCTTGCACACCAGTTCGAAAAACGCCACCGGCTCCATGCTGACCCGCCCGGACGCCACATTGTCGGCAGGCGTCCATTCGTTTTGCACCCCGCCCGCGATGTTTGTGGATTCCCAGAGAAGGCCCGGTTTCTTGACAAGAGGAAGTCTCCCGAAAAGCCTGCTGTCGAGAATGACGCCCAGCGGATTGAGCGAAGCGCCTATGGACTGGCTGAAGAACAGCCCATCATCGGTTTTCTGGGCAATGGCTGCCGAGGCGACAACAAGGATAAAGAGCGCGGCAACTGCTCCGGAAATGCTGGAAGAATTTGTGTTCAGGGGATCCGAACGTGCGGTGCGATTGGATTGCATTTCCGGTAAGGTCTTCAAATGACGTGCCAGAGAGTCCGATGTTGTGCAACGTGTTGTTTCATAAGCGGAAATCCTGCTTTGGCCTGCGTTGCTCGAAAGGCCGATAACTATGCAGGAGCGCAACGAGGTGACCGTTATGTGCAATTCCGCAACCGAATCTTCAGAAAGACCTAGAACGGATGTGCGAAACGGCCGAACTTCCCTACGTATCCCTTGTTGAACGCAGGAACGGTTCCTGGAGTATCTTCTCCCTTTTGCTCACCAATAATATAGTCTTCGCTCGTCTGCTTTGCACATGCGAAAGCGGAAAACCTGGCGATCGAGGCCTGCCGCATGTTATTTCTAAAACATGGCGCGGTTCGGAGACCCCGCCGTCGCCGCGAAAACGGACGTGCCGGGGCGGACACCATTTGCTAGGGGAGACAAGCCGGCATGAACGTTCCAAAAACGATGCTCGCCATGGTGCTGGAAAAACAGGGACGGCGGCTTGTCAAAAGGGAAATACCGGTTCCGTGGCCCGGGCCGGGCCAGGTCCTGCTTCGCGTGGCCGCGTGCGGCGTATGCCGCACCGACCTGCATATCCTCGACGGCGACCTGCCGGCGCCGGCACTGCCGGTCATCATGGGACACGAAATCGTGGGGACCGTGGTTGCCGCCGGAGCGAACACCTCGAGGTTCGCCATCGGAGACAGGGTGGGAGTTCCGTGGCTCGGTTCCACCTGTGGCACGTGCCGATATTGCCGAAGCGGACGCGAGAATCTGTGCGACAAAGCGTGCTTTACAGGATACACCATCAACGGCGGCTACGCTGAATATTCGGCCGCAGACGAGCGGTTCTGTTTTCCCGTGCCACCGTCGTACGGCGACGCCTCCGCCGCGCCGCTTCTGTGCGCGGGCCTCATCGGCTACCGGTCGTACCGGATGGTTCCACGGCACGCGCGCGACATCGGGGTGTACGGTTTCGGCGCGGCCGCCCACATCATTACCCAGATCGCGCGTTACGAGGGGAAGAGGATATTCGCTTTTGTGAAGCCCGGTGACGCCAAGGGCCGAGCGTATGCACGGCGGCGGGGGGCTTTCTGGGCCGGCGGTTCGGACCGGCCGTCGCCGTCGGAGCTTGATGCGGCGATACTCTTCGCGCCCATCGGGCCGCTCGTGCCCGCCGCGCTCAGGGCGTGCGCGAAAGGAGGCGTCGTGGTGTGCGCCGGGATACACATGACCGACATCCCTTCGTTTCCGTACGGCATTCTCTGGGGCGAACGCGTCGTCCGCTCGGTGGCGAATCTCACCCGGCAGGACGGTGAGGAATTGATGGCGCTTGCCCCGAAGGTCCCGGTTCAAACGGATTGCACGGTCTTCAACCTTGCAGACGCGAACGCGGCACTGGAAACCCTGAGAAACGGCGCGGTTGACGGCGCGATAGTCCTCTCAACCGAGGCCGCGCCTACGGGACGTAATTGATTATGGTGGTGCCTTGGAACTGGAAGGCATTCTGGTAGGTTGAATTCTCGGTGACCGCAGGATCAACAAACGAGGCCACGTTTTCATTCTTGCCCGCGCTCTGCATGATCATAGGCGGGAAAGCCGGGCGCTGATCGGCCTTGATGAGAACCATCTGGGGACGACGGATTTTTCCTTCGATCTTCTGTTCCTCGAAAATTATCCTCTGCACGGCGGCTTTTCCCTTTTCGGGATTCTTGGAAACCGGCGCAGCCTTGTCGTCTTTCGAAGGAGCGGCGTGTGCGACCAGGAACAGTCCTGCCACGCAGACGGCAGTGAGGCTGAGCCACCGCCTGTTGCGACATCGCGTTTTTCCATGAATCCTGCTCATGCCATAAAAGTACGATTTGTTTGGCCGGTTTTCAAGCATAAAAAAACGGGCATGGCCTGTATACACCTTGAATACGGAAAGTGCATTCTTTGCGCAGTTTTGTCGGGTTTCAGGATGTTTTGTTGTTACATTAGTAGTATACGCTGCTCCATGATTTGTTTCAGAAATAGTGCGCGCGTGGGGGAGGGGCAGGCCAAGGGGGAGACATAAAGGGATGAGAGCCGGCAGCACGCCGGTCTTTCATCCCTTTCCTTTTTTAACTCACCCCTCCTCGCTTCGCTCGGTTTCCCCTCTCTATCAAGAGAGGGGATTAAGGGGTGAGTTGTAGATTCTGGATACCTCGAAGCTTGCTTCGGGGTATTTCATTTGATGCCGGACAATCCGGGCCGAACGGCTACCGCGCCTGTGCGTGCGCCACGAGGAAGGCGGCTGCAGCCGCGACGAGGAAAATCGCCTCACCGATAAGGAACGAATACAAGACCGTCACCCCTGTGGTGGTGAACCCGTACGAGTGCATGCCGATCCCCAGCAGGTTCACGCCGATCCACGCGAACATCACCAGCACAAGGCTCAAAATCGCGCCCACGGCGGTTCCGGTCTGCTTTACCATGCCGGCCCGGCGCGCGTGAAACACCACGGCGCACCACAGAATGATAAGCAGCGCGCCGTTTTCCTTGGGGTCCCATCCCCAGAACCTGCCCCAGCTCTGATCCGCCCACATTCCGCCGAGCATGGTGCCGATAAGGGTGAATACCAGGCCGAAGGCAAGCATTCCGTACACGGCATTTGCCGTGGAGGCGAGCGCTTCATCCGCAGCCTTCAGGAAGAGCTTCTTAACAAGGTACACGTGCCCGATGATGCCTGCGCAGCAGCACCCCGCATAGCCGAGCGTCACCGTCATGATATGCGTGGTGAGCCAGAAATTCGAATTGAGCACGGCTGCGATCATTCCCATGGAGTCTTCGCCCACGTTGTACCTGCCCGCAAGGTGAAGAAAGAAAAACCCGCACAGGGACGAGATGAGAATGCCCAGTGATTTTTTCTGGATGAATTCGAGGACCAGGCCGAGGGCCGCGCACGCCCACGCGACAAAAAGGAATGTTTCGTAGATCGTGGCGAGCGGCGGACGGTGCAGGATGACGACGCGCGCGACAAGGCCGAACGTGTGCGGCACGAGCGCGCCGCAGACGAGGGCGAGCGCGAGCGCGGACATCCACCTGCGGGAGACGACGGCTACAAGCAGGAGCGCAAGGAGGGCGGCAAGGCCGTAGAGGATTTTCGCTTTTGAAAAGGGGTTGATCCGGTTGTACAGCAGTTCCACGGCGGGCGACGGCGCGTGCGCGGTCTGCCGCACCGCAGCTTCAAACGATACCGCGGCAACGGCAAAGCCTTTGTCGTCGCCCGAAAGGAATGCGGCGCGCATCCCTGCAAGGGACGAGAGATCGGCGCGCGCCTGCGCCTTCTCGCCCGCGTCGAGCATCACCACCCACGGACACTGCCACTCTTCGCGTCCGTCAACAAGGCGCGGAATGATGTGAAACGGCTGGTCCCCGCGCGACTGGGTCCAGCGGTTTAGCGCCCTGGAAAGCGACAGCATGGTCATATCAAAAACCGTCCATCGGTTCCTGTCTTTTTGTTCGGCCGCCGCCGCGGCCTGCGCGATTTTTTCGGCATGGGGCGTGAGATCGTAGAAGGAGAGCTGCGCCGCTTTCGGGGCGAGGCCCAAAAATGCGCGCGCCGAAGAATCGTTCACGCTGAATTCCGGATACGGCATAAGGAACATGAGCACCGACGAAAGCTGCAGGTAGTCCTGCAGGTTGCGCGACACGCGCACCAGTTCGTTTTCGAACTGCGAACGCTCCTTTGCATCCTTCATCTGCGCGGCCCGCGCCATGCCGGTGAGCTGGTGATAGCCGCGCTTGATGTCGCTGAAGCTGTACCGCCGACGCTTCTCCGGCGCAACGCCTATTGCGTCGGCCACCTCCGGGTTGTTGATGAGAAACACCTTGTCGTCGGCTGCGGCGAGCGGCGTGAAGATCACGCGGCCAAGCCATTGCGCGGGCGACATTCCGTGAAATGTCTGGCGGCCGGAAAACTGGGTAAGCATGGAACGGGCATACGAATCGAGAGGCTTGAGGCGCCCGTTGTCGAGGATCAGGATCGATGCCAGGGCATCGGCCTTCGCGCATGCAACGGAAGCGTTTTCGCCATGCGCCGCCGGCGCGAGCAGTGCCAGCGCAACAATCGCGGCGGCAGGGAATCTGCCGAGGAAGGCGCTCATGCCGCCCCCTGTTTACGAATGTGCAAAACAAGCTTGACGCCGAAATGGAGCACAAGGCCCAAGGCCATGAGCAGTCCGGCGACGTAGGGGAGCCACTTGCCCTGGTTTTCCACCACCGCAAGGGTCGACGACTGCCGGCCGTTGCTTTGCGAATACGACGATTGATAAAAGGTATACTGCCGGTATCTAAACGGCTTGTTCATGGAGATCACCGCCTCGCGGTCGATGTCGGGCCCTTTTGCGTGAATGGTGCTGCTGAACTGCCGCGCCGTCTGCGTACCGGCGTAGTCTTCCTTGACAAATTTTACAAGCGTGATCGCAAGCGGAAGCGGTTGCGGTTTGCGTCGAACGGAACAGTGCAGCGTGTCGCCGCCGATGGGCACGCGAATCGGATCGGCCGACCCGCCGTACAGTACCGCGCGTGCAGCAGGGCCGCCGTCCGCCGCAATGGAGATCACTGCGCCGGGAACATTGTCCGCCGGATCCGCCGCAGGTTTCTCAGCCTCTATTGAATCGATCAAAAGCGGGATGGCAGTTGCAGGCATGGAATCGGTCATGGCCGAGGGCATGAGCGCGGCGCAGTTCTTGTACACGCTTTCAATTGCAAGCGCTGCGTCCCGCAGGGCGGAACGGCAGGATTGGCCCGGCCGGAGCGTGTCGAGGCCAACGGCGCAGACCGCCGCTGCCCGGCCGGTTTTCGCGTCTGTCCAGGTTGCAAGCTGCCAGTCGCGGTAGGAGAGCGCCTGGTCCGACGTTTCACCTTCCCAGAGCGCAAGAAACGTCTCGCGGGCCGTGTACGAAACAATGCCGCCGCCTATGAGAAGCACGAGTATGCCGCAATGGGTGACGATAAGTCCCGCCTTGGCGGGCCGCCATTGCTGTTTGAAAATCAGAATTGCCGCCTGATTGAGTACGAGAGCGCACACGGTGAGACGCACGCCCGGGAATGGAATCATGCCTCCGATCATCACGATCCATGCGGAAAAAAACCGCGCCTTGGCGGCATAGATGCCGTGGTCCACCTGGTAGAGCGTTCCCCACAGAACGAGGATACAAAGGACGATGAGGCAGACAACGGTTGTGTGAAGAGAGAGAAACAGCGATGAGAAAATGTTCGCGGCTGTTGCCGATTTCTTTTTCGCGCCTGTCGTCATGACAATACTGCTGCCAAGCCTTTTCTGTTCAACAAGGTAAACCCTTGCCTTGGTGGATTCTTGTAGCCGCATCCCCTGTCCCCTTCTCCCACAAGGAGAAGGGGGTTGGATGAATCTTTTGTCAAGCCCCTCTCCTGCGGGAGAGGGGATGGGGTGAGGTCAAAGGAAACAAGCGATGTCATGAGGCACGCTTCAAGGGTGCTCAATTAGTGACCCCCGCTATGGCGGGGGGATTCTTTATTTCAAGCGCGGGAAGAAATCACCGCATGACGGCCGCGGCCGACGACGCCTCCAGATTGCCGTCTGTCAACACTATCCTGTACACTCCCGACCCAAGCCCGGTCCCTGCCAGCGAAAAGGCATTTGATCCGGACCGCATCGACCTGACCCTGGAAGTGAGGTCGAGCGCCAGCCTGCCGTTTGCGGAAAAGATTTTCAGCGATGCGGCCGATGGATGAACGAGCCTGAGCGTTACCACGGCTCCGTGAACCGACAGACCGTCCGTGTTCTTCATTAGAACGGGCGCAGATGGAAGAACCGACGTGTTGCCGGTTGCGCGGAGATACATCTCGTATCCCGCCTGCAGAAAAGCGCCTTCGCCCTCGGGCGAGGAGTTGTTGACGTCTGCGCTCAGATCGGCCCGCGGCATCCAGTCCACATGCTGACAGCGCATGAGCCTGCCGTCGGAGCCGATGTTCTTGACTAAATCCCGCCAGGCCTTGTTGATAACTGGATTATAAATCGCGGAATCCAGAAGGCCGTTTCGCACCCCCCACGCCATTGCAAAGCAGAAGAAAGCCGAACCGCTGGTTTCGGGGAACGGGTAATCAGGATGATCGAGCATGCATGTGGTCCAGAGGCCGTCGAACGATGTGTTATTAAATCCCTGTTCAGTCTTGATTGCCGCGCACATGTCCTGGAATTGGCTGACGAACTGCGGACGGTTCATGTAGGTCTTCGGCATATGGTCAAGTATTCTCGCCATTCCGCCGATCACCCAGGCTTCCCCGCAGGACCAGAACATCGGTTTGCCGTTTGGGCAGACATTTTTGGGCGGGATAAATCCTCCATCCCTGTAATAAAATTTGTAGGTATTGTTATAGAGCGAGTCCGCGACCAGTCCCCACCAGTTGTTCAGGGAATCCAGATATTTCGGCTGATTGGCTGCTTGACAATAAAGGACAATGGCGGGAGGAGCCATGTAAAGCGCGTCGCACCACCACCAGCAGGTTTTCGGGTTCAGGTGTGACCCGAACAGGTTCGCCAGGTTTTGTGCGGTGTTGGCAATCATGTAGTTGTTCGCGGTTACCGGGTTGAGAAGGTAGATTTCGGTGTAGGTCTGCGTACAGCAGATATTGTCCGCAGTTGTTGTGTTCACACCGTTCCAGGGCAGCCAAGTGAAATACGTTGCCCATCGCTTGGCGAAATTGAGATATGCCGTGTCCTGCGAGGTGTAGTACATTGCCATGAGCCCGGTCATGAACGAGCCGACATCCCAGTCGTTTCCCTGGTTGGCCCCGTCGTACGGGTTCGGTTGATCGCCCTTGCCGGCGGACGTGTGATTATACAGGTTGGCAATGTCGGCGTAGGTCATCCGGTAATGAGCGACCCGTTTCATGACATTCACGATGCTGTCTGCGTCGAATTCGGTAAGAGCGAAGGATGGATGAACAGCTAGGACGATTCCTGCCAGCAACAGCACGATACCGTGTGATTTCATGGCGCTTATCTCCTTCGATCAAAAGGAAAAATCCGGCAACCCGTATCGGAGAAAATAATGAATAACCGCCGGTTCGGCAGAAAAAAAAGCCCGGCCGCTGGGTTCTGCGGCCGGGCATGCATCATTAGCCACCCAGACAGCTCTATCTCGTGATTACAAAGCGCGACTCTTCGGAAATGCCGCTTTGCTCAACTCTCACAAAGTAAACGCCCGGGGAAAGCCCTGCGAGGGGCACGCTCTGCGCCTGTTCACCGGCGGCAAGAGTCTGCACCGTCGAACGAAACATTTTTCCCCTGGAATCGGCAATGGACAGCAACGTGTTTCCCGCCTGCAGAAGGTTGAAGGAGACGCTCAATGCTCTATTGGCGAGGAATGTCCGGAGTGCCATTGCTTCATGCAACTGGCGCACAGCGAAGTTCGGAGCCGTTCCCGCCGGGCTCTTGAGCGAAAACTCTATCCAGTCGAAATTGAACCCGCCCTGGACATAGGTGTACTTGACAAGGTACAAGCCTGTGTCGAGCGTCACCTCGCCAACGTCGGGAAAGGTGTCCCACGCGTGCCAGACTTCGCTCTTTATCTGAGCTGCGGTCGGCACGTGCAGGTTGTTGATGTAAACGTTGGTCGTGGTGTCCTCGTTAAAGGTGATGCAGGTGGTGTTCGGTGTTGAGGCCGGGACTTCGTGCAGGCATATCGAGTAGGTGCCCGCGACATTGACGTGACAGCTCATTCTCTGGTATTCGCCTGGATCGATCCATGATATATGCCAGGTCTGTGAGCCTGTGGAATCGGTCATCAGATAGACCGTCCAGTCCCAATACGAATTGAAATACTGCATGTCAACCGGCAGGTCGGCCTGGATTTGCTGGCCGTTCTTGTCTAACCGCATCGAGCCGCCCTGATTCCCAACAGTGGTTTCGTGGAATCCAACGCCTTCGCCGCCCGAGTCGAAAAAGACGGCCTTAACCACGCCCGGTATCTGCTGGTAATGTCCGTTGAGCGTGTCGCAGCAGAAGGGCTTGCCCGTGTAGCTTGCGGGAATGCCCGAGGGGATTACTGCCGCGCTAATGGACATTGCGCAAAACGCCGCCGCCATTGCCGCGATGGCAATTTTGTGATGAAGATGCATAACAAAAACTCCTCTGAAAAATTGTTTGGAACTCTTGCCTTCTTTACGTAAAAGAACAGCTCACCGTGTAATAACGAACCGCGATTCCGCCATGATGCCGTCATGCCTAAGTTCCAGGAAGTAAACGCCGGGACGCAACGTGCCAAGAGGCATACTTTGCGAATGCGGTCCGGCAGCCAGAGACTTTGTAACCGGGTTTCCTACTAATTTGCCCTTGCAGTCCACAATTGAGAATGACGTCTTGCCTGACTGTGCAAGAGTGAATGAGATATTGATGCTGTTCTCCACGGGATTAACTTTCATTGCGTCTGGTTCTGTGACGTGAATAAGGCTTGTCTGCACGACTGGAGTGGGGTAGTGGAGATCAAAACTTATCCAATCCAGGTTCCAGCTGCCGAGCAAAAAAGTAATCTGAAAAACCTGTAGTCCGGTGTCGAGCATCACCGAATCCACATTGTTGTTCATGGTCCAGGAGTGCCAGAGTTCGGGGCATCCCGGCGGTACCGTTACAACCGGCAGATTGATAACCGAATCTATTTTTGTCTTGGCACCGTCATAGTAGGTGAGCACTTCACAGTTTGGATAATAGGCGGTCGCCTGGTGAAAGCTGATATAATACATGCCTGCCGTATTCACATGGATGGAGTACTTGTTCCATTGCCCGTTCGAATCAATCCAGGCCAGATGCCAATAGCCGGCTTCATGCTGGTCGGTGATCATGTCGTAATCGTTGCCGCTGTATTGTTGCATGCATAAGGGGGCATCGGCCTGGATCACCTGACCGGCCTTGTTCAGCCGCATCGTGCCGCCTCCGCCGCAGCCGCCGGGGTAATGGAATGCAACCCCTTCCCCGCCCGAGTCGAAAAATACGCATACAACTTGTCCGGGAATCTGCTGGTAATGCCTATTGAGAGTGTCGCAGCAGAAAGGCACGCCGGTGTATCCCGCGGGAATGGCGGCGCTTGTAAAGGATACGGAGAGAAAGCATGCGATTGCCGCTACGGCAATTTTAAAAGAAAGGCGCATAGCAAAAGCTCCTTGTAATGGATGTATGATGCTCTTCCCTTGTTCTCGCGCTAAAATGACAAAATGGCGTTCATCTCATGTGTCAATCACTTGAAGGTCTGGAACTTCACCGCTCCTGCATTGCCATTATGAGCAACGTGCAGGAAGTAAACGCCTTGTTTCAAGTTGGACGTGTTGACTGATGCCAGGTGCTCGCCTGCAGCCAGATAGCGGTTCATGATCTGCGAGACCTCCCTGCCGAGGCAGTCAAAAACCGTCACCCTGGTCATGCCCGCGTCTGGAATTGAAAAACGTGCTGTTTTTTGTGCAAGGGAAATATTCAGCGATCCGGCGCTTGTTGATTGTGCGGGAATCCGGCGAATTGCAGTTGTGAATTGGCCTGAATCTGCCGCGATAAAAAGGAAATCCTGGTTGAGATGGAATGAACCGTTCTGGAATTGCATCACTTGCACACCGGAATCAAGCTGGATTGACGCAAAATCGCTGAATCTTCTCCAAGCGTGGTAGGAGCCTGACCCATTGAGCGTTACGGCTGGTGTGCTGACGGTTGTGGTACCGTTCAAAAAATTAACGTGAAAGGTTACTGGCCAGGAATCTGCAGCCCAAATGGAGCTGATCCAGTATTTTCCCGCCCGTGGAACATGAATGGTGTACTTTGTCATGCCGTCCGGATGGCTGGCTCCGATGTACCAATCATTAACCGAGGTATCGGAACCGGGATACCTGGTGCCGTTCGGATAAACTACTCCGGCCGCGTAAAAAGTGTCGGAGGACGGCACATGCCACGTCAGGTATAAGGCAGGCCACGCGTTATCGCTGTCTGCGGGTATGCCGGGAATTTTGCCGTCCCTGCCGCCGGCATTGCTATTAGCTGCATAGGCCTGATCGTCCTGGACAAAAGTGACGCCATTGGATTGTCCTAGCGATGGCGGTACATAGTCGTAATCGTGGAAACTAATTCTTCCCGGAATCTCGTGCGGCGCGCTGCCGGGAGGATAAGGCCTTCCGGGGTAGCCTGCAGGAATCGCTGCCTGTGAAACAGAAAAAAGAAACACTCCGGCTGCCAGAGCGGCTAGGAGAAATTTTGAAGAACTCCTCGCACTTTTCATCTTGTCTCCTCTTGGGCAACCGGTTGTTAGGATAGCCGATCAAATCAGTCTTCTTCCCTTGCACATAATATAAGAAGAAACAAGAGCTGTTACAGAATTCTTTTTGGCAAAAGAAGATCCCAGGAAAGAGTTTTGGAGATCTTTTTTCGGAGCATTGAAAAAAGCCTTCGGGTCAGTTACCTTGCCGAAAGGTGCGGCGACGTTGTCGTTTTGTTTCTATCCGCTCGTCCGATTGGGGTATCTGCATCTGGTGGAAGCATACGAGTTGCGGCTTGCATTGAAAAACCCCGCCCCAAGTGGCGGGGTTTCTTCCATAGCTAAGGAAGTAGAATAATTTATATTCGCCCGCTAACCCCGCGCCAACTCGCGGGGTTAGCGGGCTGTGCTATTCACGGCAGCGCAAAGGAATCAGCGGCATAACCAGAAAATTAAAGAAATGAGAAGAGGGGAGGGAGAGAATTTATGTATCCACTCTCCCTCTTTCTTTACAATCTTCTTTAGCGTGTTATGAGGAACCGCGATTCCACCATGATCCCATTATTTTCCATCTGCAAGAAATAAACACCCGGAGCCAGTTTTCCAAGAGGCAGGCTCTGCGATTGCGGTCCGGCACCCAGAGACTTTGCAACCGGGTTCCCGACCAATTTACCGCTGCAGTCCATTATTGAAAACGATTCCTTACCTGCTTGTTTCAGGTCAAAAGAAACCCTGAGCATGCTCTCCGTGGGCCGCACTTTCATTGCGTCCGGCTCTGTGAGGTGAACAGGGATTTTCCGCTCAACCTGTGTGGGGTAATGGAGATCGAAATTCATCAGGTCAAAGTTCCAACTGCCAATCAAAAAGGACACCTTGATAACCTGCAATCCTGTGTCGAGCAGCACTGAATCCACATTTTGATTGATGGTCCATGAGTGCCACACCTCAGGGCAGCCGGGAGGTACTGCGCAGATTGGCAGGTTCTTGACGGAATCAGACTTTACGTTGAGTCCGTCGTAATAAGTGAGCACCTCAAGGTTCGGATTATAGGCAGTCGCCTGGTGGAAGCTGACATAGTACATTCCTGCCGTATTGACATGCACTGAATATTTGGTCCATTCACCCGGGTCGGTGGCAGTGGCCTGTTCCATCCATGCCAGATGCCAATAGCCGACTTCATGCTGGTCGGTAATCATATCGTAATCGTTGCCGCTGTAAGCCTGCATGCTTATTTTGAAATCGGCCTGGATTTGGTTCCCGCTTGCGTCCGAACGCATGGAACCGCCCTGATTGCTGCCGGCGTAATGGAAACCTACTCCCTCTCCGCCCGAGTCGAAAAATACCATGACCACTTGCCCGGGGATTTGCTGGTAATGCCTCTTGAGCGTGTCACAGCAGAAAGGCACGCCCGTGTATCCCGGGGGAATTGCGGCGCCAGGCAAGGATACGGTAAGAAAGCATGCGATTGCCGCCACAGCAATTTTGAGAGAAAGACGCATACGGGGAACTCCTCGGGAAGACGGCATTAATGCGTGATTGTTATCGATTTCGCTTCCTTTATTCCGTCGTGCTCAACGTTTACAAAATACACTCCCTGGCGGAGGTTCTGCACGCCTATCGCCGTGCTCCGGGAGCCGACAAATCCGTTGTTGTCCAAGGTCTGGACAACCGACCTGCCGGCACAATCGGTGAGGGAGATTTTCGCGAAAGCCGGTGAAGCGGCATGGTAGGAAAGCATCAACCTGGCGCCGGACAAACTGGTCCTGATTCCCGCATGACCGGCCGAGGACCTCAAAAGGACAGGCGCCTGTGTTCCGGTAGGGAGGAGTGTAAATCTCATCCAGTCGTAGTTCCAGCTGCCTGTCACAAAGGCCATCTTCACAACCTGCAACCCGGTGTCAAGAGTGACCGTGTCGACGTTCATAAAACAGTTCCAGGCATGCCAGACTTCCGGACAGCCTGCAGGAGTAATGCACATGGGCAAGTCCTTGATTGAATCTGTTCTTGTCGATGCACCGTTGTAGAATGTGATCAGCTGAAGGCTGGGAGGAGCATAGGCCTCGGCCTCCTTGAGATCTATTGTGTAGGTGCCGGCCACATTGACGTGCACAGTGTGTTTGTACCAGTCTCCCTCGCTTGTCGGGCCGGACGCATTTATCCAAGAAATATGCCAGGTGAGGGGTGTCGCGGTTACGGATGAGTCATGCTGACCGGAAGTACCATATCCCACAACATCCCAATCGTTGCCGGAATACGACTGCATGTCAACGGCGAAATCGGCCTGAATCTGCTGACCGTTCTTTAGTCTCATGGAGCCGCCCTGGTTGCCGTTGTCCCCGTCGTGGAACCCGACGCCTTCGCCGCCGCTATCGAAGAATACGCCCTTTACAATGCCGGGTATTCCCTGTGGATGACCCAGGAGTGTGTCACAACAAAACGGCTTGCCCGTATACCCCGCGGGGATAGCGGCGCTGGCAAGAGAAGCGAGCAGAAACATTGAAATCACGACAGCCGCAATTTTTGCATAGAGACGCATAACAAGACTCCTTTGGTTGATGAGGTGAGCCTCTTGCCCTTTTATCATTTTCAGCTCGTTGCAATCGACGGCCCGCGGCAAAGAAGGCCGCTATCGAAATTGATAATGGGGGAAGTTCCGAATAAGAAGGCTTGATATGCTGTCGCGGGATGCAATGACTCTCGGAAGCCCGGCTGCAGATTTGTCGCCATCCCCCTCAGTATCAAGCGAAAAGGCCGCGATTCTTGATAGCCAACCAATATACCAATAGGCGCCCCGCCTTCTAAGGCACTTGTTCAAGAATACTGCGGGCCGGAATCTTTAGGAAAATATACACATATATAGATTGATCCGCCAGAAAAATTTTCGGTCTCCGGAAATACTGGGAACCATCAGGCTTGTGGCGCGGAACGAATCACTGTTCGACAACCACGCGCCTCATGACTCCGTCCGGGTCCACGATATAATAAATGCCGGGGACAAGTTTTTGCGCTGCCTTGGCATTTGGCACAATGCGACCTCTGATGTCAACCACCCAGCTGTTACCATTGAAAGGATCACTGCGATGCCCTCCGCGAATGCCGGGCAATTGTATAACGCCGCCCCTGTAATTCGTATCGATCCAAACTGCCGAAAAGGCCAGGAGCGTAGCATTGCTCACCGGCTTTAGAGGTGTGAGAATCCTTGTCCATGTGTTGGTGGGCCATTGAACAAGGAATATGCAGCCCGAGTCTGTTCCGATTTTATGCCCCCAAGCGTCGCAAGAGACATAGTTGCTGTCGTTCGTGAAACACCATCCTCTGACATCGGAACCTTGATCGTTGGTATCTAACCCAAGACCAGCAGTGTCATTAGGGTTAAGTAATAAGAAGTTAGCCGGGGCCCAGTTTATGCCGATGGCCATTGTCTTAACGAGAACGGATGGCCAACTCACCGGAGTCGCATTCTCCTCCTGGAAAGGGAGCAGCACGCACGATTTATGCCGCGCCAGGCAGAATTCATCCAGCATGCAATGACACCATTGGTCAAACCCCGGATTATAAACGCAGATGTGGCCGTCATGCGACATCGAAGGCATGCAGCCTAATTGAGGATATTCAGTTGGTTTATAGAAATCGGCGTTTGTGGCCGTGCCGGTGCCGTTATTGGGAATGGTAATCATTTTCGGACCCATGTTTGCATCGTCAAATCTCATGAATATATGATTGTGCGAGACGCCCATCGTGAACTCTGCAGAGCCCCCGGTTAAATTGGCGATTATATGGTCCGTGCCGAACGTGGGTGCGGCAGCACCGAAAGTGACGGGGATTGCATGTATTGTTGCATCGCCGGCTGCCCTGTAGACAACTTCCAACTCACCACTGGGAGCATGCCACCAGAAGGTGCAACAGCCCTCGCTGGTGGAGGCGTTCACCGCCGGCACGGCAGTTTTGAACTGCCCGTCGATGCGGATGATCTTGGGCCCCCCTGCGTTATAGAGGATCCATTGTCCATCTTCGGTTATTTGAGTGCTGTTACACATTCCATCCTTATCGGAGTTAGGAATGAGAGTCGGAGTGTTCTGGCCTAATGGAGCAGTGTAAAGTCCATTCGCATACAGCAGACCACAGACCACCGTTCCTTTGGGAAGAACGGCCCCTGAATCCACATATTGTTTGGTAGCGACTTTGTGGACAAATGCCGGACATTGCGCTGAAGCCAAGCCGACGCCCAGAAGCAGTACCACGGCCAACCCATACACGCAAATACACCTCAAATTTGATCTCCCTCTGCTAAACCAAATGAAAATGTGAACCGATCATGTCGGCCCTCTGCGTTTTGAATAGAATAATGTTGATCAGATCTCAAGACGAGCATATTCTTTTCAACAGATAAGCCCTGGAATCCCACAGCGAGCGCATTCCGCGGAGCTTGCTCCGGGGTTAGCGAGCAACTATGAGTATGTTTTCTTTCCATAGGAATGGAAGATTCCCCGTCCCGCGGGACTGCGGGGTTCTTCCATCTGCTTCCAGGGCTTATCCCAGGGTTGGCGGAATCGTAGGTTATCTAGTAACCTGGAGCCTGGCAGTGACGCTTGCATTGCCATGCTGCATGCGAACGAAGTAAATACCATTTCTCAGGCCAATTTCGCTCAGTGCCAATGAATGTTTCCCGGCCGCCAGGTTTCGATCCAAAACCTTCGCGATCTCTTTTCCAAGGCAGTCAAAGACCGAAATTTTTGTATTGCCCGCGTCCGGAAGCGAGAACCGCACGGCGCCCTGGCCTATGGCAATGCCAAAAGACGGGGAAGCGGCAGGATTGACAGAGGCTTGGCGAATCTCGGTTGTAAACTGGCCGGAGTCTGCGGCGATATAAAGGAAATCTTGGTTGAGATGGTATGAACCGTTCTGGAATTGCATTACCTGGATCCCGGAATCGAGTTGGATGGAAGTGAAATCACCGTACTCTCTCCAAGCGTGGTAGCTGCCCGATCCGTTGAGCGTTACTGTTGGCGTGCTGACTGTGGCGGCGCCGTTCAGGAAATTGATCTTAAAGGAGATAGGATAGGCATCTGCCGCCCAGATGGAACTGATCCAATATTTTCCGGCTTTGGGAACATGTACTGTATACTTTGTCATGCCATCTGGATGGCTGGCACCTATATAATAGTCGGCGTGAGCCACAGAGGTGTCGGGACCGGGGTAAATTGCGCCGTTAGGATAGGTAACTCCTGAGGCATAAAAAGTGTCGTGGTCTGCATGCCATGTCAGGTAGAAAGCCGGCCAGGAGTTGTCGCTGTCTGCGGGTATGCCTGCAACTTTTCCGTCCCTGCCGGCGGCAGTGCTTCCCGCTGAACCGGACAGATCGTCTTGGACAAAGGTTATCCCATTCGATCCCCCCAGGGATGGCGGCACCCAGTCGTAGTCATGAAAGTTAACTCTCCCCGGAATCTCGTGCGGCGCGCTGCCCGGAGGATAAGGCAAACCTTTGTATCCTGCGGGAATCGCCGCGTTTGAAAGCGATACGAACATGACTCCTGCCGCCAAGGCGGCCGGAAAATACCTTGAAAAACGACGTACATTACCCATTCGATCCCCCTCTGAAATTATAGGAATTACCGACAATGAGTCTAATTGTCCCGAATGCACCGGACACCGAGCCCGCATTGATAGGCGTTGTAGTATCTGCCCACGTATATGTCGTTGTAAACAAAAGCAAGGTCCTGCGCGCTCGTAGCGTCGTGTGCCGTAGCCGTCCACAAATAACCGAGGGAGCCGACGTACCAGAATGGCCCAAGGAACAAACGCCAACCGCACGGAAGCGCCGTAAATCCATATTCATCGGTGGCACCGGCATTAGGAGAATCCCAGTGCGCCGTCCCGGTTTCCTTCAGTTTTCCGCCAGCCACGTTTGGGCCGCCCAGAAATGTGAAGAGCACTGTCCATTCCGAGTCGGTCGGCACATGCCAGCCTTTTGGAGCCAGTTTGCCGGTGTTTACCGCGTACCAATTGTACAGAGCGCCATAGGTCGCCTTGTAGGAGTCTGAATCGTTGTACCAGCAATAGCCGGGTGTTTTAAGCGCGGCCCATATTGTATCAACGGTAACCAGTGGGATTGCCGTGCCGTCATTGAGCTTGGTTGTCTTCAGGTTTTCCGCCATCCAAGTTTGCGTCCCTATCGTGACATAGTGATAAACATTTCCGTCAATGTCGGACATCGTTCCGGTTCTTGGCAGGGGCTGGGTGGGATTTTTGCCGCATCCAATAACCAAAGAAAGAACAGACGCCATGATTAAGAACCATTGCTTCATAAGGTTTTCCTTTCCTTTCCACATGCCTTACTACCGAATTGAGTTGGCGTCCTGTCTGTCTTGATAATATAAATTCTGTTCGGGCTTCCGACGAGGGTGCCAAAACCTGAGCCAAGCGGGTTTCCTACCATGGCGAAATAAGTCCGTCGTCCAGCAATGCCGCCGAAATGAAAAAATCGCGGGGCCTGCAATTAACAATTGGCGCACAGAGCTGTAAACCTATTTCGCAATGGCCTCAAACCTCGCAACCGAATTTTCCGCATTGTGATTGATATGCAGAAAATAAACGCCCGGGTTTAAATTCGCGGCGGGCAATAGAGCCGTATGTTCTCCGGCACCGAGGTTTTTATTCATGACGCAGCCGATTTCCCTTCCCCGGCAGTCGAACACGGAAATGGTTGTCTTTCCCGCATCGGGAAGCGTGAATCGCACTTCGTTTCGGGATACTGCAATTTTCAAAGCACCGGACGGCGCAAATTTTCCGGGTGTTTGAAAGATTGCCGTGGTGAACTGGCCGGAATCTGCCGCGATATAAAGAAAGTCCTGATTCAAGTGATTGGACCCGTTCTGGAACTGCAATACCTGGACTCCGGAATCAAGCTGTATGGAAGCGAAATCGCCGTACTGTCTCCACGCATGATAACTGGCTTCAGGAGGATTTAGCGTTATAGTTGGCGTGCTGACCGTATTGGTTCCGTTCATGAAGCTGAGGTGAAAAGTCATTGGAGGCGCGTCTTCCGTCCAGATTGAGCTGATCCAGTATTTTCCGGCTGTGGGAACATGTATGGTGAACTTCGTCATGCTGTTTGCATGGCTGGCGCCGATGTAACAGTCGGCAACCGTGGTATCGACGGCGTTGGGATATCGCACTCCGTTGGGCCATTTTACGCCGTCTGCGTAGAATGTGTCAAGATCATAGATGTTGTCATTAGTAAACCAGAAAGCAGGCCACGTCTTATCACTGTCCCCGGGTATGCCCGCAATTTTGCCGTCCCTGCCGCCGGCGTTGCTTCCAGCCGAACCGGACAAATCGTCCTGCACAAAAGTAACTCCCTGGGAATTCCCAAGCGATGGCGGTACGTAGTCGTAATCGTGGAAATTAACCCTCCCCGGAATCTCATGCGGCGCGCTGCCCGGAGGATAAGGCTTTCCAATGTACCCTGCAGGAATTGCTGCATTGGGAATTGAAACCAGCAAGAAAACAATGGCTAAAGAGGAAAGGAAAACGTGCGGACGACGTACCTCAATCATCTGATCCCCCTTAGGAAAATGAAACAAGACTACTAATTGTACTCTCTTTCCGGTAGTTAATATAATGAGAAAAACGGATGGCTATGTACAAATTTCTTTGCCAAAAACAACGGAACCCCGGGAGGTTTTCTTTCCCGGAGTTCCGTTTCAAACGGGAGGTGGAAGGCTTATCTGCTGATCTGGAACCTCGCAACGGCCAGTTTGTCGGCATGCTCCATTCGTACAAAGTAAATGCCCTGTCTGAATCCCGCAGTATTCAAGGACACGTTGTGATTTCCGGCGGACAGATTGCGGTCCAGAACCGATGCGATTTCTCTTCCCAGGCAGTCGAAGACAGCGATCCTGGTTTTGGCCGCGTCGGGCAGCGTGAAACGGACCGTCTCACGGCTCACCGACAGAGCGAATGATTGGGTGTTTTTCACTTTTGACGCAGGCTGTGAAATGCCGGTAGGGAACTGGCCCGAATCGGTCGCGAAATAGAGGAAGTCCTGGTTGAGATGGTTGGAACCGTTCTGAAATAACAACACCTGCACGCCGGTATCCAGTTGTACGGAAGCAAAGTCGCTGTACCTTCTCCAGGCATGATAGCTTGCTTCCTGCTGAAACGATATTAATGGAGTGCTTACCGTGTCTTTTCCATTCAAGAACAACACGCTATAATGGGCCGGTTCTTCCATTGCCGACCATATGGAACTAATCCAATATTTCCCGGTTTTGGAGACATGGACCGTCCATTTTACCCAGGTATTTGCATGGCTGGCGCCGATATAACAATCCTGCACCATCGTATCAACCGGGTCAGGATAGCGCACGCCGTTTGGCCAGACAGTGCCGCTCGCATAAAAGGTGTCACGATCACTTGAATTATCGTTGGTGGAAAAAAAGGCAGGACCGGCTGTGTCATGGGAAGGTCTTCGGTTAGGAGCGACACCCCAATCATCATCTTGATACCAGGCAACGTTTTTCCCGCCAAGGTCATACTCGTTAAAGTCGATTCGCCCCAGAAGTTCCCTTGGTGCGCTGCCGGGAGGAAAAGGTGTTCCCGCATAGCCAGCGGGAATTTCGGCATTGGCAAGCAAGGCAAGAAAAGATCCGCCCAATAAAGCGCCAAGAAGGAACTTGGAAGCAGACATCTTGACCCCCTCTGCTGAGAAATTAGCTGACAAAGTAATTACAACTCACCCTGTAGATAAGTAATATAATGCATATATTGCTTGTGTGCACTTTTTTGAATAACACAACCCGTGCATTGCATTAACAGCTATCATGCCGATATAGTGTCCGTTGTGTTCGTGATTATTAATGAGAACACAAATGCCGGAAGGGAGAATTCATAAACAAAAAGGACCGGAATCGTATTTCCGGCCCTTCTTTATTCCTGATTTTGAAACTAAGATGGGATTGCTATGCTGATATGTTTTGTTATCTTATAACTTGGAACTTTGTCACGCTTGCAGCTCCTTCATGTTCCATGCGCACAAAGTAAATGCCGCGTTTCAGGTTGTTTTCGCTCAGCATCACGCTGTGGCTTCCTGCCGAAATAGACCGGTCAAGCACAGGCATTATTTCCCTGCCCAGGCAGTCGTACACCGAAATCTTCGTTTTCCCTGCGTTCGGAACCGCGAATCTTACGATTCCCTTGTCTATTGACAAATTAGACTGCGCCTTGCTTGGGACCTTTGACATCGGTTGCTCGATTCCGGTGGGGAACTGGCCGGAATCTGCAGCTATATAGATGAAATCCTGGTTGAGGTGCATCGATTCGTTCTGAAATTGCATCACCTGAACGCCGGAATCGAGCTGTACGGAAGCAAAATCGGAGAACCTATACCATGCATGATAACTTCCGGTCATACCGTTGCAGGTGACGGACGGCGTGCTCACCGTGCTGGCACCGTTATAGAAACTGAGGTGATACTGAGCCGGTGGCGAAGCCGAGGCCCAGATCGAGCTGATCCAATATTTCCCAGCCGCGGGAACATGAATGGTGTACTTTGTCATGCCGTCCGGATGGCTGGCGCCTATATACCAATCGTTTACATTTGTATCTGCACCCGGAAACCGTACTCCGTTGGGCCACTTGACACCCGCTGCGTAAAACGTGTCAGGAATATTCGTCATCAGTGTGATGATTGGTTTTCCACATGGCCGGCCATGCATTGCAGCTGTCTATGGGAATGCCGGGAATGCTGCCGTCCCTGCCGCCGGCAGTGCTTCCTGCCGCCGAACCTGCCAGGTCGTCCTGGATAAAGGTGACCCCATTCGGGCTCCCTTGGGACGGTGAAACATAGTCGTATTCGTGAAAATTGACTCTCCCCGGAATCTCATGCGGCGCGCTGCCCGGAGGATAAGGCTTGCCTTTGTATCCTGCAGGAATTTCCGCGTTGGCAAGCGCTACGAAAAGAATTCCTGCGGCCAAGGCGGCCATAAAATACCTCGAAGAACGGCATGCATTGACCATTCGATTCCCCCTCGGAATGAAGTAACGAACTTTCATCTCGGAGATTTACTCCTCTTTTCCTATGGATAATATAATGTGAAACCGGCCCGGAACTTGCATTTTTTTGCTCCGATCCGGTTTGCGAACCTGCTTGGTCCGGTCTGCGCCAAAGACCGAAAAACATGACTCATTTGCCAAGGCGCGGGCGGCTACTTTCCCGGTTCCGCCTTGATCGACGCAAGGATCTCCGCATCGGCCGGCATGCCGCGCCGGGCGAAGACAATTTTTCCCTCCCTGTCGACTACGTACACGGTGCGCTGGACCATGATACCGTCGGCGCCGTACTGCTTTGCCACGTTCTTGTCCCTGTCCACGAGCAGGGGAAACTGGTATCCCTGTTTCTTGACAAACCGCACATGCGATTCCGCGTTGGCAGGGTTCACGCCGAACACAACGGCGCCCTTTTTCCCGAATTCCGCGTAATCGTCGCGGATCGCGCAGAGCTGTTTGGTGCAGCCGGGCGTCTGGTCGCCGGGATAGAAAATCAGGACCACATGATTCTTTCCGCGGAATGCGCTCAGTTTCACCGTATCGCCCTTGTCCGAAACAAGGGTAAAATCCGGCGCCGTTTTTCCTGTGTCAAGCATGTTCGCCTCCACGTTTGCCCGGGTCCCGGCCGCGAGAACTGCGGCAAGAACACCGGCGGTGAAAAGGTTGGTTAAGGACGTCAAGGATAAAAACTGAATCTTGCCTGCCATCGCATCCCCCTGGCTATTGGTTGACGGACCGTAACGCTTGCTCCCGTAAACCATCATCGTACGAATCCGTTCCCTGTGCTTAATATACTACGTTGCGAACATCCGGAAAATTAACCGGCCGGGATGGCCCCAGCAGGACAGCGGCCGCGGCCGAAAGCGCCGCGTTTCTCAGGCCGGCCCGTTGCGCGAGCGCCTGAATCTTGTCAAGAGGAGAATGGAGAACCCTGCCGCGAGCAGCCCGCCCACCGATATCACGCCGGCGGCCGCGGACGCCGGCACGAGGACTATCGCGCACGCTCCGCACGCGGGCCCCGCAAACAGTCCGGCGCCGATCATCGCTTCGTGGAGACCGCCGTGGGCGCCGCGCTCGCTTGAGACGTTCATCGAATAGTACAGCGAAGAATAGTAGATGAGTCCCACCGAGACCCCGAACGCCGCCTGCGCAGCAAGCAGCATCGCAGGCGACCGCGCAAGCACGATGCCGGCGAACCCTGCGATCATGAGCGCGAAGGCCCCTGCGAGGAACCGGAACCGGTAATGCCACCAGGTCCATTTCCACAGAAGAACAAAGGCGAACAGCCGCGCAAACATCCAGGCGGAGCACATTATCCCGGCGGCGCCCGTTGACATATGCAGTTTCCCGGCGATGGACGGCACCAGGGGAAGAACGGTGTTGATCGCGACATACGAGAGCGGATTGGCGAACCACGCCATGTGGAGGAAACTTCGGCCGGCCGCGGCTCCCTGTTCGGCGGCGGCCGGCGCCGGGGGCGCGGATCGGCCGTTTTCTCTTTTGGAAAGATGGACGGCGAGCGGCGTGAGGGGTAGCTGCAGCGCGACCACGGCAAGGGGCAGCCAGAAAAGGCTCTGCATGCCCAGACGCTCAAGCATCATGCCGGCCGTAAAATAGGCGACCGCTCCACCCAGCGCCCAGGTAATGTTGTAATATCCGACCATGTCCGACAAATTGACGAATGCGCCTTCGCTCACCAGCGCCTCCAGTGCAGGCCATACAAAGCACACCGATACCGTCCACATCCCAAAGGCGAGCACCTGGCCCGGCGCGGAATGCAGCGAGAGCCCTGCAATCATCGATAATGCCATGCCGGAAAAACCGAGGTAAAGCGATTTTGTGCAGCCGTGGCGCTGCGCAAACGCTCCGCCCTGCCATGCGGCAACGGTGTACACCAGTCCGTTGAACGCGGCGAGCATAAGGTTCTCGAGTTCACCGAACCCGAACCTGCTCCTGGTATAGAAGAACAGGAAATTGGAATAGTAGACCGCCGCATAACAGTTGAGCAGCTCGATAAGGAAGTAGACTGCTTTGGATGGGGTCATGGCGGCACGGATCAATTTGATTTTGAGTGACTGCTAAATATACGAGATGGAACGGGGGGATCATGAAGGAGGGCCGTGATCGCCGCCGACAACCTAGAGGCCTGAAATTTCATCCGAGCAAGAATTTCCGGCTGGAAGAAAAGCGTATTAAAACGTTATCCTTTGTTGATCGCGCGAGTCGGCCCTTGCGCGTTTGGGCGGGGCAAGACAGTTTCATATACTACGAAAGGAACTCTCATGAAATACCGTACCATGGGATCGCTTCCGTGGAAGGTTTCGGCGCTGGGATTCGGCTGCATGCGGCTGCCCATCCAAAGGCATGCTGCGCGCGGTGGATGAAAAGGCGTCCATCGAGATTATCAGGCCACGGCATCGACCTCGGCATCAATTATGTGGACACGGCAATAGCTGTATCACATGGGGCAACAGCGAACGGGTGCTCGGCAAGGCCCTCAGGACGGCTATCGCGACAAGGTGCAGCTCGCCACCAAGCTTTTCATGATTCGGGGTGCGCGAGTGAGGGCGATTTCGACAAATATCTTGACGAGCAGCTGTTACGCTGCCGCAGACCGACCGCATCGACGTATACCTGTTCCACATGCTGACGCAGGGCAATTTCGACAAGCTCAAACGCCTTAATCTTATTGACAAAATGGAGCAAGCCCGACGCACAGGGGAAAATCCTCCACGTCGGCTTCTCGTTCCACGACACGCTGCCCTTGTTCAGGGAAATCGTCGATGTTTTACAAATGGGACATGGCGCAGATCCAGTACAATTACATGGACACAGGCAATTCAAGCCACCACCGACGGCCTCGCGTACGCCCACGCCAAGGGCATTGCCGTTGTGGTGATGGAGCCGCTCAAGGGCGGACGGCTGGCAAACCCGCCCGCAGAAGCCGTGGAGTTGATCTCCCGCGCGCCGGTGTCGAGAACGCCCGCCGATTGGGCGCTCCAGTTCCTCTGGAACAAGCCCGAAGTCTCCTGCGTACTGAGCGGCATGGGAAGCAGGAAAATGGTGGACGAGAATTGCGCCAGCGCCGATGCGTCGGGCGTGGGGACGCTGTCGGCCGTAGAGAACAGGATCATCGAGGAACTCGCGAACATCTACCGCTCAAAAATTGTGGTCCCCTGCACCGCGTGCGGGTACTGCATGCCATGCCCGTCTGGCGTCGACATTCCCAGGAATTTCGCTTTTCTCAACAACAAAGCGTTCGGCAAATCGGTTGGGCTTCAAAGCAGATTGGTCCAATGGATGATAACCAGGAACTACCGCAAGCTTGCGCGGAACAAAAAAGAGCTTGCGCGCCGCGCTAACAGGGGAAGCGCCAACCTTTGCACGAAGTGCAACGCGTGCGTGCCCAAGTGTCCCCAGCACATTCAGATCCCGCAGGAATTGGAAAAGGTGAGGGCCGCGTTTTCGTGAGATGGGCGGTTGCTCTTCAAACCGCAATTCCCCACATTCTGCCGAGCACAAACGCCCCGTTTAGTAGCGCGCAGATTGTCACCGCTGAGCCGAAGACTATAGCCATTACCCGCATGGCGCTCAGCACCCCCAGCTCTTTTGTAATTGTAAAGAACGAAGCCACACACGGCACGTACAATACCATAAAGACGCAGGCGATCACAAATTGAGCGCCGGAGAGAGCAAAGGGCGCCAGAAGCGCTATTGATACGTCTTTGCGCAGAAAGCCCAAAATGAGCACGGGCGCAATGTCGTGGGGCAGGCCGAGCAGAAACGACAATGGTCCACCCAAGGCGCTAGACACGAAGCGAATGACGGATAATGAATCGAGAATGTTAATAACGAGCACGCCCACCACAATCAGGGGAAATACCTCGGCAAAGTACTCCGCGATGCGTATCCACAGCTTACGCGCCATGAGACGGAGCGAGGGCAGCCGGTAGGCGGGAATTTCCATAAAGAGTTCCGGCGTTTCTCCTTTTGTTGCCTTATTGAGTATCGCGTTCACGCCGATTGCCAGAAAAAGCAGTATAGCGAACACCGAGCACACTACTATGGCTCCGTATTTCATGCCAAGCGACACGATCATGGCGCTTTGCGGAAGGCACGGCGCGCTCATGAGGATGAGTGACATGGTGAGTATTTTCTCGCGTTTGGTGGTGAGCACTCTGGTTGCGAGGAATGCGGGGACTTTGCATCCAAGGCCCAGCATCACCGGAATCGACGAATAACCGTGAAGTCCCAGCCGGTGAAAAAACGTGTCAAGCACCACGGCAATGCGCGGAAGATATCCCACGTCTTCCAGGAGGCCGAACAGCAGGTAAAACGATACGAAATAGGGGAACACCAACACCGTGGCGATGTACACACCCGTGGTGAGTATGCCGAACGATGCAAGCGGATCGGCGCCCCGCCCCGTCAGAAGCTCCTTTACAAACGTTATTGGAATGTGTCCGCACAGCTGCAACACAAAAGGATTATACACGCGCGAGAACAGGGGCTCGCATATGCCGCTTGCAAGCGATTCGCCCATGATGCGCACGATGGCGAATACGGCGGCGAGCACCAGTGCGGCAAATACCAGCCCGCCCACCGGATTGAGTGTGAAGTCTGCAAGCATTTCCCCCGCGGTATGGTGCCGGTGCGACAGCTTCTGCACCCTGCCGATAATCGCGCCGATGCGGGCCCATGTGTCGGCCGGATCGCCCAGGGCGCGTCCCGGCCGTGTGCGGTGCAGCGAGTCCACGAGCCGGGGAATCCCGTCCCCGCGCAGGGCGCTTGCCGCCACAACAGGAACGCCCAAGATTTCTTCGAGGGCGGGCACGTCTATCGAAATCCCGTTATGCGCGGTGTCGTCCCACAGGTTGAGGCACACCACCATCGGTTTTGCTTTTGCAAGAAGGCCAAGGGTGAGGTTCAGGTTGCGTTCGAGGTTGGTGGCATCGACCACGTTGACGATTATATCGCACGTGTCAACAATACGGATTGCGGCTTCGTCGGCGGCCGACAGCACGTCGAGCGAGTATATGCCGGGTACGTCGATAAGCTCGAATTCGTCGGCTGCGTGAACCAGTTTGCCGGTCTTGACGCCAACCGTTGTGCCGGCATAATTGGACGAAATGACGCCGACGCCGGTGATGCGGGAGAACACGAGACTTTTCCCGACGTTCGGGTTTCCGACAATTGCGACTTTTTTCATGGGATTTCGGTTTGTTTACTGTTTGCCAATCTTATCCACAAGCAACCGGAGCGCCATGGCGTACCCAATTGCGAATTGCGTGGAGCCTTTTTTCAAGACAATTGGGCCTTTCAGCGGCGAAGCCCCCGTCTTAACGATTATCGCTCCGGGCACGACCCCCATTGCCGCAAGTCTTTTTGCCGCCTTGCCATCGCCTTGGACGCATACCACGCGTGCGCTGCTTCCGTTGCTAAGCTGGGTGACGCTCACCGATTTCTGGCAGCGCTGGGAACCTCCCGGCTTGGCTCCGCGTCCACATGCGCGCGCGGCACAACCCGCGCAGCGCCTTAATAACTGGATCATTTTCATAGAACTCCCTCTCATTCCTGCGCCGCGGCGTCTTTTCATGTGCATGGCGGCGTCGACACAGGTCTTGAGCACCCTTGACATCTTCATTTCCGGCCTCCCAATTCTGTATGCCCTGCAGCCGCGCGCGGCCGGCCGAAGCGCCACCTGCGTCCTTTCCTGCATTCCCTGCACGTGCCGTACAGGTTCATGCGGTGATACGCGGGAAGGAATCCGTATCGCTTGACAAGCCGCTCCTGCAGCCTCTCGATGTCGGGATCGACGACCTCCACGAACCTGCCGCACGAGGTGCAGATGAGGTGGTCGTGATGGTCGTGACCGTACCGGTGCTCGTAGCGCGTGGTACCGTCCTCAAAGTTAATCTCGCTGCACAGCCCGCATTCGGCAAGGAGCTTGAGGGTGCGGTACACGGTGGCGTATCCTATTCCCGGGTGCTTCGCCTTGACCGCGGCCCAGAGCTCCTCGATGGTCACGTGCTTTTCTATGCCGAGAAACACGCTCAAAATCTGTTCGCGGGGCTTGCTGTGCCTGAGGCCTTTGCCCGCGATGAATTGTTCCAGCACAGCTCGTTCGTCCATGGCTCGCTCCCAGTTAATGAAAATGACTTTCATTATCAATTATAAGTCATTGCAGGAGAAATGTCAAAGGGAAAAAGGAAAGTTGTTGGCGGCCCGCGCGAAAGCAGCCACCCGTCGGGAGGGAATTCGGGAAAAACGGGGATTTCTTCGGAGGCATCAAGAACAGGCTGTCGACGTGGAACTTAGTTCTTTGACAAAAACGACTTCAGGTTTTCCCTGCAGTCGCCTTTCTGCCTGGCGATCGACCTGACCGCCTGCATTGTCGAACGAAAATCGCGGTTGTTCTTTTCGTAAAGCTGATAGAAGAGGCCCAGATCGAGCGTGTACGTCATGTCAACCGCGATGAATGCATTATTGATGTCGGCTTTTTCAAGTCCCCTAAACGCCGGGGTGAGAAAGAACGAGTCGTAACGCGCCGCGATAACGTCTTTGAAGCGAGTGATGATTTCGTGCTTTTCCCGCACTTTCCACCCGCGTGAAGAATCGCTGTTGTAAACAAGAGCAAGCGAGTCGTAGAGTGACCTGATGCAACGGTAGTAGGTCGTGATGTCCTTGGCTGTTTTCGCCGCCTTTATGTACGTCGCCGACGTGTCCCCGTATTTCGCCGCAATGAACCGGAGCGCGCCTTCCGAACCCGTAAACGACGCAAGCTCTTCGTCGAACTCGACCTGGTTCTTTACATACACGGTCGCGTGCGTGAGTTCGTGAATGATCAGGTTGGCGATCCGGTAGACCGAAAAATGCCGCATGAACGAGTACACGGGATCGGCAAGATACCCCAGCGTGGAAAAAGCATCCACGGTGCCCACGTACACGTCGTACCCCTTGCGCGAGAGCCGCGCCGCCTCGGAATCTGCGTCGGCCTTGTCGAAATACCCGCGCAAAGGCCAGCACCCGAACAGCGGATAGCACCAGGTGTAGGGAGAAAAATCGGCCTCTCCTGCCGCCGAAACGAGGTCGATGAGATACTTTTTGTCAATCGAAATGTAGGAAGTGTAGTTGCTTGTTTTTCTGAGCCCCATGGAATCGGTCGCAAAGGAGCGTATCTCGTTTACCAGGGACAGGAACCGCCTGAGGGAATCCGGCGTTGCCGGATCGGCGTGCAGTTTCTTTATGGGAACCGATTCCATGGTATACGTGAGCACACGCGTGCCCTGCTTCCAGAGGTAGCAATTGCACGACAGCGGAAGAAAACAGGCGAGGACGATAACCGACACGCGCCGGAATTCGCGGGATGAAGTTGGCATCATTCTATATAAATGAAACATGCGCCGGCCGGATGCAAGCAAAAGTGGAAGATGTCATGTTCCCCTCTCGATCCCAAAGCTCCTGCGTAAACATTGTTCGAGTTGACAAGCATCGCAGAGAACCGTATATTCTCAGAAGAGGCAGGCGGCCTGAATTGGGTTCTCGCATGCCTTTTTCGACTTTACTTAATTTCAGACATATGTCAAAGAGAGTGGAAAATGAGCGGTGAATGGACTTTCTCTCCTGTAATCGATGGGGTTTTCACAGTCGATATTTCATCCTGGGATTATTATATCGAGTTCATTAATAAGCAGACACTGATGTTGCTGGCCGTAAGGGCGCTAAAAGTTGCAATATCATAAACGGTCTGAAAGAAGATTGTAAGGCGTACATTGGTGATGCTTCTTCCGGCTCTTGCAACCCTTTCCCCCCGAGAGTCTACCATGCCGCCTGTTCCATCAAGATCCCGTTTCTCCACTGTCTCCATTGTCAACATTGTCCTGACGGGCTCGTTCCTGCTGCTTCCGGTTCCCGCCTCTTCCGCAACCATCACCTGGGCCGGCCATGCGTGGAACGTGACCACGGGCGGCATGGCCGGAAACAACACGGGTGCTGCGGGCAACGTTGTCGTTGATGCCGATGGTTATCTGCATCTCAAGATTGCACAATCGGGCGGCACATGGACCTGCGCCGAGATGTTTTCCGCCGATACCATGGGCTTCGGCACCTACCGGTGGCAGGTTGATGCGCCTGTTGACAAATTGGACAAGAATGTGGTGCTCGGGCTTTTCCCGTACGGGCCGGAAGGCGGGATCGGCGCGGACGGCACCAACGAAATCGACATCGAGTATGCCCGGTGGGGAAATAGCGCCTGGCCGAACGGCAATTACACGGTGTACCCGAATTCCGGATCAACGGTGGGGGAGACAACCTTCAATTTCACCCTGACCGGCACCTACACCACATCGTCGTTTGCATGGACATCCACCGGCATCGCCTTTTCGAGCCAGGAAGGCCTCAAGGCGGCCGGCGATAACACCGGAATTATCAAGAGCTGGACCTATGCTCCGTCAAATCCTGGCGTCAATATTCCCCAGAGGGCCATGCCGCTCGGCATGAACCTCTGGCTCTGCAGCGGCTGCGGCGGCGCGCCGAGCAATGGCCAGAGTGTGGATGTGACGATACGGAGCTTTGAGTTTATTGCGGCGGGAACAGGGGTAGTGAAGGGGAGCAGGAAGGCTGAGCATGAAGTCAATTCGGTGACGTTTTCGGTTCATGGGAGATGTATCATTGCAAAGCTTGACAAACCTGCGCTTCGGAATATTAGAATGCAGGTTCTTGACACACGAGGCCATCTTTTACATGATGTGACCATACCAGCAGGCAATGATAATTACACAATTCCCCGGCTCGGCATAGGCGCTTATGTTGTAGCAATTTCTGAAGTTGCAATTCTGAATCGGATTCTAATTGTATTCCAGAGGTGAGAAATTGAGAAGCGGCAGGAAAGGCGTTCATTATTTCTTTTTTAATAATCCGGCCGGCGCAAGAAGAATTACTTGACTTATGATAAATCTGCTGCCGCGCGTTAGGTGGACCGGAGGGTGAGCAAGAGCGAATTGCCGGCTGACCCCTCCCCGAAGGGGACTAGGGCGGCCCGGCAACGAGGCGAACAGCCGAGCCCGGAGTGAGACCGACCCGCGCCTGAGGCGCGGGGAACGCCCAGGTTTTTTTAGTTTTTCGGTGGAATCTCAATTTCTTTTTTCTCCATCGGATACGCAAGGCCCCATTGGGCGCGCATGGAATCCATTATCTCCATGACCGCGAGCGAATCCGACAGGGGCATTAGGTCACTCTCCAGCCTGCCTTCCGCGATGCACCGCATGACCTCTTCCGCCTCGTATTCGTAGCCGTTGGCCCTGAACGGGATTGTGATTTCCCTTTTGTCGCCGGCAAAAACCGTGGCGGTTACCGCGCGCCAGAACGACGGAATGCGGATGGAACCGCTTGTGCCGAAGATGTTCGCTTCATTGGCGGTCTGGGCAATAATGGCGCTTGATAAAAGCGCCATTTCTCCTTTGTCGTAGCGCAGGATCGCTGCGGCCTGTTCGTCCACGCCGGTTGGCCCGAGCGAAGCCGCGCTCGCCAGGGCCGACGGCGTCCTGTTGAAAACCATGAACGCCATTGCCACGCTGTAAACGCCGACGTCGAGGAGCGAGCCGCCCCCAAGCGCGGGATCAAAAAGCCGCGATCCGGGATTTGCCTCCGCGCGAAAGCCGAAATCCGCCGTGAGCATCCGGACATCGCCGATGACTCCGTCCGTCAGCAATTCGCGCACCTTGCGTATGACAGGCAAAAACCGCGTCCACATCGCCTCCATCAGGAAAAGTTTTTTCGTCCTTGCGACGGCGGTCATCTCCTCCGCTTCTTTGCGATTGATCGCAAAAGGCTTTTCGCAGAGAACAGGTTTGCCGCCGTTGAGACAAAGAATGGTGTGCGCTTTGTGAAGCGCATGGGGCGTGGCCACATATACCGCGTCCACCTTGGGATCGGCAACAAGTGCATCATAGCCGGCATACCATTTTGTCGGGTTGTGCTTTTCCGCGAACTCGCGAGCTTTGGTTTCGCTCCGCGAGGCAACCGCGTGCAACTGCGCGTTCGGGACCGCGAGTAACGCATCGGCAAACTTATCGGCAATGTTACCGCAGCCGAGGATTCCCCATTTTGTCATGGTTGAGGTCCTTATAGTGGGTGTATGCGGGGAAACGCCGGACCCAATATGCCTGACTGCGACCGCATTTTCTCTCCGCAAACAACGAATCTTGTATGAAGAACCGGCCACCCGCACGCCAAAGCTGTTTGCAAATGCGGAAGGTCATGATTGAGCGACGTATTTGATGGCAGCGCAAGCAAATTACAGGCATTTGTTCAGGAAGCCCTCAGTAGTTCTCCCAGGCTTCCTGGCATTATTTCCGAACGAGCGCAAAAAGACTCTTGGAATTTCCGTAAATACTCCTGCAGGTCGCTAGGTACATTCCGTTGGGAAATTCAAGGTCCGGAATGGATACACTGCCGTCTGATACATGTGTCGAAAACGAGCGAACGAGCCGGCCGTTGGGTGAATGGATTGATATCTCAAGCGCCGTGCCGTTGAGCCCTTGAGGAAAACGAATGGAAATTTTGGTCCCGGACTGCTGAACAGACATCCACTGTTTGTCTTCGACGCTTGAGCTTGGGTAAGAAACAATACCCAAGCTGACTGGAGTGGATAAAATTGTTCCGTGTGTCCCTACGATTACGATACGATTTGCGTTGGAAACCACAGACAGCAGTGTTTCCTTGACGGTATTTCCCGCCTCGGTCCACGTAGCGTCTCCATCGAAGAACAAAATCGTTCCTGAATCGCCTATTGTCACGAATTCACGTCCCGTCCAGGTGACGGCATTCAGGTTGATGTCTGTCAGCGTGCCGGAGGCGGCCAGGTTTATTTGAGTCGGAACCGTATGGCGTACCCAATTTGTGCCATCCTGGGAAGTCAAGACTTCGGGCATTGACGAAAAGTTGCAGGGGGCAGAAAAGGACCTTGGGCCGACAACCGCGAACACAGTGCCGGTCCCGCCGACGAAACCGGAGCTTCCTCCAAGGGAAGAGTCTACGCTGGTCCAAGCGATGCCATCCTTGGATGATGAAATTCTGTACTGGTACGACTCGCCTTGCACGATGGAGCCCCCGCAATAGCACGCACCTGAGCACCAATTGTATTCGTTCTGGAAAAGGACGAAATTGGATCCTGACCAACAGATTGATTGGATGGTGGTTGGAAATTGAAGAGCCGTGCTGTCAATGGGGCCTGGTGCTGTTCCCACAGTCCATGAGCTGCCGTCTTTTGAAAGGACGATACTGTTGAATCCGTAACCGGCAACAAATTGGCTTCCAGACCAGGCAACAGCACCTATTCTCGCATTCGGCAAGCCGACATCGATTTTCTGCCAAGTCGACCCGTTGCCGGAGTAAATGAGAGCTCCGGAGTCTCCGCATGCCAACGCCCGCGTTCCTGCCCATGTCGCGGCCAACAGGTTTCTCGAAGTGCCCGACACCTGTTTTGTCCATGCCAGGCCATCTCCTGAGGTCAGAACTACGCCGCTATCCCCGACGGCAATGAATTCCTGGCCGGACCAAAGAACAGAATGAAGTGTTGCCGATGTTCCAGAAACGCTTTGCGTCCAGGCATTTTGCGTTGCGGAAAATGCTTGCAAAAAGCATAGCATGAGAAACGTCGCGGTTGAAATTAATGTTTTCATTGTTGGCTGCCTTTCCAAAATGAATCCCGCGCGAGCGCATTCCTCGAAGCTTGCTTCGGGGTTAGCGAGCGACTATAGATATGTTTTATTCCATAGGGATGGAAAGATTCCTCGCAGCTTGCTGCGGGGTCTTTCAATTGAAACACTGGCCCCTTCGAACAAATACTCTCTTTGATCATTGTTTATTCCTGTACGGTATTTTAAATTGTTGGTACGTGACAATTAATGCACCACATTCCGGCCGGAGCTAATATGCCTGACTGCGACCGCATTTTCCCTGCGCAAACCACGAATCTTGTATGAAGAACCAACAACCCGCAAACCAAGGCCGTTTGCAAATGCGGAAGGTCATGATTTAGCGCGTTGTTAGAATGCCTCAATCTTATTGTTTTGCAATCCATAAACTGTCGTTCTGATTGAAATGCAAAGAATGAATTGCATATTCCTGAGAGTAGCACAGTTTCAAATTACTGCACAATCGCCACCCATAGATCGTTTTGACTAATTTGTAAATGCCAGTTCTAGTTTGTTTGTCTTTTATTAATACAAAGCCCTTTGCATCCTGGTCAAGGTGCGCCAAGAGCAAATACTTGGTTTCTACAAAGGCCGAGTCTGCTTTTATTATTACCTTTGTTATTTCTTCACTTTTGAATAAATCTGCAACATCCCAGCCGGGTAAACCATTTGGACATAACACTACGGTATCTAGCCATGGATTTGTTTTGCTAAATTCCCCATTCAAATTTCTCTTGATTACTTCCTCAATAATTTGTCTTGGCTCAATGCCAGTTTCTTTCAACAAAGTTCCACATTGTTTAAATAGAGCAGTGTCGTTAATCTGACAAAGGCTGGAACAAGAAAGAATGCAAATTAGAAAGGCAACTATTTTCATCTTTTATTCCTTTTTTTCATTCTAACGAGCCTGTAGAAAAACCCTCTTTTCAATAAAATCGAATTCCCCTTGTGCTCTGTCAAGTCAATTCGTACTCTTTGCGGAAAGGTAAGAAGGGAAGTTCAGAACTGTCCTGCCGATGGAGTTTCTAAGCGATTTTGAGGCCTTTTTTGCCCCCTATCGATGGACAATTCAGCCCTCTGGTCCTTTTCAATGGCCATAGGAAGGTCCATACCGGTAAATCTTGAAGATGTTGTGCACCATCGAATACAGCTTCCATTGCGTATCGGCCTTTATCCTGCCGCGTAGGGTAATCCGGTCGAGGCCGAGCGTGCGGCAGATGTTGGCGAACACCGGCTCAACCGTGCCCATTCGCCTGCTGTAAATGTACCTGCCGAATGCGGAGTCGAATTTCGCTATCATCCGTTTGGTATAGGACCCCGTCGATCTTTGGCCGGATTGATCGAACTTCACTACCTGCCGCCGCTCCGTGTGGTCAAGCCGCAAACACTGCTTTCGAATTTCACACACAAGGCAGTTCGCCTTCTTCCCGGCATAGGCGATCCCGTGTTCGCCATGCTTCCCGACATAATTCTTGTTCAGCACGTAAAGTTTGTTACCTGCCGGGCACGTGAGCGTGCCGTCGGATTCGTTCATGATAAAATCACTTGGGGTAAAGTAGTGCTTTGACCGTACAGGCGTCTTGTTGCGGTCAATCGGATTCTTGTGCCGGTCTGCATCGCCAAACCGAGGGTCGCGCTTGCGGAATTTATTGTCCGCAACATAACCGTCGACTCCTTCTTCCGCAAGCATCCGCATGTTCGCTTCGCTATGAAAACCGCTGTCCGCAGTGACTTTCGCTTGAGTGAAAATGTCGGGCTCGCCAATGGCCTCAAAGTTCTCGCGCACTCCATCGACCATCGGTTTCAAAAGAGCGTTATCCGTTCCGTCGCTGAATGCCTCCGCATGCACGATCACCTGGTGCTTTTCGTCAACCGCTGCCGCGCCGTTGTAGCCCTGAATAACACCGTGCGAACTCGGCATTTTTGCGGTTTCGTTGTCCGTGATATTGCTCTTCTTCGCCTGTCCTGCAGCACCGACCTTGTCGTCGTTTTTCCGCAGCCAGCGGTCGATCTTGCGGACCTTCGAACGCAGGTGGCTGATCGCTTTCCTCTCCTTCTTCCTTATATCCTCGCCAAGCTCGCGTTGATCGCACTCCTGGTGTTTACGCAAAAGGAATCGTACCTGGTACTCTATCTTCTTCTTCCGCTTCTCAAAGTCCTCGCGCGTGCCGCTCCACTCCTTGGCACAGTTCGAAGACATTTTGCAGCCATCAATCGCGAACATCTGGCGGCTGACCAAGCCTTCTTCCGCGCAGTACAACAGAATGTCGCGAAAAAGCGGCGTGATCTCCTCGTGCATCGACGAAATAAAATGCGCAATCGTCGTAAAATGCGGCTTGGTATCGGCCGAGAGCGCCATGAACATCACGTTCTCCTCGCAGCACCGTGCTACGTCGCGGCTGTGCATGATGCCGCGGGAATAGCCATACAGCACGATCTTGAGCATGATACGAGGATCGTAGGCCGGTGCGCCGGTCTCGTCGTTGGAAAACCGGCCATCGAAAACTGACAGGTCCAATACATTATCCACGATCTCGCTCAGCGCGAACTCGAAACTGCCGGGAATAATCTGCTCGCGAAACGTGACGGGGATAAGCTTCCCTTGTTCGTAGGAGTAGTCTTTGTAGCGGGCCATCAGCCGTCCTTCCTTACTAGTATCTGTTTACAAATAATATAAGGAAAGAAGGCCGGAATTTCAGACAAAAGTGAGGCGGAAGGGGGCTTTTTCTACAGGCTCAACGCCAACTTAAGCCGCCGGTAAGACTGCATACCGCAGTAGCCGGTCATGGCTTGAAGTTGTTGTTAGGCATGTCTTCGTATTTTTTGTTTTCTTTTCTTGTCTCTTGCCAATAAGATACGCTTCGGAGGATGGGTCCGTCCAGATTTTTCCGATAATCCCTTCATGGTCGCAAAACCGTGGTGACGCTCGTCACATTTTATCGCGGTTGAAGCATTTTCGCGATTGTCAGATGATATGCCGAATTTTTGGTAAGGGCCTGGTTTTTCCGTTGATTACGTAAAGTCGAGGTTTGCGGCACGGCGCTTGATTTGTTTCTCCGGTTTCACCCTCCGGAGAACGTGTCATGCCGCAAGCCGCAATTACTTGCCGAAGCCCCGCCGCGCCAAAAGGCAAGGCAGGGTTGCCCCGCAAATTCTACCGCCCGCGCGACCATGCCGCTTCGCCCTTTTTCAAGATTGTCCGCGACCGGTTTGACGAGTTCGAGCGCGTGTACCCGGAGCGTTTTCAGCAGCGGTACGGCTACTGGAGGCCGGTTATACGCTCCTCGATTGACAAATTTCTTAAGTGTGGCGACGTCAAAGAAGGTTTCGCTCGCGTCAAGTGCAAGGACTGCGGGGAGGAGTTCTTTGTCGCGTTCTCCTGCCGTCAGCGGTCGTGCTGCCCGTCATGCGACCAGAAGCGGGCGCTGCTGCTGGGGCTTCGGCTGCAGGAAGAAGTTCTGGCTGAGGTTCCACACTTGCAGTGGGTGTTCACTATACCGAAGCGGCTGCGGGTTTACTTCCGCTACGACAGAAAGTTGCTTGGCAAGCTCTGCCGGGCCGCCTACGATACCGTGTGCGCCGTTTACGCGCTGGAGCTAGACGGCGATTGCGGCGTTCCCGCAATGGTAGGCGCGGTGCAGACGTTCGGCGATCTCATTCACTGGCATTCGCATATTCACGCGATAGTGCCCGAGGGCGTGTTCACGGCCACGGGGCATTTTGTGCACATTCCCGACATCTGGCGTCACAGGGCTGCGGACATCTGGCAGGAGAAGGTGTTTGACCTGATGCTTGACGAGTTCAAGATAGACATCGAGACTGCGGCGAACATGCGGGCGTGGCGGCACTCAGGGTTTAACGTGGACCACTCGGTCCGTATCGAGGCCGGAAACCACACGGGCATGCAGCGGCTGGTGGAGTATATCTCCCGGTGCCCGTTCAGCCTCGCACGCATGGTCACGCTCATGGACAACGGTAAGATTGTGTATCGCGCATCAAAGGGGAAGTGCTTCCCGTTCCCGCACACAGGCGACCCGGTTTTGCCGGAGCGCTGCACGCCGCCGATTCAGACGCTCATGGAAGGCATACCGCGAAACTTCGAGGTGTTTGACCCGCTCGACTTTCTGGCTGAAGTCACGCAGCATATTCCCAATAAGGGTGAGCACCAGATACGGTATTATGGTTGGTATTCTAACAAGAAGCGAGGAATGCAGGAAAAAAAGGTTGCCGCGCTAGGGCAGCCGGAGCCGGACACCACTTTTAGGCGGAAATGCCGCATGACCTGGGCGGCCTTGATAAAGTGCGTTTACGAGGTAGACCCGCTCAAATGTCCGAAGTGCGGGGGTGAGATGCGGATCGTCTCGTTCATCGAGCAAGAACTGGTAATTGAGAAGATTCTGAGGCACTGCGGCCTGTGGAAGGAACAGGCGCCGCGCCCGCCGCCGGAAGATAAGTTGCCGCTCGTCGCCGCAGAACCTACGCTCGAATATGGGTTTTTCGAGAAAACCTGTGCCTGACATCCCCGAATATTTTTTTGCTTGCACCGAAGCCACGAGACAGGTATTCCCGGATTTGACAATTGTGGGCGAAAACACCTATATTTTCTCGTGAAGCCGTTCAAGGTGCGGACGTCGGGAACGGGAAAGCGGGGCAAGATTTGAGCGTCTGTAAAGAAACTTTCCTTATACGCCCACTCTCTCGCAAAAAATTAAACTTCCTATCAGTTGCTGCTGCAAATGGAACAACAAAGGAGAATTCCATGAAAAGCAATGTGTTGCGAATCTGCCGAGGCTTAGCGTGTTATGCCTGCATTCTGTCGGTTTGGCTCATTGCGTCCTGCATGCCGTCGCTGAACTCCACCTCAAGCGGGAATACTAATCCTCCTGGAGTTCCTACGGGCGTCCGGATTACGGGTTCAACAATAGCAACGGTTTCTCTGCAGTGGAATACCGTGTCCGGCGCATCGTCGTACACAGTGTATTATACGCTCGACGGTTCCCATCCTGGCCCGAACAACAGCACCGATTACCTTTCGGACATCACCACCGCCTCGGCGGTTCTGTCACAGATTGAGTGCTCGGCCGGCCAGCCGATCGAGGTCGCGGTTACCGCGTCCAACGACAATGGAGAAAGCAACGCGAGTGCAATGGTCGCCTGTTCGACGCTCGTTCCCACGAATGTCGTGGTTACCCCTGCCGACAGCGGCAAATTTGCCGTCACGTGGTCCGCGGTCTCAGGCGCAGCTTCGTACAACGTCTACGAGCAGAACAGCGCCATCGATTCGGCCACCGGACCCACGGAATCGAGCTATGGCCAGGAATATACCGGCAAGTCGTCGCCGTTCCACTGGATCAACGCAGCCAAGGGACATTATTACCACTTCGCAATCTCTGCGGTCGACGCCAGCGGCAACGAGGGCGGGCTGAGCCTGATCGGGAAGGCAGTAGCGCAATAGGCTTATGTAGCATGGTTGGGCTACATGCAAGTGCAAGATGAGAAGACGTGCGGCAAAGGTGAGCTTTTGTAAATGCAAATTCAACTAACATTTCAAGAGCTGGAAGGGCCTGGCCGGCCCTTAGACCCGCTTGAGAAAATGCGATTATGTCGCCCACCCACCTCCCTCCGGGAGGCTTTTTACGGTAGATTTGTTTGGTGTTTTTTTTTCTCGACTAATAACTATTGCAATTACCTTTGTTGGTGGATCCGTTATGAAAAAGTCAATTAAGCTTGTTGCAATATCATTTGCTACCTTGATTTTTGTAGTGATTCAATATTTTGGATCGACGGGGCGTGCTACGATCGCATTTCCGCAAGTCCTTGGGCTACCGAGATAATTGTTGTGTAGCCAATTTCACGCTTTGCTTTGCCGTCGCTGGGCGTAAATGGCAGGCCTGCGGCAAGCACGATTGCTTTGTATGATGGGGCAAATCGCAAGACGCGGTAACGTACAATTGCCGAAAACTCCAGAATCGGAAATCCACTATCTCCAGAGAATCTCCGGTTCCCTGTACACAACTTCTTTGGAATAGCTATTCCTGGCATATCCGAATGCAGAGACCGCAAAGATAGTGTATCCTTGCGGAAACTTGACAATGTTTTCAATCCTTTTGTGCGCGTGTTGAGCATAGCCCACGATAAAACTATCGATGCCTGCTGTCTTACCGAAAAGCATCATATAGTGCTGCGCTGCAACGCAATCGTCTTTTGAATTTGTACCGCCGGTTGGGGCTGCAACGCACACTATGCATTTCGCGTTCCGGAAAACTTTATCAATTCCCCTTTCATTCTCGGCAACAAGCTTTTTAAATCCTCTTGTGAGCTCTGTCAATTCGTTACGGGCATGCTTGCTTATTAATGAAATAAGTGTAAGTGTGATCGGATTTAAGATCCAAAGTAAAGCTCTGTAGGTTTTGACGATTTCCGACCTGATTTTCTTTATGTCGTCGGGATTTGTGACAACGAGATATTTTCTTGTGCGAAAATTGTGAGCGCTTGGTGCCTTTTCGGCGTACTTGATCAGCTGTTTGATGGTTTCCTGGGCGACGACAGAGTCCTTAAAAGACCGGACAGACCGTTTTTTATGGAAAAGCAGTGCATCGGTCGGCAGGTTTTGTGGAATATCTTGAATCCGAAAGTACCTGGGCGAATCCGTGTCTTTGAACGCAATCGCATTTTCGGGACAAATCGCGGCGCAATGTCCGCACGCAATGCATAATTCGGGATGCCCGCTTGTTAATGCGCCGTTGAGCGCCAAGACTCCTGCAGGGCATTCCTGCATGCATTTTCCACACATCGTGCATTTTGAGCTGTCGATGGAAAGATTATCCATTTTGTCTATCGCTCCATAGAAAGGGGGAGTGGAATCGGTAGCGAAGAGTACAAAAATACGCAAAGTGATCCGGAAACATTCCTCAAATCCTGATTAAGAACGGTAAGATCGTTTGGCGTAAATTGATTGGTATTATTGTTATTTGTATTATTCATTGAATTTCTAATGCCTAACGTGGAGCTAATATGCCGGACTACGACCGCATTTTCTATTTGCAAACCACCAATCTTTCTTGAATAGGCGAGAGCCGGCACGCCAAAGGTGTTTGCAAATGCGGACGGTCATGATTTAGCGACTTGTTATAAATTGTTATCTTGATTTCTAGTCTTTTAAGTAAACTAAGTACCCGTCGGCGGTTCCGAAGCCGATTAAGGGCTTATTTCGGAATAATCTTCTATTTTTATATTGTCTTCAATCTCTTAATTTTCCTGGCGCAATTCCCACCATTTAAGCCCACCAGCGCGCCATTCTTAATTTGTTTTCGGCACAATGCCTGCCATTTACGCCCGCCAGAGTGCCGTTTTATTGTCTTATTGATTCTTCATTTCAATTTATAACGCCGCGCTAATATGCCTGACTACGACCGCATTTTCCCTGCGCAAACCACGAATCTTGTATGAAGAACCGACCGACCGCGAACCAAAGGTGTTTGCAAATGCGGAAGGTCATGATTTAGCGCGTTGTTATAGCCCCTGTTCTAATTCTGGTTGGTCTGTTCGTCTGAAGATAAAATTGATTTATATTCTGTATTGTCAGAAATGCCCATGCTTTTAAAGAGCGTACTTTTTAGGTCTGCTAATTCAGTCTTCTTGTTGACGAAAACCTTGCAACTTGTTTCGAGTTTCGGAAACGGCTTGTAAACCCAAATCGAAACAAGGCCATTGAAAGCATTTAATCCCGCCTGCCTTTCCTTGTAGCAATACCCACCAAGAAATATCCGACTTCCGATTACTGCATTTCCCGAAAGCTTATAAATCTCCGGTTTGAATTTCAAGAGGAGAATATTATCTGTGGTTGGCATTGCACCAGGAATATTCTCCATTTCTCCAATCTGCATTTCCTCAAACCCACCCTTTTCTTCATTTTCACCAGTATATCTGCAGGGTTTTGCTGTTCCCCATATTTGAACGGTGTCGCTGCGTATGTCCTTAACGACTCCACTTATAAGAAATAGCTTATTTGCAACGACCATGCTATCAAAGCTCTGTACAACCAATGTCCATTCAGAATTAATGCTGTCTACCTTCGATATTCTTGAAGCATTCAGTTGTCTAAAAGCGAGCTTACATTTCCCTATTTTGGAAGTGATTAGCTGTGGGTTCTTCAATAAGGAATCCATTTGAAAGTCGGGATATAGACCATTTGACACGCCGCTCTGGATTTGGCGGTAAATATTTATTGCGCCAACATAATCGGTATTTTTAATGTCGATTTCAGCCGTAGCCATTAATTGCTGTCGGTTTTTCTCTTGTTCACGTATTTGATTTTCTTGTGCGATTGAATCGGCCGTGGCCCTGTTGCGGGAATTCTGGACCCAATCATCTTGCGATGTTGCTTGATGTAAATTGTGCAAAATGCCACCGCAGTTCAAATGGATTAAGGAGATTAAAACAGCAGACAGTAGTAAATGTTTCTTTTTCATTGTGAGTTTTGCCCTTACTATCGGTGAATTGATTTCTGATTTGGTCTTAATCAGCATTGAATCGGCCTATTATCTTTTATCCGGATGCAATTCATGGGCGGCTTTTGAGGCTTTGGCTAATAGATTTTTGCAACATCCGGCAATTGTGTAATGGATTTTTCCGCCGATTGTTTGATTTATTACCAATCTCGCAGAAGCCTCGTGTTTTTTGCAAGAGATATCGCAGATCTTTTGAGATAGTTCTTCGTACTGAATCTGTCTGTTGTCGAGATCAAGCCTTCTTTCCATGAATTTCCTTTTATAATTGTGCATTAATAGGCATATCGACCGCATTGTCTGTTTGTTATTTGTGTGGCTATAACGCCGCGCTAATATGCCTGACTACGACCGCATTTTCTCTCCGCAAACCACGAATCTTGTATGAAGAACCAACCGACCGCGAACCAAAGGTGTTTGCAAATGCGGAAGGTCATGATTTAGCGCGTTGTTAGGCTTTCGCATTGCATTATGGTATTTTGCAATATATTTGTATTCTTATTGTTTGTGCATTCATCATCTATTTGCTCTCTTATTCGTTTTGATTTCTTAATACTATGAATAAACGTCGGAATTTCCACAGATATTGACAGTGCTGCAACTATTCCAATAATTCCCCATGTAATTTTGTCTCTGTCCGACGGTTCTGAACTTTTCTGAATTGTTCCGTCTTGGGACCGCGGCGGCGGATCAGCATGGTAAGTTGAAATAAGAAGACCATAGAACGCTAATCCAACAGAAATGGCAATACAGCCGACATCTATTGATTTAAATATCCTTTCATTTCTTAAATTCAATTTCAATTGACCGCAATCCGCCGAAAGAGCCGAACTTGCGAATAGTGTAGAAATAAGAATTGTACTAATTATTTTGATCATTTTATTTCAAGCATAACGTGCGGTTAATATGCCCGACTAAGACTGCATTTTACCTTTGCAAACCACAAAAGCTTGTGTAAAGAATCGACCGCCTGCAAACCAAAGCTGTTTGCAAACGCGGAGGGTCATGATTGAACCGCTTGTTATAGCTCTTGTGTTGAATTTTGTTCTGAATTGATTGATTGCCTTGTCCGAATGGATTTGCATTTGTCTTAAATAATTCGGTCTGATTTTGAACCCTTCCCACCGAGTCCTAGGAATCTACCGAAAAGTTCCCCGGAAATATTGGATTTCGGCTTGATTAATTCGTAAGTTGTTTGACCCCATCCAACCGAATCCAACGATTTAACCTGAAGATCTCCTCGAATGTGTTTTCTTGTCCGATTGCTTTTTGTCCTTTTCCGATAAATTGCATTTAAATTTGGGCTATAACGTGGCAGTAACATGCCGGTGTATGACTGCATACCGGCTGCAGCCGGTCATTCTTGACTGCCTTGTTATGTTTCCTTTTTGCGTTTTGCCTTTTCCGAATTGACTTGATTCTGGGTTTATTAATCCGGTCTGGTGCAAACCGATTCCTACGAGTCCAACAACCAATCCGTAATCTCTTCCGTACTTCTTGTCTCTTGTTTTCAATAATTCGGTCTGGTGTATACCGATTCCATTGGGTTCCTGCCTGTCCGGAAATTATCTCCTTATTAAATTTCTTGTCTTTTTTCGATTAATTGCTTTCATTTTGAAACATAACGCCGCGCTAATATGCCTGACTACGACCGCATTTTCTCTTTGCAAACCACGAATCTTGTATGAAGAACCGACCGCCCGCGAACCAAAGCTGTTTGCAAATGCGGAAGGTCATGATTTAGCGCGTTG
>CAVWBU010000027.1:0-353030 GCA_963753345.1 uncultured Fibrobacterota bacterium
GATAGGTGCCCATTGACAATCCCGATACTGGGATATTCAGGGTTCTGTTATATGCCTGATGGGTGGCTGAATAGATTCTTTTTCCGGAGATAGTAAACAATCCAACGGATATTGCGCCACTATTCAATGTTCCCGGCAATAATACAGTAATGCCGTTCTTGCTTATATTGATTTTGAATCCACTGGAATACGGCTTTAACATTTTCTGCTGGGGGGCAGGGTTGATTACGCCTACTGTCATGTCGGAAAGCGGCCTGTACCATACGCCACTGCTGCCGGTGCCGGTATAGATGCTACCACCAGTCCCGGCAAAGATATCGCTCCCGCTCACGACAAGAGAATAGACAGTATCATACGTGAAGGGGTCTGAGTTGAACGAGGTCCAGTTTAGCCCCTTATTGGCGGAGAAAAAAACACCGCCACCAAAACCCAAATAGTCGATGCCTCTCCCAGCAAAGACATTGCTGCCGCTTGCCGCAAGAGACAAGACAAGAGTACCCTCAGGTAGGCCTTGGTCGATCGCTGTCCAATTTGTGCCGTTATTGGTGAAGAAAAAAACACCTCCATTAGTCCCGGCAAAGATATTACTGCCGCTCACGGCAAGAGCAGTTACAAAGGGATTCGTGAGGCCGTTGTTGACCGCTGTCCAGCTTGCCCCGCTATCGGTGGAGAGAAAAACGCCATTTTCAGCCCCGGCAAAGATATTTCTGCCGTTCACGGCAAAAGAATGAACAATAATCGTGGGACCATTGATCACAGTCCAGCTTGTTCCGGTATTGGAGGATAAAAATACACCGCCATCAGTCCCGGCAAAAACGATGCTGCTGCTTACGGCAATAGACCAGACGGTCGTATTTGTGAGGCCGGAATTGATCGCAGTCCAATGTGTTCCATTATTGGCAGAAAGGAAAACACCGCCACCCCTCGTCCCGGCAAAGATCTTGCCGCCGTCTGCAGCAAGACATGAGACATTCGTATTCGAGAGGCCTGAATCGATCGCAGTCCATTTAGTTCCGTTGTCGGTAGAGAGAAAAACACCCGCACCAGTCCCGGCATAGACATTACCGCCGCTCAGGGCAAGAGCAGAAACAGATTTACCGGAGAGACTGGTTTGTATCCATTGACCGTAACCATGATTCACAAAGAAAAAGAACCACATTGAAAGAAGCGCCGGAGCAAACTTTTTCATAGGGTATGCCTCTTCAATTGTAAATTTTCAGGAACCGATAGGTAATTGACTGACTGATATGGTTCGTTTGCCTAACCTACAGATGCACCTCCGAGGCGGATTTTACGAAGTTTTCCCTTACCATCACAATATACATTCAATCTTGCGTTTTGCAAGCTTCTTTGAAAGAAAGCGTTTTCTGGAGGAAAACCAGCCGGGACATAGCCAGGTTGAACAGCCAAAATTGGAGGTTGCGTGGTCGAAGATACCTAAACTGTTGTGTGAATGAGGAACTGAGGCAGTTGGTTAGATAAAAAAAACAAAATTTCACGGGGTTATTTGAAAAGACGTGTAGTCTCTATCATTGGTCAATTTGACCTTATCAACGTCTCATCTGTACCTTATTGAGAAATATGCCCGGGGCCGGAATCGAACCGGCATGCCGCGATGAAGCAGCGAAGGATTTTAAGTCCTTTGTGTCTACCTGTTCCACCACCCGGGCGCGGTAAAGAAAAAAAATACGTTTGGAATGGGATGAGGGGACGAGAAAAGCTGGGAAATACCGGGCGCTCAGGCCCTTCGCCGCAGTTCGTCGATGCGGTCGCGTATCTTCGCCGCCTTTTCAAATTCCAGCTTCTTCGCCGCATCACGCATCTCGTTTTCCAGTCTCCTGATGACCTGCTCGATGTCGCCGGGGGAACCGGCCTTGTCAAAATAAACCGGCGAATATGCTGCGGCTTTTTCGCGCACCAGCGCGGTTTCTTCACGCGCCGGCTCTTCTTCCGCCGGCGTGAACAACCGCTCCTGGATCTTGCGCGTGATGGTGACGGGCGTAATGCCGTGCTCCTTGTTGAACGCAAGCTGCTTTGTGCGCCTGCGGCCGCTTTCTTCCATGGTCTTCTTTATCGAGTCCGTCATGACATCCGCGTAGAGCACGATTTTTCCCTCCACGTTTCGCGCGGCGCGGCCCGCGATCTGGATCAGCGACCGCGCGGAGCGCAGGAACCCCTCACGGTCCGCGTCGAGGATGGCGACCAGCGCGACTTCCGGAAGGTCAAGTCCCTCGCGCAGGAGGTTGATGCCCACGAGGATGTCGAATTCGCCCAGCCGCAGGTCCCGGATGATGTCCGAGCGTTCGAGCGTTTCTATTTCGGAATGCAGGTACCGCACGCGGAAGTCAAGCGTGGTCAGATACTCGGTGAGGTCTTCGGCCGTCTTCTTTGTCAAAGTTGTCACCAGGCTGCGCTGGCCTTTTGCGACGGTCGTCCGGAGCTGCCCCACCAGATCGTCCACCTGGTTTTCCGCGGGCTTTATCTCGATGACCGGGTCCACGAGCCCGGTGGGACGGATCACCTGCTCGACGACCACGCCGCCGCTCCTGCGCAGCTCGTAGTCGGCCGGTGTCGCGGAATCGTAGATGACGTTATCGACCATTGCCTCAAACTCGGCGAAGCGCAGCGGCCGGTTGTCAAGCGCGCACGGGATGCGGAACCCATGCTCCACGAGCGTTTCCTTGCGCGCGCGGTCGCCGTTGAACATGCCCTGTATCTGCGGAATGGTCGCATGCGACTCGTCGATGACGGTGAGGAAAGGGGGCTTGAAGAAATCGATGAGCGTGTACGGCCTGCTGCCTGGTGCGCGTCCGTCAAGGATCCGCGAATAATTTTCGATGCCGGACACGAACCCGACCTCGCGGAGCATCTCGATGTCGTAGAGCGTGCGCTGCTCAAGCCGCTGCGCTTCGAGCAGCTTGCCCGCCGCGCGGAACTTCTCGAGCTGTTCCTGCAATTCCGCATGGATCTGCTGCGCCGCGGACTCGATTTCCACGCGCGACGTGGTGAAATGCTTTGCCGGGAATATGGTGATTTCGTCAAGCGAGGAAATCACCTTGGCGGTGAGGGGGTGGATGCGGCGGATCGCTTCCACACGCTCGCCGAAGAGCTCGATGCGCAGGCCGGTCTCGTCGTAGGCCGGCTGCAGTTCGATGATGTCTCCGCGCACGCGGAAGGTGCCCCGCGAAAGCGCCATGTCGTTCCGTTCGTACTGCATGCGGTCGAGGCTGCGGAAGAAGGCGTCGCGGCCCAGGTCCGTTCCGGCGCAGACGCGCATGCTCGCGGCCGCGTACGAGTCCGGCGACCCGATGTTGTAGATGCACGAGACGCTCGCGACGATGATCACGTCCTTTCTTGACAAAAGCGAGCTCGTGGCCTTGAGCCGCAGGCGGTCGATCTCGTCGTTGATCTCCGAGGTCTTCTCGATGTAGGTGTCGGTCGACGGGATGTATGCTTCGGGCTGGTAGAAGTCGTAGAAGCTTACGAAGTATTCCACCGCGTTTTCCGGAAAATACGCCTTGAATTCCTGGAACAGCTGCGCGGCGAGCGTCTTGTTGTGCGAGATGATGAGCGTGGGCATCTGGACGCGTTCGATAACGTTCGCAATTGTAAATGTCTTGCCCGAGCCGGTGACGCCGAGCAGGGTCTGGTGCTTGGCCCCGCGGCCAAGGCCGTCAACAAGTTGCCCGATCGCCTCCGGCTGGTCGCCGGCCGGCTTGAAGTCGGATACGAGACGGAAATTCATATTGGTGAAAGATACATGAAGAAATGGAGGATGACTGAAGCGGAGTGAGCGAACTCGTATTGAAAATCGGGAAAGATACAGGTGCCTGCCGCGTCATCAGGAGGTAAAGCCCTATTTTTGTTCTTCTTCCTTGTGCAGATTGAAGCGGGGCTATATTTTATTATCGTTGCAATGCTGGGACTTTTGCGATCACTGCGGACTGGAATCAACAAGGAGGTCTCTGTGAAAATCAAAATGGCGGTTGTGCTGCTGTGTGCGGTGTCTCTCGGCGCCGGCCTCGTCTGCTGTTCGGGAGGGGGGAAGAAGTCGCAGCAGGTTGTCCCCAAGGTGGGCGTTTCGCTGCCCACGCAGCGCGAAGAACGCTGGGTGCGCGACAGAGTGAAAATGGAGCAGGTGTGCAGCGAAATCGGCCTGGAGCTTGTGCTCAAGGTCGCGGACAACGATGCGCAGAAACAGGATTTGCAGTGCGACACCCTGGTGGCGCAGGGCGCAAAGGTGCTCATCGTGGCTCCTCAGGACGGGAAGGCCGCGGCGGCCATTGTGGAAAAGGCGCACAAATCAGGCATCAAGGTGATCGCCTACGACAGGATGATCATGGGCGCGGATGCAGACCTGTACGTCTCGTTTGACAATGTGAAAGTGGGCGAACTGCAGGGGCAGGCGATCACGAAGCTTGTGCCCAAGGGTGTGTACGTGGTGCTTGCCGGGTCTCCCAGCGACAACAACGCGGCGCAGTTCCGCGCGGGCGCAATGAAGTACCTGCAGCCGCTTATCGATAAGAAGGACATCACCGTGGCAGTTGATAAATGGATAAACGACTGGAACCCCGCCGAGGCGCAGAAGGTGATGGCCGATGCGCTGGCCGCCAGGAAAAACAGGATAGACGCGGTGCTCGCGCCGAACGACGGTATCGCGGGCGCGTGCATTGCCGCACTTGAGGCGCAAAAGCTTGCCGGCAAGGTGCCGGTCACCGGGCAGGACGCGGAGCTTGCCGCGGCACAACGCATCGTGAAAGGCACGCAGGCCATGACCGTGTACAAGAACACGCGCAAGCTCGGCGCGGTCGCGGTGCAGGCGGCTCTCGCCATGGCCATGGGCCAGCCCGTTGCCATGATCAACGGCAAGGTGAATAACGGTAAGGTCGATGTCCCGGCCATCCTTTGCGATCCGGTCGCTGTTGATAAAAGCAACCTGGATTCTGCCCTTATCACGTCGGACTATCTGAAGAAGGAAGATGTGTACAAGTAGGAATGGTTGCCATGCAATAACGAAAGAGGCCCCGGATCGCCGGGGCCTCTTTTTTATCCTTAGCAATGCGCCGCTGGAAACGGATGGATTTGAAAGACCTCGCAGCAAGCTGCGGGGTCTTTCCATCCCTATGGAATAAAAACATATTCGTAGTCGCTTGCTAGCCCCAAAGAATGCTTCGGGGCTAGCGAGCTGTGGGATTCTACTCGAGAACCATGAAACACCGCTCCTTGTCGTCCCACACAAATTTTCCCTTGTAGGGCGCGAGAATTGCCTCGACCCCTTTTCGGATGCCTGTCCTGCCGGTCTTCCGCACAACAGCCGACCACGACGCCCATCCGGGCTGATTGAGGTTTTCCCCTCCGAAAATGGCGAACAGACCCGGTTCGGGAAGCGTGGACACCTGACTCCTGGTTGTGAAGAAGTCGTAAAGAATAAACCAGGCGACATCGCCGACGCGAACCCTTGGCCAGCCATCCAGCACCTTGCCCTTGATGATGGCGGTGTCCTCGAGCTTGGATACGAGAAAGGAAATCGCCCCGGGCCCGGCCTTGATAAGCTCGTCAATCTGGGGGAGGTTGGGATTGTTATCCTTGTCCTGAACGCGGCCCTGGGGAGAGATATGGCCGATTGCCCGGAGGTTGACATTCAATTTTTGCGCGCCCGCAGGCACATTGACAAGAAAGATTGACAGGATTGCAAGGAGCAAAATGCCTGCGAGACGCCCCCGCACGATCGTCGCGGTTCTAGAGACATCCGCCGCTTTGGACAATGGAATGTTCCTCATTTGTTCCTTTCACTGTGTGCGATCACCATCACCTTGGGAAGCAGCCCCGCAAAGACTGCTGTTACTTTGCAACAGACAACCCAACTTCTATCTCCCACACCCCGAGTCCGACAGCGATGCCGCCGATCGTGATGAGGGAGAGCGAGAAGGGAAGAATGTCCTGCTTTTCAAGAATCGACGCCCCGGCGATCACGGCAATTACACCCGCGGCAACAGTGAAAATTCCCATTCCCTTGTGTAATCTGCCGAGATTGCGGAACATTTCCCTGGTGTTCGCTTTGAGTGTGTCACCGGCAGTAGAAGCGCCGGTTATGTTTTTTGCCACTGCGGCTGAGTCCTTGGCGGCGGTGGAAGAAGCTTTCGCAGAGGCGGAGGGCAAAAGTTTTTCTTTCGTGCGATCTTCAACGATGAGGGATGTGTCCGAGGAAGATGCAGGAGGAACTGTCGTGAGCTTGGCAGCGATTCTGCCACCTGTATCGGCGACTTGCGGCGCAGATGAAGCCGGCGCAACAAATCCGGCGAGCGCGAGAAAGACCGTGGCGAAAAACAGTGTTTCTTTCCTGCAATGCCGCATGCGAAGACGGTCTTTCCGGAGCAATCAAAATTGGGGTCGGGTGGTGTTCAGGCTATTTGCCGGCTGGCCCAACTCGCTAGATATCCTCTACCAGCTTCTTGAGTCCGGATTTTTCAAACTGCACCAGAATTCTGGCGGGAACGCCCCTGTCCTTACCGACTACCAGCCCGGTCTCCTTGAATTTCTTATGCTGGATCTTCTCTCCAATAACATAATGATTCTTTGGAATGTAGTCTCTTGGCTCTGAATTCTGCTTTAAAGCGTCTTCTGAAGGTATAAGGTCTTTTCCCGTATAACAGAATGTCTTACGACACTTTGTGCAGAAGTATTCAAAGGTTGATTCCTTGTCTAGTAACCTTCCATTGCCGGCAATACTTCTATCCAAATGCGCGGGAAGGATTTTCTGGCAAAAACGACAGTAGGCAGTGAGCTCATCTGCCGGCGCAAAAGAAGGGGAAGACATAGTTGCTCCTTGGTTTTAAACGATACATCAATGGAACGTGTATACTTATTGATACAATGCGCTTAACTGGAAATTAACTGATGGCAGTGGCAGGTAGCAACACCAATGTATTTGTCTTTGTCTCCGCTCCTGTTATGTATTTTTCTTACAGTAGAAATGCAGGGGGAGGGCGCGTGCGTTTCGTTTTCATGGGAACAACTGAATTCGGAATCCCGGCTCTTGAGGCCCTCGTTGGCAACGGCCATGAATGTGTCGGCCTTGTAAGCACTCCTGCACGAAGGAAAGGCCGCGGTCTCTTGCTTTCCGAATCACCATTGGTCATGTATGCAAAGGAAAACCGGCTCGGTCCTATCCTTACTCCGGAATCCCTTGGCTCGGATTCCCTGGCAGAGGAGCTCAGAAAGTCAGCGGCGGACATTTTTGTCGTTGTGGCGTTCAGAATCCTTCCCCCGGCGATATTCGGCATTCCTTCACGGGGAACTTACAACATCCATGCGTCGCTCCTGCCGAGATACCGCGGGCCGGCCCCGATTCAGCGGGCCATTGCAGCCGGCGAAAAAGAAACCGGAGTGACCATTTTCCGCATCGACGCCGGAATTGATACCGGTGTGATCGTTTTTTCAAGAAAGACCGTCATCGGCCCGGAGGAAACCGCCCCGCAGTTGAGCGGCCGCCTTTCCAGGCTGGGTGCAGAGGCGCTCGTCGAGGCATTGCCGATGATCGCATCCGGCGCTTTTGTTCCTGCGGCTCAGGACAGCTCCCTGGCATGCGGCGCGCCCAAGCTCGCAAAATCCGAGGGAAAAATTGAGTGGCAATTGCCAGCCAAGGAAATTTTCAACCGGATCCGCGCGTTCAAGCCGTTCCCCGGGTCCTACACATTTCTTGATGGCATGCGCATCAATATCGAATGGGGAGTGCCGCTGCCTGAGCGTGAAGCCGCCGGTGCGCCGGGCGTCGTTGCGGCCGTGTCAGGCAATGGGGTCGACATACAATGCGGAACGGGTGTACTGAGAGTCATCCGGGTGAAGCCGGAAGGCAAGACCGTCATGCCCGCGCGCGATTTCGCCTCAGGAAGACGCCTCGCTGCGGGAACGAGGTTCACATGAATGCGCGCGCGCTGGCGCTCAAGATTCTCTCGTCATGGACCAAGCGGCCGGGCGTGCTCGACACGGCCTTAGACCGCGCCCTGTCTCAGAACCCCCTTGACCACCGCGACACGCGCTTTGTGTACGAAATCGTGCTGGGCGTTGTCCGGCGCAAGCTCACGCTCGACCATGTGCTGTCCCAGTTTGTGGAAGATACGGACGTGCTTGAAGATCCTGCGGTTGCATGCATTCTGGAAATCGGCGCGTACCAGATACTCTACATGGACAGGGTGCCCGACCACGCCAGCGTCAACGAGGCGGTGAACCTCACACGGCTCGCCCGGCCAACCAGCCGCTTTGCCGGGCTTGTCAACGCGACGCTGCGGAATCTCATCAAGAACCGGAGGCGCATCCGGCTCCCCGATCCGCAGAAAGACCTCGTGAAGCGTCTGTCAATAGAGTTCTCACACCCTGAGTGGATGGTGAAACGCTGGCTCGGCAGGCTCGGGCTTGCCAAGACCAAACTGCTCCTCGCGTTTGACAACGAGCGGCCCGATGTGTTCCTTCGCCGGAGACTGCACGGCATTTCGCGGCAGCAGGCCGAGACCGAATTGCACGACCTGTGCGACGGCGCCTGCGGCTATCTCAACTTGTTCTACAGACTCAGGAAATCCGTGGCACCCGACACCATTCCGCTGTTCCGGGAAGGGGGATGCACGGTGCAGGCGCCTTCGTCCGGGTGGATCGTCGCTCTGCTGGACGCCTCCTCCGGCGACCGCATTCTCGATTTGTGCAGTGCTCCGGGCGGGAAGAGCGCGCTCGCCGCCGAACTCGCGGGTCCCTCGGGAAGGGTAATCGCCTGCGAGATCAGGAAGAACCGGATGATGCTTTCCGTCGACACGTTCGGCCGCATGCGCCTGACCAATGTTCTTCCCGTAGTCTGCAATGCGGCGGCGCCGCCGTTTGCAGGGACCTTCGACACGGTGCTTCTCGATGCGCCATGCACCGGCACCGGAGTGCTGCACCGCCATCCCGAGGGCCGTTGGATAAAATCGGAACAGGATATTGAGCGCCTGGCCCGCAGCCAGAAGGTCCTTCTCGACGCTGCTTCGTCCCTGGTGGCCGCGGGCGGGGTGCTGGTGTATTCCACGTGTTCGCTGGAGCCGGAGGAAAATGAGGATACGGTTGCGGCGTTCCTCGGTGATCATTCCGGGTTCGTCCTCGACAAACCCCGTGCCGCAATTCCTGAGGCGTACGTGGATCAAGGAGGGTTTGTGAGGATCACGCCGCACGACCACAGGCTGGATGGCATGTTCGGGGCGAGGCTGAGACGGACCGCTTGACAGATGGTGGCCCCGAAAGGGGCGATACGCCGGAGAGGTTGGGAAGTCGGGGAAGAAAAGCTGAAGAATCCACTTGTTTTTCTTGCTGGACATTAATAAAATTGAAAGAGAGCCGCTCGCGTCGGCCGACGTCGCGTATGTTCGCGGCGTGATTCTTCCTTCAGGGAAAGGAACCTGTCATGAAATACGAAATCGAGGACAAGGGATCGTTCAAGATGATTCACATCATCGGCAACATCGATACCGAGGAGAACACGCAGAAGCTTGACGATGATATCAACGAATGCATCAGGAAGGGACACCACCATTTCGTGTTCAACCTCGAAAAGACCACGTATCTTGACAGCGCAGGAATAAGCATCTTCATCCACTGCCTGTGCGACGTCCAGGAGAACAAAGGCTCGGTGTACATCATCGCAAAGGAAAGCCAGGTGCGCAAAGTGCTGGAGATGGTCGGCATCGACCGTCTGATGAAGACTTACCACAGCGAGCAGGAGTTCTTGACGGACCAGAAGGTTAAGGTGGCATAAAAGATCCGGGTGCCCCTTAACCGAAGCTGCTTTCTTGCAAGTAAACTTACCTGGGGGGTCACCCAAGAGGGTGAGCGCCCTGCCTGGACATCATCTCGAACTGCCGGAGCGCGTTTCACCTTTGGGCAGCGTGTTCGCGGTTTTCTCCGCCACCTTCACCCGCGCAAGCGCCTTCCTGAGCCGCAGGTCTGCGGTCTTCTTTTCCGCAGGAGTCGAGGCGTTCTTGAGTTCGGCCTCGGCACTTTCCTTTTCTGCAATTGCCCGTGTAATGTCAATTTGATTTGCGAGTTCCGCGGTCTCAGTTATCACCGAAACCTCGTTCTTCCTCACCTCGAGGAAGCCGCCCGAAATCGCCATGCAATCGGTTTTTTTGTCACGGGTGATGCGGATTTCCCCCGGATCAAGACGCGAAAGCAGGGGAGCGTGGTTGAACAGTATACCCAATTCGCCTTCGGAACCGGGGAACACCGCAAAATCCACCTTTTCGGAAAAGACATTCTTTTCCGGGGTGACAATGTCGAGTTGATAGGTTTTGTCGGACATAAATATCTAATGTTGGAAGTTAAAAGTTGGAAGTTGAAAGCAAGAAGATAAACGACATACCTGGCTTTATACTTTCAACTTTCAACCTCCAACTTTCAACCTTTCAACTTCCTCTATAAATTCTTCGCCTTCTCAATAACATCCTCTATCGCCCCCACCATGCTGAATGCCGCTTCAGGGATTTCGTCGTGTTTGCCGTCGATGATCTCTTTGAAGCTCTGCACAGTCTTTGCCAGGGGAACGTACTTGCCGGGCGTGCCGGAGAATTCCTGCGCAACAAAGAACGGCTGCGACAAAAATTTCTCGATTTTCCTGGCGCGGAACACGGTGAGCTTGTCCTCTTCGGAAAGCTCTTCCATGCCGAGAATGGCGATGATGTCCTGGAGTTCCCGGTATTTCTGAAGGATGCGCTGCACTTCGCGCGCCACGGCATAATGCTCTTCGCCCACGATTTTCGGGTCCAGGATGCGCGACGTAGAATCGAGCGGGTCCACCGCGGGATAGATGCCGCGCTCCACAATGGCGCGCGAAAGCACTGTCGTCGCATCAAGGTGCGCGAACGTCGCGGCAGGCGCGGGATCGGTGAGGTCGTCGGCAGGAACGTAAATGGCCTGCACCGACGTGATCGAACCTTCTTTGGTGGAGGTGATGCGCTCCTGTAAAGACGCCATTTCGGTGGCGAGGTTGGGCTGGTAGCCCACGGCCGACGGCATGCGGCCGAGCAGGGCCGACACTTCGGACCCGGCCTGGACAAAACGGAATATGTTGTCGATGAACAGAAGCACGTCCTGTTTTCCCACGTCGCGGAAATATTCGGCGACGGTGAGGCCGGTAAGGCCGATGCGCAGGCGCGTGCCCGGCGGCTCGTTCATCTGGCCGAACACGAGCGCTGTTTTGTCAATGACGCCCGACTGCTTCATGTCAAGCCACAAATCGTTTCCCTCGCGGGTGCGTTCGCCCACGCCCGCGAACACGGAATAGCCGCCGTGCTCAGTCGCGATGTTTCTGATGAGTTCCATTATCAGAACGGTCTTGCCCACTCCCGCGCCGCCGAAAAGTCCGATCTTTCCGCCTTTGGGGTAGGGCGTGAGAAGGTCGATGACCTTGACGCCGGTTTCCAGTATTTCCCACGATGTTTTCTGGTCCTCAAGCGACGGCGGCTTGCGATGGATGGCCCAGCGCTCTTCGCATTTGACAGGCCCGAGTTCGTCGATGGGATCGCCAAGCACATTCACCAGCCGTCCAAGCATTGCGTTGCCCACAGGGATTTTAATGACATCGCCCGAGTCGTACACCATGGCGCCGCGGGTAAGGCCGTCGGTGGAGGCGAGTGCCACGCACCTGATCTTGTTGTCGCCGAGGAGCTGCTGGACCTCGGCGGTTATTTCAAGCGCCTTCACGTTGCCCTGCGCTTCCTGCCGGATTGTAATCGCGTTGAGAATGGCGGGAAGCTTTCCGGTGGGAAATTCCACGTCGACCACCACCCCCAGCACCTGAATGACCTTACCGACCGGAAGGCCGGCATCGTCGGTTTTCTTTTCCTGATTCATGTCTGTTTCCTTTTGTCGTTCCTGGCGTATTGAGAAATTATTCTCAGCGCAGCGCTTCCGCGCCGGATACGATTTCCAGGAGCTCTTTGGTTATAATTGATTGACGCACTTTGTTATAATACAGCGTTAGGGCATCGATCAGTTTCCCTGCGTTCTTCGTTGCCGCGTACATGGTGGTCATGCTTGCCGCCTGCTGGGCGGCGTTCGATTCAAGAAAAATCTTCCAGATCTGGCCGCTCACGTATTGCGGCATGAGAACGTCAAACGTCTCCTCCGGAGTGGGCTCGAAAATATAACCCGCCTTTGCTCCTTCTTTTTCCTTTACAGGCTGGAGGGGAAGCAGCGTTTCAGAACAGATTACCTGCGATGCGGGGCTCTTGAACTGGTTGTACACCGCGATCACCTGGTCCACGACTCCTTCGGCAAAATCCGCCAGCAGCTTCTGGCCCACGGTCGCGGCGTCCGCGTATTTGGGACTGAACATCATCTCCACATACCTGTCCGCGATGGCGACCGGCTTGCGTTTAAGGGCTTCTATGGGCTTTTTGCCCACAATCGTAATGGTGATGTTCTTTGAAATGTTTTCGGAAATCACCTGCATCGTCTTCTTCACGACATTGGCGTTGAACGCGCCGCACAGGCCCTTGTCCGATCCCACCGCCACGATGCGAACGTTTTTTCCTTCGCCCGTCCGCACATACGGCGAGGTGCCCGCGGGGATGCCCGAGGTGAGGTGGCGCGCGATCTGGGTGAGCTTCTCGAAATAGGGCCGCGCAGCCACGACGCGGTCGCGCGCCCTGCGCAGCTTGACGGAAGATACCATCTGCATCGCCCTGGTGATCTTCTGCGTGTTCTTGACGCTCACGATCCTGCGTTTTATTTCCCTCGGTGTCGCCATCGTTTATTCTTTGGGCCTGATTTAGATATTTTGATAGTGTATAAAATCTTATTCTATAGTTAACATCAGCGAAATCATTTTAATCCATGTAATCCTGGTTTAAAATCAGTGGCATCATTTTAATCAGCGCAATCATAGCCGCTGTTTCTTGAAGGCCTCAACCGCCGCGACCAGCGCCTTCCTGGTTTCCTCGGTGATTTCCTTTTTCTGGCGTATGCTGTCGAGGATGCCTACGTGCACGCGGTCCACGAATTTCGCCAGCTCCTTTTCAAAGGCGCGCACCTGCCCTACGGGAACGTCGTCGAGGAGCCCGTAGGAGCCCGCCGCGATGATGAGGATCTGGTTTTCAAACGGCATGGGCTCGTGTTCGTTCTGCTTGAGGATCTCCACCATGCGCTCGCCGCGCGTGATGAGCGCCTTAGCCGATTTGTCAAGGTCGCTGCCGAACTGCGCGAACGCGGCGAGCTCGCGGTACTGCGCGAGGTCGAGCCGGAGCTTGCCCGCCACCTGGCGCATGGCCTTGAACTGTGCCTTGCCGCCCACGCGCGACACCGATATGCCCACGTTGATGGCCGGCCGCACGCCCGAATAAAACAGGCTGCCTTCCAGGTAGATCTGGCCGTCGGTGATGGAAATGACGTTGGTCGGAATATAGGCCGACACGTCGCCCGCCTGCGTTTCGATGATGGGCAGCGAGGTGAGCGATCCGCCGCCGAGCTTGTCCGAAAGCTTAGCCGAGCGTTCGAGCAGCCGCGAGTGCAGGTTGAAGATGTCGCCGGGATATGCTTCGCGGCCCGGCGGCCGGCGGAGCAGAAGGGACAATTGACGGTATGCGTATGCGTGTTTTGAAAGGTCGTCGTAAATGACCAGCGCGTGGCCGCCCTTGTCGCGGATCTCCTCGCCGAGCGCGGTCCCGGCGTAGGGCGCAATGTACTGCAGGGGAGCAGGGTCGGACGCCGATGCCGAAACAATCACCGAATACTGCATGGCGCCCGCGTCTTCGAGCACCTTGTGCACGCGGGCGATGGACGACTGCTTCTGTCCTATCGCCACGTAAATGCAGATAACGCCCGTGCCCTTCTGGTTGAGAATCGTGTCAATCGCCACGGCGGTCTTGCCGGTGCCGCGGTCGCCGATGATGAGCTCGCGCTGGCCGCGCCCGATGGGGATCATTGCGTCGATGGCTTTCCAGCCGGTGAGCAGTGGCTCCTTGACGGGCTGGCGGTCGACCACGCCCATGGCGCGGTCTTCGAGCAGGCGGTGCTTTGTCGCCTTGACCGGACCTTTGCCGTCGAGCGGCTGGCCGATGGGGTTGATGATGCGGCCGATGGTCTCGGTGCCCACCGGCACTTCCATGATCCTGCCCGTGCAGTTGACCGTTTCGCCCTCCTTGATCGCCGTGTCGTCGCCGAAGATCACCACGCCAACGTTGTCGGGCTCGAGGTTGAGCGCCATGCCGTACACGCCGCTTTCGAACTCAACGAGCTCGGCGTACATGCATTTGTCCAGACCGTACACGCGCGCGATGCCGTCGCCGACCTGGATCACAGTGCCGGTCGAGACCATTTCGAGCCTCGTCTGGTACGATTCGATCTGCTTCTGGATGATCCTGGTGATTTCTTCCGGTTTGATGTTCATGATGGTGCTTTCTCTTTTTGTGACAGACTAAAACGCCGTTATGGTCTCGGACAGTCTTTTCAATTGATGAGCAATGCTTCCGTCAATCACCCTGTCCCCGAAAATGATGCGCATTCCTCCCATGAGGGAAGGGTTGACTTCGCTGGTAATAACAATATTCTTTTCAAGGTTTTTTGTGAGGCTTGCTTTTATCTTCTTGAGGACTTCGCCGGACAGGGGCGAAATGCTTTCCGCTTTCACATTCACCTTGTTCTCGTCCTCGTCGAGCATTCCCGAAAAACATTTGGCGATCGCGCTAAAATGGAAAATTCGTTTTTTGTCAATAAGGTACCCTGCAAATTTCAGAGTGACGCTCTCACACGCCGATGCGAACAGCGCCTGCATCACCTGTTTTTTTTCTTCGGGAGTTATTTCGGGATGGTATAAAACGCGCTTAAGGTCCCTGTTCGTATCGATGCAGCGGGATATATCGCCGAGGTTGTCGCACACCTTTCTGGCATTTCCCAGATTCATTGAGATTTTGTGCAAGGCGCGTGCGTACCGGAGTGCGAGCGAGGTGTTGAACATAATTGTTTTAGAAAGTTGTTTTCTATTTTTAAATCAGGGTAATCCCATATTTAATCATCAGAATCCCGGTCAATTCTTCTTTATGTCGGTCTTGCCGAGATCGTCGATAAACGTTTCGACGAGCCTTCGGTCGGTGGTCTCGTCGATCTCCCGTTTGAGCAGTTGTTTGGTCGCAAGGATGGAAAGCGTGGCGACCTCGCGCCGTACTTCCGAAAGCGCCTTCTGCTTTTCCTGTTCGATCTCGCGCCGCGCTTTTTCCAGGAGCTGCTCCGATTCCCTGAGCGCCTCGCCCTTGATGGCTTCCTTGATGTGGCTGCCTTCGACCGTCGCCTTTTCGATTTCGGCCTTTGCGCTGTTTTTTATCTGGTCGAGCTGGTTAAAGCATTCCTTCTTGAGGCCTTCGACTTCCTGCTTCTGTTTTTCGATTTCCGCAAACGAGTTCTTGAGGTCGTCAGCACGCTTTCTCATGAAGGGCCGGATGTACCGGTTGAACAAATATCCCAGAACGCCGATCAGGATGATGAAATTGACAATTTGGTACACCAGAAGTTTGAGACTGAATTCCATACGATCCTTTCTTTACGTATCCCGCCGCGACCGCTGGTGTTGGCCAGCGTGGCATACACCTGCACCTGCAGGTGACGGAATTACTCGCCGATCTTGAAGAACAACAAAAAGGAAATGAGCAATGCAAACAGGGTTTGCGTTTCGCACAGCGCATACGCCACCATGAACCATACCAGGTTTTTCCCCTGTGATTCCGGTTGACGAGCATTGGATTCAATGTACTTGCTTGCCGCGACTCCGATGCCGATTCCCGATCCTATCGCACCGAGTCCGATCGCCAAGCCCGCGCCGAGCGCGGAAGCCGCCGAGATGAGCGTTTTAGGGTCAAGTGCGTCCATCAATCCCTCCTGTTAAAGATAAGCCAGAGTTTCCATATTGCATAAAGCGTAAAATTTCAACAGCATTTCAATGGCCCTCGTCGGAAGCTATGGCTCCGGACAGGTACACCATGGCAAGCAAAGAAAAAACAAAACCCTGGATCGGTATCGTGACGACACTGTCCACAAGCATCCATATCGCGGGGACCGCAAGGGCACAAAATGCAAAGAGCATTTTGATGATTGTTTCTCCGGCAAAGATATTCGAAAACAAACGGAGCGTCAGGGAAAGAGGTCTTGCAAATTCGGAAATGATCTCGATCGGAATCATAATGGGCGCCAACGCGGGAACAGGCCCCAGGAAATGTTTGAAGTGCTTCAGTCCTTTCTTCGAAATGCCCACATAATTATAGAAGATGAAGACGGTAATCGCCACTGCAGCGGGCGTGCTGATGTATCCGGTTGGAGACAGCATTCCTGGAATAAGGCCCAGGTAACTGGCAACAAGGACGAATAGCATGATGCTAATGACAAGGGGGAAATACGCCGGGCCTTTCGGACCGACGATCTCGGCAAGATATCCCTCGATAAATGCAGTGAGCGACTCGATGACATTTTGCAAGCCGCCGGGCACTGTTTTCCATCGTGCTACGATAACGACGATAACGGCGATAATAATGGCCATTGCAATCCACGTGTATTCCACTACGAGCGACTCATGTGGAGTGAGAAAGGGCAGGCGAGGGGCGTGAAGCCATTCAAGCAGTAAAAATTCGTGCTGTTCCATTTATGGTTTTAACCCCTTAACGATAAAGAGGATTTTCCCCGCAAGAGACACCGCTATTGCAGAGCACACGAGCCATAATACGGGAACAATTCTTGTTCGCCATAAAAGCAATACCAGCGCGACGAAAAGAATGAGCCTGGCGCCCTCGGCAATTCCGGCAACGGCGCGCTTGGCTGACGTCGCATTGATGATGAAAAGTCTTGCAGTATAAAAGAAACCCGCTGCATCGGCTAATCCTATTGCCGCGCCCATTCCCACGCTAAGAACCGTATTTCCGAAGTGTCCTGAAAACATTCAGAAATCCTGCGCCTATGCCGAGGAAGATAAAAATAATGGTGAATACCGGTGCCGTGTGAAAATGCCTGTCGATTGCAGCCCCTAGAAAATATCCGATCGCCACCGATACAACCAGCACGATTCCCACACTGGAGAGCCTGGCAAGATCCGCAAATTCGCGGGTCCTGTTTTTCTGGTTTTCCATAAAACGGATTAATATAATTGATAGCGGGCGATGAGGTCGTTGATGTCGGAGCCCGGCAGATCAGCGCTTTTCCGTCAGGAACACCTCGAGCCTCTCCCGGAGTATTGTGGGGTTTTCTCCCGCCTGGATCGACATCACCCCTTCAACCGAGAGGGCTTTGCGGCGCAACTCCTTTGAGAGTTTTCCCTTTAGTTTCCCGCCCACGGGGATCCAGAACAGGTAGGCAAACGATACTCCGTACAGCATGGCCACGAGGGACATGGCGACCGCGGTGGCAAGCTGGCCGGGGTCCGAAAGCGAGCCAAGTATCTTGATGAGTCCCACCACCGTGCCGACGACGCCCATGGCAACGGAGCAGCGGCCTGCGGCGTCGAAGACCGAGGCCTCCCGCCTTTTCTTCGCCTCGTAGGTGATGATTTCGTTTTCGAGCATGCGCTTGATCAACGCGGGTTCCGAACCGTCAACCATGAACCGGAGGCCCTTGCGAAGCTCGGGGTCGTATTTTTTGTCAAGCAATTCGCCCCTGATGTCCGCTTCGAGACTGAGGACGCCTTCGCGCCGCGCCTTTTCGGCAAGGGTGACAAGCGTCTCGATGAGCTGCCTGAGCGCAGCGTCGCCGGCGTTCGGTTTCTGCATCGCGTCGGAAAGGTATCGCGGGATGCCGGCGACTTCGCCGAAGGTAAACTGGCACAGGATGGCGCCGAGCGTTCCGCCGAACACGATGAGCACCGGGCTCAACGCGATGAGCGCCGGCACGTTCCCTTCCTCAAGCATGTATCCCGTGAGCAACATTCCAAACCCGATGACGACGCCGAGTCCGGTGGCTGGGTCCATGATACTCCTCCTCCAGAGGATTAATCTTGCGTAGCATTGATAGGTGAAGCGCAGGTCGTCGCTCTTGGAACAGATTCTACATAACATACTATCATCCTGTGTGTGCCGGTGCACTAATTTTTTACTGTGCCGGGTTCGTCATGTGCGACAAGCCACACATTTTCTGGAATTGTGGCGTGCGACCAATCACGATACGTATTTTATATATTCGAGTGTAATGTTCCGATCTTTCATCAAAGGACCGGATGTGCGAATCATGACCTATGGCAAGTCGGTGTATCTGGCCGCGGGTGCAGCGTTCTGCGTGATGGTGGTTTTCTGCCAGGGCGCGGGGGCGGTGGGATTTTTCCCGTCTTTTCATGACCTCGCGGGAAGCGGACATTCGCAATTCATGACGGGCCTTACCGCTGTTTTTGCGGGAAGAGCGCAGAACGGGGCCGGCTGGGGCAAGAATGCCACCCAGTTCGGGATCGTGTTCGGTGCCGGCATGGGCGTGGCCGCGCTGATCTTCTTTCTTGTCTACGGAATCCGTTCCCGCAGAAACAAAACGGAACAGGAAGTCCGATCAAAGGACCTTTTCCTGGAAACGTCCGAGCGCCTCGGTCTTAGCATGGAAGAACGGAACAAGCTGTCCGATCTTCTTTCGCATCAGAACGTTATGGAGCCCCATACCATCTTCCAGTCGCTCCCGCTGTTCGAGCAGGCCATTGACGCGGAAGTAAACCGCATGCTGGGCGAAGGACTGCAGCCGGGCGTCGACAGTCCGGAAGAGAAGCTCCTTTCCGACCTCAGGAAGAAGCTTGGATTTGCGCACATGCCGCTCGAACATCCGCTCGTTTCGACGCGGAACATTGCGATCGGTCAGATGGGATCCGTTTTTTCGCGAGAGGGCAACAAACCGCTCATTCACAAGGCGTCAATTGCCGCCAACAACAGTTTTTTCTTCACGATACAGTACGACACCGAGAAGGAAGAGCATCACCGGTTCGGGCCGAACGACGTGCTCCGCTTCGTGTTCGCGCGTCAGAACGACGGTCTGTACGGCGCGCAGGTGAAGGTGAAGGGAAGCGAAGAGGCCGGTTCCGTCGATCTTCTTCACACCACCGACCTGCGCCGCAACCAGTTGCGGCAGTACCTCCGGGTCGAAACAAACCTGGCGCTGAGGTTCAGGCTGCTTTCCACCAAGGACCCGGACAAGAGCGAAATCCAGCGCGGCCACCTTCTCACCACCAAGATGTCCGACATCAGCGGCGGCGGGCTCAGTTTCATGCACGAGCAGTCCTTGAGACTGGGCGACCTTGTTTCGCTTTCCTTCGACCTGCCCGGCCAGGTGTTCGCCGGCATCACCGGCAAAATCGTTCATCTCACGCTGCTTGAGGGAAAAGGCGCCCAGGTATTCAAACACCATGTCCAGTTTGTGAATATCGATCAGAGAAAAAGGGAAAGCATCATCAAGTACGTGTTTGAAAAGGAACGGCAGCTGAGCCAGTTGCGGTAGCCTCTCCGATCCATCGCGCGAGTCGCTTCACTAACAGGAATCCTGCGGGAGCCTCGCCCGAGCGGGAACCACGCCATGTCATTCGAGATCAAACTCAAGAAGGTGAATGATGTTCCTGTCCTGGAACTCGTCGGCAGGGCGATTGACGTCGACGCGCAGAAATTCTCGCGGAAACTCAAGGCGGTGCATGGGCAGGGCGCACGCCGGATCGTCGTTGATATGAGCAGGACCGAGTTCCTCGACAGCCACGCGCTGGGAATCATCGTCTATTATGACACGCTCATGCGGAAAGAGGGTAGACGACTCGTCATCCTCAACGGGAACCCCGACGCGCACAGCTATGTGCACCGGCTCTTCGAACTCACGAACCTTGACAAGGTGATCGCCACCATCACATCGGCTGACGGCATCTGACCGCGGCGGCTACGCGCGCGGGAGCGCCGCGCGGATCCGGTCGAGCGCTTTCTCCACGTTGCCGCGGCTGTTGAACGCGCTGATCCGAACAAAGCCTTCCCCGCACCTTCCGAACCCGGCCCCCGGCGTGCAGACCACTCCTGCTTTGTCAAGCATCAGGTCGAAGAATTGCCAGGAATCCATGCCGGCATCGAGCCAGATATAGGGCGAATCTTTTCCGCCGTAGCAGGAGTATCCCAGGTCCGACAGCGCGTTCACGGCAAGCCTCGCGTTTCCCAGGTAGTAATCGTTAATTGCCTGCACCTGCTTCCGTCCTTCCTGCGAATAGAGCGCCTCCGCGGCGCGCTGCACCATGTAGCAGACGCCGTTGAACTTGGTGGTGTGGCGCCTGTTCCACAGCGCATGGAGCGACTGCGGCCTTCCTGCGGAATCGTAGGCGACGCAGGCCTTGGGAACGACGGTGTAGGCGCAGCGCGTTCCGGTGAAACCCGCGGTCTTCGAGTAGCTGCGAAATTCCACGGCCACGTCCCGCGCGCCCGGAATTTCGAAAATGCTTTGCGGAAGGGAATCGTCGCGGATGAAGGCCACGTAGGCGGCGTCGAAGAGGATGAGCGCTTTGCTGGAGCGCGCCCAGTCGACCCATGCGGCGAGCTGCGGCCTGGTGATGGTGGCGCCGGTGGGATTGTTGGGAAAACAAAGGTACACGCAATCGACGTGCTCCGCCGGCAGTTCGGGGACAAAGGAATTTTTCGCGGTTGACTCAAGGTAATATATTCCCGCATACCGGCCGTTCTCGAACGCGCCGGTCCGCCCGGCCATCACGTTGCTGTCGACATACACCGGGTACACCGGGTCGGGGATAGCGATTCTGGCGGCGGCGGAAAACAGTTCCTGGAAGTTCCCGGTGTCGCATTTCGCGCCGTCCGAAACAAAAATCTCGTCGGCCGAAATGTCGGCCCCGCGCGCCCGGAAGTCACCCTCGGCGATTTTCTCCTTGAGAAAGCCGTATCCCTGCTCGTCGCCGTACCCGCGGAACGTTGCGTCGGTCGCCATTTCGTCGGTCGCCTTGTGGAAGGCCTCGATGCACACGGCGGGAAGCGCGCGGGTAGCGTCGCCGATGCCGAGGCGGACAATGTCGCGTTCCGGGTGCGCTTTCCTGAACGCGTCGACCCGTTTCGCCACGTCGGAGAACAGATAGGATGATTTGAGCTTGAGGTAGTTCTCGTTGATGGTGATCATTACCGTTCCTCAGGTGCGCATGGTTTGTGGAAATCGTACCTCAGTTTTTTGTCGCTCCCGCTTCCGAGGGAATGACATTGAACAAGGTGATTTTTGAAGTGCTCATATGATACTTTATGTATCGGTAAATGTCAATTACTGGAAATGCGTTATTGGGTTTGCGGATAACATCTTCTATTTTATACGCTCGCACAGTTGGCCGCACAATGGTATCATCAAGAAGCATTTATAACCGGATCACACTACCGAAAGCAGCCTCATGGGAATTTTAACCGAAAAAGAAATCGTCGACATCATCCGCAGCGACCTCCGCGATCCGTTCAAGACGCTCGGCATGCACTGGGAAAAGAAAGGGCTGAGCGTCCGCGCGTTTCTCCCCGAAGCCGCATCGGTCAAGGTTTGCGAAACGGGGAAAGCGAAAACCGCGCCCACGTATGCTATGACCAGGGTCCATGCCGGCGGCGTCTTCGAGGTCGCCGTTCCCGCACGAAAGAAATTCTTCTCCTACGAATTCGCCTGCACCCTCCTCGACGGAACATCGAAATGTTTCCGCGACCCGTACAGCTTTCTCCCGGTGATGACCGAAGACTCGCGGTACCTTTTCAACGAAGGCACCCACCAGCGGGTGTACGACGACCTCGGTTCGCATGTGAAGACCGTGGACGGTGTTGACGGATGCGTGTTCGCCGTATGGGCGCCCAACGCCAAGCGCGTGTCGCTCGTGGGCGCGTTCAACGGCTGGGACGGCAGGCGGCATCCCATGCGGCTCCTGGGCGCCTCGGGCGTGTGGGAGCTTTTCGTGCCGGGCCTGGGCCCCGGAACAATTTACAAGTACGAAATAAAAAAGTGGGACCGCGACCACCTCGTGCTCAAGACCGACCCCTGCGGCTACTATCAGGAACCGCCGCCGAACCACGCGTCGATCGTGTTCGACATCGACCGGTTTGACTGGAGCGACCACGAATGGCTGGCGCGCCGTTCGGCGGGAAACCTGCTTAAGGAACCGATGTCGATTTACGAAGTGCATCTCGGCTCGTGGCGCAAGAGCGGCCCCAAGCGCGACGGCGACTGGCTGGGGTACCGCGAGCTCGCGGCGCATCTTGCGCAGTATGTAAAGGACCTGGGGTATACGCATGTCGAGCTCCTGCCCGTGCAGGACCACCCGTACGTGCCGTCGTGGGGATACCAGGTGGGAGGATTCTACGCGCCCAACCACCGTTTCGGCACGCCCGAGGATTTCCAATTCTTTGTCAATCATCTTCACAAAAACGGCATCGGCGTGATCATCGACTGGGTGCCGGGCCATTTTCCCAAGGACGCGTACGGCCTGGCGTACTTCGACGGCTCGCACCTGTACGAATACGCGGACCCGCGCGAGGGTGAGCACAAGGACTGGGGAACCCTCATCTTCAACTGGGGCAGGCACGAGGTGAGGAATTTCTTGTTTGCAAACGCACTGTTCTGGATTGAAAAATTCCACATCGACGGGCTCCGCGTCGACGCGGTGGCTTCCATGCTGTACCGCAACTACAGCAGGAAGGAAGGGGAGTGGATCGCCAACAGACACGGCGGGGTGGAAAACGAGGAGGCGATAAACTTCCTGCAGACCATGAACCGGCTCGTGCACGAGAAATTTCCTGGCGCCGTCACCATCGCCGAAGAGAGCACGGCATGGCCGCTCGTTTCGCGGCCGACGTACCTGGGCGGGCTCGGCTTCACCTTCAAGTGGAACATGGGCTGGATGCACGACATGCTGAGCTATTTTTCCAAGGACCCGGTCTTCCGGAAATACCACCAGAACCAGATCACGTTCGCGCTGTGGTACGCGTTTACCGAGAACTTCGTCCTTGTGGTGTCGCACGACGAAGTCGTGCACGGAAAATGCAGCCTGCTTGAGAAGATGCCCGGGGACGTGTGGTCCAAGTTTGCAAATGGGAGGGCGTTTTTCGGGTTCATGTTCGGGCATCCGGGAAAGAAGCTCATGTTCCAGGGGTGCGAATTCGGTATGCACTGGGAATGGGACGCGGAGCAGTCCATCAACTGGCATATTCTCTCGGAGGAGGACGACTGCTACCATCACAACGGCCTCATGAAGTTCGTTGCCGACCTCAACAAGCTTTACAAGAAAGAACCCGCGCTGTGGGAACTCGACTACGAACACGCGGGGTTCCAGTGGATCGATTTCAACGATTCGGAGAATTCGATCATTTCCTTCATCAGGCGCGGGAAGGAATGGCACAACATCCTCGTGTTCGTGTGCAATTTCGCGCCCGTGGTGAGGCGACACTACCGGGTGGGCGTCCCGTTCGGCGGAAGATACGAGGAGCTGCTCAATTCCGACGCTTCCGAATACGGCGGCGCCGGGTACGGCAACAGCGGTGCGGCGAACGCGGACAACGTTCCGATCCACAACCAGCCGATGTCGATCAATCTCACGCTTCCGCCGCTGTCGGTGGAGATTTTCAAGTGGAAACGTTAAAAAGTTGAAGGTTCAAAGTTACAAGTTAAAAGCGGAAAAGTGAAGCTTCAAATTTTACTTTCAACCTGTAACCTTCAATTTTTGCCTTGTCAGCATGCAAATGGACAAAGGAGGCAAATGTGAAACGAATCTACCGCGATCCCGACCGCAAAATGCTCGCCGGCATATGCGCCGGCATCGGAGAAATGCTCGACATCGACCCAACGCTCATCCGTCTGGGCTTGGTGTTCGGAACTGTGGTGACCGGGTTTGTCCCCGGCGCTGTGATGTATGCCGTGGGCTGGTTCATCATTCCGCAGAAACAGGACGTTGTGCAGGACGTTCAAAGCCGGAAGTGAGCCTGACCAACGCGGGCATGCAAACGCCGCCGGTTGTCGAGGGACGGAGGATTCTCAGGTCGCCTCTCCCATTCCAATCTTACCCGCGGTAAGAATTTTACCGCTTCGCTTTCCGCAAAAATCGTTGCAGTCTCTTCATCACCGTGTTACTATTACTCTTCATACTGCATTGACCAATGCCGTCTTGTCTCCTGAAGGAGTGCCATGGACCACAAGAGGAAGACCAGGGAACTGCTTGCACGCGAACTTGAAGAGATGCGGCGCGAGCGCGATGAACTCCAGGCCAGGCTCGACCGGATCGTGGACATCACCGCCGGCATCATCTACATACTTGATCCCGAAGGCCGTTTCGTTTTTGTCAATAATGCCGTTGAAGAGATTCTGTGCTATCGGCCGCAGGAGCTTCTGGGGAAACATTTCTCCTCAATCATGGCGCCGGACGAGTACCGGCGCGTGAGCAGAATGGCGGTGCTGCCTCAATTCGCAGGAAAGAAGACAGGCCCGGAGGCAGCGCCCAAGCTTTTCGACGAGCGCCGGACCGGCGAGCGCAAGACAAGGAACCTTGAGGTTCAGCTCCTCACGAAATCGCAGAAGGAAGTGATGATCATGGCCGGCAACGTCACCGGCATCGTTGCGGTCGAGGGCGCCTACAACCGCGAGGTTGCGGAGAAGAAACGGAGCAAGTCTGCCGCTTTCATGGGCAGCCAGGGCCTTATTTTCGACATCACAAAGTACAAGCTCGCCGAAAACGAGCGGTTCGCGATCCAGCGCAGGCTGCTCGAAATGCACAGAATTGACGCGCTCAGCCGGCTCGCCGAAGGAATAGCGCACGATTTCAACAACAAGCTCGGGACCATCCTCGGGTGCGCGGAAATGATCAAGCAGCACAGCACCGCCGGCCGCGAGGGCCTTGAGGCGTACATCGATCCCGTCATCACGGCGAGCCAGCACGCCGGCGACCTTGCCGGAAAGCTGCTCCAGTTTGCGCGCCACAGAACGCGGCACGAGGAGAATACCGACGTCAACGAGCTTGTTCTCAACGTGGTGAAGCTGCTCGAACACGCTGTTGACAAAAGGATAACAATCCGGCACGAGCTCCACCCGGAGGCGCCCGTGGTGCGCGGGGACGTCAAGCAGATCCAGAGCGCCATCCTCAACATGGCCATGAACGCGTGTGAGGCCATGCCCGAAGGCGGCAAGCTTCTTCTTGAAACCTCGGTGTTCGAAGCCGACGCCGCGTTCAGGAAAACGCATCCCCGCGTGAAGGCGGGGACGCGGTACGTCCGCGTCTCCATAACCGACACCGGCATCGGCATGGACCGCGAAACCAAGGCGCGGATGTTCGAGCCGTTCTTCACCACCAAGACCGACGGCTCGTCCATGGGAATCGGATGCACCAGCGTGTCAAGTTGCGTAAGGAACCACGACGGATTCGTGGAAGTCGAAAGCGAGCCAGGAAAAGGAACGCGCGTGGATGTCTGCCTGCCGCTTCTGCCCGAGAAGGCCGCCGGGAATGGATCAAATCATTGCAAATCATCTTGATTTGACCTTTGCTTCACTCGTATATTAAATCCTCTTGTCCGCGGCCTTCCGCGCCTCCTTGTCTAACAGGAAAAATCGGAACAAACGCCTATGTACTGGAAAAACGCGTTCATCCGCACGCTCAGGGAAGAGCCTTCCGAGGCCGAGACGATCAGCCACAAGCTGATGCTGCGCGCGGGGATGATACAAAAACTTGCCGCCGGCATTTACAACTACCTCCCGCTGGGCCTGCGCGTCATCAGGAAGATCGAGGCGATTGTCCGCGGGGAGATGGAACAATGCAACGCCGTCGAGCTGCTCATGCCCATGGTGATTCCGGCGGAGCTGTGGCAGGAGAGCGGCAGATGGGACCACTACGGCCAGGAGCTTCTCAGGTTGACAGACAGGAAGAACAACCCGTTCCTTCTCGGGCCCACGCACGAGGAGGTGGTCGTCGACGTGGCGCGCAAGACGGTGCGTTCCTACCGCGATCTGCCCCTGTGCCTGTTCCAGATCCAGACCAAGTTCCGCGACGAAGTCCGGCCCCGGTACGGGCTCATGCGCGGCCGCGAGTTCATCATGAAGGATGCCTATTCATTTCATGCAAACGATGAATCGCTCGACGAAACCTATCGCGCCATGTACCGGGCCTACGCGGCGATATTCAGCCGCTGCGGTCTGGAGTTTCGGGCGGTGGAGGCCGATTCGGGCAACATCGGCGGCAGCGTGACGCACGAATTCCACGTGCTTGCCGATTCCGGGGAAGACACCATTGCGTTCTGCGATTCGTGCGACTACGCCGCGAACATCGAAAAGGCGTCGGCGCGCCCGCCCGAGGCCGCAAGCGTTCCGGCAAATGCGCCCGCGCCCGTTGAAGTCGCCACGCCCGGCACAACGAGCATCGAGGACGTCGCCTCGTTTCTGAAGATTGACGGCCGCGAAACCGTGAAGATGCTCGTTTACGAAGCGGATTCAAAGTACTTTGTGGCCGTCTGCCTGCGCGGCGACCTCGCCGTAAACGAGGTGAAGCTGCGCGCCGCTCTCGGCGCCGAAACGGTTGCGATCCCGGCCGACGAAGTCGTGAAGGAGAAGTTGAATCTTGCCGTGGGATACCTGGGGCCGCACAATCTTCCTGCAGGATCGGTCCGGGAAGTCATCGCAGACCTGTCGGTGCGCGCCATGGGCGCAAGCGTGTGCGGCGCGAACAGGGACGGGTATCACCTGACAAACGTGTATCCCTCGCGCGATCTGAGTTTCACCAGGTTTGAGGACGTGTCTGTTGCAATCGAAGGCGACGGATGCCCGCGCTGCGCAGCAGGCAGGCTCAAGATGCGCAAGGGCATCGAGGTGGGGCAGGTGTTCAAACTCGGCGAGAAGTATTCGAAGCCGATGTCGCTCACGTATCTTGACGAAAAGGACAGCGCGCGGCTCATGACCATGGGATGTTACGGGATCGGCGTGGGCCGCACCGCGGCGGCCGCCATCGAACAGCACCACGACGAAAACGGCATCATCTGGCCTGTCGCGATCGCTCCCTACGCGGTGGTCGTTCTCTGCCTCGATTCCGCCAATCCCGAGACCTGCGCAGTTGCGAAGAACATTCACGATTCGCTCGAACAAAACGGCATCGACGTTCTTCTCGACGACAGGCCGGAGCGGCCCGGCGTGAAATTCAAGGACGCGGATCTCATCGGCTTTCCGTACCGGGTCACCGTGGGACAAAGGGGGTTGTCGGAGGGCATCGTAGAGTTCAAGCGCCGAGGGGAGAAATCACTTGAGAAGATTCCGAAGGATTCCTGCATGGAAACGATTGTGAAGCTGGTGAAGGGGGCCCGGAAGGACTGATCGAAAAAAAAGGACAAATCTGCCATTCTGGACATGGCCGAAATGGTATTTTTATAAATTGCGTTTTCCATCACGGTAAGCAAAAATATGGTTGACTTGTCCGGGGATGTGTTACTATAATGAGGATGCGCGCTTTGAAAAGGACGACATGAAAAAACCGGCCTGGTCGCTTCTTTTTTATTCAACCGGTTCAACCGGCAGGGTAAGGCATTTGCCCATTACCAGGCCGTTGATATTGTTCGTTTCGTTGATCGCGGTACTCGGGATGCTCGGATTCGGGCGGAGCGTTTACTTCGTATCGTCCTACGGGCTCGCAAAGCTCAAGATGTATTTCAGCCTCAAGGAAAACATCATCCTCAAGGAAAAGGTCGATGTCATTGCAAAGTATTCCAGGGAAAAAGTCTCGGCTCTCGACGGTCTTGTCTTATTTGAAAACAGGGCGCGGGCAAAATTCGGGCTGGATTCGGTGAGCGATGACTTCCGGAAGGCAGGCGTTGGCGGAAGACCCAGCAACAGCGAAATCATTCTTGCCGCTCTTGGAGATCCGGTGCTCATGAAGACCGATACGGTGAAAGAGGATATCCTTGCACTGTTGCGCCAGGTAAAGCTCGAAGACACCACGTTCGGCGCCATGGCCTCGCAGGTTGAAAGGCAGATCACCGTCTGGTCGCAGCGCCCCGCCGTCTCCCCGGTGTGGGGCCGCATCTCGTCCGGTTTCGGGTACAGGATTCATCCGTTTACAGGGCAAACCGTGTTCCACGAGGGAATAGACATTTCCAACCAGATTGGCACGCCGGTGCGCTGCACTGCGGATGGCGTGGTTTCATTCGCCGGCTACAAGGACTATTTCGGGAATCTCGTCCAGATAACGCATCCGTCAAGCGGCTTCAAGACCATGTACGGACATCTCAAGAAGGCCGCGGTCATCGAGGGGCAGGTGGTGAAACGCGGTGAGATCATAGGCTACCTGGGAAACAGCGGAAGGAGCACCGGCCCTCACCTTCATTACGAAGTCCACAAGCTCACCAACAAAGTCAATCCGATCGATTTCATCCTGCCCCCCGACACCATGATCGACTGAAGAGTTTTTTCTGCCTGAATTTCTCTACGTTCTAAGAATCTTGTCAAGAATGAGGTGTTTTTTTTGTGGGGGAAGGATCCCCCTCGCTCCGGCCTCCTCGGCCTTTGGCCTGCGGTGTCCTGCGCTACCCCCTCCTGGGTAGCCGCCTTGACAAAGTGTTTTCAAGACTGTGCATTGCTGTGGCGGCACCCATGAAAAGTAGCTGAAAAGCTGAGAAGGTAAATGGTTGAGAAGAAAAAGCGTTGAAAAGTAGAAAATACAAAGAACAGCTCTGGCTGATTATTGCGGATGCCGATTGGCGCGGAAATGACACTTGACTGAATAGAATTCTGTTACCGCGCGTTAGGTGGACCGGAGGGTGAGCTGAAGCGAATTGCCGGCCGACCCCAGCCGAAGGCCATCGGGGCGGACCGGCAACGAGGCTGACCAGCCGAGCCCGGAGGGAGACCGACCCCGAGGAGAGTCGCACAACCTTGCGACTCTCCTTGGGGGAACGCCCAACTCCTTCTGTTTTATTGATGATATATATTTATTAAAGAGAATGGAGGTCTCATTGTGATCGTCATCACCGGCGGAGCGGGATTCATCGGCAGCGTGCTGGCCTGGCGGCTCAACCAGAGGGGCGTGTCCGATATTCTTATCGTCGACCACCTCGGCGCGTCGGAGAAATGGAAGAACCTGGCGCCGCTTTCCTTTTCGGACTATCTTGACAGAGGCGATTTCATTACGCGGCTCGAACGGGGCGACTTCGGCGATTCCATCGACGTTCTTTTCCACCTGGGCGCCTGCTCCTCAACCACGGAGACCGATGCCTCCTACCTCATGGAGAACAACTACCGGTACTCGGTGAGGATAGGCGAGTGGCGGGAAAAACACAGGAAAACGCGCCTCGTCTATGCGTCAAGCGCAGCCACGTACGGAAACGGCGAACAGGGATATTCCGACGACGAGGGAAGGCTCAGCGCGCTCAGACCGCTCAACATGTACGGCTATTCCAAACACCTGTTCGACCTGCACGCGGCCCGGTGCGGATGGCTCGGGGAGATCGCGGGCCTCAAGTACTTCAACGTGTTCGGCCCGGACGAGAACCACAAGGGCGACATGCGGAGCGTGATCAACAAGGCATTCCCCCGCATGCGCGACGAAGGAGCAATTTCACTCTTCAAATCCTACCGGTCCGACTGCAAGAACGGCGAACAGAAACGCGATTTCGTGTATGTAATGGACGCGGTGGAAATGACGCTTTTCTTTATGGAGCGCCGTGACGTGAACGGCATTTACAACATAGGAACCGGCGCGGCGCGGTCGTGGAACGACGTGGCAAACGCGATGTTCGCCGCGCTCAAAAAAAAGCCTGACATCAAATACATTCCCATGCCCCAATCCATCCGTGAGAAGTACCAGTACTTCACGCAGGCCGATCTCACCAAACTGAGAAAGGCCGGGTGTGACATAACGTGCAGGACACTTGAGGAATCGGTGGGGGAATATGTGAGTGAGTATCTGCAGAAGGGCGGGTTGATTTCCTGAAGGTTCCCCGAATCCCGCCCGCCGCTACTTGATGGCCGCCAGTTCGGTCACTGCCCTCTTGTACCTTGCATTGCCTGTCGCCGACGCATACATGCTCTTCACCACCCGCCACGACTGCAGCGCCAGCCCGCGATTGTCGGCGGAGGGATCGTCTTTGTAAAGCTCGCCGTACGCGACTGCCGTGTAATAAAGCGCGTCGTTGCGCACGTCGCGCACGTTGCGGTAGCTGCTGGGCTTGGTGAGCGCGGTCTGGAGGTTGTCAAGGGCGTCCTTGTTGCGGCCCATGCGCTGGTACATCTCGCCGGAAAGCAGGAAGTATTCGGCATCGTCGAGATGGTTGTTGAGAAGCTTTTCCTTGGCGGCCCGGAGCTTGTCGGACTGGATAAGAGCGTCGGCCTGCAGGAGAAGAGCCTTTGGATGCTGTGAGGAGGAGACCGGAACGCTCTCGAGCGCAGCCACCGCGTCGTCGTACGCGCCCTGCGCGAGCGCCGATTGACCGATGGCAAGCGGATCGTCCGAATGATATTTCTGTTTCAGGCTTTCCAGAGGGGAAGCGGCCTGGGACGGCCCCTTTTCGTGAGACAGTTCGCGCGCGGTCTCGCGGCTGCGCTGGGGCGCGCGCGCGGCAGCCGCCGCATGCCGTTCCGGCTTCGACGGCGCCGGTGCCGCCTGAGGAGGCGGGGCCGAAGGCTGTTGGGTTGACTGAGGGGAAAGCGGCTGAAGCTGCTGTGCCGGCGCGCTCTGCGGGGCGGCCGCCGGCAAGGGCGCGGACTGCTGTGTCTGCGACACTGCCACAGGTTTCTGTTCCTGCTGCGCGGGTTTCGGGCCCGTTGCAAGGAACACGACCACGAGCGCGGCCACAACAATGACCGCTGCGGCAGGCAGAACGATCTTGAGGGAGAGCCAGACAGGCCTGCCGGACTTCACTGCGGTCAAGATGCTTGACGGATCGGCAATATACGACTTGAGCACGGTTTCGGGCGAATCCGGGGTGAGAGACCGGTGCGCCTCTTCCAGTTCGTCAAGCAGCGCCTCGGCGTTTGCGTACCGGTTTTCCTTTTCGAGCTGGAGGCATTTCAGCGAGATCTTCGCGAGAACGGGAGGGATCGAGAAATCGAATTCGTCGAATTTCCTGTACTCGTTCATGATCTTCTTCTTCATCAGGTTCGTGATGGTGTCCTGCGGAAACGTCTTGGTGCCGGTGAGCATTTCGTACAGGATGGCGCCGAAGGCGTAGACGTCGGCCCGGCCGTCGATATCCACGCCGTCCATCTGCTCGGGCGAAAGGTACTGCATGGTGCCCACGATGTTGCCGTCCACCGTGTGGAGGCTGGCCTCGGTGGGCCGCGCGATGCCGAAGTCCATGAGGCGGAGATCGCCGTGTTTTGCAATCATGATGTTGGCGGGCTTGAGGTCGCGGTGGATGATGCCGTGATAGGTCTTGCCGTACAGGAGAAAATCCTGGTTGTGCGCGTACGACAGCGCCCGCGCCACGAAGATGGCGATTGACGAGCACACCTGCGGCGGCAATTTGCCGGAGCTGCCGATCATTGCTTCGAGCGACACGCCGTCGATGAGTTCCATTTCAAGGAAGGGGAGGCCTTTAAAGTCTCCCACGCTGTAAATCTCCACGATGTTGGGGTGCCTGAGCTTTGCGGTGATCTTCGCCTCGGTCTCGAAACGGTTTCTCAGATCGCCCTGCTGCGTGGGAATGAGGATCTTGACGGCCCGGAACACCTCCAGTTTGTCGTTCCATATTTTGTACACGCGCGCCATGCCGCCGGCGCCGAGCAGGCCCACAATGGTGCCGGAGCCGAGGGGCAGCGGCTCGTTGCCGGAAGGAAGGTTGTCGGGTGAATAGATCTGCGTGGTTTTTTGCTTGACATAGGGGTTTGTCGCACCGACCCGCGTGGCGTCGAGACGGGCGTTTGCGTCAAAGCCGTGGACCCCGGTTTTTGCGTCCGGTCCCTCGACAAAGGTCTTGTCGAAGGGCTGTTGCTTCTGCTGCCGGGGATCGTCGGGGTTGATGCTGGTGTTCATGAGGACTTTGGTGATGCAAGAAAAAGGTTGATGATAAGCCCGTGCTGCGGCACGCCGTCAAACCGCTCAGAAAAATGCCGTGATTTCGAATCCAACTACGCACAGCGCCCCCAGCACGACGCCCAGGATTTCGCCGTTGCGCGATCCATTGTTGACACTATGAAAGTTGCCGTCGTTGCACTCCGCCACCGCCCACACAAATCCGCCGATCGCGCCTGCGCCGAATGTGAGCCGCAGGAGTGCCTTGTTGTCAAGCAAGTTCTTCTTCGGCAGCGTCTTGTTGAGCACCACGGTCTCGCCTTTGGGCACCACGATGTCTTCGACCACCTTGTCGTAGGCCTTGCCCTGCTGTTTGATCTCAAGCCTGTATTTGCCGGGAATGATGAAGTCGTTTGACAACGGCGTCTTGCCGAGGTTGGTGAGGACATACACGTCGGCGCCCTGAGGGTCGGAATTAACCTTGAGCGAGCCGTAGCGTGATTTGACGGTCTTTTCGACAAGGGTATTCTCGCCGGCCTGAATGAACACCTCCTCAACCGTGCTCGTGTGTTGCGCCGGGTCCACGAGCTTGAGCGAATACCTGCCCGCCTTGAGCTTCTTGTCGAGCACGGGGGAGTCGCCGACGTATTTGTCGTCGAGCCACACCTCGATGCCGTCCGGGTCGGTCTTCACCGTGAGCGTGCCGTCGGCATCCGCGAACGCGGCGGTTCTGAAACAAACGCAGACCGAAGCGGCGAAGATAACCGTCAATGTGCGTAGGGTCATAGGATCTCCTGCGGGAGTCCGTCGTGAGAATACACCGTGTTTTCCCAGGAAAACCTTTTCAGGGGAAAGGGCACGGGTTTATTTTACTATGTACCGGACGGTCCGCCCTAATCTTCAGGCCCGATCCGGAAAAAAGCCATCGTCTGACAAGCGCGAATTTTCAAGGCGCATCCGTTTAAAATACAATACGTTGCCGGTCAAAACAAAAGCAAACGTTCGCTCGTCTGCGCCGGCAGTCCGGACAATCTCACCGAAAAGAGGACACCGTGTTGGGAAACAGCAAGGTCATCTGGAAGGAAGGGATGTTCCTTCAGCCGCACCATTTCCAGCAGTCGGAGCGCCACCTGCTCAATGCGGTCCGCGCGGCGCAGCTCGCGCATTCGCCGCACTGGTATGGCGTCACGGCGCTAGAAATCGACAAAGACGCGATCGCCAACGGCCTTTTCTCGGTGACGCGGTGCACCGGCATGCTCCCGGACGGCGTGACGTTTTCCGTGCCCGGGGAGGACCCGCCGCCTGCGGCGCGGTCGTTTGCCGACCACCTGAGCCACGACCAGCAGTCGCTCGACGTGTTTCTCGCGCTGCCGGTGCTCGCGGACGGCAAGGCCAACGTTGTTCCTGCCGCGGCGGAAGGAATGGCCGCGGCGCGGTTCCGCTCGCGTGCCGTTTCCGTCGCCGACGAGGTGCTGGGAACGCAGCGCAAGGAGATCGACGTCGGTGCGTTCAATTTTGTGATCCTGTTCGGCGACGAATCGCTTGACAACCACGCAGCCTTCCAGGTCGGCAGGCTGGCGCGGAACAGGAGCGGCGGCGTGGAGCTTGCGGAGTCGTTCGTGCCGCCGCTGCTTTGCGTCGGCGCCTCGCCGTTTCTGCTGTCCCTCTTCCGCTCGCTCCTGGAGCTTCTTCTCGCAAAAATCAATTCGCTGTCCCAGGGAAGGAAACAGGTCGAGGGAGGGTTCGCGCAGTTCACGGGCGGGGAGGAGACGCAGTTTCGGCTCCTTACGACGCTCAACACGTTCACGCCGCTGCTTACGCATTACCATTCGTTTCCGAGCGTTCATCCGTTTGAGGCGTTCTGCCTCCTCACGCAGTTCGCCGGCGCGCTGTGCACCTTCTCGTCGGAGGTGTCGATTAAGAACCTGCCGCGCTACGATCACACGAATCTTTCCGGGACGTTTTCCAATCTTGTCAAGGTCATCCGCACCGTGCTCGAGGCCGACATCCAGGCCGGCTGCGTGCCCGTGCCCATAGAGCAGATCAACCAGGCCACGTTCCTGTGCAACATTCCCGACCAGAAACTGCTGTCGGTCGCAAAGTTCTTTCTCGGCGTTTCGGCAAAGGTGCAGGACAAGGAGCTGGTGGTGGGAGCGCTGCAGCGGATCAAGATGTGCTCCCGGAACCGGCTCGATCTGCTTATTTCGTCGGCAATGCCGGGCCTTCCGCTCAAGCACGTCATGCACCCGCCGCAGGGGCTTTCCACCAAGCCGGGGTTCGTGTATTTCGCGCTCGAACAGCAGGGAGATTTCTGGAACCAGATCAAGGCCGCGGGAAACATAGCGTTTTATTTTCCGAACAGCTATCCTGAATTAAAAATGGAAATGCTGGCGTTAAAAGAATAGGCTAAATAAAGAAGATATTTTTCTAAGGGGGGAGGTATCCCCCTCGCTACGGCCCGGCCGCGCCACTTTGCAAACCAGTATCTCGGAGGCGCGTCCGGTCCTCCGCTACCCCCTCGTGGGTAGCCCCCTAGAGAGTTGATTTGCGAGAAAGAAACGTTAGCTGCGGGGGCACCGAGAAAAAGAGTTGAAAGTTGACGGTTGGCAGTTGACGGCGGGACTTGGAAGAAATTACCCGAGTTCATTTTGACAATTCAGGTTGGCGCAAAAATATAACTTGACTGAAAAGATTTCCTCTGCCGCGCGTTAGGTGGACCGGAGGGTGAGCCAGGGCGAATTGCCGGCCGACCCGGCCGCAAGGCATTGGGCGGCCGGCAACGAGGCGAATACCCGAGCCCGGAGGGAGACCGGCCGGAGCGTAGCGAGGGCAACGCCCAGATTTTCGGACTATTTCAAGAAACTATTTCAAAGGACTTTGCCGTGCCGTCGTCATTCGTCCAAACCGTAACCTCCCAGACCATGAACCTGGACGTCACCAAGATGCTCGGCATCAAGCGCGACGTGACCGCGCTGTGCACCGACCTGTTCCTCATCATCATTCGCATGCGTGAAGCGGAAGACCTGGGCGATCCGGCCGCGCTCCGCAAGCTCATCACCTATTACCTCTCCCTGTTCGAAAAGAACTGCAAGGCCATCGGCATGGACCCGGAGTCTGCGGCCGAGGCGAAATACGCCATTGTCGCGCTCGTGGACGAGACCGTGCTCAGCGTCCCGGGCGCGTGCAGAGACTACTGGATTTCGCGTCCCATGCAGCTCGACTACTTCGGCGACAACATTGCGGGACAGGAATTCTTCGAGAAGCTGCAGAAACTGCAGCTCACGGCCGAAAACAAGAAACACGTCCTCGAAGTGTATTTCCTGTGTCTGGCGCTCGGGTTCGAGGGCAAGTACAAGATGTTCAATCCCGCGGAGCGCATCGCGATCATGGAAGACCTGGGCCGCAAAATCCGGAGAACCAGGATCAGGGTTTCCTCCGATTTGTCGCCGCACGGCAGGCGGCCGGAATCGTCCGCCGAGAAGAGGAGCAAGGCGTTTCTCTTCCCGCTGTGGCTTTCGGCTGCCGTCGCCGCCGCTGGCGGTGATTGTCTGCTGGGTCGTTTTGTTTTTTGTCAACAGCTCCGAGGCGAATGCCCTGCTTTCGTCCATCCAATCACTGGCGGCGCGGTAACAGACCATGAAGAAACTTCCCGTCTGGATCATTGTCGTGTGGTGCGCGCTGGCGATATGCGGCGTGCTTGCGATGGTGATTGGCGCGCTTGTTAAGCTCCCCGCGCTCCTTCAATGGCTGCCCGGCGCACTGGTTCTCGCCGGTGATGCGATCTGGGTGACGCTGCGGCTCGCGCTCGGAAGGTCGAAGAAAAAACAGACAAATTTCTTTTCCGGAAGCCAGACGGTATTCGCACGGGTCGCCAGGGAAACCAACGAGGCGGTCGACAGGTACCTCGGCGCTGTGGTGCGCAAGGGTCTGCTCGGCAAGAGCGCGCTGTACGAACGGCCGTGGTTCCTGTTGTGCGGCGGTGAGAAATCAGGGAAGACGTCGCTGCTGCGCGGTGCGGGGCTCAATTTCCGGCTCCGGTACCCTTCGGAAAAAGACGGCATGGTGCTCGACGGCCCGGGGCAGATCACGTGGCACTTTGCAAACGAGGCGGTGTGGATCGACACGCCGGGCGCTCTCATGTCCGACGAGGGAAAGGACACCTGGCAGGCGTTTGTCGCGTCGCTGTCGCATGTCCGTCCCGAACGGCCTGTGGACGGCGTGGCGCTCGTGGTGAGCGCGGCCGACGTCCTCAACGCCGACGACAGGATGATCAAGGAAATGGCTTCCACGCTGCGGCGGAGAATCGACGAGCTCATCGCCGCGTGGACCATCGAATTTCCGGTGTATCTCGTTTTCAACCACGCCGACGGGATTCCCGGCTTCGCCGAATACTTCGGAGACCAGCTCACCCGGGCGCAGGAGCAGATCTTCGGCGCGACACTGTCGGCCGACCTTGACAAAATGCTTCCGCGGATCGCGTTTGCGCAGGAATTCTCCCTTCTTTGCAGGTCGCTCACCGATCTGCGCGTCGACAAGCTGTACAAGGAGAAGGACGAAGCCCGGCGCCGAATGATATGCCGGTTCGTCATCCACTTCGAAGGAATCCAGGAAAAACTCGGCGCCTTTGCCGCCGAGCTGTTCAAACCGAGCAGCTACGAAGGCAGGCCGCTTTTCCGGGGGTTCTATTTTACCAGTTGCATCGAGATTGCTTCGGGCGAATCGCGGGACGAGACCGCCCGCCAGCCCGATGTCGGCCAGACCATTGCAAGCCACCCGCTCAATCCGCGCAGGATGCTCTCGCCGGAAGCGTTGCAGCCGAAGGCCGCAGCCACGTCCGAAGTGAAATCGCTGTTCGTGCTGCCCCTGTTCCGCGAGCTCATGGTGCGCGGAAAGGAACTCGTGACGGCCACGCAGAAGCGCACGCGCCGTCAATTTCTCCGGCACTACCTTATCACCGCGGGCATCGCGGCAGCTGCGTGCCTCATTGTCGGTCTCATGGTTTCGGGACTCTTCACCTCGCGCGAGCTGCTCGAATCGGTCCAGGCCGACCTTTCGGCCGCGCCGCCGTCCGCTGAAGGCGGCCCTCTTGGGCAGTTTGCCTCGCTTGACGCCGAGGGAAAGGCGGTGGCGCGGCTCCAGGGATACGAGGACCGGGGCGCGCCCGTGCTTGCGTGGGCGTTCGGGTTCTACCGCGGCCGCGAGGCGCTGGACCGGCTCAGGGTCGCGTATTTCGCAAAAATCAACAGTCTGATTGTCTCCCCGGCCGTCAAGTATCTCGAATACCAGCTGTGGGACAAGGTGCAGGGATACGGCGAGCTTGCCGGGCCGGATTACGACAACCTGTACAGCGCGCTCAAGGCATACCTTTCCATATCGGAAACCATGACCGGCCGCCCGAAGGACATCGACACCGTGTTTCTGCGCCCGGTGTTGCTCGACGCGATACAAAAGTCGCTCATGAGCGTCCAGAACGGCGCTGCGCGGCTGCCCGAACAGGTCGAAAAGATCCTCAGCGAAAACATGGGCGTGTACCTGCTGTTCCTCAAACGCCAGGCCATCCCGCCCATCCAGGAAAACCAGCGTCTGGTGACGCTCGCGCGCACGAAGCTGCGCCGCCTGCCGAGCGCGCAAGCGCTGTACGAGTCGGTGATCAACCGGGTGAGCCAGGACGCGCCGTCCATTTCGCTCGACCAGATCCTGGCCCGCAAAGAGGAGGGCATCCTCAAGGCCGGCCGCGCCATCAGCGTCCTTTACACGCAGGAAGGCTGGGACAAGTTCGTGGCCGACGCCGTGGCCAGGGCCGCGGCCGACCCCTTCAAACTCGACTGGGTGATAGGCCTTTCTGCCGACCAGGTCCCCGGCGAGACGCTTGACAAGAAGAAACTATACGCAGACATGGTCGCCGCGTATCTCGCCGATTTCACCTCCCAGTGGCTCGGGTTCATCGCTTCCGTCAAGATCGATCCGTTCGGCGACCTGGGCAGGACCCAGCGCATTCTGCTCAAGCTCACCGCGGAGAAATCGGAGCTGGCCGTGCTGCTGGCCACGGTGGCCGACTACACCGTGCTCAAGAAGGAGAGCGTGGCCGACAAGGCCGGCGGCGCCGTTCTTGATGCAGCGTCAAAAGTCCCGGGCGGGCAGGCCCTGGCCGCAACTGCGGCCAAGGCGCAGAACGAGGCGAACAAGGCCGAAGGCGCGCTTGCGTTCTCCCTGGGGCAGAAGTCGCCGTTCGATGACCTTAACGCCACGTTCGATCCGCTGCGGTCGTTCGCGCGTTCCACCGGAGGCGCGCTGAGCGGATACGAAGGCTACCGCGACAAGATACAGACGCTCGCGTCGAAAATCGCGGCGCTTGAAACGCAGGGCGAGGACAACGCGCCCGCCGTGTTCACCGGCAGGGACGACGATCCGCTCCTTTGCTGCTGGAAGTTCTCGCAGGCCGCGCTCGCCAATATGCCCGACAACCTCGCTTCGTCGCTCAAGGGCGTTCTCATGCAGCCGGTGGACAATGCCGCGGCGGCGGCCGCGTCCGTGCTCACGCGCGCGCTCACGGCGCGCTGGCATTCCGAAATTGTAAAGCCGTTCACGGCCAAGTTCTCCGGGAAATACCCGTTTTCGCCGAGGGGCGAGGACGCCGCGTTCGCCGACGTCATGGATTTCTTCCGTCCGCAGACCGGTACATTCTGGGGGTTCTACGATCGCGTTCTCACGCCGTATCTCGTTAAAACGGCCTCGGGGTGGATGGTGAAACCCGTCGGGAGCCTCGCGCTCAATTTCAACCCGCAGCTCGCTTCGTCGCTGGTGAGCGCGGAGCGCGTGCGCGACATTTTCTTCAAGCCGGACGGCACGGTGAGGCCTTTGTCAATCACCATGACGCCGTCCGCGTCCAACAAGAACAGCGCGAAACTCGAGGTGAACGGCCAGACGTTCGACCTCGCGCCCGGCGGACGGCCGGTCACGGTGACCTGGCCCAACGACGCAACGCCCCCCGGCGCCGCGCTCAAGATAAGCGTGAGCTCCGACTTCACCCAGGACATCTCCTTTGGCGGCCAATGGGGGTTTCTCAGACTCATGCAGGTCGCGCATGTCAACAAACTCAACGCCTCGACGCTCAACGCCCGCTGGCAGTCGAACGTTCAGAACATGTATATGGTGGTTATGGAATACCGGGTGCAGGTGTCGGGGACCGACCACCCGTTCGGCGACCCGGTCTTTTCGGAGTTCAATTGCCCGACGGAATTGTTTGTTGGAGAGGGGAAAAAGTAGACGGGTTTTTCTCCCGATTTTCTTTACGAAATCGGCGAAACTCTTGCGCGCTCCTCGTCGGCGGCTTGACAGTATCCCGCTTGCGGCCCCGCAACGATGATGGTGGAAATTCATACGCCGCGATCCCGGTAGCCCGCCCAAACGCCAGATCCTCTCCAAGGAAATATTCTTGAAGCAAAGTCTTGACAAAGGCCCGTCAATATGGTTTATTATGCTTGTATGACCCTTGGGGCGCACGGAAAGCCCTTGACATATCAGGGACGGATGCGGCTGGAAACGTGGTGATCGGCACCACAGGGTTTGTACTTGACACGAGCGGATATGGTGCGACTGGGACAAACACGCTGGTGTACAGGCACAAGCCGGGGACACAGTATCCAGTGACGTGTTTGGTGGCGCCACAGACAAATCTGGAATGGAGGGATTATACGTTTACGGATACAATAATCAAGCCCTCCGGTTCGGTTTATGACAGTGTGGATTTATACGTGCCCTTCTACTACACGGACAGTAGCCATTCATATGAATTGGGGTTCACGCAGAACGGCGTCGTTCTGAACGGGGGCGGGTTTAAGGATTCGCTGTTGCTGCCAGGCGCAAAGATCAGTGGCGGCGACACGTTATCCTTTGCGATAACGGCGACAACCAATCCGGTTGGAGATGTGCCGGATAAAGATGTGCTGATAGTCCTAAATTGCAACAAAAATGGAGCGAGCATTCTTAATAATGCTCAGTATTCTGATGATTCGCCAAGCAGAGTGCTAAGTGGCTATCCCTGTTTCAAAGTTGATTTTAGCAACATCGTCAATTTGAACAATCGTAGCATGTTGCCGTTAAGATTCAAAGTTGCCAAAGTGCAAAAGGTAAATTAGCATGCATATCTGTTCGGGGGTGCAAATGAAGAGGATACTCACATTATTTCTTCTATTTCTCAACCTTAGAGCTTATCCGTAAATAATGATTTGGGCTGCAACCGGCTGCAAAAACCGCCTGCTTTGTCAGGCTGCATCGGCGTATCGCCATGTGATACGCCTGCTTCGCCTTTCGCGCATGCGGCTTTTTCGCTCGGTTTCGCCATCAAACCTTATTCACGGATAAGCTCTTAGTGTCTATGGTTCTCAAGAAGGAGGATTAATTTTCTCTGGAATTGATACTATAAACACGAGGAATCAAGTTGGATTTGATTTTGTTATCCAGAAAAGTTGTACCGTAGGCATTATTAGCGCACCTTATACTTGTGTAAACCACTTTCTCTTCACATTCAACGCAAATAAATATGATTTGGCTCCGGACGCGCAAGAGGGGCCTGCATATTGTATAACCGTGGGGAAAACTAATCTTGATTCGATCAAAACCGCCCCGTCAGACAGTCTTTTTTCAAGTCAACCGATTGCGCACGGAGACAACATTCCCGTATACTCCCTCTCCTCCCGCATCGGCAACGTCTACCTCCTCAAGACCTCCACCGACCCGCGGCCGGCTATGGGGCACACGCGTTTTATGCCAAAGATCAGGATTCTCAAATTCATAGTCGTTGATAGCGCAAGTCATAGCATTAAAATGGTGTTTCTGTGGGCATCCAATGAGCGGTACCGGAGATCTTACCACCTCCGGCCTCGACACCTTCCATCTCGACACGGTTCCCACGGCTATCCGGGAGAACAGTCTCGCGGTATCACGCCATTCCCGGTTTGCAGGCAGCGGGCAGGTTTTCAAAGTTGTTGGGGATGTGTTTACCGTTCCCAAAGAGCTTGTCGGCCCAGGCGCATCCGTTACCGTGTTCGATTTGAGCGGGAGAAGGCTGGGAACCGTGAGGATTGGACAGGAGAGGAGCGTTGATTTGAGAGGATACGGGATACGCAACGGGGTGAGGGTGGTGAGGGTGGAGAATTTTGTTCTGAAATAACCTCACCCCCGGCCTGCTTCGACTTCGCTCAGCACAGGCTCTCTCCGCCCGGAGAGGGGAGAATGGAAGCCGTGAAACATACTGTGACAAGCGGTGTGGTTGCACTGCAATACGTGGATGATTACAAGAAACGACAGTGCCGCGCTTTTTTGAATCCCACAGCGAGCGCATTCCTCGAAGCTTGCTTCGGGGCAAGCGAGCGACTATAAGTATGTTCTTTTTCCATAGGGATGGAAGATTCCTCGCAGCTTGCTGCGGGGTTCTTCAAAGGCGCGGTCTAAGCGAAATCCGGTTCTCCAACGATGAAATCACAAATAACATGCCGAAGGTACTTCAAAAAATGGGTGCCCGAAAATTCCCCTCTCCGGGCGGAGAGGGGATACAGGGGTGAGGTTACAAGGGATGTACAAGGCGGATGGAATTTTGATCATTTGGTAAAAGCGCGCACAAGGACGCTTCTCGGGTCTGTAAATGTGCTTGAAGGATATCGACCGTTAGGTAAAATTAATGGCGAAAAGGGTTTGATTCGTGAAAGAGGAAATTGATGTTTAAACATCAAACGTTGTCTCTCTTACTGGTTGAGGTGGTGCTTTTATTTATTAGCTGCGGCCTGCAAAATAGTACAACAACTACCGTCAGTGTTGATCCTGCGGCCCTTATTTATCCACGGCAGATCAAAAGAGGATCGTCAATTGTATTGGAAGTGGGTTACATGTACGATCCCAACTTGGCTTTTCGCGGTAGTGTAAGTAGAAAGGACAATGTTTACAATGTAGTACTTAAAGGGATAGAGACAGATATCAATTCTAACCCGTTCCCAAGTGGATTGTATACGTGCCCATTAGACTTGGGAGTCTTTGATTCGCAGACCACTTATAGAGTGATAATAAATAATGCTGTGGGCGGCATGTTCGACGTCCAGTGTACAACAGGCGTGTATGACTCAATGGCCTTTCCAATCAGCTATGAATATTACGTCAAGACATCTAACGCCCTTTTTAACGCCGATACTCTGAATGGGTTTGAAGCATGGATTGCCGACAGTACGCAAGATTCGTTGTATACCGTTATCCCATTGCTTCGGACTGGAAATGGATATTGGAAATCTGGTTTTAAAAGCTACGTTGATTCGATGTTTATTCACCTAATTCCATTAGGTGTATTGACTTCAACATCTCAAATTTCCCTCTTTCGACTGACAATAGAGGATAGGGTTAGAATATGTGTCTTAAAATAAAGACAATGGCAAAATAAAATTCACCTAGGACGTGGAAGGCGGATGGCGGAATTTACAGCACCTGCCCCTTTGTCTTCGAATACTCCTTGATGATCCTCACAAACCGGTATATCGAGCTGATCGTTCTGGCCGAAATTCGGTGCCAATTATGGTTCGTAATAAAAGTTCCCCCGCCTGCCGTCTTGCGGATGTGGCCGGCCAGGTCCATAAGGACCTCGATCTGGTCCGGGTTGAGAGGGATCACGACGCGCCCGGGGTCGCGCTGCACGGTCCCGCCGTATATTTCCACGAGATCAACAATTCCCTGGCTCAGCGGAATTGAACCCAGCAGTTCAAAAACGAATTTCCCGCGTGCGCCCACGGTGACGAACATGGAGCAGAACTGCGTGAGATCGTCGTTATCATCCATGTCGTCAATCTGGATCGCGGAATCCTTCCTGAGTGTTCCTGTAAGAAACTCCTTTTCACCGAGATAGGCCTCTGCCAGGTACTGTCTGAGCCGTGCCGACATAGCAGTCTTCCTATGCACCTGTTGCCGCCGGGCCGGTGCGCCTGCCGCACATGGATTGATTTAAAAAAGATACTTGGTTCGCCGGACGCCTGCCAACTATTCATGGGTTGCGTTCAGGAACAGCGGGAAAGTCTGCGGAATCCTGCGGCAGGCGTGGTGAGGCGATTTGCTTTCCAATCAGTTTTTTTCTTGACCGCGGCCTGTCGTACAAATAATATTTAGAGGCATGGATATCAGTATGATATCCTGTTTTATTTTACAATTAAATTTTAAGAAAGGTTGTTGTTTATGGCGACAGGAGTTGTAAAGTGGTTCAACAGGTCCAAAGGCTACGGCTTCATCAAACCCGATGACGGCTCGAAAGACGTGTTTGTTCATTTCTCCGCCATTATCGGCGAAGGCGTGAAGGATCTCAAGGAAGGCGAAAAGGTTGAGTTCGAAATCGTTGTGAATCAGAAGGGACCGAATGCGAAAGATGTGAAGGTGGTCGCATAGTCCCGCAGATTCGCGTTTTTGACGGATAAGCAGACTATCGCCGGATGCCGTACTTTTCAGTACGGCATTTTTTTTGCTTTCCGGCGAAACCGCGCTTACCTTGCGGTCGAGCATTTTATATTTTTGTAAAGAACAGGCCGCCTCTTTTTTCACCCGGCAGGTCCGCTCGACACGCACATGGCAAACCGCATGCCGCCATTTCTCATCACTTCGCCTGACGGCCGCGCACGAGTGCGCGCGGCCGGGCAACGAACCCTGTTTGTTCTGTGGGTCCTGTTCGCCATTTTGTGCCGGGATGCCTGGGGCGCAACGAAAGGTGCCTTTCTTCAGGAACAATTTGCAGACCTCGATTCTCTGTTGTTGCGGACTGCGGCGCTCCCCAAGTCAAGTTTGAAGGAGAACGAACCCGTCAACGCGTTTTTCCATAGGCTTCTCGGGCGGTACCCCGAAATCGTGCAGATTTTGCGCACCAATGCAAAAGGAACCATCGTGAACGATGCGGAGCCGCTTGGCAGGCCGGAGGAACTGCGCGTCAATGCGTCGGACAGCGCCTGGCATGCCAATCCGTGCAGAAACCTCGGGCCATGGCACAGTCCTCTCATGAAGGATAACCGGCGGCCCTACCTTGTCTGGAGCAGGCCGTTGACGGTGCGCACGGCAATCGGCAGGCAACAGTTCCACGGCGTGGTGGCATTCAAGATCGACGTGTTCGCGTGTTTCAAGAATTTCGCGGCGCATGTCGACGGCCCTTTCGAGATCCTGCTTGACGGCAGGAGTTTTTACTACCTTTCGTGGTCGGACACCATTCCTTTCAACGAAACGAGCGTGGTGATTCCCGGCGCCATTGTGCTCGCCCTTCGCCTGCCGAAAGCCGTGGGGGAGGTCCGGACGCCGCCGGCCGCCGGGCCGCAGGCGGCCGAACGCGCCGCACCGGTTCCGCGCCCGACCGAGGCCGAATCGTTGACAAAAGAGGAAGACGGCGGCGCGGCTTTGCAGGGCGAAGTTCCCGTGCAGCGGAGCAGGGTGTCCGGCGACCTGTGGCTGTGGGTTGCAGCCGTTGCCCTGATTCTGGCGGGGGTGTTCGGCGCGGTGTTTATTGCCGGCCGCGCGCGAAGGCGCGCCGCACGGGACAGAACCGGCCCGGATGTCGGCGCGCCGGACTGGGCAAAGGAGTCGGCCGACATTGCCGCCCATGCCGGTTCAACGGATGCGGCCGAAGAGGTGACGGAAATCGGCGCCGGGGCGGCGTCCGCTCCGGCTGCTGCGCCGGAGGAGCTTTCCGATTTGCAAACAAGCGGCGCGCCGCCGCCTGGTAATGCTGCGCCGGATGCGGCCTCCGAGGCCCAACAGGCGGATGCGGAGCCGGTGCTTGGTCCCGACGACCGGCAGCGCATCAGAAACGAGGAACGCAAGCGGGTCGAAGAACAATACGCGCAGGAGATCCGCGCCGGGCTGCGCGAAGCCCTTACGGCCGAGATCAGGGCCGGGCTGGCCGCCGAAGTCCGGGCGGAGGTGGAGGCCAATGAGCGGGACGCAATTTACAAGAAGGAACGTGAGGCGCTCACGTCGACGGTGCGGCGGGAACTCGCCGAACAGGACCGGCCGACGGTCGTCGAAATGCAGAGAAAACGTCTCTTCGCCGAAATAAGCGAAAGCGTCACGAAGTCGCTTTCCGCAGAATACGAGGAAAAGGCGCGCGCCGCGCTCCAGGCGGAGGTGGCGAAAAAGGTCGCGGACAAGGAGGCGGACCGCATCCGCAACGAGGAAACCGAACGGCTCAGGGAAACGCTGCGCGCAAGGATCATCGAAGAGGAAGCGCCGAAACTTGCCCGCACCATGCGCGAGAGCCTGGCTCGGGAAATCCGCGAAAAACTGGAAACGGGCGAGGGGGACGTGATCCGGAAGGGAATCCTGGCCGAAATAAGGGCCGGCGTCCGGGATGAACTTCTCGCCACCGAGCGCGTGAGGATCCGCGCCGAACAGCTTGAAAAGCTTGAGCGCGAACTGAGCGGTGAAATCGTTGCCGCGGAGAAGGAGAAAATCAGATCCGCGCTCCTTGACAAAGTGGCGCGCGAGGAGCGCGAGCGCGTTGAATCCGAAGACCGGCCGGCTATTCTCGAGGCGGAACGCAGCCGCCTGCTGGCCGAGGAATCGCCAGCATTGCGCGAAGAACTCCGCCGGAAGATACGGAGCCAGGAGATGGAGGCCATTCGAGAATCGGTGAAGTCGGAGATCTATCTGGAAACGGTGCAGGCGATACGCAACGGACTGGAAGAGAAATACGCGTCTGCCGTAAAGGACCAGCTCGCGGGCATGAAGCAGGGACTTGGCAAGAAAGCGCGTACCGATTTAAAAAGCGGTCTTGAGCACGACTACGTCGGACTTACCGAAGGCGTCGAGCATCTCCTTGGGTTTCTTGCCGACAGCGAAGCTCTCAAGTCGCTTGGACAGACCGTTACGCTTCTGTCCGAAGAGAAGAAGAAGTACAAGTACTTCAACCTTAATGCCGTCCAGACCGAAAGCCTTCTTGATTACCTGAAGCGCGTTCATGCGCGTTTCAGCATATATCTCGATGACGTTGACCAGCGGGTGCGGGGCCTTATGCTCAAACTTGGCAGTCTCAAGAACAAACTTGACAGCGAGGAGTGACCAATGACTCACCGGACCATGCGGAAGAAGCACTCTTCATCGATTGTCGCGAAGTTCGCGGCCGGCATAGGGCAGGACTCACACAGGTTTGAGCGCAGGCGTTCCGCAAAGCCGCTCGTGCTCGCCGGGGTGAAGATCCCCGGCTGCCCGGGGCTCGAAGGCAACAGCGACGCGGACGTGGTGCTGCATGCGCTCACCAACGCGGTTTCGGGCATCACCGGCATCAATATTCTGGGACCCATTGCCGACAGGATGTGCCTCGTCCAAAACATCCGCGACAGCGGCGCCTATCTTGCAAAGGCCACGGAGGCAATGGGGTCGTGGCGCCTGTGCCACGTTTCGGTCGCAATCGAGGCAAAACGGCCGAGGCTGGTTGGCCACCTGCGCGCCATGCGCGTCTCCCTTGCGCGTCTCTGTTCGCTGCCGATTGACGAAATAGGAATAACCGCGACCAGCGGTGAAGGACTCACCGCGTTCGGAAAGGGCCTGGGCATCCAGGCATTCGCGGTTGTCACGGCGCAGCGCGGCGGGCGGCGCTAGGGGATCACAAACACTTTCTGCGCCTGTTTCTTCATGCCCTTCGTTACCGGATCACGGTATCCGACATAGGCGAAATAAACTCCCGGCGACACGGCCGCGCCCGCCGCATTGCACAGATGCCAGTCAAAGCCGTACGTTGATTCCGCGAGCGAGCGGGGCTGGCTGTTTTGCCCCTTAACGTCATGTGCAAGGAGCGTGCCGTTAATGGCGTATATCCACAGTTCGAGGAGGTTCGCGCCGCGGAACGCCATGCGGGTGTCGCGCGATTTTCGCGCCGGATTGGGATACGCGACATACGGAACCGACGTGTCGACGGTGAATGCCCGGACAAACAGCGCGTATATTCCGGGACCGGGCGGCGCACACTGCCACACCACATTCGATGAATCGCCGGCAACCGCGGCGCCTGCGCAGGAGGACCATTTTCCGGACGAAGCGCTGTAGCGGCAGAGGGCGAGCGAGGAATCCGGCACGTGATGCAGCGCGGCGATCGCGTGCACGCCGGCGCGGGATTCCGTGATGGAAAGCTGCATCGCGGCGCCGCCGTGCAGCCACGAGAGCGGAAATTCGACGTCGTAGAATGATCCCGCCGCAAAGAGGCTGTCGCTCAGGGCCGACTGCGCCTGCTGCCCGGATATGACGGTTGTCGCAACAGTCAACGAACACAGAAGGTCTGCGGATGCGAGCACCGAGACCGTTGCATAAGGGGCGGTTGCGGGGGTGCCGGCCGCGGCCGAGGAATACAGTGCAGTTTCCCCTTTGTGAACCGTCACGCCGCAGGGCTGGAAGCCCACCGTGGCGGTCCTGGCGGTGTCGTACCGGGCATTCACCGCGATCACCAGCGCTTCGGTGAAGTTCTGCCAGCCCGCAATGACGGTTGCTCCGACGCCTTTCGACGACAGCGGAAGCGTGAGGATGGAGTCGTGGGCGGGGGCGGAATCCTTTTTCAGGATGCAATGCACGCTCCACATCGGACTCGTGTCGGCGCCGCCCGCCGCGGTCGTGTCGCCGGTAAAGCTGAGCCCGAGCGTGGGGTTGTCGGTCGGCTGGTGCAGGTAGGAAAACGTGTTCATGCTGAAAAGGTCAACCGGTTTCGTCACCGAGCCCGAAGCATCGGGAACATCGTTCGGGTACGTCCAATCTCCACCGAGCAGGGGCGCGTCGGTAATGAACCTGCCGGGCACCGCGCGGGGCCCGGTGTAGTAACTCCCGGTGTAGAAACTGCCCAGGATGTCGGCCCAGGTGCGGCCTGCGGCCGCAGAGGACTTGTCGAGATCGGGCTTGAACCGGATTGCCTGCTGGTAATTATTGAAGAGCATGTTCTTGACAAAGTCTATCCTCGGCGTCGGATAGGCGAATTCGTACAGATAATGGGTGGCAAGAGCGTTTTTGTAAAGATCGTTGGGGTCCGGGGTCGTCCAGACAAACGCAGGGGCGAAGGGGTCGTCGAAAAACGAAGCGGCATACTGGATGTAATCGTGCACATATTCAAAACCCAGGCCTTCCATGAGCACCGCAGTGCCTTCGAGCCACGAGGAGGGAAATCCATCCAGAAACAGGTCGCCGTTGATGTCCCCGGTGGGTGGCTGCCTGGTCATCGCATACTGTACGCCATGAAAGAACTCATGGCAGCAGGTGACCTCGACCGGTTCTTCCGGGTGCGTTCCGTAGTTGTTACCGTTGACGATGAACCCGGTCCAATCGTTGCGCAGCTCCATGTAGCAGCGCAGACCGATGCCTGCCGGCACCGAGCCGTACGGCCAGTACCAGGTCCAGGCGTAGATTCCCGCATCATCCCCGGTAAACTGGCGTATGCATATTTTGTATCGCGGCGACGGATGCGCGGCATCCACCAGCGGCCACGGCTTGACAAAGCCGAACCTGTCGATTTCCATTGACCACGCGCTGTCGGCGGCGTAGGCCACCAGATCGATGTAATCCGGGACGCCGTTGCCCTTATGCAACCTGTTGCGCCAATTGTTTGGATCGTACCCGAAGGTGTCGACGGGGGATACAGGCTCCTGGCCGGAGGTGTCGTACCAGATCTCGAAGTTGCCGCCGGGTGAAACGTACGCCTTCCACGTCGGCGGTATGCCGGCGCCATACTCGTATGTCGCTTTGAACGAAGGTGAGAGAAGGTTCCAGTACTTGGCGAGTGCAAACAGGTCGGCATCGGTGGGCGTGACCACAGGACCGGATAACGCACCCTTTACTCCGGCGCGCCGCTGGAAATAGGGCAGGAGCGCTGCCTCAAACGCCGGAATCGCCTGCTTGATTTGCGCGAGGGTCGTTTTCCCCTCAAGCAGGCTCGATGCAGCGGCATGATGACGGCTCATCAATGCCTTGGCATTGGGAGAGACAGCGCAAAGCAGGACAAGAAGTGCCGCTATCCGGCACAGGAGTTTGATCAAGGAATCGCTTCCGTTCGAAGTTGAAGATCGCGGTTTTAAAAATACGTCACCAGTATTACGTTTTGGAATGTAATAGTGGTGGGGGTGAAAAACAAAAGTGCCCGGGGATTGGATTGCGCCACTGCTCTCCAGGGTATATTTTTTGATCACCAGGCTGTCAATCTTACCGGTTACGGACATAATGGACACTCTTCCCGACGATACTCCTCCTCTCGAAACCCCGTCCTCCAGGAACAACCGGAGTTTTTCCCTGTTCCAGCCGCAGCCGAGGGTCTCCTCGGGCGAATACGGACCGAAGAAGAAACGCGGCGGCATCTGGGCCGTGCTGGCGGGAATCGGCGTTGTCCTCCTGAAGTTCAAGTCGATCCTCATCGCGCTCAAGTTCGGCAAGGTCGCGGGCACCATCATATCCATGTTCGTGATGATATGGGTGTATGCCCTGCAGTTCGGGTGGTGGTATGCGGCGGGGTTTGTCCTGCTCATCGCCGTGCACGAGAGCGGGCACGTGCTTGCCGCGCGCGGGGCCGGGCTCAAGGTGTCGATGCCGATCTTTATCCCGTTCGTGGGCGCCTTCATCTCGATGAAACAGCAGCCGACCAACGCGCGGACCGAGGCGATTGTTGCCGCGGGAGGGCCTGTGCTGGGCAGCATCGGCGCGTTTCTTTGTCTTGGCCTCGGCATCATGTACAAAAGCGAATTGCTCCTCGCCCTGGCCTACACCGGTTGCTTTCTCAATCTTTTCAATCTTGTTCCCGTGCATCCGCTTGACGGAGGGAGAATCGTGACCGCCATTTCGCCGCTCATGTGGATCATCGGCATTCCGGTTCTGGTGTACATTGCGCTGCGGTATCCGAACCCGATAGTAATCCTGTTCGTCATTCTCGGCGCGTTCCAGGCCTACCGGCTGTGGAAGTCGCCGAACAAGGAATACTTCGCGGTGTCGCGGACGACCCGGATCACGTTCGCCGTGCTGTATTTCGGGCTGATGCTCGTGCTCGGCGCGACCATGTCGTGGATTCACGGGTTGCGGATGGCGGCGGCGGGAAACGGATTGTAAGACTATTGATAAATAGAAAAAGAATTGGGCGTTCCCCTCGCTCCGCTCGGGTCGGTCTCCCTGCGGGCTCGGCCATCCGGCCTCGTTGCCGGTCCGCCCCGATGGCCTGCGGCCGGGGTCGGCCGGCAATTCGCTATAGCTCACCCTCCGGTCCACCTAACGCGTGGCAACCGAATTCCATTCAGTCAATTATTTCTTTTTGGGCCATTTTAAGTGTCCCATGCCGACATGAAGTATTTTTGCAATTTCTAGCACTTATAACGACTTCTCGTCGCACAGTTACTTGACAAAAGAAGAAGGAACTTCGAATGACCATTGTTCTGCCGAAAGACTACCATGCGAAGGAAGCGCTCGAACAGCGGCGCGTGCTGGTCGTAGACCAGGAACAGGCGCTCAAGGAGGACATCCGGGCGCTGCGCATCGGCGTGCTCAACATCATGCCGCAGGCCGAACGGTACGAATTGAGCCTGCTGTATCCGCTCGGAAGGTCGGTGCTGCAGATCGAGCCGGTGTGGATCCGCCTGGAGACGCACACCTACACGAGCACCGACCAGTCGCACCTTGACAAGCTGTACGTCACCTTCGAGGAAGCGGTTGCGCGCAGCAAGCTCGACGGGCTCATCGTAACAGGCGCGCCCGTGGAGGAAATTCCGTTCGAACAGGTGACCTACTGGGAGGAGATTCAGCGCATTTTAAAATACGCACAACGCAATGTCGCTTCCACGCTGGGGCTGTGCTGGGGCGCGCTTGCCATCGCAAAGTTTCTGGGCATGGAGAAGGTGACGTACCCGCGCAAGCTGTTCGGCGTGTTCAAGACCGTCAATCTCGACCGCTCCAACCGGATCACCGGCGACATGGACGATGTATTCTGGTGCCCGCAGAGCAGGCACTCCGGCATTCCCGACAAGGTGCTCGAGGAGCGGCGCGACAAGGGGACAATCCATCTTCTCGCGCATTCCAAAGACGCGGGGTATGTGATTTTCGAGAGCGCCGACCAGCGTTTCATCATGCATCTCGGCCATCTGGAATACGAGCCGGGCAGGCTCGTGGAGGAATACCGGCGCGACGTAAAGGCGGGCAGGAAGGACGTGAAGCCGCCGAAGAACGTGGACCTCGACGCACCCGTCAACGTGTGGCGCGCGCACGGCAACGAGTTCTTCTCACAGTGGATAAAGTTCGTTCACGAAACGACGCAGTATTAGAAAGAAGTCACATGGAAACCGTCGCGTGGGTCAACAGGCACGTTCCGAGGATCGCGGGGATACTTGAGCGGGCGGTACGGGGCGGTATTTCGGCCCGCGACGAAGAAGGGCTCGACCTTGCGGGCAGAACCGTCATCTACGATATCCTCAACGACATTCTCGCCGTGCTGTTTCCCGGGTTCTACAGCAGGGACAAGGTGCCCCGCAAGGAAATGAATTTCTACCTTGGCGATATGCTCCGCCGCATCAGCCTCCGGCTCGTGCGCGTGATGGCCGAAATTCTCAAGTACCACTGCAGGAAGAAGGGGAAGTGCGACGAATGCACGTGCGAGGCGCGTGCGCAGAGGGTGCTTGCCAAGCTCGTCGAGTCGCTGCCATCGATCCGCGCCACGCTCATCGAGGACATCAAGGCCGCCTACGACGGCGATCCCGCGGCGACCTGCCTCGAGGAGATCATTCTGAGCTATCCGTGCATCGAGGCGATCGCAACGCACCGCGTGGCGCACCTGCTTTACAAACTGGATGTTCCCTTTGTCCCCAGGATCATGTCGGAACACGCGCATTCGAAGACGGGCATCGACATCCATCCCGGCGCGACCATCGCGCCGAGATTTTTTATCGACCACGGCACGGGCGTGGTGATCGGCGAGACCACCACCATCGGCCGCAACGTTCGCCTCTACCAGGGTGTCACGCTCGGCGCGCTTTCGCCGTTTGACAAACAGGGAAATCTCAAGCGCGGCGTCAAGCGCCATCCGACCATCCGCGACGAGGTGATCATCTACGCGAACGCCACCATCCTCGGAGGGAAGACCGTCATCGGTAAAGGCGCGATCATCGGCGGCAACACCTGGATCACGCGTTCGGTGCCAGCCGGTGCCGTTGTGTACAAGGGTCAGGAGGACGGAAAATGATGAAGAGCAAGCGTCGGCCGCGGTAAACGACGCCAACGGGCAAACGCGTTTTCGAAATCCTTGGATTATGTCTTCCTGAAATCTTGTTTCTTTGCATTGCCGTCACTCTGTCGCCCGACCGCACCCGGGAACTGCGCATGCACGTCACGGTAAACGGCAAAGAAGAGGCCATTGATGCGGGCGTGTCGCTCAATCAGCTGCTTGCGTCCCGCGCCATAAACCCTCATGCGGTTGTTGTGGAAGTAAACCTCGATATCATACCGCGTGAACGCCTCGCGTCGGTTGTTCTCAAGGAAGGCGATACGGTTGAGATACTGAGGTTTGTGGGAGGCGGGTGAGAGGTATATGCGTGGATGCGTAGACGCGTATATGCGTAAATGCGTAAAAGCGTTGATGAGTTCAATGTTGAAGGTTGAAAGTTACTAATCAGTTCATAAGCATGATCTCATAGATTCGATGTCACCCTGAGCTTGTCGACCGCGACTACAACCGCATACAAACCTAAGGAGCAGTGGCGTCTTCACCAACGGTCTATCGAGTACGAGACGGTTCGACAGGCTCACCGTGACACATTTTGTGTAGCATTACTTATGAACAGCTTAGTAAAAGCAATTTGTACCGATTACACACATCAATGAATCATTCCTAGAAAGATCGTGATAGCATTCTGCCATGGAAGACCTTCTTAACATTGCCGGAACAAAAGTGCGCTCGCGGCTCATTACGGGTTCGGGCAAGTTCCGCGACGAGCGCCAGCTGGCCGATGTTGTCGAGGCCGCGCAATGCGACATCGTGACGGTCGCGCTGAGGCGCGTCGATTTCGACAGGCCGTCGGACAATGTTCTGCAGTACGTTCCCAAGGGCAAGATCCTTCTTCCGAACACCTCGGGCGCGCGCACCGCGGCCGAGGCGGTTCGCCTTGCGCGCCTCGCGCGTTCCATGGGCTGCGGAAACTGGGTGAAGATCGAAGTGATCCGGGACCAGAAATACCTTCTTCCCGACAACATGGAAACGCTCGCGGCAACGGAAACGCTTGTCAAAGAGGGGTTCGTGGTGCTGCCGTACATGTCGCCGGACCTTTCTGCGGCACGGCGTCTGGTGGAAGCCGGGGCGGCCGCGGTGATGCCGCTTGGCGCGCCCATCGGTTCGAACCGCGGCCTGCGAACGCTCGATCTCATAGAGATCCTTATTGACGAAATAGATATCCCCGTTATCGTGGACGCGGGAATTGGCAGTCCGTCGCACGCCGCGCATGCCATGGAAATCGGCGCGGCCGCCGTACTCCTCAATACTGCCATTGCGTCAAGCGACGACCCGGTGAACATGGCGAATGCATTCAGGCTTGCCGTGGAGGCGGGGAGGCTTGCGTTTCTGGCCGGGCTGGGGAGCGTTTCGAAAACAGGGAGACCGTCGTCGCCGCTCACCGGGTTTCTGGATAGATAGACAGAAAGAGAAGATCCACCACGGAGGCACGAAGGACACAGAGAAAAAAAAGGATTGGAGTCAAGTGCAATAACCACGGGCTGAATGCGTCGGCACTGATTCCAACCGTCAACTGTTAACTGACAACTGTCAACTGGTTTGCTATTACACCCGGGCGTAGTATTCATGTCCTTCCTCGACATCATCAAGAAATACGAATCATTCGATTTTGCCGGTTTCTTTGATTCCGTCACCCCGCAGCAGGTGGAAACGGTTCTTGACAGAGACAAGCTGCGGCCGCTTGACTTTCTTGCCCTGCTCTCGCCCGCAGCCTCGCCCTTTCTGGAACCCATGGCGCAAAAAGCAAGCACGATCACCAGAAAGAATTTCGGCAGCGTGATGTTTCTGTTCACGCCCCTGTACATTTCGAACCACTGCGACAACGGCTGTCCGTACTGCTCATTCGCCCGCCAGCACCGCATTGCGCGGAGTCATTTGTCGTTTGAAAAGATTCGCGGCGAAGCCCAGGCCATTTCCGCAACCGGCATGCGGCATATTCTCGTGCTCACCGGCGAGTCGCGCTCAATGGCGTCGCCGGAATACGTTCGCGAGGCGGTTTCCATCATTCACGAACACTTTGCGAGCGTGAGCGTCGAGATCTATCCTATGACCAGAGAAGAATATGGCGCGCTTGCAGCGTCCGGAGCCGACGGCCTCACCATCTATCAGGAAGTGTACAACGAGGAGCGTTACCACGAACTGCACCGGGGCGGGCCCAAGGACAACTACGCGTTCAGGCTCGATGCCCCGGCCCGCGCCGCGCAGGCCGGCGTGCGCTCGGTGACCGTGGGCGCGCTCATGGGACTCTACGAGCCGAGGTCCGAGGCGTTCTTCGCGGGACTTCACGCCGCGTGGATGCAGAAAGCGTTCCCCGACGTCGAAGTGTCGGTTGCCTTTCCGCGCCTGAGACCCATGGTGCGCGAGTTCGAGCCCTATTGCGAAATTAGCGACCGGCTCTATGTGCAAATGCTTGCGGCCGCCCGTCTTTTTCTTCCGCGGTGCGGCATAACGGTTTCCACGCGTGAATCGCGCGAGTTCCGCAACGCCATTGCGCCGCTGTGCGTCACCAAGATGTCTGCGGGAGTGTCGACCGCGGTGGGCGGTCGTGCGAGCGGCGTTGCCTCCACGCCGCAGTTCGAAATCGCCGACGACCGCTCGCTTGACGAAATGAAATCCGACCTTGCGGCGATCGGGCTGCAGTCCGTGATGCAGGACTGGAATTCACACTACGTTGAGGGTGGCGCGGATCGGGGATAGCCCCACAGTCCTATTTTGTGCAGCCTGAAAGGCTTTTGTGGTACGCCTATGGCGTTTTCTCGAAAAGAAACCACGGCCTATGGCCGTGGTCCTTTACTGTATCGCGCCCATCATGTCGAAAATCGGCAGGTACATAGCGACAAGCATGCCTCCCACCAACCCGCCCATCATGACAATCATGATAGGTTCGATTATGGAGGTGAGGGCGGCAACGGCCGCGTCCACTTCTTCGCCGTAGAATTCGGAGATTTTTCCGAGCATGCCGGCAAGGTCTCCGGTCTTTTCGCCCACGGCAATCATCTGCGTGACCATGGGCGGGAAAAGTCCTGTTTCCCTGAGCGGATCGGCTATCGAGAGACCTCCGCTTATCCTTTGGACGGTGCGCTCAAGCCCCTTTTCCAGCACCATGTTACCGGCGGTCCTGGCAGTGATCCTGAGCGCCTCCAGAATGGTGACGCCGCTCGTGAGCAGCGTGGAAAGGGTTTGCGAGAACCGGCTTATTGCCGTTTTCCTTTCCAGGTCGCCGATGATGGGAATTTTCAGCCTGAGATAATCTATGTTGTATCTGCCATTTTCGGTTCGGTAGTACGTCGTCAGGGCGATACCGGCCCCCACGACGCCGATAATAATGTAGGGCAGACCATGCCGGACGAGATTTGAGAGATCCATGACGATTTGGGTTGGTAGCGGCAGCTTGCCGCCAAGGTCCGAGAACATCTTGGCAAACGTCGGGATGACAAAAATCAGCATTATCGACGAAAGGCCTATGGCCATCACGCCTACGATGGCCGGGTAGGTGAGAGCGCCAACTATTTTGCGCCGCAGCTGTTCGGACTTTTCCTGATATTCCGCAACGCGGTTGAGAACGCCGTCGAGGTTGCCCGAGGCTTCGCCGGCGGAAACCATGTTGCAGTAGAGCGAATTGAAGATTTGCGGATGTTTGCCGAGAGCGTCCGCCAGTGTGCTTCCCACCTGGATATCGGACGAAATCTGCTGGATCTTCTGGGAGAAATTCTTGTTTTCGGTCTGGGAGACCAGGATGTCGAGGCACTGGACAAGCGGAAGGCCCGAGGAGGTCATGGCGGCAAGTTGCCGCGTAAACCTGCTGAGCGCCGCAAGGTTTACCTTTCCTCCGCCGAACCCCGGAATGCTCAGCCCCATCGACTTGGCCTTTACGGAAACGACGCGAATCTTCTTCCTGCGAAGCGCGGTGATGACTTCGTTCTTGGCCCCGGCCTGCAATTCCCCTTTCACCTGCTGGCCGTTAGCGGCAATGCCGACGTATTCAAACCGTGCCATGTGATCTCTCCTTTGTCCAGGAAAAAGACCGTGCTACCCGATCAGCTTCTGCAGACCATCGGGGTCGGACGTGCAGCTCAGCGCGTCCTTCATGGAAATAAGTCCCCTGCCGAACAACCGGGCAAGGTCCTGGTTCATGGTCTGCATGCCGAACTTCTGTCCGATTTCCAGCATTCCCTGCATCTGATGGACCTTGTCGTCGCGGATCAGCGAGCGGATGGCGTTGTTTGCAACAAGCACTTCACAGGCGAGAGCGCGTCCGCCCCCGATCTTCGGTACGAGCGTCTGGCTCACGATCCCCTCGATCACCATGGCGAGCTGAGCGCGAATGGTCGATTTCTGGTCCGAGGGAAAAACATCGATGATGCGGTTGATCGACTTGATGGCGGAGTTCGTGTGGAGCGTGGCGAGCGTGAGATGGCCCGTTTCCGCTATGGAAAGCGCGGCCGAGATGGTTTCGAGGTCGCGCATCTCGCCGATAAGCACGACGTCCGGGTCCTGGCGCAGGGCCACGCGGAGCGCGCTGCCGAACGACTCCGTGTCCTGGTGTACTTCACGCTGGTTGATGATGCATTTTTTGTGCTGATGCACGAATTCGATAGGGTCTTCCACGGTGAGAATGTGACCTTCGAGATCGTTGTTGATCTTGTCTACCATCGCCGCAAGCGTCGTGCTCTTACCGCTGCCGGTAGGGCCGGTCACGAGGATTAGACCGTTCGGTTTCTCGGTAAACTTGCCCACCATGCCGGGCAGGCCGAGTTTCTCCAGAGGCTGGACAAGATAGGGTATCTGACGAAAGGCTCCGGCGGTGCACCCGCGCTGAAGATACACGTTGGCGCGGAATCGCGAGAGGTTCTGGATGCCGAACGAGAAATCCACTTCCTTTTTCTGTTCGAACGTTTTCTTCTGCTGCTCGTTCATCACGCTGTAGCTGAGTTTGAGTATCTGGTCGGCATTGAGCTTGTCGGCGCTCATCGGTCTGAGCCTGCCGTCTACGCGGAACAGAGGCGGAGCTCCGGCGGTGAGGTGCAGGTCCGACGCAAAAAGATCAATCATCTGCTTGAGCAATTCGGGCATTGTAGGCATAGGGTTAAAAACTACTTTCAAGAAGAAGTGAAGAGACCAAAATTGCGCTGTTTGTTGCGCGCTGTATTGATTGAAATCAATACGACGGAAATCCGAACACCAAAATAGTACTGTATTGCCGCGGAATTTGCAAGAGATGACGTGATCCGGTTGATGGCGGCACAGCATGAGCTTGACTTGACGTTACGACCGATTTATTATTACAACAGGTCGGTGGAGCGGTTTCGCTCGGTCCCGTCCGCGCGGTGAGGCCATAGACGGCTGCACGCGACGAAAACCGTTTTCACGGCCGTGCTTTGCAAACTGGAAAGGTGTCGTGATTATGATGTCGGTCACGTTTTTCCGCAATGCGTGCATCGCGGTGGTCCTTGTGCTCCTGAATTCGAATTATGCCATGTCGAAACGTCCTCCGGACGGTGAGCCGCAGGAGCGCAGGATTGTGCTTGCGCTCAACGACAAGGCGGCCGGCGAAACGTTTCTTGACACGCTCAACAGGGGACGGGAGGCGTGTCTTTCCGACAAAGACTTCAATCCTATCATCCCCGAAACGACAACGGTGTCCGACAAAAGCGGCGCTGCGGAAGCGCCGAACGGTTTTCGCGTGCAGTGTTTTGCTTCAAGCCAGATTGAGCGCGCCCGTGCGGAGCAGAAGGCGATTGAGTCGAAAGTCCGTTATCCGGTGTACATCGTTTTCGCCGCGCCGTACTACAAGCTGCTTGTCGGCGATTTTGTAAAGCGGGCTGAGGCCGACGCCGCCGCGGCTAAGATGAAGGAACTTGGCTACGCCGATGCCTGGGTGATGCGGACGAAGGTGTGGACAAAGCAGTAGCCGGCTTCACCGCGGGAACCAAAGGTTGTCGGGTCGCCGCGTCTGCCGGCGCGAAAGAACTATTCCTTTTTCAAATCGACGGTTATGATGCCCTGGGAAGGGACGCCGGGGGACACCCGCTTGTCCTGCTTGAGCAGGGAGGGTGACTGGCGTCTGGCAGAATCCGGGGCCTTCTGGGCCGCGGTAACGGCGACGGACGCCGTAGGCTGAGACGCTGAAGGGGTTTTCATCTGGGAAGCGTAGGTGCCGGACATCCTGGCCTGGAAATACGCAAAGGTGAAATAGCCTCCTGCGCTGAGGCCGAGGGCGAAAATCAGGATAGACAGCGCCGCGCGCTTGATCCAGGCGACGGAGAAAAGGCCCATCGTCGTCGGGACAGCAGGCCTGCAGCACAGTGATATTATCTTGTGGTCGAGGTCGGGAGAGGTGTCTTCGCAGAGGAGGGTGAAAAACTTGTTTTTCTCAAGGGAATACTGGGAGAATTCTTCTTTGCAGGGCGGGCAGGCTGCAAGGTGCTTTTGTAACTCGTCTACCTGCGCCTCGTCCAGTTCCCCTGACGTGAACAACAAGCCTGCTTCCTCACACTTACTGCAATCCATGGATACCCCTTTTTTTGAGTTCTTTCCTGATGTTCTTCAAAGCAAGCCTCATTCTGCCCAAAGCGGTGTTAATGGGGCAGTTCATGATCTGCGCTATATCTTTGAATGGAACATCGCCCAGTTCCCGGAGTAAGAACACTTCCCGCTGCATCGGTTCCAGCGTCCGCACCGCCTCATTGATTACGGCGTTGAGCTGTTTGTTCGCCAAACCAAGGTCCGGAATGTCCGGCCCTTTTCCGAGTGATCGATCGGTGTCGAGAATATGTTCGTATTCTACTTTTACATGCCTGAAGTAATCTATGGTTCGCTTGTGCGCGATGCCGAAAATCCAGCTGAGAAAGTTGCGTTCCCTGTCGAACTGCTCGGCATTCCGCATTGCTGCAAGAAAAGTGTCCTGCAACAGGTCCTCCGCAATCTCCCTGTCGCCGGTCATTCTCACCAGGAAACCGAACACCCGGTTCTTGTATCGCTCGTAGAGCGCGGAGAACCCGGCCGTGTCTCCCTTCATCCATTGGTCGAAAAGAACATGATCATCAAGCAAACTATTCATAACTACGTTCGCCTCAAAAAAATTATTGCATTCTTTTTACAGGATTGTCACATGAGTCCCAGGTCGGCAAGCGCCCGGGAATAGGCTTCTTTCTTGAAATCGACGATTCTGTCAAGGACGAAAGCCGGGGGTTTCCACGACCAATCGTCGAATTCCGCCGGTTGATGCCGGAACCCTATCACGCGGTCGTCGCCAAAAAAATCGACAAGCACCCATTGCTGCGACTGGCCGGCGTAGTCCGGGTGCTTGTGCTTTGTGCCTTTTGGAAATTTGTAGACGTAAGGTCCCGGCGCGACCTTAACAACCGATACGTCGCTGATGCCGGTTTCCTCTTCGAGTTCGCGTTGCATTTCGGAAACAAGCTCGGCGCCCGGGTGAATCCCGCCCTGCGGGAGCTGCCATCCGGAATCGGGCGGATAGCCCTTTCTGTGGCACAGAAGAAGAAGGTTTGTCCCGGCCTTGCGGACCGCTATGCACACATTGGGGCGAAAACCTGCCACGTGAAGCACCGCCGCGGTCAGCGTTTTTTTGCCTCTTCCTTTATCTCGGCATTGTTCGGGTCAAGCTGCATTGCCTTGTCGAGATTCTGCTGGTAAAGCGCTGTGTTCTTCTGCTGCTTTGCCAGCCGGGCCAGGCCCAGATATGCCAGCGCGTAGTTCGCGTCCGCGCGGAGCGCCCGCTCGAAGAACGTCTTTGCCCACTGGGGCTTGTTCTGCTGCATGTGAACTTCCGCGCGCTCGCACAGCGCCGGGGCATAGTTCGGATTGATATAGGAAATCTCCTTGTACGTTTCGACCGCGGAATCGAGCTTCTTCTGGCCCCGCTGGGCGCGCGCCAGGATCATGAGGGCTTCTATGTTTTCCGGGTCAGTCGCCTTGATGTCTTCCACGGCGTCCTGGGCCTCCTTGAACCTTCCATCGTCGTACAGGCTTTGCGCATAAGACATAAGTGTTTTGTTGTCCCGCTTTATTGCAATGAGGTCTTTCATTTCCTCTATTGCCTTCTTATTCTGGTCGGTCTTCTTGTACAAATCGACAAGTTGGAGCCGGATGTCGGTGTCCTGCGGTTTCAGGGTTTTTGCCTTGACAAGAACGTCGACCGCGTCCTTGGGACGGTTGGTCTTGATGTAGCCGATGCCCAGAAGCGTGAGAACGTCCGGGTCTTTGGGCGACAGCGTGTTCGCCATTTCAAGGTACACCATGGCATCGCTGACCGACCCGCCCTTCATGAGCAGCACCCCGAGCCTCTTGTTCGCGTCGAGGTTCTGCGGGTCGAGCGTAATGAGCTTCTTGTATGCGTCAAGCTCTCCGCGGTCGTTGCCGAGCTTGTTGTACACCTGCGCCATCTCGATCCACATTGCAGGAATGGTGTCGGCGATCGTGGACGCCTTCTTGAGCAGCGACGCCGATTTGGCAAGCATGTTCTTGTCTTTTGCGTAGAGGATTCCCAGGCGGAGCATGTTCCGGTAATCGTTCGGGAACATCGCCACGTTGTCCTCGTAGATCTTCCTGGCGCGCATCGGGTTCACCTTCTCCTGAAGGAAGCCAGCCTTGTACGCGACGTCGGGGTCCTTGGCGCCGGGCAGCATCGAGTACGCGGCATACATGTCGACCGCGCTCTGAAGATTGTTGTCCTTTTCGTATGACTCTGCGAGCAGCTTGATGACCTTCTTGATGCCGGGAACGGTCGGCTTGCGGAGCCGCAGCCCTTCGTAGATTTCCTGCGCTTTCTTGCTGTTGCCGGTAAGGTAATAGCTTTCGCCCGCGGCCATGAGATAGTCGATGTCGTCGGCGCCCTTTTCCTTGACAAGATCGAAGTACTTCACGGCGTCCTGCGGCTGTTTCTTCTGGTACAGTGCCATGCCCACGCCTTTTGCGACGTCCTGGTCGGTGGGGACTTTCTCAAGGTACTTCTTATACACCGTTATCGCCTGGTCGTTCCTGCCTTCCTTGAGATACAGGTCGCCAAGCTCCTTGTACTCAGCTTCGACCTTGGGGTTCATCATGATCACCTGTTCGAAGGTGACGATTGCGCCGTTGCGGTCGCCGGTCTTTGCCTGGCACTCCGCGAGAGAGGAGAGAACGTCCACGTTCTGGGGGTCCATCTGCATGGCCTTCTGGTACATCTCGAGCGCCTTGGCGAACTGCCCGCTCTTCTGGTAGATCATGCCGAGCGTAGTGTAGGTGTTAACGTCGGCCTCGCCGGACCTGATGGCGCCGGAAAGAACCCGGATCACCTCTTCCTGCTGGCCCTTTGCGATAACAAGTTCGGCATACCGTTTGTAGAATCCCTTGATGGACGGATCGAGCTTGATTGCCGCTCGGTATGCGGCAAGCGCGCCGTCGCGGTCTTTCAAATCGTACAAGAGGTCTCCCAGGTTGCGCTGGGCCGCCGCGTCGGAAGGATTGATCGCCAGGTATCTCTTGAGGTACACGCTCGCGCCGCCCTTGTCTCCGCTTTTGAGGCACAGGTCGTACAGGTTCTTGAGTACGTTGACATTCTGCGGGGCGAGCGCCGAAAGCTCTTTGTACAGATCAAAGGCCTGCTTGAGATCCTGCTGGTCAAGCGCGTATTTCGCGAGCCTGAGGCGCGACTCGACATTGGTCCTGTCCATGTCGATGATCTTTTTGTCGGCGGCCGAGAGCTTCGCCTGATCGCCGAGCTGGTCGTAGCAGACGGCAAGCTCCTTCCAGTATTCCAGTTCCTGGGGCTTCTTGTCGACAAGGTACTCGAGCTGATCTTTTGCAGACGCGTAGTGCTTGCCCTGGAAATATGCTTTGCTGAGAATAATCCTGGATTCCATGAGCGAGGGATCGATCTTTACCGCCGATTCGGCCGCGTCGCGGGCCTTGTCCCACTGGCCGATCGAGGAAGCGGCGATGGCGATTCCCTCAGCCGATTTTGCGCTGTGGTCGATGAGGAAACATTTTTCGAAGTAGCCGACCGCCTCGGCGTACTTTTTTTCCTTCAGGTTGTACGTTCCGAGCGTCATGTAGACTTTGGGATCGTTCGGATTGAGCGAAATCATTTTTTCGTAGGTTGATTTTGCCTTTTCCTTCATGCCGTTCTTCTCATACAAGTCGGCGAGACGGGCGGTGGCCTCGATGTTGTTCGGATTCTGCGAAAGCGCCTTTTCGAGACTCTGAATGGCTTTGGCGCCGTTACCCGATCCTTGGTACGCATCAGCAAGGAGAAAGTTGATGTTTTCAACGATCTTTCCCTGCGGATCGGCATTGGCAATGAACTGGAATTGCACCAGGGCAGCCTCCCAGTTTTTCTTTTCAAGATTGGCGCTGCCCACCTTGAAACGGGAGGTGATTGCTTCAGGGGAAGTCGATGCGCCGAATTTTTCAACCGCCATCTGATACGCCTTAAGGGCGTTTTCGGCATTCTGGTTTTTTTCGTTGGACACGGCGCGGGCATACTGGTCCATTGCGGTCATTTCCGGACGGCCGCCTATCCTTTCGTACTCTCCGGCCGCCGCAAGGAACTTTTCCTTTTTGTAATAGCACCGCGCAAGGGCGAGGCCGGCGTCGGTGAGGCCCGGGTTTTTCGCGGTGGCCTCCTTGAGGTAGTTGATGGCGTCGTCGACGCGGTTCACTTCAAGGCACACTTTTCCCAGCTTGAAGGCGAGGTCCGCGTCCGGCTGCGTGGCGTACGATCTCTGGAGAAGCGGCAATGCGTTTGCATACTGCTTGTCGTTAAAGTAAATGTTCCCCAGTTCGCGGTTGGCGATTGCGTTCGAGGAATCGGCCTGGATCACCTTTTCAAGCGCCTTCTTCGCCTCGGGCGCCTTGTTGAGCTTGATGCACGCGCGGGCGTATTCCCAGCTCGCCTCGGCCGTGAAATTGACGTCGAGTGCCTTCTGCGCCATCGACAAGGCATTGTCCGCCTGGTCAAGCTTGTTATAGATTCGGGCCGCACCGAGCAGCGATTCGTAGTCTTTCGGGTTGAGGCGCCACGATACGAGGTAGCACGCGAGGCCCTTCTCGGTGAGGCCGAGGGCCTCGTTGGCCTTGCCGAGCTTTACCCATATATCCGCGGTCCTTGTCGGCGCGGGGATCTTGTCGTCCGCGTAGTCCAGCGCCGCCTTGTAGTTCTTATCGTTCATCATCTTGTCAAATGCGTCATCGGCAAAAGAGCGCGCGGTAAGAACGAAGGCGACAGAAAGTCCGGCCATGAAGCTCACGATTCCAAACCGATTGAACATACCGTACGCTCCTTTCAGCGAAGCCAATGGGGAAGTGCGGGCGATTTCATGTTCTGTTCCAGAAGGAATTTAACAGCAGATAAATATATATGAACGAAAATGTCCGTGGGTATAGCAAATCAGCCGTTTCAGGCTCATGCCCGCACGATCCAGCGACGCTTTAGTGCGGGTGCCGGCGGGCACGCCGGCGCGGTTTGGTCCGAAACGATTTCGGCCTGCGGACCAGGCTGCAGAAAAGCTTCCAGTCCCACAGCGGACCGGGATCGGATTTGACGTTGTTTCGCAGGCCCAGCCCCACGGCAGTTTCTCCTGCGATGTGCTCGTGGCCCACATAGGTAAAGGCCCTGCCGTGACGCCGCTCGATGTCGCGGCACAACCGCGCGCACGATGCGTATTGCCTCTTTGTGAAGCCGGAATCCGGCGTCGCGACAAGCTCGATACCGATCGAAAAAGTGTTCGCCATTTTTCGCCCGTCCGGCAAGGGCATGATGCTTCCGCCCGCGTGCCACGCCTTCTTGTCTTCCGGCACAAGCTGCAGGACGCGCCCCGTTCTTTCCACGAGGTAATGGCTGCTCACTCCGAAATCGCAGAAGGTCCGAAGGATAAGCCCCAGGTCGAAGGGGCGGCTCGGGTCGATGTTGACCGCGCTGGTGTAGTGGATGACGATGACGTCGACGCAGGCCGGGGACCGCTCGTCCCAGAGGTGCTTCTTGCCCTGACCGCGGATGAGCGAAGAGAGCGTAACGCCGTCGACCCGCATATCGTTGCCTGTGTCAAGCAGGCATTGGGCAATGTTCATAGGTCTCGCCTTTGGTCAACTGCCGTGCTTGTTCTGCAGCAGGGGAACGATGCGGTCGATATGGTCGGACAGGATTCTAAAGGTCTTCCGGTAATCGCCGAGGGTGCCGCCTATCGGGTCTTTCACCCCCGATTTTCGCGCGTCGTTTCTGTCGGGCCACGCGCCGAGCAGAAATATGTTTTCGTCAAGACGGGGGTAGAACAGTTTGAGAAAGTCCTTCTGGAGGCGTTCCATGGCGAAAATCAGGTCGGCGCGGGTGAGTTCCTCGGGGACAAGGGGGCGGGACCGCTGCCTTGAGATGTCGATCCCGTTATCGGAGCATACCCGGACCGCAAGATCCGTCGGTGGAAGGTTGTCCATGCCGTGTATTCCCATTGACGAAACGGCACAGCCGCGGCCCCCGGATTTTACCCATCTCGCCCGCATGATTCCTTCGGCCATCATACTGCGGCACCTGTTGGCCGTGCATACGAAAACGATGCTGATCATAATTTCCTTTTTGTAAAAGATGCCGGGTGCGGGCATCGGGAACCCCGAAAATATACTATTTTCTGTTGTTCGCAGTTCTGTTGCAGCCCGGCCCGCCGCGGGCCGCAAAATCCATCTAGTTCCGGAAGGAGCCCCATGGCACTTACCAATGAGGAAAAGGCCCTTGTCGAAGAGGCAATGCAGGTGTATCTCCAGATCGTGGCGCGTCAGCTGCCGCCGGCGCAGGTCCAGCAGGTTGCGCAGGTCGCGCGCGGCATACTTGACAAGCTCGATTCGGTGGCAAGCGGCGGGAGCGGCGCCAGAGGCAACAGGCCCGACGGCATCACCGACGAGTGGTTCAAGAAGGTGTGTCAGAAATGCGCCAAGCTTTCACCCACGGGCTGCACCGACAAGGTGACGGCGAAGTTTCCGGGCAAGTGCGACCCGATATTGCGATATGAGAATGAGAAGAAGGGGATTAAGGCGAGGGACAAAGAATTCTAAGTCTCTAAAAGAAAGATGGTCTGGTGGGGGAAGTTTCCGCCTCGCTGCGGCCTCCTCGACCTCCGGCCTGCGGTGTCCTCCGCTACCCCCTCCTGGGTGCACCCCAAGTGGAAGCAGTTGCAGAACCAGACACCTGTGTGTGGGCACCCGAGAAGAGTAGTTGAAAAGTTGAATTGTTGAAGAGTCTTAAATTCAAACAGGACGCACTGACTAATTCGTTGCGGATGCCGATTGGCGTGGAAATAACATTGACTGAATGGATTTTTGTTGCCGCGCGTTAGGTGGACCGGAGGGTGCGCAAGAGCGCATTGCCGGCCGACCCGGCCGCAAGGCGTAGGGCGGACGGCAACGAGGCCAACGGCCGAGCCCGAAGGGAGACCGGCCCGAGCGCGGCGAGGGAAACGCCCAAATTATTGATCAAAAATTATTTATCTAGTAGTGTTCACCAGCACGTAATTCTTCTTCCCTTTCTGCACCAGAATATATTTCCCATTAAGCAACACGTCGGTGGTGACCTTGTAATCCGCATCGGACACTTTGGCTTTATTTATAGACACCCCGCCGTTCTGAATGAGCCTCTTTGCCTCGCCCTTTGACGCGAGAATTCCAGACTTGACGGAAAGAAAATCCACGACGCCGATGCCTGTCTCGAGGTCGGTTCTGGCGATGGCCGCGTGCGGCACGCCCTCGAACATCGAAAGCAGATCTTTCTCCGAGAGTTTCTTCAGCGATTCCGCGGTGCCTTCGCCAAACAGAATCGATGAAGCGTCAACCGCCGCTTCCCAGTCGGCCTTCGAGTGCACGCGGATGGTGATGTCCTTTGCCAGGGCTTTCTGCAGAGGACGCTCGTGCGGGGCCGCGTCATGCTCGCGGCACAGTGCATCGATCTCCTCCTTTGACAAAAGGGTAAATGTTTTGATGAAGCGCCGGGCGTCGTCGTCGGTGCAGTTGAGCCAGAACTGGTAGAACCGGTACGGGGACGTGAGAGAAGGATCGAGCCAGACTTTTTCGCCCGCCTCGGACTTGCCGAACTTGGTGCCGTCGGCCTTGGTGAGAAGGGGACAGGTGAGCGCGAACGCCTCTCCGCCCGCCTTGCGTCGGATGAGTTCGCACCCGGCCGTGATGTTGCCCCACTGGTCGGAGCCGCCCATCTGCAGGATGCAATGTTTATTTGTAAAGAGCCAGTAGAAATCGTATGCCTGCAGGAGCTGATAGGAGAATTCGGTGAAGGAGATGCCGCTTTCCAGGCGCGACTGCACCGAATCCTTGGCGATCATATAGTTGAGCGTAAGGTGCTTGCCCACATCGCGGAGGAAGTCGAGGAACCGTATGCCGCCGAACCAGTCGTCGTTGTTCACCATTTCCGCGCGGTTTTGGCCTGCACCGAAATCGAGGAACTTTGCGAGCTGTTTCTTGAAGCACTCGGCGTTGTGCCGTATTTCGTCCGGGGAAAGGAGCTTGCGCTCTTCGGTCTTGCCCGACGGGTCGCCGATCATGCCGGTGGCGCTGCCGACAAGAACGATGGGCGTATGGCCTGCTCTCTGGAAATGCACGAGCAGCATGATGGCAACAAGGTTTCCTATTTGCAAAGATGGCGCCGTTGGGTCGAAGCCCACGTAGCCGCAGATGCTCTTCTCTTTGAGTTTTTCCTCCGTGCCGGGCATGATGTCGCGGATCATGCCGCGCCAGGTGAGTTCTTCGACGAAGTTCATCAATGGTCCTTTGAGGATAATGAGCGTCCGTGACGATTTTTCAGATGGATAAAATACAACTTGCGGGAGGGTGTTCAAATCGTTTGTGAAAGGAGTGATGAGGAAATGGGGAGGGCGATCACCGATCGGCCAGGACCGAGGCGGCCCCGTTCTTAATAATCCGTTTCCCCGCGACCGGACAATCACATCCAGGGTGAAACGTCTCACTACCTCCGGAAAAGTTCCACGGTGCACGAAGATGCCATTTTTGCGCTTCCGTCTTCTTTTCGGTAAAGAGCGACCAGGTAGGTGCCCGCCGGCAGAACTTTGTTCTGAGCCGACCGGGCGGTCGACAGATCAATCCGATGATTGCCGGCGGCAATCAACCCTTCGAAGACCGTTGCAACCGTTCTGCCCCGGGCATCCAGAACCGCCAGTGTCACCGGTTCACTTATCGGAATCGAAAAGTCTACCATGGTCGTCTCTCGGCACGGCACGCAACGAGTATCCCGACGGCCCGGTAAAATGCGGGCTTGCGGACCGGCTGCTGGTTAAAGCGCCGTCGATAAAAATGAGCTCGATGCCGTTGCCTGTTCCAAGGTTCCGCGAATACTTTATGTCAATTGGATTGTCCCAATGCTCGAAAACGCCAAGGCTTTGCAGTCGTTGTGTCCCGGTCGCGTGATTGGGGTCATAGAATGTGCCTGAAGGCGGATTGTCCGCCTGTGCCGCTTCAAGCGAGATAATCTTCGGCGCCGGCGATTTTAGGGTACTGATACGGATCGGGGTCGAGTTGAAACAGATCGAAAAGCACGCTTTCAATCGCCACCGGATCCTGCGACGCAAACAAGCTGGAAGTCCAGCCTCCGTTAAAAGGTGCTACCGGCCAAGTATGGGGGACGGTATCATTGTTGTGATTTCCCTCATAGAGTCCATCGACCAGATACACTACGGTTTTTCCCCCAAGATACGCGTGTCCCATGATGTCCACCAGGGCGCGGTAGCTTCCCGTTTGAGGCGACATGAAGGCAAGGCTCTGATGAAGATCGTAATAACCGCTGTCGGTCGGCAGGCGGATAAGCGATCCGTAATGGTTTTTTGCGCAGGCGGTAATGCCCCCGCCCATATGGGATTTCATGTTGGCAAGGCTGATGACGTAGGTGGCCTCCAGAATAGTGCTGGGCCACGTAATCCTGCTTCACGCCGGCCGGTCTGCAGCTCCAATACACCGGTGCCGTGGAGAATTCAACTTTCGTTCGGCCGAATTTGCCCGCATGATCAACGTAGTGGACATCAGGGAATTCTGCGTGACAGGAATCATAATATTCATTGGGATAGTAGGCAGTTGGATCCCCGACTGAGATATCCAGCCTGATGTACCCCGACCACATTGATAAGCTGCCTCAGCAGCGCACGTACGACCTGATGCGAGGTATTCATGTAATCGAGTTTTTTGTTGAGTGAGTACGTCATGCTGTCAACGCAGCAGTACGCCGGAAGATAATTGCAGAAGGTAAGGTTTATCTTTGACGGCGATTTTTTCTCCCGTCACATACCCGACGTTGCCGCGGCCATGAACATAATTATAGTAGCGAAACAAAGTATCCCAGGCTGATCGCGTCGTCTGTTTTCCCGCTGAGCTCACGCAAGGTCCGCGACATCATCTGGTCCACAACTGTTTGGTTTGTATGATTGCTTTCCCACCAGTGACCGTCACCCAGACCTTTCCAATTTGACACAGTGGAATCGTGAACCCAGACAACGCGGCCGGGGTTTGCGCCCTTTGCATTGCCGATCGGAGCATCGGCTTTTGTTGCGGCAAACGTCGGCGAATGGGGCACGGAAATAAGTGTTCCTCCCGCGATTGCTCCAATTGCGATGCAAACTGCGGCCGTCAGATATTTCGAATGCAGCAAATGGCTGCGAGCCCGTTTCAGAAAAAAAAGGGAAGTTCCCAACCCCAGCAGCCATAGGACGAACGTAGATGCGAGGGGTGCCGCGATTCGCATGCATGGGTATGCGGCACGGCTTGGTTTGGGAATTACACGTGCAAGAAACCACAGGAGGGATGCGATCCCGAGAACGGGGAACAATAGCCACAAGGGGAGATGCCGTTTGCCTGCTTTTTGAAGAGAACTCTTTTGCAAAGGATCAAGAATCTCTTTCACACGTTTGCTCCTTGAACTTGTTCTGCGCCAAAGCCGGAGTTGTGGTTCTCGTTTAATAATTTACATGGATTTTTAGGAATTACCAATAGTGCCGTGGAAAAAGTGTTTTCTGCAAGAGACCACTTGACCGTCGAGGCTTTTTCGTGACAGTGATATTGCATCTTCCTGCGACATACCGCTAAAATTATGAAGTTCAAATTTGTATTGACAATTCGATTAAAAGTCGATATATTTAACTCCCGGTCGGAAATAAGAACCCAAAGTCAGGAGTTGGCGTGGATCCCAAAGAATTTCGCGAACAGGCGATCAAGGACGCCAAAAGCATGTTGATCCTTGATGCTGCCCGGAAGATTTTTTCGGAAAGGGGATACCTTAATGCGCGGCTCGAGGACATTGCCGCTACTGCCGGTTTTTCAAAGCCTTCCCTTTACAGCTATTACCCCGATAAAGAATCGATTTTCATGTCTCTTGCAATACGCGAAATGCAGGACGTTGCGCAGAAGATACAGGTCGCGGTCTCGTCCGGGGGCACTTTTACTGCAACCCTTGAATCCATCCTGCGCGTCATGTTCACGAATATTGCGCAGACATTTTCATATTTCAACACCGCGTCGAATTTCAGGGCCATGGGAGGTTTGGAGATCGATGCAAAAAAGCGCAAAGTGCTTATGGAACGTTTTCATGAGACCATGGCAAAAGGCCTTCATTCGATTGAAGAACTTATCCATCGGTCGCAGAAGGCGGGCGAGATTTCCTCGAATCAGGAACCGGCCGAGCTTTCATGGTATATTGTTTCTCTGATCCAGGGCGTGCATATGCGCTCGTGGATGAGCGGGAAGGCATGCGATATCGACACGTGCGTGCGTCAGGTGACGGATTTTATCATGAACGGGATTGCAGTACGAAATCAAAAATCAGGCAAGGTGCATGTATGATGAAAAACGTTCTATTCTCTTTTCGTAATGACGTCATTGGTAGCGGTTTTTTCGGTACGGCCCGGTATTTGCGGCGGATGTGGTGAAACTGTCGCCGGAAAAGGTGGTGGAACTGGCGAAGACGCAGAGCATGGCGGTGAAGGCGTCGGAATATAATGTAAAGGCGCAGGAGAATGCGGTGAAGTCGGCGGTAACAGCGTTTTTGCCGAGCGTTACAGCGAGCGCAAGCGCGATGCACTTATACGACAAGCCGCAAATGGAACTCGGCAGCGGAGGCGGATTGTCCTTTTCGAGCCTGCCGGCAGGGATTGACCAAGGCGACATCATCATGCTCGAATATTTGGGACAGATGTTTTCCAATCTTAACATCGAGACGCCGAACAACATGTACAATGGAAGCCTCAATATTGCTCAGCCGATCTTTGCCGGCGGCAAGATCCTCAACGGCTATCGTGCCGCGAAGTTCGGCCTTGAGGCGCAGAAAGCACACCCATGGACGCACCGTCACCGAAATCGGACTTGCAGCGCAGGATTTCTTCTGGGGATATGTCGGCGCGGTCAAGGGTCTTGATGCGGTGGTCGAAACCCGGCAGTGGCTTGAAACGCTCCTCAAGGACCAGAAGAAGATGCTCGACAACGGCCTCATCATCGAGCTCGACATGCTCAATACGAAAATCCAGGTTGATAATTTCAAGCTCACGGAAGAGAAAATGAACAACGCCATCAAAACGCTCGGCGACCAGCTCCTGGTGTTTCTGGGTCTTGCGCCGGGCTCGGTGATTGACGCCGACACAACGATGCTTTCCGCCACGGGGCCCGGTTCCTTTGCGGCCTCAACCGATTCGATTGACCAATGGCTTGCCGGCCGTGAAGATATTCTCGCCATGAAGAGCCAGATAAAGGCGCTGCGGGCGATGAAAGGTCTTCAGCTTGGCTCGTACTGGCCGACGCTTGCCGCATTCGGCAGCTATGGCGCGAACAATGAGTATTCCCTATACGAAGGAGAATTCAAGAAGAGCTCGTCCGTTGGCGTTCAGCTTTCGTGGACTTTGCTCGACTGGGGCAAGTCCTGGCGCGACGCGGAGAAAGTGCGTTGGCAGATGCAGGCTGCGCAGCTTCAGGCAGACAATATGCGCGACATGGTACGGCTCAAATATTTCGAGCTGAGCCGCAAAGTTGACGAAAGCGAAAAGGCATGCGATATCGCCCGTGAAGACCTCGAGACCGCGCAAAAGGCCCTCAAGATTGCGAAACTCAAATACGAGGCGCAGGCGATCACCAATACGGAATTGCTCAATGCAAGGAACCAATTGACCGGAAAGATGGTCGCTTTCACCCAAGCGCGCATCAATGTGATATTGGCAATCGAAGAATTCAAGGTTGCGCCTTATTCCCCAGCGGGTTCGCCATCAATGCAAGGTGGCAGTGCAAGCGGCACGGATGCAACGGGAGCGCAACAACAAGACGGTTCTTCACCGCCGGCAGGTGGCAGCGGTGGAATGGGTGGTGGCGCTCCGGGAGGAATGGGAGGCGGAGCGCCAGGCGGAATGGGTCAGTAAATTTGCGAAAACAGATTGTATAACGAAATATCAACGAAGAAGAGGACCTGATGAGAAAAGAAATGTTGGCAGTGCTCGGCGCGTGCTGTGCCGTTGCTGTGGCATCCCTTTCCGGCTGCGACAGCCTGAAAAACCTGGGGAAGAAGCAGGCAAGGACGGAGGCTGCGGTCCAGAGAATAAAGGTGGACGTCGCCATCGACACCGCTGTCCGCCGGACCCTGTACCAGGAACGCAAGCTCCTCGGCACGCTCTCGGCATACCGCGAAACCGACCTTGCCCCGCTTTCCATGGGGGCCGTGCGGGTGCGGTACCTGCCTGTCAAGATAGGGGACTTTGTGGAACAAGGCCAGATCGTGGCCAAGATGGACGACGCGCAGTATGTGCAGACCAACGCTCAGTTCGCGTCCATCAAGTCGCAATATGAGCGCTCCAAGGCGCTGTACGATTCGAGCGCACTTTCCAAGGCGCAATTCGAAGGCGTCGAGGCGCAATATACGAGCATGAAGCGGCAGATGGAGACTATGGAGGAGAACACCGTTCTCAAGGCGCCGTTCTCGGGTTTGATAACCGCGAAATCCGTTGAGGAAGGTGAGCTGTATTCGACCCCCATGACGCCGGGTGCGTCAAAGGGACTTCTGCGCATCACTCAGCTCAATCCGCTCAAAATAGACCTTGACGTGGACGACCAGACGGTCCAGTATGTCAAGAAGGGAATGCAGGTGCAGCTCACGGTCGACAATGCAAAGGACAGCCTGCCCGTATTGGGGAAGGTCGACTGGGTGAACCCGGTCGCGAATTCCATGAGCCGCACGTTCGGCGTGCGCATTATCGTGCCGAACCCGCAGCGCAAGCTGCTTCCCGGCTATTTCGCCGAGGTCCACATTCTTATGGGGAAGAAGGACAATTGCCTGAGCGTGCCGCGTTCTGCGATCGTGGACAGCAGGGTTTTCGTCCTCCGGGACAGCGTGGCGCTCGCGCAAAGGGTCATGGTGGGAATTTCCACCGAAAACTTTGCCGAAATTACGTCCGGTTTGAACGAGAGAGACCTGGTGGTGGTGAGGGGAAACAAGGCACTGCCCGACAGCGCAGAGGTGAATGTAGTCAAGTGAAAAGTTGAAAGTTATCAAAGGAAGAAGCAATGACAGAACAAGAATCCACAAAAAAAATCAACCCGCTGGTGGAATTCTCAGTAAGCAAGCGCGTGACCATCACGATGCTCATCCTTATCGTCATGGTGTTCGGGTTCCTGTCGTTCACGCGCCTGCCGCTCGACATGCTTCCCGACATTTCCTATCCCGTGATCACCGTGATGACCTCCTACACCGGCGTGGCGCCCGAGGAGGTGGAGCGCCTGGTGACCGTGCCGCTGGAAGGCGTCATCGCGGGCGTCAATCGCGTGAAGAAGGTGTCGTCCACGACGTCGGAAGGATATTCCACCATTTCGGTGGAGTTCGAATGGGGCACCAATCTCGACGCTGGCGGACAGGACATAAAAGACTTCATCAGCCGCATCAAGGACTTTTTGCCCGACGGCGTGAGCGAGCCGCTGGTCCTCAAATTCAACACCGCGCAGATCCCCATGATGTTTTCCGGCGTAAGCGGCATCGACAACCCGTACAAGCTCAAGAAATTCCTGGAAGACAACGTGCAGCAGAGGCTGCAGCGGCTTGACGGCGTGGCGCAGGTGCTTGTGTACGGCGGCACCGACCGCGAAATCCAGGTCGCCGTCGACCCGACGCGCCTCAAAGGCAAGGGATTGTCGGTGGACGGCATTGCGACAGCGCTCGGCGCCCAGAACATGAACACGCCTGCCGGCTACATGGTGAACGGCGGCACCGACTACCTCGTGCGCGCCATGGGCGAGTTCGCCAACATCGACGACATCCGCAACTCTATCGTCGGCGCGGCAGCCGACGGCACGCCGGTGCGGCTCTACGAAGTTGCCGATGTAAAGGACACCTACAAGGAAAAACGGAGCCTTTCGCGCATGAACGGCCGGCCCACGGTGTTCCTCATCATTTCGAAACAGAGCGGCGCGAACACCCTTAAGGTGTCCAAAGCGGTCAACAAGGAAATCGAAGCGATCAAGAAGGCGAATCCGCAGCTCATCTTTCATACCATTTTCGACCAGGGCGAACCTGTGGAGCGTGTTACGGGAAGAACCATTCGTGAAGGCGTGATCGGCGCGTTTCTCGCGATAATCCTGCTCCTTATCTTTCTGGGCAACCTCAGGCCGACGCTTATTATTGCAGTGGCCATACCGCTTTCCATCATCACCACGTTCATCGCCCTGTACGTGGGGGGATTCACGCTCAACCTGATGACGCTGGGCGGTTTCGCGCTCGGCATAGGACGGCTTGTGGACGACGCAGTCGTCGTCATTGAAAACATCTACCGTCACCTCATGAAAGGCGAGCCGCCCAACGTGGCCGCGCGCAGGGGAGCGAGCGAGGTGAGCATGGCGATCGCGGCCTCCACCTTCACCACCATCATCGTGTTTCTGCCGCTCCTTTTTTCGACCGGGCTTGCGGGCCAGCTCACGCGCGGCCTGTGCCTTACCATCATGTTCGCCCTGCTGGCCAGCCTTTTTGTCGCGTTCACCATTGTCCCCATGCTGTCGTCGGTGTTCTTCCGCAAACCAAAAAAAGACAACGCGGCCTGGTTCGAAAGCGTCAAGGACTGGTACGGCTCATGGCTCACGCGCGTGCTCAACCATCCCTGGATCACGGCGGGCGTCGTGGGCGCGGTCCTTGTGGTGAGCCTTGTCGTGGGTGTCAAGTTCCTCGGCAAGGAATTCATGCCCGAGGAGGACAACGGCATGATGGTGCTCAATGTCGACATGCCGCAGGGAACGCCGCTGGAGGAGACCGCAGGACTCACCGCACAGCTCCAGAAACTGCTGGCATCGTATCCGGAAGTCGGTTTTGTGGGCGAAATGGTGGGCGTCGACGACGAAAGTTCGCGTCACGGGGAGGGCGTCACGGGCCCGAACGGCGCCCAGGTGTTCGTCCGCCTGCTTGACCCGGGAAAACGCACGAGGACGCAGCAGCAGATACAAGACGATTTCCGTGCTCGCCTGCCTAAACTGAAGAACGCGAACATTACGCTGGCGTCGATGTCCGGGTTCAACATGGGGGGAGGCAAGCCCGTTGCCGTGAATATTTACGGCAGCAACCTCGCCACCTTGAGCGACATTTCGCAGAATGTTCTTGACAGAATAAAAACGATTCCCGGCATCAAGGAAGCCGAGTCGTCGTTTTCAAAGGCCAGGCCGGAGTATCACTTTGTCATAGACCGGCAAAAGGCGCTTCTGTACGGCCTGGCGCCCATCCAGGTTCAGACCGCGCTGCAGGCCGCAAACCTCGGCACGGTGGCCACGCAGTTCAGAACGGGCGACGAGGAGATCGACGTGCGCGTGATTCTTGACAAGCGGTTCCGGGACAAGCTCGATTATCTCCGGCAGCTGCCCCTGAAAACGCCCGCGGGCGTCACCATTCCGCTCAGCCAGGTCGCGACGATACTCCCCGCGGAGGGGCCGGTGGTGATCAAGCGCGACAACAAGTTCCGCGTGGGCATCGTGGACGCCAACATCACGGGCAGGCCGCTCGGCGCCATTGTGTCGGATGTCAAGACGCAGCTTGCGTCCGTCGAAAAGTCCCTCCCGTCCGGCTATTACATTTCGTACAAGGGCGATTACGAAAACATGCAGGAGAGCTTCCAGCAGCTGGGATTGGCCCTGATCCTTGCCGTCCTTCTCATTTACATGGTGATGGCCTCGCAGTTTGAAAGCCTGGTGCATCCGTTCACCATCATGTTCACCATTCCGCTGGCGGGCATCGGCGTTGTCTGGATACTCCTGTTGCTCGGCAAAACCCTTTCCATGGTATCGTTTCTCGGCGTGATCATTCTTACCGGAATCGTGGTGAGCAACGGCATTGTCATGGTGGACTATATCAACCAGTGCAGACATGGCGGCATGGCCATTCGCGACGCCATCCTCGAGGGCTGCAGAACACGCCTCCGCCCGGTCATTATCACCGCCGGCGCGACCATTATCGCCATGATCCCCATGGGTTTTTTCGGCGGCGCAGAGGGCGCGACCACGAGTTCCATGGCCCTGTCGGTGATCGGCGGCCTTATAAGCGCAACGTTCCTCACGCTGTTTGTCGTGCCGCTTGTCTACAACGCGTTCGACAGATTCGGCGCATGGGTGAAGCGGGGGTTCAAGAGGGTGATTGGATGATACGGAAAAGCGTGGATGCGCCAATTCGTTGATGAGGTGGAGCGTTGGAGAGTTAGGGTCTTGAGGTTATAACTGGGAAGAGAGAGCGCCAATGTCCATCCCCGGGCTCAGACGACGACTATGATCGCAGTACGAACCGAAAATCTTGCGAAACGCTTCAAGGCCGCGGTTGCGGTGGACGGCATTTCTTTCGATGTGCGGGAAGGCGAGGTGTTCGGCTTCCTTGGCCCGAACGGCGCGGGAAAGACCACCACCATCAATATGCTTTCGACACTGATCTCGCCGTCGTCCGGCAGCGCCGAAATCATGGGCTACGACATTGTCAAGAGACGCAACGAGGTGCGCCGCTCCATCGGGGTCGTGTTCCAGGAGCCGGCGCTCGACAGCAGGCTTACCGGCAGGGAAAACCTTGAGTTCCATGCACACATGTACGGCATGCCGGCACAGGAACGCCGAAGCAGGATCGCCGAAGTGCTTGCACTTGTCGAACTTGACGAAAAGGCGGGCGCACGTGTGGAAACCTATTCCGGCGGCATGAAACGGAGGCTCGAAATCGCGCGCGGCCTTATGCACCGGCCCAAGGTCTTGTTCCTCGACGAGCCGACCATCGGGCTTGATGCCCAGACCCGCCGCCATATCTGGACATATGTAAAGAAGCTCAACGATGAAACCGGCATCACCATGATACTCACCACGCACTACATGGAGGAAGCGGACGCCCTGTCACACCGCATCCTTATTCTCGACCGCGGCCGGATCGTGGCGCTCGACACCCCCTCGGTCCTCAAAGACGTGGTGGGCGGTGACGTGATAGAGCTCGTTATCGGCGGCGATGCCACCGCATTTGTCAATTTCATGCGCTCGACCGACTGGGTAACAAACGTCGTCGCGGAGCGCGAAGTCGTGCGCCTTAGCCTGGACAAGGCCGAGTCGCACGTTGCGCCCGTGGTCCAGGCGGCCGTCGATAGCGGCGTTTCGCTGTCGTCGGTGAGCATCAGGAAGCCGAGCCTCGACGACGTGTTCATTCATTTTACCGGCAAGACAATTCGTGAAGTCGGAAACGACGCCGCGGTCGGGAAACGTCCGGGCCGCAGGCACGGGAGACACAGGTGAGCAGGGAAGCGGAGAGACCGTGCGGATTGTAATGGTTATTTTTATCCTGTGGCTCAGGGACATGAAACGCTTCATGCGGTCGCCGTCGCGCATTGTCGGCAGCATAACGCTTCCGCTGCTCACGCTCGTGGCGCTTGGCGCGGGCTTCGGCCGCATGCCGATCCCCGGCATGAATTCCCCGAACTACCTTTCCTTTCTTGTGCCCGGCATGGTGGGAATGACCATCCTGTTCGGCGGCGTTTTTTCCGGCATGTCGGTGTTGTGGGACCGGCAATACGGGTTTCTCAAGGAAATCATGGTTGCGCCGGTGCCCCGTGTTGCGATTGTCATCGGCCGCATTGCGAGCGGCAGCACCACCGGCGTTATCCAAGCAACGGTGATCGCGCTGGTTTCATCCTTCCTCGGCTTTACGCTGCCGTCGGTGTCGGGGTTCATGCTCGCCCTGGTATTCATGATTTTTATTTCGGTGATCTTCACCGGTATCGGGCTCGTGTTCGCTTCACGCATGAAAGACGAGCAGGGGTTCGGCCTGATCATGAATTTCCTCATCCTGCCGTTCCTGTTCTTGTCGGGCGCCTTTGCGCCGATCAACAACCTGCCCGCATGGGTGAGAACTCTTTCGTACGTTGATCCCCTGACCTATGGTGTCGAAGGCCTGCGGGCGGCGCTGCTCGGCGCGTCGGCGATCTCACTTGCCCTGAGTTTTTCCGTGTGCGCGGTGTGCGCAACGCTGCTGGTGCTTGTGGGCGCATGGTTCTTTGAAACGAGCGAAGCGGTGTAGAAATGTGTTGAAGTGTTGGTGCGTTGGAGCGTTAATGGGTTGAGGAGCAGACGCATGGATTTAATGGAAGAAAAGAAAGGCGTTCGGATTAACGCCTTTCTCGTTTTACGGAAACTCTCTTGCTTTTAGAGAACCGAGAAAATTTATTGAAACCAGCGGCGCGTTTTTGCCGTTTTGCCCGTCTTTTTCCGCACATCCTTTGAAGGGGCTGCCGCCGGTTTGTTCCGGCTTGCGGTGTCCGGCTTTGCCGCAGCCTTAGCCGCGGTATCCGAAGAAGAATCCCTTGGAGGAGGAAGACCGGACAGCGACATGTATCCGGAATCGTCGAGCATGTGCCTTCTGTAAAGATTGTTCGCCATCACCGTGACTCGCTTCTGAATGAACGCGCTCTTGTCGTTGAGAGGGGAAAGCCTGCTCGGCATGGCAAGCGTGGCGGCAAGCCGCGATGCTTCGGCCATGGTGAGCCGGGAGCTTGACTTTTTGTAATACTCACGGGCCGCCGCTTCGCATCCGAAGATGGTGTCGCCCCATTGCGCATAGTTGAGGTAGAGCTCGAGGATCCTGTCTTTGCCGAGGTACTTTTCCAAAAGCAGAGTGTATCCCATTTCCTTTATCTTGCGCATGAAATTCTTGTCGTGGTCGCAGAATAGATTTTTCGCGAGCTGCTGTGTGATGGTGCTCGCGCCACGGACGATCCGGTTCTTGTCCTTGTTGTACTCGATGGCCGCAAGCATCGCCTCGATGTCGAACCCCGGGTGCGTGTAGAAGCCGTCGTCTTCAACGGCAATCACCGCGTTCTGCAATGCCGGGGAAATTGAATCGAGCGGGACAAAACGCTGCTGCAGCGCGTCAGGCTTCTTCTGTTCTCGCAGGGAAGCCCGGTACTGCTTCATGTAGGCGGTTTCGAGCGGGTTGTGGTCGACAAGGTACTGAACGTCCCGCAAGGGTCTGGTGACGGCAAACCAGCCCCACACGATGATCGCGGTGCCTGCCAGCGAGAACGCCACCGCGTAAGCGAGAAACGCGGTCTTGAAAATGTTCCAGATGAGAAAAAAAATCTTGGATAATCGCCACGTCATTATGGTATACTATTTTAAGAAAAGTTGTCCGGCCGCGCACGGAGATACCGTGGTTCCGCGGCGAAGGGTTTAAAATAGTTGTTTTTCTGCGTCATACCTCCTGTTTTCGGCTGCAAGCAAGGATGGCAGGGGGATGATAATAGGGGAAGGAAGCAGCATGGAGGACAATTCTTACGGCGTCGTGAGCCTTTTTCTCGTTTTTATGGCCATTGCAATAGCGCTGGGCGCGGTCATTCCCACGGCGCCGCTCATGGGTGCATTGTACGTTGTGATCGTCCTGTTCGGCTTTGTGCTCGTACTGGTTTCCTACTGCGCAAAATGCCCGTGTCGCCAGGGCGGCTGCGGCCATGTTATGCCGGGAAAACTCGTTAAATTCCTTCCCAAGAGAAAAGAAGGACCGTATTCGCTCACCGATTACGTCTTCACCGCAATCGGCCTGGCAGCCATTCTTCTCATTCCGCAACTATGGCTGATCCGCAACATTCCCGCGCTCGTTCTGTTCTGGGGATGCGCGGTCGTTGCGGCGCTCATTTCGTACTTTCTCGTGTGCCCGGACTGTCCGAACAAGAACTGCTATTTGTGCGGAAACAGGGTGAAGACGAAAAAGTAAGACCCGGCTGAAATTGATTGCTGATTACTTTCCCACTTCGAGCCTCTCATTGACAATGTTCTTCATTATGACTCGTTGACATGATATGCGTGGCCACCCTTGGCGATGTATACCGTAAGCTAACAAGCATCGGTCAGTGACGCTAAAGGAGGATTTGTCAACCAGATGACGGACAGACTTTCCATCGGTATTGTCAATTACAACGGCGGGTCCTATCTGAAGAAATGCGTTCTCTCCGCAATTACTCAGGGAAAGGTTTTCGTTTACGACAACGCCTCCACAGACGGATCATTTGAGACCATTGCGGACATCGAGATCGTCACCAGGATCAAGGGGGCAAAAAACCGCGGGTATGCCTTTGCCTGCAACCGTCTCATCGAGGCAATGAACAGCGAATTCGTTGCGGTGGCAAACATGGATTTGGAGTTCGATCCCTCCTGGTCCGCTCAGATTTGCGCAGCGTTCGATTCCAGCCCTGATGCGGATGCTGTTGCGTCGGTCGTGCTGGAGCATGGAGAACCCGTGACCGTGAATTTTGCGGGCATGGGATTCTTTCCGGACTTGCACACGCAGAGCATTTACGCCGGATCGGATCCGTCTTCGATTCCCGCAGCGCCGGCTTTTATTTTCAGCTCCTACGGCGCGGTCATGGCGTTCAGGAAGACGCTCTTCGCGGCGGTCGGTTTTTTCGACGAGGACTATTTTCTCTTCTATGAAGAAACGGAATTCTTCTGGCGTATGAACCTCTACGGCAGGAAAACGCTGTACTGGCCCGGCGCGCGGGTGTTGCATTACCGGTCGCTTGCCACGCAACGATACTCGCCGCTCAAGCTGTTTTACACCGAGCGAAATCGGATTTATACCGGCCTGAAAATATTACCCGTTGCACTGTACCCCGGGCTCTTCCTGTGGTCGCTGTATCGGCTGTGGCGCATGAGGATGGCCGCCGATTCTTCACAAAGGGAAAAAATGAAGGAGAGGGGTTCGTCCGCAATCCGCATTCTGTGGACGGTTGCATCGGCATGGATCGCCGCGCTCGTGAAGTTCCCGGAAATCGCGCGGAAACGGCGGATCTTGTGGGCCAAATCGGGCGCGAATCCGCGGAAGGCGGCGGCGATCCTGAAGAAGTACCGGCTGTCGTGGAGCGCGCTCACGCTCAAGTGAGGCGTCAGGTAAATCTGTTGCCCGCATTTGATTCCGCTCTTTGCTTTTCCCCGAAGAATCTTCTATTTTTCCTGGTCATGAAAATCATCGACTTTCACACCCATATATTTCCCGACAAGCTCGCCGAACGTGCTCTCAATGCCCTCAAGGCCCATTCTCCCGAAGCAAAATCGTACAGCGACGGAACGCTTTCCGGGCTGAGAAAATCCATGAAACAGGCGGGCGTGTCGCGCGCGGTATTGCTTCCCATCGCCACAAAACCCTCGCAGGTTGCGACAATAAACAAAACGTGCGCGGACCTCATGGCGGATGACACCGTTCCTTTCGGGACATTGCATCCGGGAGCAGACACCTTTGCAAAGGATATTTCTGCGCTCGTTTCGTCCGGCGTCAAGGGCATAAAGTTTCATCCGGAGTACCAGGACTTTTACATAGGCGAACCGCGCTATTTCCGCATCTACGAAGCGATCCAATCGGCGGGCTTGGTCGTTGTTTTCCATGCAGGAAAAGACCCCGGGCCGTTTACCTGCGATCATGCGCTGCCGCCGGCATTCCTGGAAATCAACAAGAATTTTCCCCGGTTGAAGATCGTGGCCGCCCATATGGGAGGGTGGAGAGTGTGGGACGACGTGGAGAAATACATGCTCGATCTTCCGATTTACTTTGATGCCTCCGCGATAAGGGAATGGATGAAGCCCGATGAATTCGTGCGGCTTGCGCGGAAGCACGGAACAGACCGCATCCTGTTCGGCTCTGATTCACCGTGGTTTGATCAGGCGGCGGATGTGCGGTGGTTCGATGCTATGAAAATCACCAGCGATGAGAAGGAAAAGATATTTCACAAGAACGCGGAGGCGCTGCTCGGAGAAAGTGCGCTGTAGCGGGACGTCAATCCAATCAAGTAAATTGTAGCACCATGGAAAATCCTCAGCCAAACAGAACACAGGAACTCCTCTCCGGCGACGAGGCGGTTGCACGCGGGGCGTGGGAAGCCGGTTTGCGCGTGGCATGCGCATACCCCGGCACTCCGTCAACCGAGATCCTCGAGACACTCGCCGGTTTCAAGGATGTCGACGCGCAATGGTCGGTCAACGAGAAGGTGGCGTTCGAGGTGGCGCTCGGGTCGGCGATCGCGGGCGGTCGCAGCCTGTACGCATCCAAGCATGTGGGCCTCAATGTCGCCATGGACCCGCTCATGACCGCCTCCTACACCGGCGTGAACGCCGGGTTCGTGGCCGTGGTGTGCGACGATCCCGGCCTTGCTTCGTCGCAGAACGAGCAGGACACGCGCTGGGTGGCGCCCTACGCCAAGCTCCCGATGATAGAGCCTGCCGGCCCCTCCGAGGCGCTTGCCTATGTCAAGGAGGCATTTTCCATAAGCGAACGATACGATACGCCCGTCCTTTTCAGAATGACCACCCGCGTGGCGCATTCAAAGGAAAACGTGGCGGTGGGCGCGCGGCAGGACGTCGCGCTGCGGCCTTTTGCGCCGGATATTCCGAAGTATGTCATGGTCCCCCGGAATGCCTACCAGAAGCACATCCGTGTGGAGAAAAGGCTTGTCGAGCTTGCCGCGTTTTCCGAAACAACGCCGCTTAACAGAATAGAGAAGGGGAGCGCGAAGCTCGGATTCGTCACCTCGGGAATTGCGTATCAGTATATCAGGGAAGCCTATCCGGAGGCGTCGGTTCTCAAACTCGGGTTCACCTTTCCGTTCTGCGATAAGAAGATCGCCCGGTTCGCGAAAAGCGTGAGAGAACTTGTTGTGGTGGAAGAGCTCGATCCGATCATTGAGGAACACGTGCGGATGCTCGGGATAAAGGCCAGGGCAAAACATGCTTCGTTCAGGATAAGCGAGCTTCTCCCCGAGCATATTCCTCTCATTTACAAAGGCTCGAAGAAGAAGGAAGTGCCTTCAACTGCGCGCAAGCCCGTTCTTTGTCCCGGATGCCCGCACCGTTTTGTGTTTTCGGTGCTCAAACGGAACAAGGCGATTGTCGCGGGCGACATCGGGTGCTACACGCTTGCGGCAACGCCGCCGCTGTCGACGCTTCACACCTGCCTGTGCATGGGGTCGGCAATCACCCTTCACGAAGGATTCAGAAGGATACTGCCGGACGGCAAAATCGTGGGCGTGCTGGGAGATTCCACGTTCGTTCATTCCGGCATCACGGGTCTTGTGAATGCGGCATACAACAGGATGAAGGGACTCATTGTCATCCTCGACAACTCGACCACGGCCATGACCGGCGGCCAGAACCACCCGGCCACGGGCAAAACCATCCGCGACGAACCAACCAAGCAGCTTTCGCTGGAAGGCATTTGCGCAGCATGCGGTGCGGACAATGTTGATGTGATAGATCCGAGGAACTTGAAACAGCTTGACGCGCTTGTGAAGCAGCGGCTTGCCGGTAACGGCCTGTCGGTGATCATTGCCCGGATGCCGTGCAAGCTTGTGGACCGGAACAGATTGCCCATGCCGGAGTACGACCGGGCAAAATGCAAGACGTGCGGCCTGTGCTTCAATCTTGACTGCCCGGCGCTTGTCAAAACGGAAGACGGATACGTAGACATCCAGAAATCGCTGTGCGCGGGCTGCTATTTGTGCGTGGAGACGTGCGCATCCGGCGCGCTCAAACGGCCGGGATGAACCCAAGTTGAATGTTGACAGTCGAAAGTTGAAAGCGGGCATAAAGGAGTGGACTCGGCAAGCTGTAAAGCCTTTTCAACGGCATTGATCCAACTTCCAACTTTCAACTTCCAACTTTTAACATCGGTGTTTTAACCATGAGAAAAAGAGCATTTGTCAAGTCTTTCCCCGCCGAGCGGGTCTGGAACGTCTTCTTCTGCGGCACCGGCGGTCAGGGAGTTCTCACGGCCGCCGAGGTCTGCGCCATTGCCGCCATGCATGCAGGCTATCATGTGAAGAAATCGGAAGTGCACGGCATGGCCCAGCGCGGAGGGTCGGTGGAGTCGCACGTACGTTTCGGCAGGCGGATCTTTTCGCCGCTTATCAAGCTGAAGACAGCGGATTTCATCGTGAGCTTCCACGAAGGCGAGGGAAACAGGCTTGCCTCGTACCTCAGGAAGGGCGGAACCACGTTTGTTCCGTTTCTCAAAGACCCGGCGTTCCAGCCCATTGACAGGCGCTTTCTCAACACGTACTTCCTCGGCATTCTGAGCGCGTTGATGCCTGTACCGGAGGAAGCCTGGCGCCGCGCGCTGTCGCAACAGCTCAAGCGCGCCCTTGCGGAAAACCAGGCGGCATTCGGTGAGGGCAGAAAAGCCGGGTTCGCCCTTGCGGGCCGGCCGGCCGGGGCATAGGCATGCAGATTTCCTTCCGCGACAGGCGCGCCGAAACCATTGACAAAGACACCCTTCGGCGTGAACAGCTTGGCCGCCTGCAGAAGACCGTCGACCACGCGCTCGCCACCCCGTTTTACAAAGAGAAACTCAGGGCGGCCGGCATCGCTTCCGGCAGCGACATAAAAAGTCTCGCCAATACGGCGCGGCTGCCGTTTACCACCAAGAACGATTTACGCGACGCGTATCCGCGCAAACACCTCGCCGTTCCCATGGACTCGGTGGTGCGCATTCACATGTCAAGCGGCACCACCGGCATTCCCACGGTGATCTATCACACGCAGGCCGACATCGACGACTGGACCGAACTGGTGGCACGGTCCGTGGTGTGCGCCGGGTGCGGCCCCGCAGACATCTTTCAGAACATGATGACCTACGGCCTGTTCACGGGCGGGCTCGGCCTTCACTACGGCGCCGAAAGGGCGGGCCTCACCGTCATCCCGTCGAGTTCCGGCAACACCAAGCGCCAGATATGGCTCATGAAGGAGTTCGGCACCACCGTGGTGCACGCAACGCCGAGCTACATGCTTCACATTAATTCCGAGATTGTCAGGGAGGGGGTGTCCCTTTCGGACCTGAAGCTCGCGCGGGCTTTTCTGGGTGCCGAGCCGTATTCGGAAAACACGCGGAGAAAGATCGAGGACCTGTTCCGGATCGAGGCCTACAATTCCTACGGGTTGAGCGAGATGAACGGCCCCGGCGTCGCTTTCGAGTGCGTTTACAAGTGCGGCATGCACGTGTGGGAGGATTCGTACATCGTGGAGGTGATCGATCCGGACACCCTGGAAACGCGCCGCGACGGGGAGGAGGGCGAGCTCGTCTTCACCACGCTCAAGCGCGAGGCCACGCCGCTTCTCCGGTACCGCACGCGCGATCTGTCGAAAATTATCGAAGGGCCCTGCGCGTGCGGCAGGACGCACCGCAGGATGGACCGCATCAAGGCCCGCACCGACGACATGCTCATCATCAACGGCGTGAACGTGTTCCCCTCGCAGATCGAGGAGGCGCTCATGAACATGCCGGAGATGGGCACCAACTACCAGATTGTTGTTGACAAGAAAGAGTCTCTTGACAAGCTCACGATCAAGACCGAGGTGCGGCCGGACCTCTTCAAGGACGATATGCGTGCCTTGGATTCATTGAAGAAACGTATTGGCGACACCATCAAATCACAGCTGCTTGTCAATCCCGCCATCGAACTCCACGAGCCGGGCATGCTGCCGGTGTACGAGGGAAAGGCGAAACGGGTATTTGACAACAGACCGCCCTTGTAGAAGTCGCTGTTGATGTTCCATGCAGGCCGGGAAACTTGGGTGATTTTTTTCACGCAGCGCGGCACTTCATTTATTATATTTTTTCGAGCCTCATCAGAATCCGACAATTGCCCATTTGAAAAGACCGTCACCATTTTACCATGAGGGAGGTTGCATGCGTACGATGTGTTCGCTGTTATGTGTGTTGTTCGTGAGCGCTTTGGTCTTGGCGGCCGATACGACGGCGGTGAAGTCGCCGTCCGCGGCTCCGGCGCCGAAGGCTGCTCCTGCACCGGTAAAAGCCGCGCCTGCGCCCGCTGCCGCCGAGGCTCCGGCTCCTGCGCCCGCTCCTGCACCGGCGCCCGCTGCAGAAGCTCCTGCGCCGGCTCCTGCGCCTGCGGCGGAAGCTCCGGCTCCTGCCCCGGCTGTCAAGCCCGTGGAAGCCCCGGCAAAGGTTTGCGCTGCGCCGGCAAGTCCGCTTCTCACGTGGGGCGGCTTGGCCATGCTCAGGCTCAGGGACGAGATTGTCACCAACTACCAGGCTGACGGAAAAACAGCGGAAGACGCGAACTTTTCCTACCAGATAGCCTACCACCTTGGCGTAAAGGCGAAGCCGAACGACCAGGTGATGCTGCAGTTTGATATCGGCAACGACTGGTACGCCACCGAGGAGGTCGAAGGTCTTCCCGGCAATTACTGGACAAAGAGGAACCCGATGACCCCGTGGTTCGATCTTGCCTATGCCCAGTGGGACCCGGGTTTCATGCATGTTCAGGCGGGTATCATTCCCGTGCGCGGAACGCCGCTTATGGACCTGCTCGGCGTCTCGATTTTCCTCAACAGGAATTACCAGAAAGCTGCCCATATTCCGTGGGGAGTGGTCACCAATTTCAGCCAGACCGGGTTGCGTCTTGGGGCGCCTATTGTCAAAGGAGATTTTTCACTCGGCGTAGACGCCATGTCCACGGTCATCGAAATGCGGAAGGTGCCCACAAAAGCGGATACCTTCAATCTCAATCCGATAGCGGTGGAATTCGAATTGGAAGCGCCGCTCTCGGTCGGCGGATTTACGGCGGCACCGCAGGCCTTTATCATTCCCAACCGCAGTTACAATCTTAAGAGCGGCGCAAGCGATCTGGAATTCGGCGCTGGCTTCGATGCCGGGTACAAAGTCAATCCCGGTATCACCCTAAGGGCGGGGTTCGGTTATGCACGGACATCCAACAGGAATTCGTATAAGAACTCCGACGGCAGCTACAACACCTTTTTTGACACCTACGGCGATCCCTTCAACATCACTTCGAAGACCGATACGGTCAACAAGGTTGTTGACAGTGTGGAATTCGACCGCTGGGGAACCAATCTGAACGTCGGTACCACCGTTGTGCTGGGGCCGGGCAAACTTGATTTTGATTTCAATCTGAGCAACCAGCAGAACGCGTACAACAAGAATATCGACGACTGGTATCCTTTCTTCGACCTGAAGTACGGCTGGGCGCTCAACAAGAACTTCATCGTCATGCCGCGGGTCAGGTTGTTCTTCACCGAGCCCAAAGCGGCGGTGGGCGGCATTACCTACAACAACATGCTCACCACGAGACCGGAGATTATCTTTACGGGCGTGTTCTGAGAAATTAGAAAGAGTTGTGTTTGACGGACGGGAGGGGACGCGAGGTTCCTTCCCGTTCTGTTTTCTCGCAGAGATCGCCACGGGGAACATCTTTGGCGAAAGGTCCCCTTTACCTCTTCCTTTTATCCACCACCAGCGGCTGTTTCTTCCCCCGTGCCTCGTTCTGCAGCCTTCCTTCCTCGACGAACGTCACCGTCGCATTGACGCCGAGTACGCTTTGCAGACGCTCGATGACGGTCTTCCTGAGTTTTTCGAGCGCCTTGATCTCGTCGATGCAGTCGCTTTCTCCCGACACGGCCACGCCCACTTCCATGGTGTCAACGTCATCTTTCGTGGCAAGGACAATCCTGCACAGGGGAGCGATGCCCTGCACGCCGAGCACGGTCTCGAACACCTGGCTGGGGAAGATCTTGACACCCTGGATCGCGATCATGTCGTCGGTGCGGCCGGCCACGCGGCTCATGCGCGCAAACGTACGGCCGCACGCGCAGGTACCGGGGAGAAGACGCGCGCGGTCGCCGGTGCGGTAGCGGATGAGCGGGAACGCCTCTTTGGTTATGGTGGTAAAGACGAGCTCGCCCTCTTCACCCTCCGGGAGCGGCTCCATGGTCACGGGGTTGACGATTTCCACGATGAAATGGTCTTCGCTTATGTGAAGGCCGGTGCGTTTTTCACATTCGCCCGAGACTCCCGGGCCCATCACCTCGCTCATGCCGTACGAATCGTACGCGGTGATGCGGAACGTTTCTTCGAGTTCCCTGCGCACCGATTCGCTCCACGGCTCGGAGCCGAAGATGCCCCGCTTGAGGTGCAACTGTTCCGGGCGCACGCCCATGGAGGTCATGGCGCGCGCCAGGGCAAGCGCGGTTGACGGAGCGCAAATGAGCGCCGAGGTCATAAAGTCCTTCATGATGGTAACCTGGTCGCGCAGGTTGCCGTGCGTGGATGCCGGAATCACCGACGCGCCCAGGTGTTCCGCGCCGAAATGAAATCCCAGTCCACCCGTGAACAGGGAATAGGAAAAACCGATCTGCACCACGTCGTGCTCGGTTATTCCGGTCCATGCGAGTTGCCGTGCCACCAGCGCCGACCAGTGCAGAATGTCGTTCTTCGAATATCCAACCACAATGGGCTTGCCCGTGGTGCCCGAACTTGCGTGGATCCTTACGATATCGCGGAGGGGAAGGGCGAACATGTCGTAGGGGTAGCTCGTGCGCAGGTCTTCCTTGGTGGTAAACGGCAGGCGCCGCATGTCCCCCAGGGACCGGATGCTTTCTATAACGACCTTATTCGCATCGAGCGCATGCTTGTAGAACGCGACGTTGCGGTAGACGCGGTTAAGCGTCACCTGCAGTTTCTCGATCTGCAACTGCGAGAGATCGTCACGGGACATGGTTTCGAATTGCTGAATGTCTGTCATCATTGATAACCTCCGGAGTAACGCGGCAAACTGCCGCGAATGCTATTCGTTGATTTCCCGGTAATCCTTTCCCAGATACGCGCGCTGCACGTCGGTGTTGTTGAGCAGTTCCTGTGCCGTGCCTTCAAGAACGATGGAGCCGGTCTCCATAACGTACCCGCGGTCGGCGATGGCGAGGACGGCCTTCGAATTCTGTTCCACCACGAGCACGGTCCTCCCGGCGTCGCGCATGGCCTTGACAGCAGCGAAAATGCCCTTCACCACGATCGGCGCCAGCCCCATGGACGGCTCGTCGAGCATGATGAACGACGGCGCGGCCATGAGCGCCCGTCCTATGGCGAGCATCTGCTGCTCGCCGCCCGACAGGGTCCCCGCGAGCTGGTCGAGACGCCGCTCGAGCAGCGGAAAAAGGCCGAAGACGCGGGCCAACTCGTTCTTGACGGACGCTCCCTGGCGCTTGCGGAACCGTGTGTATGCGCCGAGCGCAAGATTTTCGTCCACGGTCATTGTCGCAAACAGGTGCCTGCCTTCGGGCACGAGCGCGCATCCGCGCGAAACCACAAGGTGCGCCGGCAGCCCGCAAATGGGTTCGCCGCCAAAGACAATGTCGCCGGACCATGCGCGGATAACGCCCGCTATGGTTTTGAGCAGCGTGGTCTTGCCCGCGCCGTTTGCGCCGATGATGCCCACGATTTCGCCCGGCCGCACATGCAGCGAAACGCTTTTGAGTACGCGGAGGTTGCCGTATCCGGATTCAAGACTTCTTATTCTAACCATCGGCGTCCCCCAGATACACCCTGACCACCTCGGGATCTTTCTGCACGTCGCGCGGTTTTCCCTGCGCAATAAGCTGGCCGAACGAGAGGACGCAGATGTCGTCGGACACGTTCATCACAAGCGACATGTCGTGTTCCACAAGCAGGATGGTGATGCCCCGGTCGCGGATGGCAAGGATGGTCTCGCCGAGTTTTTCGGTTTCCTTCATCGTAAGTCCGGCGGCCGGTTCGTCGAGCAGCAGCAGTTCGGGTTCGCCTGCAAGGGCACGGGCAAGCTCAACGCTTCGCTGCTGGCCGAAGGAAAGGCTCTGCGAGTCGGCGAACGCCAGGTGCGCCGCACCGAGCATGTCGAGCACTTCAAGCGAGCGTTCGCGTATGCGGTTGTCCTCTTTACAAGAATAAGGAAGGGAAAGCATTCCTGATGCCATGCCTGCGCTGCTTTTGGTGTGCATGCCCACCATCACGTTCTCCAGAACGTTCATTTTTGCAAACAGCTTGATATTCTGGAAGGTGCGGAGAATACCAAGGGAGGCTATGAAGTGAGATGCACGGTTTTGAATCGGGTTTCTTTGAAAAGTATAGTCCCGGAATCAGCCCGAAGCGCACCTGAAACTAAATTGAAAAGCGTAGTCTTGCCGGCGCCGTTGGGGCCGATAAGGCCCTTGATCTGGCCTTTGTCAACGGCAAAGCTCACATCATTGACGGCATGCAGGCCGCCGAAGGAGCGGTGAAGATGGGAAATGGCGAGTAATGGCATGATGGAAAGCGACAAAGTTACAAAGTGACAAAGATACAAAGTGAAAAGATGACAGGTCTTTATCTCCAAATCCTATTCCTATTTGTGTTCTTGATGCCTCTGGGGTGCGTCTTTGTTTTCCCTCTCCGGGTTTCGTTTCATCAAACTTCTGATCTTTTTCCCCAGCTCCTTAAGCTGACCGGGTTTTACCAGTATCCCGTTCGGGGCGAACAGCATGACGGCAACGAGAATTGCGCCGAACACGGCCTCGTCGTAGGAGCCGAAATACCCGCGCAGGGAAAGAAAATTGAGGATCACGCTTGCCGCAATCGCTCCCCACAGGTTTGCCATGCCGCCGACCGCCACAATGGCAACATACCGGATCGATTTCATGATTGACGCTTCGGAAGGTCCGATGCCGCCGTTATAATGGGTGAGAAACACGCCCGCCACCGATGCGAACACGGCGCTCAACACGAAGAGTCCCAGCTTATACCGCGCGGCGTTCACGCCCATGGCCGAGGCCGCGTCTTCGTTGCCGTGAATGGCGCGCAGCGCCCTGCCGGCCCGCGAATCCACCAGGTTGTGCATGAGAAGGGCCGCGCCGCACACCATGAACCACGCCATGTAGTAGCCGGTGACCCGGTCGGCAATTTTGCCGGATATGGTGAGTCCCTTTACAAGCGTGAAGGCCGGAACGCCCGAAAGTCCGTCGGCGCCGCCGAACACCCTGGTGCCAAGCACCAGTTTGTAAATGATGGAGCCGAACCCGAGCGTCGCCATGGCGAGATAATGGCCCTTCAGGCGCAGCACCGGCATGCCGATGAGGACTGCGATGACCGCGGTGACGAGGACGGCAGCGGCGAAGGCCAGCCAGGGGTTGCAACGGGCGACGTCCGATCCGTACAAGTCCTTACCAAATGTGAGGAATCCTGTTTTGACAAAAAGGGCGCCCAATCCGCTGTGCGCCGCCGTTGAAAAGTCGGCGGTGGTGAGCGCAGCGGACACATAGCCGCCAATGGCGAAGAAGCCCGCATGGCCCAGGGAAATCTGGCCTGCGTAGCCCATGAGCATGCACAACCCGATGACGACCACCGTGTAGCAGGCCGCCATGGTGAGCTGGGTGAGATAGAACGTCTGTCCCAGAAGCGTTACAAGCACCTGGACCGCAACGACCAGGCCGGCGATGATAAGGATGGGGAGGATGCGTCGGAGGTTCATGCGGTTTGCTTCAGAATTCCTTGAGTGCGCCTACCTCTTTGCTTCCAAAAAGGCCTGCGGGTTTGAAAAAGAGAATAGCCAGCAGTATGCCTATGGCTACCACGTCCTTGTAGGCCACGGGCAGCACGCTGATGCTGAACGCCTCGATAACACCGAGAAGCAGCCCGGCCGCAACTGCAGCGCTGCTGTTTCCAAGGCCCCCCAGAATCGCCACGGTAAATCCCTTGATCGCCAATGGCGTGCCGCATTCGTACTGCGTTTGGGTGAGCGGCGAGATCACGCAGCCAGCGAGCGCGCCGATCGCCGCGCTCAGCATGAACGACAGGGTGACCATGTTCTTCACGTTGATGCCGCATAAGACCGCGGCCATCCGATTGGCGGAGCAGGCGCGCATGGAGCGGCCGGCGAGCGTGTACCGGAAGAACAGCGAGAGGCCTGCCACCATCGCCCCGCATACGCCGAGAACCCACAGCACCTGCGGCGATATGTGCGCGCCGAGGATAGCAATCGACGAGCACTCGTTCCCGGAAAAGTAGTGAAGGGCCCGGACCTTTTCGTCCCAGATGTGAAGCGCCGCTTCACGGATGAGAATCGAAACGCCGATCGTAATGATGATCATGCGCAGCACCGACGGGTGCGAAAGCCACCTGATAAACGTAAGTTCCACGAGCGCGCCGACAACCGCCGTGATGGCAACAGCGCAGGCGATGGCGGCGGGAAGCGGCATCACGGCCGACAGGGAAACCGCAATCATGCCGCCGAGCATCACGAACTCGCCCTGTGCGAAATTGATGATGCCCGTGGTGTTGTAGATGATGTTGAAGCCGATTGCAACGATTGCGTAAATGCTGCCGCTGGTGATGCCGGAAAGAAGATATTGCAGAAAGAGTTCGAAGGACATTGCTTGCTCATGCAATTTGAAATGATGACATAGAAAACCCCTCTCCTGTGGGAGAGGGGCGGCCATAGGCCGGGGTGAGGTTCGTTGGGCAACGCGACCTCATTCCCCTTGCCCCCTTCTTACCTCTCCGGGTACTTCCCCCTCGTCAGGGATTCCCAAGGGTCACCCACCGGGAGAAGGGGGAAGAAATATTCTCCGATCAGTTCCCGTAGACGGTGAACTTTCCGCCTTTTACCGTGAGCATCTCAAATGCGTTGATGTCAAGCCCGTTGTGGTCGGTCGCCGAGAAATTGAAAATGCCGGCGGTTCCTACGAACCCTTTCAGGTTTTCGATGGCCTCGCGCACTTTTTCCTTGTCCGTGCCTGCGGTCTCAATCGCCTTTACAAGGATGGTGATTGCATCATATGCGTGGCCGCCGAACGTGCTCACGTCTTCCTTGTATTTCGATTCGTAATCGGCCTTGTATTTTTCGAGCAGCGCCTTCTGCGGGTTGTCCTTTGCAAGCACGTCCGCAACGAGGAGCCTGCCGGCCGGGAAGATAATGCCTTCCGCCGCCTCGCCCGCGGCCTGCACGTACTTGATGTTGCCGAAACCGTGGCTCTGGAAAAGCGGGAACTTCAGGCCGAGCTGCTTCATGTTCTTGGCAAGAAGCGCCTGTGCGGGTTCGATGGACCAGTTGACGATCGCGCCCGGATTCGCCGCCTTGACTTTGGTGAGCACGGCGGTGAGGTCGGTGGCATCTTTCTCGTACACTTCGTTTGCGACGATGGTGATCTTGTATTCGGGTGCGATTTTTTCAAGCTGTTCCTTGCCGGCCTTGCCGAAACCGGTGTTGCTTGACGTAACGGCGATCTTATCGATCTTGAGCTTGTTGAGCGCCATGAAGATCTTGCGGGCGGCGTCGCTGTCCTTCTGCGGGGTCTTGAACACCCACTTGGCAAGCGGGTTGACAATCGCTTCCGCGGCGGCGCAGGAAATGAGAAGGGTCTTGTTCTCGTCGCAGAGTGCCTTAATCTGCATGGTTTCGCCCGTGGTGGAGGGCCCGATGATGGCGAACACCTTCTCCTCCTCGATCAGCTGCTTTGCAAACGAGACTGCGTTCTCCGGCTTGCCCTGTGAGTCCTTGATGACGAGGACCAGCTTCTGTCCCTTGATCCCGCCCTTTGCGTTGATCTCGTCGACAACCATCTGGGCGGTTCTTTCTTCGGGAGCGCCCAAGTTCGCGGCCGGGCCTGTCACGGCAAAGATCGCGCCTATCTTAATGGGCTCGGCTGCTTTTGCCGGAGCGGCGACCGGGGCGGGAGAGGCAGCGGGAGTGGGAGCAGGAGCTGGCGAGGCCTTTGTGTCCTTGGCGCCTCCTGCTGCGGAAAGATTCAATGCACTCACCAAGAATGCAGCGCAGCAAAGCGCTCCTATGCGTCTGGTCATTCTGAACCTCCTTGCGGTGACAGGTGAAAAGGGCTGTTGTCTTGGGTGTTTTCAACAAGTAGTGCACCCGGCGCTTCTTCTCCGAAACGCCGGTCAGATTTTCTTCACTTCATCGTCGGAAAGAAGCTTGTAGCCTTTCTTGGCGAGCGCCTCGATGGCCTTGTCCCCATTTTCGAAACGCAAGAACAGGATGGCCTTATTGGAATACTGCTCGACAAACGAGTAAGTGTACTCGATGTTGAGGCCGTTTGTGTCGCACAGGCTCATGATGTCGTAGAATATGCCTTCGCGGTCGTCGATTTCGACGGCAATCACCGTGTTGATCTTAACGGTGAAGCCGGCCTTCTTAAGCACGTCGTTGGCAAGCTCGGGCTTGTTGACGATCATTCGCAGGATGCCGAAGTCCGAGGTGTCGGCAATGGTGAGCGCGCGGATATTTATCTTGTTGTCCCTGAGGACCATTGCGACATTCGCAAGCCGGCCTGGTTTGTTTTCAAGAAAAACCGAAATCTGCTGTATGTTCATCGGCATTCTCCTTTTGTGTCAGATAATTCGTTTGTCAATGACCCTCTTCGCCTTTCCCTCGCTTCGGGCAATCGATTTCGGCTCAACCAGTTTGACCTTGGCATGGATGAGCAAGGCGTCGTGCAGGGCTCGTTCGATCTCTTTTTCGCGCACTTCAAGTTTTTTTATCTCGTCGGAGAAGCTCGTTTCTCCCACTTCCACCTGGACTTCAAGGTAATCAAGGTTTTCACGCCGTTCAACCACAAGCTGGTAGTGCGGTTCAACCCCTTCCATTTTGAGAAGGACCTCCTCGATCTGGGACGGGAACACGTTGACCCCGCGGATGATGAGCATGTCGTCGGTGCGGCCGAGGATCCGGTGCATTCTCACCGAGGTACGGCCGCAGGGGCACCTCGTGTGGTCGAGGAAGGTGATGTCGCGCGTCCGGTAGCGGATGACGGGTGTTCCTTCCTTGGTGAGCGTGGTGAACACGAGTTCGCCTTTTTCTCCGTCGGGAAGCACCTTGCCGCTGTCCGGGTCTATGATTTCCGGGTAGAAATGGTCCTCGAAAATATGCAGCATGTCCTGGCGCTCGCACTCCGAGGCCACGCCCGGCCCGATTATCTCGGTGAGCCCGTAAATGTCAATCGCCTTGAGATGGAGCTTTGCTTCGATTTCTTTGCGCATGTTCTCGCTCCACGGTTCTGCACCGAACAGGCCCGCCTTGAGCGGCAGCTTGGAAAAATCGATTTTCTCCTCCCGGCCCACTTCGGCGAGGTACAAACTGTACGATGGCGTGCAGGCAAGAACGGTTGTTCCGAAATCCTGCATTATCTGCAGCTGGCGCTTTGTATTGCCGGCGGAAATCGGGATGATCATCGCGCCCATCCTGCGCGCTCCGTAATGCACGCCGAGTCCTCCGGTAAACAGGCCGTACCCGTAGGCGTTCTGGACCCTGTCCTTTGCGGTGGCGTCGCCCATGGCCAGCGTTCTTGCCATCACTTCCGACCAGATTTCAATGTCCTTTTTTGTGTAGGCGTCAACCACGGGCTTGCCGGTGGTGCCCGACGAGCTGTGGACCTCGACGATGTTGTTGACATGGCAGGAAAGCAGTCCATAGGGATACACGTCGCGCAGATCCGTCTTGGTGATGAAAGGAAGCTTGACAATATCGGAAATGTGCTTTATATGGGTCGGTTTCACGCCGGCCGCGTCCATCTTTCCGCGGTAAAAGGGATTGTAGACGTAGGCTCTTCGCGCCAGATTCTGCAGCCGTCTTGTCTGAAGTATGGTGAGCCGCTTCCGGCTCATGGTTTCGAATTCTCTGTTCCATATCATAAAAGGGCTCCATAGGGCGTTGGGTTATTCGGGCGATAGGGGCGGGCTTTCGGACCGACCTATTAACATAATATATGGGACAGAGGGTTTGGCAATAGGGAAAAAAGAGTGCGGCCTGTGCGGCAACCAACGCCTTGGAGTTGCTCGGGATTGTTCCAAGCACGCTTGGACGACCCGTGATAAGAATAGTTACTACTGGCTTTCCGGAGTTCGCCAAAGTCTGCACCAGAGTCTGCTGGTCCGCGAGCAGGGAAATATCCGTCTTGTCTCCGCTGCGCTCGGCATACGGCGTTTCCCCGATTGCTATTGGGCAACTCTACAAGGTCAAATCAAGCAGATTTGACAATCAACTAGTAAGTTCTGTGAAATAAATCCGATAATACTTATTATAATAGAGAAACATATCACCATCTGTAACAAATTGTTTTGCAATTAAATAGAACAAGTTATCTCTAAATTACAAATTCTAATTTCACTGACAACTGTCAGTTTGTAAGATTTGTCTTGACTTTGTTGCAGAATAGTGCTATATTATGTGAAACAAGTAACAGCTCATCCTTTGGTGCTGACATGCGAAGAAATGCTCAAATCAATGTTCCTCATCCATCGCTCACCCGCCTGCTCTGCATTTATCGTCTTCTCGAACAAATGGAGCGCGAGAACGTCAAGTCCGTCTCGTCATCCGAACTAGGCAGGGTGCTGGGGTTCAAAGCCGACAGCATCCGGAAGGACGTGAGCTATCTCGGGGAGGTGGGTAATTTCGGCGGCGGATACGAGGTTCTCAAACTCAAGGAGCATATCAGCACCAACCTTGGCCTTGACAGAAAAAGAAAAGCGTGCGTGGTGGGGCTGGGGAGGCTCGGAACGGCAATTCTCAACTACGACGATCTTAGTGAGAACGGATTTCTTGTCGTCGCAGGATTCGATTCCAGCATCAACAAACTCGAAACCATTACGACGTCGGTGGAATTGTTCCCGGCGCACGAAATCACCGAGGTCGTGAAGAGAAAAGGAATCGAAATAGGCGTGATCGCCGTTCCTTCGAAGGCGGCGCAGGAAACCGCCGACAGGCTCATCGACGGGGGAATACGGGGAATCATTAATTTTTCGCCCGCATCCCTCAAGCCGAAGAACAATGTTATGATCCGCAACCTCGATCTGGTCGGCGAGTGTATGATTTTGTCAACATTACTTTCATTTGAAGAGGGCGCGGCCCGCAACGAAACGGCATCAGTCTGATCACAAGACGCTCTGTTTCGCATGGAAAGAAGACCAATGAGCAATAATGTTCCCGTTACCGCCATACAACCCAATGCAACCATCAAAGGAGGACCGCATGGCCCGCGTGTTTAACTTCTCTGCCGGACCGGCAGTGCTGCCGGAACCGGTGCTCAAAAAAGCAGCCGCAGAAATGCTCGATTGCAACGGAAGCGGAATGTCCGTTATGGAAATGAGCCACCGCTCCAAGGATTTCGAGGCGATTATAGGCGGCGCGGAGGAGCATCTGCGCAGGCTCATGAATATTCCGGCAAACTTCAAGATATTGTTTCTCCAGGGCGGAGCGTCCACCCAGTTCGCCATGGTTCCGCTTAACCTGATGTCGAGAAGCGGCAAGGCGGACTTTATCAATACCGGGACATGGTCCAAGAAGGCGATATCCGAGGCAAAGCGCTACGGCGCGGCAAACGTGATTGCCACATCGGAAGACAAAAACTTTTCCTACATACCAAAGGTAGCGAAAGAGAAGTTCGATGCCCATGCGAGCTATGTGCACATCACCACCAACAACACCATCGAAGGAACCAAGTACAATGCGCTTCCCGACGCCGGCGCCGTGCCGCTCGTTGCCGACATGTCGTCCAATATTCTTTCGGAAGCGACGGACGTGACGAAATTCGGGCTCATCTACGCGGGTGCGCAGAAGAACATCGGCCCGGCCGGCGTCACCGTGGTGATCGTGAGGGAAGACCTGATCGGCAAGGCGCTGCCGATCACTCCTACCATGCTCAACTATGAGACGCATGCTAAGGAGAAGTCCCTGTACAACACGCCGCCGACCTACGGTATTTACATCGCGAAACTGGTGTTCGAGTGGATGCTTGACATGGGCGGCGTTCCGGCAATGGAGAAAATCAATCGGGGAAAGGCGAAAATCCTGTACGATTTCATCGACGGGTCCGCCCTTTTCAAAGGAACCGCAGCAAAGGAAGACCGTTCCATCATGAACGTGCCTTTCACGCTTCCCTCCGACGAACTCACCGACAAGTGCCTCAAGGAGGCGAAACAGAACGGCCTGGTGCAGCTCAAAGGCCATCGAAGCGTTGGCGGCTTGCGCGCCAGCATCTACAACGCCATGCCGGTTGACGGAGTGAAGAAGCTTGTTGATTTTCTGAAGAAGTTCGAAGCGTCGAATAAGTAGGAAACAAACTCACCACAGAGACACGGAGAACACAGAGAAGAAACCGGAGGAGCAACAAATGTTCAAAATACAAACGCTCAACAAGATTTCCACCGTAGGCATTGAGATCTTCCCGCGTGACAACTACGAAATCGCGTCGGAGATCGTGCATCCCGACGCGGTCCTGGTCCGCAGCGCCGACATGCATGAAATGCAGTTTGCCGAATCGCTCAAGGCCATTGCGCGCGCGGGCGCCGGCGTCAATAACATTCCCGTCGACAAGTGCTCAGAAAAGGGCGTCGTGGTGATGAACACGCCCGGTGCCAACGCCAACAGCGTAAAGGAACTGGTCATCGCTGCGTTGCTTATGTCGTCGCGACGGCTTGTCGCGGGGATTCAATGGGCCAAGAGTCTGGCCGGAAAGGGCGACGAGGTGCCCAAACTCATTGAGAAGGGCAAGACCAATTTCGAAGGACCTGAAATCAAGGGCAAGCGGCTTGGCGTGATAGGGCTCGGCGCCATCGGCGTGAAGGTCGCCAACGACGCGGTCTCGATGGGCATGGAGGTGACGGGGTACGATCCCGTTATCTCGGTTGAGGCCGCGTGGGAGTTGTCGCGGACTGTCAAGCGCGCGCTGTCGCTCGACAGCCTCATTGCCAAGTCCGACTACATCACGCTGCATGTGCCGCTCAACGACAAGACCAAGAGCATGCTTAACAAAGACAAGTTCGCGCTCATGAAGAAGGGCGTTCGGATCCTCAATTTCGCACGGGGCGGGCTGGTGAAAAACGAGGACCTCAAGGCCGCCATCAAGGACGGCACGGTGGCCGCATACGTCACCGATTTCCCGGACGAAGACCTGCTCGCCATCGACAGCGTGATTCCCGTGCCGCACTTGGGCGCGTCCACGCCCGAGGCCGAGGACAACTGCGCGGTGATGGCCGTGAACCAGATCCGTAATTTTCTGGAATACGGCAACATCAAGAACTCGGTGAACTTTCCGGACTGCGAGATGGACCCGTCCGGAAAGGCGCGCATCCTGGTGGGAAACAGGAACATTCCCAACATGGTGGGGCAGATCACCACGCTCCTGGCCGCCGAGAAGATCAACATCGCCGACATGCTCAACAAGAGCAAGGGCGACCTCGCCTACAACATCATAGACGTTGACAGTGTGATAAACGAGGGGGCGCTGGCCAAGCTGCGGGCGATTGAGGGAATTATCATGGTGAGGGTGCTGGAGAAAAAATAGATCAAGTACGCAAGGAAACATCCAGGGCGTTCCACCGCAGCCGCGTGGGAACGCCCTGTTTTTTTGACCCGGGCCGACGGAGAAAAACCGCTACATTCTCGCCACGCAGGCGTAGTAATCCGGCTGGTCGATGAGTTCCCAGTTGTCAAAGTCAAATCCGAGCGAGAAGGTGATGTGGTCGCCGCCGTAGGGTGCAGGACGGTTGAAGCCGTAGTCGTAGCGGAGGTCGAGGGCGACGGGAAAACCGAACGAATGTGCCTTGAGCCGGAGTTCGGCCCCGGCCGACGAGATCCAGTCCTGCTTGTGAAAGGTGAGGATGTCCGAGGGCTTTTGCCAGCAGCCGCCTGCAGAAAAATTCACGGCGCCGTACAGCTGGTCCACATTGAGAAACCAGAATTTCCATCCGATCTGCGTGGTGGGCCAGAGCGGAAAGCGGTAGGCGAGATTGACGGATGCAACTGCATTGCCGGTCACGAGCACGGTGTCGTACACGATGGAGTCGGCGCCGGCCGTCGTCTTGAGCGTGTCGCGGAAGAAATACGTGTAGCCCTTTATCCACTCGATGGGCTTGTAGTAGGAGGGAAGGTCCTTTGGGGAATAGTTCGTTCCGAAAATCTTGTTGCTGACCATTTCATTCGGGACTACGCCAATGGCCTGAACTTCGGCGTACAGATCGTGCTTGTCGTACCAGGGAGTGGACATGCCGCCCTTGAGGGTAAGGTCAAGCTCGTGGTACTTGAAGATGTCGTAGTTTTCCGTGAGTTTGCCGTTTTCGACCGTCACTCCCTTTGCGTTGAGCAGGTCCTGGTTCCAGTAATTGTATTGCAGCCTCGCGGCGAGCCCGCGGGGCGAGATAAAAGACCGCTGGTCGTGCTCGGGTGCAAGAAGGGAGAGAAATGCGCCGGCACGATACCCCTGGGCAAGATCGTAGGTGAGGTCCTTGTAGCCGGGCATATACTGGTCGAACGCCTCGGCGATGAGCAGGTAGACCTCGTACCAGTTGTAGCTTCCGAGCAGGTGAAGGTTGAGCCCCTCGGCGAGCGGATGCGACAGCATGAGATCCACGTAGCGGAGGGTGATCTGATAGTTGAGCTGCTGCAACTGAGCGATGCCGAGAGAGTCGTCGGTCATGTAGAAGTAATCGCTCTGCGTGATGCCGCGTTGCATGAAGTCGAACGATGCGTCGACGGGCAGGGCTTTGGTCGCGGCAAATGCGCCGAGGTCGTAGTTGACTTTCCTGCCGAAGAACCCCTGGTCAAGGTTGATAAACTGGAAAATCTTGTCCGGTTCGAGGAAAAGGTACGCGCCCATCTGCGAGCCCATGCCGATTGCCGCAAGCGGGTCGTCGAGAAACGCGAGCACGCCCGCCTTAAAGATCATTTGGCCCTGGAACACGTTGTAAATCTGGGGCACGGCTTCTTCCCAGATCAAGGTCGGGACAATCATGAACATGGTGGGAAAATACGAATAGGGCCGCGCCTCTCCGGCCCGGCTGGCGTCGATTGACACGGCGCGCACCGTGTCGGAACCCGTGAACAGGGAATCGGAGTGCAGGGTGTCAAGTGCGCGCACCGTGTCGATGAGGTAGATGCCGTAACCGTCCTTATCGTAGTTCGCGCATACGAGACGTTTTCCGTCTTTGGAGACATCCGGCGAAAACGCTCCGCCGGACACGTTGGTGAGACGCGAAAGGTCTCTGCTTTCGGTGTTGTATCGGTAAATGTTAAAAATACCAGTGCGGTCCGACGAGAAATAGAGATTCCTGCCGTCCGCCGAATAGCGCGGATCGCGGTCGTCGTGGCCAGCCGTTCTTCATCATGGCAAACTGGTGCGTGAGCGTGTCGTAGATGCCGATCTTCCGGTACCCGGTGTCGATGTAGCTTATGGCGATGTGCCTGCCGTCCGCGTTCCAGTCGAGACTGTAGATGTACTTGAGGAGCGTGGCGCGTTCCGGGTGTACCGTGTCCGGATAGACAATCACGCTGTTCTTGCCGCTCGTATCCATGATGCACAGGTAGAATTTGTCAATTTCACGGCGGATGCAGGCAAGCTTTTCTCCGGTGGGCGAAAACACGGCGCCGAACACCCGCATGCGTTTGGTGACCTGGCGTTCGGACTTACGCTTGAACGGCGCGAACTTCGCCTTTTCGGGCGGGAGCGTATCGATAAAGGCGTCGAACGCGCGGTCGCCTCCTTCGTTGGGCGGCATCAGCGACTTGGGCGATTTCATGCTGGTGTAGGCGATAAGCCCGGAGGCCGGGTGAATGGAATAGAACGTGGCAATGCCCTTCTCCTCCTTTATCCTTTTGTCTTCCTTGACCGTATCGACGAGACTGTACGAATACAGGCTTTTCGAATAAAAAGAGTAATCGGCCTTGCCGTTTCCGATAAAGAATATCTTCTTCTGGTCCGGCGAGAACTTGGGCCAGTAGTTGTCGTATCCGTCCTTGTTGACTTTCACGCCGTACACCTGTTTTCCAAGTTTTTTCACCTGGTCGGTGTAGGTTCGCTCGAGCGAAGTCTTCCATTCGGCGTACAGTTGACGTCCGGTAATGCCGAGCACGGCTTTCACCGCCTTGTCGAAGTCGAGCCGGTACACGTGGGCGCAATTGTGGAGGATAGCCGCCACCTTGTCGTAGCCCCATGTGGCGGCGATGTAGCGTACCAGGGAAAACCCGTGGTTGTACGTTTTTTCAAAATCCTGCCCCTGTCCGGCGAATTCACACATCCGGTCCCACGAGAGAAGGTTGTGCGACACGGTGAGGCTGCGAAGGATCATTTCGCGGTGGGTGTCCCAGGAATCGGTGCCATAGCGCGAGTCCTCGAATTGCGCGATGCCCTCGGAAAACCAGGGCGGCAGAATGTCGTTGGGGAACACGTGGAGCGCTTCCACGCGGTTGGGGTCGTTGGGATGCGAGAAATAGCCGATCTGGAGTAATGCAACCTCCGGGGCGAACTTGAAGCTTGACGTGATGGAAACCTCGTGCGCGTATTCGTGCGTGATGACGCCCTTGAGCCAGTCGTGCGTGCCGCGTTCGTTGATGTCGAAATCGTGCACCCAGATGGTGATGAAGTTGTGGATCGGATCGGTAAAACCGTTGGTTATTTCACCGTCGATCACCAGCACCTTTGTCTTGGCGTGAAGGACAATTCCATAAGTTTTCGAGTAAATGCCGTAGAGGTGCTCGAACTGGACGTCCGCCTCCCGGGCAATGCGTTCCAATCCCTGAGTGTAGGTGATTGAGAAATGCGGGCTTTCTATTGTGTAAACCTTGGTGCCGAAGGCGTTCCAGTTCAGATTGTCGTCCTGGGCAAGGGCCGGCCCGCGCATGACAAGCACGAGGGTGACAAGAGCCGGGAACGCAAAGGAAAGGGCGCAGAAACGCCGCTTTCCGGCGGTGAGGGGGCTCACTTGACGACCGCCATTTTCCAGAGGGAAACGTACTTCGTGCCGCCGACCACGGCCTCCATCCTGCAGCGGTACACGCCCGGGCCGTAGGTGTCCAGCGAAACCGGCGAAAGTTCGTTGTAGTCCGGGAAGCTGCCCGAAAGCCCGGTCTTGGAAAGCACGTGAAGTCCCGCCATGGTGAACACGTCGAGCCGCACGTTTTGCGCGGGGGCCGAGAACTTGTATTTGAACCAGACATAGCGGCTGCCGTTTGTCGGATTGGGATACGAAAAGAACGTTATGGGCGCACTTTCGCGCACCAGGGCCGTCAGCGCCGGGCCGAGATAGGCGAAACAGCGGGTGCCGTCGTACCCGGCCTGCCGCCACAGGATCGAGTCGCCGATGACCGCGTTTCCGAGTTTCCACCGGTACACCCAGCCGTTTGCCCCCACGGCAATGAGGTTGTTGGAACCGTCGCTGTCGAAATCGTCGAGGAGCGGCGACGCGGCGCCGGGCGCGCCCATGGTGAGCGGCCACTGTCGAAAAAAGCTGAGTTCGCGCCGATGTTAAACAGCGGCCGTCTTCCTGTTTTGTCAAGGGCATCCACGAATCCGCCGGGCAAAACAATGGGAAGCACGAGGGAATCGCCGAACACGAGCGCCGAATCGATGAATCCCGCGGAAAGGCCCTTCAGGGTGTCCGTCGACCCGTCGGCAAGGGTGTAGATGAGTGTTCCGGTCGCGGCGCTCGAGGTTATGATTTTGCCGACTTGCCAGGTGTTATTGTCGCCCGTTGCAGAGCCGAACAGAACAAGCGGATTACCGGAGGCTGCAAATTTCGTGACTGCGGGCGAAGAGATAATGTTACCGCGCCAGAATCTATTGTCGAGTATGGCGGGCCATCCGGCAATGGACACGCCCTTGTAGTTCAGCGCGTACACGCCGCTGGTCCCTCCGGCCAGGATGTCGAGGCAGCCGTCGCCGTTGATGTCGGCGAGGGACGGCGGCGCAAGGTTGACGGGAAGCGCATGACGGTCGGTCGACGTGTCGAGCGCAGACGCCCACTGGTTTGGAAGGCTGTTCCATCCCGGGAGCAGCGTAAGCCCAGTCGTGAACGCCCAGAGCCCTTTGCGGCTGTCGCACACGACAATTTCCGGCATGCCGTCGTTGTTGATGTCGCCCGTGACAAGCGAGTAAGGCGCGATGCCGCCCTGGATCTTTACACAGCGCAGGGGGCTTTGGGTGCCGACGGCGAGAAGAGACAGGCTGTCGTTCGACTGGATGCACACGAGACTGTCCGGAAATTTCGGCAGCGCGGCAAGGGCGCACACGGCGCTGTTGCCGCCGAGGCGGATCGAGTCGGATGCGGCCGTCATGGCCGCCGTGTCGCCGATCATCACCATGCCGTTCGAACAGCCGATTGCCCAGTATCTTCCCTGCATCTTGCAAACATAGGTGGACGGCGTCCAGGTAAATGCCGGCGTTGTATCAATCGATCGTGACGTGTCGGAGACGCTTGACACAAGATAAAACCGTTTTGTGAGCGACGGAATAACGAGCCTGCCGCTGACGACCGTGGGGAAGGTGAAGGCGCCGGCAAGAGAATCGTAGCCGACCGTGTCGGCCTGGACCGTCTGGTTTGTCTGCGTCACGTTGATGGCGGTGCCCTGGACCGCGCCCCGCAGGTTGCTGTAGGGGACAACGACCGGTGGCTTGGATTGGTGGAGGATCTGATTCCCCGCAGGCCACACGTACAGCCTGCCGCTCTGCGACAGGAGCGCCAGTTTTTTTGATTTACCCGAGCCGAACACGGCCGGTTCGAAATACTTCTCCGGTACGGTGCGCTTGGGCCAGCCCGGCACGAGAAAGTTCCAATTCACCTTGACCGTGAAGAAGCTGTCGGCGAAATTGCGCACGAGCGAGCCGTAGACGAGGGACTGCTGATCGAGTTTCCCCGCCGTGCCGGCTGTGTCGAACTTGATTGACAAATAGGTCTTTCCGCCGTCGTTGCTCGTGGTGGGCGGCTTGGTAAACGGGGCCATGCTGTCGATGAGAATCGTTTTGCCCGTGGAATCGGTCTTCAGGTGGGGGAATACGTCTTCCTCGCCGCCGAAATCAAAAACCGGGTTGTAGAAGATGTCCCTTCCCTCAATGCCCAAATCGTTGATGCCGTCGGCCTCCTCGAGCTTGACTGCCTTGTAGTTGGAATCGGCGTTGAGCAGGTCGTAGTTGATCCTGTCGCGAATGATGTCTTCGTCGACATGCCATACGAGAATGCCCGAGGCAGGAATGCCGACGTCGTAGTTGGTGGCGGAAATGATGACGTGCGAATCGTCGTTTGAAAGCGAGTCGGTCACCAGGCGCGAATCGAGGTTGACCGGTGTGTACGGGTCGATGAGAATGGTGTCGTGCGTTCCGGTGAGCGTGTCCCATTTGAAAATCGCGCGGGCGCCGGTGAGGTTGCGCTGCCGGTTTTCGATGAGGTAATATTCGTGGCTGTTGATGGGAACCTGCAGAATGGTGGTGTCGCCGGAGACCGAGGCGCTCAGGGCCTTGAGCCGGCACGTATTCGCGTCGCCCGCGCGGACCGGAACAACAGGGTCCCAGCCCATGAAGGCGCGCACCCAGGCCGAGGGCCAGGGAGGGATAAAGCCGCTTGCCGCGGAGTAGCCGTAGGGATCCATGATGCAGAAACCGCCCACGGCCGTCATGCCGCTCGACGTTGAAAAAAGATCCGGAATTCCGATTTGTCGCGCAATTTGGTTCACCATGATGCCGTGGATGCCGAAGTTGAGCCCGTCCTGATTCGATGTCTCCGAACACATCATCACTTCGTCTATCACGATGGTCGAATCGCCGGCGCCGTACACCTTCACGCCCACGGTGTCCATGGCGAGCGTATCCTTGAAGAACTGGAAGAACTGCCTGGAAATGAACGCGTCGATCATGTCCGACGGCGTGTTTGCCGCGGCCGAGCCCTGGGTGCCGCCGTCGGTGAGAAACGACGCGCCCGCGTGGATGATCATGAAGACGGTCGGATTGCCCAGGGAGTCCACCACGGTTCCGTCGGGCAGCTGCCGAAGCGAGGTGAATGGGCCGCCGGCATTATTGGCGCTCTTGATCGCGTCGGCGGCAAACCTCATGAGCCCGACGGTCTTGCGCTCGTAGTAGGTGTCCCACGTTTGATTCTTGGGCTTGTATCCCGGAGAGTACTCGCTCATGGGATTGGGGACCGAGTACATCACGTTGCCGTTCGTGGGGTAGACCGTGTAGTCGATGACGAATTGTCCGCGCGACACCGTCGAAAAGTACTTCTTTACATAGTGAAACTGGCTGTTGAAATAGGAGAGGTCGTGGGGAAGATTGTCGTATTTGTAGACCGTGTCTGCGCTGTAGTACTGCTGCTCCTGCGGGTCGTGCCCGATGCCGAACAGCCCGTCGCCGGTGGTGAGAGGGCTGGTGTCGCTCTTGAATTCAACTCTGAATGCAACGACGTGCACTACGCTGGGTCCGCTGGCCGTGCGCTTGAACAGCAGCGAGCCGCCGTGGTTGGCGGCTGTTTCCACCACGTGTTTCTTCGATGATGCGCCGATAAGTTTTGCAAGAGCGGCCGGGAGCGGAGCGGAGGTCGCATGCTGCGCTGCCGCGAACAGCACCAGAGCGCAGCATAACGCGGCGACGCGGTGAAGACGGTGTGATGTCACGGTGTGAATTCCAATGGTTGCTCTTCTTTGTCACATTGTGCGCCGCTGCGGGCAAGAAGGCGCTGTGGAGAAACGAGCCGTCAGAAATTGAACATAAACGACGCTCTCCATTGGCCGTCGCGCGAACCGTTGCTTCCGTCGGGCGACTCAATGCCTTTCATGAACCCTTCGGGCGAATAAATGAACGACCAGTCGAAATTAATGTTCGCGTATCTGAAGCCGAGCCCGAACGTGAGCTCGAAACGGCGCCCTGCATAATCATAAAGGTGTCCCACGCGGAGCGCAAGCATGTTTGCGTACCAAAACTCTATGCCGCCATGGAGATTTATTTCTTCGAGGTTGCTCAGCAGGGTGGGGTAGTCCTCCTTGTCGTCAAGCATGCCGGTCCAGATCGCCGTATAGAAAGGATCGGGCTGTTTGTCCGGATAGTTTTTCACTATTTCGCGCTCCGCGTCGAACACCAAGCGAAGATCGAGAAATGGCGTCTGAATCGGCTTGTAGGACAAGCCAAGCCTTATCGTAAAGGGGATAGGATCCTGCTCTTGCGGGGAGATGTAATAGATGGAGGGTCCCATGTTTTGAAGCATGAGACCAACGTCGAAATTCTTAAAGAGTAAATTTCTTTTGAGCAGGGCCGCGTCAACGGCGAACGTCATGCCCGTTCCTTCGTCACCGGGGCCGGAGCCGGGGGCCAGCGCGCTGTTCGCGTATTTGATATTCATGCCAACCGAAAAATCGTGGGCGAGGGACAGGCCGTACGAAAGCCCGAACACGCCCTCCCACGAACGGTATTCGGCGATTTCAACGCCCTGCTCGTTGGTGGAGGTATTGACGCCGAAATTGATGAAATTGACCGACAGTCCGAGAGTGCCCCAGTCTTCCGTGGGAAGCACATAAGCAAGGTACACATGCCACAGATCGGGGATCTTGAAAGCGGGAAGCAGGGGTTCGTAGAAAACGAACACCTGCTGATTGGCATATTCGTATTTGTTAACAGCCTGTTTGGTGGCAAGCCACACGTCGTTTCCCTGAGTCGTAACCGCCTGAACGTCGTCGCCTTTGAGCGCGTTCTTGGAATGAAAGACTTTCCAGTCGGGCGGAGGCTGGTGGGTATTCCCGTGCGAATCCGTGCGCGTTTTCCCCTGATGGAACGAAATTGCGCCCTTGTTGGTGCCTATCCAGATGCCGCCGTTGGGCTGTTCCACAATTGAAGAAACGGTGGAGCCGGGGAATTTGTACCTTCGCCAGACAGTCTCGTCGAATATTGAAACGCCGTTCACGCCGCCCACCCACAGCCTGCCTTTCGAATCGACGAACAGCGCCCGGACGTCAGGATCCAAAAGTCCGTTGGCGGTGTCGACAACCGTCCACGCGGAATCCTTGCGGACCGCCAGGCCGCGGTGTGTGCCGACATACAGTGCGTCCCCTTTGCCGCAGGCGACCGCGGTTACCCCGGAATCCGGAAAACCGGAGGGAGGGCTTATGCGCGTCCATTTCCCATCGTCGTACGCAGCCAGGCCTTCATCGGTTCCCGCAAAAAATGTCCCGGAATGTCCGATACAGACGGCGGTTACGTAATTCGAGGGGAGTCCGTCGGCTTCCGAAAAGTAGTTCCATACCGAACCGTCGTATCGCCACAGCCCGTGCTGGGTGCCCGCCCACATGCGGTCGATTGAGTCAAGTGCCATTGTGGTGACGCCTTCGTCAACGGCGATCCGGAAGGGGACTTTAAGCTCCACGAGATCCTCAAACTGGAGGTCCTTCTTGGACAGGATCTTGACGATTTCATCGGCCATGGAGCTTGCTTTGAGTGAATCAACCTTGGTGGCGATTTTTCCGTAGATTTCTGCGGCCGTCCTGTCGCTTTTGGAAAGCGCCATGATGTCGTCCGCAAGATCGTCCAGGGAGAAGTTCTTCGCTTTCTGGATGGAATCCGTCACTTCCTTGCGCAGGTACTGTTGCAGCGCGCCGGTCCGCACCGCCTCGATCTTGTTCGCCTTCATGAGAATCATGACGGCGTGGCGGATAAGCGCGTCGTTGTCGATCGACAGGTACTTCTTTGCCACGCTCTGCAGATTGTCGCCCTGAACAATGAGGTGGCGTTCATACGATTCCCACGCTTTGCCGTTGAAACGTATCACCCCGTGGTTTGTTCCCGCCCATATCTTCTCATTCATCCCGAAGGTTTTCCTGCGCTTTGACGCGATAGCCGTGAGGACGTCACCCGTGCTCATGGAATAGGCTTTCCAGGAATTCGACATGGGGTCCTGGCCGAGCCCGGCCGGGTTGAAAAAGGTGGCGTTTGCGTCGTCAGCCACGCCGGTGAAAGCTTCGCCGAGGCCGGTTGCGCGTGCGCCCGGCGGGAAAACAAGGGTGATGACGGCGGACTGTCCCACGGCGTGGACGCCTGACACCAGGGCGCACAGCGCGAAAGGTACTGCAAGATATTTTACAACGGGGAATCGCATGACAGACTACCTCTGCTCCCTTTCTGTTGCCATGGCATCGGGGACGACGGCCGGTTGCTGCGGTGCATCGGCGGTGCGTCCGCGGGGGAGGAAAACGGCTCCGCCCCGGTGGCCGGTGCATTGCGTCCTTGCAGTGCTGCTAGTGGTCCGGACGGTAACTCGTGGAAAATGGGGTCTCAATTCTGGTGATCTCTTTCCACTCTGGCAGAGGAACTATTTCCCCGCTGCGAAATAACGGCAACATCCCGATCTCGGTGGTTTCGCGGAGCTTGTCTTTTCCCTGATACTTGCAAAGTTGACATCCGCAACCAAGGTGAAATGGAGGAATGACCTGAGGGTACTGAAAAATCTGTTCCCTCGTGACAAACCGGCCCTTGTGAATAATCTTCGAGCATACAGGGTCGTCCCACTTGAAATCAAAGTAGTAGAACTCCGTGCCATCCTTGTCGCCCTGCTCGATCTCGCGTATGTTGGCCTCCATCTGGTCGTTCCACGCGGCGATGAGCTTCTCCGGACCGCCAAACGACATATTTACGTTTTTATCAATAAGATATTTGCGGATTTCTTCCTGCGAGGGCTTGTAGTCGCCGATGTTTTCGCGGGGGCTTCGCCGGATGATGGAGAAAATGCCGCTCCCGTGGATCATGGGGGACGGAACCTCCTCTTCCGGTTTCTCGCGTTTCATGCCGATTCTGACCGCCAGCAGCAGGGCGAGCAGAAGCAGCAGGATTCCGACAACGGCAAGAATCATGGAAAAACCGTTCGTTGCCGCGGCGCAGGGCCGCGTATCATGCTAAAACTAATTCGTCCTGGTTCGGCAATCAACAACCGCGGAGGCGTCACATCTTTTCGATGACGGCATTGCCAAATTCCGAGCATTTCAGTTCAGTCGCATTGTCCATGAGCCGCGCAAAATCATAGGTGACCGTGCGCTCCCGTATCGCGCCTTCCACTCCCTTTAAAACCAGATCTGCGGCTTCGGTCCACGAAAGGTATCTCAGCATCATCTCTCCCGATAGGATAAGAGATGTCGGATTCACCTTGTCGAGATTCGCATACTTTGGCGCCGTGCCGTGCGTGGCTTCGAAGATGGCATGGCCCGTAACATAGTTGATGTTCGCGCCCGGCGCTATGCCGATGCCGCCGACCTGCGCTGCGAGCGCGTCGGAAATGTAATCGCCGTTGAGGTTCATGGTGGCGATGACGTCGAATTCGGCGGCGCGGGTGATGGACTGCTGGAAGAAAATGTCTGCGATAACGTCTTTGACAAGAAGTTTTCCTGCGGGCGCGGCACCGTTGCATTCCTCCCACGATACGACGGCCCCGCCGAATTCCTGTTTCGCAACCTCGTAGCCCCAGCGGCAGAATGCGCCTTCGGTGAATTTCTGGATATTGCCCTTGTGGACCAGGGTCACGCTGGCGCGGCGGTTCTCCACCGCATAGCGCAGGGCGGCGCGCACCAGACGCTTGGACCCCGATTCCGAAACCGGCTTGATGCCGATGCCTGAATCCTCGCGGATGTCCCAGCCGTATTCTGAGCGTAAAAACCCCAGCAGTTTTTTTGCACCGGCGGATCCCGATTCCAGCTCCTTGCCGCTGTAGACGTCCTCGGTGTTTTCTCTGAACACGACCATGTTCACTTTTTCGGGGTGGCGAACAGGGGAGGGAACGCCCGGGAAGTGACGTATCGGCCTCAAGCACACGTACAGATCCAGAATCTGCCGCAGGGCGACATTGAGCGAACGGATGCCGCCGCCCACCGGCGTCGTGAGCGGCCCCTTGAGGCCTACACGGTATTCTTTGAATTCGTCAAGCGTTTCCTGGGGGAGCCAGTTTTTTGTCTTTGTAAAGGCCTTTTCGCCCGCAAGAACTTCTCTCCACGAGATTCCGCGGCGGCCGCCGTAGGCTTTTGCAACGGCCTGATCGAGGACGTGTTTTGCCGCGCGCCATATGTCCGGCCCTATGCCGTCACCTTCGATGAACGGTACTACCGGGTTGTCCGGAACAAAAAGCCTGCCGTCTTTCTGCGATATTTTTTCTGTCATAGCCTCGTCCGCAATTGCGGCGGACATCTCCAATCACGTCATCTCACCACGAGCTTTGCACAATAAAACGGGCTTCCGGAGATTGTGCGCACCAACTCACACCCTTACCGCATACTGTTGGAGCCGGTGGAACGGAATCCCTGAAAACCCTGCCGAATGGCCTCATGAAAATACTCTATATCCCGGCATTCCAACAAGGGAAAGTGTTGACACCAAAAGGGGATAGAAACTATCTTAAAACCTGTTCCGCCGGGCGAGATTGGCCGTCGTTTATATGCGGGAGTAACTCAACGGTAGAGTGTCACCTTCCCAAGGTGAAGGTTGCGGGTTCGATGCCCGTCTCCCGCTTTTTACAAAGTCAAAGCTTAAATGCGTATATGCGTGAAAGCGTGTATGCGGCAAACCGGCAGCTCCGCCGGTCTTGGCGCATCTATGCATATACGCGTTCACGCATTTACAATCTCGGTTTGCACACGATCTCGTGGACCTTGAGCTCGAAGAAACTCTGCGCATTCGCAGGCGTCAAGACAACCGCGGTGTCGCATCCGCTGCCCGTTCCCGCTATACAGAGCGCTTCCCGCTTCGTCGACACAAGGCCCGCATCCGCAGCCATGACCGCGATTTCCACGCATACCTTGAATCCTTGGCCCATGGTGCGGAGCGTATAGGCGAGAATCTCGTCAAGCTGGTAGGTGTTCAGCTTGCGGCGCACGGCCCGGTTCACACCGCCAAAAGCGTGCTGACAGGTAAGAACGCGACAACCTGCACCTTCGAGTTTCACCCTTCGTTTAGGAGAAAGCTCCTGTAAGTCGTTCCCGTCAAAACCGGTTGAATGTGTGACACATATGATAGTATTCATCTCAAATAACTTTAAGGCCTTAAGAGCTGTTGCACCGGTCGATGATGCCACCGCGATTGTTCCGATGGAAAGCTCGCAGGCTCGCTTGGCTGCAAGCGCAAGGGTCGCGGCGGTATTTGAAGGACCGGGTCTGCTGAAATAGATGATGTCCGACATTGCAGGATACCCCTTTAAAAAAAGAACTCCCGCCTTTGGAGAACGACGGGAGCTGATGATACGACCGTTGTATTGCCGGAACTATTTGCCCGCTTTTGCCGCTGCCTTTTTCTGTGCAGCCTTTTTCTTGTCGTTCTTTGCTCCGGCCGGAGTGATCTTGGGCGCGGGTTCAGGTTTCTTTTCCGGAATGCCGCGCAGCGCGTTCAGGCTCCGGTCGATGTTCTCGATGTTGTATTTGTAAATGAGGAACGTTGCCGATTTGTCGGACGACCGGACCCACCGCTTCCCTTCCGAACCCTTTTCATTGCCGATGAAAACCGATTTTCTGTCGCCGTTTTCAAACGACAGGCTGACCTGCAGAAAGGGTTTGGTGAATCCAAGGCTGTCCGCGGTGATGGCGGTATCTTCCTCGAAATCCGCGGCCGAGAAGTTCGCAAGCGTGTTGAGTATCTTGTCAACTTCGGAATTCCTCGCGCTGTCCTTGACCGGTGACGTTATCCGCCACACGGGCCGCCCGGTGGTGTCCTTGGGAGACGGGGCAACAAGCGACAGGAGAATTGAGGCGCTGTCGCGCTTCGCAAGTTCGATGCCCTTCACGAAGCCGCGGTCGAATTTGCTGATGACCTTGTTTTTCCACCGGGATCTGTCGGTGAAAAAGGAGTTTTTAAGGCCGCCGCCCACGAGGTACACGTCGTCGCTTCCCTTCGCTCGCACAAAGTTGGATGACCAGTCGGCGCCGCTTTTTCCCACATAGAACGTGCCGATGCAGGCCATTTTTGCGTTGTAGATGTCGACCCTGGTCGCCTGGATCGTGTCGACCTCCAGCTCCGCCTGTTTCTCACGATTCTGCGAAATGAGATCCTCTCGTTTCATGGATTTCAATTTGTCGATCGCCGTTTGGACAAAAGCGCTGTCGGCGGGGTATTCGGATATTTTCCTCGCCTTGCCGGAAGAATCGGAAGAAAGAAACGACGGGGCCGTATTGTCGGAAGGCCTCCGGTTCATCACCACCCAGTCCTTGCCTCTGTGGACAAGGAAAACCGAGTCTCGCAGGTCCTTTGCAACGATCATTCCGCAGTCGGTTTCGGAAAACTGCGGGAACCAGGCCAGGGAATCTTCCGACGGCCGCCGGTTGCTCAACTGGTTCGCGACGATGATGATGCCGACAAGCACGGCGAGAATAACCGCAAGTAAAGGGAGATGCTTCATATTCATTTTGTTTTTTCCTCCGTTTTTTCCGTGAGTGCGGGCGCGGAAACCATTTCACGCCGCCCGAAGAAAATAAGAAGGCCTACGATTATCACGATGACCGGCATGAGGAGAATGTTGACATACCGGATCACGTTCGACGTTGCAGAACCTTCCTTGAGGTTGTCCTTCGACAGGGTGCGGTCGACCATGGTGCGCGTCCGGATGCTGATGAGATTGTCGCCGGTGGACAGCCAGTCCACAACGTTGAGCAGGAAAGCCACGTTGCCCTGCATGGCGAACTGGCCGGAGAGAAAAGCAGATTCGCCGACGACAACAAGATGGCGTCCCTTGTTTTCCGTAACGATTGACCGGTTCTTTGCCGTGCTGTCGGACAACAGCGCAATCTTGTGCAGCGAATCCTTGGCCGCCGAAAGGTCGGGTTCCTTCACAGGTGGAATCGGTTTCCCTGCAAAGTAGCTCTTGAAGTTGCCGTTCAGGTACACCGCAAGCCTGCTCTGTTTGAACCCCTGCTGGGGTGTTGTCCATTTCTGCTGCGGATTGAGATCGAATGAGCCGCCCACCACCCAGCTCTTGGGCGATGACGTGATGAGAACCGTGCCGGTGACCGCTCCGGAATCTTTCGCGCTTGCGGCACCTTTTTCCGGAACAAGGAGCGCCACGGGACTCACCCACGGCAGGATCATCTCATTAAGCGTGGACACCGCCGGATTGTTCTTGTTGAGGTCCTCACGGATGATTCTCACAAAATACGGGTAGTTCATGGCAACGTTCATCTGGAAGGGCCCCACGCGCTGGGGGATTTGGACCTGGCCGCAGGCCGCGTCGCACACAAGGTAATGCTCAACCCGTGCGCCGTAGTGCTCAAGGAGTTTCAGAATGCCAGGGTCCTGCGGCGCCGCAAACGCTCCATACTGAAAATTCACGCGGATGGCGTCAGCGCAGACGATGAGGTTTCCGCCCTTCATGAAATATTGGTCGATTTCGAAAAGGGTCCGGTTTGAAAACGACGTGCCGCCCGGCACGATGAGCGTCTTGATGTCCGGATCGATGGGCTTCCCGTCGGAGCAGGTGACCGTTTCGACGGTGTAGTTTTTCTCGAGGTTTTCGAAAATGGGTTTGTATTTCTCGTGCACTTCGTCGGGGTTGGCCGGCATCTGCTCCCTGTATTGCGGAGGGATAACGGGGAGCGTGTCGGTCTTGAGCACGCCGATCTTCGGGTTCTCTTTTCTGGAAACCTTCTGGATCGCTTGGGTGAGATCGTATTCCAGATTGGTGAGGTTCTGAACGACGGGCATCACTTCCTTCTTTGCGCCGTACAGCACCGCGATCCCCATGAAGCAGTTGACAACCTGCGCCTTGTCCTTTTCAAAGGTCTGCATCTGAAGTTCGGGAATTCCCATCTGGGTCACCTTGCGTTTTTCCTCTTCGCTTTTTCCCGGATCTTCGTAGCTGATCTGCAGGTTGTGCCCTGCATACGCCTTGTATTCGGACAGCATGTCGCGCACGTCCTTTTCAAGCGTCTTTACGTTGACGGGAAGGTTCTTGGAAAAGTAGACCTTGACGTTCACGATGTCGTCGAGCTTGCGCAAAACGTTTTTCGTCGCTTTTGATACGCTGTACATCTTCTTCTCGGTGAGGTCGGCGCGCACGAAGAACTTTGTCGAGAGGTAATTGACGACGCAGATGAACCCGAGGATCACGAGCGCGTAAATGACAAGCTGCGAACTGTTTCTGATTTTTCTGTTTTCCATTGTATTACTCCCACTTCCTGCTGCCGAGCGAGCAGACATTCAAGAAAAGAAAGAACCCTACGACCGAAAAGTAGTAAATGATGTCCCTGCTGTCGATGACGCCCCGGCTGATGCTTTCAAAATGACTGCCGAGCCCCACAAACGTGAAGAGGGGAGCGATAAACGGAGGCAGAACCATGGTGACAAACGGGGTGCTTATGATAAAGAGAACAAAGGTCGCGACCGCTCCGATGATAAAAGCCACGATCTGGTTTTCCGTCGTCGAGGACACCCACAGGCCGATGGCAAGGTAGGCCGCCCCCATCAGGAGCGCCCCCAGGTACTGGCCCACGATCTGGCCCATGTCCGGGTGCCCGATGATCGCTATGGAGATCGGTATGGTGATGGACAGCACCACGACGATGGCGAGGAGGGCGAAACTGGCCAGGAACTTGCCCAGCACCACTTCGATGTCGCTTACCGGCCATGTGAGGAGCAGCTCGAGCGTTTTCACCTTCTTCTCTTCCGCCCACGATCGCATGGTGATCGCCGGCGCGAAAATAAGAAACACCCACGGCAGAATATCGAAATAACCGCGCATGTCGGCCTGATTGATAAGGAAGAATCCCTGGAAGAACAGGAACGCGGTAATAATGAGATACACGGTCATGAAGATGTACGCGATGGGCGACAGGAAATAAGTCTTGAATTCTTTTTTAAATATTGCCGCAATGTTCTGCATGGTCCTAACCCCTTGTAAGTTGTGTAAAGACGTCTTCGAGACTCGCCGAATGCCGCTTGAGTTCGGCAAGGCTCCAACCGTTTTCGGAAACGCACTTGTATATTTTCTCGCCGACATCCTCCTTGCCCGACGTCACGGTCGCCTCGAGCCAATCGCCGGATTCCTGGATGGTGACCGCAGTCACGCCCGGAATCGCGGAGAGCTTCGATTGCACCTGCGCCTTCGTCCCCTTCACCTTGAGAACGAACCCGCCGGATTGCGACGCGTTTGAGGTGAGTTCGTCGGGCGTGCCTGAAGCGACGATGGACCCTTCGTTGATGATAAGGATGCGGTTGCACGTGGCGGCGACTTCCGACAGAATGTGCGAACAGTAGATGACGGTCTTTTCTTCGCCCATCTTCTTGATGAGCTGGCGTATTTCGATGATCTGGTTCGGGTCGAGGCCCGACATGGGTTCGTCGAGGATAAGAAGATCGGGGTTGTGCAGCATGGCCTGGGCAAGCCCGACGCGCTGTTTGAAGCCTTTTGAAAGTTTGCCCACCTGGCGCTTTGCCATCTTGGTGAGACCGCACACCTGGAACATCTCGTCGATCCGGCTTTGCAGCTTTGCACCCTTGAGCCCGCGTATTTCGCCGACGAATTTGAGGTACTCGTCCACCAGAACGTCCTGGTACAGCGGGTTGTTCTCGGGCAGGTAGCCGATTCTTTTCCGGACTTCGAGGTCGTTCTGGACCGTGTCCATGCCCGAGACCTTCACGGTGCCGCTCGATGCGGGGATAAAGCAGGTGATGATGCGCATCGTTGTGGTTTTTCCCGCGCCGTTGGGTCCAAGAAAGCCCAGCACTTCGCCTTTTTTCACTTCAAAGGTGAGGTTTCTGATGGCGTGGACGTTGCCGAATTTCTTGTTGAGGTCTTTCACCTCGAGCATCACGGAATCGGATGATTGAATCATAATGCACCGCCGCGGATACATGAAATCATAATACCCCCTTGGTATGCTCTTGAGTTTATACTAATAACATGGTCCTGTCGGGCTTTCCGCTGAAAGGCGCAGCGGCACGCCCGATTTTTTGAAGCTTAAATATGAATACTTGAAGGATGCGATGTCAAGACAACTCATAGCTTGATAGCCATTAAATATATGGGCGTTTAAGGATGGTTATTACGCATCGGTACGGAATTTATTGCAGGCGCAAAAACTTGCGTTTGCACAGTCCGCGCCCATGGTCCTGTTGCCGAGAGGTTCAGGCAGGCTGTTCGTCGGCCTTCTTCTTGGCTTCCTGGATCTCGGTGCGGATTTCCTGGCAGATCTTCTTTATGCTCTGGAGGTTCTTTCGTGCGCGTGTTCCCGCCGACCTGTTGCCGCGCTCGAATTTCTCGTATTCCGCTTTGAGCAATTCTATTTCGTCAAAGAGTTTCTGAAGGCTCATTCCGTGCTCCTTTGTTGTGATGAAGTGGCGTTCCCGGATGCTAGGTAGTATACAAATTGCGCCGGGCCGGCGCACCAAAAAACTTCCAAAAGTGCCCGCAGCGGGCCGCGCTCCTAGAACCTCCTGTCGTACAAAAAATAGGAACCGGCCGGCACAAAAGTGTTTTGCAGGGCCGGAAACTTTTCCGCCAGCTCGCCGAAGAGAAGCCTGTGCAGGTAGGGCTCGCGCTTTTTCTTTTCGACGATCTCCGCCGAGGGCGAAACGTCGGCAAGCTTTCTCAGATAGTCGGCCGCGTCCTGCAGGCTTCCGAGCGTGTCCACCAGTCCGGAACGCAGCGCCTGCCGTCCGGTCATGATCCTCCCGTCCGCTATCGGCCGCAGCGAATCCGCGCTAAGGGAGCGGGCGCGGCATACGTCGGCGATGAACTGTTCATGAATATCCGTGAGTATGCCGGCAAACAGCTTTTTTTCCTCGGGCGTCATTTCACGCTGAGGGCTGCCCATGTCTTTCGCCTCGCCGGACTTGAGCACCTCCATGGAGATTCCCAGCTTGTCAAGGAGTTTGTAATACTTTGGGAAGCTGAAAATAACCCCGATGCTTCCCGTGATGGAGCCGGGGTTGGCAAAGACCCTGCGAGCGCCGCACGCGACATAGTAGCCGCCCGACGCCGCCACGTTGCCGAAGCTCGCGACGAGCGGCTTCTTTACATCACGGAATTTCATCACCTCGTGAAATATTTCCTGCGAAGGGGCGACCGCTCCGCCCGGCGAATCAACGCGCAGTAACACGCCGGCAACAGACTCGTCCTCGCGAAGCGTGCGCAGCTGCTTCACCGCTGCGTCCGAAGAAAGAATGACGTCGGTGATCTCCACAAGGCCGATCTTCTTGAATGTTTTTCCGGGCAGTGATGAACAGCCTGCAAGCATCGAAACAAACAGGCCGAGCGCCAGCGTCAGGCCGCGTAGGAAGGGCCGCGCGGTTCCGGGTGATTGAGTCACGGATTCTCCTTCTGCGCCGCCGTCGGCGCTCTGTTGGGTTTTGGGTCCGCCTCCGGGGGTTTCTTTACATAGGGGATTTTTATGAGGTCGCCCGGTTTGATGACCGTCGACGGGGACATGTTGTTCGCCCGCAGCAGGCTGGCCACGCTCACCGAAAATGATGCGGCGAGCGTATGCAAATTGTCGCCTTTGCAGACCCTGTAGAACAGCGTGTCGGGCTCGCGGAACCGCGCGTCGATGCGGCGTCCGGGTTTGTACAGAAGGGTCTGCCCGGAGAAAATCGCGGGATTGCCGGGGTTCATGCCGTTCCATGCGATCAAATCGCCCACCGAAACGGAAAGGAGGCGGGCAATGGAGAACAGGGTTTCACCTCTGCGCACGCGGTACTTTGCAAAGGGAGAATTGCCGCCGGGTGCGCCCTCCCCGGCATCGGCGGTCTGGGAAGACGCAGCCGGTTCAAGCCTTAGAATGAGGCACTGGCCTGCGTGCATCCGGCGGCTGGTGAGGTTGTTCCACGTGCATATGTCGTTTTCGCTGACGTGGAACAGCTCGACAAGGTCCTGGATAGTTTCGCCGGCCCGCACCTGGTAGCGGATGGTGCCGCCCCTGCCCGGCGCGGCATTATCGTGGGGTTCGCTCCTGGCGAGGTCGCGGGCGATTTCGTAGGCCTGGTCGGTTGACATATGAACTGGAATGGGAATAAGCACTCTCTGCCCGGTGGTGAGCCGGCAGCCGGTCCCGAGGCCGTTGATCGAAAGCAGCGCGTCCGGCGGGATTTTGAACTGTCGGGAAATGGCGGCAATGTTGTCGCCCTGTTTGGCGCGATAACCGTACCACTCGACGCGAAATGCGTCGGGTCTGCGCTCCATCAATTGTTCAAACCTGGCGCGTTTGTCGTTCGGCAGGTACATGCGCACCCGTGCGGGTAACGGCGGCGTGCACCAGTGCAGGATATGCGGATTCATCGACCGCAGGCGCTGGACCGGGATCCCGAGCGAATCCGCAACCGCCTGCAGGTTCATGCATTCGTCAATGAACACGGCGTCGAGATCGAAGGTGTCGCGCTGTGAAATGGCGTACCCGAAACACTCCGGGTTTTTTGCCACGATGAGCGCCGAAATAAATTCCGGGACATAGTTTGTTGTTTCGCGCGGAAGGGAAAGGCGCCAGTAACTGCCCGAGGGCGACCTGGCGAGCGCGCCGGTCACGCCGTTCTCGCCGCAATTGTACGCTGCAATGGCGAGCGGCCAGTCGCCGAACTGATTGAAAAGCTTCCGAAGATAGGATATTGCAGCTCCTGTTGACTGTAGGGGATCGCGGCGTTCGTCAAGCCAGTAGTTTTTCCGCAGGCCGAATTTCGTTCCGGTCGAGGCAATGAACTGCCAGATGCCGCACGCGTGCCTGCGGGAGTATGCGTTCGGGTCGAACCCGCTCTCTATAAGCGGCAAATAGGACAGGTCGGTGGGAAGGCCGCTGTCGGCGAACATGCGCTGCATGAACGGCTGGTAATACGCGGCCCTTGCGAGGCATTTTTCGAGAGACCCCTTCCTGCTGCGGGCGAAAAAACAGATGGAACGGTACACCCGGTCGTTCCACGTGATCGGAAAATTGTAGGATATTCCCTTCTGACAAGACAGCCTCTTGAGAACCGTGCTGTCGCTTTCGGAGAGCTTGAGCGTGTCGAGGGAGCGTGAAAGCTGCTTCTGAAACACGAGCATCGATATTTCGTCGGGAATACTGTCCGAATACTCCTCCGGCATGTCGTCGGCGTATATGCCGGCAGCTGTCCTGGAGTACGATTCCGTGTCGGCCCAGGTCCTGTCGTCGTCGGCTTTCTGACTGATAAGCGCAAGCGTTTTCCGCAGGAAGGCATGCGCTTCCCCGAAGCTGTCGGCTTTGCAGGCGTTTTTCGCGCTTTCCAAAAGGTACTCGATTTCCGGGTATTCCGGGGCATTTTCGGCCTGAAAGCCGTATTTGTCAATGAACCTGTCCGCGTCCACCACGGTGTCGCTGGAGGTGCCGCGGAGCTGGGGGGGTGCCTTTGAGGCCGAATCGGGTGCAAGGCTCACGGCGGGGCCGGAGCGGGTCGCGGCACCGGGAACGCATCCCACCATTGCGATGCAACACCCGGCGAAAAGCGCGAAAAGAGACTTTGTCTGTGTGAGTGTCCGCATGAGGTTCTGAAATTCCCGGCACTACAGCGTTTCCGGCTTCGCTACCCGTCATCGTTAAAAATAACTCACCGCGGCCGGGTACGGCCGGATCGTCAAACGGCGTCAATCGTGGAAGCTGTGCAGTAGCCTTGCGGGATGTTCAATGTCTTCGTGCAGGAGGGGCGGGGTCGTCCATCTTGACAGAAGCGCTTTTAGACGCCTGCGCCGGCCATGATCTTATCGGCTTTCCGGTGCGGGGTCGGGGCGGCGGAGACGATGCTCTGCAGCATGTAGCCGTGTTTGGACCTGCAATCGGATATTGCGGCGCGCACATGGCCTTCCACATTGTGGAAGGTTGAGCCGCAATAGTTGACGAACATCCTTGTTTTTTTTGGGCAGGAATCGTAGTGAGGGCATTGCGAACAGGTAATCTTGAAAAGCTGCATTTTTATCTCCTGGTGGAGGAATACCGTCAACCATGATAGAGTTGTCAGCAATTCTTGACTTAAGTATAACTAACAACATATGGTATGTCAAGTCTAAAATAGATACAACATATTGCGTTTTAGGTATCTTGTTGTTATTGAAGGACTTGGCGGGTCGGAATTCACCGATTTGTTTTATACCGGAATGAAAGAGGTAGCAAGGATCGTTCCGTAAACTATTTTGTCAATATCAGCAGGGTCCAAATTTCCTTTGCGACTTCTAGGAAATACTGCCATGAATCTCTGCCGCCGGTTTTCCTGTTTGTTGATCGTGACGTGTGTAAGCAGCTCTTTTGCCGTCGGCCAATCCGCGGTAATTACTCTCGTGTTTCCCTCCGGTTCACGGTCGCTTGCAATGGGAGAAGTCGGGACTGCCCTGGCGGATGACGAAGACGTTCTGTTCTACAATCCGGCGGGGCTGGGGATTCCGAACAAGCGGTGGGACAAGGGTGCGGGAACGAATTTCTTTGAACAGTTGCTTCCCGCATTCAAGATTCCCGACTTGTGGCACGGCCATTCTGCGATACTGTATCAGCCCGAAAGTCCGCTGTATGGGGGATATGCCGTTGACCTCAACTACCTAAATTTCGGTCTCAATACATCTACGGATGAACTAGGAAATGCAATTGCTCAGTACATGAGCTACGAATATGTTCTTTCCGCAGCCTGGGGGTTTTCACTTGAAGAAATCGGCATTCATAATCACTTTTTCGGCGTTGCGCTGAAACTTATCAATTCCGCTCTTGCGCCCGGCATTGGTCCAAACGGCCAAGGGACTGCTATCTCCTATGCGGTTGATGTCGGATACATCTGGCGGTTTCTTCCGTATATGCGTTTCGGATTGACATTTGCAAACATGGGACCGTCGATACACTACATCAGCCCCCAGGACGCTGATCCGATTCCTTTTACCATCAACCTTGCCTTGGCCTATAAAAACACATTCATGATAAAGAACTTTCATTTTCTTGACGTAAACGCCGAGGTGAGGGCCGATCGTGAAATAGTGAAAAATTACCCTGACAAACAGCCCGACCCGTTCTACGTTGCACTCTACACCGGTTTTCTCAACGACACGTCATCAACAACAAAGGAACAGTGGCAGGAAGTAAACTGGCATGCCGGCGCCGAGGTCACCTTCGCGAACACGTTTTCCCTCCGCAATGGATGGCTTATTGATATCGCTGGAAGACGATACGAAACCCACCTAGGATTCGGGTTCCGTATTTATGACCATTTTCAATGGGACTTTTCCTATATATATTCTCCCGAAGGCTATATGAAGGGGTTGTTTACTTCCGACGGGTCTAACGGCGCACGCGACGGGCAATGGAGCACCAGCATTACCTTCTTCCGCGTGGGAAGCTGGTCATCCACAGACGGCAAATGGTTTCTCAAGCCGTAGAAAACCGCACCCTGCCCGGTATTTTTATTGCCTCACAATAAAGAACTCTTTTATATTTGAACGTCTTGTCCTTACCCGGCGGCGGCGTTGCCGTCTTGTGCTTTCGGAAATCAGTCTACTGCACGTTGCGTTGCACATCGGAGGATGCATGAAGAAGTACGAGGCCGGTTCGATTCGAAACGTCTGCCTTCTTTCACACGGCGGCGTGGGGAAAACGTCCCTTCTTGAGGCCGCCTGTTTCACATCGAAAGGCACCGCAAAGCTTAACAAAGTCAACAACGGCACCAGCATCTTCGACTCCCGACAGGATGAGAAAGACCGCAAGATGACCATCGCCATGAAGCTCGGGTTCTGCGAATGGAACAATACCAAGATCAATTTTCTCGATACACCGGGATTCCTTGACCTCCAGGGAGACGCCAGAGCCGCGTTGAGGGTCGTGGAGTCTGCGGTGATCCTGGTGAGCGCGCTCGACGGCGTACAAGTAGGGACCGAGCTCGTTTCTCGGTTCGTGGAAGAGGCGAAAATGCCGAAGCTATTTTTTGTCAACGGCATGGACAAGGACAACGTTGATTTTGAGAAGACCCTGGTCGCACTCAAGGAGACCTACGGCACGTCGGTGGCGCCGCTGGCGATCCCCATGGGAACGGGCGCCTCGTTCAAGGGCGTTGTCGATCTTGTCAATAAGGAGGCGTTCGAATACGCCCGTGAGGGCAATGGGATCGGCAAGAAAGTGGAAATCCCGTCCGAGCTTTCCGCGAGAGTGGACGCGCTCCGGTCATCGCTCATGGACGCGGTGGCCGAAACCGACGAAGCCCTGATGAATAAGTACTTTGAAAAAGGCGAGCTCACGCTTGACGAGCTGAAACAGGGGCTTGCAAAAGGGTTCCTGGACGGTACCGTTGCCCCTCTGCTCAGCGGAAGCGCCACGCTCAACATGGGCACCGATGTTCTGCTTACCACTATCGCAAATGTGTGCCCGTCGCCGCTGTCGCGCACGGACGTCGAAGTGATAGCGGGCGACGAGAAGAAGACGATCCAGGTTTCCGAGTCGATGCCCGTCTCCGCGTTCGTTTTCAAGACGCTCTCCGAGGAACACATCGGCGATTTCAACTGTGTGCGGGTGTTTACCGGGAAACTCGCCATGGGAAAGGACGTCCAGAACCTTACGCGCGGCTCGTCGGAGCGGATCAGCAACATGTACTTTCTGCGCGGCCACGAACGCACCGACACGCCGGAAATAGGGTTCGGTGACATCGGTGCGCTGCTCAAGATGAAGGACACGCACACCAACGATACGCTCGCCGACAAGGGCGTGCCATATGTATTCCCTCCTATCAAGTTTTCCGAGCCCCTGGTGAACGTTGCGATCACCTCGAAAAACAAGGGTGATGAGGACAAGATAGGGCTGGGGTTCGTAAAATTGCACGAAGAGGACCCGACGTTCGTCTACAAGTATCATGGCGACATCAGACAGTCGGTTCTGTCGGCGATGGGCGACATTCACATCGACATCATTCTGACCAGCCTTAAGCACCGATTCAAGGTTGAAGTCGAAAAGAAACAGCCGAAAATTTCGTATCGCGAGACGATAACCAAGGCCGTCAAATACGTGGAGTATTCGCACAAGAAACAATCCGGCGGCGCCGGGCAGTACGCCAAGGTCGCGATCGACATTGAGCCGCTGCCCAGGGGATCGGGGTACGAATTCGTCGACAAAATCGTCGGCGGCGTCATCGATCAGTCGTTCCGCCCCAGCGTTGACAAAGGCGTACACGCCAAGCTCGAAGAAGGTATTGTGGCCGGATATCCGATCGTTGACGTTCGCGTGTACCTTGTCGACGGCAAGACGCACCCGGTCGACTCCAAGGACATAGCGTTTCAAATTGCGGGACGGGAAGTGTTCAAGATCGCGTTCGAACAGGCAGGTCCCATTCTGCTTGAGCCCATTTGCGACATGCGAATCACCGTGCCCGACGATTACACGGGAGACGTAATGGGAGACCTCTCATCGCGCCGCGGAAAGATCGGCGGCATGGAGCCTGAGGGAAAGTTCCAAAGCATCGTGGTAAAAGTGCCCGAGGCTGAAGTACAGAATTACTCACAAGCGCTTCGTGCGCTTTCGCAGGGCAGGGGTTACTTCTCAAAGGCCTTTTCGCACTATGAGCCGGTTCCCACGGAAGTGGCGCGAAAAATCATTGAGGCTTCACGGCAGACGGCTCAGGAAGTCAAGGAATAACGGTCATTGTGAACCAGGGCAGGCAGAAGGGGCGATTGCGGATCGCCCCTTGCATTTTGGACGGGCGAATTAATGCGGCCACATTGAACGGTTGAGGTCGGAAGAAAGCGGTTTGCATATGCCACGTCTTAAGACCATTGAATGGACCGACAATTGCGCACGCATCGTTGACCAGACGCAACTACCAGGCGCGCTTGTCTACAAGGACATCCGTTCGTCGGAAGAGATGTTCACCGCAATAAGGACGTTGCAGATCAGGGGTGCGCCCGCCATCGGTGTGGCGGCCGCGTTCGGCGTGTATCTCGGAATCCGCGACATTCCCGAATCGGTTTCTCTCCCGGTGTTTGCATCGGAACTCAAAAAACAGGCCAACCGTATTGTCGCATCGCGCCCCACCGCCGTCAATCTGCCGTGGGCGGTCGGCAGGATGCTGCGTCGCGCGGCGGCTCAGACGGGCGCCGGCATTGCCGAGATCAAAAGGTCTCTCCTTGACGAAGCGCAGAACATTCTGGAAGAAGACCGCCGTATGTGCCGGGCGATCGGCGAATTCGGGTTTGAACTTGTCAAGGATTCCAGGGCCGTCCTCACGCATTGCAACGCGGGCGGTCTTGCCACCAGCGAGTTCGGCACTGCGCTCGCCCCGGTGTATGTCGCCCAGGAAAAAGGCAAGCTCATCCGCGTGTACGCGGACGAGACGCGGCCGGTTCTCCAGGGTGCCCGCTTGACTGCGTTCGAACTCATGGCCGCGGGCATACCGGTTACCTTGATTTGTGATAATATGGCGGCCACGGTCATGGCACGCGGCCTAATCGACGCGGTGGTGGTCGGCGCCGACCGCATAGCGGCGAACGGCGACACCGCAAATAAGATAGGAACGTATGGCCTGTCGCTGCTGGCAAAGGCTCACGGCATTCCGCTGTACGTGCTTGCCCCTTCCTCGACATTCGACCGCTCGCTTGCCACCGGGCGGGAAATTCCCATCGAGGAACGGCCGGCGGAGGAAATAACCTGCGGTTTTGGCCCAAGAATCGCCCCGGAAAACGTGGCCGTATTCAATCCCGCGTTTGACGTAACCCCCTCCAAGTTTATTTCCGCCATTGTCACCGATAAGGGAGTGATCATGCCGCCGTTCGCGGAAAATATAGCAAAGGTCCTGGCCTGAGCATATGGTGCAGGGAACGGTGAAATGGTACAATGAAGGCCAGGGGAGAGGGGTCGTCATTTCTGATTCGGACAACGCTGAGGTTTCCGTGGCGTGTTCCGATATCGCGGCCGAAGGCTTCAAGATTCTTTTCGAAAATCAGCGGGTGATGTTCGATGTTGTTTTGACCTCAAGGGGCCCGGCGGCGAGGAATCTTGTGCTGTCCGACGGAGAGTGACGCGACCACGCAACCGGCTGTGCCGTTCCGCGCCTGTGTCTTACCTCAGAACCGCGTAGTTCTTCCGGAATTTCCACAGGGGAGTGCCTTTTGCAAAGTGCGGCATCACGTAGCCGCGCGCCAGAGCGTTTGACAACGGTGGTCTGCTGATCGCACGCTCGATGACGTCATCAACGGAATCGTACGAGTAGATGCCCCACACCGGCACGATGCCCCGTCCGGCATGCCTGCGGCGGTTCGCGTACGAAGTCGCCGCAGTGTAGCCTGCCTCGCGCGCGGCATTCCACACACGGCTGTTCCATTGACCGAAGGGAAACGACAACGAAGTAATGGGCTTGCCCGTTATGTCTTCCAGAATACTTTTCGAACGCGAAAGTTCGTCGCGGAGATCGGCGTCGCACAGCAGGGTGAGGTTTGCATGGGTCACGGTGTGACTGCCGATCTCGTGTCCCAGTCCAGCGATTTCGCGCAGTTGTTCTTTTGTCAAATGGGTTTGCGGGGGCAGCGTGTCCCACGTCGAGGGCCTGCCGAGATATCCGGCAACAGGGAAAACAGTCACCTTGTATCCATGTTCCTGAAGAAGCGGGAGTGCGGCCGTGTGAAAACTGTCGAAACCGTCGTCAAAGGTCATGACAATGGTAGGAGGATGGTCGACGCCTGACCATTCCGGGCCCGCCGCCTCGGAGACCGTGGCAAATGTTGCGTTCTCCTGTTTGAGAACGCGGAGAAGCGCCGCAAACTTGACGGGGGAATAGAAGGAACAATGGGGCTGTGGTTTTTCCAAGATGGTGTGCAGGAGGAGGCCGACAGGACCTGGACGGGAGGGACGTGCGCCGAACAACAGGAGCGCGGCAGTTCCTAGACACAGGGGAAACACCAGAAAAGCGATTGCGATATACGCTGCCGTCATAGGTTGTGGAACCGGACAAAACAGATACGGTGGTGCTATAACGGGAACCGGCGCACCCGCTACGAACCGTTTCGGGAGCGGTTGAAAAAGCGCGAAAGAATGCCCTTTTCATTCTTGATTTTTTGAAAAGCGGCCTTTCCTTTTGCCTTGTTCTTAAGGTAGTTCATTGAAGTGAAGTACAGGTATTCGGTGTTGCTTGGCGGAGGAATTCTTCTGAGGACCGCTGGCGACAGCGATCGCGTGCGCCCTGTTTCGGCATGGGGGACCGTGGCCAGAACTTCGTCCGGAGCGCGCGTTCGGGAAGGAGGTTCTTCCTTCTGGACCGAAGCAAACTCAAGATGCTTGGTTGCCGGCGGCGGCGGAATAATCCGGGCGGTTTCCCGCGCGCGGGTCTTCTGGCCGCCGCCCGTGGCGGTCGACGGAACGGCCTCGCCTTCCGTAGACTCAGGACCGTTTTTCTGCCCGTCAAAGAACGAGTCGAAACCCTGTTCGACATCATCCTGTGAGAGCGAGGGCATCGCCATGGGCCCCTGAAACAGGTTTTCCATGTTGCGGCTGATCGCGGCAAGCGCCTCCTGCAGCAAGCCGACATGTCGCTCGATGCCGGCGTTTACCGTGGAGAGTTGCACCGACCTGTCGAATATTGTCGCAAGAATCGTGTTGTCGTCGACGAGCGAAATAAAAAGGTTTTTCGAATTCCCGCTGTGCAACATCGTTCCGAACTCGTGCTCGCCGATGAGGCCGGCAATCGCCTGCGTCGAAGCAAAACTGCCCACGATGAGGGCGGCGAGCGCAGACATGTCGAACATCGCAAGCGTGCCTTGATGGGCGAGAAGGCGCGTGTCCTTGTTGATGAGGAGCGCCGAAATGATCTTGGTTTCGCTAACAAACGCCTGCAGGATGGAATTAAGCCTGTCAATGTCTTCCTTGTAAAGAATTACATCGCTCATTGAGGTTTGTCTTTGTTGAGAAATTTTGAGAGAAAGCTGCCCTGCGGTTTTGACTTGGGGTTGACGGGACGCTTAATTTTCTTGCGCTGACCTGTATTGACAGAGGTGAAAAACAGCGGCTGTTCTCCGTCGGAAGCCGCTGGAGCTTCCTGGACGTCGTCTGCTTCGGCTTCCTGATATTCCTGGGCCTGCTCGTCGGATGCGGGCGCGTTGTAAACGTCATAACTGCCTTTTTGAGGCGCGGGGAAGGTGTTCCGCTGCTGCTGGGCGGGAGAGGAGAGCGCATCCTGCGGCTGCTGCGCCTGGGGCGGCTGCGAGGAAGATTGGAGCGTCCGCAGCCTGCGTTGTTTCTCCTCTATTTCACGCTGGTATTTTTCTATTTCAAGATCGAGCTCTGTCTTGCTGTCAACCGGCGGTTGCGGCGCGACCGGAGCCGGTTGCGGGGCAGGGGACGATTGGGCCATGGGCTCCAGGTCGATCGTTCCATAGTCGTACCCGTAATCCTGGCGCGGCGCCTGCGGCTTTTGGGGCTGCGGCGGAGGAGCGACAGGACGGGGCGCGGGCTGCGCCTGAGGCTGCGGACGGAAGGTCTGCTGAGGCTGCGGCGCAGCCTGAAAAATGTCCTGCTGATATTGTTGCGGAGCGGGAGACGGACGCTGCGGCATAAACGGCGTCTGCTGCTGCGGTCTTTGCGGAGGAGGTACAGCGTACGGTTCCGCTGCAGGCCGCTGCTGCGGTATCGGTGCCGCCTGAATCGGCGGGCGTTGAACCGGAGCCGCTCCCAAGGAAGGCCTGGAATACTTTTTGTTAAGACTGTCGATCACGATCTTACCGATGATCTTGAGGGATTCGAAAACGCCTTTTCCCTGGTTCGCCACCGCTTCGTTCCACGGGTAGCCGAACCTGTTGAGCGCCTTTTCGATGGTCTCCACCGGTAGAGCATTCGGAAGATCGCGCTTGTTATACTGAATTACGATGGGAATGCTGCCTTGCTTTATGCCGTATTCAGCGAGGTTGTCGTGAAGGTTCTGGAAACTTTCCTGGTTCTCCTGCATTTTGTCCTGGGCCGAATCGGCGACAAATACGACTCCGTCAACGCCGCGGAGAACGAGCTTCCTGGTTGCGTTGTAGTAAACCTGGCCCGGAACGGTGTAGAGCTGAAATTTGGTGGAAAATCCTTTGATCTTTCCGAGATCAAGAGGAAGGAAATCGAAAAACAGGGTTCGGTCGGTCTCCGTGGCGAGCGACACCATATCGCTCCGGTAGTCAACCGGGATCTTCCTGTGGATTACCTGCAGGTTGGTTGTCTTGCCGCTGAGGCCGGGACCGTAGAAAACGATTTTTACGCTTATTTCTCTGATCGCATAATTAATTGAAGCCATCGATGGTTCCCTCTCTTAATCACGAGGCAAAAAAACTCTTGTGCGGTTATACGCTCCAATCGGCCAACGATGCACCCACGTTTTCACAATTAATATAGTTCCGAAAGAAAGCAGATGCAAGGAAAGTGTAGGTAGCACAAAACAATCGCTCATGGATTTTTTGTCGCTTTGCAATGTCCGAAATTCTCCCTCAATCTGCTGCAAGATTTCGCGAGGGGAGGGACCTGCGTCACATCGCATGTACCATGTTACTGCTGAATGCCGCGGAAAATTTTGGTCTCCCTGCCCGTAACCGCATCAACCTTTGAAATGAGACCGGCCTTGACCAGCGATGCGGCGTCAGAAGGCGGTCGTCCCTGCAACGCCCTGTACTGAAGAGCGGCAATCGCGGTCTTCCGCGTATTCCATTGCATCTCCACGGTTGCAATGGATTGAAGACGGCCCATCTCTGCTTCGCGTAAAAAGGTCTTCTTGCCGAAAAATGAAAACAGAAAAAGCGCCGACATCCAGAGCAGAACGATGATTGCGGATCCCATGGCCGCAATAACTTCGGCAATCAGCTTTCCAATTGAAACGGCCGGCGCTTTTGCCTGCTGATGTTTGACGGCAAGCGGTGCGATTGTGGAATTCTGCCATAATGCAAAAAGAGTTTCGTAAACACGATACGAGTGAATGATTGATTTTTCGCAGAGCGCCCCCACGGCTGTTTTCCCGTCCACGAGAGACAACACGTAATCCGAGAGATTGGCAAGCGGCGATGCCGGCGCCGCGGAGGGCACGGCGGGTTTGTTGACAATGGAAAATATCGTGTTGTTTGAGATATGCTGGCGGATCCTTTTCCATTCGTCACTCCGGCGCATTGCCTCCATGGTGATCGCGTCAACCGGAAACGATACGCCGCCGACGACGTACTCCTGGATGCTTTCGAGCGAGTCGAACCGATAATTGCCGTCGTCCCACAGGAAAAGGCCGCAGGCGAGGTCTTCAACCCCCATTTGCGCAAGGGTGGCAAGCTCATTGGCCGCAAGATAATTCCTATTCACCAATTCCCGCGAAAACTGCCGCATTTCCCCGTGGCACACGTACAAGAGTTCGTTGATCTCTTCGTTGGAATAATGACGCATTGTCTTGAGATACCGAAAGAGAAATGTCTGCAGATTCTGTTCGCTCGTGCCGGCCGCAATCACGGAACCCTGCGAAAAGATGACAAATGCTTCGCTGTCGCGGTGTGAGAGGACCAGCTGCCCGGTCTTGGAGTCGCGGGAAATAAGCTGAAAGATTTCCGAAAGTTCGAACTCGCGAAGACTGCCCCGGAGTGCCATGTCAATTTCCCCGCTTGGTGAAAACTACCACAGTGCCGACGATCCCCCGGATCGCGAAAATGCCGAAGTATATTCCAACGGCGCAATACAACGGCACGGTAACCATTTGTATCGCCCACGCAGGGTAATCAAAAGTTGCATGACGAAGCGAGAAGAAAAGGGCATACACCATTGACGTTGCCGCAAGAAGCGGCAGCGATTGGTACAAAGGCGCCTCACGGCAAACGAAGCCGGCTCCCGGGAAGAAAAGATCGAGCACCATCGCCCGTACCATTTGAAACCTGATCGTCCCCAGCTGGATTTTTTCCATAATGCGCTGGCGGATCTGCTCGTTGCGGATGCTCTGGGTCGCCTTGAAACAACTGCTGCAAATACTCCCGCGCTTGCACTTGCGACATACCGGTTTCTGACAGACCTTGCAGGATGCCACCCTCCGCACCATGTCTTTTGACCATACGGCATTATCGAGAACGAGAAGCAAAATGAAGAGAATTACGGACAGGAAACTATACCAAAGGAGCGGAAGGCCGAAAAAGAGTCCGCCGAATCTCTTCTGCGTCGTTTCCCAGGAGCCGCAATAGGCGGGGAATATGTTTTTCCAGAAATACCCGGGGCTGAAATCCGGCCAGATGAGCTGGCGGAGAGGCGGCCAGTCTTTTATAATTGGAAAATAGTCGTCATTTTTCTTAATAAACGCGTCCACGAACTCGGGATCCATGCGTGAGGCCTGGGTTGTGTAATCCATGCCCTTGGCCGTCTCCATGGTCCCGTAATAATAATATTGACCGAGGTTGAAATAGGGGGGGGCGTAGCCCGGATAGAGGCTGATGCAGTGCTCGTACGCATTTCTGGAGCCGGGAAGGTCGCCGGCATAGTAGAGAGCATTTCCCGAGGCGGTGATCACAATAGGGTCGTCTTTCGCAAGCGATTGCGCCATTTTAAGGTAGGGAAAGCCTGCAAGCGGCGTCCCTTTTTTGCAGAAGCAAAGTGCGACCGCGGTTTGGGCAAGGAAGTCGTTGCTGTTGTGCAGCGCGTGCAAACCGACCGTCGTCTCGAGCGGGCCGTAATATCCCTCATCAAGCACCTTCTTGTAAAGCTCCACCGAACCGTTCGCGGAAAGCGTCTGGTCGAACATGTCGTTGACTTTAACGCCGAGAGGGACAAGGAGAAACATCACGAGGGCGACACCGGCGAGCCATTTGTCCTTGGGAACAAATCGCCGCCACAGGATAAAAAAGCAGACCCATGCAAAGGGAAGCATGCCGAGAAATGCGACAGATCCTACCGCCGCCATCGCGAGAACCAGTTTCCCTCTGGCGTTGAGAATATCCGGGAACCGCTCCGACAAGAGATGGAGCGCAATTGGTGCGCACCGTACCGCGAGGCCCAGCAGAATCCCCGCTATTAAAAACTCGACCACCAGGGAGAGCCAGCGAAACAGGGCGCGGACGCATGCAAGCTGGGTTTCCCATGACGCGGAAAACGACCCCCCCATGTCGCGGAGCAAGTCTACGGCCTTCGCAAGGTCAAGAATCCCGGCGTGTTCGATGGAAAAAACTGCGGGCCACAGGCAGCGTCGGTCGAACCTCTGCGCCCAACCGGTATAAAATTTAATATCGTTCCCGTTACTGCCGGCAAGTGCGACCGACGAGCGATAGAGGAGCTGCTGCACGATGACGGGAGCGGCTCTCGCACCGGACGTTAGAAAAAGCTGTTCAAGCTTCTTGAGGCATTTTTCCTCCCACGCAGCCAATTCGCACCTGTCAAACTCAACGGCAAGGACCCATAGTTTGCCGGGATCCCCTTCCGCCGCGGCAACGGCGCGGGCAAACCAACTGGCGGCAACGTTGATGTCGTTGCCGGAAGCTAGCCCTCTCAGAAAGCAGAACCACGGAGTGGTGGTGTCCTGCACCGCCGTGCGGATATTGCCCGGTTCCGCCGTCAAATGCTGGAACCGGGCGCTGTCGATGCCCGCTTCGCGATAGCAACTGTCCCGCGAATCAAGCGCCGAGGAGATTTCGTGCTCCCAGAAGACCGGATCGGCCCGGGGTGCCAAAGGAACCAGCGCGACAAACCCCAGCCAGACAAGAAGGGGCATGCCGACACGGCCACGGCCGGACGGGAAGAGAAGATGTTGAAGGAGCACCGTTGTTACTTGCATTGATCAGCAGTCGTTCGTTCTGAAAAAAGTGGTCTGGTCGCAATCGCACACCGGCCAAACACGGCGTTTCACAATTGCATTATATAAATTCTACATCCGGGGCACTCGAAAGGCAATTGTAATCATCACGGAAATACAGTAATGCGGGCACGAAATCGATCCAACGGAAAATACACGCACGGCGGCAGCAGAAGAAAATCAGCCCGTGCTGTGCTGCCGTCGCTAGCCCTCGCCGCGGACAAGGTCCGCGTTCGATTCGCGCTTTCGCACGACGGCAAAGGAGGTTCCGTCAACGAGCACTTCGCAGGGACGAGGGCGCGCATTGTAATTCGACGACATCGAGAAGCCGTACGCTCCTGCGCCGCGCACCGCAATGAGATCGCCCTGGGCGAGACGGTCGATCTCTCGCCCCAGCGCGAGAAAATCGGACGACTCGCACACCGGGCCGACAATGTCGGCGGTAACGCGATCGGCTCCGGAGCGCCGGACCACGGGGACCGCGTCATGATAGGCGTCGTACAACGGCGGACGGATGAGGTCGTTCATACCAGCGTCGCATATGTAAAACAGTTTCGATTGCGTCTGTTTCACGTAGGTCACGCTCGTAAGCAGCACTCCGGCGTTGCCCACGATGAACCTGCCCGGTTCAACGATAAAATTGCATTTCAGCCTGTCGGCCCAGGGAGCGAGGACGCCGGCGAATTGAATGGGGGTGAACGGAGTTTCGTCTTTGTAAACAATGCCGAAACCGCCGCCGATGTCGATGGTGTGAACGTTGATGCCGTTTTTGTGTAGCCTGGCATACAGGTCGCCGAGTGCTTCGAGCGCAAGGCGGTATGGCTCCAGCGAGAGAATGGGCGAACCCAGGTGCACATCGATCCCGATCGGGTTGACATGAGGCAAAGCATGAGCTTTGCCGTACAATGCAACAGCCTCGGCAATGGGGATGCCGAATTTGTTTTCCTTTTTCGCGGTCGTCGTGAAATGATGCGTTCGCGCGTCGATGTCGGGATTTACGCGAAAGGAAATCGGGACAATGGTATCCATCGATGTTGCGATATCGGAAACGGCGTGAAGCTCCGCCTCCGATTCGATGTTGAACATGCCGATGCCGCTTTCAAGGGCGTACCGCAGCTCCGCGGCGGTCTTGCCGACGCCCGAGAACACGATTTTCTGCGGTTCGATGCCTGCCGCAAGCGCCCTGAAAAGCTCGCCGCCGGACACGATGTCGGCGCCGAGTCCTTTGCCTGCGATGACGCGCAGAATGCCCAGGTTAGCGTTCGACTTGACGGAAAAGCATATGCGGACATTGAGCGACTCAAACGCTCCCACGAGCAATTCGATGCTGTTGACGATGCTTGCTTTGCTGTAGACGTATGCGGGTGTACCTACGTCGCGGGCAATTGACGAAAGCGAAACGTTTTCGCACCACAGTTCTTCGCCCACAAGATGAAAATTGATCATTCTTCATCCTTGCCGGATTCGTAAAGCGGAAAGAAAAGAACGGGGACTACTTGGCCAGCAGCTTGTTCACATGAATGCAGAGCCGTGATTTCTTGTTGGCCGCGTTGTTTTTGTGAATGAGTCCGCCGCAGGCGCACTTGTCGATAAAGGACACGGCCGCCTTGAGACGGTCCGGCGCGGTTTTCTTGTCGTTTGAGTCGAGGACGCTGCGGATGACGGTGCGGAGTTTTGACCATTCGCTCCGGTTCCTGAGATTTGCTCTTCTGCTTTGTCGGATATGTTTTTCACACGCTTTGTGCTGGGGCATCGAGAAAACTCCTTGGAGACTTTCTTGTGAAAGGTGTCGACACGGGATTTGAAACGATTCAAAATACATTGGTTCTCGGATGGTAGTCAATAGCTGTCGCCGCACCGGCAGGATCTGCTTTGCGCGGCAGGCCCCCTCAACAATAATTACCAGTTCCGCGCCGTTAAAGGTATTTTTATTGTGCCTTGTTTTCTTGTCCGGTCATGAACGACAAACGGCAATGCCCGTCACGGGCGGAAGGCAACAACGGCGCGATGGACGGATCCTTTACCCATACGGAACTGCGCGGGGCGATTCACCTGCACACGACGTATTCCGACGGCGGGGTTTCTTACCCTGTGCTCATCGACACGGCGGCGGGGCTCGGGCTGGATTACATCGTTGTCACCGACCACGGATCGCTTGCGGGAAGAGAGGCCGGATACGAGCGGTTTCACGGGGACCTGTTCGTGTGCGTCGGATACGAGCACAACGATGCCGGCAACATCAACCATTACCTTGCGATCGGGTGCGAGTCGGTGGTGAGCTGGCGCGACACCCCGCAGGGGTACATCGACCGGATAAAGGCTCAGGGCGGCGTGGGGTTCATCGCCCATCCCATAGAGGTGCGCCACTACTTCGAGAAATATCCTCCGTACCCGTGGACCGCATGGGACGCAACGGGATTCGACGGCATAGAGCTGTGGAACCAGATGTCCGACTGGCTGGAAAGCCTGCGGCACAGGCTCCATTTTGTCAAGTTATTCTACCCGCGAAGGTTTCTTCTGGAAATACGGAAGGAGCTTCTGGCGAGATGGGACGCCATGAACCGCAGCCGCTTCGTGGCCGGCATCGGCGGCGTCGACGCCCATACCATGAAGGTCAGGTTCGGGCCGCTCAGCCGTACCATCTTTCCCATCAAGGTGGAACTCAAGGGGATCAGGACGCACCTGTACGTCGAGCGGCCGCTGCCGGCTTGCGATGTCGCCGGCGCAAAGGCAATGCTGCTGTCGGCGCTCAAGAACGGGAACGGATTCATCAGCAATTTCAGGAGGGGCGACGCAAAGGGAACGCGGATGTTCTTCCTTGACAACAAAGACCGCGCGGTGCCGCCCGGGCTCTGCGGCATCGCCGCGGAGGCGCCCGGACGCCTCGTCGTGCAGGTCCCGGAACAGGCCGAGATCGTTCTTGTGCGCAATGGCGAGCGCATCGCGTCGCACGGCGGACGGGAGGCGGAGTTTGCAATCAGGAATAGTGGCGTTTACAGAATAGAAGCGCGAAAAGGAAAATATGGCTGGATTTATTCAAATCCTTTCCCCGTGGGAAGCTATCCGCTGTGATTGCCGCCGTTCGGCCCCGTTCGGGGCGGGGAACGGGCGCTCATGAGTCTCCCGCTGCCGCAGCGTTGCGCGGACGCCGTATTTCTTTCCCGTCCGCTGCTGTTGATACCGGTTTGGGGCTTCTGCAGCTTCGGGTATGTCGCCGGGCTGCGGTGCGTGAGGGGAGTGGCGTTCGCCTTCGGGTGGGGCGCTCCGTTTCCGAAATTCGGTTGGATGCTGGTATTCTCGCTTTCAGTGGCCGCAGTCTACGTCTTCAATCAGATAACCGACCGCAACGTCGACGCGGTGAACGCCGGCTTCCCATTGTTGTCAAAGGGGAACATCCCGCTCCGGGTGGCGTGGGCCAGCGCCGCTCTTCTCGCGCTTGCGTCGGTTCTCATTCCGCTGTGGACGCGTCCTGGTGTGGCGGTGTTTTCGTGCCTGGCGCTTGCAGTGGGGTTTGCCTACAGCGCAAAACCGGTGCACCTTGCGGGACGGCCGGTGTGGGATTTTCTCGCAAACGCCTCGGGATACGGTCTCATCGCGTTCGGCGCGGGCTGGCACCTGTCGGGCGCCGCGTTCGGGGCGCGGTTTCTCGCTTCGAGCCTGCCGTATTTCCTGCTCATGTGCGCCGGTTCCATAAGCTCGACGCTGCCGGATTACGAAGGAGACCGGCGATACGGCAAAAACACAACGGCCGTTTTTCTCGGCGTGAGAAAAGCCCATCTTGTCGCGTGCGTATTCATTGCGGCGGGACTCGCATGCTCCCTGCTGGTGCGCGACTGGGCCGCGGCGGCATGCGCCGGATGCGCCGTTCCGCTGTATGCGGCGCATGCCGTTCGCAATACGGTGAGGAGCATGGAGGCGACCTATAAAATCGGCGGCATGCTCATGATGGTCGCCGCCGCGGTTCTTGTTCCCTGGCTTGTTCCGGCGTCTCTGGTGTCTCTTCTAGCAACGGTGATGTACTTCCGCCTGAGGTTTCATGTCTCGTATCCTTCGCTCGTGCCGATTCCTCCAAAGGGTTAGGATTGCCCTGGGTGCGGCGGCGCTGCTGGCCGCGGCCTCGCCGTGTGCCGGGTTTTCGCTTCCGGCAGACAGGTCCGCTCAGGCAAGGGCGGTTGTTGACAGGCTTGTTGCGGGCGACTATGACGCGTCGCTGCTTCTGTGCGACTCAATGATCCGGTCCGACGAAGCCGATCCGCTCGGGTGGATGCTCAAGCTCTCCGCCATAGGGCTCCACGACCTCGACCTTGACAGCGCGACAGAATCGCTTGATTTCGGCGGCGTTTTCAGGAAGACTTCAAATGTTATTTACAAATATGAGCGTACCCACGGCGTTTCATCCTATTCGCGCACGATCAAGGGATTTTCGCGGGGTATGTCGGCCGCCTACAGTTTGTGGAGGAAAAAATACCTGGCAGGGCTCGATCTCGGCTTCGGCGCCATGGACGACCTGCAGGAGGCGAAGAAGCTTGACAATTCGAACTTCGACGTCGATTTCTTTCTCGGGTTCTATACCTATGTGCGGGCCGACCTCAAGAAGAATTTCGGCTGGGCTTTTTTCTGGTACTCCGGCGACAAGGAAGAGGGGATAAGGGCCATCCGTCTGTGCAGCAGAAGCGCGCAGTTCTGCCGCCGGGCCGCGGCATTGCTGTTGAGCGAGGTCCTGTACCGCGAGGGCCGGTTCGCCGAGTCCGATTCGATCACCGCCGATCTGCTGCGCTTGTTTCCCGGCAGCCGTCTCGTGCAATGGACATGCGCGAAACGGGCCGAAGCGGCGCGGTCGTGGACCGAGGCGGCGGCTTCGTACACAATGCTTGCCGACGCCTACGAGTCACTGCCGAGCGCTCGGAGAAACTCCCTGGTCACGCGGGACAGGGCGGCGCACATGTATTTTTGTGCCGGCGATTTCGGCCGTGCCAGGCTTGCCTGCAACAAAATTCTCGGACGTGCCTGCGCGCGGGGCGACGCGTTCTGCCGTCAGATCAGCGAGGACGCCGCAAAACTTCTTGCCGGGCTGCCGGCGGTGCGGTGACACAAGGGAACACCATGATTGCCGTTGACCAGACACTGTGCGACGAGTGCGCAACCTGCGTTTCCGTGTGCCCGACCGATGCAATGATTCTTGACGGAAAGATAATTATTGACGAAGGAAAATGCATTTCGTGCGGGAATTGCGTTGATGTGTGCCCGTTCGGGGCGCTGTCGCAGGCCCCGGCGCGGGGAAAGGGCTAGGCAATGGCGCAGCCAAGGCACTTCGACATCACCGTCGTCGGCGGCGGGCCCGCGGGAATAGTCGCCGCAATTCATGCGGCGCGCGGCGGGAGAAAAGCGTGTCTTGTCGACCGCAAGAAAAACACCGGCAGTCCGGTCCGGTGCGGAGAAGCCATCGGCCTCAAGGGCTTTTCGTCGAGCGTAAGCCTCAAGCCGGAATGGATTAAGTGCAGAATTTCCCACATGAAGCTCGTTTCGCCGTCCGGGATGGCCGTGACCGTGCCCAACAGCTATGAAGGGTACAGCATCGACAGGGAAAAAATGGAAAGCGATCTTACGCGCGAGGCTGTCACTCTCGGCGTTGAGTTCTTTCCGGACACGTCAATCGTTTCGGTGCAGCAGGACAACGGCGGGTACCTTTGCGAAAGCAAGGACGCGGCGTTCGCGTCCCAGTGCGTCATCCTTGCGGAGGGCGTCGAATCCAGGCTCGGCCGAAGCCTCGGATGGAAAACTGTTCTTGACAGAGGAGATATCCATTCATGCGCGTTCGCCCGCGTTGCGCATGATCGCGTGGAGCCGGGCGCATGCGTCTTTTACCTGGGTTCCCGGCGCGCGCCGGGCGGGTACGTCTGGGTGTTCCACCGGGGCGGGAACACCGCCAACGTAGGGCTCGGCGTCATCGGGGACCGCTGCCGGGCGGGAATGCCGAGGGCGCTATTGGAAGAATTCATCCGCGAGGAATTCCCCGGCGCGCAGGTTTCGGACGTGCACTGCGGCGGAGTTCCCATGGCCCGGTGGATACGTCCGCTGGTGCGCGGCGGCGTAATGCTCGCCGGCGACGCCGCGCACATGATGAACTGCATGAGCGGCGCGGGCATCGCCTATGCCCTCTATTCGGGAAAAACCGCCGGCACGGTCGCGGCCGAATCCTTTGCAGAAGGGAAATGTCGGCGGAAACTGTTGATGCGCTATCAGGATCAGTGGGCTTCCTTTTACGGCAAACAGCAGAACCGGTCCTATGCCGTAAAAGAAGCCATGATCGGATTCCCGGACGCCTTTCTCGACGACATTGCCCGCGCCGTGACGCGCAAGGGCGCCAAGCCCATGAGCATTCTTTCGATTTTCATACGCGCCTTTTATAAAAGGCCCTTATTATTGATGAAAGTCATCCGCCTTCTCAAATAACCCCCTTTTTTATATAAATACCTCCCTAGGCTATAATCTATTTTTAACAAATTATTCACCTTGGAAAAATATTTCCGATTACTGAAAGTAAAGGAGCGGGGATGGGGCGTGACATTCTCGAACGGGTCGCCGACAATATCAGAATCCTTTCCGCCGCAATGGTCGAAAAGGCAAAGTCCGGCCATCCGGGCGGCTCCATGGGCGGCGCGGATTTCATCGCTGTCCTGTACTCGGAGTTCTTGTGCTTTGACCCGCAAGACATGCAATGGCCCAACCGTGACCGGTTTTTTCTCGACCCGGGACACGTGTCGCCCCTGCTCTATTCCATGCTCCATCTGCTGGGGCTTTACACCTTCGACGACATCCGCAATTTCCGCCAATGGGGGAGCGTCACTCCCGGGCATCCTGAACTCAACGTTGCGCGCGGGATAGAGAACACGTCCGGCCCCCTCGGCCAGGGACATGCAATGGCGCTCGGGGCGGCCATTGCCGAGCGGTTTCTTGCCGCGCGGTTCGGAGAATGGCTTTCGCACAAGACCTACGCGTACATCTCCGACGGCGGCATTCAGGAGGAGATCGCCCAGGGCGTGGGCAGACTCGCCGGGCATCTCGGGCTTTCCAACCTCATCATGTTCTACGATTCGAATTGCGTGCAATTGTCAACAACGACTTCCCTGGTCACGAGCGAGGACACGGCGAAGAAATACGAGGCGTGGGGATGGCGCGTGGAGTCGATTCAGGGTAACGATATCGCACAGATCCGCAAGGCTCTTGCCCGGGCGACTGCGGAACAATCGAAGCCGACGCTCATCATCGGTCACACGCGCATGGGAAAGGGCGCTCTTGACGAAAAGGGAGGGAGCTTTGAAGGGCGGGTGGCAATGCACGGCATGCCGCTTTCCAAGGCGGGCGCGTCGTTTGCAAAGACCGTGGAGAACCTCGGCGGTGACCCGAAAGATCCCTTTGCCGTTTTTCCTGATGTCAAGAAATACCTCGACAGCGTTCGGGTAAGCAAAACGACGCAGTCGCGCGCAAGGCGCGACGGCCAGGCCCAATGGGAAAAGAGCAATCCCGGCGAAGCGGCGAAACTCCGGGGTTTCCTGTCTGGCGAACTTCCCCCCATAGACTACGCCGCCATCGCGCACGCGCCGAACGTCGCGACGCGCGTCGCCTCCGGCACCGTGCTTTCGGCGTTCGCCACGAAGGTCGAGAACATGATTGTTTCTTCGGCCGACCTGTGCAACAGCGACAACACCGAGGGATTTCTCAAAGGCGGCTCGCGCATCTTTTCAAAAGGCGACTTCGGCGGCGGCTTTCTGCAGGCGGGCGTGTCCGAACTCACCATGGCCGGAATCATGAACGGCATCGCCCTGCACGGAGGCGTCATTCCCGTGTGCGGCACGTTTTTTGTTTTTTCCGATTTCATGAAGCCCGCCATCCGTCTTGCAGCCCTCATGAAGCTGCCCGTCAAGTACGTGTGGTCGCACGACTCGTTCCGCGTGGGCGAGGACGGACCCACGCACCAGCCCATCGAACACGAAACCCAGATCCGCCTCCTGGAGAACATGAGCAATGCGGACGGGAAACGGAGCATGCTCGTGCTCAGGCCCGCCGACGCGGCGGAAACAACCGTTGCCTGGCAGATGGCCATGGAGAACAAGCACCGCCCCACCGCCCTTCTGCTCTCGCGCCAGGCCATGACCGATCTTGCCGCACACGCGGCCGCAAGCCGGTACCTTGACGCGTGCAAGGCCGCGCGCGGCGCCTACACGGTGTTCGAAAGCGGCGCACGGCCCGACCTCGTGTGCATCGCAAACGGGTCCGAGGTCGCCACGCTCGTCACGGCGGCGAAAAAGCTGTCCGAGGAAAAGGGAATGGCGGTGCGGGTGGTTTCGGTGATTTCCGAAGGGTTGTTTTTCGACCAGACCGTCGAATACCGCGAAAGCGTGATCCCGTTCGGCGTGCCCGTGTTCGGGCTCACCGCGGGACTGCCGCAGGCCCTGAGGGACGCGGCCGGCGTGTTCGGATCGGTTTACGGATGCGAGCGGTTCGGCGCGTCGGCGCCGTTTGCGGTGCTCGAGGAGAAGTTCGGGTTTACCCCCGATTCGGTGCTCAGGAAGATCGAACTGTTCCTGGGCGACCACGCGCGGTTCTGCGAAAGGCTCGCCGCCGCGCTCAAGCGGTGAGGGCTCGCCGGCATGGAAAAGATGTGCGGGCTTGACGTCTGCAAAACGGCGGAGGTGCTCGTATGAAAATCGGCGTCGTAAGCGACACGCACCGGAACGTTGAATATCTCGTTGAAGCGGCGGACTGGCTGTGTTCGCGCCAGAAGATCGCCATGCTGTACCACCTCGGCGACGACTACGATGATGTAAAGGCGCTCGCGGACAAATACATCGACATCGTCCAGGTGCCGGGCATATACGACGAGCGCTACACCGACGGCTCCCTTCCCAAGAAGATCGTGGAAAACGTGCTGGGCGTCCGGATCATGCTGGTTCATTCCATGGAAAAGGACGTTACCCCGAAAGACAAGATGACCGTCGACATAATTCTCCACGGCCACACGCACCATAGCGGGCTCACGGTCGAAGACGGCCTCTTGTGCATGAACCCCGGCCATCTCAAGGGCCCCAAGGACAAGAATTTTCCTCCCACGTTCGGGCTGCTTGACATACAAGACAAGAACATCCATGCCACAATATTCGGCCTGGATTTCAAGCAGGTGTCGTCCATGGAAGTGTTCCGCTCCGAAAATAGGCTGTACAAGGCGTAACAACGGCGGGGCGTGCACTGCCGCGGCGTTTTCCGTGAAAGGCGCATTTGTCCAGATGGAGATGCCGTTTCTCAGCACCACGGTCATCGTCTTCGGCCTTGCCATTCTCGTGCTCCTCGCCTGCTACCGCCTGAGAATCCCCACCATCGTCGGATTCCTGCTCACCGGTCTCCTCGCGGGCCCCGGCGGTTTCGCGCTCGTTTCAAACGAAAAAGTGGTCGAGTCCCTCGCGCAGATCGGCGTCGTGATCCTCCTCTTCAGCATCGGGCTTGAATTCTCCCTGCAGAACCTTCTTCAATTGAGAAAAACGGTCTTTGCCGGCGGGTCGGTCCAGGTCCTCGCCACCATCGCCGCTGTTGCCGCGGTTTCCCTGTTGACAGGCCGCACGCTGCCGCAGTCGCTGTTCATGGGGTTTCTCCTGTCTCTTTCCAGCACGGCAATTGTCCTCAAGTGGTTCCAGGAGAAGGCCGAAGTGGAAAGCCCTCACGGGAAGACGAGCCTCGGCATTTTGATTTTCCAGGACCTGGCTGTTGTCCCCATGATGCTTCTCGTCCCCGTTATTTCGGGGGCATCGTCCAATGTCGGCTCGTCAATCGTCACGCTGCTCTTGAAAGTCGCGGGGACCCTGGTCTGCATGTTCGTCCTCACGAGGTGGGTGGTCCCCAAGGTTCTGTTCTGGGTCGCAAAAACGAGAAGCAGGGAGCTTTTTCTTCTCGCAATCATCGTGATCTGTTTCTCCGTTGCATGGCTTACGTCAAGCATGGGGCTGTCGCTCGCGCTCGGCGCGTTTCTGGCGGGGCTCATTCTGTCGGAATCGGAGTATGCCTATCAGGCCCTCGGATCCATCCTGCCGCTTCGAGATGTTTTTACGAGCGTTTTTTTCATCTCCATTGGCATGCTGTTCGACGTCGCGTTCTTCCTGCGCCATCCGGTGCTCATTCCCGCGCTTGCCGTCGCGGTTTTTGCGGGCAAGTTTATCATTGCATTTTTTGTTCCGGCAATCCTGGGTTTACCCCTCCGCACCATGGCGCTCACCGGACTTGCCCTCGGCCAGGTGGGAGAGTTCGCGTTCATTCTTTCGCGCACCGGCCTGGATTACCGGCTCCTTGACAGAAACTACTACCAGGTCTTTCTCGGCGTTTCGATCTTGACAATGGCGGCAACGCCGTTTGTGATGGCGGCCGGTCCGAAAATCGCCGATCTGCTGCTTTTGCTTCCTTTTCCCGGCCGCCTCCGGTCGGGATTGCGCACGTCGGAAAGCAATGGAAGCGCCTCGGTCTCCCCGCAGCTTTCGGACCACCTCATTATCGTCGGGTTCGGGGTAAACGGCCGCAACGTCGCCCGTGCCGCTCGCGCCGCGGGCGTCCCGTACGTTATCACTGAAATGAATCCCGAGACCGTGCGCAAGGAAAAGGCGGCGGGAGAGCCCATTCACTTCGGCGACGCAACCCAGGACGCAATCTTGTTGCATGTCAAGATCCAGAACGCCCGGGTCGTTGTCGTCGGAATACCCGATCCCGTGGCCACGCGACGCGTGGTGGAAATCGCCAGAAAGCTCAATCCGTCGGTCCACATCATTGCGCGCACACGGTTTTTTCACGAGACAACGCACCTGTATTCACTCGGCGCAAGCGAGGTGATCCCCGAGGAATTTGAGACGTCGGTGGAAATCTTCGCACGCGTGCTTGTCAAATACCAGGTCCCGCGAAATCTGATCAACCAGTTCATCGCCGAAATCCGGTCCGACAGCTACCAGGTGCTGCGGAGCAACTCTGGAGAAAAGGCCACGGTTGCTGACCTCAAGTTCGCGGTCCCGGACGTGGAAGTGAACATGGCGTGGGTGGGCGAGGGCGCGTTTCTCGCAGGCAAGACCATTGCGGAGCTCAACCTGCGCCGCACCTACGGCATAACCCTGCTCGCGGTGCGCAGAGGAGCGGAGATCATCTCGAATCCGGACAGCGGGCTGGGGCTGGCAGAGGGTGATATTCTGGTTTTTCTGGGGAAGCCTGGGGATAATGGGAAGTTTGCGGAGGCGATGAAGGGGAAGTGAAGCCGATGTGACAAGTGAGGATAGAGTACCAGCTTCACAAAGGATCAATGATATGGCAGAGGAGGTATCACCATTGTTCCCGCCGGTCAGTTCTTCACAAACGTCTCTTCCACCTGTTCCCAATATTCCTTCATTGTTTTCGTCCTTTGTGTTTTCCTCAATCTTTCTTCCGGTCCTGCAAACGAAAACGAGAAAAAACACCAAAATTGTTTAAGTCTTCCAAGCAGCATCTGCCCCGAAAATCCGATTGCCTGGTATCCTCGTACGACATCTTCGTGAAATCGGTAGAGCCTCTCGCTATATGTCTTTTTGGAACAATTGGTTAATCCTTTTATCCGTTCGGCAAGTGACGGGTCCATTAACAACCCCCGGCCTATCATAAAAGAATCAATTTTGTCAAACCGTTCGGCGATTTTTTGGAACGAGGCAACATCCGTAATGTCTCCGTTGTAAATAACGGGATGCCTCGAAAGCGCGAGACATTCGGCGAACGAATCCAGGTCAACCGATCCGCCATACATCTGCCTGGCTGTCCGTGCGTGGATAATCACCCCGGCAAGCGGGAAGGCATTGAGGACATCAAGCACGGCCGGAGCTTCGGATGGTTCGTTCATGCCGAGCCGCATCTTTGTCTCGATCCGACACTTGACATTAGGGACAACCGATTCGAGGAAACGGGCGATCATTTCCGGATGGGGAAGCAGGCCTGCGCCGCGCTTCTTGTTGACCACCATGGGGTAGGGACAGCCAAGGTTCCAGTTTACCGTTTCGTATCCGAGGGAAAACAGTTGATTCGCAAGAACGATGAATTCATCCGCATCTTTGCCTATGATCTGGGGAATAAGACAGCTCGCCTTGTTGTATTTGGGAAGAACGTCGCGGAGGTGTGAGTCTCGAACGGTTTTCCCTTTGACTGTTGTGATGAACGGCGAATAGCATGCGTCAATTCCGGCAAAATGCTTGAACAGGATGTTGCGGAAAACGAAATCGGTATGCCCGTGCATTGGCGCGAGAAGAAGTTTCACGGGAATCAAAGGCCTTTGCGATCGTGGCCGAAGTAAAGCGGGCTTGTGGCGGCAAAGGTAAGAGAGCCGTCCTCCCTTTTGCAGACCGCCTCGGTGCGAAGGTAACCGTTGCGCGTTATCGTGGAGAGTTTTATTTCCTCAACCGCCCTCTTTTCACCCTTGAATGTTTTTGAGAATATTATACGCTCGGCTCTTTCGCCAGGCTCGCCTGCAAAAACCTGAATGAAGTTGAGCCCTCCGAATTCGCAGGAGCTTATAGCCTCGATAGTTGCAGATTGACAGTCCAGAGGAACGGCCATTGGCTTTTCGCTGAGTTGAGTAGGAGCCAGCCGGAGAAACGGCCCGCTCGTCACAAACGTTTCGCCGTTTATTATGGCGGCAATGATGTCCTCTTGTGACCGTGCCTTGCGGTAAATGCCCGTCCTGGCGCCCGACAAGTGGCGGGTGAAGCTCTCCGCTATGTCAAGAAAGGGGACGCTCACATACCGGTACCTGTTGAAATCGCCGTGGGAATCGTTGCCGGCCACGAGCGGCATTCGTCTTCCTTTGAGCAATTCGGCGATCCAGAGGTTCCTTGCGCGGAGCCATGAATTGCCGAATCCGTTATTGACGGCCTGCACTGCGTCAAGCTCGACGCTCATGTCTTTCCGGGACCAATTGCCGCGATGCAGAAAAAGCCGCTGGCTGAATCCGAACCTTGAACCGGGGTGCGCCGCAACCGCTATGCCGCCTTGCCTGTGGATGTGCCGGATTGCGTCAGTCAAGCTCAGAGTCGGCAGTTTTCCCGACCGTGCTCCATCGGCAGAGCCTGATATAAAACGAGAAATTCCTATGCCGCAGAGATGGACCGCCTTGCGCCGGGAATTGAGGACGGATATTTCTTCGCCCTGCAGCACAACAGTCTTGAAGCCGTCGGAACGCGTGATTTCCTCGGAGGATGATTTCCATCGGGTGAGGCCGCTGTCCGCTTTCAGGAAATCGGTCATGCTGCAACAGAGATCGTAGGAATGATCGGTGATCGACAGGAAGTCAAGCCCGCACGTATCGGCAATCGTGTCGATGACGCGGATCGGCGGGCCGAACTCGACATGGCTCTGGGAATACTGGGAATGCACGTGAAGGTCGCCGAACGAACAGCGATCCGCGCCCGGCAGCGGCTCGTTTGCGGCGAAACATGAAAACGGCAGCTTTGACGTTGTGGCGAAGTTGTCGTTGACGACTGTCCAGCTCCGCTTCCTGCTTGTCATTACCGCCTTGCAATTGACAAGGATTCTTCCCGACGGAATTTCATCCCGTTTGATGACAAAGCGGAAGACGCGTGATTGTCCTCCAAACGGGTGCGGGATAAGGCAGGACCCCGGATCGCCAAACGTAAAGAGGATCGGCTGCATTCCTTTCTGCGAGACGGTTATGGACGTTTCCTTCACTTCTGCGGGGAATTGATCCACGTCGTTCACCATGAGGACAACGGGGAGGTCCTTTCCGGGACCGCAGCGGTAGGGGAGGTCGAAAACAATCTCGGGTTCTTTTTTGAAAAGAATGCTGGGAAAAAATGGAAAAAAACGGAAATGGGTTTCCGGGTAGAGAAAAACAGGTGTGGGAGGGACTGATGGAAGAAACATGCTGTATTTTATTGGATGATGATAGGTGGGTTACCGTCGTCTGTCTTGTCATTCCCGCTTGCGCGAAAGTGATACCCGGCATCGAAACAAATTATGTGCTCATGCTTATGATATGAATTGCTTTGTAAATATAGGTTGTTCCTCCCAGCCGGACTAAAAAATGAAGACCCATGAATTCGATTACTCACTTCCTCCGGACCTCATCGCGCAGCATCCGCACCATGAACGCGACCAATGCAGGCTGCTCTTCCTTTCTCGGAAGACAGGGGAGGTGCGCGATCATGAATTCAAAGCTCTTGTCGGTCTTCTTTCACCGGGAGACCGGCTCGTTTTCAACGACACCAAGGTGATCCCGGCGCGGCTTTTCTGCCGCAAGGAATCAGGCGGAAAGGTGGAACTGCTGCTTACGGAACCGGAATCCGGCGGCGCCTGGAGAGCGCTGGTGAGACCGGGACGCGGTCTGCGGACAGGCACAAGACTCCGCGTCGAAGCGGCGCCGGATATTGCCATTGACATCGTTGGCGTGCAGGAGGATGGAACGCGCACAATAATGCTTGACAAAGGCACCAATCTTGTGTTTTCCGATGTGCTGAAAAACTATGGGGTGATGGCCCTTCCTCATTACATCAAACGGCCCGCCGGTGCGGACGATCGGGTGACCTACCAGACTATTTTTGCCAGGAACGAGGGAGCCATCGCGTCTCCGACGGCGGGTCTTCATTTTTCCACCGGAATCGTGGAAGCGCTTTCGGCACGGGGCGTGGAAACGTCTCATATAACCCTGCACGTCGGCGTGGGAACGTTCAAGCCCGTCACTGAGGAGGATCCCCGTGACCACGTCATGCATGACGAACGGTACGAGTTGACCGGAGAGACTGCGGACGAGATTTTGCGCACTAGGAAACAAGGGGGCAGGACAATCGCGGTGGGAACAACCGTTGTGCGCGTTCTGGAACATTGCGCAGAAGAGGACGGCAGCTTGCGGCCTTCGCACGGCAGAACAAACCTGATGATCCTGCCGGGGTACAAATTCAAAACAGTTGACGGAATGATAACAAACTTCCACGTGCCGAAATCAACGCTGCTCATGCTGGTAAGCGCGTTCGCCGGCCGCGATCGTGTGCTTGACGCGTACAACCACGCCGTGAAGCAGAAGTACAGGTTTTTCAGTTACGGCGATGCGATGCTGATTCTATAACCTCTATTTTAATTTAGATACGAAATTGGGCGCCTGCCTCCTGGCACCGGTTCTCCTCCAGGCTCGGCTATTCGCCTCGTTGCCGGTCCGCCCTATGCCTGTCGGCTGGGCACCCCGTCGGGTGCTTCCAAGGGTCGTCGGCCGGCACAAGGCAAGCGACATAATAACAAAGCGCGAAGCGCTATTACCATACCTTGGGGAACGAAGTGACAATTCGCTCTCGCTCACCCTCCGTCGCCCCTGGCGCAAGAAACTACCCCTGCACGTTCAATGTAATTAGTACCTGTTACAACTGTACGATTACTTGTCAAATGATAGCCACCTACGATTGCATGAATGCGCATTTGCTTGTTTTACGCGTTAGGGGCGACCGGAGGCCGCGCTGGAGCGCGGTGCCGCCCGGACCCGGCCCTGTGGGCCATAGGGCCGAGGCGGCCCGAGGCCCTCGGCTGAGACCGGAGGAAGAACCGGCCCGAGCCTGAGCATTTGCGATGGCGAGGGAAACGCCCATTATTTAACATTGCTCAGGCTAATGCAAGAGTATTGACAAATATATTTCCACCGACTATATTTATTGTGATTCAAGCCCGCACGCTTTTGGCTTCGCGGGCTTCATTTTTTGTCTGCGCCTGGTTCTGGTAAACGGACATCGCTCGCGGTACAAATTACCTTCTCGTTCGCTATCAAATAACAATCACGCTCCACGGCACCCGCGGACGGCCGGCTCGTGCGGTTTCCGTTGCGCGCGTCCGTTGAAGACGCATCGAAAGGAAGTGCAATATGAGCACCGGCACCATGATGAAATCTCCGGACGGCATACTCTGGCAGGACTATCGCGCGTCAAACACCGGCATGGTGGTGTTCTACGCGTCTGACCCCGTGTCCGAAATCGCGGTACGCGAGATTGCAGAAGACATTGATTCTCCCGTGGTCCCGGAGCCGAACTATGAATCGGGCACCTACGGGTTCTACGGCTGTTCGAGGACCAAAATCCGCGGAGCATTCGCAAAAAGCAAGATTCGCTATCTGTTTTTTCTCACGAAGTACGCGGGGAATAAGGACGGTTACAAGGACAAGATGCTCGTTACCGGCTATTTCCGCATTGCCAAGACTGCCGACGTGCAGAAACTGCACCTGCGCTATCTGAGCGAGTATTCCTGCATCGACGCGCCCACCTGCATCGCGCTGAGGGCCGACGAAGTTCGTTTTGTCGGTCTGCAGGACGCCTTTGAAGTGTCTCCCGACCAGCTCAAGACGTGGGGATTCAACGCAAAAGTATCAAAGCAATTACGCATCATTCTGAGCGTCGAGCAGACGTCACAGCTTCTTGAATTCCTCAAGAGCAAGCCCAACCAGCTTGATGTTTACGTATCGGAGACCAAGCGGCTGTCTCCGTTCGATGAAGAAGCTGCGGATGAAGAGGAAGAGGAGGAGTCACTAGAATTTAAACAAAGCGAGGGGCAAGAACCTGTAACCGAGGCTTCTCCCGATGTGCCGCAACCAGTTGAAAATCAGTCACCCGCATCGGAGCTGCCAATGCAGGGTGAGGTGAAAGAACCTCCAGCCGAAATCAAAATAGAAGCCCCCTTGCCAGTGCCGGACGCAACTCCATTGCCGCAGGAAACTACCCAGGGTGATGCGGTCGTGCCGCCTCCCCAACAGGAAGGTTTTGCCGGGCAGCCGCCGGTCGTGTAGCCGTGCACCACGACGTCGGATAACGCAATCATGGAGCGCATAATTGAGGCCCGTGTCCAGAGGGCCATCAGCGAAAAAGTGTTTCCCGGCTGTGTTGTCGGTTTTGTGTCCAAAGCAATGCCGCCGACAATTCTGCCTTTTGGCCGGCACACGTATGATGTGCATTCCACGACGATGAACGAAGATTCCATTTTCGACGTGGCATCCATCACCAAGGCGATTCCTACATCGAGCCTGGCGCTGCAGCTTATCGATTCAGGCAGACTCCCGCTCGACGACAAGATAAACAAATTCATTCCAAAATTTTCCAGCTCACAAAGCGATAAGGTGCTTGTCCGCCATCTCCTCACCCAGACCGTCAATTACAATTTCCGGCTTTCCTCGCTCAAGGACGGCGGTCCGCAGGCCATTCTCAACGCGATTTGCACCGGCGAACTTGCCGACGAACCGGGTTCAACATTCTTCTATTCGAACGCGACCAGCATTCTCCTCGGAATGGTCGTGGAAAAAATTTTCGGGGAAGGTCTTGCCGTGTCGGCGCAGCGGGAATTTTTTGACCCTCTCGGGATGACTCGCACATCATTTTTTACGGAGGGATTCTCAAGGAACGACATTGTTCCAACGGAAATAGATCCATGGCGGCGCCGTACGATACAGGGTGAGGTTCACGATGAGAGTGCATGGGCGCTCAGGCAAGTCATGGTGGCGGGTTCGGCAGGATTGTTTTCCACGGTCCCGGACATTCTGCGCTTTCTAAGAATGTTGCTCAATGATGGTTTCCAGGGGGGCAGAAGATATTTTTCAGCCTCTTGTCTTGAGCAGATGGTTACCAACCAGATCCCTTCCCTTGGTCTGCAGGCGGGACTCGGCTGGGAACTCAACCAGGAGCGCTACATGGGTTCTTTTTGCTCGCGTTCCACGATAGGCAAGACAGGATTTACCGGGTGTGTCTGCATGGCCGATATGGCCGCGAAATCGGCCTTGGTAATGCTGTCGAACTGGACGTATCCGTCCCGGAAACCAGACGCCGCGGCGATAGACTGCGTGCGGCGCGACATTGCCGACATCATTTTTTTATCCGTCAATAAATAAGAGAACTCTCGTGGAGGGAGCCTGCAAATGACGAAACGGAAATTCAGAAAACGCATAGCATGCGTCGGCGCAGGATATGTGGGCGGTCCCACCATGGCCGTTATCGCGTCGAAATGCCCGGATATCAAGGTCACGGTGGTTGACATCAGCGCACCCCGCATTGCGGCGTGGGAGAGCGACAACCTGCCTATTTACGAACCCGGCCTTCTCGACGTGGTGAAAAAGGCAAGGGGCAGGAACCTGTTTTTCTCCACGGACATCGACGCGGCGATCCGTGATGCCGGAATCGTGTTCGTGTCGGTCAATACGCCAACGAAAACGTTCGGGGAGGGCACGGGAAAGGCGGCCGACCTTCAGTACTGGGAGAAAACCGCGCGGAACATCGTGCGGGTCGCGGATTCCGACAAGATAATCGTGGAGAAGAGCACCCTGCCGGTGCGCACGGCCCACGCCATGGAAAGGATTCTCAACGCCAACAGCAAGGGCATTCATTTCGAGGTTGCGTCGAATCCGGAATTCCTGGCCGAGGGAAGCGCGGTCAAGGATCTCCTGAGTCCCGACCGTGTTCTCATCGGGACGCATGAGACAAAGTCGGGATTTGCCGCGCGGAGGGAACTGGTCGATCTTTACGCTCACTGGGTTGACAGAAAGAACATCGTCACGAGCAATGTGTGGAGCGCGGAATTGTCAAAACTCGCGGCCAATGCATTCCTTGCCCAGCGGATATCGTCGATCAACAGCATCTCAGCCATCTGCGAAAAGACCGAGGCGGATGTGGCGGAGGTGGGGCATTCCATCGGCATGGACAGCCGTATCGGTTCAAAATTCCTGCAGGCCAGCGTGGGGTTCGGCGGGTCATGCTTCAGGAAGGACATCCTTAACCTTGTGTATCTATCTGAGCACTATGGACTTGCGGAAGTTGCTCATTATTGGGAGATCGTAGTTCAGATGAATGATTTTCAAATGACACGGTTTGTTCGCACCATGATAAGCGCAATGTTCAACACTATCGCAAAGAAGCGAATCGCCATCCTGGGCTTTGCCTTCAAGGCGAACACGGGAGACACGCGCGAGTCGCCGGCAATTTACATAACGAGAAAGCTTCTGGAAGAACAGGCGCATGTGGTGATAACCGACCCAAAGGCGCTTGCAAACGCAAAGGCCGACCTCGCGGACTGCAAGGGGACGGTAGAATTCGTGAGCGATCCGTATGCCGCGGTAAGGGGCGCGCATGCCATGGCCGTGTGCACGGAATGGGATGAGTATACGCGGCTCGATTTCAAACGGATATATGCGAGCATGGAAAAACCGGCGTTTGTTTTTGACGGCCGCAACATCCTCGATCACCGGCGGTTGTTTGAGATCGGGTTCAACGTGTTTCCGGTTGGGAAGAGGCCGTTCACCCATTTCTGATATTTGGCGGGGATGTTTGATGAATCCCACAGCGAGCGACTATAAGTATGTTTTCTTTCCATAGGGATGGAAGATTGTCACTTCGTTCCCTAAGGTGTTGTAGTTGCGCTTCGCGCAAATATTATGTCGTTTGCCTTTTCCCCGCAGCTTGCTGCGGGGTTCTTCAATACCGGGAGTGCAGGTCGTCCTGCTCGCGCATAAAGTTCGATTGACGTATCAATCCAAAAAAAAACAACCGATTCATCACCGGTTGCTTTTTTATCAATAGACAAGTCCGTCAGCAATTCACCTTCTCACCACTTGCCGGTCTTGACCATTTTTGCCTTCGGAAGGGCCTTAAGGTCCGCCTCTGCGCGCTCGATCTCCGATTGCGGAAGATCAAAGTCGCTGAGCTTGCCGTCGAAGAATTTCTGGTACCCTCCGAGGTCAAGCATGCCGTGGCCGGAAAGGTTGACAAGAATGACTTTTTCCTTGCCTTCCTCTTTTGCTTTCTTTGCTTCCTGGATCGTAGCGGCAATCGCATGGGACGTCTCGGGCGCCACCACAAAACCTTCGGTCTGCGCCCAGAGCATGGCGGCTTTGAAGCACTCTATTTGAGCTACGGCGCGCGGTTTGAGAAGTCCTTCAACAACCGCCTGACTCACCAGCGGCGCCATGCCGTGGTACCGCAGTCCGCCGGCGTGGATGGGCTCGGGGACAAAGTTGTGTCCCAGAGTGTACATGGCGGCCAGCGGCGTCATTCCCGCCGTGTCGCCCGAATCGTAGGAAAATATGCCGCGGGTCATTGAGGGGCAGGATGTTGGCTCAACCGGGATGATCTCGATCTGCGCGCCGTTGATCTTGTCGTAGACAAACGGGAAAGCGATGCCGCCGAAATTGCTGCCGCCGCCCGCGCAGCCGATGATGATATCCGGCTTCTTGATGCCGACCTTGGCAAGCTGTTTCTTTGCCTCGAGGCCGATTATCGTCTGGTGCATAAGCACGAAATTGAGGCAGCTGCCGATGGAATAGCGTGTTTTGCCGGTCGGGTCGGTCACGGCAGCTTCAATGGCTTCGCTTATCGCCATGCCGAGGCTTCCCGGAGTATTCGGGTCCTTGGCAAGGAACGCGCGGCCTGCCTGTGTTTCGCTGCTTGGCGAGGCGATGCATTTTCCGCCCCAGGCTTGCATCAGGCTTTTGCGAAAAGGTTTCTGCTCAAAGCTGATGCGAACCATAAACACCTTGCATTCAAGGCCGACAAGCTTGCATGCGAGACTCAGGGCCGATCCCCACTGTCCTGCGCCGGTCTCGGTCGTCAAACGCTCGAGTCCGAATTGCTTTGCGTACCACGCCTGAGGTATCGCCGTGTTCGGCTTGTGGCTCCCTGCAGGCGACACACTTTCGTCTTTGTAATATATCTTGGCCGGCGTGCCAAGGGCTTCCTCGAGGTACACGGCGCGGCGGAGCGGCGACGGTCTCCAGCGGTACAGCATATCGAGGATTTCCTGGGGAATGTCGATCCACCGCTTGGTGCTGTATTCCTGCTCAACAAGGTTCATGGGAAAAACCGGAGCCCAGCCTTCGGGCGGGACCGGCTTGCCGTCCGGACCGAGGTAGGGAAGCATGGGAGACGGAAGGTCGGGTTTCAGGTTGTACCATTGGCGCGGAATCTCGTCTTCGTTCAGAAGGATTTTTACGGGCAGCTTGACGGGCATAACGGCTCCTTTATGGTTCGTGAAATACAATGGCCTGATGAAACGATTAGTGATAAAATACTTTAGCCGTGCGTACTGTCAAGAAAATCAGACGTTTTCCGCATAAACATCTGCCGACCTGTGCGATGAAGTCGCCGCAATAATGCCTCCCTGCGGCGAAATCTATTTTGAAGCCGTCGTTCTTCATCACCCCTTGTCTTATACGAACGGGAATTCTCCCATGAACCTTATGGTTGCCGTTTACACCGTTTTTCTCTGCGCAGCCGTCCCGCCGCAGGCCCAGAAAAAACTTGTTGTTCTCGCCTCCGGCGAAACGCATGCGACGCTTGACGCATGCGATTGTCCGAACGCTCCGGGCGGCGGGTTCGCCAAACGTGCGACACTGGTGGCGAAAATGCGGGACTCAAGCGAAGTCGTTCTCGTGGACGCGGGAGGGTTTGCGGGCGGCGGGGTCTACGATGCGTACACCGGGGGCCGCGCCCAGGATTCTATGCGGACGCTGGCGGCCCTCCGCGCCATGGGATACATGAAATACGATGCCGCGTGCATCGGAGACGACGATCTCCAATACGGCGGAAGATGGCTTGCATCGCAGGCCGCGGCCGCGGGGGTTCCTCTCGTGTCTGCGAATTGCTTCGGGCCGGACGGCAGGGTCCTGGGGGCTTCGTATGTGATAGTCCAGCGTGGCGGGCATGTGTTCGGCATCACCGGCGTGACCACGCAGGAGCGAATCGTACAAATGGATGATTCCGTTACGGTAAAGCCGCCGGTCCCCGCGATTCGCCGTATCTGGGCGGACCTGAGAAAGAAATCCGAGTTTCAGATAATTCTGGCGCATCTCGGCGAAGACGACAGCCGCAGCCTCCTCGATTCGTTTCCCGAATGCGCTCTTGTCGTCAATGGACACCGCAAGAGTTCCACTGATGAATTCATCACCGATCGCGGCCAGGTGATGCTGCAGTTCGGGTTCCAGGGCAAGGCGCTTTCTTTTGCGGAAATCGCGCCCGACAGCAGGGGCATCGGCATTGCAAGAAACGGATGGCTGGACGTCGGGCCCGCAATCCCCGATGAACCGGTGGTTGCAAAGCTCGTCACGCTTCCATCAGTCGGCGGTGCGCCGGGCGCGAAAACCGTTTTCGACCTGTATATTATGTCGCAATGCCCGTACGGTTGCGCCGCTCTCAGGGAATTCGTGTCGTTTGCCGCAGCATTCCCGCAGGCGGAATGGCATGTATGGTTCATCGGCTCGGTGTCCATCGACGGCAGCATGACCTCGCTTCACGGCGCGGACGAAGTGAGCGAGGAACTTCTGTGGCTTTCGGTGCATGCACTGTATCCCGGGAGATGGCTTGAATTCCTCACGAAACGTTCCGCTTCATTCGAGACAAAGACGGAGGCGGTGATACGGTCCATGGGGCTTGACGTGTCCAAGCTGCGGACCTGGGTTGCCAAGAAGGGCCGGGCCGAGCTTGCCATGCAGTATACCAGGTCGATGCGCATGGGCATCAATTCTTCTCCATCGCTTCTTGTCAACAACACGATATTTCAGGACGACATTACGAAACCAAGGATTGCAAAAATCGTATGCGGTTCAGGCGAGGGAAAGTCCGCGTACTGCGATTCACTGCCCGAGTGCTTTGCAGATCGTGACTGCAGAAAACCGGGGAAAACCGGCACGTGCGTTTCGCATAAAGGCGCGAAAGCTGCATGCGAGTTCACCGATGCAGTGCGTTTCACGCTTGCCGTCCTTATCCCCGACACCGTATTTTCGCATCCGGAAACAGGGGCTATTGCAAGCCTTCTCGCAGATTTTCCCGGCATGGTAATAGACACCGTGCGGCTTAGTTCGAAGCGCGGCGCATCCATGGCTGCGCTGTATAATCCACCGTTCCTGCCGTTCTTCCTTTTCGATACTGCGATTGCCACAACGCCCAATTATCGCGGCGTTGCGTCGACGCTGGTGCCGGCGCGGAACAAATTCACGTTCGGCCCCGGCATGGTCAAGCCGTCGTACTTTTACAAGCGGAAAACAATGCCGCGGGCGTTTGCATTGTATGTCGATCCGGCATTTCCCGGTGCGAAAGACGCGGTCCGGATCGTACTTGACGCGGGCAGGAAAAGCAAGGGCGTTTCAGTGAAGCCTCTGGTGTATGATTCGGCCGGTCCCGGCACAGAGGAGACGATGCGCAACGAAGAAGCGCTCCGGTGGCTTGTGCTTGCGGGCAAATATCCGGCGGTATTCGGGCGCTACCTTGAGCGTTTTGTCGAAAGGGCAACCACGTCATACTGGTTTACGGACTGCAAGAAGCTCGGGATCAATGTTGACGAATTCGTAACCATGGTGCAGAAAAACGGCCCGCTGCTGGCTGCGCACCGGAAGGAAATTGCGGAGCTGGGCATGCGGGAACCCGTGGAGGTTCTCGTTGACAACAGGGAAGTGGTGGCGGTGAAGAACCAGAAGGAACTGGGTGATTTGCTGTGGAAAGTGTTGAAGTGAGATTGGCTTTGATTGGTACCTTGAAAAACAACCCACCAATCCAATCACCAGATAAAATCCTCCTTCGCCGGCAAGGTCAACCCCTTAGCACTTTCGAATTCATATTCCTGTTTGTCGGAAAACACAACGATCTTTCTTCCGTCACCCTTTAGCCCGGAGGCCCCCTGGGGATTTTTTCCTCGCACGATATTGAGAAGACAGATTGCTTTTTCCAACCCGTCGCCGCGGCCGTAATTCCACACCTCGTCGGGCTGTGCCATGCGGTTTCCGTCATAGATGGATTCGCTGGGCAGTTTTTCAAGGGCTGCCGCAGTTTCCTTGATATCAAGCTTTGCCGCGCCCGCAATGCTCACGGGGTTCCTGTCGAGTGCGGCCTTGAGAAAAGGCTTCCATGGGCTGCGGCTGAGATCGCGGAATGCAGCGAAGGCAAGATCGGCCACGGGGTTTTCGGAGCGGACAGACTCAAGGCAATCGACGATCCGCTCCCGCGGCCAGTCGGCCCCGATCTCAATGGAGGGCGATTTCTCCCAGGTCTTGTTGTCAGAAGGCAGTCGCGGCGCGATGCGGCAGAAGTTGACAAGGTCTTTCATGACTTCTTCGGAATTGAAGCAACTGTGGTGCAGGTATTTTTTTAAGTTGTCAATTGAGGGAATGCTGTCAAGCGAAACCCGGTTGTTTTTGAAGAACTCCTCAACTTCGCGGAGCAGGAGGCGGTCGGGGAGCGGTTCGGGATAGAATTCGTCCTCGTCTATTTCGTGAAGGAGCTGGTTGCGTGTGCCGTCGCTCACCTTGAATTTGCTGTTATGCTCGTACGAATAAACTTTTTCCGCCTCGATATACCGTGGTTTCCCGCAGCAGTCGTGGATTATCTGAAAGCACTTTTGCAGCCGGCTGTTCTGCCTCAGGAAATTCGCCAGAATTTCAAAGGTGATGTCGGTGGTGAGGTACTCCGTCAACCGCCTTGAAAAATGCTCGTAAGACCCTTTTGAAATGGTTGCGTTGTCGTACAGGGTGTGGATGTACCCCGTATGGTTCGCCACCACGGTGACGCGCTCATGTTCCAGGGCGCGACGGGCCTTCTCGCTGAGTTCGGTGCCGTTGAACCACATGTTTTTGGTGACGATGCGGCGGTTGTTGGTGATTATTCCGTCGTTGATGTCCACGAAGTTCTGCGAGTGGAGGGGTGTCGCCATCAGGTAGATATTGACGAGCGGGACGCCGGCGGTCACGAACAGCGCGCTGGCGTACAGGGTTGAAAGCGACACGCATTCACCCGCGCCGCCGGTGTATCCCGGTTTGTGGCGAAAGGCCTCCATGGCCTCTACGGTTTCCGTTTTCCAGTACGGGATGATGTTTGACGTGTATTTGTCAAGACCGAAATGCCGGCGGATGTCTATGTCGAAGTAGTATTTGTCTCCCTCATAACCGAACAACGCATTGCTCTGCGCGAGCGCTTCCGGGCCAATAAACGACGAAAACCGCGCCAGTTCCTTTTCCTTTGTGGTAAGTCCCCAGGTGTCAAGATCAAGGTTGAAGGAAAAACGGTCGATAATATATTGTTTCGTCCGCAGAAGCCGCCGGTACTGATTGAGTGAATCCATGCCGGAAAACCACGGAAGCGTTTTCCACTTCCACAAGGCCGGCGACATGATGTTGGCGAGAACGAGCGCGAAGAGAAGCTCGGGGAAGATAAAGACTTCCATATCGGAAAGCGTTATCGCCGAGGAATACTTTTCAAGCGAGGCTGGATTGTCCGGGTCATACATCGCGGAACCTCTGTATTGTAAACATGCCGATGATTTAGGATTTGAGATCACAAATATACGTCGGAACCTCGAGGAATAATCTGTTGGCGGCATGAGACAATTGTTTATTTTCAAAGTATAAGAATTCGAAAAATTATCCTCGGGGCGGAAGACTGAATCGTGCTCTTGGGTGTTCCGCATCAACAAAAGCCCCGTGATTAAGGGAAGATGTTCTGTTGAAACCTGTTTTTGAGACCATCGCAGGGAGAGCATGAGAATTCTCGCCGATTCGAACATTCTATTTGTCCGCGAAGCGTTTGCACAGTTCGGCAATCTGACTACGATGGACGGACGCGCCATCTCCCGGGATAAGCTGAAAGGCGAGGACGCGCTTCTCGTGCGTTCTGTTACGGGGGTGAATGCGGAACTCCTGAAAGGCACCGGGGTCAAATTCGTTGCGAGCGCCACCAGCGGCACCGACCATGTTGACATGCGCTATTGTGCCGATAACCACATCGGGTTCGCCTATGCGCCCGGCTCGAATGCAAATTCGGTTGCCGAGTATGTCGTGGCTGCGCTCCTTAACTGTGCTGCTGCAAGAAACGTGCGGCTCAAAGACCTCACGCTCGGCATTGTTGGCGCGGGAAACATCGGTTCGCGGGTTTTTACGCTTGCCCGGGCGTTTGGAATGCGATGTTTGCTCAATGATCCCCCTAAGAAGGCATTGACAGGAAGCGAAATTTATCTGCCGCTTGAGACCGTGCTTGCGGAATCGGACATCGTAACCCTGCACGTGCCGCTTGCGGCCTCCGGATCAAACGCCACGCTGCGGATGGTAAACAGTGGCTTCGTCCGTTCCATGAAGAAAGGCGCGTTTCTCATAAATACCAGCCGGGGAAACGTCATCGACGAAGCCGCGCTCATAAAAAACCGGGACAGGCTCGGTTCTGTTGTGCTTGACGTATGGCAAAATGAGCCGGCGCCCGATCCGGCGACCGTCGCGCTCTGCGATATCGCCACGCCGCATATCGCCGGCTACTCCTACGACGGGAAGGTGCGCGGCACGGAAATGATCTGCGCTGCGGCGGGCTCGTTTTTTTCCATGGAGAACACGTGGCGGCTGCCGCAGACCGCCATCATACAACTCGTTCTTCCGCCGGTGCGGGACCCGGATGCGGCCGTCGCGGAAGCGGTGACACGTGCGTATCCCCTTGAGGAAGACAGCACGAGGTTTAAAAGAATTCTTTCGTCGAAACAGAATGAGCGGGGAGCATTCTTCGACGAAATGCGGCGGAGCTATCGTCAGCGTCTCGAATTTCACCATTACTCGGTATGTATAAACAATAATATGCCGGAATCCGTGGTTCCAATGCTTACGGGCCTGGGGTTCGGCATGAAAACAGGCGGCGCGGAAGGAAAACACTAGTGGAAAAGAAATGCGACATCGGGGTTGTCGGTCTTGCCGTCATGGGCGCCAATCTTGCGCTCAACATTGCCGATCACGGATTTTCGGTGGTGGTTTACAACCGAACACTTGAAAAGATCCGTGAATTCATTCTCGGGCCGGCCAGCGGAAAGGACATTATCGCTGCGGGATCAGTTTTAGACCTGTCGCGCCTCCTCGTCCGTCCGCGAAAGATTCTTCTTATGGTGAAAGCCGGAAAAGCGGTAGACGAGGTCATTGATGCGCTGATTCCGCTGTTGTCGAAGGGCGATTGCATCATTGACGGCGGCAATTCGCATTTCGCGGATACGCAGCGGCGCGCGGCGCGCATGGAGTCGGCGGGCATGCTGTATGTCGGATGCGGTGTTTCGGGCGGCGAAGCTGGTGCGCGCAACGGCCCGTCCCTGATGCCCGGCGGAACCGCGGCCGCATGGCCGATGGTGCGGCCGGTTCTCCAGAAAATCTGCGCAAAAGCCCTTGACGGCACTCCGTGCTGCGACTGGATAGGCGCAGGCGGGGCGGGACATTTTGTAAAGATGGTCCACAACGGCATCGAATACGGCGACCTGCAGCTCATCGGTGAATCATACCAGTTCCTCCGCGACGGGCTCTGCCTCAGTGCCGCTGAGTGCTCGGAAATTTTTGCGCTGTGGAACAAAGGAGAACTAGAGAGCTATCTCATTAAGATCACGGGAGACATTCTGAAATTCAAGGGCGACGATGGATCGTACCTTGTCGATGGTATCCTTGATGTGGCGGAACATAAGGGAACCGGCGCGTGGGCCGGTGCAAGTTCGTTTGACCTGGGCGTGCCCGTTACCCTCATTGCCGAAGCCGTGCTCGCCAGGTTTTTGTCCTCGCTGAGGCACGAGCGGACCGTTGCCGCCTCAGCGCTCGATGGCCCGGGCAGAAAAATCGCAGGAGACAGGGAACAGCACATCGCGGAACTGGCGAACGCTTTATACGCATCGAAGATCGTGAGCTATGCGCAGGGGTTCATGCTGCTGCGCGCGGCTTCGGCCCGGTTCTCATGGGACCTCGATTTGGGGAACATTGCGCTTTTGTGGCGCGCTGGATGCATCATCCGCAGCGGGTTTCTCGACAGGATACACCAGGCCTTTGCACATGATAAAAACGTATCGTCGCTTATTATTGACGGGTACTTCCGCGACGTGCTTGCGAAATGTCAGGACGGATGGAGAACAACCGTGTCTGCGGCCGCTATCGCAGGCATTCCAATGCCCGCGCTTTCCGCTGCGCTGTCCTTTTACGACGGATACCGGTGCGGCCGTCTCCCCGCGAACCTGCTTCAGGCGCAGCGGGACTGTTTCGGTGCGCACGGATACGAACGCATGGACGGACCGGCCGGACGGTTTTTCCACACCGATTGGATGGGTGGAGGAGGCACTTTCGCGTTGGGGAGCCGCAATGTATAATAAAGCCGTTGTGCAGCACGAATTCTGATCGAACATTCATTCCACAAAGGAGGAGCTCATGGTCGACATGATCAAGAAAACGCTTCTTGCAGGCGTTGGACTCGCGTTCATGACAAAAGAGAAGGCGGAAGAAGTGGCGAAGAAATTCGTGCAGGACACGAAAATCGCCGAAGGCGAGGGAAAGAAGTTCGTTGAGGAGTTGCTCAAGAAGTCAGAGGAGGCGAAGAAGAGCGTTGAGAAACTGGTGGAGACTGCGGTCCACACTGCGGTGACGAAACTGGACATTCCCACCAGGAATGAAATACGGAAACTCGAGGACAGAATACGGGAGCTGGAAGGGAAAAAGTAACAGGTCGACGGTCGAAAGCAAGGCAGGTTATTGGGGACGGCAAATGGTGCTGTATCTAAAGAAGACCGTTACTGCAATATTTTGATTAGTAAGGTGAAAATACAGTTTTCCTCATCTGTATTCTCATTGATTGGGGCTAGAACCATCATATCTTGTTGTCCTCGTGGTTCGCATCCGGGCAGCCGGCAGGGCGCCTAATATTTGTTCGTCTGCCCACAAACAAGTATCTTACATTATTATACCCACTTGATATGGCTTGCATGCAAATCACGCATTTCGCTGCTATAGGCCGGGATTATCCAATTCGCACGGAGCCGCTTGAATGAAGACCATTGGAATTTGCTTCGGCGCGACCTCGGTCCAGTATGCGGTTGTAAAAGGCGACGCCGAATTCAAGGCCGTCGAACAATCCGGACGCGTCGTGCATGAGGGCAATCCCGGCCGCGTGCTGCAGGAGTTACTTGCGAGGCTTGACCTTTTCGAAGTGGACAGGATAGCGGTCACGGGACGGAGTTTCCGTTCCGCTGTGAATCTCACCGGCATTGCCGAACCGGAAGCGATTGAGGCTGCTCTTCACGAGGATTTCCGCGATAAGCCGTTGCCCAATCTTGTGGTGGCTCTCGGCGGGGAGACCCAGCTCGTGTACAAGCTGGGCGGACAGGGCGGAATTGTTTCGGTGCATTCCGGAAACAAGTGCGCATCGGGCACCGGCGAATTTTTTCTCCAGCAGGTGCGGCGGATGGGGCTGTCGCTGGAGAGCGCCATTGCACTTGCACAGAAGGGAACTCCGCACAGGATCGCGGGCCGCTGCAGCGTGTTCTGCAAAAGTGATTGCACGCACGCTCTTAACAAGGGCGAACCCATCGAGAACATCGCGGCCGGCCTGTGCTCCATGGTTTCAGACAAGATCGCCGATCTCATCAAGGACCTTCCGTGCGACCGCGTGATGCTCGTGGGCGGCGGCTCGCTCAACACCGCGGTGGTCAGGATCCTGGCAAAGCGCTTCGCATCGCTGTATGTGCCGGAAACCGCACCGTTCTACGAGGCTTACGGCGCGGCGTTGTGGGCGTTTGCCAACGAGTGTCGGCCCGTGCCGGAAAATGCAGGGGACCTTTCGCGCGGCACGGTCATTCCGTTTTCCAGTCATCCACCGCTTTCCGCTGCAGCGCATTTCGTGGATTTCAAGCCGTCCGCGCCGGAGGCATTCGATCCTTCCGCCGAGTATGTGCTCGGTCTGGACGTGGGATCAACCACGACAAAGGCAGTGTTGATGAATCGGGCCACAACGCGCGTGGTCTCGTCCGTATACCTGCGCACGAACGGCAATCCCGTGGAGGCTTCGAAAAAATGCTACGCTGCGATCCTGCACTCCATCGCCGGCAGTGAGGCGGTCATCACCGGGCTGGGGGTCACCGGATCGGGCAGGCAGATAGCGGGTCTGCATGCGCTTACCGCCAACGTGGTGAATGAAATTATCGCTCATGCAACCGCCGCCGCCCATTTCGACAAGGGCGTTGATACGATTTTCGAGATTGGCGGCCAGGACGCAAAATACACGCTTCTCACCGGCGGCGTTCCTTCCGATTACGCGATGAACGAAGCGTGCAGCGCCGGCACCGGGTCGTTTCTCGAAGAATCGGCGTTCGAATCACTCAATGTAAAGATGGAAGACATAGGGCAGCTTGCGCTCGAGGGAAAATCTCCGCCGAATTTCACCGACCAGTGCGCGGCGTTCATATCGAGCGACATCAAGATGGCCGGCCAGCAGGGGATTGACAGAAACGACATTCTGGCGGGGCTGGTGTATTCGATATGTCTCAATTATCTCAACAGGGTGAAAGGCTCACGGCCGGTCGGCAAGAAAGTCTTCTTGCAGGGCGGCGTGTGCTACAACAGGGCGGTTCCCGTGGCAATGGCCTCCCTGCTCAAGATGCCGATCGTTGTGCCCCCGGACCCCGGCCTCATGGGGGCCCTGGGAGTCGCGCTTGAAGTGGACAGCCGCCTTCGTCTCGGGCTTGCCCAACCGCAATGTTTCAATCTTGCCGAACTTGCCGGCCGCGAGGCGGTCCGCGAGGGGAGTTTCGCGTGCGCAGGAGGCAAGGAGAAGTGCGACAGAAAATGCGAGATTTCAAGAATACGCGTGGGCGGCATGGTGCACCCCTTCGGCGGATCGTGCAACAGGTATTACAATCTCCGGCTCAAGGCGGAGGTTGACACGCAGGGGCTCGACCTCGCGGCGGTCCGCGAAAAACTGCTGTTAGAAACCTTCGGAGTCGCACCGGCGAAGGAAACAGGGGACCGTCGCACCGTGGGACTGTGCCGCTCGTTTCTTACCCATTCGTTGTATCCGCTCTATTCGCATTTTTTTACCGACATGGGTTTCTCGGTTGTTCTTTCCGATGCCATCGACCCCGACGGCATTTCGCGCATCGAGTCCGCGTTCTGCCTGCCCGCAGAGATAACGCACGGAAGTTTCTACAACCTCCTCCGGCAGAACCTCGATTACATTTTTGTCCCGCATGTGACGCAAATGCCGGTGAGGAACGTTCCAACCTACAGCAGGCTGTGCGTATTTGTCCAGGGGGAATCCTATTATCTGAGAACGACCTTTCGCAGGGAAATCGAGAATTCGCCCACCACAATGCTTTCGCCCGTTCTGCGCATGGACAAGGAGTATGAGCAGGCACGTGGGGCGCTGTGCGCCATGGCCGCCCGGATGGGCGTTGCCGGGCCGGTCGCGTCGGCCGCTTTCGAACACGCCTGCGCCATGCAGCATGCTTTCGAGGCAAAGCTGCGGCAGGTGGGGGCGGAGGCGCTCTCGCATCTTGATACGCATCCGGAAAGCTTCGGCATCGTGCTGTTCGGGAGGCCGTACAACGCATTCTCATCGGACGCGAACATGGGAATTCCCCATAAGACGGCATCGCGCGGGTACCTCATTATCCCGCACGACATGCTGCCGACCGACCACTACGAGGTGGACGGCCAGATGTTCTGGGCAATGGGCCAGAAGGTCATGAAGGCGGCGCGGTTCGTGAAGGGCCACGACCGTCTTTTCGGTTTCTACGTCACCAATTTCTCATGCGGCCCGGACTCGTTCCTGCTTACGTATTTCCGCAACATGATGGGAGAAAAACCGTCGCTCACTCTTGAACTCGACCAGCACACCGCCGACGCCGGACTTGACACGCGCATAGAGGCCGCCCTTGACATCATAAAAAGCTGGCGCCGCGTGCGTCGGGCCTCGGTTCGCGGCGGCGGCGCGGGCTTCAAACCGACCCGCGTTGTATTCGAGGGCACAAAACCCGTGGTGCATGCGTCCGACGGCCGGGTGCGCTCGATGTATCACCCCGATGTCGAACTCGTTCTTCCTTCCATGGGCCGCTTCGCCACCGAAGGAGTCGCCGCGGTGCTCAGGGGCATCGGCATAAACGCCATCGGCCTGCCCATAGCCGACAAGGAAGTGCTGCTTGAAGGCAGGAAGAATACATCGTGCAAGGAGTGCCTTCCGTATATCGTCACCACAGGCTCCTTTCTCAGGCACGTGCGGTCGCGTCCGCAGAACGGCGCCATAACGCTGTGTTTCATGGCTTCGGGAGGCGGGCCGTGCAGGCTCGGCCAGTATTGCACCGCCATGGACCAGCTGTTTCACAACCTGAAGATTCCCAACGTCGCCACGCTTCCGATGACAAATGAGAACGGTTATGCGGGCTTGGGGAACAGGGCGCTGCTCTCGTCGTCCCAGGCGATTCTTATTGCAGACGTCTTTTGTGATATCAGGAGCTTTCTTTCGGTCGCGGCGGTCAATAAAGAAATGGCACTTGATAAACTAGAGGAATGCTGGCACGACATTTTGGCGTATTTCGAGAAGAAAACAGGCGGCCGACTATCTTTCGTGCTTGCCTCGGTAAGCCGAAAGCTTGCAGGTATTCCGCTCGCAAGAAGCCTGCGCGAGGTTCCCGTTGTCTCCCTTCTGGGTGAGATATTCGTGCGTCACGATGAATTCTCCCGAAAGAACGTGGCGTGCTACTTCGAGGACCGCGGCATCATGGTGAGGATTGCGCCGGTCACCGAATATCTCGCGTACAGCAATTATATCATCAATCAGGGCCTGGGCGAGAAAACCATGACGCTCGCCGGTCAAATGAGGGTTCGGCTCATGACAGGGGTTCAGGAGTGGTGGGAGCGGAGGATAAAAACCATTCTTGCAAAGAGCGGGTGCTACAGGTTTGAAATGATAGGCGTGGAAAAGACCATGGCTTCGGCGTCGCATCTCATGGATGAGGACTTCCGGGGCGAGTGCATTCTGACCGTCGGCCTCAGCATGCGGGAAATACTCCACGATTCATGCGGCGTGATATCCATCGGGCCCTTCGGCTGCATGCCGTCGCGGGTTGCCGAGGCGGTTCTCAAAAAGGAGATGAACGCGGAGGGCAAGCTGCGGATGAATATTCCTTTCCCGAATTCTTCGCTGCTCAAGGAAATCCCGGAGTTTCCCTTCCTCGCCATCGAGACCGACGGCAGCCCGTTTCCGCAGCTCGTGGAGGCGAATCTTGAAGCGTTTGTCGTGCAGGTGAAACGGGTGTACGAAAAGATGAAGGCGCAGGCCGGTGAAGTGAGGCCCGCTGCAAGACTTAGCGTTGCACGTGGACAATGATGAAATCCGTTGCAACCGCCATTCTTGCGGTTGCCGCCGCGGCGTCGATGTGTTTTTCCGGCTACGGCGACAAGGTGAACGGCCTTCCCAACTGGCAGGAACGCGCCGTCTTCGTCCTCACGAATGCCTGCCGCATGGCTCCTGCCCAGTACCGGGACGTGTATGTCGGCGCCTCGTACGCTATTCTTCTTCCGTCAAGTTATCCCGCTGTGCCTCCGGTGTACTGGAACCTCGCGCTCAACACCTCGGCCCGTTTCCACGCGATAGAGATGGCCGACACCTGCGGTCTTACCCATAATTCCTGCAACGGGGACGCTTTTTCCACGCGGGTGCAGCTTTTCTACAATAACAAGAGTTTCACCATCGGGGAAGACATCGCCGCAGGGTATTCCAGTCCGCTTGCCACCATGTCGCAATGGCTTCTTGACAAGCAGTCGAACGGAGCCGTTCCCGCCGACCTTTCCCTATGCGGCACCGCCCGCTGCGACGGGCACCGATGGAACATCATGAACCCGGGTTACCGGGAAATGGGCACGGGATACGCGTACGGTCCCCAAACCTATAACTATTTCTGGTGCCAGGATCTTGGCGGCGGCAAGCCGGATTTCAACAATCCCATCGTAGGCGGCGTACACGTTTTTGTCCAGACCGGGACAACGACGTTTCTGGCGAACTACTTCGACCCATCGGGAAAACCCTCGGCTCCCTCGCTCTACGTTGACAATCAGAAAGCCGCCTTGACGCTGCTTATGGGCGCCGATTCCGCAGGAACCTATTCGGCTGCGCTTGCAACGGCAAACGTCTGCCGTTCGTACTATTTCACCTTCCTTGATGTCAAGGGTGCGCTGTGGCGATACCCGGAGACCGGGGATCTTGTCACGTTCGGCGAAGGTTCGTGCGGCCGGGACTTTGTCCCGCCGGAGAGCCTGAGCGTAAAGCGAACCGGATCGCATTCCATGGGACAGAAGCCAAACAAATTGTTGATTGATGCGACGGATCGCCGGCTTGTTGTTTCCCTTAGCGGTGTTCCGGAGAAACTCAACGGGGCCGAATTGTTTGACATCCGGGGAAATAGGTGCTCGGACCAAGGCCGCGCCATGGATAACGGCACCACGATTATTTTGCCTCTGGAGCGCGGATTATCCGATGGCGTCTATCTGATCCGCATATCACAGACGAACGGGAAAACCGCGACAAGCCGTCTCACCGTAACGCGCTGAGCTCAGTCGTCCTGCGTGTCTTCCGCCTTCCCCTCATCTCTGCACGGTATCACGAGTTCTGCTGCGACATTTCCCATAAACAGGGATGTATTTTAAGCTCTTGTAATGGCATGAGTGTTTGAAGCGTTGTAACACATGATATGCAGGAGTTCCGCGCATGATTATCCACCTTTGCAAAGATGCTTCTCCCCAGGAAAAGCAGGAAGTCATCGACAGAATCCAGGCCGCGGGGCTCAAGCACGAATATCTTCATTCCACGACGGGTATCACCCTCATCGGCGTGCTGGGCGACACGAGCGCCATTGAAGAAGGCTACTTCCTCGAGCTATCTTGCGTTGACAAGGTGATACGGATTTCACGCCCGTACAAACTTGTCTCCCGCGAATTTTCCAGCACGTCAAAAATCATTTCTGCGGGAGACGTTGCCATAGGCGGGGAGAAACTGGTTATAATGGCCGGGCCCTGCGCGCTTGAAAACGAAAAGCAGATTGAAGCCATTGCGGGCTACGTTGCGGCACTTGGCATTCCGGTCATGCGCGGCGGCGCCTACAAGCCGCGGACCTCACCCTACGCGTTTCAGGGCATGGGGCTCGAAGGACTGAAGCTTCTGGCCGCGATGAGAAAGAAATACGGGGTCAAGATCGTCACCGAGGCCACCGGTCTTCACCGGCACATCACCCGGGACGGCGGCAGGGAAGACAGGACCGTCCTCGAAAACGTCATCGAATACGCGGACATCATCCAGGTGGGCGCCCGCAACATGAAGGCGTACGGGTTTCTTCAGGAACTGGCGCTCTTGACAAAGGACAATAAGAAACCCGTCCTGCTCAAGCGCGGAGAATCCTCGACGCTCAAAGACTTCCTGCTCGCCGCGGAATACCTTGTCGCAAACGGCAACCCGAACGTTATCCTGTGCCTGCGCGGGATACGCACCTTCGAGGAGGAGAAATTTCAGCGCTACACCGCGGACGTGGGCGCGATCCCGGTGCTCAAGAAAGAATCAAATCTTCCCGTAATTTTTGATCCGTCGCATGCTACCGGCTACCGGGCAAATGTGTACCACCTGAGTCTTGCGGCGGTCGCCGCGGGCGCGGACGGTCTTATCATCGAAACCCATAACGATCCTGCGCATGCGCTGTGCGATGGAGAACAATGCGTCACCAGGGACCAGCTGGAAAAAATAAGGGACGACGCAGCCAGAATACGCTCAGTGGTGGTCACATGAGCGCGCGTACAGACGGATGCACGCGGCAGCGTACGCAAATTCAAGAACCTGGCGTAAGCATCGTGGCGGAATTCGCGCGGGAGCTCCACGAGTCGCTCCCGGAAATCAAGCACCGGACGCCCATTTCGGCGCAGTATCCTTCGAAAAGCGAGCGGCTCGCGGACATACGCGTGGTCGTGTTCGACATTTACGGAACGCTTTTCAACTACTGGCGGCCCGAATTCGGCAGCGAACAGACGAAGAAAACGGCGCTGCTTTCGGCTTTTGAAAAAACGGCGACCCGGTTCGGCATGAAGAAATTTCTCCTTGAGATGAATCCGGACGAGCCGGCGGAAAAAACGCTGAGTGACCTGTACCACGGACTCATCACGCTCAAGCATGAGCTTGCCGCGGAAAAGAAGATCGAGTTTCCGGAAATCAGGATCGAGAGAGTCTGGGAAGCGGTCGTGCTCATGCTCAGGCGAAGGGGCTACGAACCTGCGCGCTTCAACGTCGGCGGCGACAGTGACTTTGTCAAGTGCGTAGCGTATTGCTACAATTTTTTCTCATTTGCCCGCGGTCTCTATCCGGGGGTTTACGAAACGCTTGCGCGGCTGCAATCCGCAAACATCCGGCTGGGGATCGTGTCGAACGCGCAGTTCTACACGCTTATCGACCTGTCGCTGTTTCTGCGCGATCAGAGCGCCGGCGCGTGCGATGATTACCTCCGGCTCTTCGACCCGAACCTGACGTTGTTCTCGTTCGAGTACGGCGTGGCCAAACCGCATCCGCTCCTGTTCAGAAAGCTCTTCGACGCGCTGTATGAATACCACGTTCTCCCTTCACAGGCGCTTTTTGTCGGGAACGATCTTGCCGCCGACATTCGCCCGGCGCAGGAAGCGGGAATGAAGACTGCATTCTTCGCCGGCGACGACAAGAGCGCGTTCATGCACACGCAAGAAGGCGCGGTTGTTCCTGACATCACCTTCTCGTCGTGGAACGAGCTTGCCGGCCGGATATCGTTTCATGCCGGTACGGTCAATGAGACGGAGAAAGGACCCGAATGATGATGCGAACGTTTCATGCGGTTGTTTTTGCGGCATGCGCGGCGACTTCGTCCTTGGCCGGACAGGCGCCCGTCAATTTTTTTGCAGATTCCATAGGCAGTATCGACGCGCTGCCGGCGGCGCTCCTGCGCGGCGCGCAGGAAGCTTACGACGTGAACATGAAGGGGCTCGATGCGCTGGACAGGGGAGACCTCGACAGCGCGGCGGCGTTTTTTTCAAAGGCCATGTCGCTGGTTCCGAATTATTCCGACGCCCACAATAACATGGGCGTGGTGCATTTCCGCAAGGGGAACATCCGGGAAGCGCTTGCGATATGGGAGTCGGTCACCAAGAGCGACCCGGAGTACGCCACCGCATACTACAACATGGGCGTTGCCGATTATCACGACAAAAATTACCAGGCATGCGTGCCGCTTCTGAAAAAGGCGGTCGGACTCAACAGAAGATTCGTGGAGGCCCTTATCATGCTCGGCCGCGTCGACCTCGCGCTCGACAGAAAAAAGGACGCGGTGGCGAATTTCCGCGAAGCGGCGAAGGCCGGTCCTGACCGGCCTGACGCCTGGCAGTTTCTGGCCTACGGCCTTTTTCGTGACAACGACACGGCCGGCGCGGTTTCGGTCCTGTCGAAGCATCAGGACAATGCCCCGACGCTCAAAATGCTCGGCGAGATCGAATCGTTCCGCAAGAACTACAAGGCCGCATCGGCCTATTTCGCGGAGGCGGTTTCGCGGGGCGGAAACGCGGAGGAACTTGTCAACCTTGCGTCTGCACAGGTTGACGAACACAACTGCAAAGAGGCGATTGCCACACTCAAGCTGTATGCCTCGAAGGTCTCGGTGCAGTCTGCCGACGCATACCTGTATGGGGGAATTGCGTCAAAGGACTGCGGCGACATGACGGGCGCACGCGCATATTTTGAAAAGGGACTTGCAAAATATCCCGCAGACGCCATTCTCAGGTACAATCTGGGCCAGATTTACTTCCAGCTCAAGCTCTTCGATCAGGCGGAAGCAATGTGGAACACGGTGAGCGATTCCCTCAATGATCCGTCGCTGTATTACCTCCGCGCGCTCAACGCACGCCGAAAGGGGAACCTCGATCTCGCCGAAAATTATGTGAGAAGCGCACTGCGTCGTGATGAGCGGCCGGAATACCTCGACCTCCTCGGCGTGCTGCTTTACGCAAAAGGAAACAAGGAGGAGGCCACGGCCAGTTTCAAGAAAGCTCTCAGGCTCGATCCGGAACTCCGGTCCGCGCAGCTGAACCTTGCGCTTGTTTCGCAATCGAAGGACGAACTCGAAAAATCGGCCATCGATCTTGAAAAGGACCGCAGCGAATGCAGGAGCAAGTGTCAGGACATTGCGCTCCGGCTCTCAATTGTCTACTACAACATGGGACAGGCGGACAAAGCCGCGCGTCTCCTTGAAGCGCTTCCCGACGGGGAGAAGAATGAGCGGATATTCCGACACCTGGCGCTTTTTCACCGCGAGCTTCACGAATGGGACAAGGCCATCCGGACGCTCGAAAAGGCGAAAACGTTTTTTATTCTCGACCTGCAGACCGAATATGAGCTGGCCGAGGATTACCTCTTTTCGGGCGATAACCGCAAAGCAATTGACGCGCTCAACGACCTGCTGGGAAAATGGGACCAGAATCCATGGCGAATCTATTACCAGCTCGGGTATGCGTACATGGAAATGAAGGAGTTTTCCAAAGCAAAAACAGCCCTTGCGCAAAGCCTTAAGAAGAAACCGGATAATCTTGCCGCCCAAGGGGTTATGGCATACATCCTTAACCAGGAAGGGGATGTTGTGCAAGCAAGGACAATCTGGGAAAAGACGCTCAAGGAAGATCCGTCGAATAGTGGATTGCTTATCAACATGGGACTCTCGCTTGAAAAGGACGGCAGGTACGAAGAGGCGCTTGGGTACTACGAAAAGGCTCAATTGCTCAATCGCGACGACAACGCGATCCAGATCAACATCGGCAATGCTTACAGCGGAATGGAAAAGAACCGTGACGCCGCCAAGGCGTACACGGCGGCGCTTAATTCTCCAAAGCGCAACCTTGCGGCGTACGACCTTTTTCTCATTGCGCAGAAGACCACCGACGAAACGACTGCAGGCTCGATGCTTGCCATTCTCAAGTCCGAATTTCCGTCGTCGGCATACACAGCGCGGGCACAGGCGGACATGAGCCTGTGGAAAAAGGACACGGCGGCCGCGCTTGCAAAACTGGAATCCCTCGGCGAAAAAGACCCGGGCGACTACGTTGCCCTCGCGCGGATTTATGCGAACAGGAAAATCTTCGACAAGGCGACCGCTTGCCTGACGAAGCTTCCTGCCGAACCGTACTGGGAAAAGGCCCGGACCGGCGTCATGGCGCAGATAGATTTCCTCTCGGGAAACTATGTCCGCGCTCTTGCCGAATTGAAAACCATCGGCGACACCGGCTTTGCGGCCATGTACAACATGGCGGTCGCGGCCTTCAACGCGAAGGAGTACCCCGACGCCGTGGCCATCGGGGAAAAAATCGTTTCCAAGGCAAGGGGTGAAGACCGTGCGGATGTGTGCAGGCTGGCAGGCAACGCGGCCATGGGTGAGAAACAGTGGAAGAAGGCCCAAGAATGGTATCAGCAACTCGAAGACCTCAAGCGCAGCGACCCTCTCGTGCAGTACAACCTTGCCGTGATCTGCTACAACCTGGGCAGCATTGAGGAATCGTGGACATACTATCAGAAGGCGCGCGCGCTCGACTCGCGGCTTCAAAACCAGGACATCGAAAAACGGTACGCACTCCTTCATTCCGACAAAGGGGCGATTTTGCAGATCTTGGACTCGGTTGACTATTGGTACAATGCGGCGGTTTCGATACAGGACAGCGCGCACGACAGCGCCGCCGGGGCAAACGCCGAGGCGTACTATAAAAAGATCCTTGAGAAAAATCCGACCTACTACAGGGCGTGGAACAACCTGGGAGCGATTTACTCCGGAAGGGGAGAACTCGACAGGGCGGTGGAATGTTATCTCAAGTCAATCGAACGACAGCATGATCTGCCTGAAGCGTACGCCAATCTTGTGAACATCTACATCGAAATGAAGAACGTCAAGGAGGCGCAGCGCTGGATCATCAAGGGCCTGGGCCACAATCCGGACAGCGAGATTCTCAAGGAGCTGGATGTCAAGGTGAAGCAATTGGCAAAGAAGAAAATGTAAGGGGAGGTCATATATGAAGTCAACCACCAACCGCTATCGTCCTCCCCGCATCCGCTACGAGCTCGACGATTGGCGCAGAAAAAAGCCGCAGGCCGATGCCGCTCCGCAATTCGGCAAACAGGCGCTGGGATACGGGAGGCGCAAAAAGGGAAAATCATGAACAACGGGATGCCTTCATATATTTTTGTCTGAAAATCAATTCACCGCGGTTATCTCGTACCCGGTGAGCGCACGGAGGAACTGATGGATTACATGGAGTCCGTTCTGATTGTCGGTGGCGGAGGCCGCGAGCATGCGATGGTCAAGGCATTGCTGCGTTCCGATAGGCCGCTGTGCCTCTACGCCTATCCGGGAAATCCCGGCATGCAGAACGACGGCTGCACGCTCGTCGACGGCGGCGTTACGGACTGGAACGAACTCGCGGCCTGGGTTGACAAGAACGAAATAGACCTCACCATCGTTGGCCCGGAAGCGCCGCTCGTGGAAGGCATCGCGGATATTTTCGGGAAGAGGGGACGCGCCATTTTCGGACCAAGCGCCAAGGCCGCGCAGCTGGAGGGCAGCAAGTCCTTTGCGAAGAAATTCATGAAGAAATACGGCATCCCGACCGCGGCATTTGCCGTGTTCAACGACAGAGAATCGGCCGTTTCATATGTAAAGAAACAGGGCGCGCCCATTGTCGTCAAGGCCAGCGGTCTTGCGGCGGGGAAAGGCGCAGTGGTGTGCGAGACAATTGCCGAAGCGGTGGATGCCGTCACCGGCATGCTCGACGGCAAGGTCTTCGGCCAGGCCGGGGCGACGGTTGTGATAGAGGAAAAAATGACGGGCGAGGAAGCGTCGGTCTTCGTCCTTTCCGACGGCGCGACGTTCAGGATACTTCCCGTTTCGCAGGACCACAAGCGCATCGGCGATAACGACGCGGGGCTCAATACCGGAGGCATGGGCGCCTACGCGCCATGCCCGCTCGTTGACGCCAAACTGCTCGGCCGCATCGAGGAGGACATTATCGTTCCGACGCTCGACGGCATGAAAAAGGAGGGATTTCCGTACCGGGGTCTCCTGTACGCAGGCATCATGGCGACCCCGAGCGGACCCAGGGTCGTCGAATTCAACTGCCGGTTCGGGGACCCGGAGACCCAGGCCGTGCTGCCGCTTGTCGATTGCGACTGGTACGACGTGTTCAAGGCGTGCGCCACCGGAACTCTTTCGTCGGTGGAATGGCATGTGCGGTCCGGGTACTGCGTCGCGGTGGTGCTGGCATCAAAAGGATATCCGGGCAAGTACGAAAAAGGCAACATCATCACCGGCATCGAAAAAGCGGAAGGACACAAGAGCAATGTCGACGTGTACCACGCCGGCACCGCGGTCAACAAGGAGGGGCAGTTCGTCACTAACGGCGGCCGCGTGCTCACCGTGAGCGCGTGGGACGAGAATTTTTCCGATGCCATCGCAACCGCGTACGAGGCCGTCGGCGCAATTCATTTTGAGGGGATGACCTACAGGAAAGACATCGCGGCCAAGGGCATGGCGAGGCTGAAGAAACAGAAGGCGTCGCTCGGCGTGGCGTAAGCTAATGCGGGCCGCAATGGCCGATCTGGGGAAAAGGCAACCAACAGGAGTGCACATGTCCGGAATGAAAGTCGCCCTCGTCATGGGTTCGAAGTCCGACAGGGAGCACGCAGAGAAGGCCGAAGCGATCCTCAAGGAATTCGGCGTGGACTTCGAAACGTTCACCCTTTCGGCCCACCGGAATCCCAACAAGATAAAGAAATTCGCGAAAAGCGCCGAGGAAAGCGGGTTCGGCGTGATTGTCGCCATGGCCGGGCTGGCCGCGCATTTGCCGGGCGTCGTGGCAAGTCTCACGGTGCTTCCCGTCATCGGCGTGCCCATCGAGTCCGGACCGCTCCGCGGCGAGGATGCTCTTCTGTCAATCGTGCAGATGCCGCCGGGCGTCCCGGTCGCCACCGTCGGCATCGGCAACGCTAAAAACGCGGCTCTCCTTGCCGTGCAGATTCTTTCGGTGCACAACCTCAAGCTGCGCGAAAAGATGAAGGAGTACCGCGGTCGGTTCGGGGACGACCTTGACTGAACGGATCCCTCTGGCGCCTCTTCTAACGGGCGAGGCAGGCTGCTCGGTCGCCGACCTTGCGCGCAGGATCGAAACCGGCGCGGTCTTCATCTATCCCACCGAAACAATTTACGGCATCGGCGGCCGCGCCGACAACGCGGCTGTCGAGCGGCGCATCCGTTCCGTTAAGGAACGCAGGACTCCGGCCCCGTTTATTCTGCTCGCGGCGGACAGGAGCCGCTTCGAAACGCTCGGCCTTCGTTTCACAGGCAACGCGGCGCTTCTTGCAAACAGGTTCTGGCCAGGCCCGGTGACTCTCGTGCTGCCCGCGCCGGGTTCGGTCGCCGGCGTGGGGGTGAGGGTTTCCAGTTATCCTTTCGTCACCGCGCTCGACGCGAAGCTCGGCATGCCGATTTTCTCCACAAGCGCGAACCTGAGTGATTCGCCTTACGTCAACGATCCGGATGCGATTTTCTCGGCATTCCGTACGCGAGTGGATTTCATGGTCGACGCGGGGGTCCTGCCGGAATCACGGCCCTCGACGGTCGTGCGCGTCAATGCCGATGATTCGCTCGAAATTCTGCGGGAGGGAATTGTGGCCCCGGAACGTATTTTTCAAACGATACGCAACCCCGGTTGACCGCCAACACACCATGCAGCCTGCAGACCACGCATCAACGAAGTCCGGCGCCCGACCGCGCCTTCTACTCATCAATCCGTTCGCGGAAATAAAGCAGTTTATATCCAACATCGGTTTCGCAAGGCTTATCGGCAAGAGGGCGGGCACCACGCCGCTTGCTCTTCCCTTGCTGGCCGCGCTCGCGCCCGCGCACTGGGACGTGCGGATCATCGACGAAGAACTGGAGGCGATTCCGCCCGACATTGCCGCCGACCTCGTGGGGATCACCGCGCTGACCACCACCATCGACCGCGCATACCGCATTGCGGACTCTTTCCGCACGCGCGGGATAAAAGTTGTGATGGGCGGTCCCACCGTCACGTGCAATCCGGATGAGGCGCTCACGCATGCCGACTGCGTGGTCGTGGGCGAGGCGGAGCGTGTGTGGAAGGACCTGCTTGACGGAGCGGAACACGGAACACTGGAACGGGTGTACCGTTCGCCCGCCCCTCCGGCCTACGAACGCTCGCCGGTCCCGCGGTGGGATCTGATCGACACCGAAAAAATTGCCGCGCTGTCGGTGCAGGTGTCGCGCGGCTGCCCGTTCTGCTGCGATTTCTGCCTTGTTTCGCAGCTGTTCGGCCGGACCATGCGGTACCGGGATATCGACGACATCATGGCCGAAATACAGTCGCTCCCCAAGAAGACGCTGTTCTTTGTCGACGACAATCTCACGGCAAACAAGGAGTTCGCACGGGCGCTTATGAAGCGCCTCGCTCCGCTCGGCGTGCTGTGGATCGCGCAGGTGAGCATCGAAATTGCGGACTTCCCGGATCTTCTCGCCGACATGGCCGCCGCCGGATGCATGCACGTTCTGGTCGGGCTCGAATCGGTGAACGAGGCCAGTCTCGGCGAGGCGCATAAGAGGCAGAACAACATCGAACGATACGCCGAGGCGATACGCACGATACACCGCGCAGGCATTCAGGTGAATGTCTCCATGATCGTGGGGTTCGACAACGACACGCTCGCCGAATTCGCCAGGATCCGCGAATTCCTACATGCCGCCGATGTGTGGTATGTCAATCTTAATATTCTTGACGCAATTCGGGGAACTGCGCTTTTCCGGCGGATCGTGTCCGAAGGACGGTGGTGCAACCGGGAGAACAGGCTTACGGGCGGCATGTTCCCGACATTCCGGTACAAGAACATGTCGCAGACCGAGCTGTTCGGCGCCTACTTCGAAACCCTGCGCGCGGTGTATTCGTGGGACGACCTTCTGCCGCGGATTGCGCGGTTGTTTGCGACCGGATGGTTCACACGACCCGAGCGCAACCGGGACATCCGCGTGCGCGACAAACTACGCATGACGCTCGGGATCATCCGCAGGTTTCTCGTCGATGCGGAGCCGGCGAAGCGCAGGATATTTCTGGAACTGTTCCGTCTTATTCGCACCCGGAAAGTGGCACCGGAGAAGGTGGTATTCTTTCTCCTCACCGTTGAAGGAATCCACAGGCTATATGCGGACATCGAGCCGATGCTGCCGCAATGGCGCGCAACAATCGCGGCACGGGACGCGGCGACGGCATCGTCGGACGCGCGCGGCCAGGTGCAAAAAAACATTTCGGAGGCTTTGTAAACAAAAAACCCTACAACCTTGGTTACCATGAACCTTAACAGGAGGCGAGCGTGAAAATGGGCTTTTTCTTTTCGGGAATTTTCTGGGGCGGCATTTTGATCCTTCTCGGCATTTCGGTTATCGTCCGGATCGTGTTCAACATCCACATTCCCTTGGTGCGCATTGCGTTTGCGCTTGTCCTCATTTACCTTGGCATACGGGTGCTGGTCGGAGATTCGTGGTGCCGATGGAGCGGTAGCGGCGGAACCGCCGTCTTCAGTGAAGTAAAGACCGAGATCTCGGGCGATTCCGGCGACCACACCATTATTTTCGGGAAAGGCGTCGTGAGCCTGACCGACATGTCGCTTGCGGAAAAGGGAAAAAGAGTCAGGATAAACACGATCTTCGGCGCAGGGGAAATTCACGTGAGCCCTTCCGTGCCGGCCATCATCAGGGTGACTGCGGCGTTCAGCGGTGCCCGGATGCCCGACGGAAACATCATTTCCTTTGGAGAGTATAGTTACAAGACAAAATCATATTCCGATCCTGCCAAGGCGATAAAAGTTGACGCAACGGTGGTGTTCGGGGGCCTGGAGATAATCGAGCAATAGGGGCCGCCGGTAGCAAACAGAAAGAAAAGAGGCTTTTGTGGGCACTGGCCATTACCAGAAAACGGCCCTCAAAGGCCATTTTTTTTGCTTGTGCGGCCTTGTATCATCCCTGATTTTAATGGGTTAGTCCCTGTTTTGGAGGCGGTCGCTCTTACCGGGGGTAAGAAAAAAACACTGGTAAACGATCTGCAACAGGGTAATATTAGTGCAGAGAGGAATCGCGCCGGATAGACGAAATGCTATGAGAGGCCGTCGATGTCGCAATTGTCGTGTGCGGAACCTCATTTCAGCCAGTCAGGATCTCATCATGCCAAACCTCTATGAATTTGTCAACTACCGGCTGTACCTGCAGGATTTTCTCGCAGAGCACAAGAAAGACGCAGAGCCGGACTATTCCCACAAGATGATCCTTGCCAAAATGGGAATTTCCTCCACCGGTTTCCTCTCCAACGTCATTGCCGGCAGAAAGAACCTCACGCCGATCCAGATCATAAAACTCGCCAAAATCCTGCGGATGAACAAGGCCGAATCGGCGTATTTCGAAGCCATGGTGTACTTTACACAGGCGAAACTCATCGACGAAAAGAACGAATATTTCAACCGGCTGGTCACCCTGCAAAAAGTGAACCTCAAGGTTCTTGATAAAAAGAAGATGTCCGTTTTCTCCAAATGGTACTATGTCGTGGTGCGGGAACTGCTGTATTTTTACCGCTACAACGGCAGCAATCCTTCGGGTCTGGGCCACAAAGTGGAGCCGACGATCCGCCACTCCGAGGCGGAACAGGCGGTCCGCTACCTGGAGGAGCTCGGATTGATTGAAAAGGGCGAGAACGGGTACTATAAGCAGGTTGAAAACGCGGTAACGTCCGGCGATGAAGTCAGGTCGCTGCACCTTACCAACTTTCAACTCGCCACCATGGAGCTTGCAAAAAGGGCAATTCAGAAAATCCCGGCCGCCGAGCGCGACGTCTCCGTGCTTACCATGACGTTGTCGCAGGACACCTTTCAGATGGTGAAGTCGGAGCTCCAGCACATCAGAAAACGCATCGCGAAAATCGCGGTTGACGAAGACAAGCCGGACAGAGTGTATCAGCTCAACATCCAGTTTTTCCCGGTCACCAAGAAACCGGAAGTGTCATCCTCCGATGAATAAGCACCTGCATACCGTTGTGCTGCCGCTTGTCCGCCTGCTGTTCTGCGGGGGAGCGTGCCTGTATTTGGAGTGCACGACCAACCTGGCGGGAAGCGTCACCGAAGGCGGCAACGTGGAGGTTGCCGGAATCGTGGTCGACGGGGCAGGCAACGCCATTGCCGGGGCCCAAGTTTCGATCCGGCCGAGTGATTTTCTGAAAGACACTTCCGGGAAAACGCCGTCGCGAAATGTTTCGGCAAATGCGGTTTCGGACAGCAAGGGGAAGTTCCTCCTCGATTCGATTGACCCGGGAGAATACTGCATTGCGGCTGCGAGCGGCGATTCGCTGGCCGTCCTGGTGCGGGTGAGCCTCCTCAAGCCGGGCGATACGTCGCTTGCGCCGGCCCGGCTCATACCTGCTGCAACCATAGAGGGCACGGTAGTCGATCAGAACGGTGTCGCCAATGCAACCTATGTGAGGGCATACGGACTTGACAGGATCGCCAGGGTCGACAGTGCCACCGGCCGGTTCGCCCTCAGCGTGATTCCGGCAGGAACGTATCAGCTTCGGATCGACGTGTCTTCGCCGTTGTACACTCCCGTCGCCGTTCCGAATGTCGCATGCGCCAGCGGCGGGAATACGAACCTCGACACAATCGCAATAGCGCCGTTCTACGGAGAGAATTACGCCCTGTGGCCGTATTCCTCAACTGTCAAGCTGAATACGACGTCTTCCGGAGCGCAGGTGACGAGCACCATTGCCGGGTTCCCGGTGCTCATCCGCCTGAGGGCACCGGCGTTTGCGTTCGGGCAATGCCTGCCGGACGGCCGTGATCTGCGTTTTGCCAACAGTAAAGGGGTACATCTTCCTTTCGAGATAGAGCGGTTCGATCCCAACGCCCAGATCGCGGACGTGTGGGTGCTGGTCGACACGGTCAAGGGGAACGATTCCACCGTTATTTCCTTATACTGGGGCAACGCCAATGCCGTGATGCAGTCGTCTTCGGGAACGGTCTTCGACACGGGACTCGGCTACACAGCCGTGTGGCACCTGAACGACAAGGCGCTTAACGACAGGCGTGACGCCACCTTCAACGGCAACAACGCTGTTCCCGCTCCCGGAACGTATGAGGGCGACGAATGGACCTACGGGCTTATCGGCGGATGTGACAGCCTCGACGACAACGATGACCATCTGGTCGCACCGAGCATCAACGCCGGGGCGGCCCTGACCGTCAGCATGTGGATCAACATGTATGAATTGACTGCTTCCCACATGCAGTATTTCATCGGAAAAGCCGGTGCAGTCGCCGGCAGGCCGCCGCTGTATTCCCTTATGTTAAATGAAAGCAATCAACTGGCAATGAATGTGACCGTCAAAGGCAGGCCCGATTCCCTGAGCGGCGGTTCGCTTTCCATCAATTCGTGGTATTTTGTCGCCGGGACCTACGACGGAACGACGCTCAAGGTGTATGTGAACGGGGCGTTGGCAGGCAGCAAGGCGGTTTCCGGCCGGATTGACACGAGCAGCACTAATCTCTACATCGGTTACTACGACAGGGATTCCCAAAAGCTGCACGGCAAGATCGATGAAGTCCGTATGTTGAGGATATCGGAGAGTGCGGATTGGATCAAACTGTGTTACGAAAACCAGATGCCAAACAGCACGTTTGGTATGTTTGGCAACTGACTGTTTGCTCTTTTGTTAATCCCGCCGTCTCCGCAAGACAAGGATTTCAACGCGCGTTTTTCCCTCATTCACGAATTCCTCCCAAGCAAGCGCGCCCGCAAAACCGGCTGTGCCGGCCGATTTCTTGAATAAATCCCACCATTGTCTGCACGGGTCGGCAATCAATGCAAAACCTCCGGGCGCAAGCGCGTCACCAAGAAACCGCAGGACCGGCTCCACCCACCGGGCCTCGTATATTATATCCGACGCAATGATGCAATCGAACACGCGCTCAAAACAGGGATGGCGCCAGTCGGTGCATACGACAATGGAGCGCGGGGCGTGCAAGAGAATGTTGTGCCGGGAAAAACGGCAGGCGTCAAACGAAATATCCATTGCAACGCACCGGACATTGTTGCGACCCAGCAGCGCCGAAACTGTTCCAAGCCCGCTGCCAAGTTCACCTACGAGTCCGTCTTCGGGCAACGTCTGGCGCCACCTTGCCGCAAGAAAGTTGAACAGGCCGAACGACGCGGGCCACTGCTCGGCCCAGTAGGGAAGCATCTTGTCTTTTTCGTATTCTTCGTCGGTCATTGAATCGAGGATGCCTTCGGGGTTGGCAGGCCGCACGAACTGCATTGCTCCGGCATTGGTGGCCATGGAGAACGCGACATGAGGAACGGGAAGCATGCTGTAAATTTACATTCATGAGACATCACAAAGGCAGCCAGGAATGATGGGCGCTCCGCGGCAATGCCGCGGCAGGCTGACTGCGACTTGATTTAGGTTGACCGAGGATTCTACGAGGCGGTATAATCAAGAAGTCAGAGATCACTTGAAGAAAGGAAGTGGGTGTGCAGGGTAGAAGCTGCAGACTGTACGACGAAAACCTTGTGCACGCGATCATGGTGTCAACGGGGCTTGCCATTGTCGACTACATCAAGCAGTCCAAGAGCGTCAACGCCACGGACATCTACGATTTTGTCGAGCAGAACGCTGAGCACATCATCCGGAACACCCTTGACGATATGAACCGGGCATGTCCCGACGGCCCCGAACCGCCGTTCGACGCCCCCGACGACGACATTCCGCCCTCTTTTTGACAGGCGCGACAAACATCACATTGCGACGCACGGCAAGCATCATTTAAATTACCATACGACATTCGGCCGAGGTGGCGAAACTGGTAGACGCAGTGGACTCAAAATCCACCGGGGGCAACCCCATGAGAGTTCGACTCTCTCCTTCGGCAATTATAAATCTCCATACCACTTCAATAGATTTTTACTTATCAACTCCTCAACTTTTCAACTTCTCAACTTCTGCCCACAATATGTTATTTTCCACTAGTGCTGTCGCGGCGGCTTTTTTGCATCGAATGGGCGCGCAAGGGAAGGAATATTTGTGGGCATTGTCATCGGCAGCTCCGCGGTGGACTGGAATTCCTTTGTCGGAAGGGAACTCGGCAACGTCACGCTTATCCGGGAACTCGGCCGCGGGGTAATGGGCGTCGTTTTCGTAGGGTACCAGAAGTCGCTCAGGCGTCAGGTCGCGGTCAAGGTGCTTGCAAAGGCGGCGGATTCCCCGGAACTTTCCAGTGCGCTGTTCCGCGACGAAGGCGAGATGGTCGCGGTGCTCGCGCACCCGAACATCATTCCGATATTCGAAATGGGAGAGGCCGACAATTGTTTTTTTCAGGTGATGCAGCTGGTCGACGGAACAGACCTTCGCTCCATCATACGAAGTTTTGCGCGGCACCCGCTTCCGCGCAAACGGCTCATGTCGCTTTCCGAAGCAATCGGGTACATGGTGCAGATACTTGACGCGCTCCAGTATGCGCATGAGGAGGGCGTCATTCACCAGGACATTAAGCCTGCAAATATCCTTGTGGAAAAGCGCAGCAAGCGGCCGCTCGTTGCCGATTTCGGCATTGCGAGGGCGCTCGCGGGCGAATACAAATCGGAAGGGCTTGTGGTGGGAACGCCGCTGTACATGGCGCCCGAGCAGGTGACCGGCACGGCCACCGACGGAAGGTCGGATCTGTATTCGGCAGGAGTCATCCTGTTCGAGATGGCTGCCGGCAGCCTTCCGGTGCGGAACACGGAACGTGCGGAGCAGATACTCCTGCGCAAAAAGACCGCTCCCGACACGTTCTTTACCGCAAAACCGAGCGAGGTATCTTCGCGGATCGACGCGCGGCTCGAAGGGATAATCCTCAAGGCGACATTGCCGTCAGCCGAATGGCGGTACCCTTCGTGTAAGGCGTTTGCCGACGACCTCAGGAAATACGCGGAGGAAAACTTTCTGTCATCCATATCCGACGAGTAAGGGAGACGGGGCATGAAGAACGAACCGCATGCCGGCGGAAAGATCGACCAGAAACACGCCCAAACGCTTGCGCGGCTTTTCAACATCGCCTATAATGGCGCGATACTCTACGGCGGCACCCACCAGACCACCGTCGACGCCGCCGTTCCCTTTCACAGCTTCCTCATGAGGATTGTTTCCGGTGAAACCATGGTTTCCGTTCTTGCGGAGCGGGAGTCGGTCTTCGTGGAGAATTTTTGCATCGACAAGATCATCAACGTGAGGCGGCTCGTGGTGCATTTCAGGAAGCTCGGCCTTCAGTCGATCACGTTTTCAAAGGAGGTTTCGGTTGACGGCATACGAGCGCTTCTCGTTGTCCTCAGCGACGCCGAAGCGTATCCCAACGCAACCGCGATGCAGAACCGCCTTGCGTTGCTCAATGTCAAGGGAATCCGGCTCAATTATGTCGTGTATCGCAAGATGACCACGGACGAAAAGGTGGTCGATAAGAACGCCATCCATACCCTCGCGACGCAGCCGCTCGGGCCGACACCCATGGACACCACCATTGTGAAACAAGTGCTCGACGGGCTTTCGGAGGTTGTGTCGGCCCGGCGGATCGTTGACGGGTTGCCTGCGGTTTCTTCGGCACCGGAGGGCGCCCAAGCGGCCGACCTTTCCACGCTGCTCGAACAGATGCGCGCGATTAATTCGCGCATCAACGATCCTGCCGCCGCGTCCGGCGACGGGCTGTCCATACAGGAAATGATGGAGTCCATTGTCAAGCTCAGAAGGGACGTGAACGACAAACTCGGCCTGATCCGCAAAACCCATGCGCTCAATGAAACGGAGAATTCGGTCGTCAGCGAACTTGACACAATGAGCCATGAGGTGATGCTGCGGCTGCTCTGCGAGGAATACAAGCGCGGCGGCATCTCCACCAAGCGTCTCGCGCAGATCACGCGGCGCATGATGCCGGACATCAAGGAGCTCAAGCGCATGCTGCCGCGGCTCAAGGACGCGCTTTTGAAAGAGGGCATGCCCCAGGCGGACTATCTCCAGTACGTTACCGACATCCTCAAGGACATCGAATCGGACGGGCTGGCCGGCGTATTTGAGGCGGCTGTCAAGGACATCGGCGTGTCCATGGAAGAGCTTGTCGAGTCCATCCGCGCCGACCCGGCCGACGCGGCACGGCTCATCGTGCTTGCCTCCGAGATCCGGAAATCCTCGCGCTCGGACGATTCTCAGCTCTCGTCGCTTCTTACCGACTACATTGAAAGGGCGAGCCAGTCTCTGTCGCTCGAATCAAAGGACGTCGCGACCAAGGAAGGAATACATCTTCTCAAGTCTGCCATCGGCAGGATTGAAACCGATCTTGTCGAGAAGCTCCGGGGCCAGGGCATTCCCGCGGACGTTCTCGACAAGGCGTCGGGTCTTCTGCAGACGCGCCTCGATGCAACGGTGAGCGGCGCGAAACAGGAATGGGCATCGCGGTTTGTCTCGTCGCTCAAGGAACTCGGCGAAAACGAGCTCCTTCAGGTTCTCCGCGAGCTCTTTTCGCAGGAAGGCGGCGCAGATCTGGTGCGCGAGCCGCTTCGGAAGCTTCTCGCGTCGAAAGGCTATTCCGAGGAGAGCATCGTCCGGCTCATGGAAAAAGCGGCGTCAAAATCCGCGGCCGCTTCCCAGGAGCTTCCGAAGGGAATCCTGAATGTCAATGCTACTCTTTACTTTCTGGAACGCGAGATAAAACGGCACCAGCGGTACAACACGCCGTTTACGTGTCTCATCCTGACGAACGTGCGGGTCAAATCCAACGGGAACCCTTCGCATATTCCGACTGAAGGGGAGACCAAAGCGATCATGCCGCAGGTGCTCTCGTTCCTGAGGCATGTTTTGCGCGACCTGGACATTGTGGGTTCGCTCGGGCTTGTTTCGGGAGACGTGCCTTTCGTGGTGCTGCCGCAGACCGGGGATGCAGGGGCCGAAAAGGTCATCGAACGCCTGCAGCGCGATCTGAGCGCCCGGGCATTCGAAGCGGACGGCGCGCAGGTCAAAGGGTCATTCGCGCTGTCGTATTCTTCTTTTGACAAGACAACGATGACGGGATACCGTTCTTTTCTCGAGTTTGCGCTGGGGCGTCACCGGAAGGTGGAAAGCGGTATTACCTCGGCGCAGTCTTCCTGACAAGCATCTGTAATCTTGCAAAAAAAAAGAACGGAGGGGAGAGGATTTGAACCTCCGGTAGCGGTATTATCCACTACGACGGTTTAGCAAACCGTTGCCTTCAGCCACTCGGCCACCCCTCCAACAATCTTATAACTTATTGGAGTTAATTAAGTTGCGAATTTTTCTTAAACTTACTTATTGGGCTTACTAAAATGCTTTTACTAAAAATATCGTCAGTAAATACTGACGATATTTTTCATTCGTAAAAAATATATAAAAGGGGATGGCAATGGGAAGAAAAAGTGAGCCATCTTGTTTAGATTCTGCAAACGGCAATATTTTTTTTGCAATGACATGATGTTAGTGACCTCTGCACGTCAGTGAAAAATGGATAGCTTCGTCTTAAGTATTGAAAATAGACCGCTCAAGTAATAGAATATTACATATACCACCAGATTCTCTCCTGTTGAGTTCCACAACAGTGCGGTGCTTGCATAGCATTCCGATAAGGAAAAGTCACAGGACGTATGTTTGCACGGGCTGTGGCCTTCAAAGCAGCGGCAAAAAACAGGAAATGAATTAACAAATATGACTGATTTCCACGGCAAACAAAAACAAGAAAAACCTATAGTGAACAGCGTGAGAGACGGCCTGCAACGTCAAATGTCTTTCCGGTGGACAACACACCCCGTTTTATTCGCAGTGCTTTTATTCCTTGCTGGCGGCAGCTTGAGCTTCTGGATTGCCGTTCTGCAGCGCAATGCTGATATCAACTATAAACGCGATCAGGTCACCCTGGAGATTGATCATATCCGTAATGACCTCAGCCGCGAACTCTATGCGACCATCAACCTGACGCAGGGACTTGTCGCCCTGGTGCGCATGCAAGGTGGCATACGGCAGGACCAATTTGAAGCAATGGCGCGCGAACTTAAGGATCGTAGCACGCTTATACGGAATGTAGCTCTTGCACCGGGAAATGTAATTCGATTTATGTATCCTCTTGCGGGAAATGAAAAAGCCATAGGCCTGGATTATCTGAAGACGTCGGACCAGGCAGGTACGGTCCTGCGGGCCATTGAAGAAAATCGCATAGTTGTTGCCGGGCCAGTACGCCTTATTCAAGGTGGGGTCGGTATCATAGGCCGTACGCCGATTTTCCTGAGGGACTCGATTAATAGCGGAAAGTCGCAGCGCTATTGGGGAATTGCGGCGACCGTCATTAGTTTCGATTCGCTTGTCCATATGGCTGGAATCGAGACGGCCAGCGCAAATCTGTATATCGCGCTTCGTGGAGCAGATGGTACCGGGGCCCGCGGCAATGTTTTCTGGGGCGACAGTGGTGTCTTTGCTTCCGGTCCCGTGTTGATGGAAATCGCTTTACCTTCGGGAAGTTGGCAACTGGCCGCGGTACCGCGCGGTGGATGGCCTGCATTCAAACCTCTCGCTTCGGCATCGTTTCTCGCGGGATTTCTTATATCATTATTTTTCTCGATGCTGCTCTTTGAAACATTGCGTATCAGTCAATTCCGCGCATTCGAGATTGCCGAGCGGAAAAAGATCGAAGAAACCCTGCGCGAGCGCGAACGGCAGATTTCCATGATCTACGATACGGTCGGGGACAGCATATTCAATCTCAAAATAGAAAAGGATGGGAGTTACTGTTTTTCATCTGTCAATCAGTGTTTCCTTTCGACCACCGGGCTGCAAGCCGTTCAAATAGTCGGAAAACGGGTGCAGGATATTATTCCCGAGCCATCGCTGTCGCTGGTGTTGGAAAAATATTCGGAGGCAATCCGGGAGAGGAAGATCGTGCGATGGGAGGAGGTCTCGCAATATCCCACGGGACGGTTGATCGGGGAAGTGAGTATCGCCCCGATATTTGACGGGTCCAATACCTGCGTCGGCCTGGTTGGATCGGTTCACGATATCACAAAGCGAAAAAACGATGAAGACGAAATTCGAAAACTTAATTCCGAGCTTGAACAGCGCGTAGCCGAACGCACCGCAGAGCTGGTTGTGGCCAGGGACCGCGCAGAATCGGCCGACCGTGTGAAGTCCGCTTTTTTGGCCACCATGTCCCACGAACTGCGTACGCCGCTCAACTCCATCATCGGCTTTACCGGTCTCATCCTGCAAGGCCTGGCCGGGCCCTTGAACGCGGAACAAACCAAACAGCTCTTGATGGTGCAGAACAGCGGACAACACTTGCTTTCCCTCATTAATGATGTGCTGGACATTTCCAAGATCGAAGCAAGCCGAATAGATATCGCCGACAAACCGTTTGATCTGTCCGGCTCCATCCAAAAAGTCATCAAAACCGTGAAACCCCTGGCCGACAAGAAAAACTTGCCTCTGGCAGCGCAGGTGGCGGTTGACGTAGGCGAAATTTCCGGCGATTGCAGGCGGGTTGAGCAAATCCTGTTGAATCTACTGAGCAATGCCATCAAATTCACCGAGAAAGGTGAAGTGCGTGTAGAGTGTTCTCTGGACAGGGGATTTGCTAAGATCCGTGTTGCCGACACCGGTCCCGGCATTAGGCCTGAGGATCTTGATAAATTGTTTCAACCTTTCCGCCAGCTTGACACCGGCCTGATGCGTCAGCACGAGGGAACAGGGCTGGGCTTGGCCATCTGCAAGCGGCTGGTCGAGCTGATGGGCGGCGCAATTACTGTTGAGAGCGAGTGGGGCAAAGGAAGCGCGTTCGAATTCACGCTACCCGTTCATCAGGAAAAGGGATCATGAAAAACAACATTCTTGTCATCGAAGACAACGAGCAAAACCTCTACCTCGTGACATTTCTGTTGGAACAAAGTGGCATTAAGATTTTCGCGGCCCGAAGCGGACCCGAAGGAATCATACTGGCAGGCCGGATTCAGCCCGATTTAATTCTTCTCGATATCCAATTGCCATTGATGGACGGCTATGCGGTGGCGCGGGAATTGAGGCGCAATTCGGCCCTGCGGGACGTGCCTATCATAGCGGTGACTTCCTACGCGATGGTGGGCGATCGGGAGCGCGCTTTGGAAGCAGGGTGTGTGGGCTATATCGAAAAGCCGATTAATCCGGCAACATTCTTGTCTGAAATTGAGCGCTATCTGCCTGCGCCTGGGAAAATGAACGGCTGATGGGAGGCCCATGAAAAAACTTCTCATTGTTGACGACAATGAACAAAACCTGTACATGCTGCAGGTGCTTTTGTCGGCAAAGGTTTTCAAGTGGTACAAGCATCGAACGGCGCCGAAGCTCTGGATAAGGCGCGGTTGGCGCCCGAACTGATTATCTCAGACTGTTGATGCGGTGATGGACGGTTACGCTTCTGCACTATTGGAAGAACGACGAGCTCTCAGAAATACTTTTGTAGTGTACACGCCACTATACGGACGCGAAAGATGAGCACTTGCTCGGAGTTTGGGAGAGGAAGATTTATTTAAAAGGAATTGAAGCATTATGGTGCATAAAAATGTGCTGGTGAAAGCGAAGCAAGGCAAACTGTCCCCGGTGCGTGAGCCGCGAGCGATAAAAAGGCATTGATGAATGAATACAGTGAAGTCCTGATCCGTAAATTGGAGGAAAAAGCTCTGCAGCTGCAACAAGCCAACGCACGCTTGAGAAGGACATCGCAGAGCGTAAAAAAACGGAGATTGCCTTGCGCCTCGATGGCGAGATAATGGCCAATATGGCCGAAGGCGTCCAGTTGACGAGAGAAAATGATGCGGTAATAGTTTATGTAAATACACAGTTTGAAAAGATGTTTGGTTACAGCCCGGGGGAATTGCTCGGGAAGCGTGTCTCTGTGCTTAATGCGTCTTCCGAAAAATCTTCCAGAGGCACGGCGGATGATATTATCCGAACTCTTGAGAACAAGGGTACGTGGGATGGAGAAATCTTTAACGTAAGGAAAAACGGCGCGACATTCTGGTGTCATGCGAGCATTTCCACATTCGTCCATCCGGATCATGGGAAGGTTTGGATTTCGGTTCAGCAGGACATAACCGAGCGCAAACGGGCGGAGGAAGCGTTGCGCGAGAGCGAGGAGAAATACCGGAGCCTTGTGGACGGCGCCAGCGAAGCAATTCTTGTAGTGCAGGACGGTATGCTCAAATTCGTCAACCGCAGTGCCGTGGAGCTTGCGGGGTATACGGAACAGGACCTTATTGGGAAATCTTTTACGGAATTATTTACCCGGATGATCGAAAGATGGTGGCGGATAGTTATGTGAAACGGATGAAAGGCGATTCTGCAACGTCGAGATATGAATTCAGGCTGTTTGCTGACGACATAAAATGGGTGGAAATAAACGCGGTCATCATAAATTGGAAAGGCAAGACTGCCACGTTGAATTTTCTCACCGACATCACCGAGCGCAAGCAGGCCGAAGATGTCCAACGCCGGAATTCGCATGATATGGAGTTCCTTTCACGCTCGGCAATGACGCTTGTTGAGTTGACGTTTGAAAAAGACGTTTATCAGTATATAGGAGAACTGCTCAAGGAAATACTTCCGGAAAATACGGTGGCGGCCGTGAGTGAATTTGACGAATCCACGCGTGCATTTCACGGGAGGAACATCATTGGAATTGACAAGACGATTGGAGTGATAAGAAAAATCCTCGGCAAGGACCCCATGGAGCTTTCCGGCGACTTCGGGCCTACGGCGAAAAAAGCCTTGTTGAGCGGAAAACTGCAGAAGATAGACATGGGCTTGCAAGACTTTGCACAGATCATCCCTGATAGCATCGCTCGCGCCATAGAGAAGCTTCTCGGTATAAAGGCGTTCTTTGTTATCGGTTTTGTCAAGGAGGGTAAAGTGTTGGGCGGCCTCTCCATTTTCCTTCGCAAGGAGAGCGTGCTTGCCAATCCCGGCGCTATAGAGGCCTTTGCGGCACAGGCCGCAATAGCGATTGCGAAAAGGAAAGCCGAACAGTCGCTGCGCGAGAGCGAGGAGCGGTACCACACGTTGTTCGATGACGCCAAGGACGGGATCGCGCTAGCCGATGCCGAAACCGGAAGGATTGTCGAGTGCAACCAGGCGTTGTGCAGAATGGTCGGGATGGACAAAGAGGAACTTGTCGGGCAGATGCAGTCGTTCATTCATCCTCCGCAGACTCTGGTCAATGGAGAATCGGCGGGCTATATGAAGTATAAGAGAGGCGATCCGGAGATGATCCTTGAAGAACAGCTTATATCGAAAAGCGGCGAATTGACACCGGTGGAAATCAAGGCCGCCCGTGTCCAGATGAACGGCCAAGACTACATGCTGGGGATCTTCCGCGACATCTCGGAGCGTAAACAACATGAAAAGGAAAAGGAACACCTCCAGGCCCAGCTTCTCCAGGCCCAGAAAATGGAGGCCGTAGGCACATTGGCCGGCGGCGTGGCCCACGACTTCAACAATCTCCTCACCGCCATTTCGGGCTTCACGACGCTGGCCATGGGGAAAATAGACGAATCCGATCCCAGTGCAAAGGGACCTGAAACAGGTGAGCATCGCGGCGACAAAGGCCGCCGGTCGTCACACGCCAGCTCCTTCTTTTCAGCAGGAAACAGCACATGGAGCCTATGCCGATGGACCTCAATGCCACAATCAGCCGCCTGCTTAAAATGCTCGACAGGCTTATCGGGGAAGACATTGTCGATTGAGACAGACCTGGAAAAGGGCATGTGGAGCATTCTGGGCGACGAGGGAAATATCGAGCAGGTGCTCATGAACCTTGTCGGTAAATGCAAGGGACGCCATGCCCGAAGGCGGAAAATTATTCATCAAGACCGAGAATGTGACCATCGATGATGAATATTGTCGTCACGTACAAGACGGCCCGCCCCGGACGCTTTGTCTGCCTGTCGGTATCGGACACCGGCACAGGCATGGACGAACTGACGCTGGAGCACATTTTTGAACCGTTTTTCACCACAAAGCCGCAAGGCAAGGGAACAGGGCTCGGTTTGTCCGTGGTGTTCGGCATCGTCGAGCAGCACAAGGGCTGGATAAATGTTTATAGCGAACTCGGACATGGCACTACGTTTAAGGTTTATTTCCCGTCTTCATCCGCCAGGTCCCGAACAAAAAAGCAAAGAAGATGGTCCCCGCTTGCTTCCTTGGAGGGAAAAGGCGAGCGCATCATGATCGTTGAGGACCAGGCCGAGGTGCGTGCGACTCGCGAAGGAAATGCTTGCAACAAACGGATATTCGGTGTTCACGGTTTCAACCGCAAAAGAGGCGATGGAACTGTTTGAAAAGGAAAACGGCAGAATTCGACCTGGTATTCAGCGATGTCGTTCTCCCAGATAGGTCCGGGATCCTGCTGGTGCAGGAGTTGCTGAAACGCTGGAAATTCGAGGTTATCATCACGAGCGGCTATACGGACGAAAAAGCTCATTGGGACTTTATAAAGGAGCACAACTATCGCTTTTTACACAAGCCATATGCCGTGCGCGATCTTTTGCAGGCGGTAAGGGAAGTGCTGGACGAAAAACGAGAAAGTTGACAGGTGAATAACTATGGAAAGATTAAAAGTCCTTATCGCCGATGACGACGGATCAATCAGGACCCTGGTAAAAGAGTATCTGGAACAGAAAGGTTTCAGGGTCATTGTTGCGGTAAACGGAAATGAAGCCGTGATCCTGGAAGAAAGGTTACGGCCCGACCTGGTAATTCTGGACGTGGAAATGCCGGTGATGAGCGGGCTTGAAGCATGCAAAGCCATTCGGGCAAAACGGAGCGGTATTCATTACGTGCCGATTATTTTCCTAAGCGGCATTCTGGTGGAAGGCGCGGTTATCATGGGCCTGCAAATAGGCGCGGATGACTACGTACGGAAACCGTTTGAGGCCCTCGAACTTGTGAGCCGCATCAACAACCTCATCAAAATGAAGAAATTCATTGAGCAGGTGGAATCAATCGAAAACGTGATTTTCTCCCTTGTCAAATCCATCGAAGCGCGGGATTCCTACACCGCCGGACATTGCAGGCGCGTGGCCGAAATTTCGTCGAAGCTTGGCAAAGAGCTGGGGCTGTCCGGCGAGGAAATAAAAATCATCCATAAGAGTTCCATGCTGCACGACGTCGGGAAAATCGGGGTGCCGGACCAGATACTCAATAAACAGGGCAAACTGCTTGATGAGGAGTTCACCCGAATCAAGGAGCATCCCGCGAGCGGCGGGGAAATCTGCGGGTGTCTGCGGCTCGCCGAACAATCTCTTGACATCATACGGCACCACCACGAAAAACTTGACGGAAGCGGATACCCTGACGGGTTGAAAGCGGAACAGATCAGCAGGTATGTGAGGATCGTCACCGTGGCGGACATCTACGACGCTCTGACGACCGACAGGCCCTACCGTGTGTCAAAAAGTGTTCCCGATGCGATTGGCACATTGAAAAAAGAGGCTTCCGAAGGAAAACTGGACACGGGCATCGTGAACTGCATGGAGAAAATTTCCTACGGACAACAGGCCGCATGACCACAGGCCATGTTCTGCCCAGAAGCCGCCGACTCCTGTCGCAGAGCAATATTGTATTTTAAATAAGTACGTGAGGAAGGGGAGGGCTGAGGTCTATTTTGATTGGGTTGAAGAATAGCTTCTTTGTTGTCAATAACTCACCATAAATTCGCAGCCGACACCGAAGAGATGATTTTTGTCTTTATTTTGTCTTTATCGGCTAAGAAGTGCCGAATTTCGCAGGAAAAACGCGAACCAGAGGACTTAGCAAACCGTTGCCTTCAGCCACTCGGCCACCCCTCCAAACGAGGATTGTCAAGCGCGGAATCAAAAAAATGATGTCTAAATATACTACGTAAGGATTTGCATTACAAGCCCGGCATCACGGCTTGAGGAAATCGAGTCCCAGCGCCGAATCGCCCGTGCGCTTCAAGAACGGAACCCCGTCCCGACGGCCTGGAAATATTGCACTTGCATTGGCTTCCCCTTTGCAGTAGAATTAGTTTATACTGTGCAATGTTAACATGTTAGGGTGACATGGATTCCATTAAACGCTCCTATCATAGATACCTTAGGTATTTCCTTTCCAAGGACGATGCCACTGCCACGCCCTACGATAAATATATGGCGCTTGCGTACGCGGTTCGCAGCGAGATGGTCGACCGCTGGATAGAAACGCAGAGCGGATACCATCGGAGCAATGCGCGGCGGGTGTATTTTTTGTCAATGGAGTATATTTTCGGCAGGAGTTTGCAACAGAACATTTTGAGTCTTGACATTGAGGAAAGCGTCGCTGCGCTCGCCGCCGAACTCGGGTTCGACATCGAGGGAATTTACGCCCAGGAGAACTCCTTCGATCTCGGAAACGGCGGCAAGGCCCGCCTTGCCGCATGTTTGCAGGATGCCATGGCGACGATGGGACTTCCCGCAATGGCCTACGGCCTCAGGTACGATTACGGTCAGTTTCATCAGGACATCGAAAACGGGGTGCAGGTGGAGCGGCCCTACGACTGGCTGCACAAAGGCCACCCCTGGGAAATCATTCGCCCGGAATACACCTGCGAAGTCAACTTCTACGGCACGGCCGCGCCAGCGACCAACGCCCGCGACCCGCTCGAAGGCGTCTGGAAAGACCCCGAGCGCGTGGTCGCGGTCCCGTATGATTTTCCCGTCGCCGGATTTCGAAACCGCACGGTCAACACGCTGCGTCTATGGGTGGCACGCGGGTCCGAAGAATTCTTGCCCGATTACACCAACCACGGCGACTATTTGCGCGCGTGCGAAGACAAGTCACGGTCGGGCACCGTCACAAAAATCCTGTTTCCTGAGGAGGACGTTCTGCGCGCGACGGAACTGCGGCTCAAGCAGCAGTTTTTTCTCGTCAGCGCCTCGCTGCAGGATATCCTGAGGCGGTACAAGACCAGGAACAGCGACCTTGCGGACCTTCCCGAGCATGTGATTATCCAGTTGAGCGGCAGCAATTGCGGACTCGCCGTGCCCGAGCTGCTTCGGCTGCTGGTGGATGTTGAACACATTCCGTGGAAGAAGGCGTGGGACGTGACCTCGGGCATTTTTGCGTATACAAGCAACGCCGTGTGCCGCGAGCACCTGGAGGCCTGGCCGGTGTATCTTATGTCCCAGATTTTTCCACGGCACCTGCAGATCATTTACGAAATCAACCAGATGCACCTTGACAGCGTGCGCAGTGCGCACGCCGCCGACAACGACCTGATTCGTGACCTTTCACTGATCGCCGAAGGCGAGGTGCGGCGCGTGAAGCTCGGGCATCTTGCCATGCTCGGTTCCCGCACCGTCAATGGAGTTTCGGCGTCGCAGTCCGAAACGCTCAAGAAATCAGTTTTTCCGGAATTCATGGTCGTGTCGCCGGATAAGTTCCAATCCAAGACCAACGGCGTTTCGCATCGGCGATGGCTCCTGTGCGCCAACCGGCCTCTGGGAAGCCTGATTGCTTCGGTCATCGGTGAAGAATGGGCGAGGAAGCCCCAGGAACTGTCCCGGCTCGAGCCGTTCGCCGCCGACGAGGCGTTCCTCGCAAAGATGGGAAATGTCCGCAGCGCCGCGAAACGCTCCCTTGCCGCGTATGTCAAGATGGCGGTCGGCGTCACCGTGGACCCAGACGCAATGTTCGACGTCCAGTGCAAAAAGATACACCAATACAAGCGCCAGGTGCTTCACGTGCTGCATGTGCTGGCGCGTTACCTCCGCATCAAACGCGGCGAAGGTCTTCCGTCGGTCAGCCGCGTGCATATTTTTTCCGGCAAGGCGGCGCCGTCCGATCAGCTTGCAAAACAGATAATACGGCTTATCAATGTCGTCGGCGAAATAGTCAATAACGACCCGCAGGTGAGGGACCTGATCAAAGTCGTCTTCCTGCCTGATTACGGGGTCACGCTGGCCGAAAAGATAGTGCCTGCTGCCGACCTGTCGGAACAGATTTCGACTCCGGGCCAGGAGGCGAGCGGCACCGGAAACTCGAAATTCGCCATCAACGGCGGCCTGCTCATGGCCAGCAAGAGCGGGTCGAACATAGAGATCATCGAGCATGTCGGCGCCGAAAACATGTTCGTATTCGGAAGATCCGCGGGCGAGTTGCCCGCTGTTAACAGCTATCAGGCGTACGACGTCCTTTCTGCCAATCCGATGCTTTCCGCGGTTTTCAAGTTCCTCCAGGAATGTCTTGACCGTCCCGGCTCCAATGCAGTCTCCATCCGGCCGCTTCTGTCAACACTCATGGATTCGGACCGCTATTTCGTCCTGCTCGACTTCGACGACTACGTGCGCAAACAGGACGAAGCCGACGCCCTTTTCCGGAATTCCAGGGAATGGGCGAAAAGAAGTCTTGTGAATATCGCGCGCTCCGGCTATTTTTCTATCGACAGGACTGTCGGCCAGTATGCGGCCGAAATCTGGAACGTAACCCCGCAGTAAAAGATTTTTGTTCTCCCGCTTCACCCAGACCCCACACCGGGGACGCGCCGGGGCATTGCAACAGGAAAACGCCAATGCATTTGGCGGATGCGTGTCGGAGACGCACACCATGAAAAAAGAAGAAAAGCTCACCGGAATCACCGTTGTTGGCGGGAAAGGGCTTGGTGCGGCATACTTCGTTGGGCGTGGTGTGGAACGGCCCTCGGCAGTCACCATCTCGCGGCAGGATGTTGGCGACCAGATCATGCGCTTCAACGAGATCCGCGAAAAAGCAAAGAAGGATTACGCGCAGATCGCAAAGCGCAGCGATTCGGCAGTCACGCCGACCATTCTCCAGATTTACGAACACGTTCTCGAAGACCCTTCGTTTGTGGGCCAGGTGGTGCAAACGATTTCCACAAAGCTCTACGACCTTGAGTCGTCGATCCGTCTCGTTCTCAATGATCTTGTCAAACGCTTCAATGCCGCGGGCACGCCGTATCTCAAGGAGCGCAGCAGTGACATCGTTGAAGTGTGCGAAAAACTCATTTCGTACCTCTACGAGGACGATGGAAGGGCGAAAGGCTTTGTTGAACCGGTGGTCCTCGTGGTGCTCAGGACGTTCACGCCTTCCGACATTCTCTCCTACGACAGGTCGATGATCCGGGCGGTGATAAGCTCGAGCGGCGGCAAAACGTCGCACGCGGCGATTATCGCGCGCGCGTATTCGATCCCGGTGGTGTCGGGAATAAGGAACATTCAGGAAAGCGTATTCCCGGGAGACCAGCTCTTTGTCGACGCCGACAGGGGCATCGTAATTGCGCGTCCGGGCGCCGCTGTGGTGAGCAAAGTGCCGCGCCAGCGCGCCTGGCAGGAGGAACTCGACAAACTCCGGACCAAGTGGCAGCGTCCTGTTTACACGCGCGATGGAATCCACGTGGAAGTGCTCGCAAACGTTTCCCTGCCCGAAGACGTGGAAGAAGCGAACCGTTTCGGCGCGGATGGAATCGGTCTGGTGCGTACCGAATACCTGCTGTCGAATCGCAAGAGCTTTCCGGATGAGGAAACGCAGCGCGCCTACTACGAAAAGATATTCGGAGGCGCCGGCAACAAGCACTGCGTCATGCGCATTATGGACATCGGCGGCGACAAGGTTCCGGAATTTTTCGAGATGCCCCCGGAGTTCAACCCATTCATGGGGTGGCGCGCAATCCGGATCCTGCTCGAAATGAAAGACCTTTTCGAAACGCAGCTTTCCGCAATCATGAAAGCCGGAAAAAAACGCGATTATTCCATCATGATTCCCATGGTGACAACCCTTCAGGAATGGTTGGAGGCAAAGAAAACGATTGCAAAAGTTGCTGCGAACCTTGGCGTTAAGATGCCGCAATGCGGCGTGCTTTTCGAAGTCCCGCTTGCAATTCTTGAAATGAACACTTTCATGAAAGAAATTGATTTTGCGTCAATTGGAACCAATGACCTTATCCAGTACCTGAGCGCTGCGGACAGAAACAATTCAAAAGTAAACAACCTCTACAATCCGATTGAACCCGCGTTCCTTCGGATAATCAAGAACGCCATCAAAGTTTCGAAGGACAATGGCAAACCGCTCTCCATTTGCGGCGAAATGGCGGGCAACGCGTTTCATTCCGTCCTGCTTCTCGGCCTCGGGCTCACGAGATTCAGCGTTATTCCCAGGGTCATTCCCGTGTTAAAGGAAATTTTCTCGCGGGTGAGTTTTGCAGAGGTCGCGGAAAGCGTTTCTCACATAGATTCCCTCGAATCTACGGAAGAAGTCTCCAAATGGCTCAAGGGTCTGCACAAAAGACTGCTGGGGGAGCTGCTGGAGAAACTTCCTCTCACTGCGGAAGTGTAACCGGGAACCATGCGGCTGGTTATTTCCCCGGCAAAAGAAGTATCCTGCTGAAATACAGAACGTGAAATTCGATGTTCCTCCGGATATATTCCGGCGTATGCGAGCCTGGCCTTTCGTAGTAGTCGTGAGGAATGCCGATTGCAAGTAACTTCTCGTGGGTCTTGCGGTTTCCCGTAAGGGCGAAATCGGCTGTGCCGCAGTCAAGAATCAAAGCCTTGTTCCGACCGGCGAGTTTTTCGCAGAGCGTCAAGAATGAATTTTCCTTCCACCGCGATGCATTGTTCCGGTAATGGCCCAGAACGGCGGATATGTCCCATTGCGTCGGAAATTCGGAGAGATCCATTATTCCGCTGATGCTCCCCGCGCCGCAGAAAAGGTCGCAATGCTTTGCAAGGATCGTGGCGGCGCCGTGACCTCCCATGCTCGATCCGATGATGGCGCGCCCCCGGTCGCTGGACCACGTTCGGAAGTTCTTGTCGACAAAGGCCACAACGTCGCTCACGATGTATGACTCGAACTTTGAATCCTGCCGCACAGGGCTGTCGACATACCAGGAATTGAAATTCCCGTCCGGACAGACAACGATGATGCGGTACTTGTCTGCGTATTCGTCAATCGGCGCGACAGTGGACCAGGTCATATAGTCGCCGCTGTAGCCGTGCAGCAGATACATCGTCGAGAACCGATTGTCGCCGGTTGTGTATTCTTCGGGGGTTACGACAAGAGCGTTAAAGTTTTTGTTCATGCGCGGCGAAGGAATTTGCACCACGCTCCGGTGAGCGGCGGAAATCGAAACACACAGCAGGAAAATCAGGAAAAAAAAGCAGTACCTGAAAAAACAGCTTGATCGTGATGGAAAGGGGATCATTCGGTTCTCGTCCGACAAGCTGGAAAGATTAAAACCTTGTCCACAGGTCAGTTTGCAGACATCGCGATAAGATTGAGAAACTCGTCCCGTGTGGCATGCTGGGTGCGAAAGCTGCCGAGCATCGCCGAGGTGATCATTTTTGAATTCTGTTTTGTGACCCCCCGCATCATCATGCAAAGGTGCTGGGCTTCTATGACGACGCCCACGCCTTCCGCGGCTATCGGCTTCATAAGGCACGACGCAATTTGCTGGGTGAGGCGCTCCTGAATCTGGAGGCGTCTTGCAAAGCAATCAACAAGCCTTGCGAGCTTGCTCACGCCATATACCTTGTTTTTCGAGATGTAGCCGATATGGCATCTGCCGAAAAAGGGCAGCATGTGATGCTCGCACATGCTGTAAACCTCTATGTCCTTCACGATGATCATGTGGTCGCAGCGCTCATGGAAGATGGCCTTCTTCAGGATATCGCACGGGTCTTCTTTGTATCCCTGCGTCAGATACTCAAGCGATCGCTTCACGCGGAGCGGTGTGCTGCGGAGCCCTTCCCGGTTGGGATTCTCGCCGATTTCCCTGAGGATTGTGCGAATCGCGTCTTCCATGATTGTGTCCTTTGCGCTCCTGGAGAACAAAAAGAGGCAATGATTTTGCAATAGAATATATATTTTGAGTGATTGCAAATGGCACAACCGTTCCATGAGGGGGAGCGACATACGCCATGACCTCCGGCGACTCCAGAAAATCCTACATCAAAGCGCTGGTCCTCCTTATCGCAATCGTTGCCGTGTTGTTTATCGGCACGGTTGTTCTCAAAATAATCTCATCTCCCACCAGATCCGTTCACGCGATTTTCGGCGCAGAGGCATTGACCGGTATCCAGTACCAGGACAATCAGAAGGATTCGGTCCGGCAGAAGATTGCCGGGTTCTGGTTCTGCGACAATGCTGTGGACTCAGGGACGCTGTTTATCCGCTCGTCCGACAGAATGGAATTGAAACCCAACGGCATTTACTGGAGGGTGAAATCGATATGCATCATGCTGCCGTCCGGTGATTCGGCGCAGTACGTTGTCGCCTCCACGGGCTATGCAAGCCCGTATTCGCACACCGGGTCGTCGCCGGACAGTCTCACGTGCCAGGTGCATTACATCGGAACCACGGTGGTTTCGGCCGGCGATACCTGCTACATGGAAATTTCCCGGCCCGACCCGTCGGCATCAATGCTCCCTCAGTTGCAGGCGCTGCCGAAGGCCGGAGAGGGAACGGTTGACACCGTGTGGAATCTTATTGCCGGCGACGGCCGCCTCTCCTTCGGCGACCGCTGGTATTCACGGTACGATACCGCGGGTCAGGCGCTCTTCCGGTTCTTTCCAAAGGGGAGCGTCGAATCGGTCAACAGGTTTTCACTTAACAAATGCGGCAATGCTCTTTCGCTGGAGCTTTTTGTAAAACGCATGCTCAACAAGGATTTTGCAGGACTTACCGTTCCGCAGCGTACCGGCGAGGACGTTCTGGCCGCGGTCAGGAAATACTACGAACGGCTCTTTGCTCAAAATCTGGCCAGTCGGGTAACCGTATACGGGAAAGGCAAGGCGGGAATTTCCTTTTGGGTGAACGGCGAAGGCAGGGTTGCGGAGCCCGTCAAGGTTTCGAGCCGGCCCTGGAACATTAAACTTGACGCTGAGCTCAAACGGGAAGTCCAAACGTGGGTTTTCCCCAGGTGCTCCGCTCAGAAAGAACCGGTGAACGTGAAGTTTGAAATGTCGTATTAGCGCAATGCGGCCGCCGGAGCCGCAGACAATCCGTCGGAGACCAACCCATGGACAAACTGGAAACCCTTAAAGGCATCATAGGCCGGTACACATCGGCCGTGGTTGCCTTTTCCGGCGGCGTCGACAGCACGTTTCTCGCGTGGGCGTGCGCGTCGGTCCTGGGCGACAGGGTCCTGCTGGTCACTGCCCAGTCGTCCACCTATCCCGCTTCCGAGGTCGACGGCGCCATACAGTCGGCAAAGATCCTCAAATGCAAACACCGCGTGATCGTGTCCGAAGAGATGGACATTCCCGGTTTCGCCGACAATGCGCCGAACCGCTGCTATTTCTGCAAGAGCGAACTGTTCTCCAAGATACGGGACATTGCCCGCGAGGGGAAATACGAAGCGGTGTTCGACGGCAGCAACCTCGACGACACAAAAGACTACCGGCCGGGGAGGCAGGCGCTCGCCGAGCTCGGGATCCTGTCGCCCCTGATAGAAGCCGGGTTGACAAAAGATGATATACGGGCATATTCCCGGCAGGCGGGCCTGCCCACGGCGTCCAAGCCCTCGTTCGCATGCCTCGCCTCCCGGTTCCCCTACGGCGAGCGCATCACCAGGGACAAACTTGACAGAGTGGGAAAGGCCGAGCAGACGCTGCGGCTGTTGGGGTTCACGCAGTTCAGGGTGAGAAGCCATGGGGACCTTGCCAGGATCGAATTCGTGGAATCGGAGATGGACAAGGGCTGGGCCGGCCGAAAAGTGATTGAAGACGCTCTCAGGCAGGCAGGGTACACCTATGTCGCCATCGACGCCAGAGGATACCGGACCGGCGCCATGAATGAGTCGCTTCCGAGCGTCCGGAAATAACGTTGCCGCGAGAGGACACCGACATGGGAAAAATTACCGTTTACCTCGATGAAGAGCATCAGATAATCCGGCAGAATTTCGACGGCAACATCGACGAGGACATGGTGCAGCGGTTCCTCGAGGAAAACCACGCCGCTGCTGCGCGGCTCAAGGACCCGAAGAAAATACGTATTCTGGGGGTCGCGGACAGCCTGGGGAAAGGCTCGCCGGAAGCGCGCCGTCAATTGCTCAGTAATTTGAGCGATGCCGATGTTTACCGAGTGGCCCTTGTTGGAAAAAACCCCTTCATGAATGTGGCGGTTTCGTTTTTTCTGGCTATCAAACCGTCCAAGAAAATCCGGGTGTTTGGCAACGAGGACGATGCAATGCGATGGCTTTTGGAGTAGGGCATGGAACGGCCCGACCAACGACCCCAAGGGCAGGAAGCTACATGACTGATTCTCCACCCGTCAGCCTGAATCCCGAAAGCGCAGAGTATTTCGAGCACATGCTCGATGTGTTCGCACACATCTCCAACGGCGATTTTTCCAAGCGTATAGACGTTTCCGCGCTTCCTTACGACCATGTTCTCACCAAGGTGCTGTGCGGCCTCGACATGATGATGGACGACCTCGAGGAGGCGAGGAACAGCTTAGCCGACATCAGGAAAAACCTCGAGCAACAGGTTGACGAACGCACCTCGGAGCTTGCGAACGCCAACAAGAACCTCACCGCCGAAATCGAACAGCGGAAAAATGTGGAGGCCGATCTTCGAACCAGCGAGGAGCGTTACCGGCTTCTCGCCGAGTCGGCGCCGGATTTCATTTACATTCTCGACAAAGAAATGCGGCTTGTGTATGTCAACAGTGCATCATTACGCTTTCTGAAAATTCCCAGGGAAGAGATTCTGGGAAGGCCGGCACGGGAGTTTCTCCCATACTCCGAGGTTGCGGCTCGAAACATGAGCCTGGCTGATGTGATCGAATCGGGCAGTCCGCTTGCATTCCGCAAGGAGGTGCGTATCCGTGAGGTGCCTCTGTGGCTCGACACGGTCCTTGTGCCGCTGCAGGACGCCGGCGGCGCGATTACGTCTCTGATGGGCGTTTCGCGCGACATCACCGAGGAGATGAAGGCAAACCAGGCCGTTGCCGAGAACGAAAAGTTTCTGTCCGATGTTTTCGCCAGCATTCAGGAGGGCATAAGCGTTCTTGACAAAAACCTCACCATCGTGCGCGTGAACCCGAAGATGGAAGAATGGTATGCTCATGCCCTCCCTATGGCGGGGAAGAAATGTTATGAGGTGTACCACGGACGTTCTGAACCGTGCAGGGTGTGCCCCAGCATCGTTGCCATACAAACGCGCAAGGCCGCCCACGAACTGGTTCCATTGCAGGACAAGGACGACAGGGTGAAAGGGTGGCAGGACCTTTATTCGTTTCCGATAATCGACCGGAAGACCGGCGAGGTCAAGGGCGTCATCGAACACGTGCGCGATATTACGGAGCGCAAGTCGGCCGAAGAGAAGCTGCGGCAGAGCGAGGAGAGGTTCAGAACCCTCGCCGAAACCGCCGGCACGGGAATATTTATCGTCAAGAACTCGAAGTTCTCCTATGTCAACTCCTACATCGAGAAAGGCACCGGGTACTCGCGCGAAGAACTGCTCGCCATGAGCTTCTGGGAAATAGTGCATCCCGATTTCAGGGACCTGGTGCGCGAGCGCTACAGGACGCGGATGCGGGGCGAGCAGGTGGATGCGGAATATGAATTTAAATATGTCAGGAAAGACGGCAGCGAGGGATGGGTGGTGCACAACGTGGGGCTTATTGAACTCGAAGGGGGACCGGCGATCATCGGGACGCTGCAGGAGATAACGGAACGCAAGAGGATTGCCGATGTTCTCGAAGCCGAGAAGGAATTGCTTGCGGTGACCATGGAAAGCATCGGGGACGGCGTCATTTCGGTCGACACGGAAGGCACGGTCCTTTCGATCAACAAAAATGCCGCGGCACTTGCGTGCGATCATGCGGAGGACGCTGTGGGCAGGCACGTGGACGAAATCGTGTGCTTCATCGACGATGCCGCTAGGGAGCCGCGGCAGGGCATCATTCGCGAAATGATTAAGAAGCACGGCGTTCGGCGCTTCGAGCGCACGGTGATGATCCGCACCGGGCACAACGCCATAAGGCTCGTCGAGCTTTCGGTATCGCCCATCGAAACTGAAAACGGCATCAAGCTCGGCATGGTGCTCGTGTTCCGCGACGTCACCGAGAAACAGAAACTGGAGGCGGACCTTCAGACGGCGCGAAAGCTGGAATCTCTCGGCGTGCTCGCCGGGGGCATAGCGCACGACTTCAACAACATCCTCACCGGAATCATCACCAACCTGTTTATGGCAAAGGCGAAAGTGAAAGCGGACGCCGAAACCTTCGAGCTGCTTGCCGAGGCCGAAAAGGCTTCCTTCAAGGCAAGTAAACTGGTAAAGCAGCTCATCACGTTTTCGAAGGGAGGCACGCCGGTAACGGAGGCGTTCTCGTTGAAAGGCGTGATCGAAGAATCCGCAGGGTTCTGTCTTTCCGGTTCCAACGTCAAATACACGCTCAAAATTCCGTCGGACCTGTGGCTTGTGGAAGGCGACAAGGGCCAGATAGAGCAGGTTCTCAACAACCTCATCATCAATGCCGACCAGGCAATGCCCGGCGGCGGCACGCTAACCATTGCGGCCGAAAACACCGCGCTGTCGCAGGACAGGAAGGGAGACAAGGGTCTGCTCGCGATCCTTCCGGAGGGCAGGTACGTAAAGGTGTCGGTCGCCGATGAAGGACCGGGAATCCCCAGCGAAAACCTGAAAAAGATTTTCGATCCCTATTTCAGCACAAAACCCAACGGCACCGGCCTTGGGCTCACCATTGCCTACTCTATTGTCAAGAACCATAAGGGGACGGTTACGGTTGATTCACAACAGGGAAAAGGCGCCGTGTTTTCGTTCCTTCTTCCCGCGGCACGGGATGAGGAAAAAACGGCGGCTCAACCCTCGCGCGGCGCATCCTCCGCAACCAGGGCGCTTCGCGTACTGGTGATGGACGATGATGCTGCGGTGAGAACCGTGGTGACCCAGCTTCTCAAGACTTCGGGATACGCGGTTTCCTGCGCGTCAACCGGAGAAGAAACAATCGCCCTGTACGAACGCGCCATGGCGTCGCAGACCCCCTACGACATCGTGGTGATGGACCTCACCATACCGGGCGGCATGGGCGGAAAGGAAACCGTTGAAAAACTCCTTGTGATCGATCCCAGGGCGAAGGTGATCGTGTCCAGCGGCTATTCCAACGATCCTATTATGGCCAATTACCGGGACTATGGATTCTGCGGCGTAGTGGCCAAACCATTCAACATCGACGACTTCTTAAGCGTAATTCGAAAAAGCATAGGCGGCAAGTCCGGCAAACGCGCGCCGGGCGGGAAAAGGGCAACGTTGTGAGCATTGCGCTTAAACTTGTGTGGGCGGCGGTTTCCCTTGTTGCGGCGCTATCCTTTGCCGTGGTTGTCGGATTAGTCAATCCTTCTGAGAAGGTGAACGCATTGTGGGTGGTCACTGCGGCGGGATGTTTTTTTGCGATCACCTACCGGTTCTATTCGAGTTTTATCGCCGCGAAGGTGCTTTCCCTTGACGAACGGCGGATTACTCCGGCGGTCCGGCTCAACGACGGTCTCGACTACGATCCCACGAACAAATGGGTCCTGTTCGGCCATCATTTCGCGGCCATTGCAGGCGCGGGACCGCTTATCGGGCCCATGCTGGCCGCGCAATTCGGCTATCTGCCGGGGTTCCTGTGGATCCTTATAGGGTCCGCGTTTGCGGGCGGAGTGCACGACCTGGTGCTTCTCACCGCATCGGTCCGCAGGAACGGCCAGTCGCTCGCGCAGATCGCGAAAGACGAGATAGGGCCCGTGGGCGGGTTCGCCGCGTCGATTGCGATTCTCTTCATCATCACCGTGGCGCTGGCCGGTCTGGGCCTCGCCGTGATCAACGCGCTCAAGCAGAATCCCTGGGGAACGTTCACCATCGGGCTCACCATTCCCATCGCGCTCCTCATGGGACTGTACCTGCGTTTCCTGCGGCCGGGAAAAGTGGGGGAGGTGAGCGCGATCGGCGTCACGCTTCTGGTGCTTGCCGTGATCGTCGGCGGGCGCGTGCCGCATTGGCCCATCGCGCACTACCTGATGTTCACCGACAAGCAGCTGGTTGTCGCGCTTGTCATCTACGGGTTTGTCGCGTCGGTGCTCCCGGTGTGGATGCTGCTCTGCCCGCGTGACTATCTGTCAACGTACATGAAGATCGGCACCATAGCCCTTCTGGCCCTGGGCGTAATCTTTATGGCGCCCGTGCTCCAGATGCCGGCCGTCACGAAATTCGCGGCGGGCGGCGGGCCGATCATTCCGGGCAAGGTGTTCCCGTTCATGTTCATCACCATAGCATGCGGCGCGATTTCCGGGTTCCATGCGCTTATCGCCTCGGGGACCACGCCGAAGATGATCATGACCGAAAAAGACCTGCGTGTTATCGGGTACGGCGCGATGGTCACCGAGGGCTTTGTGTCGATCATGGCGCTCATCGCTGCAACCATCCTCATTCCCGGCGATTACTTCGCGATCAACACGAAGCTTCCGTTCGACGCAATCGCAGCACTCGGTTTTCCCGTTTCCCAGATCAACGACCTTTCGGCAATGGTGGGACTCAACGTGGTGGGCAGGCCGGGCGGCGCGGTTTCGCTCGCCGTGGGCATGACCACCATCCTTTCGCACATACCGGGGATGCGCGGCATCATGCCGTACTGGTTCACGTTCGCGCTCATGTTCGAGGCTCTTTTTATTCTCACCACGGTCGACGCGGGAACGCGCGTTGCGCGGTTTCTGCTCCAGGAACTCGGCGGACTTGCGTACAAACCGCTGGCGCGGCTGCGCTGGGCGCCCGGACTTATCGGCACGAGCCTGGTGGTTGTGGCTGCCTGGGGATATCTTATTTATCAAGGAAGCATATCAACCATCTGGCCCATGTTCGGCGTGGCCAACCAGCTTCTCGCCGCCATCGCCCTCGGCGTGGGCACAACGGTGATCATCAAGTACAGGAAGGTGAAGTACGCGTGGGTCACGCTTGTGCCCATGGCGTTCATGTTCGTCACCACGCTCACGGCCGCGTGGCAGCTGTTCTTCATGTTCCGAAGCAAGGCCGCGGCAGCCGCGCTCGCAGCCGACAAGTTCAACTTCAACCTCGACGCGATGCTGGTGGCGGCCATGGCGGTGCTCGCCGTAATCGCGCTTGCCGACATGCTTTACAAGTGGTACGGATTCGTGTTCGGACGCCGCGAGATAAAGATGTCGGAAGTGATCGAAATGGCCTCTTCGTAGCATTCGGGGCCGCGCAGCAGAAATTCTTTTCCTCGCTTGCACGCGCCCGTCGGGATCAAATATTTTTAGACATTAAAACCGGAGTGTGGCCCAGCCTGGTTAGGGCACTTGGTTCGGGACCAAGTTGTCGGAGGTTCAAATCCTCTCACTCCGATTTTTCCCTTCCCGGTTCTTCTTCCCCTATGTCACCAGGGTTCGCGCGGCGCCGGGCGATAGTCCGGCGCTGCCGGCGCAATAGCAAAGAAGCCATTCTCGCGTATGGAAAAACTCCGTTTTTTCGGAGACATCGCCGACAGAACCTTCGACAACGGGCTCAAGGCAATCTGCCTCAAAAAACCCGGCGCGCCCGTGGTGTCGGTCCAGGTGTGGTACAAGACGGGCAGCGCCAACGAGCGTGACGGCATCAGGGGAATCTCGCATTTCTTCGAGCACATGATGTTCCGGGGCTCCAAGAACGTCGGCCCGGAGGAGCATGCGCGCCGCATCAACGACGTGGGCGGGCATTACAACGCCTTCACCGCGGAAGATGTCACCGCGTATCTCAACGCCGTGCCCCGCGAACACCTCGACATGGTGCTCTCCCTTGAATCCGACCGCATGAACGACCTTGTCATCAACGACAAGGTGCTGGAGACCGAGCGCAAGGTGATTGCCGAGGAATTCCAGACCTACATGAACAATCCGCTCACCAAGGCGTTCCTCGAATTCCGGAAGGAATTCTTTAAAGGCCGTGCGTACGAGTATTCGGCGCTGGGACGGATGGAAGACATCCGGACGGTTTCGGTAGGCGACTGCATGGACTATTACCGGCGATGGTATGCGCCCGACAACGCCCTGATCGTCGTGGTGGGAGATATTGACAGCTGCGAATCTGTTTTCGACAGGATCAACCGCTGCTTCGGGAGCCGTCCGGCGTGCGGCGCGGATTTTTCGGCGCCTGCCGCCGAACCGCCGGCCCGCCGTCCGCTCTGGATGAAACGAGACGTGGACTTCGACGTGCCCATATGCATTGTGGGTTACCCGGCGCCTCCCGCGTCCGACCCGGACGCCCTGCCGCTCGAAATCCTCCAGCTCGTTGTCTCGCAGGGGGAATCGTCGCGGATGCACCGGGAAATCGTGCGGCGCAGGTCGCTCGCGGTGATGGCGGGAGGAATGAACCAGAGCCTCAAGCGTGCGGGCATGTCCCTTTTCTTCGCCGTTTTCACCCCGAACGTTTCGCAGCGGCGCGTGGAGGATGCCATAATTTCACAGGTTGAGGCCGTGAGAACCGGCGGAATTTCCCCTTTGGAAATGGAAAAGGTGAAGAACACGGTATTGACAAACAGGGTTTACGAGCTGTATTCGGCCGACCACATCTGCCAGAAACTTGCCTATGCCGAAGCCATAGAAGGCGACTACCGGCACTGGGTGCGGCGGCTTTCCGAGCTTGAGTCGCTCGATGTCAATGCCTTGAAAGACGCCGCAGTTCGCAATTGGGACGAAAGTACCCGCCATACCCTTTATCTCAAGCCGAAGAAGGTGAATCCGCTGCTGTTTGCAGTCGGACTTGCAAGAAAATTGGCGCCCCGGCGGTAACGGATCACCCTGCACGCGGGCGACGGACACTATGGAAACGACATCATACAAATTTCCTCCAATCGTCCAGGAGACCTTGGATAACGGCCTTGAGCTGCTCCTTGTGGAAGACCACGCGCAGGAGGGCGTCACGCTTGCGCTCCAGATGCCCTTTGGCGAATTCTCCGATCCGGTGTTGCGCGAAGGAACAACCGAAGCAGCCATCGGCATGATGCTCAAAGGGCCGGCGTCGCTTAGCCCTGAGGAATTCTCCCAGGAACTGGAGCAGGCAGGCGCCAGCCTGTTTACCGATGCGGGTGACGAGCACTGCGTTTTCGGGTGCAAAATGCTTGCACGCGCAGCAGACCGGATTATCCCGCTCTTCCGGGACATGATATGCGGCCCGGGGTTTCGGCCCAAAGAACTGACCCGCATCAAGCGGGAGATGACCACCGGCCTCAAGGCCGAGCTTGCCGACCCCGCGTCAATTGCGAACAGGCATTTCGGCGCCGTGCTGTGCGGCACCGGACATCCGGTGGGCAGGGTGCAGACCGTGCGGTCGGTCGGCAAGATCGGCATCCGGCATGTCAAGGATTGGTACGATTCGTACGTTTCGTCGCAGAGCGGACTGCTGGTTGTCGCGGGGGATTTCTCCGCGACCGCGATGCTCTCGACGTTGCGGGGGCTTTTCGGACCCTGGAAAAAAGGCCGCAGCAATGAGCCGGTCGCGGCAGGGCCGATCGCCGCGCTTGCCGAAAACAGGATCCGTCTTGTTGACAAGAAAGACCTCACCCAGGTGTCGCTCATTCTGGGACATCCGTCGGCAAGCGAGCTCGATCCGCTGCGCAACGAGGTCGCGCTTGCCAATTACGTGCTCGGCGGGGGAAATTTCTCATCGAGACTCATGGCGCACATCCGCTCGCGTGAGGGCAAGACGTACGGCATTTCGTCGCAGCTGTCGTGCAGCAGGCGCTACGGCATTTTTTCAATCGCCACGTCCACGCAGAACAGCCAGGCAAAGGAAATGCTTGCGTCGATCGTCGAGGTGTACCGTACGTTCGGGGACAAGGGCATCACGCAGGAGGAACTCGACAAGGCTAAGCAGTTCGCCATGGGCAACATGGCGTTCCAGCTCGAGGGGATAGTGAATGTCGCGGAGAAAATCCTGTGGCTCAAACAATTCGGAAGAGATTTGTCATACATCGAACGGTTCAACGACCGTATCGCCTCGATCACCCTGGAGTCGGTGAATCGCGCCATAGGCGAGCACCTTTCTTCAAAGGCATTTGCCGTGGTCGCAGTCGGCAGGAAGGATGAAATCGGCCCGGTGCTCGCGGAGTTCGGCACGGTCGAAACCGTGGATTTCCGGTCCCTGTGAATGTGCCCCTGCCTGGCCGGGCAGGTTGTTTCCGGACGATGCGGTGTTCCGCCGATGCCGGTATGCGTTGCCACAATTTCGGCACCCGATCTATTTTAGACAAATGGTTACCGTGTTCCTCAGCCTTGGCTCAAATCTCGGTAACAGGCGCCGGAACATGTGGCAGATGAGAAACCGCGTTTCCCGTTTTCTTGACAAGCCGGTAAAAGTTTCTCGGTTGATGGAAACGGAACCCGTGGGCATTCACACACGGCAGCCGTGGTATCTCAATTGCGTGATGTCCGGAAGATTCGCCGGCACGGCCGAGGAGCTGCTGGCAGAATGCCGGGTAATAGAGAACGACCTCGGCCGCACAAGAGAAACGCACTTCGCGCCCCGGACCGCCGACATCGATGTTCTCATGTTTGACGGCGTTAGGATTCGCAGGAGCAATCTGGTTGTGCCGCATCCCCGCATGCTCCGGAGGCGGTTCTGCCTGGAAGGGCTGCGCGACATTGCTCCGCGCACGACGATCCCTGGCGCAGGCCGCACATGCTCGCAGATGCTCGAAAGGATGACGGCAAAGGTGAAGGCGCAGAAAATCGGTTTTATTGCGTGGCGGGAATCTAGGTCAGGAAAAGGATAATGTCATGGCAGTCAAAGCGGCACCGCGTCTTCCCCGGAACGTGCGGCACCTTGCCGTTGAAGGCGTGCTCGGCGTGGGCAAGACCGCGCTGTGCAACCTTCTGAGCCAGCGGCTCGGCGCCCGTCTTGTTCTTGAAGAGGGCGAGGAGAACCCTTTTTTGCCGAAATTCTACAAGAGCAGAAAATCCTTTGCTTTCCAGACGCAACTGTGGTTTCTCCTGTCGCGCTACCGGCAGCTCTCGGAGGCGTTTACGCAGCTCGACCTGTTCCAGGAGATCACGATCCTGGATTACATGTTTGCAAAAGACAGGATATTCGCGAGCATCAATCTTGACGACAACGAGCTCGCGCTGTACAACCGGATCGCTTCGATTCTCGAGCACAGCGTGCCGGGCCCGGACTATGTGGTGTACCTGCAGGCTTCCACCGACGTGCTTGTCAAGCGCATCGAAAAACGCGGAAGGACGTTTGAGTCATCGGTAGAAAAGGGCTACATCGACCTTCTCAACCAGGCATACAACCATTATTTCTTTCACTACACCGATTCCCCGCTGCTCATCATCAACACCAACAAGATCGACTTCGTCGAATATGAGGGCGACCTCGACGAAGTGGTCAAGGAAATATGCAAGGCGGCACCGGGCAGCAACTATTATCAGCCGCCCGATTCAAAGACGCGCACCTTTTTCGACAACAGGAAAAGGGAAGAGAAATAGGAGCGCCGGATTCCGGTCTTGATACAGCACGTGTTTTCCGTACGTTCCCCTTGTCAAACAATCCGGATGCATGCTTCCCATGAAAATCGTTGCCAGTCCTTCGGAAATGAAAAACCTCTCGACCACGTACCGGAAGGCAGGGAAGACCGTGGGCCTGGTGCCGACCATGGGCGCGCTGCACGACGGGCATGCGTCGCTCATTGCGGAAGCCCGCCGTCGGTGCGACGTAGTGGTGACGAGCATTTTCGTCAACCCCATTCAATTCGGTCCCGCCGAAGATTTTTCGAAATACCCGCGGCCGTTTGGTGCCGATTGCAGGAAGGCGGAAGAGAGCGGATCCGACGCGGTGTTTGCTCCCGCCGCCGGCGCAATATACCCGGACGATTTTTCCACCTTTGTCAATGTCGAAAGGATTACCGATACCCTGTGCGGGGCGAGCAGGCCGGGACATTTCAAAGGTGTTGCGACCGTGGTGCTCAAGTTCTTCAACATCGTTTCCCCGCACGTTGCGGTGTTCGGCCAGAAGGACGCGCAGCAGTGTCTTGTGATCAGGCGCATGGTGCGCGACCTCGACTGCCCGGTGCGGCTTGTGTTCGCGCCCACCGTGCGGGAACAGGACGGCCTGGCCATGAGTTCGCGGAATTCGTATCTCTCACCGGAGGAACGCAGCGCAGCGCCGCTCATTCACAAAGGGCTTTCGGCGGCGGCGCTGCTGTACGGGTCTGGCGAACGCACCGCGAAAACGCTGAACGAGGCTATCGCACGAGCCGTTCGCGGTTCCGCGCTGCTTTCCGTTGAGTACATCGAAATCGTGGACATGGAAACCCTGGCGCCAATGCCGCAGCTTTCGGCGCCCGCACTTGCCGCTGTTGCGGCAAGGACCGCCGAAACAGGCACAAGGCTTATCGACAACGTCGTCTTAGGAGGAACATTTTGAAAAACGCTTCCGCGCCGTCGGCTCCGGTCATCTTCAATCTGTTCCCCCGCTATTACTCTTCCATCGACGAGTGGAACGCGGAAATTCCCCATGCTTCGGACATGGGGTTCAACTGGATTTACGTAAACCCTTTCCACGCGACAGGCTTTTCGGGCAGCCTCTACGCGATAAAGAACTACTACCAGCTCAATCCGCTGTTTGTCAAGAAAGGCCGCGACACCTCGGACTGGCGGCCGCTCAAGAAATTCGTGGCCGCGTGCAACGATGCTTCGGTCGCCGTCATGATGGACCTGGTGGTCAATCACACGGCCTTCGATTCGGTGCTTGTCAAGACAAACCCCGGGTGGTACAAGCGCGACGAGCAGGGCAGGCTTATCAGTCCGCACGCTATTGATCCGGCCGATGCCTCCAAGGTGACGGTGTGGGGCGATCTTGCGGAGATCGACAATCTCGAAAGTAAAGACCGGAAAGGCCTGTGGGAATACTGGAACAAGCTTGTGTTGCATTTTCAGGAGATGGGGATCCGTGGTTTCCGCTGCGATGCGGCGTATCAGGTGCCGGCCGCTCTATGGAAATACCTCATTGGGTCCGCTAAAAAGCGTTACCCGCGCACCATTTTCCTCGCCGAAACGCTCGGATGCACCATGGAGCAGATCGCGGCGCTCAAGGGAACCGGATTCGACTATCTGTTCAATTCGTCGAAGTACTGGGACTTTGACAAACCGTGGTGCCTCGAACAGCACGAAGGGAACAGGAAAGTCGCGCCGTCGATAAGCTTTCCGGAATCCCACGACACCGAAAGGCTCGCCGGCGCTGAACCGGGCACTGTCGCCGTCCAGAAAATGCGTTATGCTTTTGCCTCGATTTTTTCCGAAGGGCTTCTTATGCTGGAAGGGTACGAATTCGGCGCGAAGCGCAAGACCGATGTGGTGAAAGGCACTCCCAAGGACTTCGAACCCCCGCTGTGGGACCTGACCGCCTGGATAAAGGAAATGAACGGACGGAAACGGATGACGCCGGTGTTGTGCGAGGAAGGCAGTTGGACCGCTCTCACCGATTACGAAAGGGACTTCATATTTCTCCTGAAGCGGTCAAACAAGACGGCTGATCCAGTCCTCGTATGTGTCAACAAGCTGATGGACAGCGAGCTTGCCGTGGAACCGCAGAATCTTCCGGAGGAATACGCATTGTGCACAACCATGATCCGACCGCTTTCAAGTCCGCTCAAGGAATGTGTCCTGCCGCGCAAACTCAGCCTCGGTCCGGCGGAGATCGTATTCTTCAAGCTCTAGCGCGACATAGGATCACTTGACAATCACGCTTCCCAGAGGAACCTTGACCAGAAGAACCAGGGTGTCACCCTGGTTGCGCGTGCACATTGTTGACGAATACGTGATTGCGCCGGCGATGTTTTGTCCGAACGTGCCGGCGCGTCCGAGCGACCTTGTCCTAAGGTAAAGCGCCCATCTCTTTGCGTCGTACTGCGCGGCCATGGTGCGGCCCGCTTCCTGGGCCGCCTGCGGATGCGACCGGTTGAACGTTCCTTTGCCTGCCGTGAGGAAACAGCTAGACGCCGAATCGAAAGCGGCCTTGGCGAGCGCCTGCGTCGCATTGCCGTTGCCGGGATCGGCGCGAACCCGGTCTTCCAGAGCCTCAACAATCCCCAGAATCGAATCGCACGCCGCGGAATTATTCAAAGCGATGGACTTCTCGACACGCTGCGTTTCGGACGATGGAAGCGGCTTTTTATCTGAAGCGGGCGATGCGTGTTCCCTGCACGAGGAAACAACGAGAACCACAAAGAAGAAAACGCCGATTGCGGCGACGTAACGTTTCATGGTATTTTATTCCGTGTTCGGCTGCAAGCCGCTCACGACAAAATAGTTTCCTTTGGTCACGACAGCAAACAACGAATGTCGCCCGTCATGCCTGAGAAAAAGAAAGCCCTCTTCCTGGACCGCGACGGGATCATCAACGAAGACAGCGACTACCCGCACAAGCCCGAGCACATTGTTTTCAATCCTTTCATATTCGAATTCTGCCGAGCGGCGCTTGCAAGGGGATACATAATCGTCGTCGTCACCAACCAGGCCGGCGTTGCCAAGGGAAAATTTACCGAAGCCGATGTGCAGGCGCTTCACCAATGGATGGGGGAGCGTTTTGCGGAACACGGGATTCGCGTGGCCGGTTTCTATTATTGCCCCTTTCACAAGGACGCTACCGTGGCCGCCTACCGCAAGGAGTCCGATTGCAGGAAGCCCGGGCCGGGAATGCTTCTTGACGCGGCCCGCGATCTCAACATCGATTTGTCGGCTTCGGTAATGATCGGCGACAAGCAGTCGGACCGAATCCGTTGGCCCGCGCTGAAATCGTACGTTGTGAAGAGCAGGTATTCCGGGGCGAATTTCGATTTTGAATCTCTCGAACAGGCGACCTCGGTCCTTTAAGTGCAAGGAGAAGATGTGGAAAAGAAGAACGCCGTAGCAACGGAACAACGGAAGCCCAATGCATGGTCGTCTCTTTTCTCAAACGACCTGGTTTGCGTAGGGGCGCTCGCCGTTCTCGTGGTCATTGTTTTTACCCCGTTCCTGTTTTCGGACAGAATGCTGTTTGGCTCCGACACCATGGCGGGCCTTGACAGCCGCGTCTTTCTCAAGACTTCCATAGAAAAATATCACCAGTTTCCCCTATGGTTCAACAGCAGGCTTGGCGGAATGCCGTCGATTGACGCGCTGTTCGGCGACGCGATGTATCCGCCCACGCTCATCATCAACACGATGCTGCCGATTGCCAGGGCGCTTGGCATGAGGTTGGTGCTGCACGTGTTTCTTGCCGGACTTTTCTTCTTCCTGCTTCTGCGCCGCGGGTTCAATGTGCCCCCTTGGGTGGCCGCCATCGGCGGGGCCCTGTACATGCTGAATCCCGAATTCGTGTCGCATGTGTATCCGGGACACGACGGAAAAATGTTCGTTATCGCGCTGCTGCCGTTCGTGGTGTGGCGCATGAAATCGCTCATCGAGTCGCCGAACTTTCTCAACTCCACCCTGGTGGGCCTTGGCGTCGCGCTGTGCCTTCTCACGTCGCACATTCAAATGTCGTATTTCATGCTCTGGGGCCTTTTCCTGTATTGGCTGATGTTTGTCGTTCTCACCTGGATTCGGCGAAAGATTGCGGCGCCTCTCGTCAAAGTGACGGTGTTCTTCTGGCTGGCCGTGGCGATCGGAATCGGGCTCTCGCTTGTCCAGTTGCTTCCGCCGTTCATGTTTTTGCGGGAGGCGTTTTCGGTGCGCGGCGTCGACCGTGGATTCGAGTACGCTGCTTCGTGGTCATTGCATTGGCCGGAGGTCTTTTCGCTGTGGGTTCCGGAGTTTGCGGGCTTCGATGTCGGCAACCTGCAGACCTACTGGAGCGAAAATCCCTTTAAACTGAACACCGAGTATGCTGGCGCAATTGCGCTTCTGTTTTCCATTCTGGCAATAGTTCAGAAACCCAGGCCCTGGAGGATCTTCTGGGGTTCCGTGGCGGTCCTTTCGGTGCTGTATTCGCTTGGCGCCCACACACCCGTGTTCTACGCGGCATACTACCTTATCCCGGGTGTCAAGCGGTTCCGCGCGGGAAGCATGCTCATGTTCTGGTTCTCGTTTGCCACGGTTCTCCTGGCGAGCCTATTCCTCAAAGATGTGATGGCGGGGTATTTCTCCGGTCTGTCCCAGGCCCTCAAGAAAAAATGGACAAAGGGCATTCTTGTCGCCCTCGGTTCGATTACGGTCCTCACGGTTCTTTTTTCGGTCCAGGGGTTTGTCAGCGGCGTCATGAATGTTTTCACCGTTTCGCTTGCCGATACGCAGAAGTTCGCGATTTTCGAAAAGAATTTTGGAACGAATTTCGTGCCGTTTCTCTGGGTGTGGTGGTTCTTTGGCGGGGCATCGCTGGCCCTTCTGCTGGGCGTCGTCAAGGACAAAGTCGGGAAGACAGCCTTTCTGATCGCGGTGGCCGCCATGGCGCTTATCGACGTCGCCAGAGTTGATGCGCGTTTTATAACGACCATCAATCCAAAGCCGTATTTCTATGCCGAGCAGACGGTCGTCGATCTGCAGAACGAAATGAAGCAGGAACCGTTCCGGTGTTTTCTCCTCCCCGGGGCGCTTCCCAAGGGCGGGGAGGGGATCATGGGACTGGAAGGCGTGGGTGGGTTCCACGACAACGAACTCCGGTGGTACCGTGAATTCCGCGGCGACCAGGAGGACCGCAACTACTATACGAACCTGCTCGGCGTCCAGCAGGACGGAAGGCCGTTCCTTAAACCGGACAATTTAAAGAACGGGAACGCCTTTCTCAATATCGCCAATGCACGCTATTATCTTATCCGTCAAAATGAAACCCTGTACAAAATCCCGAATGAGGGGGCGCTCCAAAGGATTTCTTTCGTGCCCGGTTATGTCGTCATGGACAGTTCGCGTATTCTGGACGCTCTCAAAAGCGGAGGTTACGATTACCGCACCACCGTCGCCCTGCTGCAGGAGCCGGCGCAGAAACCCGCACCCGTTCAGGATTCGCTTTCGTCAAAGCCTGCGTCCGTCACTTGGAGATCGTACACGCCGAATTATCGGAAGGCCGAAGTGACCGTCGGCGGCGATGGCTTTCTGCGCATTTCGGAGGTATACTACCCTGGCTGGAAAATTTTGGTCGACGGAAAACCGGTGAGAATATACCGGGCCGATCTTGCATGGATGGCAATAAACATCGCCAGGGGCACTCATACGGTTGAGATGATTCCCCAATCGTTGTACTTGGGAAAGGCGCAAATGGTGACGTTCCCGCTCGCCGCGGTCATGCTCCTGTACTGGGCATGGGTTTACGCCGCGTTCTTGCGTGGTTCGCGGCGGAAGAAACCGGCATAGGGCAAGGCAGACTTGTATGACGGACATCAGCCGGATTGAAATCGACCGACGCTACTACGATACCGTCTACTATGGACAGCACGCCGAAAGGCTTGTCAGAAAAGACCGGTTCACCAGGGTGAAGGTGGACCGCGTGCGCCGTCTCCTTGATCCCCGCAGCGGCGAGCTCATCGTCGATCTCGGGTGCGGCGTCGGAACCATGATGACCCTGCTCGCATCCTCCGGCGCGGCAATGATCGGCATGGACTTTTCCCAGGAGTCCCTGCGGGTCGCCCGCGGATGGTTCGCCCGCGAAGTTCCGCACGGCATGTTCCGCGCTTTCTGCAGCGACGGCCGCGCCATCGCCCTGCGCAACTGCTCGGTGGACGGCGTGATGGCAGTTGACTTTACGGAACATCTGGACGATACCATCCTGTTTGCAATGGCGAACGAAGTATATCGCATTCTGAAACCGGGCGGAAGATTCGTTGTGTACACGCCGAGCCCCACGCATCTTTTTGAACGGCTCAAGAAGCGCAATATTTTTCTCAAGGAGGACAAGTCGCACATCGGGCTGCGCTCCATGGAACAATACCTGAGCGTCTTGTCGCAGATCGGATTTCAAGTGAAAGAGCGCTATTTCAGGCCCACCGACATTCCCTTGTTCAATCGCGTGGAGTCCGGGCTGATGATGCTTCCCTTCATCGGCGGCCTTGCAAAGCGAAGGATCTGCATTAGGGCGGTAAAATAAGAGTTTTGCCGGCACGATATAAGTGGACCATATTCGCATTTGACCAGAATGAGAAGAGTCGAATGACACACAGTTTACCCGACGTTGTACTCGTCATTAATCCGTCGCTCTGGTACAAGCCGATGTACCCGTCGGGCATTCTCTATTTGGCTGGATACCTGCGCCAACAAGGCGTCTCCTGCGAAATCATCGATTCGGCGCTTTCTTCGCATGTGGTACCCGCCATGCGCCGTCCGGCTCTTGTTGCCGAGGCCATCGCGGCTCGCAAACCAAGGGTAGTTTGCTTTTCGGCAAGCCATACCGAACTTGCCGAGGTCGTATTGATCCACAGATTGCTCAAAGCAAAGCTTGGGGCAAGACAGGGAATTTCGATTGTCGGAGGTCCGCAGCCGACCTACCGCCCGGAAGACTTTCTGAACAATGATTTTGACTTTGTTTGCATTGGGGAAGGTGAAAAGACACTTTGTGAATTCGTTGGCGAAGCGGTTCGCACTCATCAGAATTGGCAGACGGTCAGAGGACTTGTCTGGAAGAACGCGGCGCGCATTGTACGTAACGATCCGCGTGAATTAATGACGGAATCCGAACTTGATGACCTGCCGCTTCCGGCTTACGATATGATAGACAAAAGGTACTTCAGGACGAACGCCGGTTTGATACGAGGGCTTCCCCTGCGGGGCGCCATGCTTCTAACGACGCGGGGATGCCCTTTCAACTGTTCGTTCTGCGGGTGCAACCTGATTTTTGGCCGCACATTGCGCAAGAAGTCTTTGAAAAGCATCGAGAGAGAAATTGCATATCTGAAGGTTCAGCATCAAATCGAAGGCGTCTGGATAATCGACGATACATTCACTGTCGACCGCGCGCATTTGCGGGGGGTGAGCGAACTCCTCAAGAAGTACGACGTGGTTTGGGGATGCCAATCGCGGGTGAACACGATCGATGAAGAAATGATCAGAGTAATGAAAGAAGCGGGGTGCAGACAGATTGATTTTGGCGTTGAATCCGGCAGTCAACGGATTCTCGACGAAATCATTCAGAAGAAGATAACAGTCGATCAAGTTGTCAAGGCCTTTGATCTCGCCCGACGATATCACATCCGTACGCTCGCAAATTTCATGATTGGTTTGCCAACGGAAACTCTGCGTGAATTTGAACAGACGAAGCGTTTGGCCGAGAGAATAAGGGCCGACGTCTATATTTTTTCGATAGCCACACCGCTGCCGGGGACCAAGCTTTACGATATGGTTGGGGTTCCCATCTCGCCCGACGATTACACTATGCTTACTTGGAGCGGAAGCCCCCTTACGAAGAAACTCAATAAATCGGAGATACAAGATCCAACCGCGGCGCGGAATTCTCTCATGAGGCGTTTCTATGTACGGTCGCTGCTCAAGTCGTTTCTCTCGCTGGACAATATATGGTTCTTCTTGACGCATCCATTCAAACTTGAAAAGATCGCGTGTCTGTTCCGTTACCTCGGACGAGTGGTACGCTGAGTTCGCTAGGCATGCGGTGCACCTCGTGCATCTTGACATCTCGCCATAACAAAACGAATTTGATCGCCTTGGTCCTGCCGGTTGAGACGCCGCGCCTCCCTCCGATATTTTACTATGTCACGGATTGAAAATGACGACCTGAGTGGATTGACGGCAAAAGATGTTTTGCTGCAGGTAAGTATTCCGCGTTGATACTGCTCGCTCCCCCAGAATTGCGAGGAATTTGAATCGCAGACGGCAGAGACAATGGAGAAGCCTGCCCGCTCGGCAAGCATGCCCATGCTTTTCCGTGTGAACAGAAAGTGGTGACGTGGTGCATCAAGCTGAAGCCAGTTGACGCCATAGGTCCTCCACGCATAAGAGTCGGCGATAGGCACACGAATAAGCACGCGGCCTCCGGGCGAGAGTAACGAATGGAGCTTCTGCATGACTTCCTGAGGGTTTGGCATGTGTTCGAGAGAATGATGCAGCATGATGCAGTCAAACGTACCTTGAACATCGGCTATTGCCGCTTTTTGCAACAAGATTCCATCGCGGTATACATCCTTTTCAATATAGGGATCTACCCCACGCAGGTTCTGAAAGCCGACCGATTTCATCATTGCAAGCAGATTGCCATTCCCGCACCCTATGTCCAAGATGGCCTTATCCATTCCAATTGCAGCTTCGTTCATCCACAAGCGAAGTTGATGCTTCCCGAACATGAGACTGAGAAACCACCCCACCGGATCTTTGCCAAAGACGGAGTAGGAAAGCCATCGACATTTCAAATAGAAAACAATACGTCTCTCGGTTCTCATGGAGTAATAGCCGGAAGGATAGTACAAGCTTGTGTCCGCAAGGGGAGTAATGAGTTGCACGCAGCCGCACGCGCCGCACTCAAGATACGTAAATTCGCCCGGCCTGCCAAACATCATTTCTCTGGCTATGTGAAAGGTATTGCCAGAGGTGTTGTTGCAGATCAGACAGCTTTGCAAGATCTTGTTCATGTCTCTGGTATCCGCCGGACTTCACTTTTAGCCAGCAGGGTGGGTGTCTGTTACCTGCTCTTTTCCATTACCCTTTATTGAAATGATCCTTGAAATAGCCATGCAGGACCGGTAAAAATCCTATCGTGCGGGGAAGATAGGCGAAGAAAAACTGGAACAAAACAAAGATGCCAAACTGTTCTTTAGTGAGCCCCAGGTAGGTTGACATCGCGGCGTTGAGCATTTCTCGGACTCCCATTCCATTCGGTGTGAACGGGAATGAAACGGCAATCAACTCGATAAGCGGCACAAAGGCCGCGCATTGCCACAAAAAATAGTGACCGGTTATTCCTTTGAGCGTCATCAAACTGGAAAAGACGAGAGAAACCTGGGTTAGGAGAGTGACAGCAAAGGCCAAGAGTACGTCTTTTTTCTTGTTGCGGTATAGGTAGACTCCTTCCCGTACTTGGCTGATGATCCGCGAAACCGAGACAGGTGCAATCTTTTCAATGATGAATCGGAACGGTCTGGTCAGTCGTTTTGAAAATGAGACAAGAAAGACAAGAAATGCTCCGAGATAGAATACGACTATTCCTGCTACCCAGCCGCTAGGCAGAGATGATTTATCCATTGCAACAAAGCCGTACGCGGAAAGCACTCCCAGGGCAGGTAAGCCCAGAATTCGGGTCATCCATATTGCGGCCCAACTGGCGGAAGAATCGTTTCTGTTTGCAAGCATGAATGTCTTTATGACATCCTGTGCTGCGCTGGTGGGGAGCGCGGTTCCGTACAATACCGCAATGAAATGATAGGAAAGGGCGCGGAAGAAAGTTACTTCGGGAATGAATGCTTTCACTAATATCCACCATCGAATTCCCTGAAGAGTCATGCTTGCTATCACGATAGTCATGAGAACCGGGCCGGTCCACCATGCAACCTTGGGAAATGCGACGACCATTTTGTGAAAATCAAGGCGTGAATATATCCAGAAGAATGGAACGACCGCGAGCAAAATTCCACCGCGTCGGATCCATTTGTTGTGGAGGGAAAACAGTTGCGCCATTGGATTACAAATACCTTGGTGTTGCTATGGCATTGCGCATGCCTGAAATCGAAACGGGGAGAATGTCAGTAAATATACCATATAGATTGGGGATGCAGAGGCGAATCTCAACCTCGTTTCTTGTGAACGGTCCTGAGTAAAACTGCCGGAATCAGTTTGCGAAGGCTGCAATCGAAAAGGCATTTTCTTTCAGAAAACACTTTTTTTAATGGCATCTTGACAAGAAAGGCCGGTTATGCTATATTGCAAAACGCAATGGCTGATTTGACAAAAGAAGGCGAATACGATACCATGCAAGGTCTCGTCGTCGGCAAGAAAGGAAGAAATATGAGAAAACAGTGGTTTATTGTCGCTGCGGCGATTTTGCTTTTCTTTCGATTTCAAGTTCAAGCAAATATGGTGGCGTATTGGGATTTCAATGAGGGAAGCGGGACCGTATTGCATGACAAAAGCGGAAACGGCAACAGCGCCACAATATACGGCCCTACGTGGGCGGCTGGCGTGAGCGGATCGTCACTTCATTTTAATGGAACAACCGACTACGTCGAACTAGTCGACGGGTCTCCCACACATCTTCAGCAATTTACAATCACCTGTTGGGTAAGTCCCATAGACCCCTATGCTTCCCAGGAAAGGGCTTTTTTTAGTAATGTTCAGGCTGCTTCTGGTTTGGCCGACGGATTCGTCTTTGGGTTTAACCCCACCGGCCTTAACTTTTGCGCAGCAAACAGTGCGGGAAACGGCTGGTTTACGCTCGCGGTACCCGTGAATATTGCGGCCGGTTCCTATCACTTCGCGGCATGTACCTACGACGGGGCAACGATGCGCGAATATTTTGACGGAGCCTTGGCCGGACAAATGAGTCGCAGCGGCCTTATACCCTATTCCAGCGTGAAACCTAACATAGGAGCGGCACTCAACAATGTGGGACATCTAGGGCATTATTATGGCAACATTGACGAAATGCGTATTTATAACCAAGCGCTATCCGCATCGGATCTGGTTGCCCTTTACAACGACAAGGGAACTTCCGCAATTACAAGCGATTTTCTCATTCCGGTCCAGTCTCCCACCTATGAACGTCGCCCAGTGCTTCGCTGGCATCCGGTGGCGAATGCCAGCGGCTATAATATCCAAGTTGATTCGACAAGGGCTTTTCTTACTCCTCTCATAAATATTCCAACGGCGGACACCTTTTTCATACCGAATGCGGATCTCCCTGTCGATACAATTTTCTGGCGCGTCATTGCAGGTATCAATGACACGTCGACGTGTTTTTCGTCCATCGGGTCGTTTCTCATCCAGGATCAGAGGGTTCCGCTCCTTGTCCCCTATGAACCCAAGGTAACTTTAGAACGAAAACCTGTCTTTAAGTGGCATCCGGTGTCCGGAGCGGTTTCTTACACCTTGGAAGTCGGCAGCGATGCGCTGTTCACTAATGTTTTGCTTGTTGTTCCTGTTGCCGACACGCAATTCTCGCCGTCTGTCGGTATAAATGTTGGTCCCATCGTTTGGCGGGTAAAATCAGTCCTTAGCGAAGCGTGGTCGACCACGGACATGTTTCAGATCGTATCGGATTCGATACCCATGCTGCTTCGTTACGACGGCGCTGTTGTCGCAACCGCGAAACCGCTGTTTGCATGGCACCCCGTGCTTGATGCTTCGGCATATACGCTGGAAATCGCCAATAATTCGTCCTTTACGAACGGTTATGTGATACCACTTACCGACACATCATTTTCACCAGCGGCCGTTTTGGCCAATGGAAAGTGGTTCTGGCGCGTCAGTTGCAGCAGAAATCCGGCATTGTTCAGCGTCTCCGACAGCCTCGTGGTCGCCTCCGTATTTGTGCGATTGTCAAATAATAACGACGCGTCGTTCGCCATGCCGTTCACCGTCCAGTCATGCAAAGGCACCATTCGAGTAACGGCCGACGCCCTGACAAATGGGAGTGCCACAATTACCCTGTTCACGCTTGTCGGAAAAACAGTGCTTAGCCGCCATGTCGCCTCTCGCTGCAAAACGACCGCGATTGATGTGTCCAAGATCCCTGCGAACCTTTATCTCATTGAGATCAAGACAGGTGAAAAGCTGTTCATTCAGAAGGTGATGGTCAGAAGATAGCATCCTTGGCCGCGTGTCTTGACGGAATCGGCAGGCGTGGCACCGGGCAGAAAATGTGCCGAGGTCCGCACAAACTGACCATAATAATATCCTCCTCTTGTGCTTCCGTTTAGAATCTTCTATTTTTGACTCTCCGTTTCGTGGTTGTTATTCCGACATATAACTAACAGAAGGAGTATTAACCGTGGCAAAACTTGTGGGAAAAGCAGTCATCGCGCAGGGCGGCGGGCCCACCGCAGTCATCAACCAGAGCCTTGTTGGCGCCGTTTTGCAGGCAAGAAAATACACGTGCATTGAAAACATTTACGGCGCGCTTCACGGCGTGAGCGGTATCGTAAAGGAGGATTTTCTCGATCTTACGCAGGCGACAACCCACAATCTGGAAAAGGTTGCCCTTTCCCCCTCGTCGGCCATGCTTTCCACCCGCGACAAACCCAACGAGGAATACTGCCAGAAAATATTCAAGGTTCTCAAGGCTCATGACGTGCGGTATTTCTACTATGTCGGCGGCAACGACTCCGCCGACACCTGCAAGATTGTGAATGAAAACGCAAAAAAGGCCGGGTACGAATTGCGGGTGGTACACATCCCCAAGACCATCGACAACGACCTGCGGGTCACCGACCACTGCCCGGGGTTCGGCTCGGCGGGCAGGTTCGTGAGCCTTGCCTTTGCCGGGCTCAATCTCGATAACCGCAGCCTTCCCGGCGTTTACATCGCGATTATCATGGGCCGGAACGCGGGATTTCTCACCGCGGCCTCGGTGTTCGCCAAGAAATATCCCGACGACGGCCCGCACTGCATTTACATGCCGGAGAAACCGTTCAGCCAGGACAAATTCCTCGCCGATGTCGACAAGTACTACAAGCAGTACGGCAGGTGCGTCATCGCGGCGTCGGAAGGCATCACCGACAAGGACGGAACGCCCATCATTGCCGCGCTGACGAAAACCAGCGAGAAGGATGCGCACGGCAACGTGCAGCTCTCCGGGACCGGCGCGCTCGGCGACGCCCTGGCAGGCCTTGTCAAAGACAAGCTCAAGATCAAGCGCGTGCGCTGCGACACGTTCGGCTACCTGCAGCGGAGTTTTCTGAGCGTGGTTTCGGGAGTTGACGCACAGGAAGCGCGTGAGGTCGGGGAGAAGGCCGTTCAGTTCTCGGTATGGGCCGACGTCGACGGTAGCGTGGCCATCCGCAGGACGGGCGACTACTCGGTTGAATATTTTCTCACGCCGCTTGAGACCGTTGCCCGCGACACGAAAAAGATGGCCGATGAGTATATCGATGTTGAGAATTCAACGGTCACCGAGGCTTTCAAGGATTACGCGCGTCCCCTTATCGGAACCATGCCGGAGTACGAACGCATCTCCGCGCCCTTGGTGAGCAAGCTTCTCGCATAAGGGGAGCGGACCACGGTGCATGCCGGCGTCTCAGGAAGATCGCCGGCTTATTGGGTGATACAGAGATCAGGAGTTCCCGAAAGCCTCCGGGCGTATTTTGTTCCAAAGGATCACCAGGCCCCACCTTGAATATTTTTGCCACGCTCCACAAAAGCATTTTTTCCGGCAGTTTCTATGAGACGATTTCCGCCATGCCGGTTCGCAGCGTGGCGAAGTTCTTCTTTCTGATCTGTCTGTTGACAATGCTTATTTGCGGTTTTTCTCACCTGTTTTACGCCATGAATGCAACGTCCGGCCTTGCCGCCGAAACCGCGGGGGCGTTCAGCGGCATCGAGCTCAACAACGGGGCGCTCGACCCGCACCGTCCGGTTCCCTATATTCCCGACAATACCCATGTGTCAAGAGCCTTTGAATTTGTCTTCTGGCTCCCTCATTCTTCCGCCGTGGTGCCGGATTCATTTGTTGTAGTCGACACCAATGCCAATTCCATGGCGAGGATCGGCAACAACACCCTGTTCCTGCTTTCCGCCCGCCGCCTGGTCGTCAATCCGGGATCGTCGTTTTCCTACGGAAGATCGTATGGCGAACTCTTCGGCACAGGGCGCCTTGTCGTTGACAGGAATTCGATTCAGAAACTGCTCGTGACACAGCTGCCGCTTCTCGCGCTGTTCTACTGCGCATGGACGGCAATGGCGGACTCTGCCGTGTATTTCATGAGCGTTGTTTGTATTGCTTTCGTCGCGCTTGCGGCATATATTTTTAGTGTCAATCGGCCGCGAAGCCCGGGCGAATTCTTCAAAATGGCGTTTTTCGCCGCATCGCCGTTGTACATCGGCACCAATATCGTGGCCGTCTCCGGCACCGGCTTTGCGTGGACATGGCACGTTTTTATTCTGATTTCAACGGTTGTCATGTTACGGGGCGTTATGCATGCGTCAAGGGCCGCAAACCATCCGGACCTCTAGAACAACAGGGCGGTATCGTGCTCCTCGGAATTCAGCAGAAGAAGGGAGATCCCGGCAAACTCGACGGCCGTCTTACGGTGTACGCTATTCTCGATATCGACCCTTCAGATCTGCTCTCGATGAAACACCCCATTGCGTCAATGATCCACAACGGGTTGCTTGTTGCGCAAGGCAACTATAGAGACCAGAATAACCTAAGGGATTTTCTCAAGTCCGAAATGGGGCTGTCTCTCGAGGAGGGGCTTGAGGATTTTCTCGACAAGCTCGGAGGTCTTGAGTCCGCGCTCGATCCGGATAAACTCCGGGAACGCATCGACAATATCGACGAACTGGAAGATTTTATTCCCACGCCGGCCAAGATCGTTCCATTTCCTTCCGAAACCGATGTGCTCGAGCAGGAGGGGGATGTCTATTTCGCGGGGACATTCAAAAATGTAGGAAACGCCATTCTCAGCGTCAACTCGCTGCCGATACTGTACCAGGCAAGGTTCAGGGAACAGGAAATCCAGAAAGTTCGGTGCGAGATAGAACGGCTCGTTGCCCAAATCGAAAAGAACGCACCGCCGCGCGAAGTGCCTTCTCCCGGAGGTTCGAAAGTCGAAGAAAGGATCATGAAGGATTTTATCCCGAACATGCTTTATTGCCGCAAGGAAAAAAAAATCTTCAGTGCGGCGGAGAAACAGTTCCGCGACTTTCTGCACGATTATAGGCGGCCCGAAGACGTGAATGCGGTGGTGGGCATCATTGCCGAGGAGCATGAACTCACCTCGCGCCACTTCAAACTGCTTGAGCTGTACGCAAAAAAGATATCCCGTGTGACCGAGGAGAACTTTACCGAGGCGGAGAGACTCCAGAAGGATATTTCCGCGCTCGAAAACCAGTAAATCAATCGCCGCACAACGGAAACCTCCGCAATGCTTTTCGGCAGGCGCAACCAGTCGGGCAACATTCAAAGCGACATCACGCTCATGGCGCGTATCGTGGAACATACGCCCGTCGACATTCTCGTAACCGATGTGAACGGTTCGATCCTCTATGCCAACGCCTGTGCGGAACGCGATCTGAAGGTGCCCCGCAGCAAACTCAGGGGAACTCCGCTTGAATCTCTTCTGTCGGACACCAGCGCCGGTTCTTCATGGACCGAGTTGAGGGAACGTCTCGCACGCGAGCATACCTTCGATACCAGTGTCCATTTGCTCGGGCGGGACGCGTCGGAGATGACCTGCGCGCTGCAGGCTTTTTCCATCGATGACACGGTATCGGGCGGCAACGTGTTCGTGTTTCAGTTCAAAGACGTGACGGGCGAAGTCGAGTCCGTGGCGGAGATCGAACGCAAGAACATCGAAATGGCGAAAATCAACTCCGAGCTCATCCGTTCGAATGCGGAGCTCAAACGCGTGAGCGAGCTCAAGTCAAATTTCCTGAGCATTGCGTCGCATGAGCTCAAGACACCGCTCACCTCGATCAAGGGTTATTCCGACATCATTATCGACACCATGAAGGGCAAGCTTGAGAGCAGCGTGTTCCGGATGATTGAGAGCATCAACCGGGCCGCAGACAGGCTGCACCGCGTGGTGAACAACATCCTTGACGTCACGCGCATCGAGCAGAAGCGTCTCAGACTCAAGCCTGAGGCCATGAACCTCGCGGCCGTGGCGTGTGAATGCATCGAGGAACTCTCCCAATTCTCGTCAAAACGGAACATTCGGTTTGAATGCGTCGCGGCGGACAACCTGCCCTTGTTTATGGGCGATACCATGCGCATGCAGCAGGTGTTCACCAACCTGTTCTCCAACGCCATCAAATTCTCTCCCGATAATTCCGCGGTGCAGGTGCGCATTGAGTTGCACGCTCCATCGGAATTCCACATCGTGGTGAAGGACCAGGGCATCGGCATCGACAAGCTGGAGCAGAAGAAGGTGTTCGATCCGTTCTACGAAATCGCCAGCGCCACTCGGCACAGCACCGATGCGTCAAAATTCATGGGGGGAGGCACGGGACTCGGCTTGTCTATTGTCAAGGGCATCGTGGAGCGCCACGGGGGGAGGATATGGATCGAAAGCGACGGGCCGTCTACGACCGTCAAGTTCCCCGGGAGCGAGTTCCACGTTGTCCTTCCCGTCAAGGCCAAAATCGAGTGGGACGACGATGAAACCAAGACGATCAGGCTTGCCGATTTGCAGGAAGCGAAGATAAGGGAACATGATGCCGCCGCCGACAACGTGGACAAAAAACCCGTGATCCTCCTCATCGACAGCGATCATGAGACCATTGAAATTTCGAAGATGGTTCTGGAAAGCGCATTTGACATTCTGGTGGCGGAGACCGGCGAGATCGGACTTGCCATGGCCTTCAACCACGAGCCGTCGGTTATTCTTGTCGATTCGTTCCTTCCCGGAATAGACGGCTATCGCGTATGCCGGATTCTCCGCAGCCAGGACGAGACCAAGAACATTCCCATCGCATTTTTCTCCGCCGGATCGCAAAGCAGCGAGATCCAGAAATGCTTTGCCTCTGGCGCGGATGACTTCATTGTCAAGCCCTTCGCGGGGAAGGAGCTGGTTGACAAGATCTGGCGGCTTCTCATGAAAAAGAAAGAGCAGGAGAACTTCAAGTAGCAGACCTTCCGAAGAAAACAAAGGAGGAACCGGCAGCTCTGCCCGTTCCTCCTTTGTTTCTCCGTTCGCAATCAGCAATTACTTGGTTTGGCGTTCAACCGTTTCCCGGTCGACGTTTTCACGAAGTGCGTCGGCAAACGAGCGGTCCAGCTTGATCGGGTCGGCATTCGGATTGTCGGCGTCTATGATGTAAACCGGCGTCGGGTTATCGAGATACCCGATGACTTCCGCGTCGTCGAACACGAAGGTCTTGCTCTTGCCCGTCGTCACCACCATGCGCTTTTCGACCCACCCGGTTTCGCCGTCCGCTTTCTGGATTTTGTAGTGGTTTCTGGCGGTGGAAAGAATGAGGAGACGGTCATTCGTGCCGACCGTGAACAGCGGCTTTTCGTACAACTCACGGATTTCGTTCTTGAACACGCCGACATCGTTTGCAGTGGGGGTGACATACTTCTCGGCATTCTTCTGCGCGAACGCAATGCCGACCGCCATTGTCAGGACAATCAGGACCACGGATTTTAATCGCATAACATTCTCCTTGCTGCTTCGATTGTAAAGAACCCTATCAATGGTAATTATAATTCTTTTTTTAAACAGAAGCAAGCGGTAAAAACGAAACGAACACGCCGAATAGCCTCCTTTTCCGCCCAAAAAAAATCGGCAAAATACCGGCATCATCACTCCCCGCCTTCTGCAAAAGCGAAATCCATGTCGCGAGCCGCCTTGACCTCGTCAAGCCTGCCCACCGGCGTGGAAAGGGGAGCGTCGTGCAGCAGCGCCGGCTTGTCGCGTGCCTCGACCGCGATGGTTTCCATGGCCGCGATGAACGCGTCCATTGTTTCCTTGCTTTCGGTCTCGGTCGGCTCTATCATGAGCGCTTCCTTGACAATGAGCGGGAAGTACACCGTGGGCGGATGAAAACCCATGTCGATAAGCCGCTTCGCTATGTCAAGCGCGCTCACGCCGTTTTTCGCCTGTCTCGCGGCCGAGATCACGCATTCGTGCATGCAGGCGCGGTCGTAGGGCACATCGAACGATTGTTTGAGACGATTCATGACGTAATTGGCGTTGAGAACGGCGTTCTCGCTCACTTCGGAAAGCCCGTTGCCGCCCAGCAGCAGGATGTATGCGTATGCCTTGAGACACACGCTGAAATTGCCGTAGAACGGTGCGATATAACCTATTGATTTCGGGTAATTGTAATTGAGCGAATAGGTGTTGTCGGACCGCTTTACCACGCGGGAAACAGGAAGGAATTCCTCAAGTTTCTTTTTGACGCCCACCGGCCCGGCACCCGGCCCGCCTCCGCCGTGCGGCGTGCCGAATGTCTTGTGGAGGTTGATGTGCATAACGTCGAAGTCCGCGTCACCCGGCCTGAACCTGCCCAGAATGGCGTTCAGATTCGCGCCGTCGTAGTAGAGCAGAGCGTCGTGCCGGTGCGCACATTCGGCGATTTTTCCTATTTGTGCATTGAAAATCCCTAGCGTATTCGGGTTCGTCATCATGATGGCGGCGGTCTGCGGCCCCACCATCGCCTCAAGCGTGGCACAATCGATGACCCCGGTTTCCGGGTTCGTGGGCACGGGCCGCACGCGGTACCCTGCAATGGCGGCGCTGGAAGGGTTGGTGCCGTGCGCTTCGTCGGGAATCAGCACTTCGTTCTTCCTGTTGCCTCTGTCTCTGTGGTACGCCGCCACCAGCATCATGCCGGTGAGTTCGCCGTGCGCGCCCGCCATGGGCTGCAGGGTAAAAGCGTCCATGCCCGATATCTCGCACAGGAAGTGTTCCAGTTCGTAAAGAACGGCGAGGGCGCCCTGGGTGAGCATGCCGCCGCGCCGGAGCTGGGGGAGCAGGGGATGGAGACCGGCAAAACCCTCGAGCTGTGCAATCTTTTCGCACACCTTCGGGTTGTATTTCATGGTGCACGAACCGAGAGGATAGAAATTGGTGTCCACGCCGAAGTTACAGCGCGACAAGGCGGTGAAATGCCTCACCACATCGAGCTCCGAAAGCTCGCACAGCTCCGCGTCGTGTGCGCGCCGGTAGGCGGCATCGATGCTCGTGTTCGTCGGCACGTCGGGAGCAGGCAGCGAAACGCCTTTTCTGTCCTTTACCGATTTGCTGAAGATTATTTCCATGCTTTGTCCCGCGCTTCTATTTCGTATAGTCGTGATTCTCGGAGCAATGGTTCACCTCGCGCTATTATCTTTTGTGCTTGAGCACGTGTTCAAGCGTTTCGGCAAAGGACCCGATTTCGTATTTGGTGCGTCTCTCCGTGACGGCAACAAGCAGGTAATTGTCCATGTCGGGGTAGTACCGTCCAAGCGGGAACCCCGGCGCGAACCCCAGTTCTATCATCCCGCCTGCAACTTCGGCCGCATCAACGGGAAGGCGAACCGTAAACTCGTTGAAGGTCGGGCTCGATTCCATCACCTTCACGCCGGGAACGGCTTTGAGCCTTTCCTTTGCATAATGGGCCTTGTTGAAACACAGCGACGCCACGTCCTTGAGACCCTGTTTTCCGAGAAGGCTCAGGTAGGCGTGCGCCCGGAGCGCGCACAGGGCCTCGTTGGTGCAGATGTTGGAGGTAGCCTTTTCACGCCGGATGTGCTGCTCGCGCGCCTGCAGCGTGAGAACAAACCCCTGTCTTCCCTTGTTGTCAACCGTGCGGCCCACCAGCCGGCCGGGCATCTTGCGCACGAGTTTTTTTGACGTCGCCATGAACCCGAGGTACGGGCCGCCGAACGAAAGCGGAAGCCCGAGAGACTGCCCCTCGCCCGTCGCGATGTCCGCGCCCATTTCGCCGGGAGATTTGAGCAACGCGAGCGCGATCGGATAAACCGATTGGATGACAAGAATGCCCATCGAATGACACCGCTCCACCATATCGCTGTGGTCGTCGATGACGCCGAAAAAATTCGGGTTCTGGAGGACGACCGCCGCGGTCCTAGCGTCCAGCGCGTCGAACACTTTGTTTCTGTCGCTCTGGCCGTGGGAAACGGGGACCTCGTGGAAGTCAATTGACAGGTTGGCGGTGTAGCAGTACAGCATCCTGCGGTAAATCGGGTTGACGCCGCCGTCCACGATTATCCGGGGACGTTCCGTTGCGCGGATTGCCATCTGGCAGGCCTCGTACAGGGCGGTGCCGCCGTCGTAGAGCGACGCGTTCGACACTTCCATGCCGGTGAGGCGGCAGATGTCCGATTGATACTCGTAAATAGCCTGGAGCGTCCCCTGCGAAAGCTCGGGCTGATACGGGGTGTAGGCCGTGTAAAACTCGCTGCGTCCGGCGATGGCGTCCACCGCCGCGGGAATGAAGTGGTCGTAGAAACCGCCGCCGATAAAGTTGATAAGATGCGAATAGTTCTGTGCCGCGAGTCCGGTCAGGGTCGACAGGACTTCCTGTTCGGACTTTCCGGCAGGCAGAGAGCTTGCGGGCGCCCGCAGCTCAGCCGGAATGTCGGCGAACAGCGAATCCACCGCGGGCACGCCGCACGCCGCGAGCATTTCCCTGCGCTGGGCTTCGGTGGTGGGTACATAACTCATTTTTCGGACTCCGCGAACGTTTCGTAGGCTGCACCGTCCATGAGGTCGGCGAGGTCCGAATCGCCAAAGCCCCGTATCTTGAACAGCCACGCGGAATGATACGGATCCTTGTTGATCTGTTCCGGCTTTGTATCCAGCGCAGAATTGACTTCGGCTATCTCTCCGGAAACAGGGGCATAGATGTCGCTTGCAGCCTTCACCGATTCGATGACCGAGCAGCTTTGCCCTTTGATGACCTTCTTCCCGATTGCGGGCAATTCGATAAAGGTGATGTCGCCAAGCGCTTTCTGGGCATGGTCCGATATGCCGACTATCGCGGCACCCGCGTCGATCTTCACCCATTCATGGGTCCTGGAATATTTTCTGTCTCCTGGTGTGCCCGCTGCAGGCATGAGTATCCTCCTTCGATTGAGGTGCAAAATCAAGATAGAAAATCGCGCATCGGCCGTCGTGCCGTTGCCGATTTGTAAAACGGCATTTCGGTGATTATGCCGGGCAATGTGTTTTTGCCTGCAACAAGCGCAACACGATTGCCCGCAGAGGCGTGCGAAACGGGACAATATCCCATGGCGATCGCGCATTCGAGAGAAGGGGAGAAACTCGCGCTGGTGACCCTGCCGATTGCATTGCCGTTTTCATCGGCCATGACGTCGCCGTTACGGGCCGTGCGCCTGCCGTCAAGTTTTATTCCGCAGAGCGCGTTGCGGGAATTCCGGACATCGCACACCGCGTCCGAACCTATAAACCGCTTGTCGGATGCAATTGCCCTGGCAAAACCGGATTCCGCGGCATTGTGGTCGCGGTCGAGTTCGTGCCCGTACAGCGGGTAACCCATTTCGAGCCTGAGCGTGTCGCGCGCTCCCAGCCCCGCGGGTTTTGCTCCACAATCGAGGCAGTCATCCCAGAATTCGACGGTCCGCTGTTCGTCAAGATATACCTCAAACCCTATTTCTCCGGTGTAGCCTGTGCGGCTCACCAGCATGCGCCTGCCGTTGTACTCATTGTTCATCCAATGGTAATATTTCAAGCCATCGATCGGGTCCTTCAAGAGCCTTGCAATTATTTTTGGCGACGTTGGACCCTGAAGATCGATCTTCCCGGTCTCCGCAGAAAGATCGACAAGCGATGAACCGGATGAGACGTTTTGCCTTATCCATTCAAAATCAGCATCTTGCGTTGAGGCGTTGACCACCATGAAGAAATCTTGTTCGCCGAGCCTGTAGGTGATCTGATCGTCTTGCACTCCACCGCTCTCGTTGCAGATAAACCCGTATCTGCATTGACCGATGGGAAGCGTTCCGATGTCGCAGGAAACAATCCTGTCGAGGTCTGCGGCGGAAGATGGTCCCTTGACGGAGAATTCGCCCATGTGGCATGTGTCAAAAACAGCGGCTTCATTACGTGTGCAGAAATGTTCCGCAAGGATGCCCTCATACTGAATGGGCATGTCAAACCCGCCGAACGGAGCCATGGAAGCCGAAAGGGAAAGATGTGATTTGTGAAGAAAGGTTTTTTTCATGGATGCACGAGGCTGCCTGCCGAGCCGTAAAAAATACATCGGAACACCGATGCGGCAAAGGAAAGAAGATCGTCAATACCGGCAATCAGGTGCCGCCACCTTAGTCGTAGATCCCGAGGAGCCTTATTTCGTTCACGTCGGTTATTCCCTTGCCCCGGGCCCAGGCGCAGGCAAGCCGGAGCGGCTGTGCAGCAGGCATGATGATTTCGCCGGATCGGAAAGAGCTCACCCCGTTTGGCGTTTGTTCCAGGAAACGGAAATCGAGCGGGTTTTCGACGAGCCGCACCACCGTATTCTGCCGGCTTTCTCCTAAATAGCAATCACGGGCCGTCAGCCGGAGCGCGGCGTCGTTCTCCAAGGCAAGCTCTCCCGAAATTTTTATTGGCAACCCATGGCTCAGGATTTTGATACTGTCGATCCGGTACGCCGAGGCCTCTTTCCACAGAAAGACAACCGTCCAAACAATCGACGTAATCGCCGGTGTGCGGCAGGAATAGACGAACTTGTTTCCATCAACTTTTGGCCGATGAATGCCCATGGTCTCTGGTTGGGTGATGGGGCATATTCTTTCGCCATTTGCATATAGCGCGAGGCCGACCACATTGTCAAGTTCGAACCTGCCGAAAGGATGGGCGATTCCGGAACAGCCTCTGTTGAGCACGAAAAACCGTGAAGGGGAAACGGCATTTCCCGCAAAATATGAATGTGCAGCATTGCCCGCACTCCACTCAAAATTTGCCACACGGGAAACGCCATCCGCAACGTCTGAGGTGTCAATTCCTTCCGTCTTCTGAGCAAAGACCCACGCGCACCACAGGTACCCGAGCGCGGTCCCAAACAGGTACGGTTCGAGGCGATAAAGACTCTTTCTGCATACGATAAAGAAGGCATGTGCAGAGCGTTTTGTCATTTTCATGGCCGATTCGTCACACCAGCCGGCATTCAACATTGCTTCCAGAAGAAAGCAATCCATGGCGGCCGCGGCAACGTCGTGTGAAAAAACATCGGTTGCCTTATCGTTCTGAACGCAGAAGCAAAGCAGCCGACAGACTTCTCTTCCGGCGCTGCGAAATTGGTGCGTACCGGGATTTTTCCCGCTCATTACCTCGATCACGGCACCATGGGCAAGCCGGAAAAGGGACGAGAATGCATTGTCGTGAATATCAAGAATGGCCGGGTGCGGCATTGTGGTGGTTTCCGGGGCGCCGGAAATCATGGCGAGAAAGCGGAGACAATCCACAATGGTGCATTCGGTCAAGCATACCTTTCCTTGAACGAAAGACGCCGGAAGCGCCGAAAATGATTGGTTCTTCTCTTTTTGAAGGTCCTGAATCAGGTATTTGTAGGCGGTTGAGTCCATGCGGAGGAGCGCTGAGCGATACACAATCGACTTTGCGATGGCCTCGGCTTTTTCTCTGCCTGAAAGCCAGGCAACGATTTCAAGCGAGAATGGAACTGCGGTTCCAGCGCCGCGGCTCGTAATAATGTTTCCGTCGGCCACAACATTGTCTTCGACAAAAATGGCGCCCCCCAGTTTGTCTTCTTCTCCGGGAAAGCATGTTGCCCGTTTATTTGCGAGAATGCCGGCTTTGCCGAACACCAGGGGCGCGGCGCAGATGGCGGTGCACAGCTTGCCGGCTAAAAACATCTTCTTGACAAACTCAAGAACGACGGCAGATTGCAAAAGGGCCTTGTGTCCGGGGCCGCCCGGCAGCACCAGCGCGTCGGGAAGGGAAGAAACCTGGCCAACAAGCAGGGTGTCGGCTCGGACCATTATCCCGTGCGAGCCGCGGACTTCAAGCGTGGACAGCCCGGCAACGGTCACCGTGATGCCGGCCCGTCTGAGAAGGTCAATGGGGGTAACGGCCTCAATCTCTTCGAAACCCTCTGAAAGAACGATCAAAGCCGTCTTTTCCATGGACGGAACCTCCCCGCCGGTCCGCGATCACCGTTGTCGTGTTCTGAAGAAAGATATATTGTGATCCGGCAATATGTCAGAATCTTGCTTATATTGTATATGGTGGTCGCTTATCCTTGCTTTTTAACAAAAAATCTACATATTTTACGAATAGGGGACTGGACGTTCTATTGGCAGCTTTTCACAAGGTGGTTCCGCGTCACGCGGAAACGTGAAAGGTCGCGATCTATTTGAAAATCAACCAGGAGTCACCAATGGTGCCACGTTCCGGATCAACCCGTTTCATGTACTGCGCCTTGATCCTTGCGGCGATTTTCTCCAGCTCCCTTTTTGCCGACGAACAATGCGCGCTCACGTTTTCCGGCTGCCCGCAGGCCTTCGACGGTGATACCCTGCGAGTTCCGAACAACGTGACCAAACTCTATTCCATGGTGCATGCCTGCAATGCGTCGCAAACGATTCACGGTCGGCGGCGGCGGCGGCACCAGTTCAATTATTTTCGTTATTGACAATACAGGAAGCATGAAGGGAGACAGGCGGAAACGATCCCGACAGGGGCGCGCTTTACCGTAACAAAAGCTCTGCTCGATACTCTTTTTGCACATGCACCTCAGACCGAAGTCGGGCTTGTTGTATTCAGGGAACACCTGTTTTTCGATACCACCACCACAGAGTACTACACAAAGTACTTCAAAACGGTTCACCCGACTTTGGACAACCAACCGGACCAGGCATATCTTCCATTTTTGGTTCTTAACCAAACGTATGACGGCAAGCTTGGGATCGACATCATCAAGGATATCCTCGCCACCGACCCCACGGGCGGAGACCTTCTGTATCAACCGAATTGGACTGAGCCGACCGGCGGCGAAACAAACATAAACGGCGCTTTTATCGGGGTGAAGCAGGCATTCCAGAGCGCAAAGAACCCGCCGGAGAATCAATACGTCATTTTCATGTCCGATGGCGACCCGGAAGGAACCAACCAGGCAAATCTCGATCCGCACTGGTTTGATACACCTGCCGGTTGCGCCAACATGCCCACCACGTTCACCGTGTTTTTCATCAAAAACAACGGCGCGGCGCCCGCCGACATCGTCACCATGACGACCAATATAAAAAACAACGGCTATTCCACCTCAAATCCCAATAGCAATTACTGGTCACTGGGAAATGTGAGCTACACAAATCTCATGGCCCTCCTGATGAACAATGTCATCACGAACATTCTCTTGTCGGGCAACCCGTCAAAAATGGTTCTCAACGGCACCACGTCTACGATATACGTCGACAGCTCGTTCTTCTTTGCCGACAGCTTTGCCATCACGGACGTTCCGACACCGGTAAACATGGGCATCACCTACCGGTATGTCAATCCGAAGACGCAGATCCTCTCGGACACCGTTGTTGCGATCAATTTTTATATCCAGCGGACTTCGCAAGCCACTACGCTTCCGGCCGGAGTGGGAGAGGTGTGTCAGCAGATTACGGGGCCGGTGGGAAGCATTCCCGTGACGGCGACGCTTCTTGACAACAACCATGACGGTAAACTTGACGAAATAGATATAAAGTGGACGGTCGATTCAACCATCACGGGGACGCCTACGGTAGCCCAGCTTATCCAGTCGCTGGTGATCACCACGCTGGACGGAAAGAAGGACACGCTGCACGCTGCGTCCATCCAAATGGATCTGGCCAACAATACGATTCATATTATCTTGACGGAGAATACAGGAAGCACGTACGAAACCGCCTGGCAGCCGAATCCCGCAATCAGCCTCACCAATTACCCGATGACGGGATCAGGCAGCTGGTTCGTAATCACTGCGGTAATCGACGGCGCGGCGCCGGTGATAAAAGGCGTATGTTTCCTGCCCACGCCCAGCGGGGACTCGCTGCATGTCGAGTTCAGCGAACCGCTCCTGGGACAATATCCTTCCGTCAATAACGACACTCTCGTGATGGGGGCAGGCAACAAACAGGCGCTGTCAGCCGCCGGCGTCCCAACTGCCGCCCCGCAGGGCGACATGGCTTCCTACGGGTTTACCAAGGGTACACTTTCCAGTTCGGACACCCTTACCGTAGAGGGCGGAAGACCGCCTTTCCCCTTGGAACCGTGCGGCAGTGTTACCATCGTGTCGAATTATATCGTAGGGCCAAGTCCGTTTAATCCGCGAATAAACGTCGTTCCGCCTGCGTTGCGAAATCCAAACAGCACTTCTCCGACAGGCACGGTCATTGTGGTCGAAATCAACCCGGCCCTGGCGGGGCATTTGCAAACGAATGATATAACAGCCACGCTGACGATTCTTGACGCGGTTGGAAACGTGGTCGTTGACAAGACACCAATGTACACCGATGTGAAGGTAAACATTCCGCCCAAGAAGCTTATCTGGTCATGGGACGGCAAAACCAGAAGCGGCTCGTGGGCCGCGCCGGGTACGTATTTGGCAAGGATCGTCATAACGGACAGCAAAACGGGAGCCAAACAGTCGATTCATCTGAATGTCGGAGTTAGACGTTAGCCGATTGCGGGTGAAGGCCCGCAGGCATGCCGCGTCCAGGAACGCTTACTGCGGAATTTTAATGCGGAATACGGCCTGCGGCCTGACGCGGGGAAAAAGCTGGTGAAGGGCAAGAGCCAGAAGCGTTTGCCCGTCCTGTTTTTCGGGCCGCAGCCGCCGCGCCGGAGACCCATTGACAGACACGAACGCACTTGTCTTTGACATGCCGGAGAAAGCGCAGGTCGCCGCGGCAAGACCTGCGGCGCGGACCTTCAGCGTATCGCTGTTCCAGTAGGCGTTTATTCCCGCCCTCGAAGCGTTGTTTTGCAGTTCCCAACCGATGCAGTGTGACGGAACGTTCGGAAACCCCTGTGTAAATTCCCAGGAAACCGAGTTTCTCGCCTCAGGCCTGCTCCATGTTCGAATGATTGCGGCAAGATTCCCGTATTCCCTCTGCCGGTAATCAAAACCGTGTTCCTCGTCCGGATATTCCCGGTGTTCCACGCTCACGCCGTTCTGTTCGAGCCAGGAGAGAAACTGCAGCACCTGCTGAAGCGGATAGATGCGGTCGCGTCCGGCGTTGATGTTGAGAATCGGCCGCTGCATGAGATTCCCTGGATTGAGCGTGATGCCGAGCGACGCCAGCATGCCGCCGTATCCGGATATGGCGATGAATCCCGCAAACGGATCGCAGATCGTATTCGCCGCGCAATAGCACCCGGTCGCGCCGTCCGAAACGCCGGCAAGAAAAATCTTGTCCGGGTTGATCGGATAGCAGAGCGTCATGAACCTTACGGTCTGCAGGATCCGGGACATTCCGGCCGGACTCCACCATGGCGCGTACCTGTTTGCCGACGGGCTTGCCAGAAACAGGTTAAAGGTGTCCGCGAGGGTGGAGAGCATGGCGTAGGCAAGTTCTCCCTTTGTGGTGAGCTCGGTGCCTGTTCCTCCATGGAGATATACAATGAGGGGATAGACCGTGTCGTACCGCACCTGTGCCGGCGTCTTCCAGCCCACGGTGTAGGATGCATTGAACTTATCGACGAGCACGGTCGTCTTCGCACCGCAGGCGCCGCGGTATATCTGCTGCGCCGCAAGGGCGATTGAATCTTGCTTGTCAACAAAGCCCCTGTACGACAGCAGGGAATCGGCGAGGGCGGGGGAAGGGTTCAAAAACCACCGGCCGTACAGGTCGGCGGCATGCGGCGGCAGGGCCGTCTGCGCGTGGCAACCCGAAAGCAGAACACACGCCGCAAGAGAAAGAGGCGCTATGCACTGGAAAAGAAAACGGATATGGAGGATCATGGAGGCGCAACTGCGGCAGAAGGCCTTACGAAGGGCCGGCAGTCACGCTGCGTTCGAAATCGGCGCGCGAGCGGTGAATGGGGACAAAAGAATCAAAGCCCACAATGGTGATAATTCCCATTATGTCTTCGTTGACGCCGAAGACCGCCAATCCGCCCTGCTTTTCCTTGAGCCGATTCTGGTAGTTGAGCATGAGGGTCATGGCGCTGGAATCGAGGTGCGTTGTTTTGGTTAAGTCGAGAGCGACGTACGGCCTCGGCTTTTCCTTGAGCGGCTCAAGTTCTTTTCTGATTTCGCCGACGAATTTTATGACGAATTTTCCTTCAACAGTGACGATATTCCAGGAATTCCACGTTTCCACGGAAACTTTGATGGGTGATTCTTCCATGTCATCCGCTTTCCCGGCATTAAGCCGCGCGACGATGAAGGTTCCCGATCCGAAGGCAGTCGGTGCGATGCCGCACCTTTATTAAAAATAATTGTTGTCCTCTTCAAGGCAAGCGCAAAGTAACGAGCAGGGGAAATGAGCCGGATCGGCACAACGCTGTTCTGTTTGCCGTGCAGGCGTCGCCGCCGCGCCGGTCTGCTGCGTCACGCGGATGCGCGCATTCCCGGGTAAAGCTCGTATTCGTACAGCCTGCATTCTATTGTTCCATTGACAAACGGTGTCTTTCTTCCCGACTTGAGGCCGATTTTCTTCACAAGGTCGAAATTTCCCGAAAATACATATCCCCTATATCCGGCGCAGCGGCGTTTGAGAAAGTTTCCTATTCCCGCATATACCGCGGGAAGCAGATCAGGCGAGCCCAGGCGGTGGCCGTACTCAGGATTGAAGATGACGACGCCTTTTCCCTCCGGCACCTTTGTTTCGTCGAATTTGCACTCGGCAAATTCTATCCATGAATCCACTGCGGCCCCACGCGCATTTTCTCTGGCGTTTGCAATTGCGGACGGGGCGATGTCGGTGGCGATAATTCTGCAATCGGGAGCCGGCTTCTCGCGCTCCTTCAGGCCGGCACGAATGTGAGCATAAAAATCCCGATCATACGGCACCAGATGCATGAAACCGAAGTTGTTTCGCAGCGTGCCGGGTTTGCGGTGAACCGCACGAAGCGCCGCTTCGATGGCAAGCGTTCCGCTGCCGCACATCGGGTTTACAAAGTGCATGGTTTCGTCCCATCGCGTGGCGCGAATGACGCCCGCGGCAAGCGTTTCCTGCATCGGAGCGCTGCCGGGACGAAGGCGGTACCCGCGACGTGCGAGTGCCTCGCCGGACGTGTCGATGTAGAGCATGCAGCGATCGTCGCGCCAGTACAAATGCACCACCGCGCCGTCCCTGCGCGGTCCGCTGTCGCACCGGCTACCGGTTTTGGTCGCAAGCCTGTCGACGATGGCGTCTTTGCACCTGAGATTGGCAAAGCGCGTGTCGGTGATCGATGCCGTTCGAACCGTGGAGGTCACGGTGAGCGTAGTGTCGAGCGGGATCAGCCGCTCCCAATCAAGCGAAAAGACCGCGGCATACAGTTCGTCCGGCGTCGCGCACTTTTGAGCAAGAACCTGGTACAGAACATGGTGGGCCGTGGACAGAACAAGGTTGAGGCGCACGCAGTCGTTGAGCGTTCCGCGCGTCCCGACGCCGGTCGGGAATTGCGCCGCTACGGGCAGGCCGGCCTCTTTTATGTCAAGCGCAACAAAATCCGCCAGCCCCTTGGGGCAGGTTACCAGGATGTGCGACTCATCCCGCGTGAAATCGTGTGGTATCATGAGACACCGCCTTCAGAAGGCAACATACCCAACGTGTCCAGCGAAAAAGACGAACCGCCGGAAGTGAGTGAGGTCATTGGTTACCGGATATACCTTTCTCGTCGCACATTGCCGCAACCAGCGGGTGCCACCGGGGAACGGCGTATGTCACGGCGGGTGAGTGCGATGTGCCGAACGTTGCTATCGCAGCGCCCCTGGTTACCGAGGGGGTATCGAGGAAATCGCCAAACATGATTGATGCATTTTTCATCTTCACTTCAAAACGGCGGAACACGGCGCGCTCTTCCCCGGGGACGCCGGCATCGAGAACCAGTGAGCATCCCGGTGACGGCGAAAAAGCGCATCGCGGAATTGCCGCGGAACATCGTACGCGATATTCCCGGGCGAACGCGAGAAAGTCCGGACATGATGAAAGGGTGCTTTCCGGGGCAAAAATTCTCTCAACATGATTGTCAATAAGTAAGGGCTCAACGGCCTGCACCATGGTGCAGGGGTTGTCCGAAAGAGCAATCGCGCCGATTCCCGGACCGGGCGCCTGTCTGAGCCAGGGTTCAATGACCCTGGCGTACGTTGTTCCGGTGATCGCCTTGCCGTCAAGTCCGGCTATCCACACGCTGTGGTTGGGCCAGCGGACGGCTGCGCAATGCGACTTTGCTATCTGGAAAAATACCACCTGCGACGGAGCGCTGTGCCATTGCCACAGGACAAGCACGACAAGCGCGGCGGCACAAACAATTCCCGCAACGCAAAAGTAACGTTTCACCAAGGCGGGCCGTACGGCGCAGATTCCCAGAAGAAAGACCCCGAAAAGAGCATACGCTGCGGGCAACAGGCGAGGCAGCTCGATTGCCGAGAGCTGCGAGTCCGCCGACAACGCCGCTGCGCTGCCTATCATCAATCCGACGCAGCATTCCGCCGCGGCCATCACCAACGGCACGAGGGGAGGGAACACAATCTGCAGAAGAAATCCCGCCATTGAAAACCACATAGAGACCGACATGAGGAACACCGCGAACAGGTTTACAATGATTCCCGAGAGCGAAAGCGTCCCGAAATGGTAGGCAAGAACCGGCGCAGAGGCCAGAAACGCGGCCAGCGAAACAGAGAAAGGCGCGGCCAGCGGCGAAAAAAGTTTTTTCGTGGGGAAAACCGGAACATCGCGCCAAAGCCTCAGGAAGACAGGAGAAAGCAGTACAATTCCGGCAGTTGCGCAAAAGGAAAGCTGGTAACCGGGCGTCAGAAGCGACAAAGGTGAAAACAGGAGCCAGACGATTCCCGCGATGCCCAGCGAATTGAGTACCTGCGGCCTTCTTTGAAAGAGAAACGAAACCATCACCATGGTTGTCATGACGACAGCGCGGAAAAGCGAGGGAATAGACCCTATGAAAAAAAGATACGACCAAACGAAGATAATAACAATGCCGGCTTTTGCTTCCCGTGGAATAGGCACCAGCAGAAGAAGCGCGAAAAGCGCGGCGGAAACGATGGCGACATTGAATCCGGACAAGGCAAGCAGGTGATAAATGCCCGCCTTGAAGAAAACACTTTTCATGCTGTCCGAGATATCGCTTCTGTCATTGAGGAACGAGGCGACAATAATTGCGCGGTAGTCGCTGTTTCGAATTTGCTCGGAGGCACGGTAGACCGTGCGGCGGGCAAATCCCGTTAGCCGCTGCCACGCCCCGTGTTTTTCCCTGCATGAGACAATGGAGTCGCAATAGAACCTTCCCCAGACGCCGCGTGACATGCAGTAAAGATAGTCGTCGAATGCGCCCGGGTTGAGCGCGGGGCGCGGAGGCACGAAACGTCCTGCAAGCAAAACCTTCCCTGCAATGCAGGGCTCTTGCGCGCTTCGGCATTCAATCACCCGGTGCCGGAAAGCAGACCCTGCGTTTCTTGAAAAAAGGGAATCGCTTCTGACAAGGAATACAAAGCCTCCGCCGGAAGTTTCAGGCGAAGAAATAACCGTTCCGCTCAGCGTTGCATGCGCCACGCCGGACAAAAACGGTCGCGCCCGGAGGTATTCGGCCTGCTGGCCGCCAACGGACCATCCTGCAGCTGCCGCGCCGGCCAGGAAAAAGGCGACGCACCGCGTCTGCGGACGCGCGCACAACAGGCCGCCGCACACCGACAAAAAGATTGCAGAAGGGAAAACGACATCATACAATATCAAGGACAAATGCACGGGCCGGAGCGCATAGTACCCAGCGAGGATGCCGGCCGAAAGTCCGGCCCATCCCACAAGACCGGGGAGCAGCAGCCAACCGTTGATGACGGGGAAGATCCCGGCGGCACGAGGCGGATGTTTCGTGGAACGGCTCATCGGCTATCAAAATACGATTTTGTGCAAACCCTGAACCGATAAAAGGCGTCCGGAGACGGCGATGAGCGCATTTTCAAAGACCGACAAATGCATTCTTGTGGTTGACGACGAAAAGGAAATGCGCGAGATGATCGTTGACTACCTGGAGATGGAGGGATATGCCGTGCTGGGGGCCGCAAACGGCCGGGAGGCGCTCGATACGTTTCTGCCCAATCACGCCATCGACCTTGTTCTCTCGGACATCAACATGCCGGTGATGAAGGGTTTTGAACTGCTCAAGGAGGTGCGCGCATTGTATCCGGGCATCAAGCGGGTCCTCATTACCGCATACAATGTTGAAGACTATCTCGAACTTGCCATGAAGCACGACGTGGGAAACATCTTTGTCAAGTCAACGCCGTTTGACTTCCAAGAACTATCCGCCATCCTCGAAAGCCTTCTTTCCGGCGACATTTTCGGTTTGTCAAAGTACTTTGACAAACCGATACTGGAGAAGACCTTTGTCATTCGGAAGGGAAACAGGCTCGACGAATACGCCAGGGAAATAGTGTCGCACCTCCCCAACGTCTCCAATGCAAAGAAGATTGAGCTTGTGCTTGTCGAACTCATCGCCAATGCGGTTTTTTACGGCATCAGGAAAGAAAACTCCGAAGACAAGCAAGAATGGGTGTATAACTTTGAAATGGCGGAAAACGAAGCTCCGCGCGTCACCCTTATCGCAGATATGGAAAAGTTCGGCATATCCGTGATCGACAGCGGAGGCAGGCTGAGCAAGAACGATGTGCTGTACTGGCTCAACAGGCAGGTCACGCGCGGCGAAACCGGATTACCGCTCGGCGCGTACGACTCCCATGGAAGGGGATTATTCATCGCCAGGGAATACATCGACAGACTTATCATCAACATCGACAAAAACGTGCAAACCGAGGTCATTATCATCAAGTATCTCACCCAGAACTACTCGGGGTATAAGCCCCTGCATATTAATGAAATATGATGCTTTCGTCAAGGGTTGCCGCAGGTCCTGCAAAACTGCCGCTGGTTGAATACCTGGCCGGCCGGTTCACCTATCTTACCAAAGAGGAATGGCGGGCCAGGATTCTTGATCAACGCGTTTTCGTCAACCAAAATCCGTCGGCGCCCGAGGCTGTTGTGGGCACGGGCGATCGGATCAGCTACATGCTGCAGGAACTTTCCGAACCGGAAGCGGATACCAACTACGCGACGTTGTACGAGGACGATTGGATTGTTGCAATCAACAAACCGGGCAATCTTCTGGTTCACCGGGCCGGCGTATCGATTACCCGGAACCTGGTCTATCTGCTTCGTCATGCGTCGGGGAATCCAGCCTATTCATCAATCCACTCGGTGAGCAGGCTCGATCGCGAAACGTCGGGACTCGTGCTGTTCGCAAAGAGCGCAGACTCTCTGCGGACTCTGCACAGGGCCTTTGCGGCGAAAGCCGTTGAAAAGGAATATGTCGCGGTGGTCCACAACGCACCGGCCGAACAAATCATGTCGGTGAATCTGCCGATCGGTCCCGCCGTGGCTTCGGCCGTGCACTACAAGTTCGCCGTGGATTCGGCGCACGGGAAGGCCGCGAGCACCGTTATCGAGAAGGTGAGCTGCGCCGGCAATTTTTCCCTGGTGCGTGCAAGACCGCTCACCGGAAGGACACATCAGATCCGGATCCACCTTGCCGCCATCGGCAACCCCGTGGTCGGCGACAAGCTGTACGGCATGCCGGAATCGGATTACCTGGCATGGCGCAGCAACCCGAAGGGGCATGTGCATCTGCTCGAGTTTCCGCGTCAGGCGCTTCATTGCCGCAGGCTTGTCTTTGCGCATCCGGCAACGGGGAAGACGCTGTCGCTTGAGGCGCCGCTGCCCGAAGACATGCTCGGGCTCATCAGGAGACTTGGATTGACTTTATAGAAGTTTGAGGCCGAGGCTGTTCCAAAGCCTGTCCTTCCTTTTCGCTCGCGCCATAGGGCGGGACCCGCGTGTTAAACATCACCACCATTTCGCCCCGCGGAGGTTTTTGTGCAAAATGCGCAAGCAGGGACGCCGGGGTGCCGCGAAGAAATTCCTCGTGGATTTTGGTGATCTCCCGCGCGATCACCACCGACACGGCGCCCAGGATTTCCTTCATGTCCTCAAGCACCTTAACAATGCGGAACGGCGCTTCATAGAAAACAACCGTCCGCGGCTCGCTGCGCATCCCCTCGAAGAAGCGCCGGCGCCTGCCGCTTTTCACGGGGAGAAAGTTTTCAAAAATAAACCTGTCGGTGGGAAGGCCGCCGCACGCCAGCGCCGCGATGGCCGCGCACGCTCCCGGTACCGGAACAACCGGTATGCCTTCCCGTACGGCCGCGCGCACAAGATAGAACGCCTCGTCCGCAACACCCGGCGTTCCCGCATCGCAGATGATTGCAACGTCCTGTCCCTCCTTGAGCATGGCAATGATGCGCGGCGTGAGCTTTTCCTTGTTGAAATCATGGAACGCCAGCACCTGCGGCGCAGCGCCGATATGGTCGAGAAGCACCCGCGATCTCCGCGTGTCTTCGGCAAGAACCACACCCGCGGCGGCAAGAATTTTCTTCGCCCTGACCGTGATATCGTCAAGGTTTCCGATGGGAGTGGAAACAACGTGAAGGGCGGCCATCATTATCCTTCCGGTTTCACGATGCGGGCGGTGACTGAGTTTCCCTCTGAAATTGCTCAATGATGAGGCATGCGGCAATCCGGTCGATATTCTCTTTTTTCCTGCGCGACTTCCGCTTCCGGTAAAGCAGGATATCATTGGCCCGCATCGACGTGAAGCTCTCGTCGACAAAATGGACCGGCTCCGGGGTTTTCTGCGCAAGCTGCAAGGCAAATGCGCGGATTTCCAGGGACATTTTCGTGTCGCCTCCGTCGGCGTCGAGCGGAAGCCCAACCACGATTTGTGAAGCGCGCTCCTCCTTGACAATAGTCACAAGCGCATCCAGATAATTGGGGCGTGTCTTTCTGTCAATGGTGGGAAGGCTTCGAATGAACTCACCGTTTTCGTCGGTCGTGGCGATGCCGATCCTGCGGCGCCCGTAATCAATGCCGATGAGCTTCATCAACGGTTTTGGTCCATTCCATGAGGATTTCAAGCGTCGACAGGTCGACGTTTTTCGTCTGGCTCGTCTTATCGAGAACGAAATGAAAATGTCCCTTCTTGAGATTGAGCATTTCGAACACGGCCTCGCGGCCCTGCTGCGTCTGCGTCGCAGCATAGGAGAGGCGCCCCTGCTCAAAGTAGATGAGGCCGAACGGCCTGTCGATCACCACGTACAGGCACCCCGTTTTTCTCCCGATCTCTATGAACTGCATTACCTCGATCAGGCTCCCTTGCCCGATTTCGCCGCCGAGGGCGGACGTCTCCACGCTCTTGCGAATCGCTTTTGTTCCGCTCTTTGACAAAATGATCGGGGTGACAAGCTTGAAAATATCCCTGTCGGAAAAGGCAAGGCCCAGAAAATGGGCGTTGGAAAAGGCGTCCGGTTTTCTCATCACCTCGGCGTCCGGAACGTTGTAGAAAATCACCAGGGTGTCCGTCGCGGAGCGTAGGCCCGTAAATATCGACTCCAGAAGGGGCAGCGCCCTGTTGTCGAGCTGCCAGTCCACCACGATGACGTCCGGTTCGTAATGCCCAAGCAGGTTCGCCGCGTGCTCGAACGACGACGTGCTTTGAATGTCAAACCCGATTTCCGAAAAGCACTTTGACATCGTGGTCGTGGCGTCGCTCAGCGAATACTGCATCTGCTTTTCCGATTTCGCAATGATCAGAAGGTCCTTCTTGACCGCGACCTTGCGCGCGGACTTGTTCCTCAGCGAAATGACGACCAGCACGATCACCAGCACCAAGAGAATGACCGCCACGCCTCCCACCGAAGCGTACAGCACAATCCGGTGGATGTTCGTCACGGATGTAGGCGCGTCGACGATTCGTCCGTACCGGCGGTCGATCCAACCCGGGCTGTTTCCAAACTGAATCTTGCACCAGGAGGTTCCCGTGTACAGCAGCGGGTAACACTCGCTGTTGCGTGCGATGCCGAGAATAGGGGACTCCGGGCTCACCGAGGCCAGCACCTTTGCGGGGCTTTCGGTGATCTCAAAGTATTTTTGCTGCGCCTGCTGCTTCTGTTCTCCGGGCTGCGGCTGCGCGCCTGCTTTTTCCGCTGAAGATTTGGACGGTGATGCAGGCTTGCCGGAAACGCTCGCTGTCTCCGGCGGATACGCCGAGAGTTCTTTCGTCCCGGTAATGGGCATCACGGAGGCTGGAGGAAGATCCACCGTCACATTTTGCTGCTTCCTCTGTTTGTGAGCGACTTTCTTCTGCGCCTGTTCACCGAAAGGTTCCTGTTTCTCTTCGTAACGCTGGGCGGCCGGCTCTGCTGAAGGTTGCGGCTTGACAATTGCCGGTACCGGATTCTGCTGGACTGCCTGGGGTTTCTGCGGCGTCGCGCCGGGAGCCTGTTGCGCTGCCAAGGGAGCTGCCGACGCCGGTGCCTGCTGGGATTGGATAGGCGGAGGCGCCGTGAAGGGGGCCTGTTTCGAAGGAACTGAAGGTTGCGTCGGCTTTGCCTGCCGTGGCGGCGGGGGAGAACCGGCTGTCTCGGCAGGCTCGACGTTGGCCTGGAATATCCAGCCTATGCTGCCGTTGAATTCTACGTTGTACCACTCGCCGTTTTTTGAAAGGACTTTGAGATGGTCGCCTTTCCTGGCTATGCCCAGGGTTTTTGCGTCGCCATAGGGCATGAGAAGGACCCGAGCGACGTCCTTGCTTACCGTCACGGAACCGTTGTCAGCTCCATAGACCGAAAGAGCAAGGAATAAAAAGAGCGCGACTGCGCAGAAAAAGCGGGCATGCTTCATGGCGCGCGGTCATACTTCAACGGCTTTTTGTTTGTAAATGTACATCGACACTCCGACAAGCGTGCCCAGCAGCAGAATAACGAAAACAAAGAACGTTCCAATCGGCAGATATTGCGGGTTGTTCACGACAACGCCCGCCTTCTCCTCGAGCCAGCCGACCTTGTCCTTTATCTTGATCTGATACCATGCCTTTCCTTCGTAGACAAGCTCGAAATGGTCGCCCTTTTTCGCCACGACGATAACGTTTGATTTGGGATCAAGAAATTCATACACGTTGACAAAAGGATTCTTTATTTCCACGTATTTCGTTGCGGCGTGGGAAACGGAAACCAGAAGGAAAAGAAAACTCAGAAGAGAAACTGTCAGCTGCTTCATGAAGGTTACCTCCTCTTTAGGATGGTTGATTGAACCGAATTGTTCAAATCTGCAAAGAAACGTTCTTGCGACGATTGGTCGGCAAAGGACAAACCTATTTTAAGATACCAAATATCCCGGCGATTTACAAGCTTTATGGTATTCAATCTGAAGGCATCTTTTTCCGTCGTGATGATGCCGTCAAAGCCGCTCCCGCGCAATCGTTCGACCTCGTCTTTGGTGAAGGCGTGATGGTCGTCGAAGAATCGGGAAGCGCGGGCGCTTACTCCCATTGCCGCGAGCATGCTGGTGAACCGCTCCGGGCGCGCAATCCCGGATAACAGCAGGGGGCTTGTGAGATTGAGTTGCGGGACGGTTTCACCGGTTTCAAGATTGCGCCATTCGGCCGGAACCTGATAGAGGATAACCGTGGGCTTGCCTGGAAAAATGGAAGAAAGCCGTTCAAGCGTGCGGGCGCATTCATCCGCTTCCTGGCGGGTTCCGATAACGCAAAGGCAATCAGCGCGTTTGCACGCTGCAAGCGGCTCGCGAAGCGTGCCTGCCGGCAGCAGCTTGTCGGCAAACGGCGCGGGTGGAAGACAGACAATGTCGAAGGCCCTTTTCACCTGCCGGTGCTGAAAACCGTCATCGAGCACGAATACGGTATCGGGCGGAACTTCTTCGCAGAGTCGTCGCGCGCTTTCGCGCCTGTCAGGAGAAATTCCAAGCCACGACTGCGGCAGCGCATGGTGCAGCAGTGCCGGTTCGTCTCCCACAAACTCCCAGGAAACTTCCGCGCCTGGTTTAGAAATGACCATACGGCTATCCGACCTTCCGTAGCCCCGGCTCAAAAAGGCAACACAACGCCCCTTCCCGGCGAAATGCCTGCCCACCAGCAGCGACACAGGCGTCTTGCCCGTGCCTCCTGCATGAATCGCGCCCACGCTTACGACAGGGCGACCGATCTCATGGGAGAGCGCCGGCACGTTGTCGTAGAGGAAGTTTCGCAGCGACACACCGCTTGTGAAGATTGACGACAGGATTAGTGGAACCATTCCGTCGCCAAGAGGTTGTCGGGGAATTGTGAGTGACATATTCGTTTGGCGCTGTGCAGATGAAAATGTGATCGGCGTGCAATCATTAAACAATACAAAAATATGTGATGAACAGGTCGGCAGGTCTGTGGACCGCGGAGTGTTTACCCTGTTCAGGCTTTGGCCATCACAATTCGCGTCCTGCCTGCAAGATCAGGGAAAGTCCTGATACTATTCCACCCATGACCGGCCAGGAGCCTGGAAACTTTTTCTTCCTGCGATGCTCCTATCTCGCAATAGAACCTGCCTCCGGGAATAAGAACGTTTTTCGCTTGGGTCGCGAGCAATTCGTAAAAATCAAGTCCGTCCTCACCGCCCGCCAGGGCGACAAGGGGCTCAAAAAGCCTCACGCTTTCATCAAGTTTTTGCATTTCATCGTCGGAAACATACGGAGGATTGCTCACGACAAAATCAAATTTGTGCCTTGATTTGTCATCATTACTTGATGTGCCGCCGACCATAGAGCGGGGAGATGCGGTGGTGCTTACCGCACTCAGGTTCTTGACAGCCGAAAACATATCGCAGCACAACATATTCACTCGTGCCTTGGGGCAATTATTTCTCGCAATGCGCAATGCCGCTAGGGAACAGTCTGTCGCGATTCCATGCCATTGCGGCCTGCGACTGACAAGTGCCGCACTTATTGCCCCGCTGCCCGTGCATAAATCGATAAACCGACATGGTTGTGAATGCTCATGTGCGAGTATTGTTTCGACCAGTATTTCTGTCTCGGCACGCGGAATCAGGACATCGGGCGTAACCACAAGATCAACTGAATGAAAATGTGTAACACCGAGCACATAGGGGAGCGGTTCGCCGGTGAGCCGTTGCCTGATTAAATTCTCTATGGAGGCATTTTCCCGTTCGCTCGTTTTTCTTGCCGAAAGGTACAGTTCGCTCCTGGTGCATTGCAGGACATGCTGAAGTATCTCTTCCGCTTCCGGCAAGGAAGTGTCACCGGCAACAGGTGCAAGCTTGTCCCTTGCGGAACGGAGCAGTGTGAGAAGGTCTGCGGCCATTATGTGACAGTGGGTGAGGCAGGAAACAGTTACGACGTTCCCGATAGTCGAATCCGTTCGTCAAGGTCCGCTGCAGCCGAGCGCGTCGACGACCTCCTGCAGGTCGCCGTTCATGACTGCGTCAAGTTTGTAGAGCGTCAAGTTGATTCTGTGATCGCTCAGGCGGTTCTGCGGGAAGTTATAGGTTCGGATTTTTTCGCTCCTGTCGCCGGAGCCGACCATGCTCTTGCGGTTCGCGGATTCCGCGGCCTGTTTTTGAGACGTACGCAAATCAAACAGCCGTGAGGACAGGATCTTCATGGCACGTGCCTTGTTCTTGTGCTGCGACTTTTCATCCTGGCATATTACGGTAAGGCCCGTCGGAAGGTGCACGATTCTCACCGCGGATTCCGTCTTGTTCACGTGCTGGCCGCCCTTGCCGCCGGCCCGGAAAACGTCAATCCGGATTTCAGACGGGTCGATATTCACTTCGACGTCGTCCGCCTCGGGGAAAACCGCCACCGAAGCGGCTGAGGTGTGAATGCGCCCCTGCGCTTCGGTCTGCGGCACGCGCTGAACACGGTGAACGCCGGATTCATACTTGAAAGCGCCGTATGCTTCCTCGCCTTTGACAAGAAAAATAATCTCCTTGACTGCGCCGATATCGCCGTAGCTGGAGCTGAAGACTTCAATGGCCCACCCTTTATTTTCAATATAATGAGTGTACATTCTGTAAAGATCGGCTGCAAAAATCCCCGCCTCGATTCCCCCCGTGCCGGCCCGGATCTCCACAAGCGCATTCTTGAAATCGTTTGGGTCTTTGGGCACGAGGTAGTACTTGATTTTCTGCTCGATTTTCGGAATGTCCATTCCGATCCGTTCGTTTTCTTCCTTCGCGAGCTGCCGCAACTCGGGGTCGGTCTCGGTTGCGAGCAATTCAATGTTCGCGGCAATGGCCTCCACCAAGGCAAGATACCTCTGGTATTCCGGCATGTTCCGCTTAAGAACATTGTATTCCCTGCCCAGTTTTTCGAGCAGGCCAGGATTGGACGAAACGGCAGCGGAGGCGAGTTCCTCTTCGAGCGCTTTCTGGCGTGAGATAAGCTCCCGGATTCTTTCGATCATAGGGATGCCTTGAGCGCGGCGGAAGCAACACCGAGCTGTTCGTCGCTCGGCTGTCTGGTGGTGATCTTCTGAAGCCACAGCCCCGGCATGATAAGCAACTTTACAGGCAAGAAATGCTGGAACCGGTCGGAGAATCTGAGGACTTCGTAGGAGGACCCTGCCACAAGGGGCAGAAGCGCCAGGTGAACGCAGAGCCGTGCAAGCACATTTGGGTAGGGGCCTGCGAACGATACGACAATGGTGTCGATAACGGAAAAGAGAACAATGCAAATCATCGCGACAAGAAGCAGAAAACTGGTGCCGCAACGCGGATGCAATGTGGAATAACCGCGCATGTTTTCCAATGTCAATTCCTTGCCGTCCTCGAAGGCGAAGATTGCCTTGTGCTCGGCCCCGTGATATTCGAAAACTCGTCGGATGTCCTTCCAGAGGCTGATAGCAGCCAGATAGGCGAGAAACAGGGCTATGCGAATGGCGCCGGCGGCACCATTGAACGCCAGGGACGAATCTTTGAAGAATGCCTGCGAAATGAGCATCGGAAGATACATGAACAGACCAAGACAGACAACGAGGGCGATAAAAAGACTTGCAAGGAATGCACCCCGGTCAGAAGGTTCGATTTTCTGTCCGCTTTCGCGGCGTTCGCCGGAAGCGATTTGGGCCGAACGTGCGAGCGCTGCGTATCCGATTTTTAAAGATTCGTAGACACTTATTGCACCCCTCACGATGGGCACTGCGAGGAAGCGATGTCTCTTGAGAAGCGAAATAAAAGGCAGCCGCTCGATTATTGTTTCGCCGCTGGGATTTTTAACGGCCCATGAGATACGATGCTTACTTCGAATCATTACGCCTTCAATAACGGCCTGACCGCCGACCCTGGTTTTCTTTGCGACCATTGAGGCAAGTAAATGGGGAAGAAGAGCGGTTGCGAAAAGAAAAGGATTTCTTTTCATCGTTAACAGCCTTTGCGGTAAAAAGAAACGGGCAGGAAAGGAAAATGCCTTTCTGCCCGTTTGTACACCATGCGAGGAACTACGATTCCTTTTTTACTCCAGCATACCTTTTCTGGAACCGTTCAACACGTCCGGCACTGTCGATAAGCTTCTGTTTGCCGGTGTAGAATGGATGACACTTATTGCAAATGTCGATGTGCGTGCTCTTAATGGTAGATCTTGTTTCAATTATGTTTCCACATGAGCAGGTGAACGTTGCAGGCTCGTACTTTGGATGGATTTTTTCCTTCACGTGATTCCTCCGAAACAAGGTTCGACTATGCTATTTTGACAATAAAATAGTTCAGGGACTGGGAAGCTGTCAAATAGAGTATTCCGTTCAACACAGTTTCATGGCGAGTGGGGGAAAAGAGGTTGTGATTTTCGAAATCGTGAACGTTGAAAATGAAGTTCAAATCCTAGATGGCATAGTTTACATAATATATATTATGCGTCATTAGTTATCATTTTACTTCCTCAGAGCTGTGCCACTCAACATCAACCTCAGTATTCAATTCCCCTTCTTGCGACAACGCCAGAGCTGTAATAGTGCCGAATTTCCTTCATTTCAGTAACCAAATCAGCCATTTTTATAATTGCGGGTGGAGCATTTCGTCCAGTCAAAACAATTTCAACTTCTTTGGGTTTACCCGCAAGGAGCATTTGCACCAATCTTATGTCTATAATTTTTAGTGAAATAGCACAGCATAACTCATCAAGAATAACAAGATCATATTTTCCACTGAGAACAGCCTTTCTTGATGCGTCGAGTCCTTTTGCAGCAAATTCAATATCCTTGCGCGATGGACATTCTTTTACGAAGCGTCCTGACCCGAACTGTCGTACCGTGATGCATCTGCCTAACCTTGCAAGCGAGCGAAGCTCCGAACATTTGGCGGCCTTGAGAAACTGCGCCATAAAAACCCTCAGACCTCCACCGGCAGCTCTTACTGCCAGACCAATGGCCGCAGTGGTCTTACCCTTTCCGTTGCCGGTATAAACGTGCACGAATCCCCTTTCCAGTCGCCGCTTCTTCCCCATTTATTTCCCCATTGTTAATGCAAGTCTTCCGACCGCCCGCGCCATGCCCCAGATTATCCGCTCGTCTTTCTGATCCGCTTCACGACTCTTTCCAGAATGTCAACGGCGGTCCGAACCTCATCAGCCGTATTTTCTCTTCCCAGCGAGAATCGCACGGCGCACACGGCGTCTGCCTTCCTTCTACCGATGGCCAACAGTGTCCGTGACGCGCTTATCGAACCTGACGAACAAGCGGCTCCGCCCGAAGCGCAGATTCCTTCCTGGTCAAGCGAGCCCAGCAGCGATTCTGTTTCAGCTCCCGGAATGCAGAGATTGAGCGTGCCCGGAATTCTCTTGTCAGAATGACCATTTCGCAATACGTTCTCGATTTTTCCCGTGATTTCCCGGAACATCAGTTCCGTGAGATCGAAGAGTCTTTTTGCCTCTGATTCCATTGTCTGGTGCGAAATCTCAGCTGCCTGGACGAATCCGAGGATAGCAGGAAGATTTTCGGTACCTGTTCGTAGGTGACGCTCCTGGCTCCCGCCGAATGTTCTCGGATTGATGGTTGTTCCCTGCCGAATAAACAATGCGCCGCACCCTTTTGGCCCATAGATTTTATGCGATGAAATGGACATGAGCGAAACAAGACTTTTCCGCATGTCCAGCGGCACTTTTCCGAACGCCTGTACTGCATCGCTATGGAAAACAATCTTTCGCTCATTCAGAACAGCACCAATTTCCGATATTGGCTGGATGGTTCCGATTTCATTGTTCGCATACATGACAGAGACCAGCCGCGTATCCGCGGTCAGCCGCTTTACAAGCTCAGCCTGTTCAATCACTCCATCACTTCCAACAGGAATTTCCCTTACAACGAAACCATGAGGCGCAAGGGAATGCGCGGCATCATGCACTGCCGGATGCTCAATCGATGAGATAAGTACTTCTCCGCTTTTGTGGCGTTCAATTGCTCCGAGGATTGCAAGATTGTCTGCCTCAGTGCCGCCCGATGTGAAGAAAATCTCCTTTGCGGATGCGCCAATGAGCGCGGCCAGCCGTTCGCGCGCCTGTTCGAGCAGCGCAAACGCCTTTCTGCCCATTGCATGGGTTGATGATGCATTTCCCCAATATTCCTGCATTGCTTTACGGACAACGTCCTGAACCTCGGGAAGGATCGGCGTTGTGGCGTTGTGATCGAGATAAATCATGAGGGGAAAATAGCAGTTGGGATTGCAGAAACAGCGCAAAAACTAGTCCAGACTTATTCCACGCGCCTTCCTGACAAACAGTAACCACAGGAAAAACGGTCCACCGAGCATTGCCGTGATGACGCCGACGGGCATTTCGGCAGGGGCAACCACGACCCTTGCAACCGTGTCGCACAAAACCAGAAAAATGCCGCCCGCCAGAAATGAGGCGGGGCCGAGAATAATGTGCCTTGCCCGAAACAGCATTCTGCAAATGTGCGGAATAATGAGGCCCACAAACCCAATGGGGCCGCACACGGCCACGATGCTTCCCACAATGAGTGTTGCGGCAAGGAGAAGCAGGTTCTTGGTTCCGGCAACGGCCACGCCCCTGCTTGCCGCCAGATCATCGCCGGTGAGCAGGTGATCCAGTTCGGGAAGTTTGACGGCCAGAAGAGCAATGCCGGTTCCGGCAAACACCAGCATGGTGAGGACCTGCCTGTACCCGAACACTTCGATGCCGCCCATCAGCCACCGCACAATCTGAAAGGAATCCCGGAGCGAACTCAGGTATTGCATGAACATGAGCACGCTGGAGAAAAGGAAGCTGATTGCAATACCGGCAAGGAGCATGGTAAGGCTTGTAGTCGTGCGCAGCATATTTGACAAGAGGTACACGCATGCGATGGAGGCCGCCGCACCGGCGAATGCCCCCAGGGATATTAATGGAATCCCTGCGATCGCGCCTGAAAGTCCCAGGAGGATGGTTGCGGCGGCCCCGCAGGATGCGCCGCTTGATATCCCGAGCGTGAAAGGATCTGCAAGCGCATTGCGGAACATTGCCTGAAACATCATGCCGCACAGGGCAAGGCCCGAACCGGCTATGAATGCCGCCAGGACCCGTGGAACCCTCAGCGTCCAGAAAACGGTTGCCTGCAAATTCTTTCCAAAGACGTCTGCAGGCGAGATAAACTCCATGCCTGCAAAAGGGGCAGCCGCCACCACGGCAATTGCAAGAATGAAAAGCAGCGCGATAGAAGCGGCGCCTGATTTACCCATCAGTCAACCTCGCTTGAAATCATGACCGAACGGCCGGAATTTTCCACCGTTGCCCGTGCGAAGGTAACATTGAAAATTTCATCGAGCAGGTGCGGGCAGCGATTCCGGAAATCCGAAACCGGTCCGGCATAGAAAACCTTTCCTTCAACCAGCGCCAACACATTGGAAAACCCCGTCATTGCAGCATTGACATCGTGCGTTATGGTAAGTATGGCAGTTCCATGTTCATCGTGAATCCGCGACAGGCTTTTTGCAACGAGTTGCTGATGCTGTGGGTCGAGAAACGTGGCCGGCTCATCCAGAAGCAGGATTCTTCCTTGCTGCGCCACTGCTCCGGCGAGAAATACCCTTTGCAATTCGCCGCCCGACAGCGTGGTGAGAAGACGGTCGCGCAAGTCCTGAACATCGGCAAGATCCAGCGCCGCTGAAACGATTCGAATGTCCTCGGAAGTGGGAATCGCCATGAATCCCTGGTACGGAAAACGGCCGAGCATGACGAACTCTTTTGCCGTGTATGCCGGAACGCCGCGGCTTGCCGCCTGCGGAACGTATGAAATTATTCTGGCCCGTTCCCGTGGTTTGATCTGCCCCGCATCTTCGCCGTTTATGAGCACGGTCCCGCGAGGGACCGGCAGAAGACCGGCAAGGCATTTCACCAGCGTCGACTTGCCCGTGCCGTTTTTGCCGATAACAGACCAGGTGTCGCCGTTGGCAATGGAAAACGAAACGTCTGAAAGAACCGTTTTTTCTCCGTACGAAAACGACAGATTGCGAATATCAATAAGTGATGGGCTCATCGGAAGCTCCGCGCCCGGTACGCTGCCAGGGTTTTCTTGATGCATTCCACAATCAGGCCGATACGCGGTCCGGGAATCGTCATGAAGTCGTCGCTTGGGCAGAACACAAGGCCGTTCTTCACCGCCGGGACTATGGTGAGGTTCTTCCAGTCTTCTTTCGCGGCGTCCGGTGCCAGGGCCGAGGCTGAACTCATGAGATCGATAACAATGTCCGGGGCAAGGCGGATGATTCCCTCTGCCGAGATAGAAGGGTACACAAATGACGAATCGGAATACGCATTAGTTCCGCCGGCATATCGTATGAGGGAGTTGTAGAAGCTTTTTGGCCCCGCCGCATAGACCTTTGCTATCGCGCCAGCGCCCGGGTTGTCCCTGCCGATGCAGAGAAGAATGCGCGGACGGTTCTTTTCCGCCACGGTGTCGGACATCGCGGATCGAATTGCCGCTGCCATTGAATCGGCCTCTCTTGTCCTGCCGAAAAGTGCGCCGATTATCCTGAACGATGCCAGAATCGCGTCGAGGTCCTCGTTGTCAACCACCTTCATGCCGATGCCGTTCTTCTGCAGGAATACGGAAAGGGACGAATGCTCCTTAAGCAAAAATACCATGTCCGGCTTCAGCGAAAGAATCATCTCGAAATTGGGGTCGGTGTACCCGCCGACGCGAGGGAGGTTCCTCACTTGCGGCGGATAGTTGCAGTATCGCGTGACCCCCACTACCCTGTCGCCCACCCCAAGCGCAAAAAGCGTTTCGGTGATGCTCGGCGCAAAGGAGATAACGCGCTTCGGCGTTGCGGAAGAAGAGCGTTTTTCAAGACCTCGGCCGCATCCGCCTGCGATTGCAATCAGGATGATGCCAATGCCCGCCAGCAAGGTTTGCAGGATTCGAGAATCTCCCCTATTGAGATACATTCATCATCCTTGTGTCTGCGCAATCCTAGTTCGACGTTTGCAGCAATGCCAAGGAATTTGGCGGCAATCCTACGTTCTTGGTTGTACCGATTTTCGTATCCGTCACTGGATCGATGACAACTATTCCTGGATTTGTATTGCTTCGGTCTCCCACATATACATAGGTGCCGTCAAATGCCATGTGCCCGCTGCATGGCGCGTCGATGCCGGCGATTTTAGCGCCCACTGTTTTTGCCTGGGGATTAAAGGAGTACAATGATGGTGCGAAGGTGGTCAGGTCCGAAATGACCGCGTATCCCTTTGTGTCGCTCACCACGATAATTGATGCTATGTCGCCTGAAAATGCCGATTCGGCAACCACCGACCCGGCATTCACCTCTGTCGCCAGATCGATTTGCTCGATACCTGCATCGCTCATGCCCCATATTCCCACGCTGGCGACATAGAGCTTTCCATTGAAAATGGACAACTCCTGCGGATTTTTGTATAGCAGATTGATGGCCTTTTCCACGCTGTCGTTTGTCGCATTGATCACGACGATTTTGCTCGTATCGGCCGCCTGAATATATCCACCGGCTGGCGCCTTGAGCCGCTGACAGGCAATATAAACCTTGCCGTTGTAATACAACTCTTTTCCCATGTACGGAAGAACGTCGGCACTGTCGGTTCCGGCATAGGTGTCAAAAGCGGACAGATCAATTGTTCTGCTTAGTCGTAACCCTGTTCGCGGATCAACAATGGCCACGTTGGAACTGGCGTACTGGGTGACATAGGCTTTTGTCGGGCTGACAAGAGCTATGTCCTGTATGTTGACGGCTGCGCCGATATTCTTTTCGTAGGCCACGGTTGATTCCGTAATAATTGATCCGTTGATTTTGAGCAGATTGTCTTTTCCGGAACGTTCAAGGACATAGATGGCCCCGTCATTCGTCCGTATATCATTGTCGGTCCAGATCGAAAGCAGGTTCTTGTAGGCAACGGTGTCCGAAATACTGTAGAGGCCCATGTTGCCCGCATCGTAGGCATACGACAAACTCACCGCTACAATTGACTTGGCCGACGTGGTTTGCAATACCGGATTGCTCTTTGGAGAACAGCCGGCCAGGCAGATGAAGAGGACGCTTGATACTGCAAGAACCTTTTCCATTGAATATCTCCTTGCGTGAGGGTTGATTGTTCACGAGCGTCAGTATAAAATCGGTATTCTTGATGGGGCGTTAGCATACGAGTAAACGGGTCATGATAGATTCTAAGGCATGACCTTGTGGCGTTACCTCCTTCAGAACTTGCATTTCAAGACGACATACTGAGAAAGGCCGGGCAGCGGCCTTTGAAAATCGTAATCCTTAACGTTAAGGTAATTTTCGATCCTGTAGGAAAGGTCGAAATGCTCCCCTATCGTACAACCGATGCTCGCATTCAATTGAGGCCTGGGTTGCTGTATGGGCGGCAGGTTGTCAAAGTTGGTAAAATAGCTGGAGACGAGTCGGGCCGAATGACCTGCATACCAATTCCTGTACATGAATTTGATGTTGAGATTATCCGTGAATCGCGGCTGCAGCGGTTCGTCCTTCCCATTCCATGATGAAAACGTGTCGGAATGCATAATATTTTCCATGTAGGTCATCGAATTGACGACCGACAACCATGGAAACGGGCTCAGGGTGGCGTCGTTTTCCAGCCCCCACGCATTGACATCGGACACATTCGTCGGCGTAAACATGGTTGAATGCCCTATGTAAACTATTTTGTCTTTTGTTGTGCTCGCGAATACAGCTCCGGATACGGCGATCCATGATTTAACAAAAGAGAACCCCAGGTCGCCTTCCAGCCGGGTCTCGGGACGGAGGGCCGGATTACTTGTTATATGCGCTCCTTCTGAATACTTTTCGGAAAATCCCGGACTTCGACTACTGTATTGAATACTCGCCAAAATGCCAAGACAATCAAACGGCTGGTAACGTAATTCGGAAAAACCACCGGGAAACCCTTTCTTTGTTAACCCGCCCCCCGACACCGGGCCAACCAAAGTCATGCTGTCGTTTGTTGAATCAATCTCGTATCGGTAAAGACCGCAAAGTCGTGCCGTTACCTCCTTGCAAAAATAGACCTTAGCCTCCATCCCCACCTTCCCGGTAAGGCGGAAATAATGCGGTTGTACTTGCCCCGCTGGCGACAGGAGATTGTCGTCGTCAAACCCGTCATAGCTCGCGTCAAGGATTCCCTTAAGGAGCAGATGATTTCCGATGCCGTCTTGAAGTATGCCTTCCAATGATCCGTACGGTTGATTGAAATTGTGCAAGTCGGGCGTCGTGAGATAATATTTTTGGAACCTCCGGAATCCCTCATCCCGGGTTTGCCCTGCTGCCGTTACGGTCATGGAAATGTTTTGAGCAAGCGCCGCAGAATATGATTCCAGCAATGAAACTCTGCTTTCCCTCACCGTTCCGTCGTTGAGACCCGCCGTTGGGAAGTAATAGATGCCTTCATCCGTAATGAGCATCGAAAATTGCGAAGTAAGTTTGCTGCGGTTGTCAATCTTGAACGTGTTTTCGTACATTGAAGACAATGTCGAAAAGAAGTTGTTATCCATGGTTTTCTGAGAATCATCGGTTGCCACGCTCGGCCCAAGCGTCACAACGCGGTCGGTATACGGATAATTATTGTCCGCCCACCCGTAATTTATGGAAAAGCGATGGGTCATCCGACCCGAAGTTTTGCTGACTATTGCATTGCCTTCGCGATACCCGAATGAACCGACTTCCAGGGAGGCGGCCGTTGCATCGCCGGCGCCGTCCGAGGTGAGATTAATGACCCCTGCGGCATTGGCTCCGAAAATCTCAATGGGTGGGGTGGTTTTGTAAATGGTGATGCTTTGCAAGGCGGAAATCGGAATCTTTGAGATATCAACCGCATTCCCGGTTGAACCATTTAAGGGTATTCCGTCAAGATAGACCTGCACCTGACTCGGCGAGCTGCCCCGGATCGACACGTCTGAATAATGGCCGAAACCGCCTCTGTCGCAGATGAACACGCCGGAAACGGTTTCGAGCACCGATTGCAAGTCTACGTATTTGCCCGAAAAGTCCTTTGCATCCACGATCACTGTTGAAGGGGTATACTCCCTGATACTCTTGCCGGTAACAACCATTTTGTCAATGACGACGCCGGAATCGGAAGTCCGTGCCGGTCTCGGGATACTGTGGCTTGGAATTGGAGGGCTTAGCATCTTTCGGCGGGGAATTTATCGTGTTGGCGTCGGGATTTGAAATCGAACCCGGAGATTGTGCAGGCTGGGCAACACCAGTGCTATCCGTTCCCATGGTCAGCGAATCGGATTTCGCTTCCGCAAATACACAAGAGCACAAGCAAATCAACACGAATAGGATGCGCACAGATCGGAATTCCTTGACCCCATCCCTCGGGGATCGTCGGTACAAACGCGAAAATGAATGTTCAGGTAGGTCTCCTGGCTTCCCCAAAGATCATGCCGGCCTTCCCATTCCGCTTTCGGAACAGTGGCTGAGGCTACATTGCCCTTTGCTTTTCGCAACGGGCCGGGGTCACAGTGGCGGGTCCGCTCCCGATTTTAACGGGATTCCCTTGGCACCTGGACATGAGAAAGAACTGCAATAGAATTTAATAAAGATTCGGTGAAGAGGCAAGGAAAAACAGCTGGAAATACCCGGTCAACGAGTCTTCCCCGTCATCAAAAGCCAATTATCTTGATTTCACCATCCAAATGATGTTCAAAATCGGTTTCCCATCGGGTGGGATTGTTGCGGATATACCGCCGAATTTGGAACAACGATTTGTCGTCGCGGATGATGTGATCGTAATAATTGCGTTGCCATATTTTTTCAACCCCGCGTTGTCGGGCGACGTTGATTTGTTTCGTGGATTGGTATTTGAAATATGCAACGATGTTTCCCAACGTCGTGGTTTTCGTGGTTGGTTTTCCCGTGGTGGTTGCATTCGTGTCCGTTGCATTCGTATCCCCGATTGTTGCATTTGTAGGGGCGTGGTCATCACGCCCCATTTTATGGGCGCGGGTGTCGCGCCCCATATTTTGGTCGCCGCGCCCCGGGAATTCCGTCCGGGGAAATTCCATTGGGCGGGATAACCCCGCCGTTTCGGATTCAATCGCGCCGGATGATGGCATGATGGGGCGGGATAACCCAATGGGGCGCGATGACCGCGCATACGTGGGCCCGTCGGTTTTCAGAATGGGGCGCGATGACCGCGCCCCTACGAATGTCGAATCCCGGATGACGATAATGCCGTGAATATGATTCGGCATGATGATGAATTCGTCCAACCGGATATGCGGATAATGCGCCGGCAAATCGTTCCAACATTGACGAACAATAATCCCATAATCGTTTTCGACCATTGCGCCGCCAACAACGTCCCCGAATAATTTTTGTTTGCGATCCTGAATGCAAACCGTGACAAAATACGCGCCGGGAAGGGAATAATCGTAGCCGGGCAGACGGATGGATTTGCGATTGCCTGCCCTGAGCGAGGTCGAAGGGTGATAACCGGTGTATTTGTTGAAGATGCCAGTGGACATTGTTCCGCCTTAAGCACTAGGATCAGGAAAAAGATAGTACTACGGATTGCCGAGCCCGTGCGGCGTGGGCGTGCCCGTGCAAGGCCGAACCTTCCGTTGCGCGCACGGTAGAAGCACCCGATTAATAAATTCTTGACGGAACATACCGACGATTGAGCCCACCTGCTGGCATCCCCCGTTCGTCTCGATACAGCCCGTGCTCCGCCCAGGCCACTCGACGAACGGTGTACCGTCCCGCCGGTCATCGAGTAGACGCTTTAGGGTCGTATCGAGATGCCGGCCACCCCCGTTCGTCTCGATACAGCCCGTGCTCCGCCCGGGCCACTCGACGAACGGTGTACCGTCCCGCCGGTCATCGAGTAGACGCTTTAGGGTCGTATCGAGATGCCGGCCACCCCCGTTCGTCTCGATACAGCCCGTGCTCCGCCCAGGCCACTCGACGAACGGTGCACCGTCCCGCCGGTCATCGAGTAGACGCTTTAGGGTCGTATCGAGATGCCGGCCACCCCCGTTCGTCTCGATACAGCCCGTGCTCCGCCCGGGCCACTCGACGAACGGTTACCGCCCCGAGAAATCCTTCTTCGCCAGCGAATGCAGCTCATTGTTCCGTTTTTCGATCAGCGCTTTCTTTTTCGCGTGGCTCCAGCCCTGTACCTGCTTCTCACGATAAAATGCTTCATCGATTCTCGAATATTCTTCGTTGTACACCAACTTTACAGGGTGCTTCTTTCTCGTGTAATTGGCGCCAAGAAAATTATTGTGTTCCCAAATTCGTCTTTCGAGATTCTTCGTGCTGCCGGTGTAAAATGTGCCATCGGCACATTGAAGAATGTACATCCACCCTTTCATACCATTATCCTTCAAGCTGGATTATTCAGGAATTACAGTTGCCGCCCGACGAGTGCCGCTCGCCTCGATACATTCCTCCGGAACACTCGGCGAGCGGTATTCGACGAACGAGCTACTTCCCCGCCGGTCATCGAGTAGACGCTTTAGCGTCGTATCGAGATGCCGGCACCCGGCCCAAATCCAATTCGCCTGCAAACGCGCGCTGACTGAGGGAAGAATAGAGGTTTTCGAGGGAGGTGAGGCTTTGGGTGTAGAGGGATTTGAGGGATTCGAGTTTGAGGACGAGGGAGGAGAAATTTTTCTGGAGCGAGAGAGGGGGAATCGGAACAAATATTTTTTCCATTGCGTCTGTATCGAATTTCTTTGTTCCATGACCAGCCGTTGTGATTGCCGCAAGAATCTGACGATCCATATTGTCTACACAGTTCTTTAGATAATGTACTGTGACTTCCTTGACAGGAAGTATGGCCTTCATGTCCTGATTGATGGAAACGTCAACGGTGTTTATTGCAGTTGGAAAGGTATGCGCCAAGATCATTCCGCGAACTACAATAAGCAAATGACCTGAACCTATCTTTTTGAGATTTGTTTCGTCAAATACTTTTTCAGAGAGGTAGTCTTGCGCCTTTGAAATATATGGTACCTTCATATCCTTTGGGCTAATCCAGGGAAACTTTCCAATCCAGAAATCATTTCGTTCTTTACTTGGTGTACCACCGCTGATGAATGTGCCAACCTCATGCATTGGAAGTGTCTTCCACCCCTTCTCATTCCTCACCGGGTCCCCAAACATCTCCAGAAACGCGCTCTTCGCCAATTCATCCAGCGCCTTGATGCTCTCTTTGCGTTTGGCAATCAGCTTTTCCGCGCGGGTGAGAAGGGCGGCGATGCGGATTTGGTCGGCGAGCGATTCAGGAAGGGCAATTCTTATTTGGGCCACATCCGAGGGATACAAATGGATGCCTTTTACCTTTGACTTTAGCCATTTCAGGCCTTGCGGTGATTTGATGAACTGGTTAACAAAATCCTTATCCGCCTTTATTGGTCTAATTATCAACCATTCTCCTGTGGCAATCACACCGTCTATGGCTTCAGGTACTAGCGCGGTCTTGCTGCCAACGTAAGCAGAATTATGGGCAGCATTCAATACAATCGTATCACCTGTGCGCAATCTTTTGTTTTCAAATCTCCTATAGAAGTCTGCATCAACGAACGATTCAAACAAGCCCTTGAAATTACCATTCTCGTCAATGTCACGTATTTTTAAAATTGGAAGCCCCGAAGACCTTTGCTCGTTTTTTGAGGGCGTTTTGCCATTGAAAACATTTGCAACAGTGCTTAGGAGTTCCTTCTTCATCCCACCATCCCCTCCATCTCCCCCAGCTCCCCCGCAATCTCCTTCTCCATCTTCCTCAATTTTTCCAGAATCTTCCCCGGCTTCTCATACTCAACCTCTTCAAACACATCCTCTTTATATTTACTCATGCTCAAGTCATAGTTTTCCTTAACGACCTCGGCCTTGGGCACAAAGAAGAATTTCTCCTTCCTGTCGCTCTTCTTTTTCTGGTCCCGTTTCTTAAATTGCGTCACAATGTCCTGCAAATCTCCGTAGCCTTCCAGCTTTGTCCGTTTGTCGTCCAGGCTGTACCCGTCGCTTTGCATATCGTAGAACCAGATGTTCTCGGTTTCTCCGCCTTTGGTAAAGACCAGGATTGCGGTGCTTACTCCTGCGTAGGGCTTGAACACGCCGCTGGGCATGGTAACGACCGCCTTGAGTTCGCATTTTTCAACGAGGATCTTTCGCGCTTCCACAAAGGCGTTGCCGCTGCCGAACAACACGCCCTGCGGGACAATAACGCCGGCCGTGCCGCCCATCTTGAGCAGGTTGTAAATGTTCTCCACAAAGAGCAGTTCCGTTTTGGTGGTCCCCAGCTTGAGCGACTCGTTGATGTCGCCTTTGTCTATGCTGCCCGTAAACGGCGGGTTGGCCATTACAATCTGGTACTTGTTCTGCTCGATAAACGTTTTGCTCAGGGTGTCTTTGTAGTCCACGTGCGGCGTGTCCACGCCGTGCATCATGAGGTTCATGAGGCCCAGGCGCACCATGGTCACGTCGAAATCGTAGCCGTTGAGGCCCGCGTTGAGGATGTCGCTCACCTTTTTGTTAAGGCGGCTGCTCACCGAGCTGCGGACAAACCCGTCTTCGTCGGGCCTGGGCTTCTTCTTGTCTTTGTCGAGCTGCGTCACAATGTACTGGTACGCGCCGAGCAAGAACCCGCCGGTGCCGCACGCCGGGTCGCAAATATGGTTCCCAAGCTGCGGGTCTACAAGCTCGGTAATAAGCTTGATGATATGACGCGGGGTCCTGAATTGCCCGTTCTTGCCAGCCGTGGCTATTTCGGAGAGCAGCATTTCGTACACGTCGCCCTGAATGTCCTGGAACGCGTGCCCGCCGGTCTTGGAATCTTTTTCGATCTCCGCGAATATCTCCTCAATGGTGGACATGGCCTCGACAAGCAGACTGGGCTTGGGAATGATAAAGACCGCGTTCGACATGTGATGGCTGAACGGCGATTCGTTGCCGTTGAGCGTTTTGAGGAACGGGAACACTTTGGTTTGCACATGCGAAAGCATTTCTTCCGCCTGCATCCGCTTGAACCGGCTCCATCGAAGCGTCTTCTTGTCCACCTTCTGCTTTGTTCCGGGTATTGTAAACGTGCCGCTGAACCTGGAGACGTACTTCTCGCCGGTGAATTCGGCGTCCGATGTCCGCTTCAGGTCGAGGTCGTCGAGCCGCTTCATAAAGAGCAGATAGGTTATCTGCTCGATTGCGGTGAGCGGGTTGGCAATGCCGCCGCTCCAGAACTTGTCCCAGAGCTTGTCGATTTTGCTTTTGAGCGCGGAGTTGTTTTGAAGCACTATTTGTCCTTTTCTAATATCTGCCAACGGCCTTTTCTTGTTGCACCAATATGTTTTATTAGGCCTAATTTTGTAAGGTTCCTAAGATGATATTTCACGCCATCCGGCGTAATAGCCAATTTGTTTGCAAGTTCGTTTCTCGTTATGTGCGGGTCTACACTTATCAGGGAAAGAATTTTTTCTTGGGTAGTTTTCCCCTGTTCTTGGGTAGTTTCTTGGGTAGTCCGCTTAAACGTAACGGTGAAAAAGGAATCGAATTTAAAAACCGGCTCCGGATCTCCGGCGGCGGCAAGGGCGTTTTTTATCCGGTTGATTCCGGTGCCCATTTTCTCGATATAGCCGGTGCGATGTAAAAGCGACGCGATCAACGGGTTTCGCGAAACGCTCAGCGTTCCGAATTTTTCCGGTGAAAGCCCTTTGGGAAGCCCGCCGGGATTGGAAATGTGTATCCGGTCGTCAAAAATTTCGACCATGATATTGGCGCCTTTTTCAAAATAATCCCGATGACAGGCTGCATTAACAATCGCCTCGCGCAAGGCGACTTCGGGTATTTCGAGAATTTCCGCGCGCTGCATTGTCTTGATTTCGTACCGTAGGTTTAAATGTTTTTTCAAGAAAAGGATGGTATCTTCGATGTTGGAAATTAAATCGGCGGAGAAATCTTTTCTATCAAGAATTGTAATCTTTTCAATGCCTTTGTACAGCGCGCAGGTTATGGTCGCAAAAAATAGATGGGGCGGCAAGTTCCGGCAGAAAAAAAGGAGTCCTGCATTATTAAGATACAGCTTGTGGCGCCTATGAAGCAAAACCCCCAAATTTTCAAGGACAGCATGGTCGCCAAGGGTCTTCGTGATTTTTGCGGCGTTTACAAATCGAGTGAGAACCGAGGGATCCAAAACTTTGTTAAGGTCAACATTCTCGTCGACGATTTCATCAAACCGCACTTTGCCTTCGGATTGGATGAATTCAGTTATTTCCCGAGTGGACATCTTTTGTGAGTTCGCGCCGCTGCGCAAATAGAACCCTTTTGAACAACGATACGGTTTGTTCAAGCCTTCTTTAACCTGTATAATTAATATGTTTTCGAAATGGGTTATTTCGATTGGGACCGGAGGATCGCAATGGGTGGCCATGTCTTGTATTTGAGAGAGGATAGTATTGTTCTTTGCAATTCCGGTCTGTACATTGTGGTCATTGATGCCGATAAATATTCTTCCGCCAATGGAATTTGCCATGGCGACAAGTTCTTTCGAAAGATCGGAATTCACATTTTCCTTAAATTCAAGGGTGAGGCCTTCGCCTTCCTCCAAAATGAGAGCCAATTCCTTCTTGTTCATTAAGCCGCCAACTTTCTTGTTAATTCGAGAATTTCGTTGATTTCGCGTGGAGTAAACAGGCCGCGAATGCCTTCGGGATGCAACACCGTAAAAGGTGATTCTATCAAATCGCGTTTTTCCACCGTTTCTCTTTGCAGTATGAAATCCTTGAGCAGGTCCAGAAAATCCAATTGCCGTGAGCTGAGGTTCGTGTGGTCGTGGATGAATTGTTCAAACGCCTTGCTCACCGTGTCCGGAAAGCTTTCCAGTTTTTCGATGCCCAGGATATGTTTGATAAATTGGATGAACTTTGCCTTCCGGTTCCTGTAAACAGTCTTGAGCAAGTCTTCGGTGATGTGCGGGTGTTCGTTGTTCAGCAGTTCCGCAAGCTCATGTATCTCTTTTTCGGACACTTGCCTGCCCTCTCTGATCTTCCGCAGTATCGGATTGCTTTCCGTCAATTCCTTGACAAGCTTCTCCACCATTTCCCGGTATTTGGAAACGCTCACCGCCGAATGTTCCGGCCCAAACTCCACTGTCTCCTTTGTTTTCACCAAATCGGCAAAATCGAACTTTGCGGGTCCAAGAGGCACGTCACCGCCATCCCGGTATTTCTGGAGCGGCGAGAGCTTTGCGCTAAGCTCGTCGAATGTCTCATCCGTTGCCGTGGCCCAAAAGTGATTTGTCTGGGCCGCCCTAATCGTTGTTTCTTCCCTGGCGACAATGTTCACCGACAGCGGCAACCCCCCCGCAATCTCAACGATATTGTCTTTGAGCGTCTCGAATTTGTTTTCTTCGCCCGCAAGCTTGGCCAGGGATGCTTCGAGCAAATCCTTTTCAAACCGCATGGCCTTGAAATCGGTCTGTGAAACGGTCCTGAAAAGCGGCTTGATGCTCGTGCGCATGAATTCGATCTTATCGTGGGTAAGCTTTGTCCAGAAGTTGTCGTCCTCAATCTTGCGCAGGTCCGTTGCCGCATCGTGAATGGTGACGGAGTTTTTCGGGAGTTCCGAAATCTGTTTGCGGAGCCGGGCAATTTCCTTTTTGGCAATGCCGTCGTTGTCCAAGTCAATTGCCTTTTCGATCTTGTCGAGCCGAATGCCCACAAACCGCACGGGAAGCGGAATTTGCGCGGCTGGCTCCTTGCCTCTGGGATTGAGCTTGAAATATTCGAAGTTGTCCCAGCAATCCAGAATAAGGAACTTGTCTTTTGCAGGGCACCAGGGCTTTATCTTGTGCGGTTCCAGAAGGCGCGTGCCCCTGCCGATCATCTGCCAGAACTTCGTGTAGGAATACACCGGCTTGGCAAAGACCAGGTTGACTATTTCCCTTATATCAATTCCCGTGTCGAGCATGTCCACGCTCAAGGCTATGCGCGGCATGTCGTTCTTGGAAAACTGGTCCAGCAGCCCGCCTTTGCCGTACACGCGCGGATCGTCGGAAACAAGGACCTTGGCAAGCTCGCCGCGATACTCCGGGTACAGAGTGTCGAAGATCTGCTCAAGCCGTCGCGCATGCGACATGGAAGAACAGAAGAATATCGTTTTGCCCGGAAGAACCCCGTTTGAATCCTTGATGCACTCTTCCATGTACTCTCTCACGATGAGAGCGTTTGTGCCTTTGTTGATGACCGTCTTTTCAATCTCCGTGCCCTCAAAATTGATTTCCTCAACGTCCTTGCCTTCGAGGATCAATTTCTTCTGGTCTTCAAGGGAAATGGTCCGCTTGCTGATGCCTTCGGCCTGAAACTTTGTATGGATCTTGGTCACCACAAAGTTGCACAAATACGGCGGAACGTTGGCCACCGCTTCCTCGTAGGTATACGCAAACGTGGGTACGCCGTCGTCGCAGTTGAAAAGCTTGAACGTGTTATGGTCGATAACATCCGTTGGCGTGGCGGTAAGCCCGATGCTTATGGCCTTGAAATAATCGAGCACCTCTCCGTATGTATTGTAAATGGACCGGTGACTCTCGTCGATTACAACGAGATCAAAGAAGTGGGGCGAAAGGTTGTTGCCTTCATCACGAATGATATTCAGCATCGTGGGATAGGTGGAAACGTAGATGCGCCTGTCCTTGGCGATTTCGATGTCTCCCTGCCTGGGCCAACGCGGCTCGTTGGGCAGGTGCTCCTTGAAAGCATCCAATGCCTGTTCGCGCAACGCAATCCTGTCAACCAGGAAAAGCACCCGCTCCACGTGGCCTGCGCGCATGAGCGCGTCGACAAGGGCAATGCACGTTCTGGTTTTGCCCGTTCCAGTGGCCATAACAAGCAGAAAATTTCGCTGTTTCTTTTCGATCCCTTCCATTACCGCGCGGATCGCGCGGATCTGGTAGTCTCTTCCGGCGATCTTCGTATTAATAAGCTCGTCGGCAAGCCGCTTCCTGTTTTCACGAATGTACTGAAACCGCTCCAGGTCGTCCCGCGTTGGGAACCCCACCACTTTTCGCGGCGGGTAATTGTCCAAATCCCAGAAGTGAATTTCAAGTCCGTTGGTGTAAAAACAAAACGGCAGGGCGCAGCCGTACTGCTTCTTAATGTTATGGCAATACTGCTTTGCCTGTTCCCTCCCTATCTCCGCGTCCTTTGAAGTCTTCTTGGCTTCCACAACCGCCAGCGGCTTTGCATCCCTGCCAAACAAAACATAGTCGCTGAACTGATGCCCCTCGTACGGCGTTCGCGGCTCGGAAACGCCATCGGGCAAAGGAACGGAAATATCGAATTCCTGGGAGACCTGGGTAAGGTTGTTTACGTCCCAGCCCGCGGCGAGGAGCTTTTTGTCGATGAGGTCTTTACGGGTTTGGGATTCGGATGTCATGGATTGTTAAGTCTCATGCTTGCCGCCAAGCACAAATCTTGCGCGCCCTACCGGGCAAATTGCATGTCGTCGGGTATGCCCATTTTCCTGTTCTCTTCAATTGCCTTTTGAACGGCCCTATTGGCAAGACGCCTGTTTTCGGTGAACTGCCTCAGGGCCCGATCGCTGATCTTCTTTTTTTCTGCCGTCTTCTTCTTGTTCATGCGGAAATCTCCCTGAATATCCGGTAAAATTCATCGTCCAGCACCACGGTTTGCCCATCTTCGCTATATGCAACTTCCAACGGTCGACCCTCGTAAGCCGTTTCGGTCCTCTGCGGGAAAGCGAAGGAAACGCCGCATCCTTCAGAATCAAAATAGTATTTACCGTGAGGTCAAGGCGAGGGCGTGAGAGGTGAGGTCAATGGTCAGGAGCACTACCGAGGACGGCAGTGGCACACTATTGTGATTATTGATCACACGGGGCACCCGTGCGCCAAGATTCTATTAGTTTCCAACTTGGAAATAAATGAAACCGCTCAAATCACTTTTTCAAAACATCCTCAAACGCATTATTGATCGCATCCATCCATGTGGTTGGGACCTCACTAAGTGATGCCCACTGTGACACATGGTTGTACGCATGAAAAGGCTTGTCGTTGCCGGGCGGAGAGTATCCAAGAGCTTCTTCGAGACACTTGTTTAGTACAATCACATTCTTGGGTTCACCAACCGCATCGAAAATAGGTTTGTTAAACTTCTCTGCTCCAGCAACACCATAATCGCCGTCATGAACTACAATCGGCTCAATACTCAACGCCCGCAGGTACTTCACAAGCGATATTATTGCTGCCTTCCCCCTTGCTTTTACTAATTGATACCGTGCAGCAATCTGCTTTTGTACCGCGTCTGGCAGCAACTTGAGGGTTTGCCTAATTGCCAATACTTCAGAGTCGCCTTCAACTACTATAACCTTCTCCGCAAAGAAGACACGCGACAGTTCATCGTCAAATGCCTGTACTATTTTTACCCGCGTCTTGTCCTCCGGAGGCAACTTGGCAAGCGCGGTGGAAACAACGTAATTGCATGCAACGACATTATCGGAGTCTTGTATTGCCATCCTGGTAATACTCTGTGGGTTTCGACTCAAATCGATCATCCATGGTGAATGCGTGGTACAAATGATCTGGTCAGATTCCCCTAAAGCATAGATTGTATCTCTAAGCATATTTGCCGCAGACGGATGGAGAAAAAGTTCAGGTTCCTCGAAGGCAACAAGCACAGGCCGCGTTTGAAGTTCCTTTTGTATTTTTAACCGTGCGTGGTAGCGAAGCATAGCGAACGCACATGTCCGAATCAGACCAGTCCCCTGCCGAGACACACCGGTTCGAATGTTGGAGAAGACTTTGATGTCGTATTTTGGGCGAAGAATCTCAAGCAAATCCTGCAAGGACGGTTCGATAGAAATGCCGCACTTTGGAAATACATCGGCAATAATAGTATTTATCTCGTTGACCAAACCATGGACAAGTGAGGCCTCATCAGCCGGATCCATTTGTTTTTCGAGTTGTTTAAGTCTACTTGTTATTTCACCTGCTATCGGAGTTGTGCCGATTAAGTCCTCAAAAAGCAGTGACAGACACTCACCAAGAGCATATTTTTTCTCGTCTGATTCAATTTCTCGCGCCTCTGTTAGAGCGGGAATGTGAATTAACCGAGGCAGACGGGACAGAACGTTTTGCGGTATGCCACCTGGGTTCGGCATCCAAGCCGGTTGTGCAGCCGTGTCAAAGTCAAGTACGTCTGGAATAGACTTCTCCCAGTCCCTTCCCAATTTGGCGTCGACTTCGTTTATGCCCAGCCCGTCTTCTACGATATCCACTGGGATACCCCCGTCGAGCAAATCCTTCACCTTCTTTGCCTTTTGGAACGCTGGCTTTAAAGTTGAGGGATACTCTTGAGTCTCAATCTTCGGCTTGGTTGTATCAGTTGTGAGCGTCTTGCGGTAGACGAACCTGTTGTTAACAACCCGTCCTCGAAAGCCGCGACTTGCCGCCACATCAGTCGGAATGTTCCCGAAGTGCGCAGTGATGATTGTTTGATCTGCGCGTGAGCCATCCTGCCGCTCTTGTATATCCTGTTGCGACAGTTTCTCTCTCTCAAGAGAAAGAAGGGCTTCTATCGCGGCAACGATGGAGCTTTTTGAAGTATTGTTCGGCCCAACAATGAATGTGGAGGGTTCAAAGCAAACGGTTGCTTTCTTAATGCGGCGAAAGTTTTCCAAGTCAAGCTGCAATAATCTCATTCATGTCTCCAGGTTAATAATCATCATTAAAAACGCGCGCTCTCGCTTAACATTCTTCCTAATCGCCAACACATTAATGACATTCCCGGCGGCAATCTATTCTGGTCATACCGTACTATTCTCGTCGTGGTCCAACTCAAGCAAGGTCAGCCCTTCAATTTCCTGCAGTGTCTTCCCAGCTATTCCCTGCAAATCCCCATACATTCCTACAGTTGCCTGCATGACGTGCTCTATTTGTTGTTGACGTTTTGCCCATTGTTTTGTAATCGCTTTTTTCTCTTTATCAAGGTCTTCCTGCATTGAGGTAAACGCTTCTATTATAGCCTGCACACGCTGACGAAAACGGGGACCTGTAAGGTACTGGTAAATCATCTCCGTTTTCGTCTGCTGACCTTCAGACACACGGCGAGCCGACGAGATTTCAAGTAACATATGTCGAAGTGCAAATGCAACGGGTATTGTTGCTGTTGGGTGCGAAACCCACACCCCTTCGACAAACCCAAAGGTTTCCACACTTTTCGGGAGAACTTGAGTGATAATAACAGCTATCTCGCCCTTTGCATTTCGCAGATCATCCCGCAACTTGGCAAGCCAGCCGTCGCTCCAATTCTTCGTTCTTTTTGATTCCCACAATATCGTGCCGCAAATTTGCCCGCTAGAATCATTCACTCGTTGCAACACATCTCCCCCGAATTCGCCCTTGGGTACCGGTTCTATTGTATCGCGTGGAAAGTTCGTTCTCAATAGCGCTTCAAGCTCAATTTCCTGAACTTCCCCTTGAAGTTGCTCGGAACCTTGTTCTGCCTTACGTTTGAGTTCTTCAATCTGTCTCTGCATTGACGAAATGGTCTGCTCCTTTTCCATCACTTTGAGCTTCATTTGCTCTTCAGTTTCTTTGCGAGCCTGTTCGCGTATTGCATCCAGTCCCTCCTGGACGCGCTTTTCAATATTCAAATTCATTTCTCTCTTCGCATCGTCAAGCTCGCGTTGTTTTCGGATTAACTCAGCTTGCGCTTCCTGGGCTTCGGAAAGCTTCTTGTCGCGCTGCAGAAGAACTTCTTGAAGTTCAGCAAGCTGTTTGTCTTTGCTCTCCAGGTCGTTGGAGAGAATCGTTCTTGCTTTCTTTAGTTCTTCCGCGGCTATTTTTGAGCGCTCTTGTTCTATTTTCTCTGTGACTTGTTGTTGAATAGTCTCTTTTTCCCTGCCGATGGCTTCCTCGCGAGCCTTAAGTGCCTTTTCCTGAGCAGCAATATCCACGTCCTTCTTAGCAATCCGATCCTCATAATCACGTTTAGTTGCCTCGATAAGTGGCGCAGCAAGAGATTCGGTAAGCCTTATTTCATTCTTGCATTTCGGACAGATTATGGTCGGTTCATTCATTGCTTACTCCCCACCAGGGCCAGATAAGTTGAATAGATTGCAAGTTCGTGAGCAGATGTTTTTTGTTCTTTGTCCCTAGGTTTCATACATGGCAATGAATAATCTTCATTGCTTTATCATTTGGATTATAGAAAGGTCTGTCCTGAGCGAATATCTTCTCAGTAATCGAAAGCGAAGATATTTTTGATACATCAAAGAGTTTCCATTCAACAGGCCTGCCAGATTCACTATAACCCCCTGTTTGGTAACCGCGCAGGACTTCATTGCCAGCGGTACTAATCCCGTGGCAATGTGGTTCAACTGTACGCATTCCGCCGTCGTAATCAAACTGGATTATCGCTCTTTTAGCTATTGCATCGCAAATTAGTGCGTTCATGATCCCTCCTTATGATAATGCCGGTAAGTAGTGGAGAATTCCTAACAAGACATGTTTCAAACAACTTGCTTGCACCCGGGGCACATTTATCGATAAAATCATTTGCCGCACGTCTCACTGACATTTGCCGACGCGAGTTTGGTGGCATCTCTAATTTGCAGGGTTTTGCCTGTTTCTCCATTATGCGCCTTGCACATCGGAACAATGTACCAACCACTGTCCGTGGTGCCTTCTTTCTGGACATGCGCTCCAACTTCTGGCTTCTCATAGCAGGTAAGTACTGTGCAATAAGGTGGTAATGATTGACCGCTGTAATTCTCCCAATGCTCAAGCCAGCTGCCGCATTTGCATGTGTTGTCACTGGTACCATTGATGTTCTTTACCTTCATAAAGCCCTCCTTAGGATTGGTTAGACGATTAAATTGTGCCACAAATACGATATCAATACAGCCCAGACATAAAAATCCGTGCCCAAGAATACCCAGATAGATAGTTCACCCCGCAATCCTCCCCATCTCCTCCTCAATAATCTTCCCCAGCACTTTCAGCGGCACCGGTTTTCCCAGCACGGTCACGTTGAGCGCCTTCATTTCCTTTTCCGCAATTTCCGGAACAAACCCTGAGAGCAACACTTTCCTCACGTGGGCGGGCGCGGCCGCGGCGAGTTGCATGCCGTCAATATATGGCATCCTGTAGTCGGTTACAAGAAGATCGATGGGATTGTTCTGCACGAAATCGCGCGCGGTTTGGGCATTGGTGAAGCTATGGACTTGCGCCTGGGGAGCTTCAAGGTTTATGAAGCTTGTCAGGATGTCTGTGATGAACTGTTCGTCGTCCACGACCACTACTTCGAGTTCGAGTTTCATAATTCTCCTTGGAGGCGGCTGCCTTTGGCGCCGGAAGCGGACATGTTCATTATACTATAAAGGGGTTCTCAAGAACGGAACCTTATGTTCCGTTCTTGCATGTGCAGATAGCAAGAATCTGGGCGTTCCCCCGCTTCGCATGAAGACACAAGACTTGGGCGCCCCGCCGAGTACGGCGGCGGCCCTCGCTCCGGTCCACCCCTTCGGGTGCTTCCAAGGGTCGTCGGCCTTCGGCCTCCGGCCGCCACGGCCCAATGCCGCGGCAGCGGCGGGTCCGGGCGTCACCGCGTTCCAACGCGGCCTCCGTTCCGGCCTGGCGCTGGGCATAGGACACTACCCAACGTCAATAGTCGCCTGCGCATATTTGGTTTGTCTTGGCCTTCCTGCCGCCATCAGTGGCGCAGCCGCGCACGGAGTTGTTGAGAACGAGTTGTTTTTGGTTTTTCTTATCGCCATCAGCGCCGCTCCATGGGACCGGCGGATTGGTCCGCTCGCGTCGTTCAAGGCCGGCATCTTTTGAGGATTGGAAAAATGTCCTGCCGGACGCGTTCGCGAGCGGCCTGCCGGCCACATGGGTATCGGCGGCGCTGCAGGCGCGGCATGGGGATGCAAGGGGTGCTTGCTGAAGAGCACCCCTTGCTCGGGGTTCGGGGCTGAAGGCCCCGACCCGTTTGTACGCGGCCCGCAGGCCGCGGGACCGGGCGGAGCTGCAGGCGCGGCACGGGGGTCCAGGGGGCGCTTGCTGCAGACAAGGCAAACGACACAATATCTGGCGCGGAGCGCCAACTACTTCTCCTTGGGGAACGGAAGTGACAACGCCCCTTGGTCGGGGTTCGGGGGCGACCCTCCGACCCCGTTCTACCGCAGCGCGAGGGTGCCGGGCGCCTCGGATTTATTGAGCCAGTCGAGAAGGGGCATTTGTCCTATTTATTCCTGCTGGTTTGCGAACCTGGATACTTGTTTCCCTTGCGAGGTCCGCGAAAGATTTACAGATGCTTTACCGTAAGGCCGCTAAATTGCTTTTGCAGGTATTCGGCAGCCAATCGCCTGTGGCATTTGTCGGGCGTTGACTCGGAGCACAAGAGACATGACATATTAAGTTGTTCAATCGACATCGTTTTGTGTGGAGCCCTCAGGTTAATCAGCGCATTGTACTTCGTTTCGTATTCGGCCCAGGAGATCAGCTTCTTATGATAGCCATCCAGCAGTTCTTTTGATGGCGCGAAATCCGGGATATGCCTGTATGAACAATGACAAACGACCTCAAGGAAAAACTGCAAGTCCTCCCTTTTTGAATATCCTGCAAGTTGAGAGGAGTTGTTAAGCCTTACGTCAATTAATTGAACAACACGATTTTGATTGAGGATAGTGAAAAACGTGCGGGCAGGCTTCTTAGTAAACCCTATTGTGTACAGTACTGCTTCCATTGCTTGCTTCCTCGGGATTAGAGAATGATTCATCTACATAAGCGATGGAATCGCCTTGAATGCGATACGCCTCCTCAACAAGCTGGGCGTGAGTCCTAAGAAGATCTGGTCCGTCAAGGTGAACCATTGAGAGAAGACGTTCTTCAATATGGTCTTGAGGTTCGATATCTCCATCGCACAGTATGTGTTCTATTTCCTTAACATCATTCCGCAAGTTCTTGCAAATCAGAATGGTCCTATGGCACATTATAGGGTCTTTCTCGGCGCACATCAGAGCGATGTTATGATTTAAAAGGCCATCCACAATGCGCTTGAGACCTTTTCTGAAGAGCGGGTGTCTGGAAATAAGAGCATAATCGGCCTTACCATCGATGTAGCATTCAGGTGCACTAATCCTCGCTCCACATTCATTACCGAGGAAAACATAGTAGATTCCGTTATCGCGCAGAAATGCTTTTATGGTTTCACGATTGTAGTCGGGCTTAAATTTGCTGAATGGTTGTGAGCGGACATCCGCAACAGCTGAAATACCGTATTGTCTAATCGCATGCAAGAAATCTGCATTGGTGAAGCAGGAATAGCCAATTGTGAAGAGCTTGTGCATGCTTGCGGTCTATTTCTCTATGATTGTGGCTGCCAACTTATAGTGATACCCGTTGAAGGGCTTCGTCAAACTGATGCAGAGCAAACAACCCTTTGACTTTAGAAGTACCTTTCGCGCCGGACTACCCGGTCCTGGAAACGGCTTGAAGTACTTGATGTCAATATCCGGGTCAGTAATGGCAAGATCAAAATCCGACCCGCCATAGGAAAATAGTGCACGCCGTCGTTTCTGGTCATGGCCTTCAAATTCGTTGTAAATTGTTGATATTTGCATGCGAAAATTCGCAGGTTCCACGATGCAAAGAGATGACTTTGATTTTTGTGAAAGGAAGAAGGTTGATGAAACCCTATCGGACATCCTACGCGGTTCAATCCAAAGATTCTGAGGATGTTCAGTAAGAACAGCTAGTGATTCTTTTCGCAAAGTCCCGATTCTTTCCCAGCGGCCGGGCGAAATCAGCCAGTTCTCCGGCTGGGTTTCGGACGGGGCAGGTTCAATGCAGGGAAGTTTGACGATGTCCAATATGCCGGGAGTGTTACCGTTTGAATATGAAATGTCATGAAGTGACAGAGCGCCATCATCATGTTGTGAGACCGGTCTTATCCAGACCCCAGCCACAAGACGGCCCGTTTTCCGGATAATTTCCTTTCCTGCCACGCAGTATTGTCCGTGCTTGACAGACCTTGCAAGAATCACTATTTCCTTTTGCATTTAGCCACCCGCCACGACAGAAGATAATGGCGCCTCAGAGAAAAATGCATAATGCAGCTGTCAAAAGCACGATTTTGGTGCAAGGTTTCTACATCCAGTTGCCGCTACAGAACATGTAATGTCTTTCGCCTCGGTTTTTCCGCGCGGGGCTCGTCCACCTGCTCGATAACCTGGAACGGCAATACAATGTTCGTAACTTCGTTGGTCTTGCCGTTCCACACAAGCTCGACCTCGCGCTTGTCTTCGAACAACAGGAAACGGTACTTGTCCGGAAGCGGCTTGTCCGCTTCGATGCGGCGGCTTTGAGGGCTTCGGATTTATTGTGAGCCAGTCGAGAAGGGGCATTTGTGAAGAGGTCTCCTATTGCGGCTTCAGAAAGGTGCGACTTTGAACGATCAATCTTAAAATAGGATTTGAGAAGGGGGGTGGCGTGGGATTTCGGAGAACCAGAGTCGAATGCCGTGGGAATAATGATGCGATAACTAAATAAATCAAATTCAATTTTGGATTGCTGAGCCGGTGCGGCGCGGATGTACCCGTGGCAAGACCAGCAACAAGATAAGAAAGAATTGGGCGTTCCCCTCCCCCTCGACTTCGCTCGGGGTCGGGTCGGCCGTCCTTACGGTCTCGGCTTCGCCTCGGGCTGCCTGCCACATAGGCCCTGCGGGCCGTGGTCAGGCAGCACCGTGCTCCAGCACGGCCTCCAGTCCTGCCTAACGCTGGGCAGAGGGACATTACCCATCTGTCAATAACTGCTGCGCAAATACAAATGAGGAAATGTCTTTAGCAATCCACATTCCGCATTCCGCAATCTACAATTCTTCCCATCTCCCCCGCGATCAGTTCCGCCTGCTTCATCCTTGATTGTGCGCCGACGGTAAAGAATACTGTTGAGGCCTGCACTGAGCCCTTCGACAGCGCTTCGTCAAGCTCAGCACGAGGCTCAGGACAAGCTTCGTCGAAGTGACGACAGTGGCACACGGTTGGGATTCTCGGTGATGCAACTCACCCGTGCGGATGCTAGTGTGCATACTGGTTCAGGATGGATTTGAGTCTATGATCCTCACCGGATTCGTTCGTTTTGAATCTATAGAGCGGAATTCCACACAGCGCAAACGCTTTGTTTTTGATCGTGTCCCGTACCGATTGTTCGATATTTTGCTCGTGATGCCTTATCCCATCCACTTCAAGAGCAAATAATGGTTTCCTGCTTGTGCTGTTATAAAACAAAAAGTCCACATGCGTCCACGGATGGGTTATGTACTGCTTTTCCCTCTGATCCAGTCCTGTTAAATCGGTGATGAGTTTCCCCACTCTCGCATGCATTGTAAATGAAATGTATGGATAGTTCTTAAGCATGGCCGATATGAGTTGGTTCATCAGGAGCTCGGTAAAGTGTTCCCGGCTTTTTTTCCGATATTGCGCAATCAATTCATCCCTGTGTTCACCATAGAGCTTATCGAATATCGATGTGATTACCGATTCCCTCGTTACCGAATGGCCATACAGATACTCGATGTAATCGATAAGGTCTTTTATGGTGTTGTTTGATGAATGATAAACCTTGTCCGATACGACAATGGTGACCTTTTTGATTCCCCTCGATATTGCCACATTCAAAAGTTCTTTATTGGTTATGAAATCATACAATCGGTTCTCAGTTGCAATATCACTTTTGTCCAATGAGTTAACCACAAACGACAAAACGACTTCTTCCTTCTGCCGGCCCTGATATTTATGGACGGTGTCGGCTTCGATTCCAGTCTCTTTGAATTTTTTACGAATCATGTCCGCCTGACATCTGAACGGCGTTATCACACCGGTGTCTTTTAATGGGGCGCCCTGCAACAAAACGCCTATTTCATCAATCTCCCGCTCATTGTATTGACCCCTGCCATTGGGGTTTCTTCTTGCATGATTGCCTGGAACGGTTTTGATGACGTTTAAATGTATACCATCGTTTTTCGTCATGACAATCAATTCATTATCGTAGAACATTTTATTGCAGAAACCTATGATGTCGGGAGCACAGCGATAATGTTCTTTGAGCAAAGTCGTCGGTACGTGGGGAATCGCGGTTTTCACGGACCTAAGGATGGAATTGGATTCATACCGGAAGCAGAAGTCTATACCGAATTTTTTCGACAACTCCCTCGAATGTGGAACCAAACTTTCGTCTTCGATTTCCTGGAGTTGTTTTGAGTCACCGACGACCACAAGGTTTCTTGCGCAACTGATGGCCAAAATACTGCTCAGCAGGTCACCCTGGGACGCTTCATCGATGATCAGATAGTCGAGCAGAAGTCTTTGCCCGACATTGTTAAGCAACGAATGCGACGTACTTAAAATGACAGGATAGCGCTTTACAAAGTGAGCGAAATCCGTTTTGTAGTTTTTAGGAGTGAATGATGCCGTATCTTCGTTCTTATATCGCTGATACAGCAAACCGGAAAAAACCCGGAGGGACAGATTTTGAAGTTCTTCCTTGAGCTCGGCACCTTTGTTCTTGACAATATATTTTTGATGTTCTTTAATCAGGTTCCTAATCTCACGCCTTTTCGCAACATAGAACAATCTTTCCGCCGCATCCAGAAGTTTCCCATTGGCTTCCCTCCTGACCCGGGTTTTGAATTTTCTTTTTATCAGGTAACGTGCAAACACTCCGAGCGGCTTGCCCGATTCGAGTTTGATTTTCAACTTCAGATATTCTTCCGACGCAAGATCGGGTTTTATTTGACAACCTTCCGTCATGCCGGCCCTGAGATGTTCCAATTCTTTTTCGAGCTCGGCCAGCTCAACCCTCTTTTTTGCCACCACGTTCTCGGCTTCATGCACTTGTTTTAAAATGCTTCCGAGTTTGTCGATTCTCGCGCCGATGGTTTCCGGGAGGGGTTTGAAATCGCCGTCAAGGAAGGCGGTCAGTTCACTCTCGCCCGCCGACGAGAAAAAAGCGTCAACGCGTTCTTTGCTGCCTAACAACGCAACGAAGAACGCGTGCTTTTCCTCGTTGAGTTTGTCATACACATTTTGGATCGCAGCGTTATTGTTCGATACAACGGCGCACGTATATCCGTTTGCCACGATATTGGCGATCAGGTTCAATATCGTCTGTGTTTTTCCCGTTCCGGGTGGGCCTTCGATGACGGATATGTTATTGCCCAATGCATTTTCGATTGCCGCTCTTTGACTTTGATTGAAACTGAACGGGAGTATGATAGAACACTGCTTCCCGATGTCCCGGCAACGTCCCTTGAAGTAGTCAAAAAGACACGAATTCTCGCTAAAGGAAATTCTCTTGAAGTTTTTCGAAAGATAATGCAGCGGAGATTTTTCTTCCGCTATTTCCAATCCCTTTTCCGCGAGCGCGGTATAATATTGCCGGATCTTTCTGTATCTATCGCTTTCGAACCGGACCTGATCGGTCAGGAAGTCTTTATCTCCGATATATACGCGATAGTATCCTTTTTCAAATTCGTCAACCCGGACCGCATCTACGACTTTATGGTCGACAAGGACCTCAATATTTTCAAGCGGGACCGTTCTCAGGCAGTCGAGGACATTAACGCGATCTTGCGTGTAAAAATACTTTTGCTTGCCCCCTCTGAAGTATATGGCATAACCTGTAAATCTGCCATGCGAAAAGGCCTCATACATTGCCGATATTTGCTTTGTTTTGTCTTCCCATGCACCCGTCTCACATTTACAGAGAAGAATTCTCCTCTTTTGCGGGTCGATATTGACTCTTTCAGACAAAGATGTATCTCCTCAAAGATCAATAGGCCCAATTTTATTCAGTTTCCATGCAACCGCCCTCCGTGTCCGTCTATAATCTCGCCATCTGACGCAATGCACAACGGAGTCTTGAAGGCTGCCTGGGCGACAACAAACGGGAAGGGGCACTGCCGAGGCCTGCACTGAGCAGCGCGCTGCACTGAGCTTCGCCGAAGGGTCGAAGTGATGGCAGTGGCAATCGATTGTGATTCATTATAACACGAGGCACCCGTGCGACAAAATCTGGTAGCTACGCTAACCGCACATTGCCGCCGAACAATTTCTTTGGATCAAAGCCCGGACCCGTTAATTTCTGTCTTGTTGCCATCATGTCATATAGGGGAAACAGATAGACCAAGTTCTGTTTCATTTCTTCAACGATGTTCTCGACACTGATTCTTGGGTCATCCTGCTCATATAATTTTCTAATTCCGGAATACCCTTCGGTGTGACTCTTCTTTATGAACTGAAATAGATCCTTCTTGTCAATTCCGGTATCTAACGGAAAATTCTCATCGTTCACCACGTAATTGAATCCTTGACCAAGAAGCGGCTGGAGCCTCGTCCAATAACTGTCTCCAAAGTTGGGGTTTTTTCTCAAATTCTTTAAAAACTCCGACTTATCATATCTGTTCTTATCGGTAAAAATGAGGTAAGCCCCAAAGTCGGCGTTGCTTATGTAGAACTGGATCCTGGTATGAACGTAAAAGGCGTTGTAGTAATCTGCGTCATCTCTTTGACTGAATTGGTATACGCCGGGCAAATCTCTGTAGAAGTTGAGTTGCTCTTTGCTCTTTCCATAATGGAGCCACAACCATCCGATTTGCTTGACAATAGGTTGCCAGCGCCCGACGGGTCCTTCTTTGTCGTCGGTTTCTCCGGTATCAACTCTTATCCAAATGAAATGGGTTGAGGAGGTGTAATGCTGTTTTTGATGGTGCCGGTGAAGGTCCCACCCTTGGGATTCAATAAACTTGAACAGCGGAGCATCTAGCCACAGGAATTCATCGCGGACTCTTTCTCTTTCCAAGCGTATTTGAGGAGTGTCATTCTCGTCCTTAGGCGGAGTAAAAGCATCGTAGTGTTTTTTGGTAAAGAGTTGAGACATACCCTTGCTCCTTTCGAATGAAATGAACTGAATTACCTTTTACAAACATTTCCTTTGTCCGCGCGTTTGGGGAACGCAACCACCCCTGCAAATCACCATCGTTTTGTAACAAATTGGCACTGTTATCCGCGTATGCCGCGTTACCATGGGCTCATTTCAGATGTGATTGCGACGCCGTGAGCTCTACCTCGGTATCCTTGATCGTGTGTGGTCTGTGACAAGCACTGGCTGAACGACAGGCGGCAGATTGACCGGCTCTTGCAGGCGAAGGTACCATTGAATGCATCTAACCGTCCCCCCGAATTGCAAGCGCGCATATTGAACGACACTGCCTTTTTCCCTGGCTGAAGCAAGGAGGTCCTTCGCATCGAGTGCATGCGCTTGCCGCGGACCGCCGAAGTGCGGCATGTATCCTTCGTAAAGGATCAAACGGTAATCCGCACCCGCTTTCAGGAGTTCGTGAAGCAAATTGACCGCAGCGAAAGCCATAGCAATCCCAGCCCCAAGGTACCAATAATGGGTAGGATCCTCAAACGGCAAGCGGCCAGCCGGGTTGTTCCTTTCATCAAAGACAAAGAACAACGGCGCCTCAACAATCAAATGCAATTCGGGGAGCGACCACTTGGCGAGGAAGGAAACCATGTCGCCGTAAGTCGAATCCTGGCTCTCGAAAGTATCCCCCTGACGCTTCGAGATACCGCAGGAAGGGTTCTTTCCGGCGGCGAAACCGATGTCAAGAGCGACAAGGCTGTCGTCGGGAGCGGAGGTGAGAAGAGGAATGGTGCCGTTAGTGATTTGCATGGGATTGAATCTCCGTTACAATGAAAATGGCCCGACCGTAGAAGGAGCGCTTCGGCTTCCGCGCCTGAGAATTATCCTGAAAAGTAGAATGTCTGGCAACGTTTCGGCCCCGATGCCGATGCTCGTCAAGGGCGCCCCCTGGCATGTTGTAGACACTTGGGACCTGCTTCTCGGTCACCTTCTGAACCCCGAGCTAACCAGCTGCGTCATGGTCCTCAACTTGAGCGTCTTTTTGCGATGATTGCTTCCAATATCTTTCGTATTCTGGCAAGTATAGTCGTTCGGATTCGTCTATGAATTCCTTCCTTCTTCCTTTGAGATCTCGTAACTTCTCGTAAATCATCTTGTAGACGATTTGATGTGCCTGGTTCTTGATTAAATCATCGGTATACTCGTCGAACTCAACATCCTCGTGCAACGTCAAATCCACAAGCCTAAGCAGATCCTCCTTTGAGATCTTGCTGACATCCGCGTATGCACCATGTTCTTTGAGATAGGAACCCAAATTGTTCTCAATCCTTAGTAGCTTCATATATCCGCCTCCTGTCATCGTAGGTATCTTGGCCAGCTTCAAGCGAGTTCATCACCACCTCATGATTGCCCTTTGTTTTGCCGTCTGTGGAAAACAGCTTCTTGTCCGTGGGCCGACCCGAATAGAGCCTGTATACCAAATTGCCACCTTCACGCTCCTTGCTTGCATATAGCAAGTAGTCCGCGCCGATGGAGGCTCCGACCGTGCTGTTGTGCGTTACAACAACAACTGGCATTGATTTCGAGATGTCTCTAATAAGCTGGTCTACGTCGCTCTTTAGGAACATATTGTCGAATGAGGACTCCGGTTCATCAATCAGCAGCATATCGTGGTTCTGCGCGTCCTTTATCTCCTGTAGAAGTCTAAATTCGGACCGCTCGCCGCCGGAGACTTCTGCCCCATCCTTGTTAAGGATTCTGTAATTGATCTTTGCAAACAGCCTATACAACTCTGATGGAGTCAGACTCTGGTTGGATTTGAGGGCTTGTAAGTATTTGTAAGGATGCTCATATTGTTTAAAGGCCTCTTTGAATGTAGTTACAACTCCGCTTGCGTCTTTGATTTCGCCAGCCCCGGCAAAGGATCCTTTTCTCGCCTCTACTCTGAATCCCTGAACGTTCTCCTCAGAGATTACGGCTTCTTTCCGCAGGAAACGCACTATGTCTGTGAATTTTCTAATCCTTTCCTCGTCCATTCTTGCTCCGTAAAAATCCACATCAGCGACCTGAACCGCTGACGTTCGCATTCTAAGGCTTTCCTTGATATCTTTGACCAAAGAGTTCACAAGCCTCTTCCTCTTAATCTCCAGCGCCTTCCCCCAGAGGAGATCGATCAACTCACATGCTAGGTTTTTCAGGGAAGTAACGTCAAGGTATTTTTCGACTACCGACCTATATTCAACGTTTTCGATCACATGACGTACGGATTCAATCAATTCTTGCAACACGCGGCTTTGGCTTATTGGGTATTCCACTTCACTGAAGAGGGCCATCTGTGAATAGGCGTCTCGCCTTTCTGCATCCTCTGCAGTCTTTAGCAGAGATGTGATATATTGCTCAATAGCCCGATTATTGGAATTCAAGTCAATATCGATGACGTCATCAAGAACTGCTTTGAACCCGGATAGGTACCCTTTGATAAAGCAACTTCGTTTTCTTTGAACGTCATTTTTGAAATCCCGCTCGCATGCGTCCTCATCTTGCTGAACTAATGAGAACTGATGAATGTACTTAACGTTTCTATTTGCTTCATTGATTCGGTTCAGGGTATATGTTTTCCCGGACGACCTGTCGCCAATGAGAACATTAAGGCCCGTCGACAGCTTCTGGCCATTCTCAAGCACCTGAAACAATCGGTTCCCGTCTGCTTCGGACAGCGCAACCTTTCTCTTGTCTTTAAGGCATATTTTGAAAGCGTCCAGTGACACCTCCCCGCAATCCATATAGGTTTGCCTTGTTGGGAGCGTAGCCAGATCCTCGCTGATTCTCACGTCACTAAACAGAGCAGGCGTGAGCTTTGACCCATCCTTCAAGGCACGTATGAATTTCTTAGCGCTATCAACCTCTCCGGCCGATACATAACGCCTAATTCGCTCCAATGTCTCGCCCCTTATCGAAGGGTCTTTGTCGTAGTGAGGTATGATTAGGTATTCACCCAAGTTCCCAAATATCTTTTCAAGTTTTTCGACCGCAATGCTACCCCCTACTTGAGGGATTTCTCGGGATATGGAATCGGTCTTGGCCTCAAAATCTTCTAGATCAGACCCGTCGGCAATCACCAAGATGTGTCCCATTTCTACATGAATCTCTATCCCCGGGAAGACCGGGGCATTCAGCGATTCCTTAATAGTTCTGAATTGGCTGCCATCAAATAGATTGTGATTGGTTACTGCTATGGCATCCAGTCCAGTATTTGAAACGTACCTTCTTAGGTTTTCAAGACTGAAGACGAATGGACTGTCCCAGCACGTTGCCAATGTGTGAACATGGAAATCAATCTTCTTCAAGAGCGCCTCCGGGAGCAAAGGACTTCACCATAGACAATGAAAACGGCAGACGTAACTCCGAATCCCAGGCCTTAGTTTCGTGCCACACACTTGCCCTGGGTGCCCACCTTCCTCATCCTTGCCAAATCATATCATTGCATGAAGCCCCACGTGAGTAGCTATTTCACCCCGCCCCTCTCCCCATCTCCTCCGCAATAATCTTCCCCAGCACTTTCAGCGGCACCGGCTTTCCCAGCACGGTCACGTTGAGCGCTTTCATTTCCTTTTCCGCGATTTCCGGAATAAACCCTGAGAGCAACACTTTTCTCACGTGGGCGGGCGCGGCCGCGGCGAGTTGCATGCCGTCAACAACGGGCATCCTGTAATCGGTTACCAGAAGATCGATGGGATTGTTCTGCACGAAATCGCGCGCGGTTTGGGCATTGGTGAAGCTATGGACTTGCGCCTGGGGAGCTTCAAGGTTTATGAAGCTTGTCAGGATGTCTGTGATGAACTGTTCGTCGTCCACGACCACTACTTCGAGCTCGAGTTTCATAATTCTCCTTGGAGGCGGCTGCCTTTGGCGCTGGAAGCGGATATATTCATTATACTATAAATTGATTCTCAAGAACGGAACCTTATGTTCCTTTCTTGAATGTGTAGATAGTAAGAATCTGGGCGTTCCCCCGCTTCGCATGAAGACACAAGACTTGGGCGCCCCGCCGAGTACGGCGGCGGCCCTCGCTCCGGTCCACCCCTTCGGGTGCTTCCAAGGGTCGTCGGCCTTCGGCCTCCGGCCGCCACGGCCCAATGCCGCGGCAGCGGCGGGTCCGGGCGTCACCGCGTTCCAACGCGGCCTCCGTTCCGGCCTGGCGCTGGGCATAGGACACTACCCAACGTCAATAGTCGCCTGCGCATATTTGGTTTGTCTTGGCCTTCCTGCCGCCATCAGTGGCGCAGCCGCGCACGGAGCTGTTGAGAACGAGTTGTTTTTGGTTTTTCTTATCGCCATCAGCGCCGCTCCATGGGACCGGCGGATTGGTCCGCTCGCGTCGTTCAAGGCCGGCATCTTTTGAGGATTGGAAAAATGTCCTGCCGGACGCGTTCGCGAGCGGCCTGCCGGCCACATGGGTATCGGCGGCGCTGCAGGCGCGGCGTCTTTTGCCTACTTTTCTTCGCTGCAGAAGAAAAGTAGGTCTGGGTTCGGGAGTGAAGCTCCCGACCCCGTTCTACCGCAGCGCGAGGGTGCCGGGCGCCTCGGTCATGTTAGAATTTGAAGAGCGACAGTCTCGCGATAATATTCTTGGAGAAAACCCCGTATTACTTGAGAGGAGGGGATCACTCTGAAAAAGGGAGTTAAACAATGTCGAAAACGCCATGCAATGTTCTCAGACCCGAGGGTAAAGCCGTCAAAAAAACGTCTTCAGAGACCTCAGCGAGGGTTGCCATGGAGATGAAAGCCGAACTGCTTGGCGCCTTGCTGGATCTCCGGCAGAAGGTCCGCTTACGGGCATATGAAATTTCTCTTACATGCGACTCTGCTTCCTGTGCGGCCAATGACAACTGGATCAAAGCTGAGCAAGAAGTGAAAAGGACGCCTGCCGCGACAAGATAATCTCGATACAGCCGTCGCTCCCCTCGATGCATCCCTCCGGGACACTCGGGGAGCGATGTTCGATGAACGGATTACTGTCCTGCCGGTCATTGAGTAGACGCGTAGCGTCGTATCGAAATGCCGGCCCCCGTTAGTCATTGCTTCCTTTGTTCTGCATCCCCTCGGAGTGTGCGGCTGCGCCACAGCATAATGCTGCCACATTCTTCTGTTGCTCCGCAATCACCTTCGCCAATGCCTTGAGCGGCACCGGTTTCTCGAACACGGTAATGTCCAGGTCGTCCGGTTTTTCCCTCACGAATTCCGGAACGTATCCGGAGACCAGTATTTTCTTTACGCTGCTTGGGACCGAGCTTAAAAGCTCTATCCCGTGGAGGCCAGGCATCTTGTAGTCCGTGATGATGATATCCACGGGATTGTTCATTACGAATTCCTAGGCCGCAAGCGGGTCGGTAAAGGTGTGGACATTCACGTCCGGCGACGTTAGAGAGAGAAACATGGCGAGCAGGCCGGTTATCTGTTCCTGATCGTCAACCACGACGACTTTGAGGCCGGATTTCATCACTGCTCCGTTCATGCGATAAGGTGAGACAGGAAGTGACGCAAACGTAGCAATGAAGATAATAGAATCGGACTTTTAAGAACGGAACCCATGTTCCCTTCTTGAATGTTTTATGCGGGTATTAAACGGTTAATCACATCTAATTCCTTGAAGCTCGGTTTCCCCTCTCTTTTCCCTCTTCAGGGATGCCCGAAGGGGCATAAGAGAGGGGATTAAGGGGTGAGTTGTGGTAGCTGGAAATAAAGTCATCAATCAGCGGCTTGTTCTTTTTGTAATACCTGCAGAACCTTGCCTCGCTTGTGTAAAAGTCTGCGGTCTGCGGTTCCTTGCCTTTTTTTACGGGGCCGCCCGCTGTTCCGTTCTTGCAGAGCTTTCCCACCATGTCGAATGCCATTGCATAGAGATGGAAGATGCACAGCGAGTATTTCGGGTCTATGCCCAGGTACTTGGTCCATCCGTTTCTCAGGGTCTTGTCGGTCATGTTGAGGCTTCGGGCCAGTTCATTGACGTACAGGGGCCTCTTTTCCAGCAGAGCCTCCATGCACCTGCACAAAAACGGCGACGGCTGTTGATGGGACCCGGGGAACACGATGCTCATGAGCGCGAGATCGTTTGCCGTGCGCAGCATTTTATCGTGAAAGTCGGGCGTTCCCTTGGAGATCACCCTTTTCGCGCCATGCGTGCCGCACTCGAAGCCCTTTTCGGTGTTCTCCCTTCCGGTGATCACGACAAACGGCATCTTGTTCCTGTACGTGTCGAGGAGATGGAATTCGTTGCCCTGCACGTCGCACATCCCGCGGTCCATGATGCACACGTGAACTCGCGCCCCGCCCTCTTCGAGAATGCTGAGGGCCTCGGAAGTGCTGTCCGCGGTGCTCACGCGGTAAATCGGGAAGAAAACAAAGTTGTCGCGCGATGTCCTGAGGACCGCCGGCTCATCGTCCACAATAAGGACGCGCACCGTGTTTCTGAGAAGGGAGAAAAGGTCGTTGGTCATGGGGCGCCATGCCATTTCTGCGGGTTGGAACTTGTGTACGGGAATATAGTAATACTGGGGAGGATTGGCAAGGAGGTTGTAAGGAGGGAAAGCAAATTGAAGTATGAGCCGTACAGGAAAACCGGGCAGGTGATGGGGAAAGGGCAGCGCCAGGGGGCAATACTTTAACGCTCTTCCGGCCTCCCCCTCCTGCAACCCGCCTCCGGTGGTGGTACTTGACTTTGTGGAAGCCGTATCAAGGTTTGTGGCAGAAATCTTCTGCCCAGCGCCAGGCAGGACTGGAGGTCCCGCAATAGCGGGATGCCGCCCGGACCCGCCGCTACCGCGGCACTGGGCCGTGGCGGCCCGAGGCCGGAGGCCGAGACCGGAAGGACGGCCGCCGCTGCGGAGCAGCGGGGCGCCCAAATCTTTTCTTTCTTTACCTAGTGATATTTTTGCTACGCCAGAAACGCATTCCGTATATGATCGATCTTCCCTTTGTAAATGGTGATCACATCGAACCTGGATCTCCGGTTGCCGCCGTGTTCGGCGAGATACTGGCGCGCGAGCCGCGCGATTTTCATCTGTTTTGGCCGCGTCACCCAGAACGCGGGATTCCCCCGCGCGTCGGAGCGCGCGCATTTTACTTCAATGAACACGAGCGTGTTGTTCGGGTCTGTGGCGATGCAATCGATTTCGCCGCGTTTTGTCCGGTAGTTACGCGAAACAATGGAATACCCGTGGGAAATCAGATAGTCGGCGGCCTCGTCCTCGCCTTCCCTGCCTTTCCGGCAGGTGTCCATCGAGGACATTCCGTCTCCGCCGTTCATCAGTGGCCCATCATGTGGTTAAGGAGTATTGCGGCAAGGATGGCAATGAGGACCAGGGAAAGCCACTGGGTTTCGACAAGGTCCAGCCAGTAGCCTTTGTCAAAAAGAAAGAAGACACCCGGCTGACGGCGCAGATGCCGCCGGTCTCCGGAACGCCGGTCGGTGATACGCTTGTCGGATACCCTGTCGCCCGACAGATGTCCGTCGTCATGATTCTTCTGTACCGCGAATGAAACAGTGGTCCGGTCCACGGTTTCATTGATGTCGACCGAATCCAGGTGTTCGAGCATTTCGTCGATCGATTCGTACCGCTCGTTCTTGTCCTTTTTAAGCGCCCTCAGCACGATAAGTTCGAGGCGCTTCGGCGTATCGCGCCGTTTCACGGAGGGCGGAACCGGGATTTCGTGCACGTGCTTGTAAGCGGTCGCCACCGGGTTGTTGGCGAGGAACGGCGGCCTCTTGGTGAGCATTTCGTAAATGACGACGCCCAGCGAGTAGATGTCGGTTTTGCAGTCCACCTCCACGCCTTCGGCCTGCTCGGGTGACATGTACTCGGGCGTGCCCACCGTGACGCCGGTCATGGTGATGCCGCTGGACGAGAACATCTTTGCGATGCCGAAATCCGACAGGCGCGCGATGTTCTCTTTGTCAACAAGGATGTTCTGCGGCTTGATGTCGCGGTGAATAACATCCTGGGCGTGGGCGTAGCGCAGGCCCCGGCAAATCTGCTTCGCCACGTCGATGATCTCCGACGCCGGCAGCGGCTTTTTTGACTGGATTCGCGCGGAAAGGTTCTCGCCGTCTATAAACTGCATTGCGAAATAGCGGTAGCCCTTGTCCTCGCCGGCTTCATACAGGCTCACGATGTTCTGGTGTTGCAGGCGCGAAATTGCTTTCGCCTCGATGTCGAACCGTTTGGCAAGCTCGTCGTTGAGCGATAATTGCGGGGGCAGAACCTTGAGGGCAACAACGCGGTTGATGGGCTCCTGCATCGCCTTGTAAACGACTCCCATGCCGCCCATTCCCACAATCTGGAGGACCTTGAAATTGCCGATACGCTCGGGGAAAAGCGAAGGATCGGTGTTTCTTGCAGCGGTGGACATGAATCGAACCTCATTGGTGTACCGGCAGGCTACCCTACCCTGTTTCCCTGCACAAGCTTTCTAAAACGGATGCCTACAAAGAGTAAAATAGTTAATCCGCCGCACAGAAGTAACAGCCCCGGCCAATCGTTCCGGGTCCACAATGTCTGGTCGAAGAAACTCATTTTCTTGAACATCGAAAACACGGGACGCGCAACCGTCAGGTGTGAAAGTACCGTGCCGGCCGCGGGCATTTCATCGAAAGGCATCAGGATGCCGGAAAAGAAAATCTGCGGTATGAATATGATGGGCAGGAAACTTATGGCCATGTTCACGTTGCGGGAAAACGCGCTGATGCACAGGCCCAGCAGAGAACCTGCGGAGCAGGCGACGCACAGCAGAACGCCGCTGCTTGTCCCGAGGGAAAAATTCGCAAAAATGCCGTGCAGGCACGCTCCGAAAAACAGCGCCTGGACCACGCCCAGGAGGCAGAACACCAGTATCTTTGACAGACCGTACGCAATCTTGGAAAGGCCGACGCGGAATTCCCTTTCGACAAGGTCCCACTCGCGTGCGATTTCGCGCACCGAATTCATGCCGCCCATCCAGATCACCGATATCGATATGCAGAAGTAAAACGACAGCGGCAGAAAATTGCTGTCCGGCTTGAACACGATCGCCAGCAGTATGGCGATAAGCGGCGCCTGCAGGAGCACGAGACCGAGCGTCCGCACGTCGCGGACGAGCATGGTGGTGTAGCGGCCCGTAAGAAGCCGCATCTGCCGGAAAAACGAGACGTTTTTCGGTTTGTACAGCCGAACCGCCTCATCGTAGCCGTTGTTCCCAGATCGTTCTCGCGTTGCGGAAACGGAACGTCCGATCGCGCCTGCCGCGTTTTCCACCGACAGCGCCCGCGCCTTTTCGTAGACGTCGGCCAGCGCAATGGTGCCGAAGTTCCGGCGCAAATCTTCGGGAGAGCCGGCGAACACCAGTTTCCCGCGCGACACAAAAAGGAGCCTGTTGCACAGCTCGATTTGTTCGAGCGTATGCGTGGTGAGGAGAATGGTGTGGCCCTTGTCGCAGATCGCCCGGAACAGTTCCATAAATTTGTGGGTGAGGCCCGGGTCAAGGCCGGCCAGCGGTTCGTCGAGAAAAATGACCGTCGGCGAAGAAAGCAGTTCGATGCCGAAATGAACGCGTTTCGCCTCCCCTCCCGACAGATCGGAAATTCTGCGGTTCCCCAGCGCCGAGACATCGAGCAGTTCCATCACTTCACGGATGCGCTCACGGTGCTCGGCCGGCAGGCTGTCCCGCGGGAGCCTGAGCACGCTCTGCTCCGTGAATGTTTCGAGCACGGTGAGCTCGTGCCTGAGCAGGTTATGCTGGGACACGAATCCGATCGTCGAATTGAACGCGGAGCAGAATTTACGCATCGGAAGCCCGTTGTAGTAGACAACGCCTCCCGAAAGGGGGATCTGGCCGGTGAGCGCGTTCGCAAGCGTGGACTTTCCCGCCCCGGACGGCCCCAAAATGGCAACAAACTCGCCGGGTTCTATGGACAGCGAAACGTTGTCGACAAGCGCGGTCTTTCCCCGCGTGACGCCCACGTTGAACGCCTCAATGCGGATCCGGTTGAAATCCTGGGTCTGCTTGAGCGATCCGTTGTCAAGGAAGAAACGGTACGGCCCGATCTGGACAACGTCGCCGTCGTCAAGCTTCGCTGGCGCGCACGGCTTTGCCGTTGACAAAGGTTCCATTGGTGCTTCCGTGATCCTCCACCGAGCACGCCTTCCCCGCACCGGACCTGAATGTCGCGTGGAACCGTGACACCAGAGGATGAGGAAGGCAAATCGTGCTTGACGGATCGCGGCCGATGACCACTTCCGAGGATGCCCGGTCGTACAATGTCTTTTCGGGCGCCGATTCCGCTTCGCGGAACGGGGAAAGCGTCACGTTCTGTTTGTCAATGCGCACCCTGAACTTCGCAACGCCGGCGGTTATCACCGCTCCGTCGCACAGCGCGGCAGTATCGACGGGATTCCCGTCAACACGGGTGCCGAACGTGCTGCGGCAGTCTTCGATGAGAACCGATTCTTCGCTGATCCGGATGAGCGCGTGGATGCGCGAGACGCCGATGCCCCTCAGGGGTACGTCGCTGGCCGGATCGCGACCCATGGTGACCGTTCGGACGGTTCTCGGGAATACGTATTCGGGCGGGGATTGCATCGGGTTACCGGGCGGCGATCTCTTGCCGGACAATACGTATCACATCGGACTTCGCTTTTTCGAGATTGTTGTTGACCACGGTATACTCGTACTTCCCTTCCCTCTTTGCGAAATCCATTTCCTTCACTGCGTTTGCTATTCTGAGGTCGATTGCCTCCCTGGAATCGGTGCCGCGCTTTTCAAGCCGCTGCCGCAATATCTCGATGGACGGCGGGAGGATGAGAATGCCGACGGCCTGCGGATACACAACGTCGAATTTCTTCTTGCCGATCACGTCGATGTCCATGATGATATGCTTTCCCGATGCGATTGTATCGTCGATGAAACAGCGGGGCGTTCCATAGAAGTGGCCGTGGACCACAGCCCATTCCGCAAATTCGCCGGCCTCCATTCTCTTTTTGAATTCTCTTTCGGAAAGAAAAAAGTAGTGCACGCCGTCCGTTTCTCCGGTGCGCGGCAACCGGGTGGTTGCCGAAATCGAATAGACGAGGCCGGGCACGGTTTGTCGCAGATGGTCGAGCAGCGTCGTTTTGCCCGCGCCCGAGGCCGCGGAAAAGACAAAAATCTTTCCGGGTTTGTTTTGCAAGGACGTCATCCTGGTGTGCGGTTCTTGAGCATAAACGGACGTCAGGGGTCCTTGATAAATGCGGCAGTGGGCAGCGGCACACCGCTCAGGTCTACACCAAGGGACAGGTATTTCACAAAATTGCTCAACGGTATCTCCCAGGCGCCGGCGTTATCGATGTTGAGCCGAATGCCTGCGATAGGAATGCTGCATTCGATGGAATCAAGCGTGTTGGTTGCAGTGTTTATCTGTCGGCACTTCATTCTTTCCATCCAGACCGTGTCCTGCTTGGCAACCGTGTCCGAAGCGATTGACCACGTGCCGGATTCCTTTTCCATGGTATCGGCGCCGTTGATATTCACATTGATGGAGTAGTCGTGAAGGCTGTCGTAAGACATCACGATATGGAAGGTGGAGTCCGGAGTCCAGACAAGCTCGTATCTCCAGGTGCCGATCACCTGTTTCTCCAATTGAGACAGCGGCGGTGCGCTGCGCGGACCGGATGGTTTGTCGATGTTGCATGAAACCAAAACCATGGATGCGACAAAAAATAAAAATGCGCAAAGTCGTTTCATCGTAATAATCCTGGAGATTTTTTGCATAATGCCGTCTCTTAAATAATATAACTCCTGAGTTTGCATTCGGCCATTTTTTCGCGGGGATGTATTTTGAAATGACCAGGCAACCAAGCACCTTCCACATCAGACAAATCATGCATGATGAAGCTTCGCACAACAATCGATTGAAAGCCGTTGTCGCAGTACCGCCTGTCAAGGATTTCTACTTTACCAGGCACCGGTTCTCTTCCCTTGGCGCGAGAACTGTTTTCAAGATCCTCAAGGCCAGCGGCGTTGATGCCGCCTTTCTTGATTTCCCCTCAATGAAGAAGAATGGCCAACAGATTGATATTCCTGATGAAATTGCGTACCTCAACCGGTGTATCATTCCGGGCGAAACCGGAAAACTGTCGTATTTTACGAAATATCAGCTATTTGGGCCTTCAGTTGAGGAATGCGCAGAAATAATTTGCAGTCATCACCCGGCGCTTTGTTTTCTGAGCTGCTTCGCCTTTTCGTACGGCAAGGAACTTATTGATCTTGCCGGAAATATCAAGAAAGTCAATCCTGATATCGTGGTTGTTGCAGGAGGCGCCGGAGTCACGGCCTATCCGCACTATTTTCTGAGAGACGCAAACATTGATTTTGTGCTTTGTGGTGAAGCCGAGGTCAACCTGCACATCTTTCTGGAAGCGGCGGTAGCCAAGACAGTGACTTTCGATCAGGTGCCGAACTTAATGTGGAAAAAGGACGGGATGGTGCGACAATCCCGTGCCAAAAGCTCCTCCAATTCCACGATGATCGAACCGCTGATCGCCAAAGTGTGGGAAACCAACAAATCAGTTTACTTTTCGACGTGTTTGAGCCGGGGATGTCCAAACGAATGCAAGTTTTGCTCCAATTGGATAGTGCATGGGAGGAGTTTTCGAACCGTTGCAATCGACAAATTTATCAATGAATTGTGTGGTATTTCAATCGATGAGAACGATGACAGAAGAATTTATGTCAATTTTGAGGACGACAACCTGCTTTTAGCGCCGGACTACCTTATCGAAGTGATGGCACAGGTCAAAAAGCGGTTGCCGAAGGCGTCATTCCTTGCCGAAAACGGCCTCGACTTCCGGCTGCTCACGCCTGCCTTGGCCGACGAGCTTGTTTTACTGGGAATGACCTCATTTAACTTCACTCTTTGTTCCGTAAACAAAAACCTTCTGGAACAACAAGGCCGCAGAACTTCCCTTTCGCATTACGAATCAATCGTCAGGCACGTAGCCGCACAGCATGTTCCAATTCTCTCCTATTTTATTGCAGGACTTGAAGATGATTCAAAGCTTCATTCGGTGGATACGCTGGCATTCCTTTTTGGCCTGCCGACAACTGTTGGAATTTCAATGTTTTATGCTGTTGCAGGCATATATGGGTTCGAAAATCCAGAGCGGTTTGATAAAATTGCCCCCTGTATTTGCAATGGTTCGTCAGCATTTCCATGGAATGGCTCACTGTCGACAGAAGAGCTGATAACATCTTTCAGATTAAGCAGATACGTCAACCTGCTGAAGTCGGTCAATAAGTCACCAATAGAAACAAAATTGCTGAAAAAAGTCACGGCTGAGCAGAAGCTCTTCACACTTGTCAACAATGAGGAAGGTATTTCAATTGTCGAAGTGCCGGAATATCACCGCGGCATGGTGAGAATGTTTTTGCAGAAAGTCAAGCCGGAGGACTGACCTAACAAAGCTGTTCAAAAGTATGATCTAGTTCCGATGTCACCCTGAGCTTGTCGAAGGGTCATCGGGTAAGAGACGGTTCGACAGGCTCACCGTGACACATTCAGTGTGGTATTCCTTATGAACTACTTAGTAACAACACCGGCACAACATCATCCTTTGAAAATGAAATATACGGCCCCCACAAGGCACAGGCCTGCCCACAGAAAATTGAGCCTGATCGGCTGACGCATGTACAGAACGGCGAACGGCACAAACACCAGCAGCGTTATAACCTCCTGCAGAATCTTGAGCTGACCGAGGTTCAGCGCCGAATACCCTATCCTGTTCGCCGGGACCTGGATCATGTACTCGAAGAAAGCAATGGACCAGCTCACAATCGCGGCAATGTACCACTTTCTGTCAAGAAGGTTTTTCAGGTGAGCATACCATGCAAAGGTCATGAACACGTTGGAAAGAATCAGAAGACCGGCTGTTTTAAGAATTACGGGCATAGGTGAGGAAGCCTCCTGTTACGAGCTGTTTGCAAATAAGAAATTGTTGCGGATGGAAAGAGAAGCGGGTCCAATGAGAAGCCTGAAATGCCGACATGTCAAGCAACGGCTTCAATTTTCTCGATGTTTTTCCTCCTGAAAGCAAGCCTGAAGCAGTTTCCCGTCGGATCGGTGTCGAGCCAGATACGGCCGCCGTGGGCGTTCATCACCATTTTACAGAAAAACAGCCCCAGCCCTTTGGAATACTGCGAGCTTGCGCTGCCCGAGCGGACATACTTGTCAAAGACCGCGGATTTTTCTTCTTCCGGAATTGGAACACCGGAACTGAAAAAGCTTATGATGCTTTCATCATCGGTGACATCAAGGCTTAACACAACCCGTCCTTCCGCAGGAACGTATTTGGCAGCGTTGTTGAAGATATTCTGCATCACGCGTTCGACAAGATAGGTGTCCGCTTCAATGGCAAAAAGATCATTTGAGTTATCAACGTGCGAAATGGCCACGTTCTTTTCCTCGAACATGATATGCTTGCCCAGAGGCAGCGCCATGGCGAACAGGTTTTTTCCTGTAAGGGTGGCCTTCTTGAGCACAAGTTTGCCCTCTTCCATCTTCCCGATGTCGAGCAGATTCGACGAAAGGCTTGCTATGCCGGTGCAGCACTCCGAGACAATGCGGCTCGGTCCTGCGGATTTTCGGATCGTTCGGGAATTGTTTCGCAAGAAGGGAGGCATTGCCTTCGATACCAGCCGTATAATTTTTGATGTCATGCACAATGGTGCCCGCCAGGAGGCCCTTCATCCGCTCCGACTCAACGACTTTGACGTTGTACTCCTGCAATTCCTTGTTCTTTTCCTCAATGTCGCGCGTCTGTTCCTTCACCTTCTTCTCCAGGGTGCGGTTAAGACGCTTGAACCCGTCCATGAGATAGGCATTCCGCAGGAGCGTATCGGCCTGCGCGGATAGAATCTGCGCCGCCTTCTTGGCGGTTTCGGAGAACAGGCCGCTCACCATGTCGTTGCCGAGGTAAACGCATCCGAGATAATATTCGCCATGGTACAACGGCACGCAGAGAACGGAACGGACCCTCTCTGTGTCTCCACTCAGTGTTTCTTTTGGTGCATTTCTGGTAAGAATGATTGTCTTTTGTTTCTTGGTTTCTTCAATGATCTTTTCCGAATAATGCATGTCCCTGGGGTTTATCGATGCTCCGTCAAAATTCATTCCCACTGTCTTGCCCGCAATACCGTCATCCTTATTCTCCTCCAGAAAAATATACCCGTATTGAGCGCCGGTCGCCTTGATCATGGCGGAAAGAATTTGCCCAAGCAAAGCGTCGATGTCGTCTATTTCCCGCATGGACGCGCTCACCTCGTACAGTGTGTCTATGCGAAGCTGGCTCACTTCCGATAGCGAGCCCTGCTGATCAATTGTTTTCGCCGGAGTATCCTTCTTGTATTCCACGATGACAATATCCGCTTTGTCCTTAAGCCGCTCGGTCTCAAGCTTGGCTCCGCATTGATGGAAAAGCCTGTATGCGGCGTTAAACGGTCCCTTGCTTCGCCGGGCAGGTTGCAATCCTCAAGGAATAAACCGTAATCGCGAAGGGACTTGCCTTCTTCGTAGCGCATGTCGAGAACATGATGCTTCTTGATGGCTTTCTTGAAGAAGTACTTTGCGATGCGCTTTCTTCCCTTGAATGCATGAAACCAGGCGAGACAGCGCAACGCAGCACCCATGTGCGCGGGATAGACAATGCCACGGAAAAAGGCTTTTCTGCAATTGATGCCAAGGTCTTTGAGAAGTTTCTTTTCGGAAAGATCCAGTTGCTTATTGGATTCGTTGGCCAGCCTGTTTCGTTTTTCGGAAATGAGGATTTCGCAATGGGTGGAATAGGCTGAGGCGATGTATTCCTGGTTGAGGTTTTTTTCTTTGATGGTTCTTAGCGATCGTAATGAAATATCGAAATGATTGCTTGACATTTCATTTAAAAACAAGGACATGTTTGCGAAAGAAATATTCGCTATCGTCTTTACCAGCGAATCATTCATTTGCTCGGATTTTTGTTTCAATGTCTACTCAAGTCTTCCTTGCCATTTTCGTCCTCCAGGAAGCGAATAAAGGACAGCAATCGTTCTTGCGAGAATATACACCTCTGATGATCATTGCATTCAATGCTTTGCGCGTTCCTCTTCATTCATGATTTCTTTGCATTTCTGCAAAGTTGCCAGTATAAAAAGCTAGTATAGCCAAGATGTTCTAAAGGCGTCAACTTGTCCCCAAGAGATCACCAACAGAACTGTAATTCATCAATGCTGCGTATCAAATATTCTTCGGACTTTTTCCATATTGCCCCAAAGTAACATGTAGACAATGCCACAAAAACATTCCGCAAATAGCCAGAAGGTCTTTGCGATTAACTATTCGCAATGATTTTATTGATTTCTTAAAATAAGCCAACGATCCGTTTCTTCATTAGCAAAACATAAGCGCCAACAATATGGTAAATGTAGGTCTCCGCTTTTTCGTAGCAATCTGGTAACCTGTCTGCAAGGTTCATTGCTTTAAGATGGACATATATTGCTAGAAGCATATCTTGAAAAAATAACGAATATGACAATTTGTTGAAAATTCTCAATATAAGCCGAATATTCTGATTGCTCATTTTTGGGGAACAAATGTTTCAAGCCAATTGAAAAGAATAATTGTACTATTGCCTTGTAACACAAGAAGAACACTTGCAACAATCTTGTTTCCAGGTAACCTGACATTCATTTGTCGTAAGGTTTCCGTAAAGAATTTTATCGAACTATCAAACTCCCCCATATTATGATAAATCGACCCCACCCTATACTTTATTTCCAATTGTTGATATTTCTCAAGTGCCTCAGGTTTTTCCAGCAATTTCAGGAACGTATTCAATGCCTGCTGGTTCCTTCCCGTCATCATCAGCACATTCCCGAACTCCATCTGCACCTTGATCATGTCAACGGGAACAGGCAGACCCAGGCCAGGGCACTGCGAAGCCATGAGGGATGTGTTCATGAAATACCGGGTGGCAATGTCAAACGCGACTTTTTCCGTTGCATAACGCGCGGCTTCGTAGCAGATCTCTATGGCCTTAACGAGGTTTTTGCTCTTGAGGTAATATTCCGCAGCGTTGAATATGAATTCCTTGTCCGAGGCCATTTTTTCTTCATACACACGCGCTATCTTTTCATTGAGCGCAAATGCATCATCCCGGGACACACGCAGGGCAATGGATTCCTGGACCTTGTCATGTCTGAAGTAAAAGGCATTTTCGGATTTTCTGATGATGAATCCGAGGTTTTCGAGCCTGCGCAGTATGCGAGTTACTTCCTCCTTTTCAAAGCCCCCCACTTTCTCCACAATGCCTGATTCGACTTTTCCCTGAACAAGCGACGCAAGCATAAGATAACGTTTTTCATTTTCGTTTAATATTTCCAGCCTGGAAAGAACAAGAGAGACAGGGTCGAATTTTTCCGGCAATGATTTAATGTCTGACTTATTGTACATCCATCCTGTCGGGGAGGGTTTGAGTATTGAGGTGTTCACCAGGTATTGCACTGCTTCGGAAACGGTAAATGGATTGCCGTCTGTCTTGGCTGGACAGCGCATCATCAAGGACTTCAGCGTCCTGAATTTCCCCTATACGGGACGAAACAAGCTCTTTGATTTCCGCCCTTGAAAACGGCCTGATGTTGAGAAGCTTTCTTATTCCGATTTTCCTGAGGTCAGTGCCGTACGCAAAAATATCAGCATCCGATTTTTCGGTCCGAAAGGAAATCACGAGCATGCAAACAGGCTGCAAAGCGAGGAATCTCTTGAGCACTTCAAAGGAGATCTGGTCTACCCATTGGAAATCGTCTACGAACACAATTGATTGCCGGAAAAGGCTGATTGCGGAGAACAGCATGGACAGTACATGGATGATACGTTCAGCTTCTTTTTCCTTTTCTACTTTGTCTATCTCCCCCACTTTTTCAAAATGCCCATGCAAGTTCCGGGATTATCGAGCAAATAACGCCTGAATAATCGCTAAGGTTTTTCTGAAGGATTTCCTTGAACAGGACTTTTCCCTCTTGATCGACAAAGCGCGATTTTTGACAGAAGTTGAAGCACAATGTTGCGGACAACGGAATATGGCTGGCTCGAGCTGAACCTATTGCATTTCGAAGAAAGAAACATTGTTCTATCTTCGTTTACCTTGGTCCTGAACCGGTCAACGATTTCGGTTTTGCCCATGCCGGATCTTGCCAAAGATCAGAAACGAGGAACCTTTCCCAAACTCCAATTGTTGGAGCCCATGACAAAGAGCTTCAATTTCCGTGTCCCGGCCGACAAATACTTTTGATCGGCCCGCCGCTATTATGGCGTCCCTTTCGCCTGGAATAAAGGGTTTGCCTTCTTCCCTGATGCAGAGGATCGCCTGTTCTATGTCGTGCTTGAATCCGCTCGCAGTCTGATACCGGTCGTCAGGGGAAGGTCGCAAGGATTTAAGAAGAATAGTGTTAAGGTACGCAGGAATGTTCTTAACAGGCTTTACCTCAGTCTTAAGCGTAAATTTGAGAAGTTCTTCAAGGGAATCCTTGTGATCGGGAAACGGCAGGCTGCCGGAGATCATCCTGTACAGAATGAGTCCAACGCAGAAAAGGTCGGACCGTGAATCTATTTTGAAATCGGTAAACCCCATCTGCTCGGGCGAAAGATACGGCATGGTTCCCACTATCCTGCCCTCAGGGAGCTTTCGCGCCTCTTCCTCGAGCATGGAAAGACCGAAATCAAGAAGCTCAAGTCCCCGCTCTTCATTGATGTAAATGTTGTGCGGGTTCAGGTCGCAATGGATTATGCCGCGCGCATGTATATATTCGAGCGCGTCCAGGACCTGGCTGAACATACAAAAGAGCTTCTTCCGCAGACAGCGCTTTTCTGTTCTCGCAGATTTTTGCAAGGGTCGTTCCGTCACGGTATGGATACAGAATCGAATAGGTGGTATCGTCGGCAAATGTCTCCGCAGGCCTGGCAATGTTCGGATGGTCGAGCGAAGATACAGTGTCAACTTCTTTCCTGAACCGTATTTTCCTTTGTAAAGCCTCACCGGAAGCGACTTTTTGCTCGTTGAGCGATTTGAGAAGAAAATGTTCCCCTGTTTCCTTTTTTCGGGTGAGAAATACATCGCTGTCCCGGCTGGAGGAAACAAGATTGAGTATGTCGAATTTCTGCTGGAGCGTTTCCATAGTTACTTAACGGAATTGATTGGAGGGAACTTCAGACAAAGATTGGCTAACAAGTGTATGATAAATTCTATAATTGAAAAGGCTTTTCGGTCAAGGAGAAAAAGGGGTATCTTGAGCCCGTAGGATCTGGTCCTTTGAAAACTCCCCAAGGTATTCGATTATAAATCATCTTGTTCCGTTACACCTTCTCTTTAAGAGTTTTTGCAAAGGCCTTCATCAGATATGGGTTGGATTTGATGCCCTTGGTTTGGCCCATTTCCTTTATTGTTTGCAGCATTCGCGGCTTTGCAGGAAGATGCTGCTCGTAATCATAATAGACCACTATTATTGAAGATTCATTATTCTTGTTGTGTGCTGTCGATTCATTTATGCTTTTTTCAAGGTCTGATGTCGAACGTACTTCGTAGAAATTAACACCAAATGCCAGCGCCAGATACCTATAATCAGGGTTTTGAATTTTTGTACAAAATTCCAGTTCCCCGCCGTAGGACAAACATTGATTAATCTGGACCATGTTGTAATAATCGTCTTTGAAAATCATCCACGTAATACCCAGTTTGTATTGCACTGCTGTCAACACCTCATTACCGTGCATCAAAAAAGAGCCGTCGCCGCAAAGACAAAGAACGAATCTATCTGGAGAAGCGCATTTGCCACCGATGCATCCGGCAACACTTTGCCCCATTGAGTATCCTGCCGCGGATGTAAAATATCCATTTTGCCGGGCTTTTAGGTGCCGGACTGAAGAAAAGGAGGATGCGCCGGTATCTGCAAAAACTATTGAATCATCAGGAAGCAATCTTGAAATTTCAGCGTAAATGTATTCTAATTTTAGTGGTACTGTTTTCTCTGCCATCTGGTTATTTTGAGAAATATTGGCTGAAATAACATTATCAGCAATTGCTTTTGCAGATCTTGTTGGCGAATATGCAGTTTGTTTTAATTGAGCACCTAACGAGTTTAATGTGGCCGGGATGTCTCCTGCAACTGCCAATTCAACAGGAAAGTTCATTGAAAAACGTAAGGTATCTGAATCAATAGACAAAATCTTCGTATTCTTGAAAAGATCAGGATCATATGCAAGCGTTTCGGCCTCGGAAAAGTCCATTCCTATCGCTAAAACCATATCGCTCTGTCGAATAAGCTTTTCAGCCGACCGGTGACCATAATAGTCAATAACTCCCCCGAACAATTCCTGGAACTCGTTGAGAATTCCTTTTGAACCATGGGTTACAATGAACGGAGATTGAATTATATCAACAATGGCTTGAAGTTCACCGCTGCAATTAGGATACACGCACCTATTTCCGATACAAATCAGTGGGTTCTTTGCTTCTCTTAACAATGCTATTATGTGCCCTATTTTGCCATTTTCAACCCGGCAGTCATTTGCAATGCGATATTGATCGGGTTTCATATCCTCATATTCGATTTCCACGCTGAAAAAATCGCTTGGAATCCCTAAATGCACAGGCCCATAAGGAACTGAAAGTGAATTCCGGAACAATTCTCTCAAATAATCTGGTATTCTATCAGGACTGTACGCTAAAATGGATCTCCTTGTAATGCAATCAAACAGACGGTTTATCGAATATGAAACTCCGTATCCTGAATCTTCCTGATACGCATTTTTTCCAAAAAGATTTGAAGACACGACTGGAGTTATTGCAATCCCCGGAATCGCAGCCTTGAACATCTCTGCAATTCCACTCGCCAGATTTACAGCTCCGGGACCTGCCGTTCCTAAGACAAGGGCTGGTTTTTGGGAAACTTTGGTATAATCAAGTGCCATGAATCCGGCAGCGCCTTCGTGCTTTACGGATATGAATTTTATTTTTGAATCTTTAAGCGAGCTGAAGAATGAGAGGTAATGGGAGCCTGAGATACCGAAGGCATGTTCTATGCCTTCGAGTTCCAAACATCTTACAATTGCCTGCGCGACAGTTATTTTCATTGTGTGCTTTGCCTTATCAGCGTTGCATTCGATGCTCAAGTTCAGTTCAATCACAAAATCAAAAAATAGTTATTGGTTTTCAACAAAAGTGAAAAAGAAGGATGCTTCGTTTTTAAAACTGTGTCTATCGTAAGAATGTGCCAAATTCGGAACAAATAATATGACAAAGGCGCTTGCTCTCATCTCACCCAGGGGCAGCTTTAGCAGCAGCAATCCGGAATTTAAGAAATTCTGGAACGGCTCGCCCTATACCTCAACTTACCGTCAGGACTGGTCCGGCCTCGGAACCGGTTTGTTAATAGTAGCTGCATTGACTCCATCCGAATATGATGTCAAAATTATCGACGAAAATATTGAATCCGTAGACTTTTCTAAAAAATTTGACCTTGTCGGCATTACCGCAATGACACAGCAGGCACGTCGGGCATACCAGATTGCAGATGAATTCAGGAAAAGGGGTATGTTGGTAGTTATTGGGGGAATACATGCTACGATTTTGCCGGAGGAAGCAAAACTGCATTGTGACAGCGTCGTAATCGGCGAATCTGAAAATACCTGGCCAATGTTGCTAAAAGATCTAAAAGCAAAGGCTCTGTTACCCTTTTACAAAGCGGACAATATTGTAAGCCTTATAAATTCACCCTTACCAAGATATGACCTGCTAAAGAATAAGAAGTATTCGATTGTTTGGCTTCAGACCACCCGTGGATGTCCGCACGATTGCGATTTTTGCGCTGCATCAAAGATTTTTGGGGCAAAATACAGGTTCAAAGACATTTATCAGTTAAGACTGGAAATAGAACTAATCCGAAAAGAACTTGGAAATGTCTTGATCGGTATCGCAGATGACAATATAGCGGTAAATAAGAATCATCTTTCCTTACTATTAGATTACCTCAAGACATCTGGCATCAGATGGCTGGGCCAATCAGACATTTCAATTGCCCAGGATAGTGGAATGTTAAACATCGTTCAAAAAAGTAATTGCAAACTTCTGTTGTTAGGACTCGAAAGTATATCGGCAGAGAACTTAAGGCTTGTCAACAACAACTCCTGGAAGTACAATAAACTTTCAAGTTATTCTTCATATATTGGAAAAATTCAGGAAGCGGGCATCGGCGTCCTAGGCTCTTTTATTTTCGGCTTTGATTATGACGATGTTACTGTTTTTAAGCAAACTGCGGATTTCGTTTTGCAAAACAACCTTTATTATGGTAACTTTAGCATTCTTACCCCATATCCGGGAACAAGATCAAGGGACAGATTAGTAAGAGAAAACAGATTGCTTCCCACTTCCTGGGAGAATTATACGCTATGGGATTTAAATTTCATTCCAAAAAGAATGAGCACTTCGGAATTACAAGCAGGATTGTTTGATACTTATAAAATGATTAACACAAGAGAAGCCTTCGAAAAAAGAGCAATCTTTTTTAAAAATATTTTTAAAAGTCAAATGAGGAAATCTTGAGAAGAGAATGGTATTTACAAGTATTCAATTTTCTGCGGCAACTTGTATTTCGAAATATTCTTCGCACACCAGTCTTGATACTCTTTTTTTGTTTTCTCTGTTTTTGTCTATAAGCTCAACATGTGCACGGATAACATTGTATAGCAATTCATCTGATTTGCATTCAACGGTTACTTTGAGCACATTCTCATGCATCTTCATCAACCGTTCCACTTCTGCAGGATAAACTTTATTTCCTCCGACATTGAACATTCGTTTTTTACACTCAATGAAATAGACATATCCTTCATCATCCATTTTGCCAATATCCCCGGAATGCAACCAACCATTTTTTATTGTCAATTGTGTGGCTTCCGGATTATTATAGTACCCTTTCATCACATTTGCGCCTTTAATGCATATTTCTCCGACTTGCCCTGCCGGAAGGATTGATCATCCGAATCGAGGATAGCCACTTCGCAACAGGGCAAAGCACGACCTACCGACCCTTGCTTTACTTTATCTCCGGGACAATGCCACGTACAAATCGGAGATGCTTCGGTAAGGCCATATCCCTACTTGAATTTCCACATTGAAATCCTTTTTTAAAATAATAGAATACTTTCGGCCAGTCTACTTCCCCCGCTCGATAGAATTTTTACGCGTGGGAAACTATGGATTTTAAATGTGGCAATTTCTTTAGAAAATAGTATACAAGCGGAATGCTGCATAAATATAGCGTCACTTTATATCGTTCAAGTTCAGCATTGCTATCTTTCGTATTGTTGAAAAGTTCGCAATATCCTCAATCAAAATATTTCCGCCGACTATAGAAGGAATAATAACGCCTGTCTGCAATGCAAACAAATGATGGAATGGGATTATCGAACATGAGAACGGTGTTATCAGATACTTTGGGTTGCATATTATCCCAGCCTCTGCATTCGCCCTCAAACTCTCATTCGTCAGCATCGCGCCCTTTGCATACCCATCCGCTGCATTGGTGTACAGAATCAGGCACACATCCTCCAGCCCTTCCAACTTCCTTTCCTCCAGCCTGCAATCCCTGAATTCAAATTCCTTTTCAAAATCAAACGTGTCCGTGCTTTTATCAATGCGTATGAGTGCGCCCGGCACAGTGTCGGCCATCATTTCGGCAAGTTCCAGCTTGCCGATGGCCGGATCCACCAGCACGCAGATCTTTCCGGACTTAATAATGCCGAACAGGGCATATACCATCTTGATGTGGTTGGGAGCAAAAAGATAGACAAACGGCGAGTTGGAAACGGTCCGCTTATTAAGGCATTCCGCCACAGCGTCAATGTTCTGCCGGATTACATCGGGCGGGTAGGTCTTGTCCCTGAAGTAGATATTACCAAGATTTAAACTATCGGTGAGAAGCGGCATCAATAAATATTCTGTTTTAAGAATGAGTTCGCATCAATCGAAGTGCTGCTCAAGCAAAGGCTACTTTGAAACAGCCCCTTCTCTTGCCATTTCACCCTCAAGTACGGTCAAGAATTCGTTTAAAGACTCCGCTTCCATGGCTGAAATCGGAATTTCGATATTCAGTTCGTTCTCAAGTTTTGCCAACACAGCGACAAACTGCATTGAATCAAGGTTCACCTGCTCCCGCAGGTTCTTTGTCGCGTCAATAGTGGCTGGGTCGATATTGACGACGCTCTGGATAAGGCTGTAAATTTTCTTTCTTGTTGCTTCGTTCAAGTCATCCCCCACTTCCGATTAAACCGATCATTTTTGCATTGACAATCAATTTTGATCAAGGCGCTTGTCATTGATCATAGAGCACTCCACGTTCAACATCTTGCCCATATTTACCGATTTACGATGAGCTGTAACTTCTTTTGATTTATTAAGTTCCAGAAATGACATTTCGTATTGGTTTAAGTCAGTCATCTGAATATACATGCCTCCCTGCAGAAAGCGATATTCCCAGGTTTGGAACGCTGTCCAGCTTCTTAAGGAACAAATCCATTTTTTCTCGTGTGATATTTCCCCTGCCCCACGAACACGGCAGAGAATCGTCGAGTGCAAGCAATATTCCTTCAACCTGGCAGCCGTAAAAAGTGTCCGGCGAAGCAAGCCCGATGTCGAATCCGGCATCAAGCGCAAACGGCAAAGACACGATGCCGCCGTGGTAGACAAAGACGTCCTTACGCAGGGGGTCTGTTACCGTCACATTCTGCGGAGCTGAAGCATCGCACACGATGGTGCCGGGCCTAAAATCATCCTGCGAGTACATGGGAACGTAGGCGCTTGTCACAAAAATAACGATGTCGGATTGCTGGACCGCCATGTTGTTATCGGTGGATATTTCAATGTTGCTTGTCAACATATCTTTCCGGCTTTCCTGCAGCGTTTCGAGAGGGCCGATGCTGCGCGCCGTGAGGATCATTCTCTTTACCTTGTTGCCGAAATAGGAAACGCATCCGCTGCCGATATCTCCGGAGGCGCCAACTATGCCGATGGTCGCCCTGCTCAAATCAACCCCGAGTTCTGCCGTTGTCTTCTCGATAGAACGGACGATAACGGCCGCGGTCAACGTGTTGCCTGAGGTAAGCTTCATTTCATGCTTTTGCGCAAAGTCCTGTTCCCTACCCTGCAGAACGATCGAGGTGAATGCGCCGAGCGCGGCGACCGTGCATCCGGATTGTGAAGCGATTGAAAGCGCCTGATCGATCTTTTCCACCACCTTTTTAAGCCGTATATCCCTCATGTCCGGCAAAAACGGGACCATGATCAGGTGCGCATCGAAATAGTTCTTTTTGTCAAAGGTGAGGTTATGCCAATCAATCACTTTATAGGAAGGCGTCCATTCGAACAGCTTGATAAGGAGCTCATCGCGGTATGTTTTATCCGGACGCAAGTGTTTTATATAGGCCCTGAACAGGGGCATGTCTGCGGGATGCCCGATAAAAGCGACTTTTGCGGTAGGGCCGTGATGTAGGTGGGTTGCATTCGTCATGGGCTGGTCGCGTCCGGTGCCTGAAGCGGTCAGACAGTCACAGTGTTTCGAGAATGGAAGCATAGTCCGCTTCACCGATCGTGCGGTTGAACTGGATCCGGACGGTCCCGGAACCGGTATCGTGATGAATTTCCCGCGCGGAAAGGGAAATGCCGCCTATTTCAAACGGGTCGTCGTGCCACTCAAAGGTGCCATCGTATTTGAAAAGCATGCCTCGTGGAGAAATATTAATCAGAAAAACCGGAAGAACGCGCTCGCCGAATATGAGCGACGTATGCTTTTCGACAAGCTGGCGTTCGTGGGCCCTGTCCGAAGTCGCGGTGAGGGTCTGCACCATTTTTCCCATGTTTGGTTCGCTGAGCGCTTCCTTGAAGATCAGCCTGCAGTTCTTATGCTTGAGGTCGTTGAACAGCGGCTCCGCATCAAAGGCGATCTCTCCTATTTTAACGGCAACCTGGGCCGCGTCGAAAAGACCGTCGTAGTAGAACATCATGCCCTTTTGGGAGACATTGACCACATAAGCGCGGATGTCTTTGCCGTTCAGCTTGATGTTGCTGTATTTGCCGATATTATGGCGGGGGTATTTCCGGTCGTCAACCTGCGACCTGGTCAATTCCTCCTTGATTGCATGGATCATGGAGTCGATGTTGGTCTTCATTTTCTCCTTGAGAATATGACCGAGCACCTCCTCGATAACCGGAATGCCGAGATTATAATCGATGGTAAAGTAGATCTTGATGCCTTCGTTCTGAAAGTCCTCAACCTTCCACGTTCCGTTGATGTTCTCAAAATCGCCGTCTATCGATTCAAACCGCAGCTCGTAGTTGGCAACGTCGTAATAGTCGCGTTCCACCCAGCGCAGCGGCGCCTCTTCAACCGTGACGAACCACTCCGATTTTCCGTCGGTCGGGGTTTTCTCAATGACGTTCACCTTGTCGACGTTCTCCATGATGGCTTCGTACCGGGAGTAGTCGGAGATGATGGTCCAGGCGAATTCCTTACGCACCTTTCCCTTGAGCACCGCTTCGGTTGAGACTCGTTCGTAGGCCATGACTCAATTGCCCTGCTGGTTATTGTAGCGCATAAACTGAACCCGCGACAGATTTACTGTTCCGTGAAGAATGTGCATCGGCACCTGATATGATGTCTTCTCCAAGTGATGAAAGTGAGGAGAGATTCTGCACGTCAAAGACGCTCATGACGCCAAACACGTTCTCGCTTTTTTTCTCGTCTGCGGCAGCATCCAGGCACTGGTGTGACTACGTTCACCTGGATTCGGCGTAACAAAGACATATCAAAGATAGAATTTGTTGCGCTAAAGCGCAAGCGCCGTGTTGAGCGTCCCGAGAATTCCCATTTTGCAACTTGCCGTGCGACCACCCTATGATTCCGCTTTGCAGCCGATGAGCCGCCCTACATCCGGTTCTGCGGGCCCGGCAAAGAACGCGTGCCCGCCCGGCACCGAAACAAATCTGGAGCCCAAATCATCAGCCAGCGCTTTTCCCGCGGCCACGGGGACAATTGCATCCTCACTGCCGTTAAGAACCATGGAGGCACACCGCAATTTTGCCAGTACCGGAAGCAGGTTTGCCTGTTCGAGAAACAACAGGCCGGCAGCAAGCGAATTCACGCCGTACCGTGCGGATTGTAAAACATCAGGCGAAAGGCCGGCGGTCAGCAGAAAATCGCGCAGGACCGTATTCCCGGGTGTCGGAAGCCGTTGTCGCATGGCGGCCAGCACACTTGTCTTCCAGCCGGACCTGAACCCTTCACACCTGCAGAACGACGGCGTGGCGGACAGAAGAACCAGTTTGTGCGGTTCGCATCGTAGCGCAAGCGCGCCGGCGATTATCGCGCCGGTGGACCATCCGGCAACAGCGTTCGCCGTTGCAAGTTCATTTTCAAATGTTCGTTCGACTTTCGATACCCAATGGGACAGGAGCGTTTCACCGTCAAAAAGAGACGGCATCAACGGATTCACATCCACGTATATGGCGCTGGCGCCGAACAGGGGCTGCAAAAGTTTTGGGCCAATGCCCCACCCTCCGAAAACAAGCCACCTGTCAACCATGGAGTTTTTTCCATTCACCGAGTGTGTCGATCACAAATGCTATATCTGCGTCCGACAGCCCGGAATGCACCGAGAACCGGACGCGTGCCTTGCCCTGCGGGACCGTGGGCGGCCGGATGGCCGGCGCCTTAATGCCGCGCGTACGAAGAAAAGCTGAGAGCTCGACGGCTTGTTTATCGCTTCCCGCAAGGCACGGCACGATCTGCGTCGAGGAATTAAGCGTGTCGAAGCCGCAATCGCGGATTCCCTCTCGCAGAATACGCGCTTTTGTCAATAGTGCCGGGCCGAGCCCGGGGTGTTTGCGGCAGATGACGCACCGCGGCAAGGTCATGCGCCAGCACCGACTGCGGCAGCCCCGTGGAATAGACAAGGCTGCGCGCCAGGTTGACAAAACAGTCTCTGAAGAACGAATTGCCCGCAAAGAAACCGCCCAATCCGGCAACGGCCTTGCTGAGCGTTCCCATCACAACGTCGATCCCGCTCTCCACGCCGCATTCCTCCACCAACCCGGCAAGCGTTTTCCCGAACACGCCCGTTGCGTGAGCCTCGTCGACCATCACCATGCAGCCGAACTGCTTTGCAAGCCCGCAGATGTCGGCAAGCGGCGCCGTGTCGCCGTCCATGCTGAACACGGAATCGGTGACAATGAGCCGTTCCTTCTTTGTGGAGACCGCAAGTCTGTCCCTTAGATCCGTCATGTCGCAATGGCAATACCGCACGAGCGCCGCGCCCGACAGGCGCACGCCGTCGAGGATCGAGGCGTGATTGAGCCGGTCGCAGAAGACCTCGGTGTCACGCCCGCACAGGGCCTGAATGATGCCCAGGTTCGCGCATACCCGGAATTAAACACCAGCGCCGCCTCGGTTTTTTTCCACTGGGCAAGCTCCAGTTCGAGTGCGTCGTAAAGCGGCGAACGGGTTTCGATGAGACGCGAGGCGAGATTTCCCGAAAAGCAAGAATCCGCCAGACGTTCTGCCTCCGACCTGACCTCGGGATCGGTATGCAGCGAACAATAGCTGTTGGTCGGCGAGATCGAGGCGCGCGCCGCAAGGCGACGGGCCCATTGTCCTGAACAGGTCGAGGCTTTTTCTGCTGTCAAGTTCCGCGTCCAGGCGGTCGTATATAGGCGAGTCATTCATGGAGAATGTCTCTAACTGCTTTGGTGGTGACCGCAAACATGGTACTGATCTGTTCTTCGGTGATAATATACGGCGGGACAAAATACAGCACGTTTCCCAGGGGACGGATGAGAACGCCGTTTTCCAGCGCTTTTTGCGCGATACGGAATGGCACGCGTTTTTCCGGAAGAAAAGGCGATTTGGTTTTCCTGTCCGCCACAAGTTCGATTGCGCCAATCATGCCGATGGACTTCACGTCCCCGACCTCATCAATGCCGCGCAAGGCTTCAAGCCCTTTTCTGAAAAACTCCATCTTCGTTTCGAGCGACCCAGGGATATTCTCTTCTCGCATTATGGCAAGTGTTTCGCAGGCCGCTGCGGCAGCAAGCGGGTTCCCGGTAAAGGAGTGACCGTGAGCCAGTTCCTTTCCCGCAAGGTGATTGCCGCAGAATGCCGCATAGACCTCCTCGCGCGCAACGGTCGCCGCCATGGGCAAACAGCCGCCCGTGAGCCCTTTTGCAAGGCACATGATGTCGGGCGTTACGCCGGCATGCTCGCACGCGAAAAGTTTTCCGGTGCGGCCGAAACCGGTCGCCACCTCATCGGCAATGGTGAGCACGCCATGGACTTTACAGGCTGCAAAAAGGCGCTTGAGCACCTTGGCCGGATACACGCGCATGCCTGCCGCGCCCTGAACCATGGGCTCAAAAATGCACGCAGCAATCGTGTCGCCCTTTTCGTCAAGGATGCGTTCAAGCGATTTCATGCATTCGGCGCCGCAGGTCTCTTTTTCCATGCCGCAAGGGCAGCGGTAGCAGTATGGTGCGTCCGCGTACCACTGCGACTTGAACGCTTTGTGAAAGAGCGAGTGATACGCGGGAATGTTTCCAACCGACATTGCCCCGAGCGTGTCACCATGGTAGCCGCCGGAGAGCGAAACAAAGGCGGTGCGCGGTTCTCCCCTTGCCGCCCGGTATTGCAGCGCAATTTTGAGCGCCACCTCAACCGCTGTGGAACCGTCGTCGGAATAAAAGATGCGCGCAAGTTCCTTCGGCAGCAGCGCCGCAAGCCTGTGCGAAAGTTCGAGCGCAGGCTCCGAAATAAACCCTGCCATAAGGACGTGTTCAAGTTTGTCCGCTTGATTCTTGACAGCCCTGATTATCCGCGGATGGCAATGCCCCAGAACCGACACCCACCATGATCCTATTGCGTCAAGGTAGCGCCTTCCGTTTTTATCGAAAAGGTAAACACCCTCGCCGCGGGTAATCACGGCCGGCGGATAGTCGCGGACGTCATCCGAACACGTGAAGGGAAACCAGAGACGGTTGAAGGGGTCAGCGGAGGAGTTCATCACAAAACTCCTTGGTCTTCTTCAAACAGCGGCATCCATACGGCACCACGAGAAACGGCACGTTTCGTGCGTAATTGCGAAGCGTTCTGACGTTGTCGCGGTAGATAAAATCATCTCGGACATTATTACGGTTATTGATAACCAGGCCCGCCAGCGAAAGGCCGGCGGCCTCAATCGCGCACATGGTGAGAAACGTATGGTTGAGCGTGCCCAGTTCGGGAGTGGTGACGAGAACGACGGGCAGCTTGAGCAGCTCCATGAGATTGACAGTGAGCACCGATGGACCAAGCGGAACCATCACTCCCCCTGCGCCCTCAGCGAATACGCATCCGCCGCGCATACCGGGAAGGCTTCGTATCATGTCAAGACTTCGTTTGATTTTCCGGATTGAAACTTGCGCGTGCGCGCGCTGTGCAGCCAGATGCGGTGAACACGCGGGAACAAACCGGTACGGAACGTGAATGTGATCCGCGCCAAGGACCAGACCGCCCGACTTTCTGACATATTCAAAGTCCGGAGCGCTAAGCATGCCGTCTTTCAATTGCCTGCATCCGGTTTGCACCGGTTTCATGTACGAAACCGGAACAAATGCGGCCATCGCCTCAACGAGCAGCCGGCTCACAAATGTTTTTCCGACGTCGGTGCCGGTGCCGGTGACAAAAAATCCGATTGACTTAGCCTTCATACGAAATCATTTCTTGATTGCAAGTCCATAGGCGACATTGATGGAGAGCGGAACCCCGGAAGGCTCGTTATGCCTTTCTCCATATTCCCTGCACAGTCTTATTATTTCCTGCAGAGAAAGGCGCTTCCCCTCGACCGCGGTGCTGCCCGTCTCGCTCATGTACTTGAGCGCATCCATGGCAGAGGCAAAGCGGTACTGCTTTGCAAAGGATAAATACGTCCGGCAGTCGAATCCCGATGCGGCCAACAGCGCCGAAAAATCGTCGCGCGAAGGAAGACGTACCGGAACGGAAAGATTGCGCTCCTGGCGCAGGGAAAATATTTCGGCAAAAGAACCTTGCAGAAATGCGGCGAATACCAGCGCGCCGCCGGCAGCCAGAATGCGGTGCAATTCCCCCATGCCTTTGGATGGATCCGCCAGCCAGTGTAACACCGAGGCGACCACTGCGCCGCCGAACACCCCGCTTTTGAACGGCAACCCCTCAATGTCGGACTGAACCGCGCCGGAGCTTCTGCGGCAACGCAGCATTCCGTATGCCAGATCGGTGCGCATCAATCTGACAGGAACCTTGTGATCGATAAGCAACCCTGCCATGCCGCCTGCGCCGCAGCCGGCGTCAAGCCAAGGCAGGCTTAGCCAGCCCGCGGTCTTTACAAGAGGAACAAGCATTGCAAGGATCTGTTTCTGGATATACGCTTCCTCCTGGTATCCGTTTGCTTTTGCGGAAAATGTCGCGGCAATGCAGCGTTTGGACGGAATTTGTACAATCATGGCTTCGGTTCAAAATAACTTACGGACATCGATACCAAGGCGGATGGCCAGCCTCTTCCCGACCCTTTTGACGACATCCGATATTCCCGGCTTTGCGGGGATTGAGTTTTTTCCCGTAAAGCAGGGCCGAAACATGTGAAAAATTTACCAGTTGCAGGGCATGTTTTCTATTTGCAAATCAACAGGATAAGCGGCAACCATAAACCGGAATCTTCCTTACCGTCAGGAAGAAAAAATACATGCGGAAATCCCGGGAAATATTATAGATTACTCAGGGAAAAAATCCGCGACAGCTTTTCTTTCCTGAAAAAGCGGATTGTCCGGGGTGGCTGCCAACCGTTTCGCTTCCGGAGTGAGGGGTAATATATTATTTTTAAAGGCTATCCCATTCATAGGTAAGGACACCACCCTTCTATATTATTATGTGCCCATCAAACTTCACTATAAAATTTCCTGTTGCCATTGTTGTGTCTGCACTTGCATGCCTTGCATTGTTATCGTGCAGCGATTGGATATACAAGCCGAGTCAATTCCTTACCCCGGTACCACCGCCGCCGCCCAATGCATTTGTTTCCAAAGACAGTCTTTCCGCTTTTGTCGGTACGCAAAATGTCAAATTGGCATATACGAAAGTGATTGTCGGTGGAACTCAACTGCTGTATTTTGTTGATTTCAATGATAGCTCGGTTACTCCCAAATTGCTCAAGAAGCCGAGCGACAAGCCGGATTGGGCCGCCTGGTGCCCGATAATTTCTCCTGACGGTAACCTTGTGACATACTATCTTGTTGATCCTTCAAACATCAAGCACGCGGCGGCTTATTGCCAGAAGCTCGATACCAGCGCGGTGCCGAATCTTATCGACGATCCGGGCAGCGATCCTCATTTTTTCAATGATATCAACAAAAATTTATACATTACCTATGCCGATACGACGGATGAGGTGGACGCTACTTACAGCATGTTGACAACCAAGCATACCTATCGAGTGCAAATCAGCGCCAGTACAGGGGCGAAAACAGGAACAAAAGATTCCATTGCGCCGTTCCCTTTTTATGGCGGCGTGTCGTACGATGGCGCCTACATTTGCACAGGATATATTAACGCTTATATCTTCAATATTTCCACGCAGACCTTTTTCTCTGTCAATACCGGTAAACAGACCTGCAATCCTTCGACGACGCCGGACTCGCTGCTCACCGGCCGCATGATGTTCCTGAACATCGGCGGCATCCAAAACCTGAATAACATGGGCGCGCTGACGGTAACCAACCTTCCGGAACATCAGTATGTTCTGATTGCGGACACCGCCAACAATCTTGTCAACAGTTTCAACGTCGGCCAGATCCTGCCCGACTATGCAAGCGGTGAATGGCAATGTCCGAAATGGTCGAACATTTCGAATTTCTTCTGCGCGCTAGCAACAAAATCAACGAGCGGCCAAACCATTGTCTACGACTGTTTTATCGTCTCGATTGCTCCGACTACAAGAGCCTTGTTGCTGAATGTCAAGCCCGACCTGCTTCAATTCAACAGCACATCAAAACCCTATGTTTATATAGGGGGAAAATGACCTCGAATAGCGCGGGCAAAAACATGCGGATTCCGTTTTTTAACGGGTTTCTATTCCTGGGGATGTTTTTGCCGGCAATCATTTTACTCACGATGTTTACCCTCGACCGGAACGGCCGCGCCATTGTCACAACAACGCCGTGGGCCTGTGTCGGGGGCTGCGGCGCGGGAGGATCGGGCGGCGCCGGGGGTGCCACGGCAAAATGGATAGGAAACGGGGTCAGCGGCGGACTTCTCGACATCCAGGCAATGTATTCTTCGACCGCGACAAAAACATCCGATGCAAAGGCCCTTGAACTTCGCTTCAGCATCAAGCCGACGTATACCGGCGTTCTGGCGCTCACCGTTCCGTTTTCATCAAAATCAGGTTCCTTGCAAGTGTCGGCCCTCTACTCCCCTACGACGGGGCTTATCAATAACGGTCTGGGCGATCTCCGCGTGGACTACATAGGCGCCTTCGGTCTGTCGGGCGACTTCAGCTATGATGTTACGCTCTCGGTTCCGACCGGTTCCTACACCGCAACGACCGGCGAGGAAAAGGCCCTGCAATATCTTCCGACCAGCCTGCAACTCGGCGCCGGCATCTACAATCTCAGCCTTGATCTTGGAAAAACAATCGACATGGACAAGAGCCTGGTGCTGATTGATCTCGTCTATTCGTATCCTTTCAACATCAACTTTTACGGAAAAGACCAATATTACAATTTCACTCCGCAGCAGAAAGACATGATGACCAGTGCGGAAAAGAAACGGTTCTATTATTACTTCAAACCCTATGGAGAAAACGATCTTGGCGGGTACACTCCTCCCAGCATCATGGCGTCGGCGATTTTATGGATATAGGGGGATAGAGAATTTTGTCCATTCCTTCGGGCTGATGTTTTCCGTCCCGCTCGGAGTCGATTGGATTCCTTCCATGGGAAACGGAACTCCGTATGATCCTACCCCGGACCCGGATAATCAAGTCTGGAACGCCACCTTATGCTACGGGCTCGAATTCACCCGGTCCAATTTTCCGATATTCATCGCGGCGTATCTTCCAATCCATGCAAAGACCGCTTCTGCGACAAATGCCCAGGCAGGAAATCCGTACGATCCGACCCCCATGGAAGACTGGTCACGCGGGCCGGACTGGAACGACGTGTTTCATCGCTGGTCGGTGTTTGTCGGCGTAAAAACATCTTTATTCTAATGTAAACGGAAGGCTTCACCATGAAAAAATCAATGGCGTTTGCAATCGTATCGGCACTCTGTGCAATGACATTTCTGGGGGTTTCCTGCGGTAACCCAACGTCGGTAAAGACCCCTATTGCCATTACAAAACCCGGTGCAGGACAAAAAGCCGCGGCAGGAGACACGCTGCTGGTTGCCTGGACCCAACCGGTTGCCAGTCCGAAGATTTCTTACAATTACAACTTTGGGGCCGGGTGGCAGCAATTCGCGTCCGTTATCCCGGTTGATAATTATTCCGCAAAAGCCGTTCTCCCCATAACCTCATTTACCGACAGTTTTCAGATCATGGTCGAAGACAACGGCAATACGTATGCCGCAGGGACCAGCGCTCTCTTTTCCGTCAAGTACATCGTTATCACGTCTCCGACGGCCGGACAGACTTTTTCCGTCGGTCAAACCGTCACCATAACATGGAAAGACACTCCGGCCAAGCTGTCCTCTCTTCGAGTCCGACTGTCGACAGACGGCGGCAGGTCATTCGGCGAGATGTTGACCTCATCGATAAGCGATCTTTCGCAGACATCCTACGCATGGGTCATCGGTTCAGAACCGGGAGGGTCCTTTTCCTATCCAAGTTCCTCGTGCGTCCTGAGAATCCAAGACTACACCAACGACCAACTGTTTGACGTCACCGGCACTTTTAGCGTGCAGTAAAGGAAACAGCGGACGCGCCTGCAGGCGCGCTTGTGCATCATGAGAACGGCACCAACAACACTGTGCATCCTCGGCTGCGGCGGTTTTATCGGCTCGCACCTGTGTGAACGCATCCTCGCGGACACAGACTGGCGCATTAGCGGCGTGGACCGGAATCCGGCGAAAATTTCCTCATTCCTCTCCCATCCAAGATTTACGTACGCCAACGTGGACATCGACTCCGCGGATGCCGTCGACGAATACCTGCGCACCAGCGACGTCGTGGTCTCGCTCGTTGCGCTGTGCAACCCGTCGCTGTACAATACGGTCCCGCTCCAGGTGATCGACAGCAATTTTTCCAGGCCGCTCAAAATAGTGGAACGCTGCTCAACGCTGCGAAAGCGTCTGGTGCATTTCTCCACCTGCGAAGTGTACGGAACAACGGTTTCCTTCCGGGCCGGCATGCCGTTCAATTCGAGCACCGACGTTTTCCGCGAGCAGACCACGCCGCTTGTGCTCGGACCCGTGACCGCGCAGCGATGGACCTATGCGTGCGCAAAGCAGCTTCTTGAACGCGCCATTTTCGCGCACGGCGTGCAGAACGGCCTGGACTATACTATTGTACGGCCCTTCAATTTTATCGGCCCCCGCATGGACTTTCTGCCCGGCGTGGACGGCGAGGGCGTTCCGCGCGTGCTCGCCTGCTTTATGGACGCGCTCTTGTCGCAGAAGCCGCTCAAGCTGGTTGACGGCGGGAGAAACCGCCGAACGTTCACCGATATCCGCGATGCCGTCGACGCCGTCATGGCGATCCTTGCGCGTCCCGAAGAATGCCGCCGCCGCATTTTCAACATAGGCAATCCGGCGAACGAGACGACCATTGCAGGTCTGGCGAAAACAATGATCGCCCTGTACCGCGACCTTCGTCCCGAACTGGCGGATTTTCCCTATTGCACCCAGACCGTCACGTCAATGGAGTTCTACGGCGCGGGCTACGAAGACTCGGACCGCCGCGTGCCCGACATTTCCGTGGCACGAGAGGCGCTTGGGTGGAAGCCTTCCGTTTCCCTCAAAGACTCGCTCCGTTCGGCAATGGAGTTTTACATCAAGGAATACAGCCGCGCGCGGGCGTGCACGCCCGCATGCACGGAGGCAGTCTGATTGACAAGAAGGTATCGGTCGTTGTGCCGGCATACAACGCGGCCCGCACTCTCGAAGAGGTTATTGCGCGGATTCCGCTCAAATTATGGGAATCCATATCGCGGGTGTGGATCATCAACGACGGCTCCACAGACGGCACGCGAGGGGTTGTCGACGCGCTGTGCGCCGCGAACGGAAGGATAAGGGCAAGACATTTCGGCATCAACCGCGGCTACGGCAAGGCAGTGCGCGAAGGACTTTTCCAATGCCGGGAAGATGGATGCGATTTTGCCGTTTGCCTTCACGCCGACGGCCAGTATCCGCCGGAGGCGATTCCCGGGTTTGTCGAAACAATGGCCGACCGCGGCATCGACCTTCTGCAGGGCTCGCGCATCGCTTCAGGCACTGCCCTGTCGGGAGGAATGCCGGTTTACAAATATGTTGCCAACAGGATTCTGACGTTCTTTGAAAATATCGTATTCGGATTGTCGTTAAGCGATTATCACAGCGGCATGCTGCTGTACAGCAGAAAGGCTCTCGATTCGCTGCCGTTTGACCGCTTGAGTGCGAGTTTTGATTTCGACCTCGAAGTGATAGCGGTGTGCCGCGCCAGGGGCCTTGCAATTGCCGAACTGCCGATTCCAACGCGGTATGCCGGTGAAGTGTCGCATCTCAACCCTGTAACCTATGGCCTGCGGGTGCTGCGCGTGATGGCGGAATATCTGGCCGGAAGGTACAACACGCTATGATCCTTGTAACCGGCGGAACCGGCGCCATGGGCAGCGTGCTTGTGAGGATGCTCGCGGAACAAAAGAAGAAGGTCCGCGTGATCTGCCTGCCCAACGACCCGTTTACGGCCCGGATCAAGAATATCGCCTTTGACATCCGATATGCCGACATTGCTAACAAAGTTGACATCCGCAATGCGTGCGAGGGTGTGGAAACCGTGTACCATCTGGCGGCAATCATCATCTCAAAGGATGAGAAAGCATTTACGGACATCAATGTTGAGGGAACGAGAAACATCGTTGCCGAAGCGGCACGGTCGGGAGTGAAACATTTCATCTATGTTTCTTCGGCATCGGTTACCTATCCCGCCCCTACGCCCTATTCGCTTTCGAAACGCGCGGCAGAGGAAATCGTCAAAACGTCCGGCCTCGTCCACACGATTCTCAGGCCGACGCTTGTGTACGGAGAGAAAGGCGGCCAGGAATTCGACATGTATCTTGACTACCTGAGGAAATTTCCGGTCGTCCCCTTCATCGGGAACGGCGCCGCGCTCAAGCGGCCGGTGTATGTGGAGGATGTCAACGCGGGTATGCTTGCCGCGTGCGGCAACGAAAAATCATTCGGTAAGACCTACAATCTCAGCGGCGGCGAGGCAATCAGCATGATCGGTTTTACGCGGTTGTGCCTGCGGCTTCTTGGAATGGAACGCAAGCCGGTGCTGTGTCTCCCCGTGTGGCTGTGCAGGGTCATCGCCTTTCTCATGAGACTTGTCATGCGCGACCCGCCGCTCAAATGGCAGGTGATTGCGGGAATTATTCAGGATGCAAACCTCGATCCGTGGGAGGCTATGGAAGATCTGGGATATGCGCCGATGAAAGTTTCGGAAGGATTGCCGAAGGTGTTTCCGAGGAAAGCGTAGATGCGTGAAAGCGTCGATGTGTGAATGCGTTGATGCGTGTATGCGAAAATTACCGGTATTTTCTTACTTTGTCTCTTTGTCACTTTGTTACTTTTCTACAGGAGGTCTTTATGAAACGTCTCATGACCGGTGTTTTCGCCTTTTCATTCGCTCTCATGCTTTCATTTTCAGCTTGTGCGCAATCAGATTCGGCTGCCGCTGCCAAGCCGGCCCCCAAGTCCGCAAAGACTGTTAAGGCGGAAAAAGCATCTCCGGCCGCTGCCGCAAAAACCACGCCGACAAAAGCCTCCGGCGACACCCTTGTCCTCATCGCGCGCATCACCGAAATCCCGGGCAAATTCGCGTCCAACGACCTGTACAATTATGTTTACGTCATGAAATACCGGGTCCTGTCGGTGGTGAAAGGCGCGTACAAGCCGCAGGAGATTCTTGTGGGACACTACAATCCGCTCATTCCCCGTGCCCAGATCAAGGACGCCATGAAGAAGAATGTCGCGGGCACCGTGGAAAAATTCGAAGTGGGCGGCAAGCAGAAACTGTGGCTTGTCACGCCGATTGAAAAAGTGTGGAAGGACGCGGTGGACGACGAATATTCCGATTCGGACCTTGGTAAATACTACGCCGTGCGGGCCGACATCGTACAATAGCACGATCCACCACACCGGACATCGCTGGGAGAAACTCGCATGGTTTTTTCATCGCAGATATTCCTCTTCTATTTTCTGCCGTTTTTTCTGACGGTCTATTTCCTTCTTCCGTTCAAGTGGAAGGGAATGTACATCAAGAACGTCTGGATTACGGTGATGAGCTATGTCTTTTACGGCTGGCTTGTACCCTGGTTCACGCTTCTTCTTTTTATCACCTCCTACAAAGACTATTTGTGCGCCCAGATCATTGTGAAGCCGGGCATAAAAAAAGAGCGCCGCAAATTCGCGCTCGTATTCGCCATCGTCACCGACCTGCTGTTGCTCGGGTTCTTCAAGTACTATATGTTTTTCATGGGCGGCGTTAACGGCCTGCTGCACATTTGCGGCGGTCCGACCCACACGTTTCATATTCTGCAGGTGCTTCTGCCTTCGGGCATTTCCTTCTATACGTTCGTGGCGCTTTCGTACGTTATTGACGTTTACAGAGGCGATGCGAAGCAGGCGCCTTCGTTCGGCGCGTTCTCATGCTTTCTCGGCCTGTTTCCCCACCTCATCGCAGGCCCCATCATTCGCTACCAGAGCGTGGCCGACCAGCTGATGGAGCGCGAGCATTCCATTGACAAGTTCGCAAGCGGCGCCGCCATCTTTGTCCTTGGTTTCGCAAAGAAGATCCTGCTTGCCGACACGGCGGCAGGCATCGCCGACGCCGCGTTCGGCGCAGACGCGCCCGGCATGCTCAACGCTTGGTGGGGTGTTCTCGCCTACTCGTTCCAGATCTACTTTGACTTCTGCGGATATTCGGACATGGCGGTGGGACTCGCGCGCATGATGGGCATCGAATTCATCAAAAACTTCAACGCGCCGTACCTGTCAAAGAGCATCTCCATTTTCTGGAAGCGATGGCACATATCGCTATCGTCCTTTATCATGGATTACTTGTACATCGGACTGCTCGGCGGCAACCGGAGGGGAAAAGTACGCACCTATGTAAACCTCGGCCTCTCGTTTTTCCTGTGCGGACTCTGGCACGGGGCGAGCACGGCATTTGTTGTCTGGGGACTGTATCAGGGCGCGTTCCTCATTATAGAACGCATTCAGGGCAAGAACACGGTATATGCCAAGGCCCCGGCCTGGGTTCAGGTCGCATTGACGTTTGTGATAATCCTGTTCGGCTGGGTTGTGTTCCGCGCGCCGACGTTGTCCCAGGCGGTTCTGTACTGGGGCGCAATGGTGGGAGCAATCAAGGGATCGGCGTCCGCGCCGCTCCTCACGGCGCAGATTTTTTCGGCGCGCCATGTTTGTGAGATGGCGATATGCGCTCTTTTCGTGTGGCAGCCCGTGCAGGCCTACGAATGGGTGAAAAAAGGCATGACGCCGGCCAAGCTGGCGCTGTGCACTGCAGTGTTCCTGTACGCCGTTCTCGGCATGTTTACCCAGTCGTTCAGCCCGTTCCTTTACTTCCAGTTTTAAGCCGGAGAGAAACGCGACATGAAAAAATCAGCTCTCATATTCACGCTGTTCTTCCTGTTTGTCATATTTGCGCTTCCGATAACGCAGGCCGCGTACGAAGTGACGAACGGCAAGCGCATCCAGTTCTTCGATCTGTTCGAAGACACCTTTGTAACGCCGGTAAAACGCGCCGAAGCCATGAACATGCTTCTCACCCGCATCCAGGCGAGGGTCGATTCCATCGTCTCGGAAGTGGGGCAGCCGTCCCCCGATTCCGCCGCCGCCTGGGATTCGCAGCGCGAGCAGAGCCAGACCGACGAGGCCATGGTCGACGCGGCCGATCTGCACAAAACGGCCCTCACCTATAACCGCCATGTCAAGGCGCCCGAAACATCGAAGCCGGTGGCCGCCATCACCTTATACCAGCAGTCGTTCGATTCACTCATGGCACATCTCCGCGACGGCGACAAACCGGCCTCGGCACGCATTTGTGCGGCCTTGCGGGAATCAACATCGCGGCTTGCCGCTCGCTACCGTAAACCGGACATCGCGCACGGCGCGATCCTTATTGTAAAGAACCTGCCGGTTATCTTCTGGAATGCAAAGTACTTGCGTCCTTTCGAAAAAGAAATCGAGAACACGTCCATTTTCACCACGTCGACCAGACCCGTCATGTTTTTCCTCAGGTACGCGCTGTACCGGGACCTCGGCGAAAAAGGCGTGCTCGGCAGGAACGGATGGTTCTTTTACAAACAGGACGTCGATTTCCTGATCCGCCCGTACGTGCTCGACAAACGCGCCCTCAAGGTCGATCCGAACGACAAGGTCGTGTCCGACAATCCCATCCAGGCGGCCGTCACCTTCAAGCGGCAGCTTGCAGAATTCGGCGTCGATCTGCTGGTGGCGGTCATTCCGGGCAAACCGAGCATCTATCCGGACATGCTGGCGGGCAATGCCGACCCGCGCCTGGTGACGAGCAGGGGGAATTCCCACAAAGCAATCAACGACCTGCGGGCCTCGGGCGTCGAAGCGGTAGACCTTTTTTCGCCGTTTCTCGCGGAACGCGCGAACGATTCCATTGCCGGCGACTCCCTGTATCTTTCGAAGGACACCCACTGGCGCGCCCGCGGCGTGCAAACCGCGGCTCGCATCGTCGCGGAGCGCATCAAGCAGTATCCGTGGTACCGGGCCGGCACAACAGAATACGCCATTGACTCCACCTTCATCGACCGCATCGGCGACGTGGGCGTCATGACCACGCTGCCCGCGGTAAAAATACACGAACTTTCGGTCTCATTCCCCGTTGAAAAGACGAAATGCTACCAGGTGTATCAGGTGGAACGCGACGAAAAGGGCAACGAAACCGGCAGGCACCTTTACAAGGACGATTCAAAAAACTCGCAAATCGTGCTCCTCGGCGACAGTTTTTCCCGCATTTACCAGTCCGACGAACCGCGCTCTGCCGGATGGATCTCGCACCTTGCCTATGAGCTCAAGCAACCCATCGCCTCCATTGTGAGCGACGGCGGCGCATCCACGCTTGTGCGCGAATCGCTGGCGCGCAAGCCGGGCCTGCTCAAGGGAAAGAAACTCGTGGTCTGGGAGGTTGTCGAGCGCGATTTCCGGTATGGAAACGAAGGCTGGCAAGACGTTCCCCTAACCCTGGCAACAAAGTGATAAAGGTTCTCTTCGCCCCCCTAACCCCCTATGGGGGCATAGTAAAGAAGCGTTTCACACCGTTCCTTGCCCAGTAGCGGGACGGGAGCAATTCGAAGGGCTCTTGCATCATGAAAAAGACAGTTCTGATTTGTTCTTTCGCACTCATCGCGAGCCAACTGTTCGCCGCGCCGTTTGAGACCGTCGCCAAGAATTACAATCGCGTCACGTCAAGGGTCATGATCCGGTCGGTTGCGGTCCCTACGCTGGCAAACCTTGACTACGCGGTGTACACGGCAAACCCCATACGGTTCGACCACCAGGCGGTGTCTCCCAAGAAACCGGCAAAGAAAATCGGCCTTGCCGACCTGACGTTTGGGGGCGCGCTCGTATCGCCCTGCGTTTCCCTTTCGCAAACCCCGCTTTCCGCAGCGGAAAAAGACATGCCGCTTGCCTGGGACCCGCTGCAAAACAAGCTTTGGGAAATCACCAAGTCCGACGAAATCTCAAAAATCGGCGCAAAAATAAACGGGGAAAAATGGGCGGATCCGTCCGTGTTCATGGCATACCAGGAGATCGCGGCCGCGTATCTCCACGGTCAGGGAGACAGCACGCAGGTGTGGGTGAAAATTGAGTTCAAGCCGTGGGTGAAATTCCTCGACCCATCCATCCCCGACGAGGCAAAAGACGGATTCCATGTCGTCTACGGCCGGCTTAACGTGGACGGCGTTGACAAAACAATCAAGCAAAAGGCGTTCGATTGGATCCGAAACGACTACCACAAAAACGGTCCTGACAAAAGACCAGGTTGTCGACTGGGCCAACCTGCTCGCCTCCTACTGGTATCCCAAGCTCAACACCGACGTGGTTGACATGACCGGACAAACGCAACTGGCCCACGCCCGATGCGGACAAAGGCGCCATAAAGGAGCTCAAGGGCTTTACGGTGAAAAATCCGCTCGTGGTCATCCGCGGCAACCCGTATGGAACCATCCTGTACAACGTTTTCCTTGTTGATTTTCCGAAACGAGAAACCAGCAGCAGGCCGTTCAGGCACCGCCTCAGCAGGCCGCCTCGGGACCTGTTACGCTGGACGCATCGGTATCCGCCAATTTCAAGGAAAACAACGCAAGGTTCGAATCCGAAGTAAAGACATTCGGCGATTATGCAGTCTGGGCGAAGAAAGACGAGCCGTTCCGGCTGTCTGCTGCATCATTTGTAAAGGCCTTGCCGGAAAAGCAGATGGGGTTCAAAGGGAAAGGACGACTGGCTGTTTTTCCGCGGTGAAGTTGCTTATCTCAACAGCGGCGACATGTCGCTTCAGGCGCCGGACAAGAACCCCATCCCCCATCTCGTCGAATTCGCCAAGTTTCTCAAGAGCAGGAACATTTCACTTATCTTTGTGCCGGTGCCGAACAAGTCAGATGTCTATTTCGAAAAACTGCCGGTCGACAATACTCCCAAGGACCTGTACGAAATTGTCAATCCCTATGCACGAAAGATGCTGCGTGATCTTCAAAATGCCGGCATCGAAGTGATCGATCTGCTGCCCGCCTTTCTCGCTGCTAAGAAAGAGGACGCCAAGAACAAGGAAGCGGTATATCAGCGACAGGACACGCATTGGACCGACCGCGGGCTTGAGATTGCGGCGCAGCTGATTTCGGATCGCATCAAGCAATATGCCTGGTATCCGGACGTTGCAAAATCTGCCGTCAAGTATTCGGTCAAGGATACAACGTTCATGCGCCAGGGCGATCTTGTCGACAAGCTCGCAGAAGCCGACAAGACTGCCTTCCCCGCCGTTGAAATCGCGGCGAAACAGGTACACAATCCCGACGGCACCCTGTACAAAGGCGCCAACCCGGATTCGCCCATCATGCTGATCGGCGACAGCTTCACGGGGGTTTTCGAGCTTGTCGATTGCAAAGCAGCGGGCGTGGGCGCGCACGTTTCGGCGCTCACCGGCATACCGTTGGACATCGTCACGAGCTGGGGGGGCGGGCCTCTGGTGCGCGACAAGTTCTACCGAGCCGAGAAAGAACATGCTTGACAAGAAACGGGTGGTTATTTATATGATGGTCGCGAGGGATCTTTTCAATTACAGCCAGTTGTGGCAGCCGATGGAAGTCAAATAGATTTGGAAATTGCCGGTTGACGGTTGACAGTTGAGAGTCATTATTTATTAATGTGATTACTAAATCGATGACCTATTTGACGTTCGTGGTGAGCTTGTCGAACCATGGACGCCCTTCGACACGCTCAGGGCGAACGGTTGTAGTAATGTCATCTATATAGTGACGGGATTAATAATTGTACTTTCGTAGACAATTTACCTTTAACCTTACAGGAGTGCCTTATGCATAAACGCTTGTTTTTCATTATCGGTTCAGCGCTTTTCTCCTTTTCCCTTCTTGCCTCCGCGCAGGAAGCTCCGACCGGAGCCGCCGTGTCCCCTACCAAGGACGAACAGAAGGCGCTCGACGGGCTCAAAGGACAAATCAAGGGGAAGATCGTGTGGTCAACGTCACGCGTGAATTCGAAGCACGACATCTGGATCATGAACGCGGACGGCACAGACCCGAAAGCGGTCACCAACACGCCGGGCAACGTGGACTGGTTCCCCCGTTTCTCCCCGGACGGCGCCACCATTCTTTTCTGCCGCAGCAATTCGGGATGGGTGCCGGAAAACGACGCGGAGATGAATGACAAATGGGATTTGTGGACCGTCAAGCCCGACGGCACCGGCGAGAAAAAAGTGGCGGAGAGCGCCGTGTGGGGAACGTGGCGGCCGACCGGCGATTCCATCGTGTTTGCCAGGGCATCAAAGGTGTTTATCAAGTGTCTGGCCACCAGCGAGGAAAAGGAGATATTCGACGCCGAAAAGCAATTCAAGAAGAGCACGTGGGCGCAGGAACCGGAAATGTCTCCCAACGGCAAATTCCTTGCAATCACCCTTCGCGGCACCAGCCGGCAGACGGGAATATGGAACTTTGCGAAAAAGGAATGGTATACCACCGGCGCGGGCTGCGAGATCACCTGGTTTCCGGACAACAAGTCGGTCGTGCGGATGAACGAGGGTCAGGGCAACGGCGGCACCGAAGAGCTCAAGTTCGACGTTGACGAAAACGGAAAGCCGCTCGCCCTTCCGAGCGGCCTGAGCATCGACAACAAGTTCAGGTTCATGGACCTTCCGGGCAGGCGCTCGCACGAATATTTCCCGCAGATAAGCCAGGACGGCCAATGGATGGTCTGGTGCGCCACCATCTACGGCCAGGAACACGACATTTACGATTACGAAGTGTATGTGTGGAAAATCGGGAGCCCGCAGAAGGACGCGGTGCGTCTGACGTTCCATACCGGCAACGACAGGTGGCCCGACATTCACCTTGAGAAGTAGATTTCCCGGCCTTTCCGTTTTTATGGGGTTCGCCGCGCGGCGAACCCTATTTTATTTGCAATAAATTATGAACAAGTCCTCCCTCAGCAAACCTGCCGTCTGGTGCTTCACCACCTACTTTACAGAGGGCTTTCCTTTTGGCATCGTACGGATGATGTCGTCGGTGTTCTTCACCGACATCGGCATGCGCGAAAGATACCTCGGCTATCTCAACGCGCTCGGTTTGCCGTGGAACGCCAAGTTCCTGTGGGCGCCGCTGGTCGATATCTTTGGCGGCAAGCGGCGATGGATGCAGGGCGTACAAGTTGCGGTCGTGTTCCTTACAGCAGTTGTCGCCATACTCTGTTTCACGGCGGGAAATGTCCACGGTCCCGTGCTGCCGGATTCAGTCTTTGTCTTCCTGTTTGTCATCATGGCGTTCGTCGCAGCAACCAACGACATCGTCATCGACGGCTATTACATGGAGGGGCTTACCGACCCCGGGCAACAGGCCGCCTACACGGGCTACCGCGTCTTCGCCTACCGGCTGGCGCTCATTGCCGCAAAGTTCGGGATCATTTACACCGTCGGCATTACGGCCAAGGGCATCTCGGGCGGCGGCATGTACGCTGCCTGGGGCTATGGTTTCTCCGCCGCCGCCGCGGTCATGGGACTGTTCACCTTGTACCATCTGTTTGCACTTCCGAAATTCGATACCGCTCAAAAAACCGGCATAACGGTCCGGAAGGCAGCCGGTGATTTCCTCACATCGTTTTCCTCCTATCTGGAAATATCGGAACGGAGATCGCTGTTCGCCCTCACGAGCGGCATCGGCGCAGCCGTTGCAACGTTTGCCGTGCTTGTCCTGTGCAAATCCGACATTGTGCCTGCCATGAATTTCGGCATTCTCGCCCTTCTTGCGGTCCTTACGGTGCAGGCAAAACCCGCAATCGCGCTCAGCCTTCTTTTCATCATCTGTTACAAAATCGGAGACGAAATAATTTTTTCCATGGGAACTCCGTTTCTCAAGCGTTACCTGCTCGTATCGAACATTCAACTGGCGTGGATGAGCGGTCTCCTGGGGTTGTTCGGTTCCATCGCCGGGACCACCATCGGCGGATTATGGATCAAGAAAACAGGCCTTAAAAAAGCGATCTGGCCGCTTACGCTGCTCATGAACGTCAACATTCTCGCGTATATATGGCTTGCATGGCAGCGGCCGTATGCAACGGCGCTGTCCGGCATGCTTACCATAGGGACCGTATACTGTTACGAGCAGATCGCGGCCGGGCTCGGCAACGCCGTGCTCATTGTTTACATTCTGCAAACATGCAAGAAGGAATTTAAGGCTGGGCACTATGCGATCGGTTCGGCATTCATGTCGGTGTTCTCAACGATTTTCGGGACCTTCAGCGGGATCATCGTGGAGCGAATGGGATACACCAATCTCTTTCTCATCGGTTTTCTGGCCACCTTCCCGGCCATGGCGCTCATGTTCTTTGTGAAGATACGGGAACAGGAAGTTGTCCAACAATAAAAACGGAAGCTATATCGCTGATAGCTTCCGTATAAAACCAACCCGACTTCTTACCTATTTTACAAACAGCAACGACCGCGGAAACAGCGGATTGCGAATCCGCTGCGGGTGATGGGCGCGCTGCTTGGGCAATGACTTGAGAAGACCGGGCTTTTCGTTGGCAGTCAAGAAATCATCCCACCAAGCAGGATAGTCATCGTCCGGACAAGTTTGCGGATTGGAATAATACGAATATGCAGCATGTGCGGCATTGCTACTGGTGAACGTCTCGGTATATTGCATTTGTGCATAATTTGAGGCATTGGAGATAATCCACTGGATGCTGACCACTTCGTGGGTGACGTTCCCGGTCAAGGTTATCTTGTTTTCTCCGACTTTGTTGACGGTCACGTTGTAGAGCGCGCTGTCCGCAGAGGCGGGATCGCCAAATATAGAATAGTCCCATTCATCGCTAATGAATTCCGAGGCGTAATCGGGAGAGCCTGACATAAAGAGATTAATCTGCGAACCGGTGAACTGGTATTCCGCACCCATATCCAGCGTCATTGAATCTTCCATGGCTATTTCCGCGTTCAGCGAACTTACCTCGTCAGGCAGAAGCGTTCCCGAAATCACCTGATATGATTCCCCTGTATACTTCCAGAGCCCAATAATTCCCGTGCCGGTTCCTACTCTGGTAAGAACAGAGGAATATTCCACTACAGCTCCCGATGTGGTCATCGTATCCGTGGTCGCATTCAACAGCTTGAGGGTATTCCCAGTCAATTCGTAAACAGTGATGCCGGTGGATGCCTGAAACGTATCCGAATAGGAAACAAGTGAATCTCCCAAGCAGTACTTATCTGAAAAAATAGACTGTGCCGAGGTGGTAAAAACCGTGTCGCCGCTGACGGTGTAAGTAACGGTGTAATCGTTTACTTTGAAGCCGGAAGGGCCGGTCGGATTGTTGTTTCCCTTACCGCAGGTGAGGAAAATGGCAAGAACCGGAATTGTCGCGACTGCGAAGCTCCTTGCGAGCGATGTTTTCATCGAGCGCCCTGCCTTTCACGTGAATGGTTGATACAATTTTGCAGGCATATGTCAAATGGTAACATTGCGCTAATCGTTAGTCAATGATCGTCTGAACAGGGATTGACTTTTGAAAATACGCCCTACTCCCCCGCCTTTTTCGGCTGCGGCTCCACCCTCATTTCCTTGGTCTCGCCCGACTTGATGGTCACGATCTTCTGGTACGGCGCAAACCCCGGACGCTTGAACAGGACGATATGATCCCCTTCCGCCAGAGCGATCGGCGCGGAAGTCGGCGTGTTTCCCTTCATCTCACCGTCAACGTATATCTCCGCCGCGATGTCCGAGTATATCTGCAGCGCCCCGGGTTTCTTTGCCGGCACCATGAGATTGAGCATGACAAAATGGGTGTCGTTGCCCGCCACCGTGACAATTGCCATGGCGGGAGTAAGGCCGTTGGCCGAGCCGGTGAATTGATGCACGCCTTTTGCAAGCCACGCGCCGTCGCTTCTCTGGTCAAGCGTCATGGTCGTGGCGTTGTCGATTTTCACTTCCGCATACACCGGATTCACTTCAACGCGAACAAGGCCCTGTTCCGAAACAAGAACCTGGGTGCGCGCATGTGCGCTGTCCCGGGAGAAATGCTGTGTCGACGCAGGCGCGCCGGAATCCCGTGGGCCGTACAACGTTACTCCTGCCGGAGCGTTGCCGTTGGCAAGTGTCCGAACGTGTTGCGTGTCGGGCTGCTTATTGGCTGGAGGGGCGGCAGCGCTTTGTTCCGGAAGATGCGAAACCGAAATGCCCGATGGATGAGTCGACAGCATGTTGTGGACCGCGTCAAACAGACGCACGATCACCCCTCCGTCAAACAGTCGTGACGCGGTAGTAATGAATGTTCCCGGCCTCCACACATAAAAGGAAACAAGGCCGGCTGCAACCACCGCGGCGAGAAGCGCGGCCGTCAAGAAGAATGTCTTTAAGCCCCTGCCCTGCCTGCGCTTTGAACGGACCTGGGTCACGACATACTTCTGCACCTTTGCGGTCCTGGCGGTAAGCGTGGTGACCGCGAGATCTTCCGCCTTCTTGACAGCATGCGAGATCTCCCTGTTCTTCGGATCGCGTTTCTGCGCTTCCCGGTAATGCGCGAGCGCGGTCGCGTGCTTTTCCGCCGCAAAGTACTCGTTTCCCTTTGTTAAGTAGTAGCGCGCCAGCGACGTTCGCAGATCCGCGATCGTGCCGTTTCTGTCGGCAAAGTACCTTCTGATCATGTCAACCGGATCACGAACGCCGAGGTCGAAGAAATGATCCTGAAGCGCCTGAATGAGCGGGCCGAGCGTGGCAAGCCTCTTGGCGTGGTCTTTCTCCAGGCAGGCATGCAGCTGCGCGGCAAGGTTGGGCGGCAGAGTCTTGTCGATCTCTTCGGCGGACTTTTCCTTGTTCTGGATAATGTTGATGAGCGTGGAAGGAACGTTCTCTCCCGTGAAAGGGAATTCGCCGGTGATGAGCCTATAGAGAATCACGCCGGCGGCCCAGATGTCCATGCGCGGATCCTTGGACACCTCCCCGTTCACGAGCTCGGGAGACATATACACCGGCGTTCCCACAATGGCGCCCGTGGAGGTGAGCTGCGCCGAGTGCGCTCCCGCATACGCAAGCCCGAAATCCACCACCTTCACCGCGCCGCCGTTTCCCACCAGGATGTTTGCCGCTTTCACGTCGCGGTGCACCACCCCCTTCTCATGCGCATAGGCAAGCCCGCGCAGCGCCTGATGAAGGATCATCATGCCGATTTCCCTCGGAAACTTCTCGTCCTGCAGAAGCTGGTCGAGGTCCGATCCGTCAACATACTCCATGGCGATGTAGAAGGAACCCTTTTCCTCGCCGAAGTCGTAAATGCGGATGATGTTGTCGTGGGAGAGCGACGCGCCCGCCTGCGCCTCGTTTTCAAATCGCTTGATCTCGTTTTTTGTGGTGACAAGGCCCGCGGCCATTTCCTTGATGACAACCTGACGCCTGAGGGAAATCTGCGTGGCAAGGTAAAGCCTGCTCATGCCGCCTTTGGCGAGCTCCCTAATATCGGAATAGTCTTTGAGTGTAAAGGGCATGGTTCAAGGTTGTTCCGTGAAATGAATGCTTTATCGGCAGCCGAGAGTGCGGCCGGTTCGTCCAGTGATTATACTCTACGCGTGCTCCGTGAGTCAAACAGCGCACCGCGCCGCCCGCGTTACGAACACCGCTTTTGCAGCCCGGCCGCCTACTTTGTAAAGAGCACGCCGACCTTGCGGAGGCTCTGCGTGAAGTTGCCCCACGACCGGAAGGAGCGCAGCAGCATCATCCAGAGATAGCCCGGCCTCCGGTAGTACCTGCGGTAAAACGTGGACAGAGAGCGGTTGATCGCCTCGTTTGACAGATGCGGCAACTCAACGGCCGAATGGTGAACGCTGTCGTGTTTGTCCCAGTCCTCGGTGAGGAGGCAGTTGTTGTCCTTGAGCAGCTTGTAGTAATCGGTGCCGGGCAGCGGCGTGGGCGCCGACACCTGGGTGAATTCCGCGTTGAGTTCGAACGCAAACCGCACGGATTCCTCCATGGTCTTCCACGGTGTCCCAGTAAAATCCCAGCATGATGCAGTTGAGCACGTCGAGGCCGTGTTTCTTGGCGATGGCCACTCCCCTGCGGATCTCGTCCTTGGTGGTGTTCTTTCGCATGTGTTTGAGCACGTCCTCGTTGCCGGACTCAACTCCGTACAGCACCATGCGGCAACCGGACTTTTTGAGCCAGAACGCCATTTCCTCCGTCATGAGCTGGGCGCGCGCCTGAACCGAATACAGAACGTTCACCTTCCGCTCCACCATGAGTTTGCATATGTCAATCACACGAGAACGGTCGATGTTGAACGTGTCGTCGTCGATCCGTATCTCCCGCACGCCGCGGTCGTTCACAAGGTATTCAATCTCGCGCACCACGCGTTCCGGGGACATGGCGCGGAACTTGTGCCCGTAAATGGTCTGTGGATACGAACAGAAAATGCAGCTGAACGGACACCCGCGCGAGGTGATCATGGTCGCGGCCGGAAACGCCACGAACACGCTCTCGTAGAATTTGCGCAGGTCAAGAAGGTCGTACGCGGGAATGGGAAGCCCGTCGAGGTCGGCTATGGGCTCGATATCGGGGTTCACGCGCACCGCGCCCGTTTGTTCCTTCCAGGTGAGCCCCTTGACGTTTGCGAGGTCCATGCGGTCCGCGAGCGCTGCCAGAAGTTCACCTACCGAATAGTCCCATTCCTTGCGCAGGATATAATCGACGCACGCCCGCTTTATCTCGTTCTGGTGGAGCGCGGTCACAAACGGCCCGACCCAGACCACGGCAGCGGCCCCGTCCTTGGCGTGCCTGCTCACCTCCCAGGCCACAGGCGCGTTGATGTGCTCGACCATGATGACAAGCACATCAGGCTTTCTCTTCGAGATTTCCCGTTTTGTCCCGGCGAGATCGAGCCGTTGCGTGGGACAGTGCAGGTATTCAACCGCATGGCCCGAATTTCGCAGCACCGCGGCGCATGACAGGTTCTGGTAACTGTAAACCTGCTCGCCCGTTTCGTTGAGACACGGATGGCGCCTGCCGGCCTTCGATACCTTCGAAGCAACGGTCCAGTCAAGAGTCGGTGGCGGTTCAACAAAGAGGATTTTCGACATTAGGCTTTCTAAGGGAATCAGTCGACAATGACCCAGACATGACCCCGGCGAATTTTCCAATGGCCCGGCACCCATTCGTACCGGTGAAACCACGGCCGCCGCCGGTAGTCCTTACCTAAAAAAATACATCGCTCCGGACAACTTTTTCAACCGGCTGCAACGGACCTCAGACGATGCGGGCGCTCTTCCGTCAATCAAACGAAAGAACGCCCGCATTCCGCCATGAGCAACACAACCCGTTTACGAAAGGGCAGCCTGTTTCCTCGATTTTGCCTTTGCCCGCCAGTTCTCCCACGCGTAGTAGAAGGTCGGCGTAACCACGAGTACGAGCAGCGTATTAAAAAGCAGCCCCCAGAAAATCGCCCAGGCCATGGGCGCCCACCACTGGGTCGTTGCGGAGCGCGTCACGACTCCCAGGTGAATGAAATCGAGTCCTACACCGGTTGCGATCGGCAGCAGCCCGATCATGGCGGTAATGGCCGTGAGGAGCACAGGGCGCAAGCGCGTCGCCCCTCCCTCGATAACGGCCTCGCGCAGAGGCCGACCGCTCTTTCTGAGCCTGTTCATGAAATCGATAAGTACGATGCCGTTTTTTGCCACCACGCCTGCAAGGGCGATGATGCCCACGCCGCTCATGAGGATCGCGAACGTCACGTCTCGGAGGTCAGCCTTGCCTCCGGTGATCAAATTGACAAACGCGCTGAATTCATTAGTGATAAGGAGTCCCCAGAAGACACCGCCGAGCGAAAGCAAAATCCCGATCAGGATCAGAAGCGGCTGAAACAGGGAATTGAACTGGAACACCATGGTCAGAAACACCAGGCCCATTGCCACGAAGAACGCCTTGATGAGAAAAGCCTGCGATTCGGCCTGCATGCGGTTGCCGCTTCCCGGACGGATGGTGTAGCCGAGCGGCGGTCTTACTTTTTTGACCGCAGTCATTGCCAGTTTCTTGGGCCCCCGCTCGTCTTTCTGGCCCGGAGCAAGCTCCGCAGTGACCAGCACGGTACGCTTCCCGTCGACATGCTTGATGGATAAGATATTGGCGCCCTGGGTGATGGTGGCCACGCTCGTGAGCGGCGCTTCCTTGTTGTCCTTGGAAATAACGATTTCATTGAGGCCATTGAGGTTTTCCCGAACGGCCGGCCCAAGCCGCACCATGATCTTGTATTCGTCCTTGCCCACGCGGTACTTTCCCGCTTCGTTTCCGTAGATGGCGCCGCGCACCGCGGAGGCAACATCGAGCGTGGAAAATCCCAGACGTTTTGCCTGTTCCCGGTCGACGTTGACGCGGATCTCCGGCCGCGCCGGATCGTAGTCGGTAATAACATTTGTCAATCCAGGCACTTTTTGCACGAGACTTCGTATGCTGTCCGCAAGCATGCTCAGCTGCTGATAATCGTCGCCGCTCACCTCAAGTTCCACGGGTTTTCCGGTCGGCGGGCCCATTGCCTGTTTGATGACCTGCAGTTTCCATCCGGGAACCAGTTGGGGAAGCGTGTCTTCCAGCCAGGTCATGGTTTTGTACGATGACACCTCCCGCTCCTCAAAATCCTTGAACACGATGTCGAGGTACCCCTTGTTGCTTTCAACCTGGCTGGTCGTCATCCGCGAGGATTTGCCCGAGCCGACGATAGTGCTCACGGTCTTGACCGAAGAAACACTGGCGGGCATGGTCATGGCTATGCGCTCGGGAGTCCTGATGACGGAGTCGGTGATGGCAATGTCCTGAGATATGGGGCCTTCGATCTGGACAGACGCGACATCCGGCTCGATGACCGGGAAGAACACCACGCCCGGACCGAATATCATATACATAAAGATGCCGGATATTACAAACGCGATGCAGAAAATGGCAAGAATTATCGGATGGTTGAGTGCACGATGCAGAAGCTTCCGGTAGAGGTCCTTGAAATGTTCGAACCCGCCTTTGGATCCACCGCCTTCCAAACGGAGCGCTTCCTTATTATTCATCGTGAGCGAAGCAAAGACCGGATTGAATATGAACGCGACAAACAGGGAGCCGGACAGTGTGATGCTCACGGTGATGGGCAGGTATTTCAAGAATTCGCCCATGATACCGGGCATGAACAGCACCGGCGAAAAAGCCGCAATCGTGGTGAGCGTCGCCGTGAACACCGGCACCATAACTTCCCTGGTGCCGTCGAGTGCGGCCTGGAACCGTGGTTTCCCCATACCCAGGTGACGGTAGATGTTTTCCACCACCACGATGCCGTCGTCAACCAGCATGCCGAGGACCATGACAAGCGAGAACAGAACGACCATGTTGAGCGTGACGCCCATGTAGCTCAGCGCAATGAAACCCATTGCCATGGAAAACGGTATGGCCGTGGAGATGAAAAGCGAGTTGCGCACGCCCAGGAAGAAGCTCAGCACCAGGAGCACCAGGATGATGCCCATGAGCAGGTGGTTCTGAAGCTCATCAACCATCTGGCGTATGTTTTTCGACATATCGTAGGTGATTTCGTAATGCGTGCCGGCCGGCCAGTGCGCCTTGTCTTCATTGAGAATTTGTTTCGCCTCGTCCACGATGCGCACGATGTCTTCGCCGGTTCGTTTCGCCACAGTCAACGTAAGAGACGGCTTGCCGTTGGTGCGCGAGATGGACTGTCGGTCCCGCGTGTAGGTGAACGCGACATGCGCCACGTCTCTCACGCGGATCATCTTGTTGTTCACTGAGCGCACGATCAGGTCGTTGAACTGAGACGGGGCGGTAAGTTCGCCGGTGACCCTTATGGAAAACCGGAAGCCGGAGGCGATCATGGTGCCGCCCGGCACATTTACATGCTGGGTTGAGATGGCCTTGGAAATGTCCGATAAAGTCAACCCGTACTGCTCCAGAAGCGCAGGATCAACGTCGACGGCGATTTCCTTGTCCCGTTTGCCCTGGACCTTGGCCTCCAAAACGCCCGGAATCTTCGCCATGCGGTCCTTGAGGTTATCGGCGAGCGATTCGAGGCGTTCCAGGTCGTAGTCGGAATAGAGCGCAATGTTGACAATGGGAATCGAGCTGATATTCAATTCCTGGGTGATAGGTTCTTCGGCGTCAGGCGGCAGATCACCTTTGGCCTGGTCCACCTTGTCCTTGACGCGACGCAACGCATCCTCCACCTTGACCGTCGGCTGAAATTCCAGGAAGATGTTGGAGAAGCCCTCATTGCTCGAACTCGTCATTTCCTTGACGCCGTCGACGCCGTCGAGCTTGTCCTCGATTTTCTGCGTGATGAGGTTTTCCACCTCGGGCGGGTTGGCGCCCGCGTATACGGTGGTGACGTAGATGTACGGTATCTTGATTTCGGGGAACGATTCCCGCTGCATGCCCGCAAAGCTCATCAGGCCGACGACGAAAAGGAGCACGGCCAGGACGATAACCGATACGGGGTTCTTAAGTGCAAATTTGGTCATTCAATTCTCTCCTGAGACATGCACAACCTAGGTGCATCCTTGAACTGTGTTTCCTTCTCCCTATGGGAGAGGGGGAAACAGGAATCAATCAGCTATGGAAATATCTAGAACAGAACTTTTGTCCCATCGCTCACCTGGAACGCGCCGGTAACCACGAGCTTGTCGCCCTGATGGAGACCGTCTTTGATAAGCGAGCTGTCCTCGCTGGTCGCTCCGATCGAAACCTTCCTCTGCCGGGCGACGCCGTTTTCGACGACCATGGCGCAAACGCCGTTCTGCAAACGCACCAGCGCCGAAGACGGGACCACAACGGCATGGTCATACCGGTGCCGAAGAATGCGTGCGCGGCCCACCATGCCCGGCTCAAGCATTCCGTCATGATTGGTCAACACGATGCGCGCCGTTACGGTACGCGACTTGGCGTCCACGGCGCGGTCCAGGCTCATGAGGCGGCCGTCAAAGGCAATGTCGGGATGCTGGAGTAGCCGGAATTCCGCTTTCATCCCTTCTTGGTACCCGAAGGCCTCGGCTTCCGGTATCGCGATGTCCGCCTCGAGCCGGTCAATGCGGGATACACGGATCGTGGAAACGCCGGGAGCGACTGTCTGGAATCCGTCAATGGATCGGCTCACAAGCATTCCGTCGAAGGGTGCCTGGCACTGGCAGTCCTCCCACGCGCGCTTTGCTGTGGCCAGCAGCATCTTTGCATTCTGGTAGGCAAGATTGGCAGCGTCCACGGCCGAGCGCCCGAGTGAACCGTTCTGCACATTGGCGGTAGCCCGGTCCAGATCGCCCTTCGTGACAGCGACCTGCGCCCTGGCGGCTTCGAGCGCGGAACCGTACTTGTCGCCGTCGATATCACACAACGACTCGCCCGCCTTGAACCGGGTGCCGACGGTCCTGATGGAATTAACGCGGCCGCCCTGGGCGGGCGCAACCAGGTTTGCGTCTTCGATGCCGCGCAAATCGGCCGAGTAGCTGCCCCAGTCTTCAAACGGGCCTTCGTTGACATCCGCAACAACGACTTTGACCACTGCGGAATCGGCGGAATGCCGGGAGTCTGGGCCATGCTTTGTCGTGTCTTTCCCGTTGCAACCCATGCTTGCGGCGCATACGATAATGCACAGTGTGCCCGCAGCCGATGTGGTAAGAATCTTCAACGTGCGTGCAATCATAATCCCTCCGGAGTTCTATTACGCAATTGTCTACTTGATTTCTATGATTCCTTTGCCCATGGCGACCTGCAGGGCGGCCCGGGAGCGGACCTGGCGGTACCTTGCGTTGATCACTCCCAGTTCCGCCTGTTTCAGTGTTTCGTCCGACAAGCTGCACATCGGCGAACTGGCCGCTTCCCTGTTTGAAATTGCTGTTTGTAAGTTCGTAACCGTCCTGAGCCGACGTGAGCATTTCCTTCGAGGAATTCAAGTTACTGTCCGCCGCCGCGCATTCGAGAATGGCGGCACGGACTTCGATTTCAACCATCTTTTCGCATTGTTGAAACGACGATTTCGAGTTTGTTGGCGTCGCTCATGTACTGAGCGGCCTTTGCGCTGTTGGCGAAACCGTCAAAGAGCGTCCATTGCGCGCCAACCCCAGAGTCCAACTGGGGCTGCCATTGTTGTTCACAGAGCGACAGATCGGAGTTCATCCTTGTATATCCGGCAGATCCGGTTGCCGCGATCGTGGGCAGATACATGGACTTTGTAAATCTTTGCCCCGCCCTTGTTGCTTTCCGCAAGAAACTTCATTGCCTTGATGTCGGTGCGATCCGAAAGGGCGGCCTTAACGGCGTCATCCGGTTGCGGGATCGCTCATGTCTACGATCTGATCGAGCGTCTCAACTGAGTCCAGGGTCACCGTATCGGTAAGCGGCCGCCCCATCATCGCGTTGAGATTCATCCGCGCTACCTTCGCATCACGAATGGCAATAATGGTCTGTGCAATCTTGATCGGCGACATCCGCCCTGGTCTTGAGGACTTGCGCCTTGCTTCCAGACCCATTCCGGAAGTTCCGTTCAAGGAAACTGTTCAACTCCTTTTTGCGATCGAATGAGTGGCCCGCGATTTCGGCCCTCTTCTGGAGCATGACGGTGCCAAAGAATATGTCAAGCGCACCGAGCTGCAAAGTCTGCATATTGCGGGCATAGGAACATTTCGCGGACTTATTAAAATCATTCGCAACGGTTATGGCTGATCCAACCTTTCCAAAAGTATAAATTGGCTGGCTGAATGAAATGCCGGCGCTATATACATTGGAATTAACCGGGCTTGATATATCGCTGAAGGATTTCAACATGGGCGCCACGCTTAGCAAAGCCGCCATCATGGCGGAATCCGTGGGGGTGAATGTGCTGGCTTCTTTGGCAAGCGGCCTGGAAGAACCTGAACTGCCGCCGCCGCCCATGCTGCCGAAAGGAGACCCGTAAGTGTGAACATACGCACCGGTGGCAGAAACATAGGGCAACGCATTCGCCCAGTTCTCCCTCACCATCTGATCCGCCTTGATAACCGACTGCTTCATCATCTTCACCGAATCGCTGTTCGTGCAGACTTCCCGTATCACCTGTTCCAAGCCTAATGTCTGGGAATGCACTTGTATTGAAGCCGCAACCACCATGCCTATCATGAGACTCGGGATCGTCATCTTGCACCGCATAATCTTTCTCCATAAGCTAGACAGGATTTGCCAAGTTTCTCATTCTATTTCGTCGTGGTTGTAATTCCCAGTCCTTTGGTCAGAAACTCCATTATGGTTTTCACATGCCCTTCGATATCGCCCACCTTTCCGGCATTCTTGAATTCGAACATAACGCCGCGAACGATTGACGATACATACTGCGACAGAACCTTGTCATCTATCTGCGAAGTAATCTCTCTACGCTTCCGGCCAAGTGTAAAGACTGTTGCGGACAAGTCCAGCATTTCTTTGCTGTAATGCTTGAACCGGGCGGCCAATTCGTGGTGTCTTTCCTGGAATCGCTGCATGCTGGTTGGCGCTATTGTTTTCAGGTCTGTCATACTCGTGGTAAATGAGAAGTTGTCACTGTAAATCTTGAGAATGGCCCGCAGCATGGTCTGCAGGTTGTCCAAAATGTGCCGGTCTTCTTTTATTTCGCGTCTTGAGGACTTCCAGAATTTTCTCATGCATCCGGATAAGAATATGGAGGAATATTTCTTCTTTGTCTTCGTAGTAATTATAGAGCGAAGCCTTTGAAAAACCGGCTGCTGCGGCGATATCATCAAGCCGCGTCTCATGATAACCTTTCTCCGCGAATGTCTTCAATGCCGCGTCGAGGATAAGGTTGCTCTTCGCATCACGGACAAGCTGGTCTTTTGCTTCTCTTGGATTGAGTTCCATGTTGACTCCTGAGTCAGATTGGTGACCTAGCGGTTAAATATAACGAATTTTAAGTCAGATGTCAATACTATTTCGTCAGAATGCGTCGGGATATTGTCATGATCGTAATCAAAAGACCGTGGCTGGTCGGTGAAGTCTGGACGATTTGTCGCTGAACCGAGTGTTGCCTAAGAGAACCGCTTCCTGATTGAAGAACCCCGTTCTGGAGTATCAGAAATATTACCCACTGCCGAAGCGTATTTTTACATCATTCACCGGCAGCTCGCGTGCAGAACGAAGCATTCCCGTAAGACGCCTCACTCATCGCATGTGGTCACAAAACTTCATCATTTCTCGCCCATTGTTCCTTGCAAGCGTGCTTACGGCTATGCTCGCGACCATTGCTCTTGCTTCGGATGTTCCGCAAAAGCAAGGAATCGTCAAGCCAGGTATTTCCAGGGAGCCATTTTCCATTATCGCAGGCGAGCCCCTGTTTCTCCCCCTCAACCCGCCCCGGTCTCCGCTTTTCAACGAATGCGCGTTCTGTGAATCGGGTCGGTCCGAATGGCACTACGACCTGCGTATGCTCAAGCACATGGCATACGAATGCGGGTTTGATTATCTTCTGATGCGGTTCGACAGAACCTACCGTTTCGGCTCCGTCACGGTGGCGGCCACCTACTATTTCTCCGCGACGCCGCAGTCATTGAGGTTTGATTCGTCTGTTGTTCGCCTTGGTACTGCGGAGGCAAGAAGAACACTTTTCTTCCCCTGCAAATCCTGCAATACAATGCCCACCCTGCCTGCCTCGGCTGCAATGGACTCCTCCTTCTTCTCAAAGCTTCAACTCATCGACAGGGCAGAGGCTTTTTCGAAAAGCTTTTCATCTGCGATGCTCGCCGCAAGCCGCGAAGGAGGACTGCGCATCGCGTTTTCATTCGGCATTGCAGGAACATCCTTTGTGCTTGACGAACGCACAGGCGTGACAACGCTTGCGCTGCCTATAAATGTTCACGGCATAGACACGGGCTGCGCGGCGTACAAGCTTGCGTTCTACCTTGCCCCATCGAGAGCGGCGGCCGGGGACCGTGACAGGGGCAACGGGCCTGCAATCCGCGACGTCACGCTTTCGTACACCGAGACGCAGCAGGTTTCAGTCACGTTTACGGCCGCGAGTGACATAGGCCTGCGCGAGGCGCAGTTCAGTTCGGACGCATTCAGGGAAAACATTTACTTCAATGGTTCGAAACGCGAAGGAATCACAAAAACACTCCAGTTGGATTCATCGCACTACCGTCTTCAAATCACGGTGTTTGACATTCACGGCAATTCGGCTTCCGTGTCGTACCCTGTGTTTGAGGCTAGGCGGGAGGCGGGAAGGCTGGTGCAGGCTCGCAGAAAACAAATCGAGCAGGAGCGCGTCTGGGCGGAAAAAAGCCCTGTCAACGAGGCGCTTTACACCCTCGGGCAATTTGACGGCAACATCGGCATGTGGTTTAAGGCAATTTCGGATGCGCTTGTTTCGGAGGATGTTCAAAAGAATTCGACGCGGGATTCGATTATGAGAGATGCGGTGATGAAAAAATCGGCGAAGGAACGCACCTCAGCCGCGACTCAGACGAAACCGGACACCGGGCAGCCCCGGCGTCGAGGTGATTGGAGAATAATCGGCCGTATACGGAGCGCAGGCTTCTCTCGCAGGGCGGCCCGTGCCGCACAAAATGAATTATATTTATAGGGTACCGAATTGAAGGATGGAGAGTGCCTTCTTTTTTCTTTTGTAAAGCGTTTGTCCACACTTGCCGCGGCTGCCTGCTGGCAACGACCCTGCTCGCCCTTGTCGGTGCGTGCAGTTCCACGCGCGCTCATGTTCATGTCCCGGCGTCCGCTCCCCACATCATCACGTATCCCCGCGACAGCGTGCCGATAGTTCCTTCCGCAGCCGATCTGCAACCTGCGGCCGATTCCGAAGCGGACGACGATTCTTCGGAGACCGTCGACGACGACACGGTCTACCAGAATCCTTCCGATTGTATCGAGGAAGCAAAATCCTACTGCGACGACAGCGATTTCGCGGCCGCGGACTCGGCCCTCCGGCAGGCAGTGCATGCCGTGGAAGCCATGGACCAGAGAGGCGACGCGGGTGCGGAACGGCTGCCGTCGTCCAAGTACTTCGACGAAATCGCGATAATTTACAAACAGAAAATGCCCGCATCCTACTCGCTGCCGGACGACATTGCCGCGGCCGTGTTTCAGGGACAGCTGATGCGTTCCATCGACTCGATGAGCGCCGGTCCGCTCGACAGCGTCGCCCTTGCCGCAATCGCCTGCCAGAAGGGTGTGGAATACGACGTTCCGGTGGTATGGAACCAGCGCGTGCAGCGCGCCCTGTCCTTTTACGTCCGCAACCGCGACGTTACCATCGATCACTGGTTTTCCCGGGCAACGTACTACGTTTCGTTCATGAGAAAGATGTTTGCCGACAGCGGGCTGCCCAAGGATCTCGCCTATCTTCCTCTCATCGAGAGCGGGTTCAACCCACTCGCCTACTCGTATGCAAACGCATCGGGGATATGGCAGTTTATCGCGTCAACAGGAAAGCTGTACGGCCTCAGAAGAAGCTTCTGGCTCGACGAACGCCGCGACCCTGTCCGCTCCACAGAGGCCGCCATCGGCTATCTCAAGAAGCTTTTCGGCGAGTTCGGCAACTGGCACCTCGCTCTTGCCGCCTACAACTGCGGCGAAAACGGCGTTTCGCACAGCATCGCGCGCCACGGGACCAACGACTACTGGCGGCTCAAACGGCTTCCGCGGCAAACCAAGAACTACGTTCCCTGCTATCTTGCCGCCTTGACAATCGCAAAAAACCCGAAGTGCTTCGGCGTATCGATCAACGCCGCCGACACGCTTTCCCTCGACACGGTCCATGTGAAGGAGTCCATAAGCCTGAACGACATTGCCGACGGCCTTGGGGTAAACCGCGACGCGCTTGCCAAAATGAACCCGCACATCCTGCGGTGGTGCACGCCCTGCGACACGAGCGGCGTGCTCGTGTATCTGCCTGCGGGAAAGAAGAGGGCGTGGAACGCTTTCTATGCAAACCTCCCTGCCGAGAAACGCGTGCAGTGGTATCGCTACGAAATAAAGCGGGGCGACGATATCGCCGGTGTGGCCTCCCGATACAGCGTTCCCGCAGATGCGCTCTCCTCCATCAACAGGATCACCGCTCCGAAATTGACGCCCGGTCATCACCTCTTTATTCCGGTGTCGGCGGTTCCTCTTCCGGCGAATGTTGCCTATTCAGCGCCGCCCGAGTCGGAGATCAAGGCGCTAGATCTTCCCGATTACGAATATTCCGGCATATCAATCCGTCACCGCGTCCGTCCGGGCGATAATCTCGGCAGGATCGCGCGGCGTTACCATGTGCGCGTCACCCAGCTCTGCCGCTGGAACCATGTGACCGGAAAAACCATTCTGCGGCCGGGCCGGATCCTGCTGGTGAGCAGGCCGCTGCCTCCTCCTGTTGCGGAAGCGCCGCCGCCCGCTGTCGCCGCCGCGGCCCCCGTACACGCTCCCGCGGAAACCGCGGCTGCTCCGGCGTCGCCTGCGCAGACCCCGCTGCCTGTTCTGGAGGCGCCGAAACCCGCATTGCCTGCCGCGACCGCCGCGGCTCCGGCACAGACGCACGTGGTGGAAATAGGGGAAACGCCGTTCTCGGTTTCGCGCAGGTTCGACATCCGGCTTGGCGAGCTTGCAGCGCTTAACGGCCTCAACCTGGCGCACCCGATCATCAAGATCGGCCAGACCCTCATTGTCAAGGCTCCGGCCGCCGCCGTTCCCGTTGCGCACACAGCACCCGTTTCCTCTGCCGTGCCTGCCGCAGCTTCCGGAACCGACGCTGCACAACCCGGCACGGCAAAATCCGACTCCGGCACTCCGATGGTTGGGCAATCCGAGCATAAAGGTCAGGACAAGATCTATGTGATTGCGAAAGGGGAAGATCTTTTCAGAATTTCGCTCAGGTATTCGGTGAGCGTCGATTCGCTGATGACCGCCAACCGGATCACCGATGTTCTACGTATTCGCGAGGGCGATACGCTTCGCATTCCGCTGTCTGCGGAAACAGTCGCCAGGTCTGCTGTCGCGCCGCCGCCGGAGACCGGCGTTATTTACTACAAGGTCAAGGACGGCGACACCCTTGTGCGGATTGCCGCGGAATTCGGCGTTCCGGTGGACAGTCTTTACAAAGAGAATAAGATGAAATCGGACACCGTTCTTATTCCCGGGAAAGTGATACGGGTGGTGAAAGCCTCGGGAATGTAGGGACTCCGGCCGCTTCCGTTTTCCTTCTGGTTTGTTATGAACAACAAAGATTCCCCTATGACAAACATTGGGGCCGCAGGTCCCGGAGCGCACACGCCTCGCCTGCTTTTCTTTGCAGGCGTCTTCCTTGCTTGCGCGGTTGTGTGCAATGCCGCGCCGTCGGACTCCGCAGCCGTGCAGGATTCCACCTCCGTCAACCAGCCGCCGGTGCCATCCGGTTCCGAAGAAACCCAGGAGGATGAATTCCAGGACGACATCGACACCATGGTGGAAACGCAGGAACCTTCGGCGGTGGACACGTTCGCATGGGACAACTGGAAAATCAATAGCGGCCATTTCGAATCGGAAAACTGGGCCGACACGGCGCGGATCGCTCTTGTCGATTCTTCTGCCGGCCGGTTCTACGTCCACCCTTTCAAGAACGTGGTGACCTCCGACTTCGGGCTGCGGCGCTGGCTCTGGCACCAGGGCGTTGACATCCGACTATCGCGGGGCGACACCGTTCGAGCCGCGTTCGACGGGATCGTGCGCGTCACGAAACGGGACCGGCGCGGTTACGGCAAGGTCGTCGTGATCCGTCATCCCTACGGCCTCGAAACCATATACGGCCACCTGTCGCGCGAATGCGTGGCTGCCAACGCAAAAGTCAAGGCCGGTGACGTGATAGGTCTTGGCGGCAGCACCGGCAGGTCCACGGGCTGCCATTTACATTTCGAAATGCGGTACTACGGAGAACCGTTCGACCCCAACTGCGCCATTGATTTTACCGCGTTCGCGCTCAAGTCGGACACGCTCGTACTCACTAAGGCCAATTTTGCCTACCTCGCCGAATTGCGCAAGGCACAGTGGCATACGGTGCGCAAGGGCGACACGCTTGGCCGCATCGCGATGCAATATCATACCACGATTCACACCCTGTGCGATCTCAACGGCATCACGCCGCATTCCCTGCTTCACATAGGAAGAAAAATTCTCGTGTCGGGAAAACTTCCGGGGGCATGAACGACGGACGTACCGGCATGGGTGAAAACGCAGGCACCGTGCCCTGCATGATGGCGCGATACGGGAGGCGGATTTGCGTCCAGCCCGTCCCCATAGTAGTTTGCTACGTTACCAAACAAGGTTGTGGCAGGAAAGCCCATGAAAGAATCGGCTGCGGCCGTGCGTCATCGTCGGCGTTGTAATTGCTTCCGTCAATGTTGCCGTCGCTCAGTCCGGAGGTTTGTCGGAGCGCTCGCTTAAGGTCGCAGAAATCAACCGCCGCATTGACGAACAGGCTTCCAGAAACCGCGCAATCGCCGCGGAGATAGCCAAACTGCGTTCGGACAGCGCCGCGGCGGATGCCCGCGCCGCCGCAAGAATCGATTCACTCTCGTTGCTTATAACCGGTCTCAACGCGCGGGCCGCGCGCACCAACGCCATGCCTCGCGTCGCTCCGCCAGCAATCGGCATCATTTACGTCGGCCAAAAACACCCGCGACGCCGAGCGCATGGCGGCCTCCGACAGCATGCGCAAGGCAATTGCCGCGTTTGAACCGTCCATTGCCGCCTGGAAAGATTCGGTGGAATCGGCAAAAAGCGGCCTTGAACTCGCCCGCACCGACAGCGCCGACATCGCCAAGCGGCTTTCCGCCGAATCCGCGCGCATCAGCGACACGACCGCCGCAAAGGAAAAATCGTCAACGGCGCTCTTGGCCAAGGTGGACAGCATCGCCGCTTCCATCAGAAAATGTGCCGCCGACAGCGCGGCAGCGGCCATGGTGAACTCAGATTCCATCGCGGCTGCCCGGAAAAGGCTTGCCGACCTCCGCGTGTACATCGCGGCAAGGGATTCGGCCGTGAAAAGCACGACCGAAGAACTCAACAATTCAAAGCGCGACAGCCTTGCGGCCCAGACGGAGAGCGCCAGGGAAACGCTGAAACGCGAGCGATCCACAAAGACCCTTGATTCGCTCGTTCCCGTGCTGCAGAACGAGAAGGACAGGTTCCTGCGTATCAGGGAATCGCTGCAGCTGGACAGCGCGATCGAATCGCTCACGGCCCAGCTCGGCGATTTTCTTAACAAATCGTACGAAGTGCGCAGCGCCGCAACCGGAGAAAAGGCCGAGAAGGCGCAGCGGCTCGACATTGACAAAGGCAAGCTTGAAGACATGCTGCGCGACGAGGCGTTCGCCGCAGCGGCCGCGAAGATTCCGGGCGCAACGTGGCGCGACCGCAACGCGCGGGTCGGAACGCTGATCACCGCAACACAGAAGTCTCTCGATTCGGCATCCGCCGAACGCGAAAGAATCGTGCGGGAAGGCATCCTGAATGGAAAACAGCAGGCCCAGATAAACGCGAATTTTTCCAAGGAGAGCAAACGGCTCGGCGACAGGCTCGCAGCCGCGTGGAAGGACTTGATTAACGCAAAACCTCGTGTCGCGAAGCTGGAGCAGGACACTGCCGGCGCCATGCGCCGTTTCGAAGCTTTTCAGGACTCCTTCCGGAAAATGCATGCCGCCCTGCTCGCCGATTCGGTCGCAGCATCGCTGGCTGCAGGCGCCATGCGCCGGTCGTGCGACGCGCTCAAGGCCGCGGGCGCCCAGAGAGAAAACGCGCGCAGGAAGGAAATGGCCAGCGCGTCGCTTGCCATTGCGCAGGCCGCCGCTATTCTTCAGAGGGTGCAGGCGTCGCTGAACGATGTGCTTGCGCGCCACCAGGCGGCTCGCAACGACAGCGTCCGGATTTACAAGGAAAAAAGCGTTTTCGTCTCCCAGGCCGAGACCGTTGCAGGCGGAAAGCAGGCGGAATTGCGCGGGCTTCAGGACGCGGTGGATTCGATCGAATCGGCAATAACCGCGGCTCGCGCCGACAGTGCCGCTGCTCTGCGTGACAAACGGGAAGAGGAATCCGCATCCGCCGCCGCAATCGCCCAGCGCGTTTCCGAAGCGCACAAGGGGGAACTCGCCGTAAAGGATCTGGAACACGAACGGGAAATTGCCGCCACGCCGCCTGCCGCGCCTGCTCCCCCACCCCCAGCCGCTGCGCCTGCGGTGCCGCAGCCTGTCCCGTCTCCTCAGGGTCAGCAAACCATGAACACGCAGCCGAAGCAATCCGCATCCCAGGAGGTCGCGCAACGTCAACTTCTCCTCCTGTACGATATGGTTGAAAAAGGAAAAAACGACGCGGCACGCAAGTCCTTTGCCGCAAACCGCAAGCTGCTGGAAAAGAATCTTGAACCGGAGGCTTTCCAGGCCATCCAGTCAACAATCGAAAGCCTCGAAACTGCACAGCCGCCGGCCCCGGAAAAAACCGCGCCTGCCATGGTAGCCCCCACGCCACCGCCGCAGCCCCAGCCGGCGCCCGTCGTGTCAACGCCTGTTGCTCCCGTGCCCGACGCGGAGCACAAACCCGCCACGGTCTTTATTACGTCGGTGCCGCCGGTCGCAACGGTCTACATGGACGGGCAGCTCATCGGCAAGACAAGCACCGCGAACCTGAACGTGACTTCGGGAAAACATACTATGCAGTTTGTAAAGGGCGACAAGACCTGCACGCAGGAAATGACGTTTACGGAAGGACAGAATGCGGCGATGTTCGTGAAATTGCCATGCGGGCAATAATGGTGAAAAGTGAGATAAGAAAGCACTCCTTGTCTGTTTTGTAAAAATAGAATTCAGTAGCTGGAAAGGGCTCCGCCCTTTAAATCCCGTAATGAAAATGCTTATTGTATCCCGCCCTCCCTTCCCTCCCCCGCCGGGGAGGGCTCCAACCGTCAAGATATTGATTTGTAAATATCCGTGGTCCATATTTCATTTCAATTTTCTCAAAAAAGCTTCCAGCCGTTTGATCACCCCATCGCTTTGCCACCGTATTTCCGTAGTGTAAAGAATGTTGAGTTTCTTGGACATGCGAGCGTTTTGCTCGTAGGTCACGCGAATACTGTCGCTGTGCGGAAGATGCTCGGCCTTGTAGAACCCGGAAAGTTCAACCATTCCGGGAAAAAACGAGTTGTTGGTACGAGACTGAACGAGGCTGTAACGGACCAGCCCGCTGTCGGTCTTCAACTCATACTTTATATCAAGCGTGCACCGATAGACGACGTAGTTGTATGCAAACAAATATTGTCGCCAGTTGCTTCCCTGGGTAATCCTTGTCAGGTCAAGACTCGGACATGCAAGAAATCGCTTGACATGGTCGAAATCAAAACAGGCAACAAGCGCGGAATCACGCGGGCAGGCAACTGTGAACGACGCCGTGACATGATAGTCGCACGTGCCAAATTGGTAATTGCGGTCTACACCCGGACGGCAGAGCGCGCCAGCCACCGCGACTGCGGCAAGGTTTAGGAAGATGGACGGACAAAGGCGGAAGAGGGTTCTTGCTATGCGAGAAATCCTATAGCAAGCATGCATATTGTTTAGAACCGAAAAAGTATGCTGAGGAGGCAGCCAGTCCCACAAAGCAAGCGGTCGCCGGACTCGTCAATTAATGTTCTTTCTCTTCTTCCCCGGCATCTTTGACAAAAGCATTCTCTTTATCCAGAACGTGCCGGTGGCTTTCACCGAAACGTCGTTGTAGGCGCACGAGGCGGTTACCGTTCCCTGCGAATTGAAGGGAATGTTGATGATGTACACGAGAATTTTCCCGTCCTTGCCTGTGGTGAAGCAGCTTTCGTCGGACGACGAAGAATCGACCTCATTCTCGACGTCGGGCAGCTTGCAGGAGAAATTGCCGCAGGTGGAGGAGAGTTCTATCCGCTGGTTCGGGATCGGGGCTCCCCCCTTGTAACGAAGGAACGCTTCCACCTTTCCGTGACCGGTTTGGTCGAAGGAATCCGAGGGGTAAACGAAGGTTTTGACGGAAAGGGATATCGCCAGCCCGGCGTGACTGTCCTGCGCGCACACGCCGGTGAACATCAGCAATGCACATGCGCTAACCAAGGCGGTCGGTCTCATCGTCCGGTGCGCGCTCCCGCCGTGCTACTTTTCAGCCGCGGCAAGTTTCGTTTCGGCGTATTCCCAGTTGAGCAGGTTGTCGAGCACGGCTTCGACATACTTCTGCCGCTCATTCTGGTAGTCCATGTAATACGCATGTTCCCATACGTCAACGGTGAGCAGGGGAATATATCCTTTGAGCAACGGAGAGTCATGATATTCGCACCGGTAGGCCTTTATCGCCTTCCCGTCGAGCACCACCCAGACCCAGCCCACGCCGAGCTGCATGGCTTCGTCGATGAACTGCTTGCGGAACGCCTGATACGATCCGAACGAGCCGTCGATCATCGAGCCGATCTTCCCCTTCGGCTGCCCGCCCGCCTTCGGCTTGAGACTCATCCAGTACCAGTTGTGGTTGTACAGCAGTATCGAGTATTGGAACACCGCTTCCGCAAACCGTATTCCTCCCTGGTTCGCCGCAATAAGCTCCTCGAGCGTCTGATTTTGAAACTCCGGATGCGCGCCGATCCAGCCCTTCAGCTGGTTGTAGTAACTCATGTGGTGTTTGTTGTAGTGAAGGTCCACCGTACGCGCCGAAATTGATGGCGCGAGCGCGTCTTGCGCATAAGGCAGCGTCACCATGGAAATCGTTTTCACCGGCGCCGGTTTTGCCGGCTGGGCCGCCGGCGTTTGCCCGGCGAACAAACTTCCGCCCTGAGAAGCAAGTGCAACGGCTGCCGCGATCTTGACAAAATCTCTTCTGCTCACGTTGTGTTCCATGCTGTTTCCTCTCTGTTTTCACGGAGCGCCACGCTCCCCAATCCTTCACCGCTGCAGACGGTATAAATATAACTGGTATCACAAAGCAGCGTGCCACCTGTTGTATTTTCCTATCATGAAAATCCTCACCGCATCCACGGCCGGGTTCTGCATGGGCGTGCGCCGCGCGGTGGACCTCGCGCTCGAACAGGCCGCCAAGTCGCCGCAAGGTGTGCTCACGCTTGGCCCGCTCATCCACAACAATCAGACCGTGGAAATGCTCCGCGAGCGCCGCATCGTCGCCATCGACGAATCGAAACAGGTGCCGCCGGAATCGACCATTCTCATCAGCGCGCACGGCACGCCGCCCGCGGTACAGAAATCCTGGGAGCCGCGCGGGCATGTGATCGACGGAACATGCCCGAAAGTAAAGACCGTGCACAAGGTGATCGAAAAATACAGAGACCAGGGATTCGCGATCGTCATCGCGGGCGACAAGGGCCATTCCGAAGTGGTGGGCCTGCAAGGATACGCCGGTCAGGCCGGACACCTGATCTGCTCGTCCGAAGACGTTGGCGGTCTGCCCGAATGCAAGAAGATCTGCCTTGTCTCGCAGACGACATTCGACAGCGAAACGTTCGATGAAATCGCCGGCCGCATCCGTACGCGATACGGCGAGCAGGCGGAGGTGGTTGTCAAGAAAACGATCTGCTCGGCGACCGACCGGCGCCAGAGCGAGACGCGCGAACTCGCCGCAAAGGTGGACGCCATGATCGTGGTCGGCGGAAGAAACAGTGCGAACACAAAAAGGCTCGCGGCCATTGCCGGGGAAACGGGTAAGCCCGTGCAGTGGGTGGAGACCGAGCTTGACATCGACTGGGACGCAATTGCCGCCTTGGCAACCGTCGGCATCACCGCGGGCGCCTCTACGCCCAACTGGATGATTAGCCGCATCACCGAGTACCTTACGTACATGGACAGCACTCGTAAAAAAACGGCTGTGAGTTTTCTGCGCTACCTCATAGACCTGTTTTCCTCGCTCAACATCTTTGTCGCCGCGGGCGCATCGTGCATGTACTATGCGTCATGCATGCTGCAGAAATCCGCGCCCGGCATTGCCGGCGCCGCGGTCGCCTTCCTTTATTTTCTCTCCATGTACCTGTGGAACAGCCTGGGAAGCATGGAAATGACCCAGCACCTCGGGATCGGACGATACCGGTTCTACCGCAGCAACAAACCGCTGCTGTATTCGCTGGTTGCCGCGTGCATGCTGGTGCTTCTCGGCGTGAGCTTTCTGCAAAGCAAAACTCTTTTCTATCTCATGCTGCTCAGCTCTCTTGCGGGAAGCGTGTACCACATCACCATCGTACCCGGCCCGCTCAGGCGGCTGTTGCGGTACAGCAGGCTTCGGGACGTGCCCATGTCGCGCGACCTGTTCGTGGCACTTGCCTGGGCCGTGGTGCTCACGCTCATGCCGCATGCGGCCGCGGAAACCCTCAACCTCACGCCGGCCACCGGCCTCGCGTTCGCGCTCTTGTTCGTGCTCGCGTTCCTCCGCTCGCTCATGTTTGACTTGCGCGACATAGAGGGAGACAGGATCATGGGCCGCGAAACGCTCGTCACCATCATCGGCGAAGATTATGCCCGCAAGACGATCATGGCCGCCACGGCCGCCGCGTGCGGACTGTGCGCGGTCTCTCCCCTGCTCATGCCGGAGTCCGCGCGCGGAAGGGTGTATTACATGTTTCTTTTTCAGATGGTGCCGATACTGTACCTTTACATTTTCACACGGCTCAATCGAGGACAAAAATTCGGCAGATCGGTGTTATTCGCGATTTTTGCCGACGTGCCGTTTTTTCTTTCGGGGTTTGCGGCTTGGGCGGCGTCGTTTTTATAATTAGTTTATATCAATAAAATTCACATATTGGTGGGGGAAGTATCCCCCTCGCTTCAGCCCGGCCGCACAGCTTCACAAACCAGGATTTCAAATGTGTGCGGCCGGCCCTCCGCTACCCCCTCCTGGGTGCACCCCGAGAGGGAACAGTGGCAAGAATCAAGCAGATGTGTGGGGGCACCCGAGGAGAGCGATGGTATAGGCGCAATAGCGGGATAGGGAGCAAAAATGGAAAAAGTAAATTTTGCATTCATTGATGGTCAAAACCTGAATCTTGGAATTCAACGCCTTGGTTGGAAACTGGATCTAAAAAGGTTCCGTATATATTTGAAAGAAAAATATGGGATTTCAAAAGCTTACTATTTTATTGGCTATCTCCCTGAAAACCAAAATCTTTATAAATCCCTTCAGGAATTCGGATACGTTTTGATTTTCAAGCCTACAATGAAAACCCCTGACGGGAAAATCAAAGGGAACTGTGATGCCGAACTTGTTCTTCAGGCTATGATTGATTTTCCACATTATGACAAAGCCGTAATTGTGACCAGTGACGGAGATTTCAGTTGTTTAGTTGAATATTTCTATAGACAAAACAAACTGGAAGTAATCTTGTCTCCCGGCAGGGAGCACTGCTCAAGCTTGCTAAGAAAAGCGGGGAGAGAAAAGATTCAATTTTTGGACGATTTGAGGAATAAACTCGAGTTTCTAAAAGAAAAAGCACCGCTATAGGACGAAACCTATAGAAGTGCCTTTTCATCGTAATCTTACTTTTAATATACGCCTTTCTTCGCCAAAATTCAAGCTCTTTCATTGCCATTGATGTCCTGAGTCAGCAACAATGCACAACAGCCACGTTACGCAAGGCCCTTCGGGCACATGGCCAGCGTTTGAATAAGACGTGTCATGTCGCTTTGCTCCGTCACGTTTTCTAACGCTGGCCACGTCGTAACACGGCAAACGTTGTGGGTCAATTCCTGTTGGTGATTTTCGGGTTTGGCCGATATGTCGCATGATTCGACATGACACTTGAACATGTCGCATATATTAACTATATTCGACATAATATACTTATCATGAAAGGCCATGCGACATGACAAACCTTCCTAAAAGTTTTTCTCCCGACAGTCCATATAATGACCTTCCTTTATTGCCGCCGCGCACCGACATTGAAACCATACCGATTCTCCGAAAAGTCGCTTCGGCGGGTCGGCAGCTGGCAGAGCTCAACGGCCTGGTCCATTCTCTGCCGAACTCGACAATTCTGGTCAATTCAGTAACACTGCAGGAAGCCCGCGCCAGTTCCGAAATTGAGAATATATTGACTACCAATGACCGGCTTTTTAAGGCTTTCACCGCCAAATCTGAACAAATTGATCCACAGACAAAAGAGGTCCTTAACTACAGAGAAGCGGTCTGGCATGGATTCAACAAACTCAAGAAGCGGCCTGTCTTCACCACGAACCTCTTTATCGAGCTCGTCGGTATCATTAAGCATAATGAAAGCGGAATCCGCAGAACCCCAGGTACAAGAGTTGGCACGGGGTCCGGAAAAACCATTTACACTCCCCCCGAGGGGGAACAGGTGATAAGGGACAAACTAAGAAATCTGGAGGATTTTCTTCACGATAACTCAAGCGGTTTAGACCCTCTAATCAAATTAGCACTGATGCATTATCAGTTTGAAGCCATTCACCCATTCACTGATGGCAATGGCCGTACGGGAAGAATAATGAACGTACTCTTCCTTACCTTCAGCGGATTACTGGAACTTCCAATCCTATACCTGAGTGGCCACATTATCCGCACCAAACAGCAATATTATTCCCATATTCGCAAAGTTACGGAGTACGGCGCATGGGAACCGTGGATTCTTTACATGCTGGACGCTGTTGAACAAACAGCAAAATCTACTCGAAATAAGGTATATGAGATTCGAAATGAATTTGATAAAACGCTCACGCTTGCGCGAGAGAAATTGCCTGCTTATATGTACTCAAAGGAACTCATCGAATTATTGTTCGAGCAACCATATAGTAAGGTAGAATTTCTTGTCGCCAAAGGTTTGACGAAGCGTCAAAGAGCCAGCGTATATCTCAAGACATTAGAGAACATCGGAATCCTTGAGGGCAAGAAAGTAGGCAAGGAAAATCTTTTCCTTAACAAACGGCTTTACGAACTACTGACACACTGGGAATGACCAATAGTGCACACCACCAGGAACGTGCCAACAACAGCCGCAACATGCAAACGCGGCCAGCACTGTAAGACTGTTGAATGCCTATGGGCCGCGTCAGCATGCGATGCTGCACACGTTGGTACCTCGCGCAATTCTTCACCGTAAGGTACC